>CANLUS010000004.1 GCA_947494325.1 uncultured Flavobacteriaceae bacterium
AAGTACCATATTAAACAAGTACCTGCTCCTGCTCCATCGAAGTCTACGCCTTCTACTGCTGCTAATGTTGGTGGTAATCCTAATATCTTACCTGTATCATCTGTAATCACCCAAGTACTATTGCTTCCAACTCCTGTACCATCTAAGGTAATACCTGATACATTATCAACCTCTCCATCTACAAAGAACTCAAATGGACCACCACTGATCTCTCCCGCCTCTGGTTGATTTCTATAAACATGAATATTGTTTGAAAAATCATAGTTACCCTTTAAATCCGTTAAGGCGTTATTACCTTCTGCTAAACCAGTTAAACCATCGGCATAACTTAAGTGCCATATCAAACAGGTACCTGCTCCTGCGCCATCAAAATTAACAGCGTCTGGTGTAGCTGGCAATCCTAATATCTTTCCTTTATCATCAGTAATAACCCACTGAGAGTTTGTACCACTGTCCCATGTCAATTCTATTCCTGAAACATTGTCAGCAACTCCATCACCCACGCAAAATGTGAAAGGGCCTCCAGTAATTTCACCTCCATCAATTTTTTCCTTTCTTACAACTTTAACAGGGTCAGAAAAATCGTAACAACCTGACAAATCAGTTGTTGCATTGTTACCAACAGTTAATCCTGTAAGTCCATTTGTATAACTCAAATACCATATTAGGCATATACCTTCTCCAGCTTCTTCAAAATTAACCGTCTCTGGGTTTCCTGGTAATCCTAAAATAACTCCATCTTCATCTGTTATTACCCATTGGGCATTTGCTCCACTGGCACCATTTATGCCGACCCAAACAAAATCATCTTTTCCATCTCCCACAATAAATTCGAAAGGTCCACCTTCTATAGTTCCACCCTCTGGTTGATTTCTGTATACTCGAATATAATTTGAAAAGCTATATACACCTTTAAGATCACTATTTACATTATTGCCCATAGCTAATCCTGTAAGACCATCCGAATAACTCAAATGCCATATCAAACATAAACCAGCACCAGCGCCATCGAAATCTACAGCTTCTGGAGAAGATGGTAATCCTAAAATCTTACCAGTGCTATCTGTAACTACCCATTGAGAATTTTGACCATCATTACCGGTAAGTTCAATACCAGAAACATTATCTGCTTGTCCATCTCCAACACAAAATTCGAAAGGGCCACCCGTTATTTGTCCTCCATCACATCCAAACTCTAATGCGACATTCATGTCTAATGCGTTATGTTCCAAACTATTATTAGCGAACATTTCTGTGTTAAAAATGACGCTTAGAAGAGTAAAAATGGCTATTTGCCATTTGTTAAAGAAGAGTGTTCTCAAAGAACACCGATAAAAATGTAGTTTTGTTTTCATTGCTTCGTTTTTGAATAGGTTAATAAAAAGTATGTAATTATTTAAGTATGAAAATGCCATTAACTGATAAATGAGCATTTTCTATATTTGCTATGTACACAAATTAACAGTGATCAAATAACGTGAAGGTCACAAGACCTTAAACTTTTGAGAACATTCTGTGATAACTTTGTGATACTTTTTAACTTCTTTCGTAACATATATCATTTATGAAAAAAATTCTTATAATCGAAGATGATCCTGAGATCATAAAATTGCTTGAAATACATCTTACAACAACTATTTATAGCACTGATAGTATTATGGATGGAGAAGAGGGTTTGCAATTAGCCTTGAAAAATGATTACGACCTTATTTTATTAGATCTAACACTGCCCAGTATGGATGGTATAGAAGTTTGTAAAAAATTGCGAGCGACCAAAAATACTCCCATCATAATGCTTACGGCTAAATCAGAGGAGATTGATCGTGTATTAGGTTTAGAGATTGGTGCTGACGATTATATGACAAAGCCATTTAGTATTAGAGAACTTTTAGCAAGAATCAAAGCAGTAATAAGGAGAACTAGTGCTACTGCACAAAATGAAAAAACTATTTCTTCATTGTCTTTCGGATCGTTGTCTATTGACATTACTAAACGTAAAGTTTTATTAGATCAAGAAAAAATCGAACTCTCCCCAAAAGAATTTGAATTATTAGTTTTAATGGCCTCAAACCCAGGTAGAAATTATACAAGGTCTGAACTTTTAAATATTATTTGGGGATATAATTTTGAAGGATATGAACATACAGTGAATTCCCATATAAATCGCCTAAGAGCGAAGATTGAATCAGATATGGCGAACCCAAATTACATTCTCACGACCTGGGGTGTTGGTTATAAATTTAATGAAGATATTACCTTATGATTACTTCCGAAAAAACATTAACTCCAAGATTAGTCAAAAAACTATGGCTCGCATTTATTTCTATTATCTTTTTAATGGCAGCCTCTTATGTTTTTATCACTGGCTACTTTGCAAATAAATATAATCAGGCAACTGCGCAACGTGTGAACGCAAATATTGCAAGTCATATCATTGAAGAAAAATTTCAAAATGCTTCTCCTTTTCTTGATGATGGGAGCGTTAATAAACCATTATTCGGTGATTTAATGCATGATATGATGGCCGTAAACAGAAGTATAGAGGTCTATTTATTAGATGATAAAGGTGAAATATTATACTCAGTTGTTCTAGATCATAGTGACGATGCTCCAGCCAAAAGCGTTTCATTAGCTCCTATTCGATCTTTCATTGATGATAAAGGCGAAAATTACATATTAGGTGATAATCCCAGAAATGCTACTACAAAAACAATATTCTCAGCCGCTTCGTTTAATCAAAACGGGCGCGAAGGATATATGTACATTATCTTAGCGGGAAAGGAATTTCAATTAGTTAGTGACAATTTACTTGGAAAATATTTCATTAAACTAGGTGTTGGCACTACGCTATTGACCATGCTGTTTGCACTACTAGTAGGCTTATCTAGTATTTGGTTTTTAACTAAAAACCTACGTTTAATGACCGGCATTGTTCGCCGATTTCAAGAAGGAGATTTAAAGGCACGTATTAAGGATCCTGAAAAATCAGATATAGAAGTCTTTGCGAATTCATTTAACAACATGGCAGACACTATTGTCGGTAATATAGATCAAATGAAATCGGTAGATACGCTAAGACGAGAATTAATAGCGAATGTATCGCATGACTTAAGAACGCCATTAGCGGTTTTAAAAGGGTATGTAGAAACCTTGCAAATGAAAAAGGACTCACTTTCTGAAAATGAGAAGGAAGAGTACTTGGACATTACGCATTCAAATATTGACAAATTATCAAAACTAATAAACCAACTTTTTGAATACTCTAAATTAGAAGCTGAGCAAGTAACCCCCGTTAAGGAGCCATTTTCGATAACTGAATTATCCTATGATTTGATTGCAAAATTTAAGGTGATCGCTGATCAAAAAAATATATCTCTATCATTAGATAAAGGAGAGGAAAATAGTATGGTATTTGCAGATGTAAGTTTGGTAGAAAGAGCCTTACAAAACCTCATTGAAAATGCAATAAAATACACGCAGTCAAGTGGTTCTGTTACATTATCTATAAAGCGAAAAGATAAAAATATTGAAATTAATATTTCTGATACTGGTGCTGGAATTCCAAAAAATGAGCAGCCGTTTATTTTTGATCGTTATAAACAGGTGAACAAAAATTCTAAAAAACAAGGATCCGGTTTAGGTCTCGCTATTGTAAAGAAAATAATGGATTTACATGGAACGACCATCACGGTACTTAGTAAACCTAAAGAAGGTAGTTCCTTCGTATTTAATTTACCGGTAGCTTTGTAAATTAGAAAGTCAATTTTCTATTTTTTATTCCAATTTTTAGAATTATTTTTGTTCTCTATTTTTATGGAGAAATTAAAAGAACGTTGGGGAATCGAAAGTAATTGGGCCATAGTTGCCATTTTAATCGTTTTCGCTATTAACGGCTCATTTTCTGCTTGGGTTGCAAAACCTGTAACAGAATTTTTAGGTATTACAAGAGAAACGGTACATCCTTCATGGCTTTATATGCCGATAAGATTACTATTGATTTTTCCAATATACCAAATAACCTTACCCATTGTAGGTTGGTTATTTGGGCAATTTAAATTTTTCTGGAATTTTGAAAAAAAGTTTCTCCGGCGCGTTGGACTAGGCTTCTTATTCAAGAAAGAGGTTTAGCTCTTTCTTTTCTTGATAACATATTTATAAATCCATGTAAGGGTGAATGTTGGAATAAAATCTAACCCTGGTATCAATTCTTCAAAGAAAGATACCATTCCTCCTATTCTACCTTCAGCCCCTCTGTACATTTTATAAATGAGTAGAGCCGAAATAGGCGCCCAAACGATATCTCCAAATTCGCCAATAAAGGGGATAGTAAAAGATAACATTCCAATGGCATCAAACAAAAGACTCAAAGCGAGCATTTTGTATTTTTTAGTATCAGTTTCTTGTGATGTTGTGTAAATTTCTGGTTGTGTTGTGTTCATTTAAATAATATTAATTTACACCATACAAGGCAATAAGTATGCCAAATTAAGATAAGCTAGAACTGATCAATTTTAAAAATTCAGTACGCGTTTCGATATTTTCGAATGCTCCTCTGAATCCAGAAGTTGTTGTCACTGAATTTTGTTTCTGTACTCCTCGCATCATCATACACATATGAGATGCCTCTATTACAACAGCCACACCAGCAGGTTGCAATACTTTATCAAGAGTGCAAACTATCTGATCTGTTAAACGTTCTTGCACTTGCAATCGTCTAGCAAAAATATCAACTACTCTAGGAATTTTACTTAATCCAACAATTTTACCATTTGGAATATACGCCACATGCGCCTTTCCGAAAAATGGTAATATATGATGTTCACATAAAGAATATACTTCAATATCTTTAATAATAACCATTTCAGAATAGCTCTCTTCAAACAACGCTGACTTCAATACTTTTTCGGCGTCCATTTGATACCCAGAGGTTAAATATTGAATAGCTTTCGACGCTCGCTCAGGTGTTTCTAAAAGACCATCCCGCTGAACATCCTCTCCAACACTCTCTATAATTCCTTGATACCTTTCCTTAATATCATCAGTTACTTCTATATTGTATTCTTCAAATTTTCGATACGGCATTTACGCTTGTTTTAAAACTGAAAGATACGCATAAAAAAAGAAGATTTGCCGAAAAATAATTCTCGACAAATCTTCAAACCAAAAATCAACCAAAATTTTTAATTCTTTTTAAGTTTACTCTGATATTTTGCGGTAAACTTTGCAATTTTAGGATTAATCACCATCTGACAATACCCTTGATTTTTATTATTATTATAGTAATCTTGATGATAATTCTCTGCTACGTAATAATTATTTATGGGTGTTATTTCCGTAACTATTTTATTTTCAAATACTCCTTCACGCTCTAAATCGGCTATAATCTTTTCAGCCTCAGCTTTTTGCTCATCGTCATGATAGAAAATAGCCGATCTATATTGTGTGCCAACATCGGCACCCTGCCTATTTAATGTTGTTGGATCATGTGTACTAAAAAACACATCCAACAATGTTCTATAACTTATAATCTCAGAATCAAATGTTATTCTAATAACTTCTGCATGCCCAGTTTCACCAGTACATACTTGTTTATACGTGGGAGTTTCGACGTGCCCACCAGCATAACCAGATGCAACTTTAATTACCCCTTCCAATTGATCAAAAATTGCTTCGGTACACCAAAAACATCCATTTCCAAAGGTCGTAACCCCTATGTTTTCTTTTGATTTTGTGCTCATTTATTTATAATTTATTTTCAACTACAAAATTACATTATTATAAAACAAATTTGAAACAACATCAACGGTCCTAAGATAACATTTTCCTTTTCTAATAAGACGATGAAATATCAATTTAATTACACCCTTAAGAAAACTTTAACAGTAAAACTTTACGTTAACATTTTTTTAATACAAATCTGTTTTACAACCTCTTGATTTTTGATACAATTTGAGTAGTTAAACACTATAATAAGTAGGCGGGTTTAATTTCTAGGAATAAGCTTTCTAGGGAACTGAACTAAGCTTTCAGATCCATTTTTACCAACAGCAGCTACCCCAAACAAATAATTATCAATTACTATATTCTTAAGTGTATAATCTGTTACATTCCCAACAAATCGACTGTATTGCCATTGCGGCGATGTTGTATCACGCCAATAAACTTTATATCCTACTAAATTATCATCTTTTACAGCATCCCATTTTAACCTGGTAGATGGTTGAACGGCACCTCCAATCATCACTTTTTTTGGTCCATTTGGAGCAGAAGCCAACGCAGCTAAGGTGAGCGCGTTTACAGCTGTTAATTTTGCGGCATACTCAAAATTTACCGATTCAATAACGTCACCATATTTAATGCCATTTTCTGTTCTTAAATCTTGATGCTGCTCATTGTAATTTTCATGTGTTTCCATAATTCGAACGCCTGTAAAACCTTGATCATTAAATGGGCGATGGTGACCACCTCTACCAAACCTATCCAATCTATAAATCATTATGGCATCTAGGTTGGTCATATAGTCATCTGTAATTTTATCGATATATCTGGCCAATTGCCTTGACGGCCCATCAATTTCGCCTCCATAAAAACGCATTGATCGACGTTGACGATCTGTTGTTTCCATTGAAATCGCTTCAGAAAAAACACGAAAGGTACTATTGTCTATTACACCATCAATACCTTTAATATTACCAATCATATCGTTATTTATGATTCCAATAATTTCCCAACCTTCCTCTTTCGCAACTTTTGCCATATGCTGACCTCCATACAATCCTTGCTCTTCTCCAGAAAGTCCAGTATATATAATAGAAACTGGGAATTTATATTTACTCAAAACTCTCGCGGCTTCAATGGTGCCAGCCATCCCAGAAGCATTGTCATTGGCCCCGGGAGAATCTGAAGTAAAATTATTCGGATCCGAAACACGTGAATCAATATCACCAGACATAATTACATACCGATTAGGAAACACAGTTCCACGTTGAATTGCGAGAACATTGACCACCCAAGTATCTTTTACAATTCGCCGATCATTCTTCGGGACTAAATTACGTTGATACTTTACCTCTAAACAATTGTTACAAGCCTTGGAAATGATTGAAAATTCTGATTTAATCCAACGTCGCGCCGCTCCAATACCTCGAGTTTTTGAAATTGTATCCGATAAGGTATGCCGTGTACCGAAACTAACCAATTTACGAATGTCTTTTTCGATATTCTCGGCAGAAGGTGCAATAGCTATTTTGGAAAGCATTTTTGACGATTCACTTTGAGCAACAATTATTGAGCTAAAGAGGAATGCAATTAAGGTAAGTTTAGTTTTCATTCTTTATAAAATTTTAGACAGGGAAAAATTACGAAGAATTTACTACATTGCCTTCATAAATTCAAAAGACATGAGAAAAATTGTACTTAGTATCTTGGTATTAACATCTTTTATGGGATTTGCTCAAAATGATGATGATAATGATGTGGATGTTGTACAGCAACTTCCTCAGCCTAACTTTTGGGATAATGTGCGCTTTGGAGGTGGTTTGGGATTTGGATTTGGCAACAACAACACGACCATTAATGTCTCCCCTAGTGCGATTTACGATTTTCAAAATGGCTTTGCGCTTGGTTTGGGTGTGGGTTACCTTTATGCCAAGAACGATGCCCTAAGATCAAATGTTATTAGCCCAGGTATCATTACCCTCTATAACCCTGCCGATGAGATTCAATTATCTGCCGAATTTGAACATCTTTTTATAAATCAGAAGTTTGGTTCAGTTAGTGATAGTTATGATTACCCCGCCTTGTACTTGGGAGTCGCTTACAGAACGGGCTGGGCAGCCTTTGGCATGCGCTATGACGTGCTCTATGACGAACGAGATAGTGTCTTTGCATCAGCCTTTTCACCAGTGATTCGATTCTATTTTTAATATAGATTTCTTAATTCTTCTAACAATTTTACCAACATTGCATCTGTAAAATCTAAATGAGTCACCATACGGAGCTTACCCTGTCCCATTCCTACGATTAGAATATCTCTTTCTGCTAACTTTTTTACAAATTCGTTTTCATTGATGTGGTCTGCAACATAAAAAATGATAATATTCGTAACTACAGGTTCTACTTTTTTAATAAAAGAACAAGTCTCCAATACTGTAGCAATCTGCTTAGCCCTATGATGATCTTCATCTAATCGTTCTATATGATGATCTAATGCATAAATACCGGCGGCAGCTAAATAGCCTACTTGACGCATACCTCCTCCCAACAATTTACGAATTCGAAGAGCTCTTTTAATATGTTTGGATGATCCAATTAACAAAGAGCCTATTGGACACCCCAAACCTTTGGATAAACAAATAGAAATCGTATCAAATAATTCTCCGTATTGTTTTGGTGTTTTCGAGGTTGCAACCAATGCGTTAAACAATCTAGCTCCATCTAAATGAAAGGCTAGATTGTGCGTATCGCACACTTCTTTTATTTTACTTAATTCGTCTATATCCCAACAAGCACCACCTCCTTTATTGGTGCTATTTTCGACCGTTACCAAAGAGGTTATCGCCTGATGAATATCTTCTTTATTACTAATATTATCTATTACTTGTTGCGCAGTGAACATTCCTTTATCGCCATCAATTAATCGACAAGATACGCCCGAATTAAAGGAAGCACCTCCACCTTCATAGTTATATACATGTGCCCATTTATCGCAAATAAGCTGTTCGCCAGGTTGTGTATGTACTTTAATCGCCACTTGATTAGCTTGCGTTCCAGAAGGGAAAAATAAGGCTGCTTCTTTTCCAAACAATTTTGCAGACTTTTCTTGGAGCGCATTCACTGTTGGATCTGCACCAAAAACGTCATCCCCAACCTCAGCTTGAAACATAGCGTCTAACATCCCTTTTGTAGGTTTTGTTACGGTATCACTTAATAAGTTTATAATCATAACGAATTATATAATTTGACTTCTTCCTTTGGGTTCTTTAATACGATCCAATTTTTATGAGCAAAAATCCCATTACTCCAACTATCCAATCGTCTTTTACGCTTCCAGTACGTCTTAAGAATCCATACAAACATATTTTCTGTAAATAACATGCGACTTATAGATTCATAATTATCACCACAACACTTTTCTTTATACACTATTCTTCTAAATGTTCGAATACAACAACGTCGAAAAATTAAATTTAACGGATAATCAAGCCAAACGATAACCGATGCTTTCTGCCATAGTGTATCTTTTAATACTGTTTGATAGCTTCCAGAAACAATCCAATCATCTAAATCATCTACGATATCATTCACCTCATTTATAAAAATGTCATTCTCTTTTTCTACCCAGTTGGGTAAAAAATGTAGATCGTCTAAATCTATCTGAGTAATACCAAATTCTTCTGCTAGTTTTCTACCTAAAGTTGTTTTTCCTGTGCAAGAAGTACCTGTAATTATAATTTTTCGATGCATTAAAATTTATCCATTCCTATTGGAGATCCATCCGGAATTTTTGGGGCTTTAATTTTTATATATTTGATCGGATTCTTCTTAAAATTTGCTATACTTTTCAACAATGCCTTGTCAATCATTTTTTGAGTGCCATTTGATTTTTTTGATCGTATATAATTGGCAATTTCATCTAGTTTATAATGAACAACGGCGCTCACCTGATGATAGGTATTTTGATGCGATCCCAAGGAGAATAGATGATTCAGAACTTGTTTATTAACCACATTTTGTAATTCCTGATGATAGCTATCTTTATGTGTTTTTTTAATTGTTCCTTTAATTAACTCATCAATTAATTCATTTAAGCCTAACTGACTTTTTTCGAGGCTTTTATGCTGAATTAATCTAGAGGCTCTTTCGTGGTGTAATAGAAATCCTAAAGTCATTGACACTGCAGTTTCAACGCCTCCAAAAGCATCAAATCCTACACCGTTTTTACTTTTAAAAGACTCTCTACTTCTTCCATAGCCAATAGCTCTAGGAGGAAACATTTCTAATATTCGATTCGGAATAGCAATTTCCTCAACATCAAGGGTTTTGAGTAACGTTTTTAGCGCTTCTCTTTCTGTTGTCCCATCTACTCTCTTCACAATTGTTTGATCTCCATTCTTTGTAGCATAATTATAATCGAGACCACCTATTAATTTGGCAACGGCTTCTGTTTGATATCTATGAAAGAAATACAATGGGACAAACACGTCTTCCAACACCGAATATGGTTGTGAAGATTTTATATTGGCAGCCGAAAAATTGGTAATGGCCTTTTTACGAACAGCTAAGACGTTTTTCAATTCTTCAGTAATATCACTTCCATTATCCCATAAATGTCCAGAAGCATGGGCACTTCCTTTTGGTCGTGCATCTTGATCAGAAATATAACGTAGGCCCTTAGCGAAAGCTTGATTTAATATACCTTGCAATTGCTGCTCTTCATTATCTACAAAATCTTGATAAGAATAGGCAACAGTCACTTTGTCCCAAGCTCCTATTCCAGTGGCATAAGCATCTGAAAAGTCTATTTTATTATCTTTTATCCGTATTTGAGGATGGGGATAATCCATTACAGAGGCTCGATTATTCGTACTGGCAGCAAAATTATGCGCAAAACCGATTGTATGACCAACTTCATGTGCTGACAATTGACGAATCCTGGCCAGCGCCATGTCTAAAGCAAATTGATCGTCGGAATCGTTAGTTGCATACGGTGCTCGCAAGGCTTGGGCAATCATAAAATCTTGTCGGATACGTAATGAACCCAAGCTTACATGCCCTTTTATAATCTCGCCTGTTCTAGGATCGGAAACACTCGAACCATAACTCCATCCACGCGTTGAACGATGTACCCATTGAATTACATTGTATCTAACATCTAACGGATCGGCATCTTTGGGTAACATTTTCACCTGAAAAGCATTGATGTATCCGGCAGCTTCAAAAGCTTGATTCCACCAACGTGCCCCATCTAACAAAGCGGAACGCACGGGTTCAGGAGTTCCAGTATCTAGATAGTAAATAATAGGTTCTTTGGCCTCGCTTTTTGCAGCAGATGGATCTTTCTTTTCTAAACGATGACGCATGATAAAACGTTTCGTAATTGATTGATTTACAGGCGTAGCATAATCTAGATATGCCATTGGATAAGACCCAGAACGAGGATCATAAATTCTTGGCTTATATTGATCATCTGGTAACTCTACAAAAGAATGATGTTGACTAACAGTTACTGAAGAGGCATCAGGCGCAACACTTCTTATATTGTATCCTTTTGGAGTCCCTTTAAATGTTATTAAAATATCGAATTCCACATTTTTAGGAAACGCCTTCGTTCGGTCTAAATTGAAAGCACTTCTACTTTTGTCTAAGCTATAACTACCTTGTTTGTTTAGAGCGAGTCTATTTGCTACACCATGCGCATCTCTCATAAAAAAACTTGTAGCATCAACTAAAAACTTACCTTTTTCTTCCTTTTCAATAACAAAACCATGTAAAACTGACTTTGCAAAAGCCTGTTCTATTGATTTTCTTTCTTCATTATTTTCTGTCAAAGCTCTATAGGTTTGATTTGGTTGTATGAGTAAGATTTTATTTCCTGCTCTGCGAAATTTTACAACCGCTTCATTACCAAGTTGACCACGATCTAAACCAATATCGTTAGACCCTAAACCCTCAGATAAGGAACGAACGTATAAAAATTCATGTTCTAACTTATCTATTTCGAGATAGATCTTATCTGTGTCTTGATCATAATAAAAATTAATATAACCATTATATTTCGTAACATTTTTATGTTCTTTTAAGAACTGAGCATGTACATTATTACATAGAAAAAGCAGTGATAAGATGAAGGTTAGTTTTCGCATGATATCGTATTTACAGAGTGAATTATCTTGATATAAAATTAGAGATAGCTAATGTACTGAGAAATCTAATATTTTAAAATAACAAAAAGTATAAATTCATTATGGGTAAAAGTTATTATTAAATTAGATTTTGTCTTGAATACTAAAAGCTTATTTTTGTTGGCACATGATTACACAAGAAAACATTAAAGATTTCATTGAGCGCGTATCAAAGCTCAAAGATTACTTACATATTGATAGAAAGCTCATCGAAATTAGTAATGAAGAAGAGAAAACTGCAAATCCGGATTTTTGGAATGACCCAAAAAAGGCAGAAGTTCTTATGAAATCACTAAGGTTTAAGAAAAAATGGGTGGAAGATTATAATTCTGCTCAAACGGATAGCGAAGAAATTCAGATTTTATATGATTTCTACAAGGATGGCGAGGCGACAGAAGAAGAAATTATGAAAACCTATAGTAGAGCCCTTAGTTTCTTAGAAGATCTAGAATTTAAAAATATGCTTTCAGAAGAGGGCGATGATTTAAGTGCTGTAATACAAATTACTGCTGGTGCAGGAGGTACAGAAAGCTGTGATTGGGCGTCAATGCTTATGCGTATGTATTTGATGTGGGGCGAAAAAAACGGTATGAAAATTAAGGAACTAAACTATCAAGAAGGTGATGTTGCCGGGATTAAAACAGTTACATTACAATTTGACGGAGATTATGCTTTTGGTTGGTTAAAAGGAGAAAATGGTGTTCACCGGTTAGTACGGATCTCTCCGTTTGATAGCAATGCGAAACGTCACACCTCTTTTGCTTCGGTTTATGTGTATCCATTGGCTGATGATACAATAGAAATAGAAGTGAATCCCGCCGATATAGAAATTGTTACAGCTCGTTCGAGTGGCGCAGGTGGTCAAAACGTTAATAAAGTAGAAACAAAAGTTCAGTTGACTCATAAACCTACTGGAATTCAAATTTCTTGTTCCAATTCACGGTCGCAGCATGACAATAGAGCAACAGCGATGCAAATGCTAAAATCACAATTGTATCAAATTGAATTAGAAAAACGACAAGAAGCTCGTCAAGATATTGAAGCAAATAAAATGAAAAACGAATGGGGTAGTCAGATTCGCAATTATGTTATGCATCCATATAAATTAGTAAAAGATGTGCGTACGGCCCATGAAACTGGCAATGTTGATGCTGTTATGGATGGTAACCTTGACGGATTTCTAAAAGCGTATCTAATGGCCGCAGGACAGAAGGATGTTAGCTAATTATTAATTATGGAGAATATTCAAAATAAAAAAATATTAAAATGAGTAAAGTAGACACTATTATATTTGATTTAGGTGGCGTTTTGATTGATTGGAATCCAAAGTATGTATATCGTGACGTTTTTGATGGAGATGAAGAAAAAGTAGATTGGTTCTTGAACACGATTTGTACCATGGATTGGAACGTTGAGCAAGATGCTGGACGTACCTTTAGCGATGCAACAGATTTTTTAATACAACAATATCCTCAATATGAGGAATGGATTCGTATCTATTATGATCGTTGGGAAGATATGCTTGGCGGACCGATTCAAGATAGCGTGCTTTTACTAAACAAGCTCAAAGAGAAGAATACACATAAACTATATGCACTTACCAACTGGAGCGCCGAGGCCTTTCCAGTGGCGATTCAACGATATTCTTTTTTACAACATTTTGAAGGAATTTTGGTCTCGGGTGAAGAAAAAATGAGAAAGCCTTTTGCCGAAATTTATGAATTGATGTTACATAGATATCAACTAAATGCTTCTTCGACAGTATTTATTGATGATAATTTAGAAAACATTATCGGAGCACGAGCCATAGGTATGAAAGCAATACAGTATAAAAATAGTCAGCAATTAATCAACGAATTGAATCATTTGGGAATTCACTTTTAAGTACTCCGTAATATATTTTTAAACGTTTTATGCCCCATTCTTTAGCCTTTTGAACGTCAATGCCCATATAGATATCGATTTGATTCTTTTTACGTCTATGCATTTTATCTTTTACGAGGTAGATACTATCTAGGCCTTCTATTTTGACCGGCGTGTTATGCTTTAACCCTAATTTTATTAAGTCTCTAGAAACGGCGATACATTTCATACCTGGTTTCAAACTATCTCCCCAAGCTGCAATAGACGGATTTGAAGATGTTTGATATCGCAATGAATTGTAGGCTGATGCTTTTACCGATAGTTCTTTCCATACATATGGGTCGACTGGTTCTTTTTTTTTACATGCGAAAGCAAACAACAGCAAACAAAGTAGTCCAGCACGTTTCATAATTAAATTCTTTTCTATAACGACAATATTTTTAAATTAAATGAATTTCCGGTCGATTTCTGCGCCATTGCATTAATGGCGCTATCAGTCAACTGTAAAACTCGAGGATACCCACCAGTAACTTGACAATCGCGCATTAAAATAATTAATTTTCCAGAAGGAGTTAACTGAATGGTACCAGGCAAGACAGCAGAAGTAATTATTCCATCGAGATCATTCGGAACTAATTCTTCTAATCTATACCCCATCCTATTATTTTCTCTCGATATTGTGAATGTTGTTGTTGTCAATTCATTCTTTTGCTGATTGGTTAACATTTGATAGTCAGGCCCTTCATATACTTCAACGGATTTGGTTAAAAAATAATCTTGTTTTACTTTAACGGAAGCAGATTGGGCTATGTTGAAGGAATTTATTTCATTATACAAAATTTCGTCATTCTTCCTCAAAACAAACTTTTTGGTAATCTCTTTAAAAAAACTACGACTCCCTAGCACAATTTTATTTTGAAAACCACCTTTGACGGCGAGATATGCTCTTACTCCAGATACAGGGTTATTAAATTTTAACACACTGTTTTTCAAAATTTTAATCGAATGATTCAATGGAACTGGTTTACTATTCAATTCTGCATTCAAATCTGCTCCAGATATGCAGATCACACTATCTTTTAAAAATTGAAAACTACTTCCCCCTAATGTTATTTCTAGAATGGCATCATTCTGATCATTCCCAAGTATCAGGTTTGCCAGTTTAGCCGCATATTGATCCATAGCACCAGAGGCTGGAACTCCAACATCCATATAACCGAAACGTCCTAGATCTTGTATAGTAACATAAACACCCGCGCTAATAACTTTAAGCATCTAGCACCTCACTTTCTATAGCATATCGTTTATAAGAGACCAATTTTAAAATTTCTTTATGTTGATGAACATCAATTGGAATGAATTGAACTTTATCACCTGGCTTCGCAAAACAAGGTTCTTTTCTTTTTCTATCAAAAAATTGGATTGGTGAATTTCCAATTATATTCCATCCTCCGGAGCTCTCCTGAGGATACACACCGGTTTGAGAACCACCTATTCCAACGGCACCTTTTTCAACAAGCAATCGCGGTGTTTTTTTACGAGGAAAATGCAACATTTTATCTAAGCCCCCGAGATATAAAAATCCAGGCAAAAATCCAATAAAATAGAGCGTATAAATTGTGGTCGAATGACATCCAATAACTTCGCTATAATTGAGATTATTTTTAACCGAAACTTCTTCTAAATCAACTCCAAATTTAGGGTCGTAACATACCGGAATTTTCCATAATCTTTTTTTTACTATATTTGATGAATCGCAGTCTAAATAAATCGATTTTAAAGCTAAAATTTCATCATAGATATTTTCTATACCGTCTTCATAAATTATTGTTATCGAGTTATATGCGGTAATTACTTCAAGTATTGCTTTAGTTCTTTTCTTTAAAATTGAATTTTTAAAATTTAATATAATTTCTAAGACATTTACATCATAATCAGCATCCCATTGAACCAAAATAGCTCGTTTTCCAAAGGGTTTATATGTCACGTTAAGTGTTTCCATTTACTCTATTTGAATGTTCTTTTTTTGGAGTTCTTTTGATACATATTCTATAACTTGAATTGCCCTTGGATTATCGCCATGAATACAGAAAGTTTCGGCTTCGATTTTTACTCCTACTCCATCAACAGAAATAACTTCATTATCCTTAATCATATGCATCAGATGATCAAGCACTAATTGCTCATCTATTAGTACTGCATTTTTCAATTTTCGAGACACCAAGCTTAAGTCAGTATTATAATTTCTATCACCAAAAGCTTCAACAATAATTGGTAAATCATTTTTCTTTGCAATGTTCGCAAGCAACGAATTATAAGGCACATATAAAGGCACATTATCAGTCGAACTTTTTACGGCAGCAATTAAAATTTGTGCAGTATCCCTGTCTAGCGCCGAGAGATTATAAAGGGCTCCATGTGCTTTTACATGACACAAGGTAGCTCCTAAAACATCAATATGGCCTTTCAAATGCTCAATTTGATTCTCTATACTTCGTTGTAGGGCTACTGCCTCCATATGCATTACTTTTCTACCAAAATTTGCAGTATCAGGAAACGAAGGATGCGCCCCAATTTTAACATTGTGCTGTAATGCTAGTTTGATGGTGTCGACCATTGTAATATCATCTCCAGCATGCCCACCGCAGGCAATACTACATGAAGAAATATAGGGCATTAATTGATGTTCATTACCCAAGCCTTCTCCCACATCACAATTAAGATCGATTGTTTTACGCATCATATTAGGTTAAACACCTTAAAGATACTCTTTAATCCTAAGAAAATAGTTATCGCCAAAATAACATATCCTACTACGTTTTGACGAGCAGTATTCTTAAATTTACCTAAAAGTGATTGTTTATTCATAATCCAAAGTAAAAAACCTGCAATGATCGGTAGAAGCATTCCATTAGCCACTTGAGCGAATTTTATAATTTCAATCGGACTTATTCCTAAAGAGGAGAACAAAACCCCTAGAAACAAAATGCTTATCCAAACTCCTCTGAATTTCGATGATTTTAAGCCACCTTTCCACCCTAGACACCCTTTTGCGACATAAGCAGCCGCTAAAGGTGCGGTAATCGCAGATGTAATACCTGCAGCGAATAATCCGACAGCAATAAAATAAGTAGAAAAATTTCCGAATAATGGCGCTAAACTTTTGGCGAGATCGGCAGCATTATTTATTTCTGATGATTGCATTGCTGAAGCTGAAATAATAATTGCCATCGAAACAATACCTCCTAAAACAATAGAAACAACCGTATCTTTTCTAGCTTTAGTCAAATCATCAGAGTTTTTCCATTTTTCTTTCACCAAAGAGGCATGTAAAAACAAATTATATGGAACGACTGTCGTTCCAATGAGACCTATGATCGTAAGCAAACTATCCTCGGGGAATTTTGGAATAAATGCACCTTTAAAAATTGCTAGTAAGTCCGGTTTTGTAAGAATCGCAGTGACCATGAAGGAAATACTCATCAATAAAACCAACGTAACCAAAGCTCTTTCTAAAAATTTATAGTTACCAATAAATAAAAGTACAAATGCAATAACTCCAATCAATAGAGGTAATAAACTGACTGTTGAATCTCCAAAATTTAGCTTAAAATTAGAAAATACAGTTTCTAATCCAAGTACACCACCACTAATATTTCCTGCTTCATAAGCTGCATTACCAATTACAATAGCCAAAAGAATCAAACCAACTACTAACTTTCTTACAATTGGTTGCGGAATTTCACCGCGTATAACTTCAGATAAACCTTTTTGAGAAATAATACCCAGTCGTGCTGCCATTTCTTGTAGAACGATAGTAGCAATTATTGACAACACCATTGCCCATAGGAGTGCAAATCCGAAATTCACCCCAGCAATCGTGCATAAGGTTACTGTACCTGGACCTATAAATGCAGCTGCGACTAAGGTGCCTGGCCCAATATTCTTAAAGAATTTAAACATAACCTACTCCTCTATACCTACAATTTTGTAGGCATTAACTTTTGGTTTCTCGAAATTATGTTTTTTGTTGGTTTTTGTTAATTCAGTTATATCTGGAAGATTAATAAAATATTCAGATAACTTATCTAAAATTGGATGCTGATCGTTAGTGCTTATCTCAATAATTTCTCCATTTGCTAATTCTACCATATAATTGAATCGTGGATTATCCACTGGCTTCGTGTTTTGATTCCATTTTTTATTTATTGTCGATATACGACTTCTATTCAACAATTTATGCAACGTCACCATCTCTTGTTTCGATAACTTTCCTTTGAAATTTCCTGTAAATTTTTTCGCATAAATCCTACCTTGATAGAAAAAAGAGCCATCCCTATTTATCTCTAATGAAAATGATGGGCAGGTACCAAAACAAGTGGATGAAATAAAAGTAATTTTCTTAAAGTCAATAGGTTCAATGGCATTCTGTCTATTATAGAAAGTGAATTCCTTTTTCGTATAAAAGGGCTCGTATGTCAATTTTCGTAACCCTTCTTGATCTAAATCAACTTTTTCGTCAAGTGGATAGATTACTAGTTTATTTTTATCTAAATTTTTGATCTTGAATTGAATCGCCTCTTCTTTTATTCCGGTACCTCCATAATAAAAGCGTTCTTTCATTGTTAAAGTACGTTTACCCAGATCGAAATATAAATCATGCCTGGTATTCGCAATATTATATGTAATAGTGTCTGCATCAAACCGAATATAATCGAGGTTATTATTAATCCATTCAGTTTTGACCAACAATAACGAATCTGATTTTGACTGGCTAAAAGCGGTAACACCGATAAACAATAATAATAATAATAATAAATTAAGGGAAAGTTTCATAGTAAGGCTTATTAATAGGGGCAACTAATTTAATAAAAAATAGTCTTTTAGGCTCACATGATACACATATTTAATTAACAATTTATCCCAACCATCCCTCTCTATCTAGACTTCGATATTGAATAGCTTCTGATATATGATCTGACAAAATCTTTTTGGAAGAATCTAAATCAGCAATTGTTCTTGCTACTTTAAGTATCCGGTCATAAGCTCTTGCAGAAAGATTCAATCTCTCCATAGCGACTTTCAATAAATTCATAGAAACAGCATCTAACGTGCAATTTGCTCGAATCTGTTTGACGGTCATTTGCGCATTATAATGAGTTGTTTTACTCTGTTTGAATCGAGTAGTTTGAATTTCACGCGCTTTGGTAACACGCTCTCTTATTGTACAACTTGATTCTCCCTTTCTCTTTTCTGATAATTTTTCAAATGGTACAGGTTGTACCTCAATATGAATATCTATCCTATCTAAAAGTGGACCAGACACTTTACTTAAATAGCGTTGCATTTCTTGTGGACTCGAGGTTACATGTCCTTCGGTATCATTGAAATAGCCGCTTGGACTCGGATTCATACTAGCCACCAACATAAAACTGGATGGATAGGTCACCGTAAACCTGGCTCTGGAAATAGTAACCTCCCTGTCTTCCAAAGGTTGTCGCATTACCTCAAGAACAGTTCTCTTAAATTCTGGTAGTTCATCCAAAAATAGTACTCCATTATGCGATAAAGAAATTTCACCAGGTTGCGGATAAGCACCTCCTCCAACTAATGCAACATCGCTTATCGTATGATGCGGTGCTCTAAATGGTCGTTGTCCCATTAATCCAGAATGAGCTTTTATTCTCCCAACGACGCTATGAATCTTCGTAGTCTCCAAGGCTTCATGCAAGGTCATTGGAGGTAATATACTTGGTAAACGTTTCGCGAGCATAGTTTTACCAGATCCAGGTGGACCAATTAAAATAATATTATGACCTCCTGCAGCTGCAATTTCCATGCAACGTTTTATTGATTCTTGACCTTTTACTTCTGAAAAGTCAAATTCTGGATGTTCTAGGTTATCATAAAATGTCTTACGAGTATCAACTATTGTTGGTTGTATTGTAGAATTTCCCTCGAAAAAATCAATTACTTCTTTGATGTTTTCAACACCATATACTTCCAAGTCACCCACAATGGCCGCCTCATTTCCGTTTTGTTTTGGCAAAATGAAACCTTTAAAACCTTCTTTGCGCGCTTGAACTGCAATAGGTAAAACTCCTTTAATGGGCTGTAATCCTCCATCAAGAGAAAGTTCTCCCATAATTAAATAGTCCGAAATCGCCTCTCCTTTAATCTGTGAAGAGGCCATTAAAATTCCCATAGCCAATGTCAAATCGTATGCTGAACCTTCCTTGCGAAGATCTGCTGGAGCCATATTAATTGTAATTTTCTTCCCTGGAACTTTGAAGCCATTATTCTGAAGTGCTGCAGCAATGCGATAGTTACTTTCTTTAACTGCATTATCAGGCAATCCAACTAAGTGATATCCAATACCTTTATCAACGTTAACTTCTACAGTGATGGTTGTGGCATCAACCCCAAACACTGCGCTTCCGTATACTTTTACGAGCATTTTTTTTATTTAAAATGCTTAAAATTAGAAATCATAACCGACATGATATGTCAGCAGAAGAAAACCGAGTTCGAATTAACGTTTCAATTTAAAGGCTAATAAAAAAGAAGTAAACACAAAGCCCAACAAAAAAACAAAACTTAATTTAAGGCTAGATATATCAGCTAAAAAACCTAATAAAACGGGCCCTATTAAAAATCCGAAAAAACCAACTCCTGAAATAAAGGAAATACCTTGCGATGATGCTACCCCTTCTGTCTTCCCACCAAGTCTAAATAATTCTGGAATAATCACTGACAAACCTAAACCTAATAAACCGAATCCAATAATAGCCAACACTGGCTGCACCAATAAAACACAGGCAAAACCTATAGAACCGATTAATGAACCAGCCATAATTAAGGTTTTCGATCCAAATTTCCGACTAATGTCATCTCCCAAAAATCTAGCAATTGCCATAGTAATTGAAAATACGGTAAATCCTAAACCAATCCACGATACATCAGCTAATGACACTTTTTCAAGATATAAAGCGCTCCAATCTACAACAGCTCCTTCACAAGCCATAACAAAAAAAGCAATAAAAGCTAGCACTATTAAAGGTTTGAAATTTTTAAGACTAAAACTCTCACCCCCCTGATCGCTTGAAGACATAGATACATAATACTTTATCAAAAGTAAATTCGCTACTAACAATACCACAATTACAATTAGTAAATAATGTAGCGGAACTAATTCCATTGGGAGAAATAAGCTTCCAATTCCTGCACCTATAAACCCACCAAGGCTAAAAAAACCATGATTCGCAGACATGATATGAACAGCATCTTGTTTTTCTATTTCTGTTACTAAAGTATTCATAGCAACATCTGTAAATCCAGAAAAAGCACCCACGAAGTACAAACCGATGCACAATCCAACATAAGTTGTAGTTGCAAAAGGGACAATAAACGTAAATAAAAAGATAAACAAGCCAAAGGCAGTTGCTCTACCCACCCCGAATCTTCCAATAATTCTAGGAGCAAAAAGAATCATGGTTAACGTGCCAAGTGCCATACAAAACAAAGCCAAACCTAAGTCACCCTCATCAATACCTAGTTTGGTTCTGATAGACGGAATATAAATTGCCCAAGTACCAATAAGGATATTCAGGGTTGCAAATATAAATGCTGGAGCAAAATATCTTCTATTAGAAAAAATTAATTGTAGTGACTTCAATTCGTAAAATTAACATCGAAAATAGTGTTTTATTTTTTATCATACATAAATGTTTTTAAATCCTTATTTTTGTGAGAAACACCAAATCAAATATATTGTTTACTTTTAAATCTGACCTTTCATATGCGATCGAATTAGATCAAAATGACCCGCTTTCTAAATATCGAAATGAATTTCACATTCCAAAAGATTCTAAAGGAAATGACCTTATTTATCTATGCGGAAATTCTCTCGGATTACAACCCAAAGCTACTATCAAGCATGTTAATCAAGAGCTTGAAGATTGGGCTAACTATGGAGTAGACGGACATACAGAAGGTAAAACACCATGGCTTCCATATCATGAATCTTTAACAGAATGTATGGCTAAAATTGTCGGTGCAAAACCTATCGAGGTTGTACTTATGAATACTTTAACGGCGAACCTACATTTTATGATGGTAAGCTTCTATCAACCAACAAAAAAAAGGTATAAAATTCTTATTGAGAGTGATGCTTTCCCGTCAGATAAATATGCTGTTGAGTCGCATTTACGACATCATGGATATGACGACAAAGAAGGTGTTATTTTATGGAGTCCTAGACCTAATGAGCAATTATTGAACTACGAAGATCTAGAAAACATTTTAAAAGAGCAAGGTGATGAAATTGCCTTGATAATGATCGGTGGTGTAAACTATTATACGGGTCAGTACTTTGATTTAAAACGCATTTGTAGCTTGGGACATCAGCATGGGTGTGCTGTTGGATTTGATTGTGCACATGGCGCTGGAAACGTTCAATTGAATTTACATGATTCTGGGGCTGACTTTGCCGTTTGGTGTACCTATAAATATATGAATTCTGGTCCTGGAAGTATAGCCGGCTGCTTTGTTCATGAGAGACATGCAGAAAAAAAAGATTTAAATCGCTTTACAGGATGGTGGGGTCACAATAAAGAAACGAGATTTCAAATGCGTGATGAGTTTGATCAGCTTGCAGGAGCCGAAGGTTGGCAATTATCCAATCCTCCGATATTATCCATGGCTGCAATCAAAGCACCGCTCATAATTTTTGATGAAACTGGGATAGAAAGACTTGTAGAAAAATCAAAAAAACTAACAGGTTATTTTGAATACCTCATCAATGAATTGAACAACGATAGTATTTCAATTATTACGCCTAGTAATCCTGACGAACGTGGCTGTCAATTATCAATCCAAGTAAAAAACGCCAACAAAAATTTACACAAAAACCTAACCGAATCAGGAGTTATAAGCGATTGGAGAGAACCAGATGTAATTCGCTGTGCTCCAGTACCTCTTTATAATTCTTATCAAGACGTATATTTTATGGTAGAAAGGTTAAAAAAAATACTAAATGAATAAAGAAGATCGTATAGTAATTATTGGTGCCGGTCTTTGCGGATCTCTTTTAGCTTTGCGTTTAGCACAACGAGGGTATAATGTCACGGTTTATGAAAGTCGACCAGATTTAAGAACCACAGATATTTCGGCTGGACGATCTATCAATCTTGCTTTATCTGACAGAGGTTTTAAGGCCCTAAGAATGGCAAATGTTGAAGACAAAGCTCGTGAAATTTGTATTCCTATGTATGGTCGATTGATGCATGATAGGAAAAATAATACGTTTCCGTCTAACTACTCAGGTCGAGAAGGCGAATACATCAATTCTATTTCAAGAGGTGATCTGAATGGTCTCTTATTGACGGAAGCAGATGCATTCGATAATCTAACAATTCACTTTAATAAAGAATGTAAAAAAATAGATCTTGACACCAATATTTGTAGTTTTTACGATCATCAAACCGAATGTGGATTCGATGTGGAAGCAGATGTCATTCTTGGAACCGACGGTGCTGGCTCAATCTTACGTAAAAGTTATTACTTAGAACGAAAATTTTTATTTAGTTATTCGCAAAATTTCTTAACACATGGATACAAAGAGTTAGAAATTCCAGCTTCTAAAGAGGGCACACATTTAATTAGTAAAGATCATTTACATATTTGGCCAAGAGGAGATTATATGCTTATTGCATTACCCAATCTTGACGGAAGTTTCACTGTAACTCTATTTCTAAGTTATGATGAAGGCGAATACAACTTTAATAATCTTATTTCTGCAGAAAAAGTTACTGCATTTTTTAAAGATCAATTCCCGGATATTGTAGCGTTGATACCAGATATTGTTGCTGAGTTTTTTAACAATCCAACTGGGGCCTTGGGGACGGTTAAATGTTCACCGTGGCACTATAAAAATAAAACCTTACTTCTAGGAGATGCTGCTCATGCGATTGTGCCTTTTTACGGACAAGGTATGAATGCATCTTTTGAAGATGTCACCATTTTTGATTCTATTTTAGAAAAACATGAAGGTGATTGGGAGACCATTTTTAAAGTTTTTGAAAAACAGCGGAAAAAAGATACGGATGCCATTGCCGATTTAGCCATCGATAATTACTATGAAATGAGAGATCATGTTGCGAATCCAATATTTAAGGAAAAACGTACATTGGAAATGGCTTTAGAGAAAAATTTTCCAGATGACTATTCCTCTAAGTATTCTTTAGTTACGTTCAACGAAGAAATACCTTATTACCGAGCTATGACATTAGGTAGAGCACAAGATAAGGCTATTTTAAATATGATTTCGGCGAACGAAATTGATGTGAATGATGATGATTTAAAAGCAATTTTAAGAAAAGTGAAAGAAGAAACCAACGACCTCTTGGAAGAGGATAAAATCGCGGGATTAAAATAATAAATATATGAATGATAAAGTAACCCCAAGAGGCGCTTACCCACATACCAAACGAGTAGGTGATTTTATATTCGTTTCAGGAACAAGTTCAAGGAGAGCAGACAATAGTATTGCAGGTGTAGATAGGATTGATGAAATGGGCACCAAACATTTGAATATTGAAGTGCAGACGAGAGAAGTGCTCAAAAATATAGAAAAGAATCTAGCCAACGAGGGCGCTACGATGGCGGATGTTGTAGACGTAACCTCGTTCCTAGTGAATATGAATGATTTTGCAGGATACAACAAGGCCTATGCCGAATTTTTCAGTGCCGCTACCGGCCCCACGAGAACAACAGTAGCAGTACATCAGTTACCGCATCCCGATTTAGTGGTGGAGATCAAAGTAATGGCTTATAAAAAACTGTAATTTGACAACTATTCAGAACTACATAAACGGTCAATTTGTTTCACCCATTTCTGACGAGTGGTTGGATAATTATTGTCCAGCAAACGGTGAGATCTATGGTCAAATTCCGAATTCATCCAAAGAAGATATAGAGCTAGCCTATCAAGCAGCGAGAGATGCATTTCAAAGATGGTCGCAAACAACTCCTGAAGAACGCAGCCGAATTTTGATTAAAATTTCAGAATTACTAGAACAGTATTTAGAGCGTTTTGCCGAGGCTGAAAGCAAAGACAATGGCAAGCCTGTTTCTTTAGCCAACACTGTTGACATTCCAAGAGCCGCGAGTAATTTTCGCTTTTTCGGCAATGCTATTACACAATTCGCTAGCGAAAGTCATGAAAGCGTTGGACAAGATGCTATAAACTATACTCTGCGCCAACCCATTGGAGTCGTGGGCTGTATTTCCCCATGGAATCTCCCACTCTACCTCTTTACCTGGAAAATTGCCCCAGCTATTGCCGCGGGCAACTGTGTCGTTGCAAAACCTAGCGAAGTGACACCCATGACCGCATATTTATTAGGTGAAATATGTACCAAAGCGGGTTTACCGAAGGGGGTATTAAATATCGTTCACGGCTTAGGAACAACTACTGGACAAGCGATCGTTGAACATCCAGAAATCAAGGCCATATCCTTTACAGGTGGCACCACGACCGGAGCACATATTGCCAGAACTGCCGCTCCAATGTTTAAAAAATTATCCTTGGAATTAGGAGGTAAAAATCCCAATCTCATTTTTGCTGATTGTGACTATGAAGACATGTTGAATACAACTGTACGTTCTTCTTTCGCCAATCAAGGTCAGATTTGCTTATGTGGAAGCCGTATCTTTGTAGAAGCTGGTATATATAATAGATTTAAAACGGACTTCATTGCGAAAGTCAAAACGTTGAAAGTAGGACATCCCTCAAAAAGTGATACCAATATTGGATCGTTGGTTTCTAAGCCACATCTCGAAAAAGTACTCGGTTATATCGAGCGTGCTGAAGAAGAAAATAATACCATTTTATGCGGTGGTAAAAAGGTAAGCGTTGCGGGCTATGAAAACGGTTATTACCTAGAACCTACAGTTATTGAGGTAACATCAAACGAATGTAGTACAAATCAAGAAGAAATTTTCGGGCCTGTAGTGACCATCATGCCTTTTTCGATAGAAGATGAGGCATTAAAAATGGCGAATGACGTAAAATATGGCCTATCCGCAACCCTTTGGACTAACAATCTTAAACGCACAATGCGCTTGAGTGATAAATTACAGGTGGGAATTGTTTGGGTCAATACCTGGATGCTACGCGATTTGAGAACACCATTCGGGGGTATGAAAGCTTCCGGTGTAGGGCGTGAAGGTGGGTTTGAAGCCCTACGTTTTTTCACAGAAGCGAAAAACATATGTATCAAATACTAATTAAAAAATTCAAACATAGATATGCAAAAAATTATTATTACCTTATTATTATCAGTTTTCTCTGTTAATTCTCAAGGGCAAGAACTTCAAGAATACAGCACAAAAGAATATACAATTAACTATCCTAAAGATTGGACATTCGATAGTTCTGGTCAGATGAACACCACTTTTTTACTATTCTCTAAGCTTGAGGAAAATGATACTTTTAGTGAAAATGTAAATCTAATGATACAAGATTTAACAGGTATGAATCTTGATTTAAAAGGATATACAGCGTTATCAGTAAAGCAAATTAAATCTGTTAAAGACAGTGAAATCATTGAAAGTAAAGGCCTAAAAAAAAGCGGAAGAGACTATCATCAAATAATTTGGAAAGGATTTGTTGCTGGACGAGATTTACAGTTTAAACAATTGTATTTTTTAAAAGATAACAAAGCATATTTGGTAACACTGACTTGCGAACAAAAAGCGTATACCGAGTATGTCAATATAGGAACATCAATTTTGAACAGTTTTACCCTTAAATAAAATGAATTTAGATTTAACTAAAAAAAACGCATTAGTGTGTGGCAGCACTCAAGGTATAGGAAAAGCATCGGCTATAGCTTTAGCCGAATTAGGTGCTAATGTGACGTTAGTCGCTAGAAATGAAGAAAAATTGAAAGAAGTAGTCGCAGAATTACCCAATAAATATCAAAATCACGGTTATATTGTCGCTGACTTCAGAAATCCTAAACAATTAGGAGAAAAAGTAGCCGAACGACTGACTACTTTAGGCACGTATCATATCTTAGTAAATAATACCGGTGGCCCATCAGCAGGTCCCGTATTCTCAGCAGATGTAGAAGCTTTTGAAAATGCCTTTACTCAACATTTAAAGTGTAATCATACACTTGCTCAAACCTTAGTACCGGCTATGAAGGAAGCCGATTTCGGAAGAATTATTAATATCATTTCTACTTCTGTAAAACAGCCCTTAGATGGCTTGGGTGTCTCAAACACTATTCGCGGTGCTGTTGCGAATTGGAGTAAAACATTGGCGAATGAACTTGCCGAGTTTGGTATTACTGTAAACAACGTTCTTCCGGGCGCCACTGCTACCGAACGTCTTAGTGAAATTATTAAGGATAAGGCTGCTAAAAGTGGCAAATCTGCAGAAGATATTTCAAGAGCTATGAAGAATAGTATCCCAGCAAAACGTTTCGCCCAACCAGGTGAGATTGCGAACGCTGTGGCTTTTTTAGCCAGTGAAGCCGCTGCTTACATCAACGGAATAAATGTGCCGGTTGATGGTGGGCGAACGAAAAGTTTGTAACTTTAAACCACCGTATAATTGGTAGTTCAGGAAGTAAACAGCTTCAAGTTCATATTAATAATTTCTTGAAATAAATTCAGGAAGATAAAAGTTAACATCATGAGTAAATTAGTTTCTCCTTTAAATTTTAAAGATTGGATTGAAGAAAACCGACATTTATTAAAGCCTCCAGTAGGCAACAAATGTGTTTGGAAGGATGGTGATTTTATCGTTATGGTTGTTGGTGGGCCAAATAGCAGAAAAGATTATCACTATAACGAAACCCCTGAGTTCTTCTATCAAGTAGAAGGTGATATTGTGCTAAAAATTATTGATAAAGGCACGCCAAAAGATGTTCACATTAAAGAAGGTGATATTTATTTACTTCCTCCAAAAGTGCCACATTCGCCACAACGAGGAGCCAATACTGTAGGATTAGTCATTGAGTACAAGCGTCCAAAAGGTATGCGCGATGCTTTGCTTTGGTTTTGCGAAAATTGTGTAACAAAATTATACGAGGAAGATTTTACGGTAAAGAACATTGAAACTGATATGCCAAAAATTTTCGATAATTATTATAGTGATCATGACAAACGTACTTGTCCGAATTGTGATGCTATTATGCAACCACCTCAAAAAGTAAAAATTGATTAAATGAAGCGCAAACTACGTATTAACGGTCATTCACATCTACTACCTTATCCCGAAGAGATTCCGCAATTCATGCAAGACAAAGGAATTTTTTGGGTTGATAAAGATCGAAAGTTTATGTTGCAGAAAGACTGGAGGAGACCTGTGACCGATTCTAGTTTCTTTTTAGATGAGAAATTAGAATGGATGGAACGCTTTGATCTAGATCATGCAGTAGTATTAAATTTATCACAACTATATGGCAACGGCCTGCGAGTTGAAGAAATGAAACAAGCTTTGCGCTTTCAAAATGATTTTAATGCCAAGGTACAACACGATAATCCTAGTAAGTTTACCTGCGGTTTTGTTGTACACCCTGGGTTTGTGAAAGGCGCTTGTTGGGAAATAGAACGTTGTGTGGAGCAATTAGATATGCGTTTACTATGTCTTCCCACACATTATATGGATACAATTGGCACCTGGCGGTGTATCTTCGATGAGGAAAATGAGCCTATTTTTGAATTGGCCAATAAGTATAACCTAGCTGTTGAAATTCACCCCTACGATGGGGAGAAATTTATCAAATTAGAAAACACCTCATGGCGTTTTCATCTTATATGGATGTTAGCTCAATGTGCGGATGCCTATCATTTTTTAACGCTTAATGGATATCCCGATAAATATCCAAATATGCGTACGTGTTTCGCTCATGGCGGACAATTGGCACAAATGAACTTAGGAAGACGAATTCAAGGGTTCGATGGCAGACCTGATTTATTTGAGGGCAAGACGCATCCGCGTAAAGCCGTTGGTCATAAAAATATCTTCTTTGATACTTTGGTACATGATACGGGTTCTTTAAAATTACTCGTGGAAAATCAAGGAGCGCATCAAGTTTTAGTAGGTTTAGACGATCCATACCCCTTAGGAGAAATGGAAAGTGAAAAACAATCTTCGTATCCAGGGAAAATATTAGATTTAGCTATGGAACGAGCTATTATCACACAAGATCAGTGTGATGCAATGTGGCAAGATAATGTGTTGCAATGGTTATATGGCGACGATAAACTCGGAAAGCAAACCTTAATTGATAAAATTTTAAAATAAACTTTAGTCGCTTTGAATTAGGTTCTATTCAACTGTAAACCTATAAATTCCTTCTTCATCAGAATTTGAAATGTTAGTGGTTAATTGTAAGCTTCCTAAAGGACTTTGTGTATCAAAAGCAACAATATATAAGTTGTCTTTTATTATAGATGTTTTCAAAACATATGATCCTAATTCCGTTAACTTAATACCTATTTTACTTGAAAAAGAGGCACTTGTTTCATTATAAGGTGATATAATGTTGAAAAAAGGGCTTTGATCCTGGATAAAAATTTCTCCCTGAATTTCTTCAGTAGTTGTTACAAAAACAGGTATTTCTTCACCATTTAATCCTATTCTATTTATCTCCAGAGAATAATCTAAACCTAATTGGTCTGTTGACATATAGTCCCTAACATTAATTGTTTTTCCATTTTTCGTTATCTGTTGATTATTTATGGTGGTTGTTATAGTAAGGTATTCTCCTACAGAAAATGCTGATTTATTATCCTCAATTTCAATCAAACTTAAATTTTCAACAACCTCATCTGGTTTATATTCCTCATCACATTGAAAGGCCGATAACAAACACACTAGCGCAAAATAAAATCCTACTTTTTTTCTCATGCTTAAAAGATGTTACATTAATAAAAGGTTGCGTAAGATTCCTTAAAATTTAAAATATCAAAGTTCAAAAATTCTCAATACTTACAGAATATTACTATCTTGTATATCTAACCCATTAACCATTATCTATTATGAAAAAAATTGGAGGATATATTGCTCTATTTGGTGTTTTAGCCATTGTGTTACCTTTTTTTAATTTACAATTACGGCTATTAAGCTGGATTGATAATTGGGGTGAAACAGTTTCTTGGGCTATCAAGATAGGGCTCATCGTAGTTGGGGCAGCCATGTTTTTATTTGGAGGTTCCAATACTGTATCTAAACCCGAAGAAACAACTGATACCGAATAACACAAAAAAGCCTCAATACAATATTGAGGCTTTTTTAATTTTATTAAAGAGGTTTATAAAGTTCCTCTATTTGCTTGTTCTCTTTCTATCGCTTCAAACAAGGCTTTAAAATTACCTACCCCAAACGATTGTGCTCCTTTACGTTGTATAACTTCAAAAAACATTGTTGGTCGATCTACAATGGTCTTAGTAAATATTTGTAATAAATAACCTTCTTCATCCCTATCTATCAAAATACCATGCCTCTTCAATACTTCAACATCTTCATCAATTTCACCAACACGATCTAATAAATCATCATAATACTCGTCAGGAACATATAAAAATTCAACTCCACGTTCACGCATAGCAGATACGGTAGCTACGATATCATCAGTCGCTACTGCGATATGCTGTACTCCTGGCCCCTTGTAAAAGTCGAGATATTCTTCAATTTGAGATTTTTTCTTTCCTTTTGCTGGTTCATTAATAGGAAATTTTATTCTTCCATTTCCATTTGACATCACCTTACTCATCAATGCCGTAAAATCTGTTGAAATATCATCATCAGTAAAAGAAATAATTTGTGCAAAGCCCATAACTCTTGCATAGAATTCGCACCATTGTTTCATTTCTCCCCATCCAACATTACCAACCATATGATCAATAAATTTTAATCCAACGGAAGCCGGATTATAATGGGACTCCCATTTTTTATAACCTGGTAAAAATATCCCGGTATAATTTTTTCGTTCTACAAAAATATGAACCGTTTCACCATACGTATAAATACCAGAACGGATAACATACCCATTCTCATCTTCCTCTTTAACTGGTTCTAAATATGGTTTCGCTCCTCTCTTTGTTGTTTCCTCAAAGGCTTTCGTGGCATCTTCTACCCATAGCGCTACTACCTTTACACCATCTCCATGTTCTACGATGTGCTCATTAATAACACCATCATTTGTTAATGGAGTCGTTAAAACCAACCGAATTTTGTCTTGCTCCAATACGTAAGAAACCCGATCTTTTACTCCTGTTTCTAATCCTGCATAGGCCTCAGATTGAAATCCGAAAGCGGTTTTATAAAAATGTGCCGACTGCTTGGCATTACCTACATATAATTCTACGTAATCTGTTCCTAAGAGCGGTAAGAAATCTTCCGCTTCGTCAAATATTTTTTTTAGTCCGTATTCTGTATTTTGTAAATCTTTTAAATTTTTTATGTCTGCCATAATCTTTCTTTTTATGTCAAGTTGCGCTATGTTCGAATATCTATATAAGAATTCTTCACTTCGCTTTGAATGACAATTAATTTATTTTCTGAATTCCTGTCAATGCAGGATTAACAAGTTTTTAATGATTTTCGTCCAACCACGAGGTATGATAATCTCCGGTATCAATTTTCATTGCTTCTTCAGTAACCATTAAAGGTTTAAAGGTATCAACCATCACTGCTAGCTCTGCGGTTTCTGTTTGACCAATACTTCGTTCCATTGCTCCTGGGTGAGGTCCATGCGGAATTCCCGCTGGGTGCAATGTTACTTGTCCTAATCCAATATTATTTCTACTCATAAAATCACCATCAACATAATACAATACCTCATCAGAATCAATATTACTATGATTATAAGGTGCCGGTATTGATTGCGGGTGGTAATCATACAATCTTGGTACAAATGAACAAATCACAAAAGCACTTGTTTCGAAGGTCTGGTGCACTGGTGGAGGTTGGTGTACTCTTCCAGTAATAGGTTCAAAATCGTGTATTGAAAATTTATATGGATAATTATATCCATCCCATCCAACAACGCTAAAAGGGTGATAAGCATAGATATATTCGTGAATCATATCCTGCTTTTTCACTTTCAATATAAAATCGCCTTTGTCGGTATGCGTTTCTAATTCACTTGGTGGATGCATATCGCGTTCGCAATATGGTGAATGTTCTAAATGTTGACCAAACCAATTTCGATATCGTTTGGGCGTATAAACTGGGTGTTTCGATTCAACAATAAAGAGACGATTATCAGCTGTATCAAAATCAATTTGATAGATCATTCCCCGAGGAATTACCAGATAATCACCATATTCAAAATCTATATTTCCCAAGAATGTACGAAGCTTCCCAGTTCCTTTATGAATGAATAATACCTCATCAGAATCTGTATTTTTGTAAAAATAGCTTCGTAAAGATTCCTTAGGCGCAGCTAAGGCTATATAACAATCACTATTCGCCAGAATGATTTTTCTGCTTTCTAAAAAATCGTCTGTTGCAGAAACTTCAAAACCTTTTAAACTCAAGGCCTTCATATTTTTAACTACTGCTATTTTCGGTGACACATCATATGATTTTAGCACCTCTTTAACCTGTGTTGGACGATGTGTATGGTAAAGCAATGACGACATACCATCAAAGCCAATAGTACCGAACAATTCTTCATAATAGAATTGGCCTTCTAGGCCTTTAAAAATAGTATGTCTTTTGGGTGGTATGTTACCTAATGTATGATATCTAGGCATAATTTAATGTATTAATGAATTTAATAAATAATGTAGTAGCACGTGAGAATAACTCCTACATTTTAGCATGCTCAATTGATACATTAATCAATTCATTCAGGATTTCTTTTCATCAAGAATTTTAGGAATGACAACAAATCTTTAAAAGAAGTATCCATCGTTTTAAGTTGAGTGCATTGTAAAGGTACTCATTTTTTTAAGATTCGGGTGCCAATTTTATTTCCAACCCTTCAAGTTCGGGAGTAATTGGAATTTGACAGCCGAGGCGACTATTATCTTCCACATAAAAGGCTTCTGCGAGCATCATATCTTCATCGACACCCATCTCTGGAAGTTTATGATCCGACAACACATAACATTGACAGGAAGCACACATAGCCATGCCACCGCAAACGCCAATTGTACCTTCGGGAGCCAACTCATATGAACGCACTATTTCCATCATGTTCATTGCCATGTCAGTTGGAGCTACTATATCATGTGTTACTCCTTCTCTATCCGTTATTTTTATGTTTATGTCACTCATATTTAGTTAATCGCTTTTACCACCGCTTTCGGTGCTTCCTTTTTAGAGCCATCAAATCCTTCTACACCTCCAACAGTTGTATATTTCATCACATACTTCTTATCCGGAAAAATACGTTTGTAAGCACTCTGACACATCAGGGTGGCTTCATGAAATCCACAAAGGATTAGTTTTAATTTACCCGGATAGGTATTAACATCACCAATTGCATAAATTCCAGGAATATTTGTTTGATAATCTAAAGCGTTATTTACTTTTATGGCATTCTTTTCGATGTCTAAGCCCCAATTTGCTATAGGCCCTAATTTAGGAGACAATCCGAACAAGGGGATAAAATGATCCGTTTCTAAGACAAATGATTCTCGGTCTTTTTGACTGATAGCTACTCCTTTTACGTGTTGATCTCCAACTACTTCAGTTACTTCCGCAGGTGTTATTAAGGTAATTTTGCCTTTATTTTTTAATTCTTGTACTTTTTCAACAGAATCTAATGCGCCTCTAAACTCATTTCGACGATGTACTAATGTTACACTTGAGGCAACATCAGCTAAGAAAATTGACCAATCTAAGGCCGAATCACCACCACCTGCAATGACTATTTTTTTATCTCTATAGATTTCAGGCTCCCGAATCATATATTCAACACCTTTATCTTCGAAATTAGCAATGGTTGGTATTGGAGGTTTTCTAGGTTCAAAACTACCCAATCCGCCCGCAATCGCCACTATTGGAGCATGGTGTTTTGTTCCTTTATTTGTAGTAACCACAAAGGTTTCATCCTCTAACTTCTCAATCGTTTCTGCTCGTTCTCCCAAAGTAAACCCAGGTTCAAATGGCTTGATTTGTTCCATCAAATTATCCACCAGGTCGCCTGCCAATACTTCAGGGAATGCGGGGATATCATAAATAGGTTTTTTTGGGTAAATTTCTGAACATTGACCTCCTGCCTGTGGTAATGCATCAATTAAATGACACTTCAATTTCAATAAACCAGCTTCAAAAACAGTAAAAAGTCCAGTAGGACCTGCGCCTATGATGAGTATATCTGTTTTAATCATTCAAAATAAAAATATGACTACAAATGTAGCCCAATCAACATATCTAATAACTGATAAAAGTCAATTTATTAAACTATTCTATATTAATAACTTCCTGAATTTGTGGGGCATACTTTTTAATAGTTGCTTCCACTCCATTCTTCAATGTCATTTGGTTCACAGAACAGCTAATACAAGCACCTTCTAATTGAACTTTTACAACATCATTATCAATTGAGACTAATGAAATGTTTCCTCCATCTGCTTCTAAAAAAGGCCTGATTTCTGTCAATGCCTTTTCTACATTTGATTTTAATTCTTGTGTACTCATCATTTAATTTTTTACAGCACTACAACCGGCCATTGTAGTTATTTTAACAACCTCCGTTGGAGGCAAATCTTTATTCCGCTTCACCAATTCTGAAACCATATTTTTAGTGATTTCAGTAAAAGCATCTTCTAAAGGCGTATTTGTTTGCAACGCCACGGGGTGACCATAGTCACCACTTTCTCGGATACTTTGCACCAACGGTATCTCACCTAAAAATGCAGTTTTAATATCAGCACTTAAATTCTTTGCGCCATCTTGTCCAAAGATATAGTATTTATTCTCAGGTAACTCTTCTGGTGTAAAGTAACTCATGTTTTCGATTAAACCTAATACAGGTACTTGAATGTTCTTTTGCTCAAACATTGCTACTCCTTTCTTTGCATCGGCCAAGGCAATGGTCTGCGGCGTGCTCACAATTACTGCTCCAGTAATTGGCACGGCCTGAACAATAGATAAATGTATATCTCCTGTACCAGGAGGTAAATCGATCAATAAAAAATCTAATTCTCCCCAATCGGCATCAAAAATCATTTGATTTAATGCCTTAGAAGCCATCGCTCCTCTCCAAATAACTGCTTGATTAGGTTGCGTAAAAAAGCCTAAAGACAACAATTTGACTCCATAACTCTCAATAGGTTTCATTTTAGATCTACCATCAATGGTCACCGCAGTAGGCTTTGCTTCGGCTACGTCGAACATTATTGGCATTGAAGGCCCGTAAACATCCGCATCTAGAATCCCAACTTTAAAACCCATTTTAGCTAAAGTAATTGCTAAATTAGCTGTAATTGTAGATTTACCAACACCGCCTTTCCCAGAAGCTACGGCAATAATATTTTGAATGCCTTCAATTTTTTGTCCTTTTATTGGAGCCTGCTCTGGTTTCTTAGGCGCATTAGCAGTCACCTTCACCTTTACTTGCGCCTTTTGATGAACATGCTCATTAATAGCTTTCATGATTTCGACCTCCACCTTTTTTTTGGCCTGTAGCGTAGGATTTGATATTGTAACATCAACAATAACCTCTTCACCAAAAGTAACTATGTTTTTTACAGCTCCACTTTCGATCAAACTTTTGCCCTCACCAGGCGCCGTAATTGTGTCTAAACACTTGTATATTTCTTGTTTATCTAACTTCATTCTTTAAACTCATTCTAAATTACAAAGATAGGGGTTCTACTTTAGATAAGAAAGTAAATCAATAAGGATGATTTATACCGAAATAACATGTATCTATTCATTGAGAATAAAAGTCTCTCTAGGATCCCAATTAGCCCTAATTTCAATCTCTTTCGGATAATATATTACCTTCTCTGGCTGTTTTTTTAGGAGATAATTACCAGTGTCCCAGATACCATTGCCATTAGTATCATAAATAACTCTCATTTTATACTTAGCAGGTATCAAATTTAAGAATGGTAATTCTTCGGCTTGTGTAACATATTTACGTTCTATAATATTGAATTTTTCATCTAGTAAGTCGACAATTATGGGATACGTTTTTACATTTTGAATCGTAAAATAAACATTTCCATAATCCGAAAGTTTCTTAGTTCCTAAACTGAAATTTAAGGTATCGTTACTATTCCCAAGAAAATCTAAAATACCCTCTGGCAAAATTTGTATCCGATATTGTTCTTTATACTTTTTCTCAAAATTTATCAAAATCTTATCATAAGAATCAGATATTTTGGCCGTATACGGCACATTGATTGAGTCTCGACTCATAAAACTAATTTTAGAAGTGTCAATTTTTACCAGAGGTATATTACTTATCAGGCTGTATTGATCCCTTAACGGAAGTATGCCTCGAGTAGAAGCTGTAATGTTTAAGGAATCGATTTCTTTTGATAGCAATCTCAACGTTACCGTATCGATACGTTTTTTATTTTCTACTAAAAAACTTAGTGAATCCTTTTGAATTCCAGTATACCAATAATTTAAGGAATCTCTATCTTTTTCGAAAATTGAAACCGACTTTAAATTAGGTTCATTGTAGAGCGGTTTTACTTTAATGCTATCACCAATACCTTCATAACCGAAAATAATATGGGATTTAGAAACCACCGAAGGCCGCGTCAAATTATAGGGTAAAATCTCCTCGAACAAGGTTAATTGATATGCTGAATCTGTTGGAATTTCTATCGCTGTACTATGAAATCCTATTTTATCTTGTTTGGGATCAAATATATAATTCTTGCTCACATCATTCATCGCTACAAGCAGGTACTTACCCGCTTTTATATTGGTAATTTCCCAAGCGATGGTATCTAAAGTATTCGCAACATAGAAAGGCTTCTCTTTGTAAATAATAGAATCATTTTTATCATCGGTCAACTCGTACATCATGATCGAAACATTTGTATCAGCTTCTTCGTTAAATGCATCTTTAATAGTTCCTGAAACTGACAACGAATCAATAACATCTCCCGTTGAAAATACATATTTGAAATTCGTTGCGACATTACCTTCTGTATTATCAATAATGCTTTGTCCGAAATTAAATGTGTACGTGGTATTGTCTTTTAAGGTATCTAAAATTTTTATTTTAACATATTTACTTGGAGTACCTAAAGGGCTAATAATAGGCGTATATTTTAATGGTGGAGAAACAATCAGTTGTGTATTGATATCTGTTAGCTTGATATACTCGTCAAATTCAATTTTTATCTCTTTAGAAGAAAAGTTTGTTGACATATTCATCGGAGATGATTTTCTCATTACTGGAGGATCTTTATCCTCAGGGCCACCGGTCGGTCTTCCAGTTTTAGCACAACCGATCACGTTCACTATCAAAATTAACTGTATGCAGAGTACAACACACTTATTCTTCATTTCAACCAAATTTATGCGCAAATTAACGATATTTTTCTCTGTAATTCTTTCATTCTGTAAAAGCAATTGTTGCAATACTCACTTTTATCCCGTTAATTTTTTGCAACTTAATTACACAAGCCTCTAAAGTAGCTCCTGTTGTTACCACATCATCGACCAGCAAAACATGTTTGTTTTCAAATAACGCCCCGTTTTGAATAAAAAACTTCTCTTGTAAATCTTTAAAGCGATCAATGCGCAATTTTGAAGTTTGCGTTTGCGTATCTAACTTTCGCTTCAAAATGACATCATTAAAAGGTATTGCTAAGGTTTTTGCAATTTCTTGACCAAATTTGTTCACCTGATTATATCCTCTTGTTTTCATTTTTTTTAAATGTAATGGCACGGGAATAACAAAATCGAATCGAGGACAACGTTCGTTTTCTGTTAGTTCAGAAGCCAACAGTTTTCCGAAAAAAGTTCCAAGTTCTTCCTTATCCTTGTATTTTAATTGATGTATTAAATGTTGGGTTATGCCCTTTCTTTGATAACGTAATAAAGAAGTTGCAAAATCTATAGACACCCTTCCATGAAAGCTTTGCTCGAGATCGTTTCCTTCTTGCTGAGAAAAATTTGTCATTGGCAGTTCAAACCGACAGCGTAAACATATATGCTCTACATTTGAATTCAATGGTACCTCACAATGCATACATAGTTTAGGAAAGAACAGTTCGAAAATATCCTTTAATAGTTTCATTTTTAAATAGAAAGTAAATTTATAATTCGACTTGAAAATAAACCTACTTCATAAATCTTGAGAATCTCTTTAGAATTCATCTCTAAGTTCGCAACGTTAATATAAACAAGCCAAGTATTATGTTATTAACTAATAATAAATACTAGAAAGAATATACAATTTTTTTCTAATTTTGCGTTAACATAATATTGAAACTCTAAATTAAAATAATAAACCATGGAAGAACAAAAAAAATCTTCAAACAACAAAATTATCCTAGGTATTCTAATTGCTTTATTAGTAGGTCTAGGAGTGTATACTTTTAAAAGTAGTGCAGATCACAAAGAAGCTGAAGAATTCTTAAAAGAAGAGAAAGTACAGATTCTTGGTAATTTGACTACCATGGAAGAAAAGTATGACAATGCTATTGCTTCTAACACATCGATGTCTGAAGAGCTAAAAATTGAAAGAGATAACATCATTGCTTTCAAAGATTCAGTAAAAAACTTAAAAAATTCTAACTGGAGATTAATAAGACGTTATAGAGGTAAAATTGCCGCTTTAGAACAAACGAATGAAAAATTATTAATGGCTAATGATTCACTTCAATTAGTAAATAATATGTTAGTAATTGAGAAAGACAGCATTACTGGTAAGTTAATTGAACAAACTAGTTTTAATGATACGTTGATTGCTCAGAATTTAGATTTAGCTAAAAAAGTAGAAATTGGTGGTGTATTAAAAGTGAATGGTGTTACTGCAACAGCAATGCGCGAGCGTAGCAATGGTAAATATGCTGAAACTAATAAAGCTCAGAAAACAGATGCTGTGAGAGTTGGTTTCAAAATTCAGAAAAATGAAATTGCTGTTCCTGGTGAAAAGCAAGCGCATATTGTTATAAACACTCCAGGAGGAAAGATTTTAACTCAGAAAGGAACATTTAATCTAACAAACGGTCAAGAAATAGGATATACAGATTTATCTTCTGTAAGCTATGAAAATGCCGATTTAGATGTAGTGATGTTTGTAGATAACATTAACCAAAAACTAGTAAAAGGTATTTATACTGTGAAGGTATATGTAGATGGTTTATTAGTTGGAGCATCTAATTTAGAATTAAAAGATGCATTTTTAGGTCTTTAAAAATCAAAAATCAATAAATAAGAAAGGGGTGCAAATTTTGCATCCCTTTTTTATTTTATACTACTATGAATTTAGCTATTTTTGCGCTCTATGGCAAAACAAGAAGATAAATTTAAGAAGGTAATATCACATGCAAAGGAATATGGATATGTATTTCAAAGCAGTGAAATTTACGATGGTTTGAGCGCGGTATATGATTATGCGCAAAACGGAGCGGAACTGAAAAAAAATATTCGTGACTATTGGTGGAAGGCCATGGTTCAAATGCATGAAAATATTGTTGGAATAGACGCTGCTATTTTTATGCATCCAACAACTTGGAAAGCATCAGGACATGTTGATGCCTTCAACGATCCTTTAATCGACAATAAAGATTCTAAAAAACGATACCGAGCGGACGTGCTTATCGAAGATTATTGTGCCAAGATTGAAACGAAAATTGAAAAAGAAGTTGCAAAGGCAGCAAAACGTTTTGGCGATGCTTTTAATAAAGAAGAATTTATTTCAACCAACGGCCGCGTATTAGGGTATCAAGATAAAATAAAGACAACGCTTTCGCGGATGGCTAAATCTCTTGAAAATGAAGATTTAGTAGATGTTAAGGCCTTGATTGAGGAATTAGAGATTGCAGATCCCTTAACCGGGAGTAAAAACTGGACAGACGTTAAGCAGTTTAATTTAATGTTTGGTACTAAATTGGGAGCGTCGGCCGAACATGCTATGGACTTATATTTAAGACCCGAAACAGCTCAAGGTATCTTTGTGAATTTTTTAAATGTTCAAAAAACCGGACGTATGAAAATACCTTTTGGTATTGCCCAGACGGGTAAAGCTTTTCGTAACGAAATCGTAGCGCGTCAATTTATCTTTAGAATGCGCGAATTTGAACAAATGGAAATGCAATTTTTTATCAAACCTGGTACGCAGAGTACATGGTATGAACACTGGAAAGAAACCAGAATGAAATGGCATTTATCACTAGGTATGGGTGAAGAAAATTATCGTTTTCATGATCACGAAAAATTAGCCCATTATGCTGATGCCGCTGCAGACATTGAATTTAAATTTCCGTTCGGATTTAAAGAATTGGAAGGCATTCATTCGCGTACAGATTTTGATTTAAAAGCACATGAAGAATTTTCGGGAAAAAAGTTACAGTATTTCGACCATGAAGAAAATAAAAGTTATACACCATATGTCTTAGAGACTTCTATAGGTTTGGATAGGATGTTTCTAGCCGTTTTTTCAAAGGCATTGCAGGAAGAAGAACTTGAAAATGGCACTTCAAGAACAGTTTTAAAATTGCCTTCGGTATTAGCACCAACGAAAGCTGCCATTTTACCATTAGTAAAAAAAGATGGTTTACCTGAAGTGGCTAGAAAAATTGTAGAGGACCTTAAATGGGACTTCAATGTTTTTTATGATGAAAAAGATGCTGTTGGAAAACGTTACAGAAGACAAGATGCCAATGGGACTCCCTTCTGTATTACAGTCGATCATGACACTTTAGAAAATGATACAGTGACCATTAGATATAGAGATACCATGGAACAAAAGCGCGTGCCAATTGCTGAGCTAAGAGCTATTATTAAAGACGAAGTTGACGTGCGGTCATGGTTGATGAAGATGTAATATTTTAAACCTATATGAGCTATATTATATGGATTTAATAAAATCTACGGAATAGTTTAATAACAAAACCCTAAGCGAAGGCTTAGGGTTTTTTATATCTGTATAGAAATCTATAGTTTAAAATCTTAATCCGATCGAAATCGCAGCTTTGCCAACGATTTCATAATCATCAAAAGGGCGATTGCTAAATAAATTACGTCCAACACCAAAATTTACCTCGGCAAACATACCTCTATTGGTAATCCATTTTCCACCAACGCCTATACCTAAGGCAAAGTCAGTAACGTTATCTCCATCAGAAGCGACAACGTCAAAACCATTAATAAATTCTACACTATTATCTTTATACGAATTTAACATCCCAAAACCTTCCACGAAAAAACCCGCGGCATATTTTTTACCAAAATAAAATCTATAATAAGGAGAAATATAATAATTAATATCATCATTTACTTCATCGTCAAAAGGTAAAAAAACCGAAACTCCAATTCCAGATTCTTCATTTAATAAGTGTTCATATGTCACATCAATTGCACCTAAAACAAGATATAATGCATTAATTTTCACTTCATTTTGTTTTTGAGCAACAGCAGTTGGTTCTACTTCCTGAGCATTTGTACTAAAAAAAGATACTGATAAAAGAAGAACTAAGATAATTTTTTTCATAAGTTAATTTTAAGGGTTAATTCGGTTTAGGTATCAACAATGATACCACAAAAAGATGCAAATACACAACATTAGTTGCTTCAATACAAGTTTTTTATTCAAAAAAAAAATATAGTCTGAAAAACAAAAACTTAAGACATAAAACCATAAGCCCAATATAGTAAGAGTAACTGCATAGGAAGACGCATGGCGGTAAATAAAATGTGTTGTTTTTTTCGAATTGCTTTTTGAAAATGATAAACATTCGCTGGAAAAACCAAGATCAATAATATTACAATACTCCAAGCGGCATAAGACCTAGTTGGATCAAAAAACAACAAGAATCCAGCAATAATTTCAATTCCGCCAACTAAGAAATTTACAATCTTCGGAAAAGGTACCCATTTCGGAGTGATACTTAAAAAGAATACTGGTCTTCTAAAATGACTGACACCTGCAAACATATAGAAGGCGGCCATTATCAAAAGCGATATTAAATTTAATGTTGACATCTAAATGATTCTTAAAAGTATAAACATACAGATTAAAAACTAGCTCTCAATTGGATCGTACCTGTATGAATAGTTTTTGAAGTTTCTGACTTCCGACCAAGATAATTTAAATTGATATCTAAGTACGAAGTAATTTTTCGTTGTAGATTTAAGCTCCAAGTATAATTTGTGCCAGGTTGCAAGCCTTCGAGCATTTGAAATGCTACTGCTGAGTTTTCATTACCTTCAAAATCATTATAAAACAAATTCACGCTGGCATTTAAAGAAGAACGTTCTTTATTGGAGAAAATAATATTTGCACCAATATTATGTCCTATCAATTTCTCTAAATCATTGATCTGATTTTTTTTGTTTTTTAGTTGATAAAAGGTTTCAAATCTCGCATTTTTATTATAGATATACGATAGTTTCGGATTGATCGTTCTATTCTCTAATTTATAGTTTCTAGTAACGAAATTTTCAGAAGAACTTTCATTTTCTGCTAGTACTCCAGTAACATCGAATAACCAAAACTTACCGATCTTATGGCTAAATTGAAGTTGGTGAGATACCGTATTATTTTCTTGACTATCAGTTGAAAAAACGGTTTTATTTCTTGAATCAACATATGTATATGTCGTTGAATATCGCTGTTTACCTCTATTCAAAAATAAACTATTTTTTATGTTCAAATTTAGTCCGAGTATGTCACTATTTAAGTCAAAAGGATTCAAATTAAAATTGGTTCCGAAACGTTCTTGTTTGCTATCAATAACGATGAAAGATTGATTGACAAAATGAGATAAAAACTTTCTAAAACCTTTTTTCGATTTCCATCGACTTCCATTTAAAGTTAATGATTGACTAAACTTATTTTGATGCGTTTTAATAAAATTAATAGTTGGTAATAATACACGTACATAAATAGCCTGATCTGGAAACTGAGCAATCTCAAATTCATCTAACTCTTGAATACCATTATTATTATAATCTATCCACGTGTAAAAACCTTGTCCCGGTTCGACTTCTAAATAGCTAAATTCTTGTTGGGGTAAGGTACCCGAATTTGTTTCATATACGGTAGTCGATGAAATACTATTATTAAATAACTGTTGCCTATAAATCACTCTGGAATTAAAAGCTTCTTCCTTTTCCTTAAATCTATTGTTTATGGTGCGATAGTTGGCATATATGCTCAAGTTCGCATTTTTACTTTGAACTAAATTTGATTTTAAGAAGTACGTATTCGTACTGTTCACATTTTCAAGTGCATTCACACGCACGCTGTCCGTCGTTCTATAGTTGTACCCAACTTCTACAAAAACCTTGGCAGTGTCCCCTATTCCGGCATACGCCTCATACTCAACAAATTTATGGCTTAAACTAGAAGAAATATTGCTATTTACCTCCTTTCGATCATTATGTTCAGTATTCAACTTCGCTCCAATCCAACCATTTTTGAAATGACGTTGCGCATCCGAATACATTCTAAAAAATGTTGTTTCGTTTACCTCTGTTTCATTTTTTAAAAAACTTCCTTTTGCCTTGACATGTATACTCTTGGTTGAGAAATTAGAATTTAGATTGTGTTTAATTCCATTAAAATTCTCACTAAATCGAAGTGTTTCAAAGGAGTAATTCAATCTATTTACACTATCTTTTTCAATGCTTATAGCCGCTTGTAACAAACGTTGATTTCCTAAAGGATTCAAAATATCCCAGTCGCGATTAAATTCGACATTTCGAAAACGCTCTATCGTTTTAAAATTCTCATTTACAAATTCAAAATTAAGGGCACTTCCTATTTTCCATTTATTGTTTACTAGGAGTTGTCGCCAGTTTACTTTTCCGGCATATCCGTTATTATCTCCGTCATCTAAGGATGAAAAAAGATTCAGATCATTCGCGCTATATGCAAATTCACTACTAAACCTCGTTTTGTCTGTAGGGTTATAGGCGGCATGAATGGTAGCAATCTGTACTTTATTGGGTGCTGCCAATTGTACAACGGGTTCATAATCTCCTTGAGGAATTCCGTTAATAGGTGCTACATAAGCGAAGATTCTACCAGTAGCTATGGTCGTTTCTACGTTATAATTACCTTGATTGGCTCCAACAAAACTAAAGCGAACATTGAACAGATCATCATTCTCATCATTGGAAAATACAAACGTTTCGACACCATTTATAATTTCCTGTCTATATAAAATAGCATTTTCACTAAAAGCTTCGGCTCTAGCAGAGGGGACTACCATTAATGCCTCATTATCTCCAGCATTCATTAATATTTGCCTTTGAGAATCAGTTAGGTCTTGCTGTACAGTTTGATTCTTAGCATCATTTTCATTATACAATGTAAACCCCACTTTCAAATTATCTGTTTGGTAATTAGCACCATTGTAAGTTACGAATCGGGTATAATTCCGTTCAGAAAATTGATATTCAACTATAATACGCATATTAGCCGTAATTGGATACGTAGGATTAAATGTTATTTCGGCAGTATTGTAATCAATTGTATAATCATAATTCTCTCCTCTTCTTAACGGAATCCCGTTAACATATATCGTTTCACTTCCTGAAATGATTAATAATAGTTGCTCAGTATTTGAACCTGTAATCCGATAAGGACCTTGATTTGCTTCTTGGCCAATTAAAATATTTCTAGCAAACTGCCCTCTAACGATAGCTCCAGAAGCGAATGCCTCTGTTTTGCTATTGTCATGATTTAAGGTTGCATTCACGGCAACTCCAGCGACTTTCTTTTGAAAACGCATAAATGCGCTACTCTCATTTTCTAGATTCACATCCCCGGCTTTCAAACTCCAATTATCACTAAACAATTCGATGAAAACACGATCAAACTCCTCTAATCTTTGTGTGTAACCTCCGTCTTGTAAAGGAATATTAGTATCTGTAATAGACGCTCTTAATTGGACATTATCAGATAAATATCCCGAAATCTGTAAATCCAAATTAGAATTTAAAACAGCGTCTTGATTATTCCCTACAGTAAAACCTCTAGAGATACTTCCGTTTGTAGTTAATCCATCAAACGGTTTGAACAATTTATTTTTTCTTGTCTCTTTTAGACTATATAGTCTAGACGCAGTTGTTTTTTTGGGAACAATTAAATTTTTATTAAAGATGCTGTATTTCTTGGTAAGGAATTCTGGAAACACGTAATACTCAATAGTTATTTTCGAATATTTTGATGCATCTATGGTCAAAATTGATCTTGCAAAATTGACTTCATAATTGGCTGCATCGACCAATCGTTTATTACTATCAAATATTTTAAAATTGGTTGGATTGATACTCACAGAATCTATGCGAATCGAATCCCTATTTACTTCAAAGGTCTTTATTCTATAGTTTTTTGAAGTCGACTGGGCGTGAGAATAACATCCCATCAGACAAAGTAATATAAGAACAATTCTCTTCATTAACCTAAAAAAGTTAAAAGGTACACATAGTTTAAAATGTAAAAAGTAATTTTCTAGACCAGAGAACAGTATTTAAAATAACGATTGTTGGGTTGGAGGATTTTCATGTTCAAGAAGCCAGCGTTTCCTCCATAACCCTCCAGCGTATCCAGTTAACGAACCATCGCTTCCTACAATACGATGACATGGAATGACAATCCAAATTGGGTTTTTACCATTTGCCGATGCTACTGCCCTAATAGCTTTTTCATCGCCAATATTTCTAGATTGCTCTAAATAAGATCTTGTACTTGCGTATGGTACTTGACTCAAATGATTCCAAACATTTTTCTGAAATTCAGTACCTTGAGGGTTCAACTTCAAATTAAAAGTTGTTCTTTTTTTATCGAAATATTCTTCCAATTGGGTGACACAATCCTTTAAGCACTCAGGAATCTTCTTCGAGCTTTCTTGTTCACCATCAATAACTGTTATTGATGAAATACCATCATCATCTCCAACAATTCTGGCGGTACCAATAGGTGTTTTATAGTATGCTACTTTATCAAATTCTAAAAACATCTTTTGAATTTTGTGTTGTAATATCTGCTATTTCTTGAGGTGTTAGTTTATAAATATCCACTAATTTATCTAAAATATTGATAATATAAGCACTTTCATTACGTTTGCCACGAAAAGGTGCCGGAGCCAAATAAGGCGCATCTGTTTCCAAAACAATATTTTTAAGCTCAATTTCGTTCAAAAATTTATCAATGCCTCCATTTTTAAAGGTAACGACTCCTCCAATACCTAATTTCATATTGAACGACATAGCTCTTCTTGCCTGCTCTAATGTACCCGTAAAACAATGAAAAATACCGCGTAGTTTTTCATCTTTAACTTCATCCAATACTTCGAAGATTTCGTCAAATGCCTCACGACAATGAATCACAATCGGTAAATTTTTCTCTTTTGCCCACTCAATTTGGGTTTTAAACGCATCTTGCTGTTCTTTTAAATGCGTTTTATCCCAATATAAATCAATCCCAATTTCACCGACTGCATAAAAGTTTCTTTTATCGAGCCATTCTTTAACTAAGTTAAGCTCTTCTTTATAATTATCTTTCACACTAGTTGGATGCAATCCCATCATTAAAAAAACATTCTTCGGATAGTCTTTTTCTAATGTCAACATTGACTTTGTGTAGGACGAATCTATAGCTGGAATAAAAAAACGAGAAACTCCCGCATCCAAAGCCTTCTGAATTACTAGTTTCCTATCTTGATCAAATTGCTCTGAATATAAATGGGTATGGGTATCGGTAATGATCATTCTCAAATTTTGGGAAAACAAAGATAGCGTAATCAATACTTTTAAATAAGCATACCTTGATTATATTTGCACTTCTAAATCAATACAACATGAAAATTTATCATAACAACCGTTGTCGTAAAAGTAGAGAAGGACTTGCAGTACTTGAAGAATTAAAGCAAGATTTCGAAATAGTGAATTACTTAGAAACGCCTCCGACCGCAAAAGAACTCAAAGAGATTCTCAACATGTTAGGGATGAAGCCCCTTGAACTGGTGCGCAAAAATGAAGCGATTTGGAAGGAGCAATTTAAAGGCAAAGTACTTTCAGATGATGCCATTTTAGCTGCCATGTCAACTTACCCTAAGCTCATTGAACGTCCGATCATTATAAAAGGTGCCAAAGCAGTCATTGGCAGACCTGCCGAAAATATTCAAAAACTGCTGTAAGTAATGGTCGTATAGAACAGATAAAAAATACCCAAAAACCACTATATTATATCTGCGGATTAAACTGTAATTTCGCAGACCAAAAAATTACTTTCTTGAAAAAGTTTATAATATTCATGGTTATTACCCTATACACTCAGTTCGTTTCTGGGCAAATAATATCGTTGGATAAAACTATTGTAATTTCAGGGAAAGTTATTGATTCTCAAACCAATCAACCCTTAGAGTATGCCACAATCTCACTATTACGTAGCGGCCAGGACAAAACCATAGGTACAACTACTGACAAAAATGGCACCTTCAAAATGGATATAGATGCTGGAGTGTATGTTATAAAAATTGATTTTTTATCCTATAAAACTCATAGACTAAAATCTAAATTACTTACTTCTGATACTGACATCGGAACTATCAGCTTAATTTCGGATACAGTTTTAGATGAAGTTCAAGTAGATGCTACGAAAGACTTAGTCGAGTTTGAAATAAATAAAAAAATATACAATGCTTCTGCAGATATTGTAAATAGAGGTGGTACCGCAATGGATGTATTAGCCAATACACCTTCGGTAAAAGTAGATGCCAATGGCCTTATTACGATTCGAGGAGGTACACCAACTATCTTAATTGATGGGAAACCTCAATTTAGCGTTGATAATAATTTCGACTTTCTAAAGGCCTTCCCTTCGAATAGTATTGATAAAGTAGAAATTATAACTCGTACTGCGAAGTATAGCAGCGGAGGTGGCGGAGCGATACTAAATATCGTGACTAAAAAGAGTAAAAGTCAGGCATACAGCGGATCTTTAGAAGCACATACCGGTACTCCAGACAATCATGGTGGTTCCGTTTTCTTTAATAATAAATCAAAGTTGGTAAATCTATACTCGACGATTAGTTTTAACAATACCAGAAGGGAGAAAACTATCGATATTACACAACCACTTTTAAATCTTTTCGAAGAAAGCATTCAAGATCGCAGTAGAAACAATTTCTTATTTAATATTGGAAGTGACTTTTATCTTAATTCCAACAGTACGTTAAACGCTTCTTTTTTATTTAACAGTAGTAATAAAAACAATTCTTACGAAATACGTTCACGTGAATTCGATCGCACTACCCTCGAGTCTGATGATTTTACTAAGTTTGAATTTCAACTTGGCTATTCGTTAGAATTAGACAAAAAAGGACAAAAAGTTAGCTTAAATTTAGGTTATGAAAGTACAAATTCAGACAATGCTTCGGACATAATAGAAAGTCCTATACCTTTTTCATCTAACATCCTTCAAGAGTATTCTAAAGATCAAGAATTACGAAACGCCTTTGCTCAAATAGACTATAAACTACCACTTGATAAAAATAAAAGTTTAGAACTTGGCTATAAAGGCACAATACGCAGTTTTACAAATAACTATGCAGTTCTAGAATTTAATAGTCTAATAAATAATAATAGTATCCTTGATAATCTAGATGATACCTATATATATGATGAAATTATACATGGGTTTTATAGCCAATATAATGCTACTCATGATAAATTTTCTTATACGCTAGGCCTTCGCACTGAAATAAGTGATATCTCTAGTGAAGAGCAAAATAATGGCACTTTATTGGATAAAAAATTTACCGATTTATTCCCATCTATCAGTATCGCCTATGAAATTAATGATAATACTTATATTTCAGGAAATTATAGTAAATCTATTGAAAGACCCCTTATCCCCCAATTAAACCCTTTCAATTCATTTGTATATCAAAGATTCCAATCAATTGGAAATCCAGACTTAAACCCATTTTACGGCGATTATTTTGAACTATTATTCGACACTAAGGTAAAAGGAGTTACGATCGCATCGGCATTATTTGTAAATAATCAGCAAGATCAATTATTGTCAATATTGGAAAATACGGGTTTACAAACGAGAAATGGGGATGAAATATTTACAAGAAAGCTTATTAATAGTGGTGATAAAAATATCATCGGACTCGATTTAGATCTAACCGTCAAACCGCTTAAAGGCTTACGCTTAAATGGATATATAAGCCCCTATCAGTTAGAAACTAAAAATGCAATAGACGAGGCCTATAATTTTAAAAACACCGTGTGGTACGCAGAAGGTTCTGCCCTAATCTCTTTAAATAATGGTTTTAGATTTAATGTGTCTCATAAATATCAATCTCCGATTGTTAATGGGTTAAGTGAATTAAGAACAATTAACTTTACGAATTTTACAATTAGCAAAAACCTATTGAATAAGAACGCAACAATTACATTTAAAGCAATAGATATATTTCGAAACAAACGCTTTGATTATGTATCGCGGGAAGCGAACACATTAACTAGACATAATGTGTTTTATGAAAATCAATTTAATTTATCATTCTCTTATTTATTCAATCAGAAGAGAAAAAGCTCTAAAAATCGCAGCAAAGACTTAAATAAAGATGATTTAGAAGATAAACAGGATAAGAAATTATAAGACATAAAAAAAGGATGATAACATCATCCTTTCAATATATATATTTTTTTTACTACTACTTTTTATTCTTTTTAGCAGCTCTTTTCAACTTCCATTCTTCAAATGCTGATCCTAAAACCCAATAAGGAATTACGAAGGTTAATAAAAAAATCATCAACCAAAATCCCATTGTAAGAACTGATAAGAAAATTAAAAAGCCAGAGAATTGTTCGATTTCCATATGTTTTTTCTTTTATTAAGTTGCACAAAAATAAACATATTTTTCAATAAATTAATTATGAGACGCTATTTTTTTAGTCGTACCAAAATTAATAATTGTATATCCTTAAAAACTCAAATTTTCAAACAGCTTCGATAGTTTGATGATCACGAAATTCCTCTTCTGTTTTAACATGTTTTTAACTAAAATCAAATTAAACCAAAGTAATTTTGGCCGGTCTAAATAATTTAAATCTTAAACTATTCGACTGCAATGAAAAACTACCTACAACTTACTTTTGTCATCTTCTTTTGTTCTTACCAATATTCCTTTGCCCAGCGGCCTCAAAACAACACTTCTTCTGGAAAAAAAGTTGAAATTACTGGTAAGATAATTGATAATGACACTAAACAGCCGCTAGAATACGCTACTGTTGTGTTAACATCAATAAATAGCAAAAAGATTACTGGAGGACTGACTGATAAAAATGGTAATTTCAATATTGAAGTGAATACAGGTACGTATACTATTTCTGTTGAGTTTATTTCTTTCAAAACCTTTAAAATTAATAGTAAAGATATTACCGCGAATACGAATTTAGGTACCATTAGTCTTGCCACAGATAGTGAAAGTTTAGATGAGGTAGAAGTGATTGCAGAAAAAACAACTGTAGAGATTCGTCTTGATAAAAAAATATATAATGTTGGTAAAGACTTAACCGTAAGAGGCGGAACGGTAAGTGATGTTTTAGATAATGTTCCCTCTGTTTCTGTCGATGTTGAGGGAAATGTTGCTTTGCGCGGAAACGACAACGTACGAATTCTTATTAATGGAAAACCATCAGGTCTTGTTGGTTTAAACTCGACTGATGCATTGCGACAATTACCGGCAGATGCCATTGAAAAAGTAGAAGTTATTACCTCACCATCAGCTCGATATGACGCAGAAGGAACTGCTGGAATTTTGAACATTATTTTACGAAGAAGTAAAATACAAGGGTTGAATGGAGCCATAACAACCAATATTGGATATCCAAAATCAGGTGGAATTTCTGGTAATTTAAATTACAGAACAGGCGATTTTAACTTCTTTACTACCTCAGGATATAACTACAGAGAAGTACCAGGCAATTCATTTACTTCTTCAGAGTTTATAAGTACAACACCCAGCACATTTTTAGAAGAAACCAGAAATTTTGATAGAATCCGAAAAGGGCTCAGCATTAATACCGGAATCGAGTGGTATGTGAATGAAACGGCCTCAATCACAGCTTCAGTTGTTTTTAGAGAAAGTGATAATGAAAGTAATACCACCAATGAAATTTTACAGCGAGATATAACTGGAAATGAAACGAGCACCTTACGATTAGATCCAGAATTAGAAGATGATAAAACAGTGCAATTCTCTTTGAATTTTGATAAAAATTTTAAAACAGACGGACACAAATTAACCTTTGATTTTCAATATGAAGATAGTACTGAAGATGAAAATTCTTTAATAAATCAAGATGGTTTAGACGTTGAACAAGTAGCTACCCTCGAAGATCAACAACGTATTTTACTACAAACAGATTATGTACTCCCGATAGGAGAAAAAACACAGTTCGAGTTAGGGTATAGAGGTAATTTCAATACCTTAGATACAGATTATATGGTGGCAATAAACGATGGAGGAACTTTTGTACCGAACACAGATTTGAGTAATAATCTAATTTATAAAGAATATGTAAATGCCCTCTATTCTCAATATGGTAGTAAACATAAAAAGTTCTCTTATTTAATCGGATTGCGACTAGAAGCGACTAGAATTACCATCGATCAAGTCACGACCAATGAAAATGATGTAAAAAGTTATGCGAACCTATTTCCTACTGTTAATTTAGGATTTGAAATAAATGACAACGAAAGTTTAACTTTAGGTTATAATAGACGTATTAGACGTCCTCGATCGCGATTTATCAACCCATTTCCATCAAGGTCGAGTGCTACAAATTTATTCCAAGGAAATCCTGATATCGATCCTAGTATTTCAGATGGCTTCGATCTTGGTTATCTCAATCGATTTGGGAAATTGACTTTAAATACTTCTATTTATTTTCAACATGCAACAGATGCTTTTAATTTCATTAGTCAAGATACTGGGGAAACAGTAGATTTAAATGGACAACAAGTTCCAGTCATTAGACGAACACCGATCAACCTAGCCACAAATGATCGTTACGGATTCGAATTTACCTTAACTTATAATCCAAGTAAAAAGTGGCGTGTGAATGGTAATTTCAATTTGTTTAAGTCTATTACTAAAGGAGATTTTGAAGGTGAAAATTTTGACGCGGAGAATACAAGTTGGTTTATTCGATTGAATAATAAAGTAACACTTCCAGGGAAAATAGATTGGCAAACTAGATTATCTTACAGAGGGCCAAGTGAAAATGCTCAAAATAAAAGTGAAGGGATATTCTCCACAAATATGGCTTTTAGTAAAGATTTATTCAAAGAGAAGGCTTCTTTAGCTTTTAATATTAGTGATCTCTTTAACACGCGAAAAAGAAGATCTGAAACGTTTACATCAACATTCGTAGGTACTAGTGAATTTCAATGGAGAGAAAGAAGTTTTAACTTATCGTTCACGTATCGCTTCAACCAGAAGAAAAAGCGCAATCAAAGACAGCGTAACGATGACGGCGGTGACGGAGAAGAATTTGGAAGTTAGCGATGTTCCTAAATTATTTTAAAAATACGCTTGTTACAACTTATAATAGTTAGTATTTTTACAAGCTCATAGACGATGCTAATGGAAAAAAAAGAAAAAGGGAAAGTTAAAAAAAAATCGAGGTTTAGACTGCTGCATCAGTATTATTCATATACTGGTTTCTACTCGTTTGTAGGTAAAAGCCTTAAAAAGTCGATTATTCCTATACTTCTTGTAGTAGCTGCTTTATTCCTTTTAAATGAATATGTTTTTAATATAAATGATGGATTAAAACTAATTACCGAAACGTTTTCAACCACAGGTATATTTACCGTGTTTTTCTTATCGGAATCATTTCTTGGATTAATCCCTCCAGAAATTTTTATTGCCTGGTCTAAAAAAACGAACGAACCTATTTTATACTTGAGCGCGTTGGCATGTTTATCTTATATTGGAGGTATCATTTCATTTTTTATTGGTAAATCGATTGCTCAAATACGGTCAGTAAAGAATTATTTCGAAAATAAGATGGCTAAGCAATTAAAAAACACACGAAAATGGGGTGGCTTTCTAATTGTTGCTGGAGCGTTATTACCTATCCCCTTCTCTATTACTTGTATCGCGGCTGGAATGATCAAATATCCGTTTAAAAGTTTACTCTTATTTGGTTCTTTACGTTTTGTGCGATTCGCAGTTTATGCCATCGCAATTTTTCAAATTGTTAGCTAAAAATACCTACGCTCAATAGCTATTTTGTAACTTTACGCTCTCTTAAATTAAACCTTCATGAAATATAGAATCGAAAAAGATACTATGGGTATTGTAGAAGTACCCGCAGATAAATATTGGGGTGCACAAACTCAGCGCTCTCGAAACAATTTTAAAATTGGAGCACCTGCTTCGATGCCATTAGAAATAGTCTACGGTTTTGCATATTTAAAAAAGGCCGCGGCTTATACTAACTGTGAGCTGGGAGTACTAACAGAAGAGAAGCGAGATTTAATTGGAACTGTTTGTGACGAGATTCTTGATGGTCAACATGATGAGCAGTTTCCTTTGGTCATATGGCAAACCGGTTCGGGAACGCAGAGCAATATGAATGTCAATGAAGTGATTGCGAATCGTGCACACGAAATTGCAGGTAATGTTATTGGAGAGGGAGAAAAAACAATTCAAGCGAATGACGATGTAAATAAGTCACAATCTTCTAATGACACGTTCCCTACAGGAATGCATATTGCATGTTATAAAATGATTGTAGAAGTTACCATTCCAGGTGTTCAAAAACTGAGAGATACCTTGTATCAAAAGTCTCAAGAATTTGCTAATGTGGTTAAAATAGGGAGAACACATCTCATGGATGCAACCCCATTAACCGTTGGACAAGAGTTTTCAGGATATGTATCGCAATTAGATCACGGTATCAGAGCCCTAAACAACACTTTAGAGCACCTTTCGGAATTAGCATTAGGAGGAACTGCGGTAGGAACAGGTTTAAATACACCCGCTGGCTATGATGTCTTAGTTGCAAAATATATTGCTCAATTTACAGAGCTTCCGTTTAAAACTGCCGAGAATAAATTTGAAGCATTGGCAGCACATGACGCGATAGTTGAATCTCATGGGGCATTAAAACAATTAGCGGTGTCTCTCAATAAAATTACTAATGATATTCGGATGATGGCTTCTGGACCTCGATCGGGTATTGGTGAATTAATTATCCCAGCAAATGAACCTGGAAGTTCTATCATGCCCGGTAAAGTAAATCCTACGCAAGTAGAAGCGATTACTATGGTTTGTGCCCAAGTAATGGGTAATGATGTTGCCATTACTGTTGGCGGCACTCAAGGTCATTATGAATTGAATGTTTTTAAACCGATGATGGCTGCAAATTTATTACAATCGGCTAGGTTAATAGGTGATGCTTGTATTTCTTTTAATGATAATTGTGCTGTGGGAATCGAACCAAATAAGAAAGTCATTAATGAATTACTAAATAATTCTTTAATGTTAGTAACGGCCTTGAATACCAAAATCGGATATTATAAAGCGGCTGAAATTGCCAATACCGCTCACGAAAATGGCACTACCCTCAAAGAAGAAGCGATACGACTTGGTTATGTTACAGAAGCGCAATATGACGAATGGGTGAAGCCAGAAGACATGACTGGAAGTCTGAAATAAATAGTAAGTATATGTGCAATAGTTTCAATAAAAAGTTCCTGGACGAAGCTGCGAAAGCTCAAGATTATAATAGTTCAGTATCAGATACAAATGAAAAGTTCATGAGTGAAGCTGTAAAAGCTGCTTTAAAAGGAATGGCTAATAATGAAGGCGGCCCATTTGGTTGTATTGTTGTTAAAAATGGAGAAATTGTTGGACGTGGCAATAACAAAGTCACCTCGACAAATGACCCTACCGCACATGCCGAAATTACAGCAATTAGAGATGCTTGTAAGCGATTGAATGATTTTCAATTAGAAGATTGTATTATTTACACTTCGTGCGAACCTTGTCCGATGTGTCTTGGAGCCATTTATTGGGCAAGACCAAAAAAAGTGTATTATGGTAGCAATCAGCAAGATGCAGCCGACATTGGTTTTGATGATGAATTTATTTACAAAGAAGTTCCGCTTCCTTATGACAAACGTAGTATACCATTTGAACAATGTGCTCGTGACATTGCGTTAGAACCTTTTAAAAAATGGTCAGAAAAAGAAGATAAAATAGCATACTAAAATTGTCGCCAAGGGATATCCCTTAGATCATAAATTCTAGGAAAATACTTATATAAGTCTATATTTTTGTACGATTCGTAAGAATAACTAGATGCCGATCTTCCAATGTTTCGTACATCCAAACTAAAATTTCCATTTCTGATGCTTTCTTGGTCAAAGATCAAAAATTTGTAATTAGTAAGTTTCAAAGTTGTTGCAAACGGTTTTTTATAAGTAGCTATTTCCGAATCCTTCATCAATTCGGTAAAAATACTTACAGGTACTTCAGAAGTTACGATGGTTTTGGCTTTCTCTTGTGCAAAAAGTGTAAAACTAACTAAGAAGCAACAATAATAAATTCCTTTTTTTATCATCATAAGATAAAGGTACTAAAATATTACAACTCCAAGCTCCTTCCACTACTCATCATTTTTAAATGATCTAAATAGTTTTGGTATTCTTCTATTTTAGAGAGGCTATTTTTGCATTTCTTGTAGGGTGAAAAGCGTTTTTTTCTTTTTCTCTTTTTCGTTTTTTGTTCTGTAGGGTCAAAGGTTTTTTCCATGTTTAGCGACATTTAGTACCCTTCAATAACGCTAACATCTTTTAATTTATTGCAAATATCTTTCTTTAAGCACCTTTATATGATGTAAAGCATGTCCAGAAATTATATATCCTGCAGCCCTGACCGACATATCTGAATCACTTGCTTTACCTATTCGCATAAGAGTCTCATTATCAAAACTTTTAAATAATAAAATACTCGATTTCCGTACCAACGTAAACTCTTCCAACAATTCAGAAAAATCCCTAGAATTCGCATCCGCAGCCCTATTAAATTCGTCTTGATCAAAGCCTGCTAGGTTGATCGTATCTTTTCTCGCAAAACGCAAAGATCGATAGGCAAACACACGTTCCGTATCAATGATATGCTGTATTAATTCTTTTATAGTCCATTTATCTTCGGCATATTTATAGGTCTGTTTTGTTTTGGGTATTGATTTTAGCGTATTTATTATTTCTTCTAAAGAGTCGCTCATATTCTTAAAAACTCCTTTTCCATTTTCAACCAATGCTAAGATATATTGCTCATAATAAGGGTTATATTCGTTCTCGTTTAATTGTAACATATTTCGATTATATTTACTACGAATATAAGTCTTAAATGCGAACACTCATAAAAAATATAAAGGAGTTACTACAGATACGCGACGCTTCTGTAAAGCAAGTTTCTGGTACCGATATGAAGGAACTTCCAACCATAAAAAATGCCTATCTTTTAATTGAAAATGATCTTATTGCTGATTTCGGTTCTATGACCAATCTTCAAGATTATGAAGTCGATACCATTCTTGATGCCGCGAATAAGATTGTGCTACCTGCATGGTGCGACAGCCATACACATATTGTCTACGCCGGCAATCGGGAAAACGAATTCGTTGATAGAATTAATGGTCTTACATATGAAGAAATTGCCGCCAACGGTGGAGGTATATTAAATTCGGCAAAAAAACTACAAGAAACATCCGAAGAAGAATTATATGAACAGTCTGTGAAGAGATTAGAAGAAATTATGCTGCTTGGTACAGGTGCTGTTGAAATTAAGTCTGGATATGGTCTCACTCTCGAAGCTGAATTAAAAATGCTCCGCGTAATTAAGCGATTATCTCAAAATTATCCCATCGAAATAAAAGCTACTTTTCTTGGCGCACACGCTTTTCCAAAAAAATTTGATACAAATAAAGAAGCCTATATCAACCTTATTATTAATGAAATGCTCCCAAAAATAGCAAAGGAAAAACTGGCCGATTTTGTTGATGTGTTCTGTGAGACGAACTATTTCAGTGTAGCGCAAACGGATACTATATTAAATGCAGCTCGACAACATGGCCTGATACCAAAAATTCATGTAAATCAATTTACCTCCATTGGAGGAGTTCAAATTGGGGTTGAACATAATGCGTTATCTGTAGATCATTTAGAAATAATAAATGAAGGTGACATCAACTCCTTAAAAGAGTCTCAAACAATGCCCGTGGCACTCCCATCTTGTTCTTATTTTCTTGGTATACCTTATACTCCAGCACGACAACTCATGGATAATGGTTTACCTATGGCATTGGCTTCTGATTATAATCCAGGTTCAACGCCTAGCGGAAATATGAATTTTGTTGTGAGCACTGCTTGTATAAAAATGAAAATGACCCCAGAAGAAGCCATCAATGCAGCCACCATTAACGGGGCCTATGCCATGAACATTGCAACGACCCATGGAAGTATTACGAAAGGCAAAAAAGCGAATCTAATCATTACCAAAGACATTCCGTCTTACGGATTTTTACCTTATGCTTTTGGTAGCAATCTAATTGACCAAGTGGTCATCAATGGTGCAATAGTTTAAACTGGCCATATATCTTAAAAATAAAAAAGAGAGGCAAAATGCCTCTCTTTTTAAAATTTAAAAAGTTAAAAAATTATTCAATGATCTCTAGTATTTCAACTTCAAATACAAGTGCCTCATAAGGTCTAATCGGTCCACCTGGGCGTGGATTTGCGCCATACGCTAAATCAGAAGGGATAAAGAACTTATATTTAGAACCAACATTCATTAATAATAATCCCTCTGTAAATCCTTTTACAAACTGATTTGCTAACAACTCTACCGGCTTACCTTTATCAACCGAACTGTCAAATACTTTACCATCAGTCGAAGTTCCGTGATAATGTAATTTTAGTTTAGAAGTTGGTTGTGGTTTGCTCCCGGTACCTTCTGTTATAACACTGTATTGTAATCCACTTGCTGTTGTTTTCACACCTTCCTTAGTAGCGTTATCAGCTAAAAAATCTTCGCCGGCTTTTTTTAATTCAGCAAATTGCGCCAATTGTTCTTCCTCCTGTCTCTTTCTAAAAAAAGAATTCAATATGGTTGCCATTTCTTGATTATCCATTAAAATATCGGTCGAATCAATTCCATTTTTAAAGCCTTGAACAAACAACTCTTGATCAATATCCTCAAAATTTCCTCTAATTTGATTCGCCATACTTAATCCTACAGCATAACTCACAGAATCTATTTCGCTCGTTAGTTCCTTTTTAGAAACATTTGAATTACCACATGAGGCAATTGTTATGAACAAAACGACTATAATACAACTCTTTAATATCCTCATTTTTTTATGTTATTTATAATGAGCGCCAAAAGTAGTAAATTATTATGGTTTTTTTTTGAATAAAAAAGACACATTATAGAAAACAATTTTAAATTTGAATACAATTTTGAACCAAACATTATGCAGAAGCAACTCATAGAATGTGTACCAAATATAAGTGAAGGTAGTGACGCCTTAAAAATTAAGGAAATTGCGCAAACTGTTGAAACCGTCGAAGGCGTTAAACTTCTTGATATTGATCCAGGAAAGGCTACGAATAGAACTGTGATCACCTTTGTTGGTGAGCCTAAACTCGTTATTGAAGCGGCTTTTAGATTGATAAAAAAAGCTTCGGAGTTAATTGATATGAGCAAACATTCTGGCGAACATCCGCGTTTTGGTGCTACCGATGTTTGTCCACTTGTCCCAATTTCCGGAATTACACTAGAAGAAACAGCTGTTTATGCACATGAGTTAGGTGAACGCGTTGGCAAAGAACTAGGTATTCCTGGTTACTTTTATGAATACGCTGCTAAGAAAGAAGAGCGTAAAAATTTAGCAAATTGTCGATCGGGCGAATACGAAGGCTTATCGAAAAAATTAGTTGATAAGAATTGGCGACCTGATTTTGGACCAGCAGCATTCAATAACGACGTTGTTAAAACCGGTGCTATTGCCATTTCTGCTCGAGACTTTTTAATTGCCTATAATGTAAATCTCAACACCACCTCTACGCGACGAGCGAATTCGATTGCTTTTGATATTCGTGAGGCTGGACGTGTAAAACGCGAAGGTAATCCGATTACTGGAAAAAAAGTCCTAGATAAAAACGGTGAAGCTGTTCGGATTCCTGGTAAGTTAAAAGCGGTAAAAGGGATAGGTTGGTATATAGAAGAATATGGAATCGCTCAAATTTCTTATAATTTGACTAACATTTCTATTACTTCGATGCATGAAGCGTTCGATGAAAGTTGTAAAGCGGCTCTAAAACGAGGCTTGCGTGTAACTGGATCTGAACTTGTTGGATTAGTTCCTTTAAAAGCTATGTTGGATGCAGCTGATTTCTTTCTTTCAAAACAACAACGCTCGTTGGGTATCGCTGAAAGTGAAAAGGTAAAAATAGCAATCAAGTCTTTAGGTCTCGATGATTTGAAACCTTTTAATCCTGAAGAGAAAATAATAGAGTACCTTCTGGAAACAAATGAAACCAAACTCATAGATCTTAAACTCGACGCATTCGCAGACGAAACAGCGGGAGAATCACCTGCCCCTGGCGGGGGATCGATTGCAGCTTATGTAGGAGCCTTAGGTGTTTCATTAGGTACAATGGTGGCAAATCTGTCGGCGCACAAAGCCGGATGGGATGAACAATGGGAGTTCTATTCAAAATGGGCGGAAAAAGGACAAGTTTATAAAAATAAACTACTTTTTTTAGTAGATGAAGACACGAATGCATTTAATAAAATTATAGAAGGTTTTAGAATGCCAAAATCAACTGAAGCAGAAAAGGAATCGAGAAAGCAATCCATTGAAAATGCCACAAAATATGCTACCGAAATACCTTATGAAGTTATGCAAACTGCTCACAACTCTATGGAGGTGATGCTTGCCATGGCAAAAGAAGGTCTTCAGAGTTCACTCTCAGATGCTGGTGTTGGTGCACTGTGCGCTCGAACCGCTGTGATCGGAGCGTATTTCAATGTTCGAATAAATGCGAAAGATATTAAGGATCGTGATTTTGCAGAGACTATCTTAGCCAAAGCTCGTAAAATCTATGATTCTACAATTATTAAAGAAAAAGAAATTATTTCCATTATAGATAGTAAAATGTAAATTTTCATTCGTCATTTGGATATTTGTAACATAGTTTATATTTTTACATAAGTATTTATATAAATAATTATGGGAGATTCATTGATACAATATCAAGAATTAGCATTAGGTTCACGACTCAAACGCCTGAGTGATAGTTTAATGAAAGAAGTAGCGAAAATCTATCAAGATCTCGCTATCGATTTCGATCCTTATCATATGCCTGTTTTTAAACTTATAAGCGAGCAAGATGGATTAACTATTGGAGAAATAAGCAATTTATTAAATGTAACACAACCGGCCGTAACTCAATACATTAACGTTCTTGAACGCAAACAATTGATTCTATCTAACATCGGAAAAATTGATAAGCGTAAGAAAAAAGTGAGCCTATCAACCGTCGGGACATCAATGTTACAAGAATTAAGACCGGTTTGGAAGATCATTGATGCCGAACTAAAATTATTAACTCATAATACTTCTAATAAAACCTTATTAGAGCATATTACCTTTGTTGAGAACGAAACGAATAAGGAATGCTTAAGTAAAAGAATTTTAGCCAAAATAAAAGTATGAATAATCCAACTACTATAGTCGCGTATAAAGATCAATATAGTCAAGCCTTTCACGATCTGAATATTGAATGGTTAGAATCATATTTCTATGCTGAAGATCATGATAAAGAGGTATTAGAAAACCCTAAGTCTTATATTATTGAAAATGGAGGCTTCATCTTTTTTGCATTGCACAAAGGCCAAATTGCGGGTACAGTCGCTTTAATAAATGAACCTGAAGGATATGAGTTAAGTAAAATGGCTGTTTCTCCTGATTTTCAAGGATTAAAGATAGGACAACGCCTGATGGAACACTGTATTGATTTTGCAAAAAATAAGGGCTGGAGAGAACTCCTACTCTACTCTAATACAAAATTAGAAAATGCGATTTATATTTATAAAAAATACGGATTTAAAGAAATAGCGCTCGGGAAAGACAATCCGTATACTCGAAGTAATATTAAAATGCTCTTGAAATTTTAATTCTTTAAAAACGAACGAATAGCTAGGTCATAACCTATCAAACCCATCCCTATAATGATACCATTGGCATTTGGAGAAACATAAGAATGATGTCTAAATTCTTCACGTGCATAAACATTAGAAATATGCACTTCAATAACTGCTGTTTTAATTGCTTTTACGGCATCTCCTATACCAATAGACGTATGTGTGTAGGCGCCAGCATTTAAAACAATGCCATCATGATCAAAGCCAACTTCGTGCAATTTATCAATGATTTCACCTTCAATATTCGATTGAAAATAAGACAGTTCTAGATCAGGGTACTTGTTTGTTAAACTCTGAAAATATGATTCGAATGTCAACCCTCCATAGATCTCAGGTTCACGCTTACCTAGCAAATTTAAATTTGGCCCATTAATTATTGTTACCTTTTTCATATCCAGTTAGCTTAATCCTATATTATATCCTTAAAGAAAAATAAAAATATATATATTCGCTCGATTATTTATTAAATCAATCATTAAAATTTTAATTTATGAAAAAAACATGCTTACTAATTATTGCCATCTTTGCTTTTTCTTTTGTTAATGCTCAAGAGCAGGCGGTAAAAGCGAATCCCATTGGGCTTGCCTTCGGAGTCGCAAATGCTGGCTATGAGTTTACAATTAAAGATGCCCAAACACTCACGGTGTCAGGCTTATATTATAATGTTTCTGACATTTCTGGTTTTGGTATTGGAGCTGAATATAGATTTTATTTTTCTAGAAAAGAAGCTTTAAGAGGGTGGCATGCGGGCCCAACTGCTGGTTATTTTTCGCTGTCTGATGATTTTGATAATTCTGCCGGGTTTTTTAATATTGGAGGTGAAATTGGTCACCAATGGATTTTAAAAGAGCACTTCCTCATAGATACATTTGCAAGTGTCGCTTTTCTTGCAGGAAGTTCCGATAGTTTTAGTGTTAGCTCGGCTGCAATTGGCATAGGTGTTTCACTTGGATATGCTTGGTAATATATATTAGTTCATAAAAAAAGCGGCTTAATTGCCGCTTTTTTTATGTTTTATATTGAATGATTATAGAGCAAACATAGCTCCTACTCCAAAGTTTCCGAAGGTTCCTCCGTCTACACTAATTCCAGAATAAAAAGCTTGCAACATAATCTTTTCACTAATGTTAAATCCGAATACTGGACGATAATGAAAACCTCCATCATTCCCATCAGGACTAATTCCAATAGCATATCCTAAATCTAAGCCAACTTTTATTTTATCAGAAGCGGTATAACGTGCCGCCGCTCCAATTGGTAAAAAGAAAGCATCATCAACATCAAATCCTAAAATTGATTCGCCAAAGAAATTAACAAAAGAAGCCGAAGGACCTACCTCAAACTGATCTGAAACTTCAAACAAATAATTCGCTTCAACACCCAAAGCGAATGTATATAATTCACTCACATCTCCGCTAGGTATTCCTAAATTTACTCCTAAATTAAAATTTCCTTGAGCGTTGATACTTGTAATACCAAACATGGCAACTACAACTAATACACATAATTTTTTCATAATTTTTAGATTTTAAGTTTAATAGTGTAAAGAAACGAAATAAATTTTAACTTTCTATAGTTACTAACAAATTGTGAACATCTCATGTTAACAATTGTTAATAATTAGAATTTATATCCTATTCCTACTTGAAAGAAATTGAACTTTGAGGTGATATCACTAAAAGCGACACCTCCAAGTCCGTCTAGAATTGTGGTATCATCATCTAATCTATTATTTAATCCAAATGAAAACCTCGCGCTAGCAAATAATTTTTCAGTAATATCATAACCTGCACCAGCGCCAAAGCCAAAACCTAGTTTTTTAATTCCTGGAGATTCATCCAGAATAAGATCAAACTGAGGACCTGCTTGAAGAAAAAGTTTATCGTTGAGATAATATTTCATCATAATCGGTACGATTAGTTCATTACCAGATCCTCCATTAGCAAAAATTGTACTATACTGAATTTCAGGTTGTACATGAATTTTATCTGAAATTGGGACATCGACGAACAATCCGAAATAAATTCCCGATTCTGAAGTAGAACCCGAAAGCCCTTGAAAACTAGCTCTCACTGTTAAACTGTTATAACCAGTAGTTGCTCCATATGTTATGTCTTGAGCCTTCATAGCGCTTATACTTAACATCATAACAAGGAGAGTTAAATTTATTTTTTTCATAATTGTTGATTTTAATTAAATTTTTAAGTTAAATGGTTCAATCAACACTTGTTAAAAAGGTGCAAGAATCAAAAGCCTTACGGAATTTGAAGATTATGAATCTTTGCAACCAAATGTTGAATTCTCCTCTTAGTTACAATATGCATGCCACAATTATTTTTTCCTATTTTTTTAAGTTATCGTAGAGCGCATTCAAAACTTATAAATAAGTCCAAGTTGTAATGTATTCGTTCGTAAACTAGGTTTTATACTCGCCAATGCTTCTGAAATATCATTTTCTAATCTGTTTCTAAGTCCAAAAGCATATCTTGTTTGAACAATTATTTTGGTTCCAAAATCATATCCTAAACCAACCACAGCGCTATACCCAAAAGAATCGAAAAAATCATTAATGAAATCAGACAACCCTAAAACCAAATCAAATTGCGGCCCTGCATGTACGCTAAAGGATTTACCTAAGTAGTACTTAGCAACAATAGGAAATCCGATAATACTTTCCTCACCCGCCCCGGCGTAAAACAATTCAGATTGAACTTTCAAGTCTTGCATCACATTTATATCGCCCATTAATCCTAGATAAAAGCCTACTCCATCCAATACGTCAAGAGCATCCTCATTTTGCCCTAATAAAGTCAAGACTGGCTCGAGATCAACACCAGAGGTTTTAAGTTCTGCATTTCCGTAAAATGCGCCCCCAATAATACCGAATTCGATTTTATCTTGAGCTTTAATCTCAACAAAACAGCAAATTAAAAAGGCCGCAAGAATGTAACTTTTTTTCATAAATTTCTTTTATATGTTCTATCTTGCAAGGTATGAAAAACAGTTTGTAATAATGACATGGAAAGATGCCATACACGATTACACCCTCTATTTAAAGATTGAACGAGGACTATCAAAGAATTCTATTGAAAATTATGCTCGTGATGTGTCCAAACTCGCTAGTCATTTGCAAACAAATAAGATTGCGGAAAGTCCGATAACTATTTCTGAAAGTACTATTCAACAATTCATTTATGAGCTCGCAAAAAATGTGAATGCAAGATCTCAATCTCGTACAATCTCTGGTCTTCGTAGTTTTTTCGATTATTTGATTTTCGAAGATTATCGTAAAAACAATCCAACGGTATTACTTGAAACACCTAAAATTGGGAGGAAACTTCCTGATACGTTGTCGCAAGTTGAAATAGACCAGATTATTAATCAAATTGATTTAAGTCATCCGCAAGGACAGCGTAATAAAACCATTCTTGAAACATTATATAGTTGTGGACTCAGAGTCACCGAATTAGTAACATTACAATTATCAGATTTGTTTTTCGATGAGGGCTTTATCCGTGTTATCGGAAAGGGAGATAAACAGAGATTTGTACCTATCAATTTAGAAACACAAAAATTGATACTCATCTATATCAACCAAGTGAGAAATCATATGAAACCTCAAAAAGGTTTCGAAGATACTATCTTCTTAAACAGACGAGGCAAGCAACTTACTAGAAACATGATTTTTTTAATCATTAAAGATTTTACAGAAAAAGCAGGTATTGCAAAAAAAGTAAGTCCGCATACCTTCAGACATTCTTTTGCTACTCATTTATTAGAAAATGGCGCTGATTTGCGCTCAATACAACAAATGTTGGGACATGAGAGTATCACTACAACCGAAATATACATGCATGTAGATAGATCCTATTTAAAAGAAGTTGTGGAAAAATTTCATCCTAGAAAATAAAAAACCTTCCCAAATTGAGAAGGTTTTAATAGTAACTTTTAATCTCTTTATTTCGCGATATTAACAGCTCTTGTCTCTCTAATAACTGTTACTCTAACTTGACCAGGATAGGTCATGTCGTTCTGTATTTTTTGAGATATATTAAAGGATAATTCTGACGCTTTAACATCGTCTACTTTTTCACTTTCAACAATAACACGTAGCTCTCTACCCGCTTGAATTGCATATGCTTTTTGTACACCACTAAATCCGAATGCCACATTTTCTAGATCTTTTAAACGCTGAATATAAGAATCCAATACTTGACGTCTTGCACCTGGTCTTGCACCCGAAATAGCATCACATACTTGAACGATCGGAGCAATCAATGATTTCATTTCTATTTCATCATGGTGAGCACCTATCGCATTACAAACATCAGGTTTTTCTCCATGTTTTTGCGCCCATTCCATTCCGAGTAACGCATGTGGTAATTCACTTTCAGTTTCCGGTACTTTTCCAATATCATGCAAGAGTCCAGCTCTTTTGGCCACTTTAGGATTGATACCTAATTCGGCGGCCATAACGGCACATAAATTCGCTACTTCACGCGAGTGCTGTAATAAATTTTGACCATATGAAGAACGATACTTCATTCTTCCAACAACTTTAATCAATTCTGGATGCAATCCATGAATACCTAAATCAATCACCGTTCGTTTTCCAACCTCAATAATTTCTTGATTTATTTCCTTACGTGTCTTAGCAACAACTTCTTCAATACGTGCTGGATGGATTCTTCCATCGGTTACTAATTTATGCATCGATAAACGTGCTATTTCCCTTCGTACAGGGTCAAAACAAGATAAGATAATCGCCTCTGGAGTATCATCAACAATTATTTCTACTCCTGTGGCAGATTCTAAGGCTCTAATATTACGTCCCTCTCTACCAATAATTCTTCCCTTTACGTCATCAGATTCTAAATTGAATACAGATACACAATTCTCGACCGTTTGCTCAACACCAATTCGTTGAATAGTACTTAATACTACCTTTTTTGCCTCTTGCTGTGCCGTTAATTTTGCCTCTTCTAACGTTTCTTGAATATAGGCCATCGCATCAGTCTTCGCAACTTCACGTAAAGACTCTACCAACTCTTTTTTAGCATCTTCGGCGGAAAGCCCAGAAATCACTTCTAACTGTTCTACTTGTTTCTTATGGAGTTTCTCGGTTTCGGTCTTTTTCTTTTCGAGAAATTCGATGCGATAATTGTAATCATCTTCTTTACTCTGAAGAGATTTATTTAATTTGCTCGTCTTATCAAGCTCTTGCGAAACTTTTGATTCTTTATCACGTATACGTTTCTCTGTTTCTGAAACTTTCTTATCGCGAGCTAAAATGACTTTTTCGTGTTCTGATTTTAACTCAATAAATTTTTCTTTTGCCTGTAGTATTTTATCTTTCTTGAGCGTCTCTGCTTCTAATCGTCCTTCTTTAAGAATATTAGAAACTTGCTTTTTTGCATTTTTAAGCATCATTGATGCCTTATTTTTTTCTAACATTTTGGCTATAAAGAAACCTATAGTTATACCTGCGACTACTCCAATTATAATCGGCATTATCAATTCTTCCATTATTTTGATTTTTGTGTAAAAAAAAACCTACACTAGTTCGGGGTTTTTTAAACTCCTTGATGACAAGTTTAGGGCTAACTGGTTGATCAATAATCCGCAATGAAACTAAAATAACTAATTCCAGCGGCACGCTTTAACAACCAAACTCACCCTTTCTAATTAAATAGTGTTGAGTTTAATAAACAAATAACTAATGTAGGCAGTAATTGTTTTATTTTAAAGAACTTACTGGAGATGTGTGTCTAATAAACCATTCATCTCTATTAATTTGTGCTCAATTGCCTCTGCATCTTGACCGTTATACACCGTTTTCACCTCTTGTAATGAGGCAAATTGCAGAGCGCACATAGCAAGAACATCTTGCTTATCTCTTACTTCATAATTCTCTTCAAACCTTTTAATAAGATCATTTATCTTTTTAACAGCTTTTCTTACTCCTTCCTCTTCTCCTTCGCTATTAATAGTTAGAGGATAAACTCGATCACCAATAGTAACTTTTATTTTAAGTTTCTCGTTCATAAAGAGTTTATGCTCCTAATTGAGCTATGCATTTATCGATTTCACGTATTAACGCATTTATTTTTAATTTCGTTGTATGCTTATCTTCTTTGCTGCCTACTATTGCATTTGCAATTTTTAATGATTCGTATTCTTGTTGTAAATTAGACTTTGATTCTTTCTCCTGAGAAAGCGCTTCAACTAGCTTGTTGCTTTTTTCTAACAATTGCTTATTCTCAGTTTGCAATAATTCATATTTAGAAAGCAACTTATGTAGTTTACTTTGCAGAGAATCAACTATTTCTATAACATTACTCATCAATACAAAGATTATAAACCTTTTGAACAAATTTAGTATTACTTGCGCAATTAAACAACTCTTTTACTAATTTATGTTACTAACATGGTTCAATCTACTGATTCATAAAGGCTTAATTTTTAATTTTTAATTCTTATTTCTTATCGTTATTTTAGCAGAACAATTATGGGGAGATTCTTGTTTTTTTTGTTCGTAGTAGGCGTTCAGCATAGCAGCTTTACTCAGGCTGCATATCCAATAGATTATTTTGCAAAACCTTTAGATGTGCCTTTAATTCTGTCTGGTACTTTTGGTGAACTGCGCAGTAATCATTTTCATTCTGGTCTTGATATTAAAACCCAACAAAGACAAGGGTTGAATATTTACGCTTCTGCGGAAGGTTATGTATCACGAATTAAAATTTCTCATTGGGGCTATGGTAAAGCATTATACATAACACATCCTAATGGATACACTACGGTTTACGGGCACCTAAAAAAGTTTTCGCCTAAAATAGAAGCGTATATTAAAAAGCGTCAATATGAGAACGAAAGCTATACCATACAACTCTTCCCAAAAGAAAACGAGCTACCTGTAACAAAAAGAGAAATTGTGGCATTCTCAGGTAATTCTGGAAGCTCGGGAGGACCTCATTTACATTATGAAATTAGAGATGCTAATGAGCATCCAACTAATCCGATGCTTTTTGGGATTAACATAAAAGACTCGAAAAATCCTCAAATAAGGGCAGCTGTGGCCTATACTTTTAGCGACTCTTCACATGTAAATCAAACAAATGGCGTAAAAGAGCTTAATTTTAAATTACAAAAAGACGGAAGTCTACTCGCCGATCAAATCGAAGCTTTTGGCACCATCGGATTTGGAATTAATACGGTGGATAGACAAGACGGAGCGCTGAATAACAACGGTATTTTTAGTTTAGAAATGCTAGTAAACGGAACAAAAAACTACAGTCACACGTTAAATAAGTTTAGTTTTAATGAAACGCGTTACTTAAATACATTGATTGATTATGGTCGGTTTTATAACAAAAGACAACGCATACAAAAAACCTTTATAGAGCCCGCAAATAAATTAAGCATTTACCAAGATGTGAAGAACAATGGATATCTTCATATCAAGGATGGTAAGTCTTACACCGTGCAAATTATTACTAAGGACTTTAAAGGCAATAAAAAGAAATTGATCATTCCTGTAAAAGGAAAAAAGGATTCTATCTACATACGACAAAAAACAAAGGAAACACCTTATTATTTTAAGGCGAACGAATTTAACAAAATTGCTTACGATAATATAACCGTTGCATTTCCTAAAAAGAGTTTTTATCAAGATTTTTACTTTGACTTTAAAAAAGAAAAAGATGTTGCCTTTTTACATAATGGAAGTGTTCCCGTTCATAAAAATTTCACTTTGTCATTCGATGTTTCTAAATATTCTCAAGAAGAACAAGACAAATTATTTATTGCTCGTGTAAACAAAAAAGGAATTCCTTCATATTCAAACACAAAAAGAAAGAATAATAAATTGTACACCCTGAGTAAAACATTAGGGAATTATGCGTTATTCTCTGATAATCAAGCACCAAAAATACGACCTATCAACTTCAAAAAAGGACAATGGCTCTCTAAATACAGGTATTTAAAGTTAAGAATCAGCGATGGTTTATCCGGTATCAAATCATACAGAGCCGAAATCGATGGTGAGTGGATTTTAATGGAATACGACGCCAAGAGAGGTTTATTAACGTATGATTTTAGGGATAAAAAATTATCAAATAACAAGCATACGTTAAAAGTAATAGCTGTTGATAACGTTAACAATTCTAATACGTATATTGCAACGTTTTTCAGAAAGCAATAATCAAAATTATTTTACTTGAAAACTGTCATTTCATACGTATTCTCTTTTTTTTTATTTTCAAATATCCTACTGGCGCAAACAGGGACGATTAAAGGGATTGTGAAAGACAAGCAAGGAAACCCAATTGAAGGAGTTACAATAAGCTACAATCAGAAAGGTACCTCCACCAATACCAAAGGAGAATTTCAATTAGAAATTCCCTCTGGCAAGGTCGTAACTGTTATTTTTAGCCATGTTGCCCATAAAACTATCCAAAAACGTATAAGAGTAGCCCGAAACCGCATTGTTTTCTATTCTCCTAAGATGGATATTAAGACTGAAGTTATTGACACCATCGAATTAAAGAACAACAAAGATAAGGCACAAGGAATTGACAAAGTCGATGTGAAAACGGCTAAAAATTTACCAAGTGCGAATGCTGGCATCGAAGGGACTCTAAAAAATATTGGTTTAGGCGTTAGTGGAAATAATGAACTAAGTACCCAGTACAATGTACGAGGAGGAAACTATGATGAGAATTTAGTATATGTCAATGGCGTTGAAGTGTATCGTCCGTTTTTAGTCCGTTCTGGTCAACAAGAAGGTTTAAGCTTTGTAAACCCAAATCTCACGCAAAATGTCCGATTTTCTTCTGGTGGTTTTCAAGCAAAATATGGTGATAAATTATCTTCCGTTTTAGATATTACCTATAGAAAACCAACAAAATTCATGGCCAAAATCGACGCCAGTTTTTTAGGAGCTAGTGGTACTGTGGAAGGCACACTATTTGAAAATAAACTCTCGGCAATCTTAGGCATTCGCTATAGAAATAATAGTCTCTTCGTAAACAGCAAAGACATTGAGACCAATTTCAGACCTAATTTTACCGATGCTCAAACTTTTCTTTCTTACCAAATCAATAAAAAAATTACAATTGATTTTTTAGGCAATTTCTCCTTGAATAACTATGAATATGAACCTGTAACCCGACGAACTAATTTTGGCACCTTAGCTGATACACAGGCCTTAGTGGTTAATTACCAAGGGCAAGAAAATGACTCATATCTAACATTATTTGGTGCATTAAAAGCCGATTATGTTATCAATGAAAATATAACTCTTACAGCAAGTACGTCACTCTATAATACCCAGGAAGAAGAATACTTCGATATTTTTGCTTTTTACGGTATTGGAGAGGTAAATGCTGACTTTGGCAGTGATAATTTCGGTGATGTCGAATTCACACAGGCAATTGGATCTCAATTAGACCATGCCCGAAATGACTTGGACGCTCTCATTGCAAACGGACAATTAAGAACAACTATTAAGAAAGGTGATAATACTTTTGAAATTGGTGTAAAATATCAATCCGAAGATATCAAAGATAGAATTATTGAATGGCAAGTAATTGATTCGGCGGGATTTTCATTGCGCCCTCCGGATCTCATTAACAATGACGAACCATACACACCTTTTACAGGACCTATAGTACCTTTTATTAGTACCAGAGCCACCAATAATGTTACTATAAACAGGGTTTCTGGTTTTGCTCAATGGAGCCGTAAATTATTTGTGAAAGATCATCAATTATGGTTAAATGCAGGTATTCGAGCACAAAACTGGAAAGTAAGTGGTACTGGGATAAATTCTAAAAGCCAAACCGTTGTGAGCCCAAGAATACAATTAGCCATAAAGCCAGATTGGAAAAAAGACATGTTATTTAGAATCTCAGGAGGTTACTACTATCAACCCCCGTTTTACCGAGAATTAAGAGATTCACTGGGCGCTGTAAACGCAAACGTAAAAGCACAACGATCTATTCACTTTGTTGTAGGAAATGATTATAGTTTTAAGTTATGGAACCGACCTTTCAAGTTAGTTACTGAGGCGTATTACAAATCATTAACAGATATCAATCCGTTTACCATCAGTAATGTCCAAATACGTTATAGAGCTAAAAACAACGCAATAGGTTTTGCGACCGGTTTTGACGCCCGTTTAAATGGTGAATTTGTACCTGGTACAGAGTCTTACGTTAGTTTTGGATACTTAGTGACAAAAGAAAATATTGATAATCGAGGTTATATTTCTAGGCCCACCGATCAACGTTTGAAATTTGCTGTATTATTTCAAGACTACGTACCTAGCAATCCAAATTTGAAAATGTACCTCAACATGGTATACAATACTGGCTTACCTGGAGGTTCTCCGCCGTATGCAGATCCCTATATTTTTCAAAATAGATTGAAAAGTTACTTCAGATCTGATATTGGTATATCGTATGTCTTGGTTGGTCAGAATAAAAAACCCAAAGCTGACTGGCTTAAAAATTTTAAAGAATTATCGGTTGGAATTGAATTGTTCAATATGTTTGATATTCAAAATACCATTACAAATACTTGGGTGAGAGATATTTCATCACAAAATTCGTTAGCAGTACCTAACTTTTTATCAGGTCGTGTATTAAATCTAAAGTTCAGCGCTCAGTTTTAATTCTTGATAGTAGCTTACCGAACAAATTATCAATACCAATATTAAACCTTTTCGTACGTTTATAGTCTAAATGAATAAATTGCCTACTCATTGATAGAGGAAAAATTACTTATTCAACAACTTAAAAACGCACATACTCAGGACAAAGCGTTCAGAAAACTCATGTCTTTGTATAAGGAGCGTTTGTATTGGCACATCCGTAAAATTGTGATTTCGCACGCCGACGCCGATGATGTTTTACAAAACACCTTTGTTAAAGTGTACCGAAGTATTCATAATTTTAAAGAAGAGAGTAAATTATACTCTTGGATGTATCGGATTGCAACAAACGAAGCCATCACGTATATCAATAAAAGAGCGAAAGAACAGAAGGTTGACATCAACGACATGCAACATCAATTGGTGGATAATCTGCATGCTGATGTCTATTTTGATGGCAATGAAATTCAAATACAATTACAAAAAGCAATAGCATTATTACCACAAAAACAACAGCTAGTTTTCAATATGAAATACTTTGATGATATGAAATATAAAGATATTTCCGAAATATTAGAAACTTCGGTTGGTGCTTTAAAAGCATCGTATCATCATGCAGTAAAAAAAATTGAAGCTAAACTTAAAGAAACATAATTTAAACCTTTTAGTACCTTTGTAGTCATACAACATAATGAATAACAATAAATTAGACATATTAAAAACCTTAGGTTCTGGCTTTAAAACTCCCGAAGATTATTTCGAGCGTATTGATGCATCTGTGTATACCAAATTGTTATTAGATAAATTTCCCGAAAAGGAAGGTTTTAAGTTACCTCTAAATTACTTAGAAAGTATTGAAGATAGAGTTATTACCAATATAAAAAGTACCAAGAGATTAAATAGTGATCAAGCTGGAGTCCCTGAAGGATACTTTGATACAATCGAAGATAGGGTGTTTGATAAACTGAAGGGAGAAGTTACGAAAGAACCAAAAGTCATCAACCTAACATCTAAATTTTTAAAGATCGCTGCTCCAATAGCGATTGCGGCATCTCTATTAGTATTTGTTGTTTTAAACTACAATCGTCAAACATATAGCATTGAAAATTTAGCAACGAGTGATATCGAAGCATGGATAGAGGATGATCTTATTGCACTCGATTCCTATGAAATAAGCACACTTTACAATGATGTAGATCTCGAAGATGAAATTAGTAGCGATGATTTAGATATGTTGAATTACGTGAATGGCACGGATATTGAAAGTGCACTATTAACCGACTAAGAACTATAACAAAATGAGAAAGATTATACTCATAGTGACCCTTGTAATGATAAGTTCATTGCACATGCATGGACAAAGAAAGGATAATGATAGAATAAAAGCATTTAAAACAGCTTTTATCACTAATGCTTTGGATTTAAGTTCAGGAGAAGCACAAGCTTTTTGGCCTATTTATAATGAATACAACAAAACAATTCATAAGGTAAAAAACCAAAAAACAAGACAATTAATGCAACAAGCTCGAGCTAAGGGCGGCATCGATAATATATCAAATAATGAAGCCAAAATACTGCTCGATGAATTTATAAACATAGATGTAAAAGTTTTAGAAGCAAAAAAAATATTAAACACCAAACTCACTGGTGTCATTCCTCCGAAAAAAATATTAAAGCTTTTTAGAGCTGAACAGGACTTCAATAAAGAGTTACTGAAACGCTTTAGGCAGAAAAGAAATGAAGCTAGAAATAAAAAAAATTGATACTAAATTGCTAAAAACTACGTTAAACAAAAAGAAAAAAATAGGAGGATATGAAAAGATTAATGATCGGGTTGATTATTGTTGTCGCATCTGTGACATCTAATCAAGCAACAGCACAGCAGGAATTGGACACTAGTACCACTTCAACTAAAACGATTCGTACTGACGAAGCTAAAAATAAAATCTTCGAAATAGAATATAAAGGCATCATGTACTATGTTTTTAATGGCACCTGGCATACTAAAATGAAGAACAGATATGTATTAAAAAACGCGCCAAAAGGAGCAAAAATTTCTTTTAAACCTGAAGGAGGCAAGTATGTTACTATGCATGGAAAGAAATACTATAGATGTAAAGGTATTTTCTATAAAGAACATAAGGATAGTATATATGAAGTCGTAAGAATTTAAAAAATATATGTTTCAATATTTAAACCGTTCCAACAAGAACGGTTTTTTTTTGGCTCTTATTTTCGCTAAATTTGTTATTCATCAAATACTCTCTACTTTGGAAAACGTGCTAATCTTTTTTGAGCAAATGCCAGCTTGGCAAAAATTAACATGGGTATTGTCATGCTTATTAGTTAGTTGGTTATTTGAAGGTAACTTTCCTCTATTTAAGTTTAATTACAAGAAATGGAAGCATGATGGTGTTAATCTCATTTTTTTATCTATGAGTCTAGCTATTAACGTTTTATTCGGATTAATGACGGTAGGCGTATTCGCCTATATTAGCACCAATGAATTTGGTTTACTACATTTATTTGAAATGCCCATATGGGCAGAGTTACTTATTACACTCTTATTTTTAGATTTTTTTGCTCAATATATTGTACATTATCTCTTACATAAAGTCAAATGGATGTGGAAATTTCATATGATTCACCATAGCGATACAAAAGTAGATGCAACAACTGGCTCAAGACATCATCCAGGTGATTATGTTTTAAGAGAAATTTTCGCTTTGATTGCAATTATAATCTTGGGTGCTCCCCTAGCCTTTTATGTCATTTATCGTGTAGCGACTATATTTTTCACCTACTTTTCACATGCAAATGTGCAAATGCCTATTTGGATAGATAAAACGCTAAGTACTGTTTTTATTACCCCGAATATGCATAAATTCCACCATCATTTTGAAAGACCGTGGACAGACACCAATTTTGGTAACATTTTTTCCTTTTGGGATCGCTTGTTTGGAACTTTGGTATATGACGATCCAAAGAAGGTAGTGTATGGTTTAGATGTGTTGGATGATAGTCGTGACGAAGATCTTCTGTATCAAATTAAAGTTCCTTTCGACAATACCATAAAAACTGATTATTAGATTTTCTTCTTTTTCACCTGCTCCTCTTCCTCTTTTTTACTATTCGGAAAAGTTAACCCAGTGCTATTATATGTTGAACCATACGTATGCGCTGCGGTATATACTTGTTCTATAGCTCGCATTACTTGTTCTTTACTCAATTCTTTTAATGGATGAATAAAAACAGACCATAGAACGCCATTCGTAATGGCATATTTCACATCTAAAGCAGTATGGAAATTGGCCTCCATTAATTTTAACAAATCGGTATATGCCAATTTTTTTTGTTCTATTATTGGAGTCATTATTCTCATTCTATTATTGTTCTTATCTGTAATACAAATAAGTAATCGATCTCGCACTGCAAATTGCCAGTTTCCTGCGGTTCCTTTTACACTATCAGCGACAATATATATCGCCTTCTCCAAGGTTTTATTATCCATATCCTGCCCATGCATGGATTGTTGGGTTGATAAGAATCCGATGATAATAATAAACGAGAGTAGTAACTTCTTCATAGTAGTTGGTTTATATCTATTTTGACAGGATTAATTTAAAATCCTTACTAAGATATATAATTTTAAATTTTGTGTTTTTACTTCGACTATAAATTATTACTTTTGACAAATCTTTTTTGAATAATGCAATTTAAGCACCCAGAAATTCTTTACGCTTTATTTTTGCTCCTTATTCCTATCATTATTCATTTATTTCAACTTAGAAGATTCGAAAAAGTCAATTTTACCAATGTTCAATTTTTAAAGAAGGTTGAACTAAAAACGCGTAAAAGTTCCAAACTCAAAAAATTACTTGTTTTACTAAGTCGATTGTCTCTATTCGCAACACTTATTATAGCTTTTTCCCAGCCCTATTATAGCGAAGTATCTAAGAATCAAGAACGTCATATTCATGTTTATTTAGATAATTCGTTAAGTATGCAAGCTAAGGGAGATCAAGGAGAACTGTTTAGAAGAGCAATTCAAGATATTATTGATGTTACAGACACCTCTCCAAACATTTCACTTTATACGAACAATAATAAATGGGCCAGTTTAACTTCACAGGATTTAAAAAACACACTCCTATCCCTTAATTATCACCCCATTCAGAAACCCATTAATTCGATCCTGCTAGACATTCAGAATAGCATTAGAAATCAGAAAAAAATAGCAAACGATATTTTCCTAATCTCTGATTTCCAACATATGAATAAGGTTGAGAATTTTATCGCGTTAGATTCCTTCGCAACCTATAATTTTACACAACTGATTCCAAATAAAAGAACAAATATTTCTATTGATAGTATGTATATCACTAGTAGAAATAGCGAAAACATTCTACTTAAAGTTATCGCCAAAAATTATAATGCTAAGAAAAGAGACATTCCTATTTCTCTGTATGATGAAAATGTGTTACTTGGAAAATCTACTATTAATATTGCAGAAAATGAAAGTAAAGAAATAGAATTTAAAATTCCATTTAAGACGAACATTAATGGAAGGATAAATACAGTTGATGAATATTTGTCATTTGATAATGATTTTTATTTTACAATCAATCAAACAGATAAAATAAATGTACTCGTCATTGGAGAAGAGACAACCTTTTTAGAAAAAGTATATACCATTGATGAGTTTAATTATACAAGCAATACACTAAATCAGTTAGATTATAACAGCCTATTAGAGCAAAATCTTATTATTTTAAACGAAATAGAACTAATTCCTTCGGCACTGATTGACATCCTTTCTGAGGCCGCGCGTAAAGGAAGTAACATTGTTATTATTCCGAGTGTAACAGTTGATAAAAACTCGTATAGTCGACTATTTTCATCGCTCAACATAGGTACCTTAGGAGCCAAAAGTGATATTGAAGTTCAAATTACCGACATTAACTTTTCACATCCTTTTTATGAAAATGTTTTTGAAAAATCTATTGAAAATTTTCAATATCCAAAAGTTGAAAGCCATTATTCAACTTCATTAAGAAATAAATCAACACTTGTAGGTCTTGAAAATAGAGCTCCATTTGTAGCCCAAATTAAGAAACCAAATAGTACCTTTTATTGGTTCGCGGGTGCGCTTAATAGTACAAATTCTAATTTTAAAAATTCTCCGTTAATAGTGCCTGTATTTTACAATTTTGGAAAATATAGCTACAAAATTACCCAACCTGCCTATACAATAGGCAATGGTAATGAGATAGAAATCAAAGCAACTTTACAAAAAGATGACATATTGGAAATCATTACGAATGAAACAAGTTTCATTCCTATACAACAAGTAGGTAATTCTTCTGTAAAGATGATAATGAATGACACTCCTTTAAAAGACGGAATTTATTCGGTTATGAATAAGGAAGAAGTTATTCAAAATATTGCTTTTAATTATGACAGGCGCGAAAGTGACTTAAACTATGGTGATATTAAAAATAATCTTGCCAAATTTACAAATGTGAATTATTATAACTCCGTACGTGACGCATTTAATATTTCTAACAAAGCATATGACACCAGTAATCTTTGGCAATTATTTCTGGGTGCATCTTTATTGTTTCTCTTCTTAGAAATACTGTTAATTAAATTTTTTAAACCATGAACGTTTTATTAAAATCAGCGACAATAATTGACTCTAAAAGTTCACTTCATTTTAAAGTAAGGGACATTTTAATTGAAAATGGAAAAATCTCGAAAATTGCATCTAAAATTCCTGAAAATAAAAAATATCGCACCCTTAAGTTAAAAAATCTTCATGTTTCTGCTGGATGGTTTGATTCAAGTGTCTCATTCGGCGAACCGGGTTATGAAGAAAGAGAAACTATTAAAAACGGTTTGCTCGCGGCGGGTAAAAGCGGATTTACAGGAATCGCTTTAAATTCAAATACGAATCCAACAATCGATAACAAATCTGTCGTAGATTTCGTCATTAATAAAGAACGTACTAGTGCTGTTAACTTGCTCCCAATTGCTTGTTTAACAAAAGGCTCAGAAGGTGTCAACCTTGCCGAGCTATTTGACATGAAAAATGCTGGAGCTATTGCCTTCGGAGACTTCAAAAAAGCTATTGCTAATCCAAATCTAATGAAAATAGCACTGCTGTATGCGCAAAATTTTGACGGCCTTGTGTTAAGCTATCCGCAAGATAATGCCATTGCAAACAATGGTATTGCAAATGAAAGTGACGCAAACACAAAATTGGGTTTAAAAGGAAATCCGGCCCTCGCAGAAGAATTGCAAATAGCACGTGATTTATTTTTATTAGAATACACTGGCGGTAAATTACATATTCCAACTATTTCAACTCAAGGTGCCGTAAAGCTTATTAAAGAGGCCAAGAAAAAAGGGTTAGATATTAGTTGTAGTGTAACCGCTCATCATCTTTGCTTGACGGATGACGAATTAAATAATTTTGACTCCAACTTTAAAATCAAACCTCCAATTCGCACTAAAAAAGATACAGCGGCCCTCATCAAAGGTGTAAAAGATGGAACGATAGATATGATTACTTCTGACCACAATCCGATAGATATTGAGCATAAAAAAGTTGAATTTGAAAATGCCTTAGATGGAACTATTGGACTCGAAAGTTTGTTTGGTGCTGTAAACCAAGTAGTCGATTTAGAGATGTTAGTAAGGTGCCTAACTACCAATCCGAGAAAGCGATTTGGACTTGAAGAAATCATCATCAAAGAAGGTGAAAAGGCGAATCTTACCTTATTCAATCCTAGCCACGAATATGTCTTTTTAGAAGAAGAAATTGTGTCTTCATCAAAAAATGCCGCCTTTCTAGGTAAAAACTTAATGGGGAAAGCCTATGGTATATTTGCAAATAATAAACTCGTTTTGAGATAATTTTCATAACTTTATACATCTAACCAAATAACTAATCATATGGAAAACGTAACCGTTAAAGAAGGTAAAACAATAGCAATAATTTCGTATTTATGGATTATTGGTTTGATAATTGCCTTTATAATGAATAATGATAAAAAAAATTCTTTTGCTACATTTCATATTCGCCAAATGATTGGAATTGCTTTAACAAGCGTTATAATATCTTTTTTTAGATTTTCCGGTTTTGGATTTATTGGCTGGATCCTAGGTGTTTGTCTTTTTGTACTTTGGGTAATCGGTCTTATGGGCGCAATTCAAGGTGAAGAAAAAAGAATCCCTTTGTTAGGCGACCAGTTTCAAGAATGGTTTAAGGGAATTGGATAAATCCCTAATTTATGATACTTTTGAAATCGTCTAAAATAGACGATATCTATAGTTACAAATATGCAGCAATTATCACTAGATTATTTAGTAAGAGAACCAAAAACCGCTATTGAAAATCCTCCATTGTTAATCATGCTTCATGGTTATGGAAGTAACGAACATGATTTGTTTTCTTTTGCAAATGAATTACCGGATGAATTGTTAATAGTAAGTGCAAAAGCCCCTTTAACATTGATGCCGAATAGTCATGCTTGGTACACAATTCATCTTGATAATATTGAAGGTAAGTTTTCTGATATTCCTGAGGCGATAAAAGCAAGAGATATCATTGCGCAATTTATTGATGAATTAAAAACAACTTACAAAGTTGACGCGAATAATACGTTTTTACTCGGTTTTAGTCAAGGAACCATCCTGAGTTATGCGGTCGCCTTAAACTATCCAGAAAAAGTCCAACATATCGTTGCTCTTAGCGGTTATATAAATGATGAATTATCACCCGAAACATTTGACGATACTAAGTATACGAATCTTGATTGTTTCATTTCGCACGGTACCGTTGATCAAGTATTACCATTAGAATGGGCTCAAAACGCACCTCCTTTCTTAAATAATCTTGGTATTCAGAATTCCTATAAAGAATATCCTGTAGGTCATGGCGTCGCTCCACAAAATTTTTTCGACTTAAAAGAATGGATTGCAGAGCGCGTATAACTTTAAAAAAAATTACTATTCTCTTTAGTTTTAGATTAGAAACAAGAAAATAATGAAATTAACCTTAAAGAAAATACAAATTTTTCGTTACTTAATTTGTTGGTGATGATTTAAACAGTATTTCGGTCAATTGTTCGGGTCAGAAAGTACCTACCAAACCTATTTTCCCTGGACCTAAATTCATTTTCCAAGAAATTTTTCGCTGTTTTTTCAACTTGTATTTTTGATTATCTTTCAAATAATTATCTATACTGTCTACAATAACCACACTTAACAAAACCCCCAATGTTACGTCAGTCAACCAATGCGCTCCAGCAGAGAGTCGCGAAATAGGAGAAATTAAACCAACGGCATAAATACCTCCTTTCACCCAACCATTATCAAATTGCCTAGCAATGGCATGAGCGGTCGTAAAAGATAATACCGAATGCCCCGAAGGGAATGAATGAAACGCACCTTCACTACTAAAAGGTTTAAATGTACTTCTCCCCTCTAATGTTTGTGGCCTTGCCCTTCCTACAATTGTCTTACTTAAGGATTGTATAAATCCAGCGGCAGTCGCCGATGCAATTAAAAGTACACCAGTATGTCTTAGCTTTTCGTTTCTCGTAAATAGTCCAACTCCATAAATACCTGCAGACAACATATAATTATTTTGCGGCGCTCCAAAATAGCGTCCAAAATCTTTTAATATCCTTGGTGCATTTTTATCTTGACGTATAAAAAAACGAGAACTTTCGGCGTCAAAACTATATAATATGGCGGTTCCTACAACAACAGCACCAGCGGTCATAAAATCATCTTTCTGCCAATGAAAAGGACGCGTATACGCATGTTTTAATCCTCCAAATGCCGTAACACCATCATATTTCAGCATTTGCAATATCGATTGCCGTTCAACTGAATCTTTGGGTTGTTGAGCATAAGACATTGTTGAAAGTACTAAAAGTACCAAGCACCATAAACTTTTACATAAATAATTCTTCATCTCGTAAATATTCTGTCAGTTAAACGTTAATTTTCAGGCCGTCGTATGCTAAGAACACATTTGACGGCAAATCTTTTTCAACAGTCGCGTGAAAACCAAGTTTATGACTAATATGGGTTAAAAATGTTTTTTTTGGACGAATGTCTTCAATAAATGCAAGTGCTTCCTCTAAATTTAAATGAGTTGGATGGGATGTGATTCGCAAAGCACTCAAAATTAGGACATCCAATTGTCGTAATTTTTCTTTTTCAATATCCGTGATTCTTTTAAAATCTGTGATATAAGCGAAATTATCTATACGGTATCCAAAAATCAAAATCTTGCCATGATAATATTCCACTGGAATTAGTTCCTTTTCGGATAATACAAAAGGTTGATTATAAACATACTGCATAGAAACACTTGGTGCTCCCGGATATCTATTTTCTTTGGTAAAAATATAATGAAAACGCATTTGCAAATTATCGGCAATGCGCTCTGGTACATAGATAGGCATATCTCCTATTTTATGACAAAATGGGCGAATATCATCTAAACCAGCCGTATGGTCGGCATGTTCGTGCGTAAAAATGATGCCATCAATGTGAGCTATATTTTCTCGTAGCATTTGCTGTCTAAAATCTGGACCACAATCGATAACATATCTATAAGAATCCCATTCTAGCATTATAGAACTACGTAAGCGTTTATCTTTTAAATCTTTAGATAAACAAACCTCATGGGTACTTCCAATTATTGGGATCCCTTGTGAGGTACCCGTTCCTAAAAATGTTACCTTCATTAAGAAATATTTCCACAAAAATAACGTTAAAATATTTAATATAATTCACGAATGTTAGTACATTTGTAACCTATTAAAAGCCTAACAATGTCTATTACTCTAAAAGGAGATAAAGAAATAGCAAATATCCCCTCAATAAAGCGTAAAGCGCTAAGAATCAATTTGAATGAGCATATTTATGGGACTTTTGCCGAAATTGGTGCCGGTCAAGAAACTGTGCGTAATTTCTTTCGAGCGGGAGGTGCTTCTGGAACAATAGCAAAAGCTATGTCGGCCTATGACAAAGATTTTTCAGATGCCGTTTACGGTATTGAGCCAGATAAAAGATATGTTACCGAGCCCCGTTTAAAGAGAATGTTATCTCATGAAATTGAGTTGATGGAAGACAGGCTGAGTAGAAATAAGCATCCTGAGAAGCTTTTCTTTACCTATGCAAATACTGTAGCCACTATTGATTTTGCCAAGAAATTCAAAGGTCATGGATGGGTAGGTGTAAAATTTCAATTAGATCCATTAGAAGATTATAACGAAATCATATTACATATTCGTTTTAGACAAACTGATGCCCGTCTGCAACAAGAAACGCTCGGTATATTAGGAGTGAATTTACTCTATGGTGCTTTTTACATGAATGATCGTCCAAAAGATTTATTGAAATCATTCTATGATCATTTAGACAAGGATCAAATAGAAATTGATATGATCAATTTTTCCGGCCCTCGTTTTATGTATGTGGACAATCGACTTATGAGCTTACAATTGGTGAAAAATGGCATGACAGATGCTGTAATGTTCGGTCCTGATGGAAATAACTTATTGCCTGCTCAAGAATTATATAAAAAGAATATACTCGCGTTACGTGGAAGTTTTAGACCAGTAACAAAGGTAAACATGGATATGTTCGAAAAGGCACATCAAATGTTTCTTGAAGAAAAAACGGTCAAAGAAGAACGAGCCCGTGTTATATTTGAAATTACTTTGGCGAATTTAAGGGCTGAAGGAGAGATTAATGAACGTGATTTTTTAGATCGAGCAGAACTCTTGTGTTCCCTAGGTCAGACCGTAATGATTACGAACTTTCAAGAATATTATAAACTTGTTGAATATTTTGCTGAATTTACAAAAGAACGTATGGCCCTTGCGATGGGTGTATATAACTTGGTACAAATATTTGACGAAAAATACTATCGTCATTTAAGTGGTGGTATTTTAGAAGCTTTTGGTAAATTATTCTTTAAAGATTTGAAAGTATATCTATACCCTCTAAAAGATCAAGAGAGTGGAGAGTTTATAACCAGTGAAACGCTTAAAGTGCATCCTCGTATGAAAGAATTGTATAAATTCTTCAAATACAATGGTAAAATGTTAGATATCAAAGATTTTGATCCAGGTACTCTTGACATTTTTTCTAGGAAAGTGTTAAAAATGATTGGAGATTGCGAAGAAGGATGGGAAACAATGCTCCCGGAAGGCGTATCCGATATTATAAAAGAACATCGTTTGTTTGGTTATTCAAGAAGAAAGTTTGCCAATAAACAATAAGATAAAAAAAAGTGAAACTAGTAGGTTTCACTTTTTTTATTTATGCATCTAACAATTGCGCCGAGTGCTCTTTTGTCTTCACTTTTAATATGACATCCTCCAGAATACCATTTTCATCAATAACAAAGGTTGTTCTATGGATGCCGTCAAACTCGCGACCCATAAATTTTTTTGGTCCCCAAACCCCATAGCTCATAATTACTTCTTTATCGACATCTGCTAACAGTGGAAAAGGAAGATCATTCTTATTAATAAAATTCTGCTGTCTTTTAGCTGTATCAGCACTTACCCCAAGAATATCATATCCAAGTGACTGAAAACGCTTATAATTATCTCTTAAATCACAAGCTTCAACGGTACAACCTGGAGTGCTTGCTTTAGGATAAAAGAATAAAACCAATTTCTTACCTCGATAATCACTTAATTTTCTTGTAATATCTGCATTATCTTTTACTTCAAAATCTGGAGCCTTATCTCCTATTTTTAATGTTGTCATATTTTGTATTTTAGCACTGCAATTTAAGCATTATGACCAAAAAAGAAAGCATAGATTTTATTATAAAAACGTTAAATGAGTTATTTCCTGAACCTCCTATTCCGTTAGATCACAAAGACCCCTATACACTCTTAATTGCAGTACTATTATCGGCACAAAGCACCGATGCTCGCGTCAACACAATTACACCTTTATTATTTGCTAAGGCAGATAATCCTTATGATATGATAAAGCTATCTGTAGAGCAGATTCGAGAGATTATAAAACCTGTAGGACTATCGCCAATGAAATCTAAAGGTATCTATGGATTATCTCATATTCTAATTGATTCCTATAATGGAGAAGTTCCTCAAGATATGGAGGCACTCGAAAGTTTGCCCGCTGTAGGTCATAAAACGGCCTCCGTAGTCATGAGTCAAGCCTTTAATGTACCTGCTTTTCCAGTAGATACGCATATTCATCGTTTACTGTATCGGTGGAATTTAAGTAATGGTAAAAATGTTGTTCAGACTGAAAAGGATGCAAAGCGATTATTTCCAAAAGAAACTTGGAACAAACTACATCTACAAATTATTTATTATGCCAGAGCGTATTCACCGGCGCGCGGGTGGAATTTAGAAAAAGATATTATCACGCAGACAATTGGAAGAAAAAGTGTATTGAAAGCATACCATAAAATCAAAAAAGGCTCGTAATTTAACTTACGAGCCTTTTTAACTAATTCAAATGAAACATGATTGGTTTCTGATTACTGTTCTTTATAACCTTAATCGACTTTGAGTAGTTCAAGATAAAAGATACAGTTTTGTTTAAGGGGTTGAGCTCCTCATTGAGTAACTCTTCAGAGTAAAATTTTTCCATAAAATCTTTATATTTTGTTGGGGTTATTTATAAAGAACGGAAAAAAAATTACTTTATTGTTAATTTGTTAAAATAATATTATTTTTTTCTATTACTTTTCTCAAATTGATCAATGCATAACGCATTCTTCCTAAGGCTGTATTAATACTAACGCCTGTTTGCTCAGAGATTTCTTTAAAACTCATATCTCTATAAATACGCATCATCAATACTTCTTTTTGATCTTCTGGTAACTCTTCAACTAGGTTACGAACATCAGAATGAATTTGATCTTTAATCAACGCCTTTTCAGCATTTAAAGATGAATCACTCAAAACAGAAAAAATATCGAACTCATCAGTATTTTTGAATGATGGCATTCTGTTGTCTTTTCTAAAGTGATCTATCACTAAATTGTGTGCAATTCGCATTACCCAAGGAAGAAATTTACCTTCTTCATTGTAATTTCCTTTCTTTAAAGTATTGATTACTTTAATAAATGTGTCTTGAAAAATATCTTCAGAGATATCTCTATCTAACACCTTTGAGTAAATAAAACTGTAAATTCTTTGTTTGTGACGACCGATTAGGATTTCTAATGATCTTTCGTTTCCACTAATGTAGTTACTAACTAAAACGCTGTCGTTTAATTGATTTTTGTGCATAATTCCCTTTTTTATAATGAAGCTATGAGACTTCGTTAATAATGATTAAAAGTAGAACTATACTATAAGCGTTAAATTTTAAGTTAGGGGAAACTAGTTCCGTAAATTGTTAAAGTCACTATGAGATGACCGAGGCAAATATAAAGACAAACTTTTGAATAAAACAAATTTTTTTTAATAAAATTTTAATTTGAACTTAATTTTTATACCAATATGTAAGTAGTTATCTTTGCGAATATTTCATATTTTAAAGGCTTTCCGTGTACATAAACAACCTAAATCCTAAAGATTATATTATTATAAAAGGTGCGGCATTACACAACTTAAAAAACGTAGATGTTGCCATTCCAAGAAACAAATTAGTTGTTATTACAGGGCTTTCTGGCTCTGGAAAATCAAGTTTAGCCTTTGACACCTTATATGCAGAAGGACAACGTAGATATGTCGAAAGCCTATCGTCTTACGCGCGTCAGTTCTTAGGAAAACTAAATAAACCTAAGGTAGAATACATTAAGGGAATTGCACCTGCAATTGCTATAGAACAAAAAGTGAACAGTACAAATCCGCGTTCTACAGTAGGAACCTCAACTGAAGTTTATGATTATTTAAAATTATTGTATGCACGAATCGGTAAAACAATATCGCCAATTTCGGGCCACGAGGTCAAAAAAGATAGCGTTTCTGATGTGTTGAATTATCTAAAAACGTTCGAAACCGATACAAAATTACTCTTATTAGCACCTATTCTTATTGATAAAGGCCGAAAGCTTGAAACATTGCTTCATGTATTAGAACAGCAAGGCTATGCCAGAATTAAGGTAAATAATAAGATCGTAAGACTAAACGAATATACTCCCAAGAAAAATGATGACTTATTCCTGGTAGTTGATAGGATCATCATGAATCATGATGAAGATTTCTTTAATCGCTTAGCGGATTCAGTTCAGACTGCCTTTTTCGAAGGTAAAGGTGAGTGCATCATAGAGAAAGTTTCTGATCAAAGTTCGCATACGTTTAGCAATAAATTTGAGCTTGACGGAATGACATTTCTTGAGCCGAATACTCATTTATTCAGCTTTAATAACCCCTATGGTGCATGCCCAACTTGCGAAGGGTATGGAAATATTATAGGCATTGACAAAGATCTTGTGATTCCGAATACGACCCTATCCATATATGATAATGCGATTGCTCCTTGGAAATCTGAATCCTTTCAAGTCTACAAGGATAATTTAATTGACAATGCATATAAATTCGATTTCCCAATTCACAAACCATATTATGAACTAACGCAGGCACAACAACAGTTACTATGGGATGGTAATTCATATTTTGAAGGACTCCATGCATTTTTTAAATTTTTGGAAGAAAAGACCTATAAAATACAATATCGGGTCATGCTATCACGATATCGTGGGAAGACCGAATGTACGGAATGTCATGGTCAGAGATTACGTCAAGAAGCTAATTATGTGAAAGTTGCGGGCAAAACTATAAGTGATTTGGTTCAATTGCCTATTGATGAAGTATTAGCTTTCTTCAATGAATTGAGCTTATCTGAGAATGATTATAATATTGCAAAGCGCTTATTGAAAGAAATAAATAATCGTTTGTCTTTTTTATTTGATGTTGGCTTGGGATATCTTACCTTGAATAGGACTTCAAATACTTTATCTGGTGGTGAAAGTCAGCGTATTAACCTGGCAACTTCACTAGGAAGTAGTCTTGTAGGATCGATGTATATTTTAGATGAACCGAGTATTGGTTTACACTCTCGAGATACAGAACGTCTAATAAAAGTCTTAAAAGGACTACGAGATCTTGGAAATACTGTGATCGTTGTCGAACATGATGAAGATATCATGAGAGCGGCCGACTATATTATTGATATTGGTCCTGAGGCAGGTACTTTCGGAGGTGAGCTCGTGGCAGAAGGTAATTTTAAAAAAATAATTGAAGCGAATTCTTTAACAGCTAACTATCTTAATGGCGGTATGCAGATTGACATTCCTAAAAAGAGAAAAACTTCAAAGAATTATATAGAAATTGTAGGTGCAAGGGAACATAATTTAAAAAATATAGATGTTAAATTTCCTTTAAATACCTTGACCGTTGTGACCGGAGTTTCTGGTAGTGGTAAAACAACACTTATTCGTAAAATTTTATACCCAGCACTTCAAAAACTGCTCTTTAACTATGGAGAGAAAGCCGGACAATTTACCGAATTAAAAGGGGCATATACTTCTGTTCAAAATATTGAATTCGTTGATCAAAATCCTATCGGTAGGTCTAGTAGATCAAATCCAGTTACCTACATAAAGGCTTATGACGATATAAGAGCACTATTTACGCTTCAAAAATTAGCAAAAATAAGAGCGTACAAAGCCAAACACTTTTCATTTAATGTTGATGGCGGCCGTTGTGAAACATGTAAAGGAGATGGAAAGGTCGTTGTCGGAATGCAATTCATGGCCGATGTTCATTTAATTTGTGAAACATGTAACGGTAAGCGCTTTAAAAAAGAAATTTTGGAAGTTCAGTTTGAAGGGAAATCAATTGCCGATGTACTGAATTTGACAATTGATGATGCCATTGCCTTTTTTAAATTGCATAACCAAAAAAGAATTATATCAAAACTGCAACCCTTACAGGATGTTGGATTGGGCTATGTACAACTTGGTCAGTCATCTTCTACCCTTTCGGGAGGAGAAGCACAACGTATCAAATTGGCTTCGTTTTTAGTAAAAGGTACAACAAAGGACAAAACGCTGTTTATATTTGACGAACCAACTACAGGTTTACACTTTCATGACATTAAAAAACTATTAGCATCATTTAACGCGCTATTAGATAAAGGACATTCTATTATTGTAGTGGAGCATAATATCGATTTAATTAAATGCGCCGACTATATTATTGATTTAGGTCAAGAAGGCGGTAAAAATGGAGGTTCTCTTCTATTTGAAGGCACTCCTGAAGAATTGATGAAATCTAAAAAATCGTATACAGCCAAATATTTAAAAGAAAAGTTGGTGCACTAAAAAAACCGAAGTAAAACTTCGGTTTATATTCTAATTTAAAAAGGACTAATTTACTTTTTCTCCTCTGCAGTTTTACCATCAATTATTGATTGCAAATTCTCTTTGGCAAATACAAAATCTGATTGGAGCGCAATGGCTTGTTCAAAACTAACTTTCGCCGAGGCATTATCTTTCATTGCAAACTGGATCAACCCTTTGAGATTCGCTATGGCCGCTTTTAAAGCAACTTGTTGATTATGGTTTTTATTTATTGCATAGGTTACCTTAATCTTTCCTGTATCATTTAAACTTTCGGCTTTTTTGACAGCCATTAAAGCTTCTTTGTTTTTCTTAGTACCAAAATAAAGATTTGCTAGTTTGTAAGCATGGTAATTATTATTGGATTTCGCCGTTAACTTCGCATATGATTGCGCAGCTTTGTCGATAGCACCAATACTCTCTAAAGAAATAGCTTGCATCTCTAAAATTTCAAGTTTGTTGCCATCTCTGCTGAGCACATCAGTACAAACCATGAAACAAGAAGTATATTTTCTGCTATTAAAGTAAACGTATGCTAAACTATCTTTATACGTACTGTTCGCACCTTCTTTGGCAATAATTGTATATAAACTATTCGTAGCAATCGTATTATCACCATACGCCAACGCTTGTTTCATTATCATTTTATCAAGTGACGTGTCTTGTTGCTCTTGAGCATAAAAACTCATAAATGCCATTAATGCACCTAGTGTAATGTAATATTTTCTCATGAAGTTCAATTTTTATTGTGGATGCAAATGTATTTAAATAATTGAAAACTAAAACTTAAAGTTTTAATAAAATACAAAGACACAAAAAAAGCCTTTCATTTCTGAAAGGCTTTGTCTTTTGGGTGGAAGATGGGGCTCGAACCCACGACCCTCGGTACCACAAACCGATGCTCTAACCAACTGAGCTACAACCACCATATTAAGTTGCGGGTGCAAATATACTCTATTTGCATATTTGAACAAATAAAAAAATAAAAAATTCTTGTTTTAATCAGCCTGTTTTAACGGATTGCTAATTTTAATCATAGTACTTTTGCCAGCGAATTAGGTATTGTCTTAAATCAATATCAGAAGTTATACTCTATGAAACGCATTACACATCTCCTATATGACCATTTAGTTTCCATTGGACTAACAGAGAACACGGCAAAATATTTGAACATGATTTCATTGTTATTGCTGTTATTGCTACTTCTTTTTGTGATAGATTTCATTACTAGGAAATTACTACGTGCCGTTTTTAGTCGATTGGCACATCGATCAAAAACGAATTTTGACGATATTTTAATTACAAATAAGGCTCCAAGAAACATTGCACATATTATCCCCTTACTTATTGCCTTAGAATTTGTTCCCATTGTATTTTCAGATTTTGAATACACCGAAAACATCATTGAAAAAATACTACAAGTATTCGGAATTGTGTTGACGCTTTGGATTGTTAGAAGCGTGTTAAATACCTTAAAGGATTATTTTAAAACCTTACCAAGTTTAAAAGACAAGCCAATTGATAGTTATATTCAGGTCTTTATGATTTTCGCCTGGATTGCTGGAGTTATGGGCGCTTTTGCAATTGTAACGAACACTTCAATCTGGAAGTTTTTCACAGCACTTGGGGCCGCTTCGGCAGTCATAATTCTGATTTTTAAAGATACCATTCTTGGGTTTGTAGCGAGCATACAGGTATCAATTAACGATATGGTACGTATCGGTGATTGGATTACTTTCGAGAAATATGGGGCCGATGGAGATGTTATCGAAATTAATTTAGCAACTGTAAAAGTTCAAAATTTCGATAAAACAATAACCACTATACCCACCTATGCTTTGATATCAGATTCTTTTAAGAACTGGCGTGGAATGACAAACTCGCAAGGTAGACGCATTAAAAGGGCCATTCATATTAAAATTGATAGTATTAAATATTTATCGGATACAGATGTCAAACAATTAAAAAAGATTCAGCTAATTTCTGATTATCTTGAATCGAGTCAAGAAAAAATTAAGGCTTTTAACCATGAACATAATTTTGACAAAACTGTTTTATTAAATGGAAGAAATCTAACGAATATAGGTGTTTTTAGAAAGTACGCAGAGACTTATATTCAACAACATTCAGCAATCAATAAAGAAATGATGATTATGGTTCGCCAACTAGCGCCAACAACACAAGGCGTGCCAATCGAAATCTATGCCTTTAGTGCAGATAAGCGCTGGGCAAATTATGAATACATTATGGCTGATATTTTTGATCACTTTTTAGCGGCAGTATCGTATTTTGAGTTGGAAATCTTTGAACTTCCGAACAGTACAAGTTTTAAAAATAAATTGTAACCTACAGCTCGATAATCACTACATACTAGGAGTACCTAGTTTTAAGAATATCTTTTTATGTACCGCTTATGTAACATATGTTTTTTATTAGTGATTTTTGTTAGTTGTCAGAACCAAGACCTAACAATCAAGGATCCTATTGAAGAAGGTCATTTAAAATACTTTGGATTTACACTTATTAATACTTTTTGGGATGATCCTCTAGATTCTGATACTAAAACCAATTATTTAGATGAAGTTGCCGCATTTACTAATATTGCCGATTTGTTGGTGGTGCAACCCTCAGATAAAATTATAGATAGATTATCTTTTATGCAGGCCAATAAGGTAAAAGCAATTCTACATGTTAATGAATTGTTTTTTGAAAATGTTGGAATTGGTGGCCCTAGTGGATTGAAATATAGTTTACGAACTGATTATAAAGAACGATGGGATACCTTTGTTATGACGAACGATTTGAATAGCATAAAATCAACCATTGGAGTTTTCTATCTAGGTGAAGAGCCTACATGGAATGGTATTTCTTTTGCTGAATTAAAAGCAGCTTCTGATTATATCAAATCATCAATATCAGATATTCCAATAATGTTGGTAGAGGCTTACACCGCCGTGAACCAATTAAAAGTTCCAAGTTCTATAGATTGGATTGGTTTTGATCACTACTTCATAAAAGATCCTAAAAATAATCCTGCTTTTTTAAACGAACTATCTATTATAAAATCCAAGTTATCAACTGAAAATCAACATATAGTTCTAATCATGGATTCACATTTTATAGAAGAAGGACATGGATATTTTGGAGGAATCAATAAAAATGAAATGGGAATTGTTGCCAATAGCTATTACGAATTGGCGCTGAGTGAACCAAAAGTTGTTGCACTAATCGGGTATACCTGGCCTGGGGGTTTTGACACCCCTACTATGCTCGGTGCACGGCAATTTCCGCAACATATAAAAGATGAATATAGGAGAATAGGTAAAGAAATTACGAAGAAATAAATTAGTATTTAATGTACATCCCGAAGCAGTCATAATAAATATTTATAACCTCATTGGTTTGAAATATTTCAGGACTTATCTCATATAAAGGCATGAAAATAAAAAGTAATGCAACTCCCAAAACAAATATTTTCATTTTTAATGAGAATTCTTTTTGCGAATTTACGCTTTCAAAATCTAATTGACTACAATTGATTTTCATCCTAAAACTTATCTTAGTTTACCCAAATTATCTACGGCTACAAATCGTTCAGCCGTAAAGCCTTCACCTGCCTCTGCTCCTATCAATCTACCCAAATCTTGTGCTCGATAACGAATACTATCCAAAAAGTTCTTACTGGTAATTGGTGAAACAGGCTCTTTATTGTTAGGATCATAAAACTGAGAGCCATACGCCTGAACGGCCTCCATTTTTTTCTCAACGAATCCAGATACATCAACTACAAAATCAGGTGTCAAGTTTTTCCACTGAATATAATGGTATACTTGCTTTGGTCTCCACTCCTTTTGTTCTTCACCATTCAAAACCGTTGATATTCTCCTTAAGCCCGATAAAAAACAAGCATCTCTAGCTAATTTACTACCCTTGCCGTGATCAATATGCCTATCATCAATAGCATTACACAATACAATATCAGGTTGGTATTTTCGAATCATTTTAATGACTTCTAGCTGATGTTGTTTATCGTTTACAAAAAAACCATCGTCGAAAGCCAAGTTCTCTCTGATTGTTAATCCTAATATCTTGGCGGCAGCGGCGGCTTCTTGATCACGAATTTCTGCCGATCCTCTTGTTCCTAATTCCCCTCTAGTTAAATCTAAAACACCAACTTTCTTACCTAAAGAAATTTCTTTGGCAATTGTGGCTGCACAACCCAATTCTATATCATCTGGATGTGCTCCAATCGCGAGTATATCTAATTTCATATTGTTCAAATATTAGTCAAATATACTACAAGTATTTTTTTAACAAAATTTTAATTAGTTGCATATGCAACTAATTGCGTTCTATGCTTAAATTTGTACCATGAAATTAAAAAAGACAACGGTTGATTTTGAAACATCTATCGCTCCTTGGTTAGGAAAAACAATGAAAATTGTAGACTACTATATACAGGAGCTAATGATTGACCATAATTTAGATCTAACTAAAGAACAAATGATTGTCTTAAAACGTCTTCATGATAAAGACGGTATACCCCAAAACGAATTGGCTTTTTTAACGCTTCGTAATAAGTCTTCCCTGACCCGTTTGTTGGTGAAAATGGAAAAAAAGGGGTATATTTTAAGAACACAAGATCAACTAGACAAACGTGTAAACAAAGTCTTTTTAACAGAAAAAGGTCGAGAAACCTATATACAGACAAGACCGGTAATTACGCAACTTATCGACACTATGGAAACAAACATTTCAGAAATCGAAAAGCAACAAATGATTACCCTTTTGCAAAAAATACAGTTCAATTTCACATCAATAAAACCAACTCTTTAATTATACTCGAATGAGAAAAATAATTCTTTCAATAGTAGGTATCGCATTAGTATTGGGAGCTTTCGCTTTAGGTAACATGTTTGTTGCTAATAAAAAGAAACCCAAACCTACCTTCAATAAAATAGTGAAAACGGTATTTGTAGATACTGTTAAAAATAAAGAGATTCCAATCATTATAACAGCCAGCGGTAATTTGACCGCCAAAAATAAGATTGAATTATTTTCGGAAGTACAAGGGGTTTTAAAAATAACTAATAAAGATTTCAAATCAGGGACTACATATAGAAGAGGAGAAACATTATTAAGTATTAATAGTGACGAATTCTATGCTAGTTTAAAATCGCAAAAAAGTAGTTTATATAATTTAATTACTTCCATTATGCCCGACATCCGTTTAGACTATCCTAACGAATTTAATAAATGGCAGCATTATCTTCAGAATTTTGATTTGAATAAAGTAACACCTAAACTCCCAGAATTTTCTACTGATAAAGAAAAGTATTTTATTTCTGGCAGAGGAATTACCACTAGCTACTATAGCATAAAAAATTTAGAAGTAAAACTAGGAAAATATAGCATCAAGGCCCCATACAGTGGTATTTTAACAGAAGCTCTTGTAACACCAGGAAGTCTTGTAAGAGTTGGTCAAAAACTTGGTGAGTTTATTGATCCTTCTGTTTATGAAATGGAAGTAGCTATTAGCGCTGCATATAGCAATCTTTTAAAGGTTGGAAACACCGTATCATTATCAAATTTAGAGCGTACCAAGACGTATAAGGGCAAAGTTATTAGGGTTAATGGTAAGATTGATCAAACTTCACAAACAATTAAAGCATATATCCAGGTCATTGATAAAGACCTCAAAGAGGGTTCGTATTTGGAAGCGGATCTAACGGCTAAATCAGAACAAGATGCCTATGAGATTTCTCGAAAACTACTCGTTGATAATAAAAGTGTCTACGTAGTTAATGACACCGTTTTAAAGTTAATGGATGTGAATCCCGTTTATTTTAATGCGGAAACTGTTGTAATTAAAGGAATCCCTAATAATACTATCCTTGTTTCCAAAGTTGTGCCAGGTGCTTATAATGGTATGCTAGTAAAAATCAATAAAAAGTAACAGCTATGAGAAAACTAATAGCTTATTTCATTAAGTATCATGTTGCTGTTAATGTAATTATTATTGCCTTTATCGCTTTCGGTGTCTTGGGTGCGCTATCCATGAAATCTTCTTTCTTGCCATTGGTAGACTCTCAACTTATTAGTATCAATTTGACTTATCCCGGTGCGTCTCCATCAGAAATGGAAGAAGGTGTTGTCCTAAAAATTGAAGACAACTTAAAGGGAATTGTCGGCGTTGAAAGAGTAACGTCTGTATCTCAAGAAAATTCAGCACGAGTAAATGTTGAAGTTGAAAAAGGAAAAAATATTGACGTAGTATTATCTGACGTGAAAAACGCAGTAGATCGAGTACCTTCTTTTCCGAGCGGCATGGAACCGCCGGTTATTGCAAAAATTGAGAGTATTCGACCTACTATCAGTTTTACCATTAGTGGAAACAACCTACCATTAAAAACCATTAAACAGTATGCCAGAATTGTTGAGAACGATTTACGAAATGTACCGGGTATTTCTCAAGTTGCTTTATCTGGATTTCCAGAGGAAGAGATCGAAATAGCTGTACGAGAAAACGATTTACGTGCTTATAACATGTCATTTACCGAAGTCGCCAATGCAGTAAGATCTACTAACATTTTAATTACTGGAGGTAATATTAAAACTGAGGCCGAAGATTATTTAATACGGGCGAGTAATCGTTCGTATTACGGTGATGAATTATTAAATCTAATTGTACGGACGGAAGATTCCGGTAACATTATTAGACTCAAAGATATTGCCACCGTAAAAGATACATGGTCTGAAAATCCTGATCGTATTTTTTACAATAATAATTTAGCTATTGATGTGACTATAAGTAATACCAATAATGAAGATCTTATTTCGGCCGCAGACAATATTAAGGCTTATGTAGATAAGTTCAATCAAGAGTATGACAATGTTACTATTAATATTTCTAGTGATCGTTCAATAGTACTTAATCAACGTACCGAATTACTGGTATGGAATGGCTTGATCGGAATCTTATTGGTTTTATTCTTTTTGGCATTATTTTTAAACGTTCGATTAGCATTGTGGGTAGCGGCAGGACTTCCAATTGCTTTTTTAGGGATGTTTATTTTTGCGGCACAATTTGATGTTACCATTAATGTGTTATCCCTTTTCGGGATGATTATCGTAATTGGGATTTTAGTAGATGATGGAATTGTAATTGGAGAAAATATTTATCATCACTATTATGATCAAGGGAAGTCGAAAATTAGAGCGGCTATTGATGGTACCATGGAAGTGATTCCTCCTATAGTATCGGCGATTCTAACAACCATTATCGCGTTCGCTACTTTCTTTTTCTTAGATGGTAGAATAGGGAGTTTTTTCGGGGAAGTATCCACAGTTGTTTTATTAACATTAAGTGTTTCTCTAATTGAAGCGTTAATTATACTCCCGGCGCATATTGCCCATTCAAAAGCGCTCTCAAAAAAAGATCGAAAACGAAATAAAATCGATGCCTTTTTTACGAAAGTAAATGCCAAAGCAGATCGTTTTCTGGTCAAAATTAGAGATAAAATATATATGCCTTTCTTAAGGTTTTCTTTAAATTATAAGGTTCTTGTGTTCTCATTGTTAGTTGCCTTGTTCGTTTTGAGCATTGGTGTCATTCGAGGCGGTATCGTAAGAACATCCTTTTTCCCTTTTATTAGTAGTGATCGTGTACAAATCACTTTGAAAATGCCGCAAGGAACAAACGAGAAAATTATTGACTCTATCATTTCGATTATTGAAGAAAAAGTATGGTTGGTCAACAAGGATTTTACAGAAAGACAGACTGACAATCAACAAGTAGTACAAAATATAATTAAAAGAGTTGGTCCGGGAACTGCCAATGCCACATTAACTGTGAATTTATTACCAGGTGAATCAAGAGATTTTTCTTCTCCTGAGATCACAGGAGCTATTCGAAAAAAAACGGGTAAAATTTATGGTGTTGAAAGTCTAGTTTTTGGTTCGGGAGGTAACTTTGGTGGGAGTCCAATTGCCGTTTCATTATTGGGCAATAATATAGTCGAATTGAAAGCTGCAAAAACAGCATTGAAAGCAGCCTTAGAGAAAAATCCTTTAGTAAAAGATATCACTGATAATGACCCAGCCGGAATTAAAGAAGTTAAAATTCAATTAAAAGACAATGCCTATTTATTGGGACTGAATTTACAATCAGTAATGAGTCAAGTGCGAAATGGATTTTTCGGATTTCAAGCGCAACGTTTTCAACGTGGACAAGATGAAATAAAAGTATGGGTGCGATATACTAAAGAAAATAGATCCTCAATAAAAAACTTGGACGACATGCGTATTATCACCCCAAATGGCGCAAGAATTCCCTTATCCGAAATTGCCACCTACGAAATTGCACGTGGCGATATTGCGATTAATCATTTGAATGGAAAGCGCGAGATTCAAATTTCGGCTGATATGAAAAGTCAAAAAGACAGTCCGACCGAAGTTATGGATGATATTAAAGAGAATATTATGCCTCAAATTATATCCAAATATTCTTCTGTTAAACCATTATTCGAAGGTCAAAATCGAGAAGCGAAAAAAGCACAAGATTCTGTAAAATTGGTCGCTCCCATAATTCTGCTGCTAATTTATATTACCATTGCGTTTACTTTTAGGTCATATAGTCAACCAATTCTATTAATCATTATGGTTCCATTTAGTATGATTGGTGTTGTATTTGGTCATTACCTTCAAGGTATAAACATTAGTATTTTTTCTTGGTTAGGGATTATTGCCTTGATCGGGATTATGGTGAATGATGGACTCGTATTAATTGGGAAATTTAATAATTATTTAAAAGAAGGAATGAAGTATGAGGAGGCTCTAATACAAGCTGGAAAATCTCGTTTTCGAGCCATCTTTTTAACCTCTTTAACCACTATCGCTGGACTTGCTCCTTTGATGTTAGAAACTAGCAGGCAAGCTCAGTTTTTAATTCCAATGGCTATTTCGATATCATATGGTATTGCCATTGCAACAGTTCTAACTTTAATTATGTTACCCCTATTATTATCGGTTTCAAACCAAATAAAAGTAGGTGCGAAATGGTTACAAACAGGTAATAATATTACCCCTGAAGAGGTAGAAAGAGCTATCATAGAGTTACATAGTGAAGATGATGATTTAGATTCTCAAAAAGGTACATTAATATCTAGAGAAGAAATAAAACAACTTCTTATCGAAATAAAAAATGAGGATAATGAATTACAGTAAATATATCTTATGGGTCGTTTTGTGTATCACATGTGTATCTACGCCTGCCCAAACTATTGAAAAAATACTCTCTAAGGAAGAAGCGCTCCAACTCGCCCTAGAAAATAATTATGGTATTCAAATTTCTAACAATAATGTAGAGATTGCCAAAAACAATAAAAACCTACTAAATACAGGTTTCTTACCTACAGTAACTGGAAATGCTGGAGCCATTTATAATATAGATAATACTGAAGCTACATTTTCGAATGGCAATGTTACTTCACTAGAAGGCGCCGAAAGCAATCGCTATAATGCTTCAATAAATTTGAATTATACCTTATTCGATGGTCTAGGTAGACGGTATAATTATAAACAGTTAAAAGAGCAATATAACCTTTCTGAATTACAAGCCAGAGAGACTATCGAAAATACTGTTTTGCAACTGTTTAGCGTTTACTATAATGTAGCAAAACTATCAGAAGATGTTGTTTTGCTGAAACAGAACTTAAAAATTTCACAAGATCGTTTAGAACGTGTAAACTATCAATTCGACTATGGTCAAAATACAAAATTAGCTGTTTTAAATGCCGAAGTAGATGTTAATAATGATAGTATCAATTTACTAAATACCAAACAGTTATTAGAAAATTCGAAACGTGATTTATATGTTGTTTTAGGCAAAAATGAATTGCCTAATTTCAATGTTGACACCTTAGTATCGTTTGGTTTACAACCAACAAGAGATGAACTTTATAAAAAAGTAAGCGTCAATAACGTTACTTTAAAACAACTAGATAAAAATATTTTAATAAGTGATTTTCAATTAAAATCTAATAAATCGGGGTATTTACCTTCTATTGGGCTAACAGGTACTTATGGATGGAATAAGAATAATAACAACGCCGCCTCATTTGTAGCGACCTCAACGAATACAGGACTATCTGGAGGCATCAATTTAAGTTGGGATATTTTTAATGGTGGAAGAAATCGAACGCAAGTTCAAAACGCAAAAATAAATTTAAACAACCAAAAATTACAAAAACAACAGGTAGCACTTCAAATATCTCGAGATTTTAACAATGCCTGGGAAGATTATCAAAACAAATTATTCGTTTTACAAACTCAAGAGAAAAACGTGCAAACGAGTACCGATAATTTTAATAGAACAGAAGAGCGTTTTAAATTAGGTCAAATTACCTCTATAGAATTCAGACAAGCTCAGCTTAATTTAATTAACGCCAAAAATGCGAAAATAGGTGCCAAATATGAAGCGAAATTGGCAGAATTACAATTGATGCAATTAAGTGGTGACTTACTAAATAGTAGCTTCTAAGTTAATTTACTATTTTTACGGTGGTATGAAGAAATATCTATTTTATGTACTTCCTGTTCTTATCTACCTTGGTGCTTGTAAAGAAGCTAATCAATTAGAGTTAACCAGTGATGTCACTAATGATATAGAAAAAGCTTCGATTGTAAGTGTTTCCGCTACTGGTACTGCAAATAATTATACATTTAACGTAGGTATTAAAAGTACAGAAACGGGTTGCGATCAATATGCTAATTGGTGGGAAGTAATATCCGACGAAGGCGAGTTATTATATCGGCGAATTTTAGCACATAGCCATGTGAACGAACAGCCATTCGTGCGTAGTGGTGGTATCATTGATATTTCAGAAAATCAAATCGTTATGGTAAGAGCTCACATGAACACCAGTGGATATGGATCCGATATCTTTAAAGGTTCTGTATCACAAGGTTTTACCAAAACAACTCTTGCTTCTGATTTCGCCAATGAACTAGTGAACCAAGCGCCACTGCCAGATGGTTGTGCCTTTTGACACTGAAACTATTTATACAATTTGAAAAGACGAAACTTCATAAAAAAAGCATCACTCAGTACCTTTACTGCACTTATTGGTGCCGACATCGTTTTTGGACAATTCCTGCCTGAAGGTTATACTCCCTTAGCTTTACATCAAACGGATCCCTTTGCTTTATTCGAAAAAGATAAAGAGATGCAAGTATTAAATGATCGACCTTGGAACATGGAAGCACAAGCACATTTATTAGATGATAGCATTACACCTAATAAATATATGTTTATCCGAAATAATGGATTGATTCCAAAAAATATAGATATCAATAATTGGAAATTGACCATTGACGGTGAATCGGTCAAAGAAACAAAAACATATTCTTTGGCAGAGTTGAAATCTAAATTTAAACATTATACCTATCAATTAACATTAGAATGCGGCGGTAATGGTCGTAGTGAATTTAATCCACCAGCGAAAGGAAACCAATGGACTGTGGGTGCGGTATCTTGTGCTAATTGGACTGGAGTAAGACTGAAAGATATATTAAAGGATGCTGGCATTAAAAAGAATGCAATCTATATCGGTTATCATAGTGCTGATATGCATTTGACAGGTGACATTAACAAAGCTCCTATATCTAGAGGTGTTCCAATGTCAAAAGCACTGCAAGATGAAACCATTTTAGCTTTTAAAATGAATGGTAAAAACATTCCTTTAGCACATGGTTATCCCCTGCGATTAGTGGCGGGTGGTTGGCCAGCGTCAGCTTCAGGAAAATGGCTTACTGGAATTAGTATTCGTGATAAAGTACATGATGGAGCAAAAATGAAAGGTTCGTCATATCGAGTGCCATGTAAACCTGTAGCACCTGGGAGTAAGGTAAAAGATGAAGACATGTGTATTATAGAATCGATGCCGGTAAAATCATTAATTACTTATCCTAAAACCGGTGCTCTCATTCAACGAGGCAAAAAAATAAACCTAAGAGGACATGCATGGGCCGGAGAATATGGTGTTAGTAAGATGGAATATTCGATTGATTATGGTGCTAGTTGGAAGCAGTGTCTTTTAGAAAATCCAGTAAATAGATTAGCCTGGCAACATTTTTCAACGACCGTAGGTTTTCCTTCGAGAGGATATTATGAAGTTTGGGCGAGAGCGACCGACACAGAAAATAATGCACAACCAATGTTATTACCCGGCTGGAACCCTAAAGGGTATTTAAATAATGCCTGTCATAGAATTGCAGTAAAAGTGGTGTGATGATTTTAAAACGAAAATATCTGTTTTATTCCGTTGTAAGCTTGTTAGCTGTCATACTAATTCTTTTCATACGTCATAAAAGTGAAAACGAGAATAACTATGAAATTGTAAAAGAATCTGCTAGCTTTAATGGCATCAAAGATGGCATTCATATAAATACCGGTTTAAAAGATGCCGACGGTTTACCCCTTGTAATTGCCCATTGTACTGGTTGTCACTCCGCCAAACTAATTACACAGAATAGACTTTCTAAAGATGGATGGCAGGAAGTCATCAAATGGATGCAGGAAACTCAGAACTTATGGGATCTTGGGGAGGATGAAGAATCTATTGTTGCATACTTATCTAAAAATTATGCTCCTAGTCAAAAAGGAAGAAGAGAACCCTTAAAAAATATTGAATGGTACGCACTTGAAGACTAATAGATATGTTTGAACACTTTTTTCAATGTCCGTATTGCTGGGAAACCATTTCGATGCTTCTCGACACCTCATTATCGGCCACAAGTTATGTTGAGGACTGCGAAGTATGCTGTAGACCAATTCAAATTAGTGCTGCATTTAATAACCAAGAATTAATTTCTTTCAATGCCGAAGATATAGAACAATGATTCTATAATCCTAACTCACTTTACGAATTTGATCAAACCAAGAAGTTAAATTACCGCTGTTCGTATTTAACGGAATACTTTTGCCTCCGTAAGGACCATATTTCTTTTGATCTGTTACCGAAAAAAGCCCTACTACCGTCGTTTTTGAAGCAGCTGCTAAATGCATAATACCACTATCCGCACCAATAAATAAGGACGTATTTTCAATTAATGAAGAGATTTCTCTAATATCCTTACAATAAAAAGTAGGAGCTGCAAAATCTATCTGAGATACGTTTTCAATGGGCAGTACTTCCAATATATTATAATTTGGATACTCTAATTTTAACTGTTCATAGAAATTTGTCCACCATTCTTTGCTATAGCATTTTTTACCTGTAGCAAATGTAAATATGGCAATGGTTTCCTTGCTTGTATCGACAAGATCCTCTAACATCTTTTTACCATTCGCCACCTCATCTTGACATAATGCCAAACTGATTTTAGGGATGTCTCGTATATCTTGACTATGACCTATTAATGCTAAATAATCTCTTAAGTTATAAATACAATTCTTTGCAATATGAGCTCTATCCGATAATTGCACTTCAGACTCTTCAATAAACCCGTCATATATTTTGAGGGGTGACTTTGACATTTTCGTTAGCAATTTACCCGAAGACGAATCTTTAACTGCATTAATAACTAAATCGTATTTCTTATCCCGAATAGAAAACCATACCTTAACATATTTCAACAACTCTTTAAATGGTTTTCTCGGCAGTGTTATGAGTTGATCTACATGTTCAAATTTCTCGAATACCTGAATAGCCATATTTCCTTTAACAACAATGTCAATTTTACAATTCGGAAAAATTGAAGTCACTTCTTGAATTAATGGTGTTATCAACAATAAATTACCAAGGCGCTGATTAGGTCTACAAATTAGTACCCTATTCACGTTCAATGTTTCTATTTTCTTTTTTGAAGCTCTTTTGAAATGAGATTTTCCAATATTCCCCGTCACCCATTTCATGATGACTCTCTTCACATTATTTGATCGTTTTTTGAAAGTCTTCAAAATTAATTTATAAAATTTAGCATCTATTCTTGACTTTTTTTCTAAACTAAGGCTATTGCCGCCTTTTTTAATGCATGTTCTACGTCATTTATAATATCTTGGACATCTTCAATACCAACAGAAAATCGCAATAAACTATCTGAAATACCCACTTCACTTCGCTGTTCGGGAGTTAATAATGAATGAGATGTGGCAGAAGGCAGTAACATCGTTGATTCTACACCTGCTAAACTCATCGAAGGTTTAATGACCTGTAACTCTTTTTGAAACTGTACGACGTCATATTCTTCTGTTAATTCAAAAGAAAGCATACCTCCAAAGCCATGCATTTGAGCCTTCGCAATATCATGCTTTGGATGATTCGACAGGCCCGGATAATAAACTTTAGTAACCGCAGTATGTTCTTCTAAATATTCGGCAATTTCTTGTGCATTAGAATTATGTTTTTCAACACGTACCGCTAAAGTCTTAATGCTCCTTTCTAACAGATAACACATAAAATCGCTCAAACTTCCACCTATATTCTTTGCTTTTTGCCAAATTCTTTCAATATGAACTTCAGAAGCAGCAATGGCACCGGCGCAAATATCACTATGACCTCCCAAATATTTTGTGGCAGAATGCAATGAAATATCAATCCCTAAATCCAGCGGTCTTTGATTTATTGGTGATGCAAAGGTATTATCTATCATCGTGATCAATCCGTGCTTTTTTGCAATATCTGCAACAGCTTTTATATCTGTTATTGTCAACAAGGGGTTTGACGGTGTTTCGATATAAACCACTTTGGTATTAGGTTTTATCTTTGCCTCAAAATCATTGGCTTCTATACCATCGGTAAAAGAATAATCGATACCCATTTTCTCAAATTCTTCAACAATCAAATTAAAGGTACCTCCGTAAATTTCATTCTGCAAAACGATATGATCTCCATGATTTAAAAAGGCAAATAGTGCCGTGCTAATGGCTGCCATACCTGAGGCAAAAGGTAGCGCCATTTCAGCATTTTCTAATGCAGCAATTTTTTTACCCACAGCTTCTTGATTAGGTGTATTAAAGTATCTCGGATATCTTTTTACATCTACATCCATATACTGATAAGAACTCGCCATATATATTGGTGAGACAGCTCCACCAAATTGTTCATCTTTGATTTCTCCTGTGTGCGTGCAAATTGTATGTACACCTAACTTATTTTTCGCCATGGTTTTCGTCATTTAAATGTGAGGCCTAAAATACAAAACATTCATTAATCAGTATCTCGATTATCAAATTTAAACACAATTGTGATTTTAAGTGAAATTCTTCAAAAACTCAATGTTAAAAAGTAGTTGTTCAATCATAGAAACTCGTGCTACTTAACTAAATACTCCTTATACTTTTACCTTTTTCCACTTTCCTTTTCTAAATAATACGATTCCAACGATGGCAATCATTGCTTCAGCTAATACGATTGCTAAGAAAACTCCCAAAGGACCTATCTCTAAGGTTACAGCCAATAAATAAGCGAAAGGCAATTGGAATAACCAAAAACATACAAAATTTATATAAGTAGGCGTCTTCGTATCTCCTGCTCCATTAAAAGATTGTATGACTACCATACCATAGGCGTAGAAAACATATCCGGCGGCAATTACTTGTAGGCATAAAGCTCCGTATCTTACGACTTCCTTTTCTGGACTAAACCATGCTAATATTTCATGGGCGAAAATGAGATATATGAGAGAGACTACAACCATAAAAATTGCGTTATATTTTCCAGTAATCCATACCGATTTTTCTGCACGATCGGGTTTGCCAGCTCCAAGATTTTGTCCAACCAAAGTGGCTGCAGCATTACTCATTCCCCAAGAAGGCATGAACGTAAACATCATTACGCGAATAGCAATAGTATAACCAGCCAAGACTTCGCTTCCGAATTCTGACATAATTCTCATTAAAAAAACCCAGCTTGAAGTCCCTATTAAAAACTGACCAATACCCCCTAACGATACTTTTACAAGGTTCAACATAACCGAGCCGCGAATTACCAAATCTTTAAAGGCAATTTTAATTTTTCCCCATCCGTAAAAAAGGATTCCAAGTTGAAAAATTACCGCAGTACCTCTACCAATAGTTGTAGCTATGGCTGCACCTTCTACGCCATATGCAGGTATAGGACCAAATCCAAAAATAAAGATGGGATCAAGTATTATATTGAGTCCGTTAGATAACACTAGTGTCCACATGGCAATAGAGGCGTTACCAGCTCCTCTAAATATGGCGTTGATAAGAAATAACAACATAATAGTCATATTACCACCTAGTAGAATCTGTGTGTAACCATAGCCTTCTGCAATAAGGTCTGGCTCAGCTCCCATAAGTCCTAAAATTTCTTTTGGATACAGTATTCCAAGTACACTTACGATAAGAGATACTCCAATTCCCAAAATAATTACTTGCACAGCCGCTTGATTGGCTCCAATCTTATCTTTTTCGCCAACTCTTCTTGCAACAACTGCCGTTGCTGCCATACTGAGCCCAATAGCAACTGCATAGACTAAGGTAACTACCGATTCTGTGAGGCCTATGGTAGCTACTGCATTTACGCTTACGCGTGAAACATAGATAATATCTACTAGGGCAAAAATGGATTCCATGAGCATTTCTAGAATCATGGGTACCGCTAACATGAAGACAGCCTTACGAATGCTTCCGGTCGTGAAATCGTGTTCTTTACTGCTTAAGGATGCTTTAAAAGTGTTGAATAATTTGCGTATTGAAAATGTATGATGATTTGTCATGATTGTTTTATAAATAGTTGAAATTTGAAATAGCCGGGAGCTATTTCTTAAAAGGAAGTCAGCTAAGGCGCTGATCTATGTCGTGAAGTCTTGCTTAAACAATCATAAGACTACAAATATATAAAAATAATTTTTAGATGTTTCTTCAAAAAAAATAATAACTTTGTCATGTTCTTCCCATTAGGCACTCCTCTTCGCTTTTTAGAATTAAACAATAAATCAATGAAAAATATAATTATGGGACTAATGGTGCTCTGCACGAGTTATCACTACGCCCAAGAACCAACTAAAGCCGAAACTGTATCGGTACATAACAAAAACATCTACTACGAAGTATATGGAAAAGGCAAACCCTTAATCTTTTTGCACGGCTATAGTCTATCTTCTAAATCATGGAAACCCTATGTATCTGACTTTTACAATGACTATGAAGTTTATTTAATCGACTTAACGGGTCATGGGAAATCGGATACCTTTAGCGAAGATCTGTCGATTTCGGAGGTTGCGAAGGATGTAAATGCCTTGTTACAACATTTAAATCTAAAACAGATACAAGCTATTGGTTTTAGCTTTGGTGGTGATGTTCTCTATCAACTAGCATTACAACAACCAAAATTGATCAAATCAATGATTACCATCGGCGCAGTGGGTACTTGGAGTGTTCATGACTTTCCTAAGTATCAAAAAGCATTCACTTTTGACAATAAAGCAAATTTCCCTTGGTTATCTGACCATCGCAACGACGCTCAAATAAAAGCTATCATGACTCAATTTAAGAACTATACTGTGAAAATTAGCACCAAGGAATTACAAAGTATAGTTCCTGAAGTACTCATAATGATAGGTGATGATGATGAAGGAATGGATTTAAGTGAGGTCGCAAGAGTTAAAAAAAATCTTCCTAAATCCGATCTTTGGGTATTGCCTAATGTTGCTCATGGAGCACATGAAGGTAAAACGAAGGCAGAATTCGTAGAAAAAGCAAAGGCTTTTCTAACAAAGCTTTAATGATTCATCATTTTATAAATTAACTACAAGCGGTTAGAAATTTAATAATACAATTTTGAAAGTACAGTCTTAGATGTTCTTCTAAATGATTTGATGCAATTTTTGTAATTATGGTAATACCGTAATATAAGTAAGGTTAAACCACGTTAACAAAAAATCAAATTATAGTAGATTTGCTTTCAGTAGTATTTTTTTAAGGGTTGATTTCGATCCATAAAAAATGAATGATTAGCTAAACATAAAAATTTTACATGATTCGGGAACTCTCTAATGCTGAAATAATAGCATTAATTACTTCTTTAGCCGCCTTAATTATCAGTATTAGAAATATTACGATAAGCGGGGTGTTCAACCAAAAAGCAACTAAAAAAATAAAAAAGGTTCTAAATAGAGCCCAGCAATCTGTAGAATCTGAAATTAATGAAGCTATTAATGTCAGTTTTGAACGCATAGACCTTATCAAGAAACAGCTCACTCTCATTGAACAAAAACAGACAGTACATACGACCTCCTTATATCAAAGTTTATTAAACGAAACTCTAGAAGATTTATATAAGCAATATGATCGTGCCTGCAATTTTTATTGGGAAAATAAAATAAATAGAGAGCGTTTTAAACGAATTTACAAGTCTGAGATCATTCAATTGATGGATGACGACCATTACAACAAATTAAAAGGCAACTACCCTAACATCAAACGTGTGTACGATCGATGGAAAAGTCCTAAACGAAAGAAATCTTCTACACTTTCGATTAAATTTCAAACCAGTCAATTATAAAGTAGCCTATCTTAAATCGAGAAAAATCCTGAATTTAACTAAAAATAAATTTGCGTAACCAAATGATTACATATATATTTGTAACCAATCAGTTACTTATTTATGAGACGAGATGTTTTCCAAGCCATTGCCGATCCTGTACGAAGAGATATTATAGCTCTCTTAGCGGATACACCTTTAACGGTCAACAATATTGCTGAAAAATTTGATATCAGTCGCCCTGCGATTTCAAAACATCTCAAAATTCTCCAAGAATGCGATCTCATTGCGGTAGCACAAAACGGTCGAACACGTCTATGTATGATTCAACCACAAAATCTATTACCGGCTTTTATGTGGATGGAGCAGTATAAAAAATTGTGGGAAGATCGTTTAGATGATTTTGGCAACTATTTGAATGAATTAAAAACAAAAACTATATCGAATGAACACAAAAAATGAAAACGATCGAACTGTTACCATTGAAAGAACTTATGATGCACCCATTGACCTTGTTTGGGAAGCATGGACAAACCCAGAGCATATTGCAAATTGGTGGGGACCAAAAGGCATGAATACAAGAATACTTGAACATAATTTTGAAGATGGAGGTTCATGGAAATATGCCATGACAATGCCAGATGGCAATGATTTTATTTCTGAAGGTACTTACGTTGAAATTACCCCGAAAACTAAAATTATCACTTCCGCTGACTTTAAACCAATGACGCAAGGCGTAGAATTGCATATCTTATTGGAAGCTGATGGTGATAAAACAAAATTTACCTTTAAAGTTATACACCCTACTGAAGCATACAAAATACAACAAGAAAAAATGGGTATTTACAACGGCTGGGGCTCAACCTTTGATCGACTAGAAGCTTTCCTTTCTGAAGCATAAAGAAGAACAGACGTTGGTATTTTTAAATAACCAACGTCTATTTTTTATAGTATTTCCTGTGCTTCACAAACGCCAAGATTGAAATTACAATCCCAATACCCAACCATGCCCAAATCTGATACGGAATTGGTGCCGATTCTCCTGCCGCGTAGGAATGTAACCCTGACAGTAAATGGTTTACCCCTAAATAAGTCATTAAAATAGAGGCGAAGGCAAAGTAGCCCATAATATTAAAGGTAAGCCTTCCGCGTAAGCCTGGTATCAATCGAGCATGCAATATAAAAGCATAAATCATAATACTTACTAAGGCCCAAGTTTCTTTAGGATCCCAACCCCAATAACGTCCCCAACTTTCATTGGCCCACATACCTCCTAAAAAGTTACCAATAGTCAACATAACCAAACCAACAGTCATCGTCATTTCACTAATAATGGTAATCTCTTTTATATTCAACTCTATTTTTTTCTTGTTCTTTTCATTCGTTAAGGCGACTAATAATAAGGCAATAAACCCTAACATCATACTCAGTACAAATGGCCCATAACTAGCTACTATAATTGAGACATGAATTAGTACCCAATAGGAGTCTAACACAGGCACCAAATTCGCAATCGCAGGATCCATCCAATTCATGTGGGCAAACATCAAGATGATCGATACAACAAAAGCTGCTGCGGCTCTTACCAAGGGCGATTTTTTACCAAATGACAAGCCAAAAAACATTGTAGCCCATGCTATATAAATCATTGATTCATAGCCATTACTCCACGGTGCATGGCCTGAAATATACCAACGTATTCCGAGTCCAATGGTATGATAAATAAATAGTAAGAAAATGATAAACGAGCATATTTTGACGAGCTTATTTATCAACTTAGAATCATTAAATATTTGGACAATCACAACGATTAATAAAAGCAAACTAGCAAATAAGTAATACATGAAAAGACTCTTAAAAATATCGTATTTATTATAGAATATTTCGAGCTCTATCTTTCGTTTTTCGGGCAATACATCGCTTCCGTATTGTGCCTGAAATTGATGTATTCCTTCTAATAGTTGATCAGATTGCTTATAATCACCCGTTTTTATCGCTTCGCCAAGTGTTTGTGCATAATATGGAATTACATTACGTACGAAAGAAGAATCTGCTTTGTTGAAGCCCGCTGTTTGTAATTCAGCTCGTGAGACCCATTTATTATTTTCATCGCCATTGATGGGAAAGAATCTAAATATATCTCCCGAAATACCGCTATATAATAAACTAACTCTATTGGAAATATTTACAATACTTTCTTCGAATTTGTTTTTAATCACTTTTTTTGAAGCATTCTCTACTTCTTTTCCCAATTTATACTCACCACGTTGATTAAAAAAATCAGCCAAGCTAGCATACTTTTGATCTTTGGGAATACCAATCAAATCTCTCACTTTAGAATTCGCAGTTTTCATATAGATAAACGGCACTGAATACCAAATTCTCGGATTCGTTACCATAGAAACGGCCACTTGATTTGCATCTAAGTCATTATACGTATCTTTTTTACTCAATTTACGCAGTAACTCTGAAGCATACGTATGCACTGGTTTCATCCGTCCTCCTGCATCTTGAATCACTAATTGACTAAAGCGTTCAGCATGTTCAGAAGAAACTTTCGTAACATTTAAAATCGAATCAGCTTCTTTATAGGTCAAATGAGCATCTTGTGCAAAAGTAGTGGCACTTAGAAGTAATGCCAGCAATGTTAACGCCTCTTTCTTCTTCTTTATTTTGTCGAGCATTTTGTTCAAGTCAGCGAAGCGAGTTCCTTTTAAAAACAAGACAAATGTCATCGCAAAAAACAACAGCATATAACCTATATAGGTGATGGTTGTACCCAATACATCATAATTCACCGAAAGCTGTGTTTCTTCTACTTCTCCCGATAAATCATAACTCGCTTGAAAAAAGCGAAAGCCCTTATGGTCTAAAATATGATTCATAAAGATGCGAAAATCAAAGGTATTGTCCGTGTCGATCACAGTAACTTCACTGGCAAAAGATTTGGGTTGATTCGAACCAGGATAGCGTTCTAATTGAAAGTCCCGTAATTTTAATGAAAAAGGCAATTCTAATTGCTTAGAACCATAGCTCATTCTAAAATTTAAGCCGTCTAAAGAAAACACCTCCGGAGGATTGATTAAATACCGAGTTCCTGATAAGGCAATTTTCTTACTCGCATTTTCAGTTGTAACTTCGACTTCTATGATATCTTCTGGGTGTTCTTCTTTATCTCCAGAGATCATCACTAACTTTCCTTTTTTCGCTGGTTCAGGCACAACGAATTGCATATCATGCATCGTATATAAAGAACGTAAGTTAAATTCTTGTAATGAATCTTTCTTTACTGCACCTTTGACCTGCGTTGCCATGACCATAAAATCGGCATCTAAGGGCATTTTAACAAATAGTTTATCGTTTTGCGTTATGAAGTTAATTGCACCTGGAGTATCTTTATCAAAGGAAACTAGCTGATTATGGATGTTACTTATTTCTCCTTTTTGTAAATAATGATCGTGTCTAGAGCCTCCTCCCGATTCTACAAAATGTAAATATTCAACACCCTTCTCATCTTCTTGAAACTCTTCAAAAGCATTGGGTATATAATTCGTATATCGAATAGAGACTGGCTTTTCTCTAAAATCCGTTTCGATTGAAAAGTCATTGCCTCCACGAATAAAATTAAAAAATTGAGCTGCATATGCTGTAAAACCTCCTTTATCTGTTACCTCTGGAGCAAATAAGTATCTCCTTTCTAAAGTTTTTTGATCTTTATTATCATCTATAACTATGTTGAGATAAGCCTTTTCGGAAAGCATTACATTGGAAACTTGTCCTTCCTCGATAGGCATATATCCTTCATAACTAATATAACGTGTAATCCCTGCACCTAAGAGTATAAATACGAAAGCCAAATGAAAAATAAGCACAGATAATTTTTCTTTTCTAAATAAGCGATATCGAAACATATTACCTGCAAAATTGATTAAGAATACAATATGAATAAGTTCAAACCACCATGTATTATAAACCAATGCTTTCGAAGCTTGCGTACCATAATCATTCTCAATAAATGTTGCAATCCCCATGGAAGCTGCATAAACAATAAAAAGAACGCCTGTAAGTCTAGTGGAAAAGAGAAAATTAGCTAGTTTTTTCATCTAAAAAATAAAAAGAAATTTAACGTTGCAAAGGTACTCAAAAAAAGCGCTTTACACATTCAATTAACAGTTTTTTAATAACTAAAAATTGACGTAACTTCGCTTAATGATTCGCGTAGTTTTATTAGGAGCTGGCAACGTTGCTACCCACCTGTTACATGCATTCACCGAAGCAACTAATGTGGAGGCAGTGCAGCTTTACGCCCGCTCAGAAAAAAGTTTGCTACCTTTTAAAAGTGTGATTGCTACAACCAATAGTTTTGACAATTTGGCTACTGCTGATGTCTATATAATTGCAGTTGCAGATGATGCAATTTCTGAGGTTTCGAAAAGTTTACCGTTAAAAAATAAACTTGTCGTTCATACCTCAGGAAGTGTGGCAATGGAAACAATGGATGACTCATTGAGGAGGGGTGTTTTTTATCCATTACAAACATTTACAAAAGGTACATTAGTAGATTTTAGTACCATTCCGATTTGCTTAGAAGCGGCCCATAATGAGGACCTATTGATTTTAGAAGAGTTAGCTTCTTCTATTTCAGATGCTGTTTATTTTATAGATTCTGAACAACGCGAAAACTTGCATGTGGCAGCGGTATTTGTAAATAATTTCACAAATCACTTATACCACATCGGACAACAAATTTGTGATGAAAATAAAGTGCCTTTTGAGGTCTTAAAACCACTTATTCGAGAAACGGCTACTAAATTAACAAAAGTGTCACCATTCGAAGCACAAACCGGGCCGGCTAAAAGGAAGGATACCCAAACAATAACAAAACACTTACATCAATTACCAGAAAATTATAAAGAGATATATGCTCTGCTAACCAAATCAATTTCAAAAACCTATGAGTAAAAGCTATAAAGAAATAATGCCGCAAATAACCACTTTTATATTCGATGTAGATGGGGTATTAACTGACGGAAATGTTAGTGTTCTTTCAAACGGAGAATTGATACGTAGTATGAATATTAAAGATGGATATGCCTTAAAAACTGCTGTAAATAAAGGGTATAATGTTTGCATTATATCTGGCGGCACCAATGAAGGCGTACGTTTGCGCTTGCAAGGGCTTGGTATTGCTGACATCTATTTGGGCGCTCATCATAAAACCAAACAACTACATGAGTATATAAAAAATCGAGGAATTAAATTAGAACATGTCTTATACATGGGTGATGACATTCCCGATGCTCCAGTCATGAAGTTAGTAGGATTAGCTGCTTGTCCGAAAGATGCAGTACCGGAAATTCAAGATATTTCGCATTATATATCTCAAAAAAAAGGAGGAAAAGGATGCGTAAGGGATGTCATTGAACAAGTACTAAAAGTTCAAGATAAATGGAGTGGTAATTTCGATGCACAAGTAGATTAACTTAAATGTCTAGAAAAGAAGAGCTTTTAAAAATACCGATTATTGGTGCAATTGTAAAGATCTTGCAAAAGATCAAAGTACCTGGCCTCGAAGGTATGTCTTTATATGATGTACTTGAAATGTATGTCATTGGTATTGTACAAGGGGCGCTCACTTCTAGAGCTGGTGGAGTTGCCTTTAGTTTTTTTATGGCCTTGTTTCCAGCTGCACTTTTTATTTTAACACTGATACCCTATGTGCCGATTGAAAATTTTGATCAGATTTTTATGGATTTTATTGGTCAGGTACTCCCTCCAAAAACATTCGACTCAGTAGATTTAGTCTTAGAGGATATTGCAAAGAATAAATATGGAGGATTGCTATCATTCGGCTTTATATTATCAGTCTTTTTAATGACTAATGGAATCAATTCGTTATTCGGAGGTTTCGAATACACCTACCACAAATTACAAACCCGTTCTATCTTGAAACAATACCTAGTGTCAATGGTCGTATCACTTATATTGGCATTATTATTGTTCTTAACGGTCGGGACTATTATCTATTTTGAAATTGCAATCAAAAATTTAATAGAGAATGGGTATATGACGGATGATTTATTTTGGATACAAGCAGGACGCTATGTAATGACGTTTTTAATGATTTTTATTTCGGTAGCCATGTTTTATTATTTAGGGACAAAAGAAGGAAGAAAAATTTCTTTTTTCTCCCCTGGTGCGATACTAACTACTATATTGATTGTGATAAATTTTAGAATTTTTGGTATTTACGTCAAGCGATTTGCTCAGTATAATGAATTGTATGGTTCGATTGGAACGCTACTCGTTATTATGTTATTTATATGGTTAAATTCTATCATATTGTTATTAGGTTTTGAACTTAATGCTTCGATGATTCGATTAAAAAGAGAATGCAAAACTCCATGAAAAAGAGTAGTATCTGTATAGCATTATGTGTTGTATTTTCGCTTTTTGCGGAAGGGCAGTCAATATTCGGAAAATGGAAGTCAATTGACGCAACAACAGGTGAAACTGAAGCAATTATTTCGGTATATAAAGAAAATGATATGGCCTATGCCAAGATTATCGATATCTTAAATCCGGCTGATAAAGAGAAAATATGTATCTATTGTAAAGGCAATCGAAAAAATAAGCCTATTTTAGGAATGATTATCTTAGATGGATTAAAAGAAAATGGTGATGAATGGAGTGGTGGAAAAATAGTGGACCCTAAAAATGGAAATGTTTACAAATGTTATATTAAATTGAAAGATAAGACTACCTTAAAATTAAGAGGATATATTGGCATTTCGCTATTTGGAAGAACAGAATATTGGAAGAGAGTTGAATAGAAAAAAATGAAAAGAATAACAATTATAGTGCTATTGATAACCCTTATAGGAAGTCAACACTTTTTTGCCCAGCAAAAGAGTATAGATCTTAATTGGCAAACAAATTTTGAAGAGGCAAAAAAACAAGCTTCCAAAAATGATAAAAAAATACTGATTTATTTCACTGGATCGGATTGGAGCAGTGCTTGTAAAAATCTGAATAAAGACTTTTTCTATACCGAAAAGTTCCAAAAAATAGCTCAGAAATCCTTTATTTTAGTGCGTGTTGATGCACCCCGTAGGCCCAATTTAATATCAGAATTACAATCTAGTTACAATAGAGGATTGAGTAAGACTTATGGTCAAAAAGTATACCCTACAGTGGTTATGGTAGATTCATCTGGCGCCAAACTAGGAATGATTGAAAGTTATAACTACCTACATGATACGAGCAAGCATTACGACCTTCTTTCTAAGGTTTTGAAAAAGAAATCTAAAAAGTAACTATTTGTGCGACCATAAGGGTCAAAAATCTAAGAATTGAGTACACATAAAACCTATTTTAATTGGAGCTCTGGTAAAGATTCTGCTTACGCATTATACCTTTTATTGCAAGATAAATCTCACAATGTTGAAGAACTCGTAACGAGTATTAACACGCATTACAATCGTGTTTCTATGCACGGATTGCGAAAAGAATTATTGATAGCACAAACATCGGCACTAAAAATACCAGCGAGTTTAATCGAGCTACCAGAAATGCCCAGTATGGAAGTTTATGAAGAGAAAATGCTCGAAACGGTTCTTAACCTCAAGAGAAAAGGCTTTACCCATAGTGCTTTCGGTGATATTTTTTTAGAAGATTTAAGAAGTTATCGTGAAAAGCAATTAGAAGCATATGATATTCATGCAGTTTTCCCTATTTGGAAAAAAGATACGAAACAGCTTCTACGTGATTTTTTAAAAGCTGGTTTTAAAACCATCGTTGTCTGCGCAAATTCAAAGTATTTTGATATAGATTTTGTTGGAACTATTATCGATGAACATTTCATTGATAGACTGCCGGAAGAGGTAGATCCTTGCGGAGAAAATGGAGAATTTCATACCTTTTGCTTCGATGGTCCAATTTTCGAGCATCCTATTCAGTTTACCATCGGTGAAAAGGTCTATCGAGAGTATCCTATGCCCCAAGATGATGATAGTGTTTGTAAAAGCAATCGCTATGGAGTTTGGTATTGTGATTTGATTCCAACATAAAAAATGGCAACCTATTCAATAGATTGCCATTCTTAACTTTAGTTTTTTGTTATAAGGAATTAGAAATCGAACTTTAGACCAACTCTGTAGTTTCTTCCTAAAGTAGCAAATCCGAATACTTCTTGATAATCTTCATTAAAGATATTACTTACCGTCCCATATAGTTTCAATCTATCTCTTATTATCGTATGATTTAGATTGAAATCTAGTAAGCTATAACTATCAAGCATTAACCGTTCTGTAAAATCGTCATTGAATGCAGTTGCAGTTCGCTCTCCAGTGAATTGATAGTTTAAAGATAAGTAAGTAGCTTCATTTATCTCATATCCAAGATTCACGTTCGCTTTATGCTTTGGTGCTCTAAAAATGATTCCATCTTTACGTTCTGTAAAGGTATAGTTGGCATCTAAACGCAATCCTTTTGACAATTGAGAGCTTAACTCCACTTCTACCCCATTCACTTTAAATTCATCAGAACTATTTTGATATTCAGATTCGAAAGTTGTAAAATCCAACGTTACAAATTCTATAATATGTTGCTGGTCTCTATTAAAATATACAGTACTCAAAGAAAAATGCTGCCCTAAATCTAATACCAATCCTGCCTCTATTGTCGCATCTTCCTGGGCCTCCAAATCGGCATTTCCAAAACTTGGAGAAAACAATTGAAATAAAGAAGGCGTAATATAAGCTGTACTGTATGATGAAATTACTTTTAACCGATTCTTCTCACTTAATTTAAATACATAAGAAGGGTTCACATTATAGACAAAATTACTACCGTATTCGCTATGATTATTTAAACGTACACCTGCATTCAGGTTTAATCCAAAATCAGATAAATAAGTCACATTTACATACGGGTCAATAATCTGATCATTGGCCGTATCTGCTGTAATTGCCGGAGCAAAATCTGTTTCACCGAACGGTACACTAAATGTGTTGATTTCGTTATCCACTATGTTTAATCCTACAATACTGTATAATTGATTGTTAAACTTATATTTATTATAGACATCAACTACCATTGATTTCCCTTCCGAAATAGAACCACTAAAAAGCTCAAAATCGAAGGCTCTTTCAATATTGCTCATAGCTGCGTTGACATGAATACTTCCATTCGTATATGCATACTTTGCACCTAAACCGAAACGGTATTGTTCATTCTCAGAGCTATTTTCCTGATCTACGAAAGAAAATCCATCGTCAAATTCAGAAGTATATCTATCGTAGTTTCCAAAGAAAGTAACATCAAACGCGTCAGAAATTGTATAGCCTAATTTTACATTCGTTGTGATTTTTGCAAACCTATCACTATCATTTGGAGTAGCACTGTTAGGTGTATTTGCAGCAGATAAGCCATTTGTGTTTTTGCTGCTTAAATTAGCTAAATAATTAAATTTACCAAGAGTTCCATTGACTCCAAGTGTATTGGTAAAGTCAACCAAATCTACTCTCGATTCATCTTGCGAATTATTGGTACCTATATAAGTACCGAAACTTGCTTTTATTTTCTCCTTTGAAGCTTTTTTGAGCGTAATATTAATAATGGCAGTTGAAGCTCTGTTACCATATAAAGCACTTGAAGCTCCTTTTAAAATCTCAATCGATTCTATCTGATCTACTGATAAGAGTTGTAGATCATAGTTGTTTTCAATTTGTGATGGATCACTAACAGCCACACCATCAATTAAAACCAACACCTGTCTGTTTTGACCACCACGAAAAAATGTACTTAAATTTTGCCCTGCGTTTCCACGGCTACCATTAATCGTAATTCCAGATTTTACATTGATAATTTCAGCGACAGTGCGCCCTTGGTTTTTCTCAATTTCTTCTTTGGAAATTTTAATAATTGTTTTACCCGAATTTTCCTTTTTGAGGGCAAATCGTGAATCTGACAATACAACTTCATCTAATTGTTCAACTTTTGTTGAATCCTGCTGCTGTTGGGCATTTACTAAGATTGTCGTTAGCAATGCTCCTACATACAATAACCTTTTTTTCATCTTTCTTTATTTTAAACGAATTAAAAAATGGCTATCAGTAGAAAATAGGGGCGCATGATAAGATATCATAAACCAATACTTTTCCTCCGAAAGCGTGTTTGATATTTGTTTGGCAGGTCTCCTGGCTTGCGTCTTACTGCTTCCTTCCCATTCTTATAGAACAGTGGATTAAGATTGCAGTAAACATCTCTACATAGAGACAAAGCTTACAGTTGCGGGGACAGCTCAAGAATCATAATGCGCAATTTTAAAGTCACGTATCAATTCACTTGATTCCCTTTTAATTTAATCGCGCTTACGCGGAATTAAAACCAAAATCGCCGCAAATGTACCAGTTTCTATGATATGTGCAACTATAATTCTATTTTTTGTTTAGATAATTTTATAAAAACACTAAACAAATTTTGATACATTTGCTCAATTAATTTATCATAATGAAACTTCAAAAATTACTATTCTTTAGTTGTTTGGTTGTTATGGCCTTTTCCTGCAAAAGAGCCCAAAACAAAACGGTTGAAAGAAAAATAAATACTGAGATTGAGTATGCTCAAGGTTTTGATATTCAGCAGTATGATGGATATAAAAAATTATTGATAAAAACTCCTTACCCTGGTGCTACCGAACAATTTGAATATGCCTTAGTACCTAAAGGCGTTGAAATTCCAAAAGAGGTAATGGATATAACTATTATAAGAACACCTATTGAAAAAATGGTGGTTACCTCAACGACGCACATCCCCATGTTGGAGCTACTAGAAAAAGAAAGTAGCCTAGTAGGCTTTCCAAATACTCAGTATATTTCTTCAGCAGAAACAAGAAATCTCATTGAAAAAGGGAACATCAAAGAATTGGGAAAAGAAGAATCCATAAATACCGAAATATTACTCGAATTACAACCTGAATTAGTCGTAGGATTTTCTATGAGTAGTAATAATAAAATGTTCGAAAATATTGGAAAAGCAGGTATTCAAGTCTTATTAAATGGAGATTGGTTAGAGGAAACACCACTGGGCAGGGCAGAATGGCTAAAGTTCTTTGCCGCACTATACGATGAAGATGAGATGGCGGATAGCATCTTCGAGAATATCGAAAGTACTTATAAACAAGCCATGGCTATCGCAAAAGAGGCCACAACACGACCTACCATACTCTCGGGTGTTCAATTTAAAGATGTTTGGAACCTTCCAGGAGGCGAGAGCTTTGTTGCTCAGTTTTTGAAGGATGCTAATACCAATTATTTGTGGGCAGATACCAAAGGAAAAGGAAGCTTATCGTTAAGTTTCGAAACTGTTTTCAATAAAGGACAAAAAGCAGCACTTTGGATCGCGCCAGGACATTACAATAGTTATGCACAATTACAGGAAACAAATGAGCATTATACACAATTTGAGGCGTTTCAAAAGAAAAAAATATATTCTTTTAATAATAAAAAAGGAAAGAACGGAGGCGTTATTTATTATGAATTAGCTCCTGTGCAACCCCATATCGTTTTAAAAGATATTATCAAAATTGCACATCCAGAATTATTACCGAATTATACGCCTTATTTCTTAGCACAATTAAAAGAATAAATTGGCTGTAAAGACTACATATACGTTCACCTTTATCCTCCTTTTGATAGTTCTTGTGCTTTGCTGGATTTTGAACATTAGCTTGGGCTCCGTACATATTCCATTGCCAGATATTTTTAAAAGTCTTTGGGGTGATATATCCGTCAAAGAATCCTGGTATTACATCATAATAAACTATCGACTACCTAAATCATTAACCGCTATTTTAGTAGGTTCTGGACTCTCGATTAGCGGCTTATTAATGCAAACCCTATTTAGAAACCCTCTTGCTGGGCCTTTTGTACTCGGAATTAGTTCTGGTGCTAGCTTGGGTGTAGCTATTTTAATTTTAGGATTATCGCTCTTCGGCGGAAGTCTAGCTGGTCTCGCCTATTCAAATGTAGGATTAGCATTGGCAGCCAGTTTGGGAGCCTTTTTAGTATTAAGTGCTGTCATGCTTGTTGCACGAAAATTGAAAAATACGATGTCGATCTTAATTATTGGATTAATGTTCGGTAGTTTAACAAGTGCTGTGATTAGTGTCCTATCATATTTTAGCAATGCTGATCAACTCCAGCAATTTATATTTTGGAGTTTTGGTAACCTTGGAAACCTATCATGGTCTGAGTTGGGCCTCTTCTTTGGAGTCTATATCTTTGCAATATTTTTAGTCATTGTAATTATAAAACCCTTAAACAGTTTGTTATTGGGCGAAAACTATGCACAGAGTTTAGGGATTAATTTGAAAAGAACAAGAAATTTCACCCTAATTGCTACTGGTTTATTGACGGGCGTCATTACAGCATTTTCTGGGCCTATTGCCTTTGTTGGATTGGCGGTGCCGCATTTAACAAAGCTAGTATTTACAAGCTCAAATCATAAAATACTGTTACCGGCAGTCGCGATTATAGGAGCCATAACAATGCTTCTAAGTGATACTATTGCACAGTTACCGAATAGCGAATATACCTTACCCATTAATGCGATAACGTCAATATTTGGAGCTCCTATTGTTATTTGGCTCTTAGTACGTAAAAGAAAAGTAAACTATTGATTAAGTGACAACTGAAAAAAAACATATCATATTAGTTTCTGAAAAGCTTGCTATTGGCTATTACCATAAAAAACAGGTACAGCTTATAACGGAGGATATAAATTTCGAACTTGAAACAGGAAAACTGGTATGTTTGCTTGGTAAAAACGGAATTGGGAAATCAACGCTACTTAGAACAATGGCGAAAGTACAACCCAAAATTTCAGGAGATCTATATATTGATAATCGAGCAATCGAGGCTATTTCTTCGCAAGATTTATCGAAAAAAATGAGTCTGGTTTTGACAGAGAGAATACCTCAAAGTAATCTAACCGTCTACGAACTTATTGCCTTAGGCAGACAACCGTATACAAACTGGATTGGCACGATAACTAAAGAAGATCAAAAAGCGATTGAAAAAGCGATTCAATTGGTGCGAATAGCGTCTATTGTTGATCAAAAATGTGATGAGCTAAGTGACGGACAATTACAAAAAGTAATGATTGCCAGGTCTTTGGCTCAAGATACCCCACTCATCATTTTAGATGAGCCTACCGCCCATCTTGACATTCATCACAAATTAGAAGTCTTTAATCTTCTACAAACGTTAGTTAATGAATTGAACAAAACAGTGATTATTTCAACGCATGAAGTTCAATTGGCATTGCAACTTGCCGACCAATTATGGTTATTAAATGATACTGGATTTATAAATGGTCAAACCGATGCATTGATTAAAAATGGGTATTTAGAAGAACTTTTTTCGAATGAATATGTGAAATTTGATTCAAAAACCAAACAGTTTATCATCAATAAACCTTAATTAATTAGTACTTTTATAACAATTAAATATTAAGAATGAAAAATAGTTTTTTTACACTGCTGATCTTCATTATCCCACTGATAGGAATAAACACTCTAAATGGTCAAAATTCTCCGGCTATTGGCCCTAAAGCTGCTTCTCAAGTAGCACCACCTAGGACTACAAATGCCCGAATTTCATATGCAAATACGATCACAATTGATGCCTTAAAAAAGAAGGTATATACCTTAGCTTCCGACGAATTTGAAGGACGAAAAACTGGTGAGAATGGTCAAAAATTAGCTGCTGACTATTTGATAAAAACATATAAGAACGCTGGCGTAAAAGCTGCTTATAAAGATGGTAGTTACTTACAACGCATTCCTAGAGAATTTTTTCGAGGAAGGTCAAAAGGTGACTCAGAAAATGTTGTAGCCTATATTAAAGGTTCTGAAAAACCAAATGAATATATCGTCCTATCGGCACATTATGACCATGAGGGCGTTAAGGGTAACAAAATTTACAATGGAGCCGATGATGATGCATCGGGTACTGCCGCTGTTTTGCAAATAGCTGAAGCTTTTCAAAAAGCATCAAATGACGGTCTTGGTCCGAAACGATCTATTGTTTTTTTAAATGTTACCGGAGAAGAAGTTGGCCTTTTCGGTTCTTTATATTATACGGAAAATCCTATTTTCCCATTGGCGAATACTGTCGCCAATTTAAATATCGATATGGTAGGTAGAGTTGATAAAAAGCATGAAGACAATCCTGAATTTGTCTATCTCATTGGTGCGGATAAAATAAGTCACGAATTACATCAAATATCTGAAGCTATGAATGAGAAGTATGTCAATCTAACTTTAGACTATACCTATAACGATGAAAATGATCCAAATAGATTTTACTATCGATCTGATCATTACAATTTTGCAAAGAATAATATTCCGATAATTTTTTATTTTAATGGAGTACATAAAGATTATCATCGCCCTACTGATACAGCAGATAAAATTCGATACGACCTTCTACAAAAGCGCACACAGCTTGTATTCCATACTGCATGGGAATTGGCTAACAGAGATAAACGTATAGTAGTAGACAAAAAGTAGTTGTACGCTATTGTTGACATAGAAACGACTGGCGGAAAATACAACGAAGAAGGTATTACTGAGATTGCGATTCATAAATATGATGGGCATCAAGTTATTGACACGTTTATTAGTTTGATAAACCCTGAGCGTGAGATCCAACCTTTCGTTGTCAATCTTACCGGAATCAATAACAAAATGCTTCGCAATGCCCCGAAATTTTACGAAGTGGCTAAACGTATTGTGGAGATTACATCCGATTGTATAATAGTAGCCCACAACGCTAATTTTGATTACAGAATACTTAGAACAGAGTTTCGAAGATTAAGCTTCGAATTTGAAAGACAAAGTTTGTGCACGGTAGAATTAAGTAAAAGACTTATTCCAGATCTACCCTCTTATAGTTTAGGAAAATTATGTCGCACTTTAGGTATTCCGATGACAGATCGACATCGCGCCAATGGAGATGCCATCGCCACGGTAAAATTATTCCAACTTCTCTTAGATAAGGATATTGGAAAAAGTATTATCAGCGAAGCTGTTCGTAAAGAAACAAAAAAACAATTGGAACCCAAACTGCAAAGTATTTTAGAAGACTTACCATCGACTACAGGTGTTTATTATATGCACAAATCTGATGGTACAATTATTTATATTGGGAAAAGTAAAAATATCAAAAAGCGCATTAATCAACATTTTACAGGCACATCGCATAAAGCCAAAAAGATGCAATTACAGGTCGCTTCTGTCAGTTATGAAAATACAGGTAGTGAATTGGCAGCACTCCTAAAAGAAAGTGAAGAGATTAAACACAATAAACCTGTGTATAACAGAGCACTTCGACGTACCATTTTCACACATGCTTTATATAGTTTTACCGATAATGATGGTTATATCAATCTGAAAATTGATAAAGCCGACGGTAGAAAAAAACCGATCACTACCTTTAGTAATCGCCAAAGTGCGAAAAGCTTTTTATTTAGAATGACAGAAGTCTATCAGCTTTGTCAAAAATTGACAGGTTTGTATACAACAAAACAAAACTGCTTCAACTATACAATTAATACCTGTAATGGTGCTTGTATTTTAAAAGAGCCAGCGAAGTCTTATAACGAAAGAGCACAAGAATTGATAACTAAAAATAGTTTTGAAAATCAAAGTTTTGTCATTGTTGATAAAGGCAGAGTGATAGACGAACGCTGTGCAATTCTCATCGAAAATGGTATTTTCAAAGGATTTACGTTCTACGATTTAAATTTTCAAGTAACTAACATTACAGTTCTGCGTTCTTTGATAACGCCCATGCAAAACAATCGAGATGTACAGCATATTATTAAGAACTACATCCGAAAAAATAAGAAATTAAAAATCATTCAATTTTAATATGAGAAAAAATCACCTCTTTTTATGTTTGTTTCTTAGTACTTTATCACATTTTGCCCAAGATTATATTCCATATACTTATGGAGTCATTACCCAAGATGATGTTGATTTAAAGGTCTATGAAAAAGACAGCACGGCTAACGCAATTTTTTTATTCGAATATGGAAAGACTAAATTCTTTCAGACAGATTACAACATTGTAATTAGAACGAAATATTATGGTAAAGTAAAGATTTTCAACAAAGAAGGTGAAGAGCATGCAACTATTAGAATTCCGATCTACAAGAATAATAATGCACGTGAAAAAGTACAAAATATCAGGGCAATCACACATAATGGCTCGATAAAAACAAGTTTAAATCAAAAAGACATTTTTACAGAAAAAATTAATGACAATTGGTCTGAGGTGAAGTTTACCATGCCTAATATTAAAGACAATAGTATTATTGAATATGAATATACCTTAGAGTCTCCATTTAAATTCAATTTTAAGGGTTGGGAATTTCAAAGTAATATTCCGAAACTTTATAGTGAGTTTTATGCACTCATCCCTGGAAACTATGTCTATAATAGAAGATTGAGGGGATATCAAGAGCTTCATACAAATAAATCGAACATCAAAAAACGTTGTTTTTCAGTAGATGGTGTTGCCGGAATAGCGGATTGTGAAGAATTAATCTACGCTATGAAGGACATTCCTGCTTTCGTAGAAGAAGACTACCTGACCTCAAAGAAAAACTTCCTGTCGGCTATTAAATTTGAAATGTCTCAGTATAACGGATACGACGGCAGTCAAAAAAAATTCACGAAAACCTGGAAATACGCCGATAAAGAGTTCAAAACAGAAAAGAGTATTGGTAAACAGCTTCGAAAAACAGACTATTTAAAAAAACAACTCCCAACCGAACTTTTAACTGGGGAAAACGATTTAGCAAAGGCAAAAAAAATATACTATCATATCGTAAATCATTTTACATGGAATGGAGAATACAAACTTAATCGAGATGTTAATATAAAAACGGCTTACGCAAAAAAGACCGCGAATAGTACCGAAATAAATATTTCACTCATCAATGCATTGAATGCTGCCGGTTTCGATGCTAAGATTGTTTTGATCTCTACACGAAATAATGGATTGCCAACCAAGGCATATCCCGTATTAACAGACTTTAATTATGCCATAGCCAAATTAAGTATAGGAGATACTAATTATTTATTAGATGCAACCAGCAAAAACCTACCTTTCAATATGTTACCGTTTAGAACGCTCAATTCATACGGAAGAGTTATGGATTTTAAAAAAGGTAGTTATTGGCATCCAATTGAAGCAAAAAAGAATAATCGTGTACGTACCGCTTTAAAATTAACCATGGATGCAAATGGAGATTTTAAAGGACAAATGCAAAAAGCATATGATGGATACAGAGCAATCAATAAGAGAATTGACATTCGCAAAACAGACGAAGATGAATACATAACAAAAGCTGAAGAGGCTTATGGTGTTGATGACAACTTAATAATAAACTCATATTCAAATTCTAATTTAATAGACATTGAAAAACCCTTAAAGGAATTATATGATGTTACAATAGAAAGCAACTTAGATAGTGATTTGATTATAATTAACCCTTTTATCAATGGAAGAACTTCGGTGAACCCATTTAAATTAAATCAACGAACCTATCCTATAGATTTTGGGTACGCAAGTTCTTCCTCTTTTAATTTACAATTGACAATACCAGACAATTATACCATTAAAAGCTTACCTAAAAATCAAGGTGTTAAATTACCAAACGATGGTGGAATATTTACCTTTAGTATTACCGAAAAAGACAACAAGATTCAAATGATTTTTAGAAGGGTGATAAAACGCTCATTTTATGCGCCACAAGAATATCCTTTCTTGAAAGAATTTTTTAAGCAAATCATAAAAACTCAAAAGAGTTTAATAACTTTAGAAAAAATTTAAAATCCAATTGACCTCTAAACCAAAAAAAAATAACTGGAGATTTAAACTTCATGAAATCATTTATGAAGCGGATACTGCAGCCGGAAAATTATTCGACCTCGTACTTCTCATTTTTATCTTGGCGAGTGTTTTGTTGGTTATGCTTGAAAGTGTCTCTAGTCTTGATGCAAAATATCATACTTTTTTTGATATTGCTGAGTGGGTCATAACCATTTTATTTTCACTAGAGTATATAGGTAGAATTATAGCAATCAAAAAACCTTCTAAATATATTTTTAGTTTTTATGGAATTATAGATTTACTATCTACCATTCCGAAATATCTATCCCTCCTCTTTGTAGGTACACATGCCCTCGTAGCATTAAGAGCCCTACGTTTATTGCGTATTTTTAGAATTCTAAAATTAGCACGTTATGTTGGTGCTTCCAATCGATTAATGGTGGCGCTAAGAGCCAGTAGAGCTAAAATTGCCGTATTTCTGTTCTTTATATTAATCTTATCTATTATTTTAGGTACGGTGATGTATTTGGTTGAAACTAATGAAGAAAGTGGTTTCACAAGCATTCCACGAAGTATTTATTGGGCCATCGTAACGCTTACCACAGTTGGATATGGGGATATTGCCCCTGTTACAGCCTTAGGTCAATTCATTGCTTCGATCATTATGATTTTAGGGTATGGCATCATCGCCATTCCAACGGGCATTGTTTCTGCCGAGTTTACAACGAGTGCGCTTAACGTGCAAACAAATACTCAAAATTGCCCTAATTGTGCTGTAGAAAAGCATCGTGATAATGCAGAATTCTGCTATAATTGTGGACAGCTTTTAAATGATGAATAATTATCTTATTTCTATTGTTGGGGCTACAGCAATTGGTAAAACATCTTTGAGCGTAGAAATTGCGCAACATTATGAAACTGAAATTATTTCTTCAGATTCTCGTCAGTTTTATAAAGAGATGACCATTGGAACTGCAGTTCCCTCCGAAGAAGAATTGACGCTGGCCAATCATCATTTTATTCAAAATAGGTCTATTTTTGATGATTATAATGTTGGTCAATTCGAAAAGGATGCGATTAAAAAATTAAACGAACTATTCGATGAAAATCAAGTAGTAGTGATGGTGGGCGGCAGTGGTCTGTACGTCGATGCTGTTTTAAAAGGATTAGACAATTTCCCAACGGTAGATAAGAACATCCGTAAGGAATTAAAAATCCGCTTAGAAAAAGAAGGTATTGAAGTCCTTCACGAACAGCTTAAAAAATTAGATATAGAAACCTTCGAAAAGATAGATATCGACAACCATAGACGGGTTATTAGAGCCTTAGAAATATGTATTGGAACCGGCCAAACCTATGCGTCGTTCTTAACCGATAAAACGTCAAAACGAAATTTTATTCCGATTAAAATAGGATTAACGGCAGATAGAGCAATTATCTATGAACGAATTAATAAAAGAGTAGATCTAATGATGAGCAATGGACTCAAACGAGAAGCTGAAAATCTATTTCAATACAAAAATTTAAACGCTCTTCAAACGGTTGGGTATAAAGAGATTTTTCAACATTTTGAAGGCAATTACGAGCTCGATTTTGCGATTTCAGAAATAAAGAAAAATACCCGGCGCTTTGCGAAACGTCAAGGAACTTGGTTTCGAAAAGATCCCGATATAAAATGGTTTGATTACGAAGATCCTAGAAAGCAAATAATTGAATATATTGATACTTTTATTAATACTAAAGAAGCAACAGAATGAAAAATGAATATGTAGATATAAATACCTTAAAGTTCTTATTGTATGACGTTCATAAAACAACCGACTTGCTCGAGACAGAACGTTTTAATGAGCATGACCAAACCTCTATTGACATCTTTCTTGATTCGGTAAAAACATTTTCGGATAATTCATTATTTCCATTCATTAAAGAAATGGATGAAAAACCTGCTTATTTCGAAGATGGTAAAATCATTGTGCATCCTCAATTTGAAAGCATCTTAAAAGATGCTGGTGAAATGGGAATTGTAAGTAGTCTATTTAGTTTTGAAGACGGAGGCCTACAATTACCATCTAGTATTTTTCATGCTGCCTATTTTATTATGGAAGCAGCCAATAACCATGTGACTGGTTATTTTGGCTTAACAGCGGGCTCAGCGAATCTTATTATTTCTTTCGGAAGTCAGTTTTTGAAAGATACCTACGTGCCAAAAATGCTCGATTTAACTTGGGGTGGTACGATGTGTTTAACAGAGCCACAGGCAGGAAGTTCACTTTCTGACGTGGTTACTGCAGCGACTCCTACAGATGAGGAATATTATCTTATAAAAGGGCAAAAAATATTCATTTCGGCCGGAGATCATCAGTTTGCCGATAATTTTGTGCATTTAGTGCTAGCGCGTATCGATGGTGCCCCAGCAGGAACCAAAGGTGTTTCTTTATTTGTGGTACCTAAAAACAGACCTACCGCAAATGGTCTAGAACCTAATGACGTGGCGGTAGCTGGTGAGTTTGAAAAAATGGGACAACGAGGCTATTGCACCACACACATAGTATTTGGAGATAATAATGACTCAAGAGGTTGGCTCGTGGGTGAAGCCAATAAAGGCCTATCATATATGTTTCAAATGATGAATGAAGCGCGTGTTGCTACTGGTAGAATGGGTGCTGGTATTGCCGCTGCCGCTTATTATGCATCTGTGAAATATGCTAATGAACGCCCACAAGGAAGAAAATTGAACAGTACCGGACAAAAAGATGTAAGTGCCGAGCAAACGTTGATTATCAATCACCCCGATGTAAAACGCATGCTCTTAACTCAAAAAGCAATCGTTGAAGGTTCAATGAGTTTAATTGTTGAAACTGCCAATTATCTCGATAAAGAAATGACCAGTAGCGATCTTGAAGAACAGGAAAACTATAACTTATTGTTAGAATTACTGACACCTATTGCGAAAACATATCCTGCCGAGAAAGGCATTGAAGCAACAAGTAATGCTGTACAGATTTTAGGTGGTTATGGCTTTTGTTTAGATTTTATGCCACAACAATATTACAGAGATATTCGTATTATTTCTATTTACGAGGGCACTACGGGTATTCAATCATTAGATTTATTAGGCAGAAAGATTACCATGAAAAATGGGAAAGCGTTGCAATTATTGGCAGCCGAAATTCAAGAAACTATCAAGGCAGCAAGCGCTCACGAAGTATTACAGCCTTACGCAAACATCTTATTGGAAAATCTCGGGCTGACTCAAAAAGTAATTGGTGCGTTAATGCCGCATGCTATGAAAGGAAATCATGAGCGTTTCTTGGCAGACGCGAGTATTTTTATGGATTTCTTTAGTACGATTGTCATCGGATGGCAATGGTTAAAAACTGCCACTACCGCAAAGTGTATTTTGGATGAGGGAACCGGAAATCAGGTGCCTGCATTCTATGAAAGTAAAATACACACCATGAAGTTTTATTTTATCTATGAAATGACTAAAACCAAGAGTTTAGCCAAAATCATAATGAACGATGACGAATTAACTATAACTGCCACCAAAGAATTATTTTAATGAAAGCCGTTTTATGTAAATCATTCAGTAGTATTGAGGAGTTAAGTGTTGAAGAAGTTCCTTCGTTGCAACCTGCAGCCGATGAAGTTATAATAACCGTTAAGGCCTGTGGACTCAACTTTCCTGACACACTAATTATTCAGGGTAAGTATCAGTTCAAGCCTGAATTACCTTTTTCACCCGGTGGAGAAATAGCTGGCGTTATTAAAGAAGTTGGGAGTGATGTTACCCAATTAAAAGTTGGCGATCGGGTCATGTACGGAAGTGTTTTTGGAGGTTTTGCCGAAGAAGTAAAAGCAAAAGCAGCAGCCGTTTTTAAAATGCCGCCAATGTTAGACTTTATAACGGGAGCCTCTTCTATGCTCACTTATGGTACCTCCTATCATGCGCTCGTGAACCGAGCACAAATTCAAAAAGGCGAAACCTTACTGGTTTTGGGCGCCGCTGGCGGTGTGGGTACAGCAGCCATACAAATTGCAAAAGCCTTAGGTGTTACTATTATTGCAGCTGCATCGACAACAGAAAAATTAGCTTTTTGTAAAGAAAATGGTGCCGATCATTTGGTGAATTATAACGAAGAAGACCTCAAAACCCGTGTCAAGGAAATAACAAAAGGTAAAGGCGTAGACGTGATCTACGATCCAGTGGGTGATGCCTATACAGAACCTGCTCTCAGAGCCATTGCCTGGAAAGGCAGGTATTTAGTTGTGGGCTTTGCTGCAGGTGAAATTCCGAAGATACCATTGAATTTAGCACTCTTAAAAGGATGTGAAATTGTTGGTGTATTTTGGGGCGCCTTCGTACAACGTGAACCTGCAAAAAATCAGCAAAACCTACAAACAATTATGCAATGGTTCGCCCAAGGGAAACTAAAATCTCAAATTCACGGAGAATACCCTTTAGAAAAGGTACAAGATGCCATGTATGCGATGATAAATAAAGAAGTTAAAGGCAAAATTGTACTCATTCCTAACTGAATCATATGAATACGGAGCAATGGAAATCGCTGGGTACTTTTCATACCGTTTTAGGAAAGCAAGTTTTTGTTGTTGACAAAGGGAATACCACCAAAACGATGGTGGTGCTTCATGGTTATCCGACTTCTTCATTTGATTATTGGATGGTCTTAGAAAAGCTATCAGAAAATTATAGAGTCATTGTGCATGATCATATCGGATTCGGATTTTCGGATAAACCAATCGATTATTCGTATTCACTCATTGATCAAGCGAATGTTGCCCTCACACTTTGGAAGTCACTGAATTTAGATAAAGTTACCATCTTAGCACATGATTACGGTACCAGTGTCGCCACCGAAATTTTAGCTCAAACTCAGGAAGGTTCAAGTGATCTTAAAATTAGCTCATTAATTCTATGTAATGGTAGTATACATATAGAGTTATCGCAATTGAGATTCATCCAAAAATTGCTAAAAAACAAGTTTCTGGGCCCTCTAGTAGCACGATTTGCTAGTGAACAGACCTTTGTGCGTAATATGACCAATATCTGGTATGATCCATCCACCGTTAATGTTATGGAGTTCAAAGAAATGTGGCAGATGTTAATTCTTGGAAACGGAAGGAAAGTATTGCCCAAAATCACGCAATATATAAATCAGCGATATACCTATTGGGATCGTTGGATTGGTGCTTTAGAGCGGACTCAAATACCTGTTAAAATCGTATGGGCTACCGAAGACCCTGTAGCTGTGAAAGCTATAGCCTTGCAATTGCATAAAGAAATACCAAATAGTGAATTGTATTTATTAGAAAAAACTGGGCATTACCCTATGTTAGAAAATCCAGATAAATGGGTAGCACTTATACTAAAATAACCCTTAATAAATGCTTTTATTATAACGTTCTGGATGTCTCGGATTTGCTTCAGCGTAGAACCTTTCTATATAGGCCATATCATCATCAAAATTGCCCGTCATACTCATAAGTCCGCCAATGCCAGCCCTTTTATTTGCATAGTCTAACAATCCCAAACTCAATGGTACATTAGCCTGTTTTGCAATATTAAAAAAACCTGTTCTCCATTTTTCTGTGCGATACTTAGTTCCTTCAGGTGCAATAATTAATAATAGCTCAGAAGACTTATCAAATAGCTTTACGATATAATCGACTAAGTTTTGATTTTCATTTTTATTAACACCAATAGCTCCCATTTTTTTAAAGAAAAACCCTGTAACACCTTTGGTTAAATTACCATGTATTAAAAATTTAGGATCCAATCCTTCTTTCCAATAAGCAGCAAGCGCAAATAAGGTATCCCAATTTGAAGTATGAGGAGCAGCTAGCATCAGCATCTTGCGAATTCTAAACTCAGTGGGATATGAAGTTTTCCAACCGAATAAAAACAAGATAACAGATCCTAGTATTTTCTTCATGTAATGATGACTTGATTAAACTAAAACGACGAATAGCTCATTTGTAGTATGCAAAAAAGCTAAAATATTTTCTTATTGTATAAATCGGGGAATTTGGCTTCAATAGTGGCATAAAAATCCTGAATATATTGCATATCCGTGTCAAAGTTTCCCGTTAAGGTATAGACATCACCAACTCCGGCAAGTCGCTTGCCATAATCTAAAAAACCAAATGATACCGGTACTTTAGCGTTTTTGGCGATATGATAAAAACCCGTTTTCCATTTTTCTACACGCTCTCTTGTACCTTCGGCGGGTACCATTAAGATTAGCGCCTCAGAAGTGTTAAATAACTCAATAGAATAGTCTACTAAATTATTGTGTTTTTTACGGTCTACACCAATTGCTCCCAGCCATTTAAAGAAAAACCCAAAAAGACTCTTTGTATAGGCATTTTTAATCAAAAACTTCGCATCTATACCCTCTATCCAATAAACTCCTAAGGCAAATACTAAATCCCAATTAGAGGTATGTGGAGAAGCTAACATGACCGTTTTAGGCACTTTGTAGACTTCTTTATAATCTGCTTTCCATCCAAAAATGAAAAAGATAAATTTCGCTATGATTTTTTTCATAATCCTCTTTTATTCCTCAAAAAATTCATCTGAAAATCCAATTAAATACAATTTTTCCTGTGCTCGTGTTACCGCGGTATATAACCATCTAAGATACGATATATCTTGACCTTCAGGTAAATAAGGCTGCTCAATAAAAACTGTTTTCCATTGCCCTCCTTGAGATTTATGACAGGTCATTGCATATGAAAACTTGACCTGTAACGCATTAAAATACTTGTTGTTCTTTACAGATAGTAAACGCTTATAACTAGACTTTTCGTGTTCGAAATCCTTTCGAACCTCTTCATATAATCTATTTGAATCTTCATATGACAACGACGGAGTTTCCGCTGTAAGCGTATCTAATAGCAACACTGTCTCAAAAGGTTTTTGATCGGGGTAATCAATCATTCTTACTTGTACTTCTGCAAAACGAAATCCATACAACTCTTTATAATTAAAAATTTGCATAATTTCACAGATATCACCGTTGGCGATAAACCCTGCTGATGAGGAGTCTTTTAACCAATAGTAATTATTTTTCACCACCATGACATAATCACCTGTAGCAATTTCGTTCTCTTGGCCTCTTATCTTCCCTCGAATTTGTTGATTGTATTGATTTGCCCGTTTATTAGAACGTACGATAAAAGCTGTATCCTCTACACCAATATTGTCATACGCACTATGAATGGCATCTTGAATATCGTAACCATCTATTAGACGAATAATGTCGGGGAAATTCAAATTAAATTTAAACGCTTCATATCCTCCTTCATCTAAAATAACTCTTAACGACGTTGCATTGTTCAAAATTCCAGAACTTTCATGCTGACGCATCACTTCATCGAGTTCTAATTCTTCAACATTTTTGTTATAATTCAATTCTAATTTATCAGCATCTAAAGCCGGACTCAATGCGAGTTTCACTGGAGGTAACTGAGCGGTATCACCGATAAAAATGACTTTGCAATTTTTACCTGCGTACACATAAAATAGTAAATCATCTAATAACGACCCATTTTCAAAGAGACGGGCATCTGCGGCTCTATCTGGGATCATCGACGCTTCATCGACAATAAAAATGGTATTGGTATGCTTATTTGTTTGTAAAACGAAGGAGACGCCACCATTTTTAGCTTTTCGCGGATGGTATATTTTTTTATGAATTGTAAAGGCTTGTCTCTTGGCATAATTTCCGATTACTTTTGCTGCTCTTCCTGTAGGTGCTAAGAGTACTGATTTCATATTTGCTTTCCACAGCGAATTCACAACAGTACTAATTGTCGTGGTTTTCCCGGTACCGGCATATCCTTTTAATAAGAACAATTGTTGCTTATTTTGATTAAAAACAAAGCTCGACAGCTGTTTTAAAAGCCTATCTTGCGTATTTGTAGGAGTAAAAGGAAATTGCTCTAAAAGTATATTGTAAAAGGAGGTAGCATCTTTAACCATGTATTCTATTCAGATAAAAAACAAAGGTACAAATTGATTTATGCATAAAAGTTTTAAGCATTAAAAAAATTTTGTAGATTTGCCTGTAACCCAAAATAATTTATCATAATGCTAACAATTATAATTATCGTTCTTGCAATAGTTGCAACTGGAGCTTTAGCTTACCTAATCACAAATAAAGTTTCAAAAAAAGCGCGACCAATAATATCTATTCTTCTATGGCTTTTGGTCATCTTTTTAGGTTATAAAATTTACAAAGGTATTATGGGCCCTATCGAATTTAACGAAGAGAAAGTTGAGCGATATACCCCAGTAATTAAAAGTTTAAAAACAATTAGAGACGCGCAGATAGCACACAAAGAAGTAACTGGTGATTTCACAAATAATCCAGCGAACTTGATCAAATTTATTGACACTGCTAAATTTGCAATAACTGAAACAAAAAACGTTATTAAAACGGTTAACAAAGGAACTGATTATAGTCCGATTATGATTGAAGTTGAAGAACGTACTGTAGATACTATTGGTTATAAAGATGTGAGAGCAGATTTTGCAGGTAGAGACTATTCTAATATGTTTAACGTACCTGGCACGAGTGCTAAGTTTGACTTAAAAACAGGATATGTAGAAAAAGTACAAGGGGTAAAGTCACCTGTATTTATGGTTTCTGTGGCAAAAGAATTAATACTTGAAGGTTTACCAATACATTTAATCAAACAAGAAAAAGAAGCATTAGCTCCCGAAGTTATTGGTGAGTTTATTTCTGTTGGTTCTTTAGATGATGTAAAAACGAATGGTAACTGGCCAATACTTTATGATTCAGGAAAAGCTAAAAATAAAGAGTAATCTAGATTCTAAGAATCAAGAATATAACCATCTATCCATCCAATTTAGTTTGGGTGGATTTTCTTTTTGTGTTTTGAATAAAGATGACAAAAAGTTTACGGCACTCTATAATTATAGTTTTAAGGAAAATTCTTACACGCCACAAACACTCCTTCAAAATATTACAGAAATTTTTGACACGAATGAGTTGTTAAAAGATAAAAAATATCATTCTGTATCGGTAAGTCATACTAATAACTTATCATCTTTAGTTCCTAAACCATTGTTCAAAGAAGAGCGTATGTCAGATTATCTTTCGTATAATAACAAAACGCTACGGCATGATTTCTTTGCATTTGACGATTTGAAAAATCACGAAATGGTCAATGTTTATGTGCCTTTTGTAAATGCCAATAATTTTTTTGTAGACCAATTTGGAGGTTTCGAATACAAACACTTCTCTACGGTACTTGTTGAGAATTTAGTAGACATTTACAAGTTTAGTCTGGTGCCACATATGTTTGTAAATATTTGTAAAAGACATTTTGAAATAGTCGTTATCGCCGATAAGAAGTTGCAATTGTACAACACCTTTGATTATAAGACAAAAGAAGATTTCATCTATTATATCTTATTCGTTGCCGAGCAATTAAACCTCAACCCAGAAGAACTAGAACTACAACTCTTAGGTAATGTAAAAAAAGACGATGAGCTCTATAAAATGGCATTTGGGTATGTAAGAAATGTAAGTCTCATAGAAAACAGATCTAAATACACCTTTGACTCTTCCTTTACCGAAGATGTGAAGCGTCAGTTCTTTACTTTATTGCATCAGTACTAATGCGCATTGTCTCTGGTAAATATAAAAGTCGTCGTATCAATGCACCCAAAAATCTTCCGACGCGACCTACCACAGATATTGCCAAAGAAGCACTTTTCAATGTGCTCAACAATCATTATTATTTCGAAGATATCAGTTTACTCGATTTATTTGCTGGTATTGGCAGTATAAGCTTTGAATTCGCATCTCGCGGAACAGAGCATATTATGAGTGTTGATAAACATTATGGATGCGTAAAGTTTATAGAAGCTACAGCGAAAGTCTTAGATGCCAAAATTGATGTGATTAAAAGTGACGTCTTTAAATTTTTAGAGAATAGCAATCTCAATGTCGATATTATTTTTGCAGACCCGCCTTATGATTTTAGCGATGCACAATTTTTAAATATCTCTACACTTGTATTTGAGCGCAACTTGCTCAAGGAGAATGGCTTGTTAATTATCGAACATTCCAAACATACAGACCTTTCTAACAATCCTCACTTTACATACTTAAAAAAGTACGGAGGTAGTGTATTTAGTTTTTTCGAACTATAATTAATGTTAAAATTTACTGCAATTCTCTAATTAGTAGTAAATTAGTTTCAACTATCTAATTTAACAAAACCTCTATTATGAAAAACTTAATGATATGTATACTTGTTTTGGCAAGTATCATGGCTTGTAAAAAAGAAAAACCTATCGACGAAAAGCAAGAACTGGTTGAGAATCTCAAATCATATACCATTGAACAGATGATGGATAATGAAGCCATTGGTGGTGGTAGTTTTTCACCAGATAAATCCAAATTACTTGTATCTAGTAATCGATCTGGAATTTACAATATGTATACTGTACCAACCGAAGGTGGCGATTTTACACCTTTAACGGCGTCAGACAGTGCCTCAATTTTTGGGATTTCCTATTTCCCTAATGATGAGCGTATGTTGTTTCGCATGGACAACAACGGTGATGAAATATATCATATTTATATGAGAGATACCACCGGAACTTTTAAAGAATTGACTCCAGATAAAGGGGCACGTGCTTCGTTTTATGGATGGGCTCATGATGGCAATAGTTTTTATTATGGATATACCAAACGAAACCCTCGATTCACAGATATTTATGAAATGGATCTCAATACGCTAACTGCTAAAATGATCTATCAAAATGATGAAGCTTATGGATTTGGTGGGATCTCGAGAGATAAAAAATATATGGCGCTTAGCAAGGCGATAACGACTAACGATAGTGATCTATTTGTCTATAATTTTGATGACAAGTCACTTACCAAAGTAAATGAAAATCAATCGGCAAATTCGGCATCAGATTTTACTCCTGATAGTCAGTCATTGTTATATACTACTGATGAAGGAAGTGAATTTGGCTACCTCAAAAAATATGATATCGCTACCAAATCGTATGAAAAAGTATTAGAAAAAGACTGGGACATTTGGGCTAGTTTTTTTACTCATGATGGTAAAAAACGGATTACCTTGGTGAATAACGATGCGAAAACCGATGTAGAAGTTATAGATGTAGCAACAGGAGACAGTGTCGACTTTCCAAGCTTTGAAACAGGCGATGTGAGCAATATTAGCTTTTCTCGAGACGGAACCAAAGCTCGTTTTTATGTATCTGGATCAAATACACCTTCTAATTTATATTCATACGATGTAGAAAGTAAAACACCTACAAAGTTATCCGATGTCTTAAATAAAGATATCAATCCGGCTGATATGGTAACTGCGAAAGTAGTACGATATAAATCTTTTGACGGTCTTGAAATACCAGCTATTTATTATGCACCGCATCAAGCGTCAGCAGCAAATAAAGTACCAGCATTGGTTTGGGTACATGGTGGCCCTGGAGGTCAGTCTCGACAAAACTTTTCATCGTTGATTCAATATTTAGTAAATCATGGCTATGCTATTTTAGCGGTAAACAATCGTGGTAGTAGTGGCTATGGTAAAACTTTTTATCAGATGGATGATCAAAATCATGGAGAAAAAGATTTACAAGACTGTGTTGAAGGTAAAAATTGGTTAGCTGAACAACCCGAGATTAATGCAGAGCGTATAGGTATTATTGGTGGATCCTACGGAGGATATATGACCATGGCTGCACTCACTTTTAAACCGGAAGAGTTTGATGTTGGTGTAAATATATTTGGTGTTACAAACTGGTTACGTACCCTTAAAAGTATTCCGCCTTGGTGGGAATCTTTTAAAGATGCTTTATATAAAGAAATGGGCGATCCTGCTAAAGATTCTGTGCGTTTACATAGAATTTCTCCGCTGTTCCATACAGAAAAAGTAACCAAACCTTTAATGGTGTTACAAGGAGCAAAAGACCCTAGAGTATTACAAGTTGAATCTGACGAAATTGTTGCTGGTGTTAAAAAGAATGGTGTGCCAGTAGAATATGTGCTCTTTGAAGATGAGGGTCATGGCTTCGTTAAAAAAGAAAATCAAATAGAAGCCTACGGGAAAATTCTTCAGTTTTTAGATAAATATTTGGCGTATGAGGAACCTGTAAAAGAATAAAAAAAATGACAGTTGATAAAAGTCGCATATTAAGAAATATGCGACTTTTTTTATCGATTTGCATTTATACAGAAGTTAATCAAAAACATGATCTTCGTAGTCTGCCCACCATTGTTCGATATCGACCTTAGGCTTTCTACAAATATATAATGGAATGCCTACTTCTTCTCCTATGGCATATTTATGTTGGATTATTTTCACTAAGGTTACCTCTTCGAAAACATACGCAACTGATTCCTTTTCATTTCCTAAACTTATCCAAGTTGTGGCATTTTTATTTTGATATCCCCATGACCAAAAGCTTCCGTGTCTGCTAATCGGGTTGGGTAAACCATATTTTTTTCCAAGAATCTTTAAGGCACCAGCTTCGCCATAGTTCTCTGCCCATAATAATGTGGTATTTCTTTCTTTTTCAGACAATGATTTATAAACACTATCAACCAATTTCACCTGTTCTTCCCAACCAAACATATCAGCATAATCACCTGTTAAAATAACTCTTCCATTATCTTCTTCCTTATCCATATAACTCACATATTGTTCAATAGGTAATATAGGTGTTAGTTCAGGTATAAACGGTATCGATGGTAGTAATACAATCGCACATATCGCATATAGTAGCTTTGGTCTTTTCTTTAATAAAGAGCTGATCTTTACAGCGCCTCCAGCGAATAAAACAGGATAAATTGCAAAAACATAATACGCTTTTGAGCTCAGCAACCACATCGCACCAAACGTGACGATTGTTGCGATACCTAAGGCACGATATTTCTTTAGGTTTTTATCGAACAGAAACGCAAAAATTCCAAAGAGACTGACGATTAATGTAAATGGAAAATTGAGCTGTTCTATCATGAAATCAAAAGGACCAACCTCATCTAACTGACTATCATTTAACTCCTGTAAATGTCTGATCAACGGAAAATCGTGCTGCGCTTGCCAAACAACATTTGGTAAGAAAATCAGGAGTGAAATAAAAGCAGAAATATAAAGCCATTTATCTTTAAAAAGCGCCCCACTTTTGTAGAAAAACAATCCAATAAAAAGACCGAATGCCCAAACCAAAATGGTGTACTTGGTTAAAAGGCCCAGACCCAAGGTAATTCCTAGAAAAATAAGATAGTTTTTCTTCTCTGAATTGATAAATTTAATCAAGAAATAAAAACCTAAGGTCCAAAATAACTGATCGAAAGCGACGGGTTGAAATAAGGTATGGTTTCGATAAAACGGAAGAAAAGCGAGTATACAAATACCGGCTAATAAAATGGCTTTTGACTTCCCTCCTAACTCCTTGGCGATCATACAGCACACTATTAAAATGGCAATGCCAGCTATCGTTGGAAACAATCTGGTACCCCATAATGAATAATCAAAAAATAAGCCCGCTAGCTTTCCAATAAAACCAATAAATGGAGGAAATTCCATAAAACCCCAAGCTAAATGCTCACTTACTGATAAATGCAACAATTCATCGCGATGAAAGCCATAATTACTATTCGCAATGGCATGAACAATAAACTTACATCCCGCTAAAATTAAAAGTATCGGTAGGTATTTTTTCATCGACTATTCTAACCAGTCTTTAAAATCACGTACGCGCTCACGACTTACAATCACGTCATGTTCCTTAAACGTATTCAACTTTATTTGTAAACGAGAATTGGTATAAGAAACCATATCTTTAATGGCATTGATATTCACATAAAATTTGCGACTTACTCGAAAGAAAGTTTCGGGAGCTAATTCTTTTTCAAGCTCTTCTAAAGTCATATCAATCAAGTAATCACGATTTTCATTAGTATGTATATAGGTACCTTTATTTTCACTAAAAAAGCACTCTATTGCATCGACAGGAATCATTTTAAGGTGCTGCCCTACTTTTACAGTAAAACGTCTTTTGTATTCGCGCTCAAGCGGATTTGATAGTAGTTTTTTAATATCATCAAAATCGACCGACACTCCTTGCTTTTCGGGAATGCGTTCTTTGAACTTCGCCACGGCAACTTCTAAATCTTCACTATCAATAGGTTTTAATAAATAATCAATACTGTTTAATTTAAAAGCTTGCAAGGCATACTCATCATAGGCCGTTGTAAAAATAATGGCACTTTTAACATCGATGTTTTCGAAAATCTCAAAAGACAAACCATCGGATAGCTGAATATCTAAAAAGATCAGATCGGGATGTTCATTTTTTTTAAACCATGCTAATGATTCTTCAACTGAATGCAACATCGCATTCACTTTCATATCCAAGCTTTCTAACATTCTATTCAAACGTCTAGCCGCTGGTTTTTCGTCTTCTATAATTAGTATATTCATTATCTTAAATTCATTTTTTTTGCTTGCTTATTAATAATTCTACTTCCAATAAAGGTGGTAATCAAGGTTGCAAGTGCTACTGCCCACCAAAATTGCTGCATATTTTTCACAAAACGGGTGCCTATTTCGGCCCAAAAAGCACAATACAGTCCTACAACCGACCAACTCATAAAATAAAAATGATAGCCGAACCATTTCTTTTGTTTTCTAATAGCGGGAATAATTCCACCAAGTACAGTTGCTAAACTAATAATTGCGAAAAAGTGAAACAAACTAAAACCACCAAAATTTACAACAAAAAAAGAACTTATATTCAACAATAGCATTGAAGCTACATAAACATATCCTATTCGTTTGTGAAATAAAGTTCCTTTTACATTAAACACCACCACTAAACCCGTAATCATTGCAATTAAAGCAAAAATTGTATGTACGAGCCCAATGGTACTATGAATAATATTGTCAAACATTATCGAGCTACTTTTTTTCCCGTTTTCCAAATGGTATGAATTTGACTAATCGCTTTGATATCCTCTAACGGATTACCATCTATCAGCACCATATTGGCCGTATATCCTTTTTTGATATACCCTTGTTTTGACAATGAAAAAGCCTTGGCTATTGAACTCGTAGCGCTTTTCAAAACTTCAATTTCTGGAAGGCCTGCCGCTACTAATAATTCGAGTTCTTTATATAAATCTGTTCCATAATTAATTTGGGCATTGGGAGGATCGGTTCCTGCTAAAATTGGTACACCCGCATCGTAGAGTTTTTTTACTTCTGCTTTTAATTCTTCATCTGTCAAAACAGCACCTTCAGGACTGTTCTTTCGTATCATTTTTAATACTTTCACCGATGTGAGCAAGGTAGGAATTACAAAAAAGGAATTGTTCTTCGTAAGCGTTGCTAATTGCTCTTGTGATAATTTTTTATCCCACCAGATATGTACCAAACCATTAGCCTTATTTTGCAATACTTTATAGGCATCATTTACTTTCGAAATATGCACCACGGCAATTTTATGATGTGCATGAGTTTCATTTATTAGTGCTTTCACTGTTTCATGGCTCAAGGTTTTTTTCCATGGTTCAACGATAATCTTTATATAATCGGCACCTCCATTGATACGAGTTTGAACAAATTCTTTAGCTTCTTCGGGTGTCGTCAAGGTAGGTGATGGAAATCCGAATTGTGTACCATGCCCTTCAGGAGCTGTGGCTGCTGCGCCTGCAACATAATAATTCGAATAATTAGTTGAATCATTATATTGTTTCATCATTTGCTGCATCATTTCTACTCCATGCATATCAAATATATTGAGAACGCCTGCTTTGGCTGCTTCTTTGAGAGAAAGTATAGACCAAGCATGCACATGTGCATTGCTGAGTGCAGGTATTAAAGTTTTACCATTACCATCAATAACGGTGTACTTCTCTTTAATTTTTGGTGTGACCATAGACACGAGGCCATCTTCAATAAGTACAGAGGTTTTTTCATGTACCTTTTCTCCATCAAATAGACGCACGTCCTTAATAATAAAACTATCCTGTGCATGTAGAATTGTAGAAAAAAGCAAGAAAAATATAAGACTCTTTTTCATCTAGTTAGTGATTTATAATCATCCTCTTCTTTTTCGATCAATTCTTTTATTTTACGTTCTTCCCATCCTTTACCGATCACAAAAGAAAAAACATCGAACACGACAATACCGTGAATCACCAATCCAACACCCCAAGGTACCCAGGTAAAAAAGGTAGAGGTATCCCAAAACGCTTCCATGAATGATTCTCCATCGGCCATATTACGAATCACTCCAGAAATGGTAATAAATCCGTTCACTGCTAAAAACACAACCAAATGCCAGTAAAATCCTTTAATCGCATCTACTCTCTTTTTTGCTCTGAGGTAGCTATCTTCTTTTGAATAATCTTTCTTTTCCATACCTTATACGTTTATTCCCAGTTCATCGAACTATTCTTACGATCTTTTTCTAAAAGTTCTTTTATTTTTCTGTCTTCCCAATTTTTTCCCATGAACAACGATGGTGCATCCAACACTACAATTCCGTGAATGAGAAGGCCAATACCCCAGGGCGCCCAATTAAAAAATGTTTGTAAATTCCATATAGCATCGATAAATGACAATCCGTCACGTAGGGCATGCACTGCATGAACCGATGTAATGATCATATTAATACATAGATACACTACCAAGTGACGGTAAAATCCTTTAATACGTTCTACTTTCTTCTTCGCCCTCGCATAATGTTCTTCGTTATAATGTATCGTGTTCATATCTAAATATTTTATTCCCACTGCGTGGATTGTTGTTTTTGCTCTTCCTCTTCCATCAATTCCTGAATCTTTTTATCTTCCCAATCTTTAAAAGGCATAATCTTCGAACGGTAGGCATAAAGACCATGTGACAACACAACGGCGCTCCATATAAAAGGTATTAAGTTGATGTTGACATGAATCCAATATAAAAATTCAGAATCTTTAACCTCAGTATTTGAAAGTATAAAGTCTACAATTGTCTGTTTAAATACCAGTAGCACAATTACAAAGCCGATATAGACAGCCGCATGCTGAAAAAACTCTTTTAGCTCTTTTACATGTTTTACAGCTCGCTCATATTTTTGATATCTTTCTGTTTCCATGGCGCTAAAATTACTCCCAGTTTTGGGTTTTTGTTATTCCACGTTCTTGCTCCTGGCCATTTTCCATATATTCTCTAATCTTACGTTCTTCCCAATCTTTGTTAAAAATCGGGCTCCATCCAAAGGCTTTAGCGGCGTGAAAGGCAAGGCCAATCCCCCATCCTAAAGCTGGCCATAAAAACCACATATAATGAAAACCATTCGTATAATAATTAATCACTGCTAAACCTGCGATGACTACGATGTAGGAAGTTAAATTTGAATAAAACTTTTTTAGCTCCTCTACTTTTTCTTTCGCTCTCAAATATTTGCTTTCTTTATCAAAATTTTCCATCTCTATAATTTTTTAGATTCTTCTTTTTCCATAAACTCTCTTATCTTCCGTTCTTCCCATTTTCTTCCGGTAAACGGACTATATCCAAAGGCTTCCATACCATGCGCTAGCACCCCAAAACCCCAACCTAACATTGGAAATATCACCCAAGGAAAATCACTTGTTCTATAGTTTAAAAAGGCTAAAAATGGGATAACAATCGCATAAGCCATTAAATTGCCATAAAATCCTTTGATCGCTTGTACTCTCTCCTTGGCTTTTATATATCTTTTATCCTCTATATACGAGGCTTGAGTTTGTATTTTCATACCCGTAACTTGTTTTGTCAACATCGGTATTTTTACAAAAAAATGTGATGTTGTTTTATTAATCTGTACTTGTCTATTTGTTAATAAGCTATAGCGCTGTTGAATGTTTGACAACCCAACTCCACTACTCTTCTTTAATACTTCTTTTGGCTGTAAAATGTTCTCTACGACCAAATTACCATCTTCTTCAAAAATCCGAATCTTCAACGGATTAGAAGAGTTTACTATATTGTGTTTCACTGCATTTTCTAAAAGTAATTGCAATGACAACGGCACAACTCTTGCTTCAGGGTTTTGCGCCTTTTCAGGGATTTCGAAGACAATACTATCTTCAAATCTCATTTTTAATAGGCGTACATAAGTCTTTGCAAATTTTAATTCTTCATCGACACTTATCAATTCTTTATTTTTTTGCTCTAGCACATATCGATATACTTTCGACAATGAGGTCGTAAAGTTTTGTGCTGCATCAGGATTCTCATCGATTAAACTTGTCAATACATTCAAGCTATTGAACAAAAAATGAGGATCGAGTTGATTTTTCAAGGCATCGAACTGTGCTGATGCTGTACCTGCAATGATCTTTTGAACCTTCGTTTCTTGTTTTATAGATGCTTTCCAATTGATCATAAAATCTCTAGCATGCAAGAAGGTTGCAACTCCTAAAGACAATACAATATTGAACAAATGCATCCAATTCATACGTTCGCTAAAAAAAAGCGAAACATCCATATCATTAATAATGACAATTTGTACATAATCGATGATCAAAACTATCACGATTGTATAAATGATAGTACCTATAATACCAGCAATTACGCGTTGATTGGTTTGTGTTACCCAACTCCATTTACTCGACAACCATCTATTTAAAAACCCATTACCAAGCCCTAGACCAAAAGAATACATAGCCGTAATTCCGAATGATAAAAATATTCCTTGTATGGTGGTCTGTTGAAAAACGATGGCAAAGAACACTCCTAAAATGATGGTAATCTTTAGGCAAACGATCACCCCTTTTTTTACCGTATCAAACGCATATATGTCTCGTATCTTCTCCATAATTAATAGGCTATCTTAATCGTTGTATCTGCCTTCATTCTAAATTTGGCATCTTTAAACTTAGGGGGGCCAAAACTTCCCTTTGCATTATTGCTCATTGCAGTTGGCTCTTTCGGAATACCTAAAAAATTAGTGTCTAATTTTCCGTTACCATTCTTATCATAGAAAGAAGAAACTGCATACGTACCAGCTGCTACATTTTCAAAAGTTGCTGTTGCTTTTCCATCAGTTACCGAGATAATTGTTCCTTTCATTGGTTTCTTTAAAAAACTATCTTTACTGCTATACAAAGCTACATAAATCTTGCCCGTTTTGTATTTAGTAATCTCAAATTCAACTGTTAAGGTTCCAGAATCTGTCGATGTAAATGCTACTGAACTGAATATTAAAAATAGGCTAAGTACTAATTTCATTGCTCTTTTTATTGGTTAAAATCTAATAGTTAAATCTAAGGATTTATTTTCAACCGTAAACTTTGCATCGGCAAAACTTGGTGGTCCCATTTTCATTTTATTATTCGATGAACCATAATCTTCTTTTGGCATCCCAGAAGGTTCAAAATCCATACGTTCGTTACCATTCTTATCATGTAATACTACGATGGCATATGTACCAGGTTTAACGTCTTTAAAAATTGCTTGTGAGCTTCCGTTAGCAATTGAACTTTTGCTTGTTGCGATTGGTGCTCTAGAAGCGAAGGCTTCACTGCTATCATATAAAGCAAAAATAACATCACCGTCTGTTCCTGAAACATTTGGTACTGTTGCCGTAATGGTAACTGACCCAGATGCTGCTGGCGTCGCCGAAGTTGTCGATGCTTGAGCTTCCTCTTTTGTACTCGTCATATCTCCACATCCTTTTAATACTTGCAGTGTCCAATCTTTCCCCCAGTTTGGAGCATACTTGCTTGCTGGCTTAAAATCATCATACATTTTTATTGATTTCTGTAATCTTTTGCAATAAGGAGTAAGGTCTTGCTTAAAGAAACGTGCACCACCCATTTCAAATTCTGCCAAACCACTATATGCTCTTGGGTTTGTTTTGTCTAAGGCTATGGCCTTGCGGTATAATTTAATCGTAGGCTCAGAGAGGGTCGCTCCATTTACCATTGGGTTCAATACGATTTTAGCTGTATTGATCATACCCATCACCACATGTACTTCAGAATTATTTGGTGATAAAGCATCCGCTGTAGCGATAAAATCTTCAGCTAATTTAATTTGTGCTTCTTGCTTAGTTTTATCAGTCATCGTAAAAGAAGTACGTGCTTTTAACAATGCAATATGATACGGAGGCAGCCAATTCATTGGTTCTGCACTGGCAATACGCTCCAACATATTTGAAGCTTCGTCATTTTTATTTTCTGTCATTAATTGGAAGGCTTTTTCCATGCCTTGCTCAAATTTTGTTTGCGAGTAGGTTACTTGTGATAAAACAAACACTACAATTACTAATACAATTCTGATCATGATTTTGAGTTTTAAATTATACATCAAAAGTCTTCTAACATGGCTGTTTTTAAAAAAATGGCTGACCGAACTGTCATTTTTTGAGGATGAATTGTAAATTTTCTTGCAAAAAAGGTAACTTTCTGTAAAAACAAGCTACTAATGGATATAACTAAACTCACAACATTATGTCATTTATAAAGAACTACAAGCAAGGTAAATTTGCTTCTCTTTTATTTTTTATCTGCAGTATCGCCATTAGTACATCTGTATTGGCACAAAAAGACAAAAGACTAAAAGGCGTTGAAAAAGAACTCAATACTATTCTAGAAGCTACTAAGGCAGCCGGATTTTCGGTCGCGGTTGTTGAAGGTAAAAAAATCATATATGCCAAAGGTTTTGGTTATAGCGATTATGAAAATAAAGTCCCTGCCGATGCCAACACCTTGTTTGCCATTGGTTCGAGCACAAAAGCCTTTACCTCGGCCATACTCGGACAATTGAGAGACGAAGAAAAACTAAAATTCGATGAGAGTCCTTTAAAATACATCGATGATTTCGAGTTCCACAATGATGATATGAATAACAATATTATCATTCAAGATTTAATGAGTCACCGTACAGGATTGCCAAGACATGACTATTCATGGTATCTCTTTCCTTCTTATAATAAAGATAGTTTATTACAACGTGTACAATATCAAGAGCCTTTTACCGGAGTGCGTCAACAATGGTACTACAATAATTTTATGTTTTTAGCGCAAGGTGTGATTGCCGAGCGCATCACCGAAAAAAGTTGGGAAGATAATATCAAAGAACGTTTCTTTACTCCTTTAGGAATGAACCGCTCGAATACTACCATTGACGAATTATTAAAAAGTAGCAATGCGGCTATTGGATATGAAGTTAAAGATGATAAGGTTCGTAAAATGGATTATTACCGTATTGCCGGAATGGCCCCTGCAGGAAGTATCAATAGTAGCGCCAATGAAATGTCGAACTGGGTAATTACCTGGATCAACAACGGAAAATTTAAAGGCAAAGAAATTCTATCAGAGAGTTATCGCAATGAAGCTATTGGGTCTCATGCTGTGGTTAACAGTGCTTTGCCTGATAAAGAAGTGCCAGATGCCCATTTTGCCAATTATGGAAACGGTTGGTTTTTATCATCCTATAAAAGTCACTACCGCGTAGAACACGGTGGAAATATTGATGGCTTTTCGGCAAGCGTAGCGTTTTATCCGAGCGATAGCATCGGAATCGTTGTTCTCGCCAATCAAAATGGTTCGGCAGTGCCTGGCTTGGTACGGAATACAATTGCCGATCGTATGTTAAAAGAAAAAAGAACCAACTGGATCAAAAGATATACCGACGCACAAGCGAAATCGAAAAAAGCAGCTGACGAGGCAGATGATGATTCGAAGTCGGCAAACATCCCGAATACAAAACCCTCGCATATCTTACAAGAATATGCAGGTGAATACAGCAATGTAGGCTACGGAAAGTTTAACATTACTGTTGAAAGAGATTCACTCTTTGCCAATTTCGAACGTATGAAATTCTATTTAAAACACTATCACTATGATATTTTCGAACCGTTTAGAGTAGAAAAAACAGGTATTGACACCACAGATTCTGGCCCGCTTCGTTTTAATTTCAGCACCAATAATTCGGGAGAAATATCGGGAGCAACGATGCAGGTAGAGCCTACCATCGACCCGATTACGTTTAAACGTAAGCCAGCCTCAATAGCAGTAAGTAAAGAAACATTAGAACAATATGTGGGGAACTATGAATTAGGGCCAATGACTATGAAAATTTATGTTAAAGAAGCAGGTACAACGCTCTATGCTTTTGTAAAAGGTCAGCCAGAATATGAACTCATCGCAACCGATAAACATAAGTTCTCATTAAAAATTATTGACGGATATAAAATTGAATTTTTAGAAGATGATGACAAAAAAATCAACGCTTTAAATATGATTCAACCGAATGGTACATTTAAAGCTACCCGAAAAAAGTAACTAACCAAATCTTTTTTCAAAAGCCAATACCCATGTGTATTGGCTTTTTTTATGCAATCGTGTTACTTCTCTCTTATCTTTACGACTAAAGAGGTATCTTTAACCATACGATCTAAACCCCGTCGCCTTTGAATCCATCATTACTCTTTATACCCGATATCTCTGGATACACCGAATTTGTTCAAAATACTGAGGTTGAACACAGTCAACATGTGATTACCGAGCTGCTCGAAATTTTAATTGATGCCAATACGCAGCAATTACAATTGGCCGAAGTAGAAGGAGATGCACTCTTTTTTTATAAAGAACAAGAAATTCCGTCGCGCGAAAAACTCTTGGCGCAAGTAGAGACGATGTTTACGGCTTTTTATAGCCACTTAAAATTACTCGAGAAAAACAGAATTTGTCCTTGTAATGCCTGTGCTACCGCACCAAATCTTAAACTAAAGATTATTGCTCATTGTAGTGATTTGCAATTTATCAATGTACAAAACAAACGCAAGCCATTTGGTAGTGAAGTCATCGAAGCCCATCGTTTGATGAAGAATTCTGTCGATAGTGATAATTATGTATTGATGACCAAAGATTTGGTCGATACCATTCATTTACCTACCGATTATAAGAGTATGCTCTTCGATTTTAAGGAAGGTAAAGATACCTACGACCAAAAAGAACTCGATTATATCTATGCGATCATCGACGCCAATAAACTCAAGTTAAAACCTTTTGAAAAAGCAAAGAAGGTACATTTTGAGGAAGCTCCAACAATTCTTTTCGAAAAAGAGTTTCCTATTTCGGCCTCCGAGCTGTTAGAATATATTACCAACTATAGCTATCGTCATCACTGGTCTGACGGCGTTGATAAAATTGAATTCGATGAAAATGAAGTCACCCGCATTGGTAGTGAACATGTATGTGTGATCAATGGCAAACATTTAAACTTCATTACGGTAAGTAAGGATGCCGAACCGGGACAATTAAGTTATGGTGAAATGACAACCAGTCCAACACCTGTAGATGAATTGTATCAATTTTTTGTCATCACTCCCTTAACCAATAACTCTTGTACATTGACGTCAGAAACCTATTTAAAGGCAACCTCACCTATCAAGAAACTGATGATCTTCTTTCTAAAACCTGTTTTTAAAAAAAATACCAAGAAAGCTATTGATACATTGTTCGATTTCGTTGTTGCAAAAAAGGCTTAAGACGCCACCATTTCATGTGATGTTCGAGGTTCTTTAGATACATAATCTTTCGGTAGCTGCTTTTTTAGATCGCGCATAAAACGATGGTAATCTACAGTAATCGTATGTCGTGGTGTATCTATTTGTTTATAATGCGGATGTGTCACTTCGCGTTGGCATAATTGAGCGATGTTTTTTGGCCGTTTCCACGAACCTTTTATGGCTCTGGCAGCCAACTTACTTTGCAATTCGGCACCTGGCCAAATGCAACCCAGCGGCTGAAACATGCCAATAAAAAAGAGATTCTCGTAGGTTTCGTGAAACATTTTTAAATAGAGTGGCACCTTGCTGTCACTATAATCGATAAATTCCTTTTTGAAAAAAGGATGTGCTAAGATAAACCCAGTGCAGGCCACAATCACGTCGAAGTCTTCAGACATACCATCTTTAAAATGAACGGTGTTTCCTTCAAAACGTTCTATATCTACATACGGTTTTACCTTGCCATGTCGTATTTTATACAGCAATTCGCTATTAAGTGTGGGATGTGTTGCCCCAAATCGATCAGTGGCTTTTTGCAAACCATACTTTTCGTTTGATCCTATTAAAAATGAGATGAGAGCTTCCGATAAATAACGTCGAATACCAACGGGTAACCAATGCATACGCGCGCCCATCACATCAGTTGGCAAGCCCATGGCAAATTTGGGTACAATACGATACCCTCTGCGCCAGCTAATGGCAGTTTTTGTACTTACTCGACTGGTTTCTACAGCCACATCACAAGCCGAATTACCTCCACCAATCACTAAGACACGCTTGTTTGTAAAAGGAGCAGCTTTTTTAAATTGATGCGAATGTAATAGCTCTCCCGAAAATTCTCCAGTGTATTTCGGATAGCGCGGTAACCAATGATGCCCATTGCTTACCACCAAATCGGTAAAGGTTTCGGTGCGCTGTTCACCATTATGTTCGAAGGTGACTTGCCATTGTTGGTTATTGATATGTTCACAATGAATAACGAGGGTTTCAAACTGAATATGTTCATATAGCTGAAAGTGCTTTGCATAGGCCTGAAAATAACGACGTAGTTCATCATGCGATGGGTAATCGGCCACGTCGCTGTCGAAATCATCGAAGGTAAAATCTTCGTATTGCGATAGGGTTTTTGAACTGATGATATGCGTGGTTTCAAAAACGCTCGAGTGGCTCTCATCTTCGCTATAGATCCAGTTACCTCCTACTTGGTTATTTCTATCGTAGGCAACGGCATCAATACCTTCGTCTAAGAGATTTTTTAAGGCGGTGACCCCTGAGGGCCCGGCGCCAATGATACATACACGTTTCGAATTCATATATGGTGATTAGTTGTTTCTCAAATATATAAAATTTGATGTTTCTATGCGCTTAAGAGTAATTTTTCGAATCGCAATTTGTTTTTGTTAGGATTCCTTACTATATTTGTATCGCAATAATGCACAACATTAAAATTTTAAACAATGAGTACTTCAATTTTTTATCACGCAGGATGCCCAGTTTGCATCAGTGCCGAGCATGACATTATCAATTTAGTAGGACAAGAAAACGTAGAGATTGTTCATTTAGCAAAACAAGCATCTCGTATTGCTGATGCCGAAAAAGCCGGCGTACAATCGGTACCCGCCTTGGTAACACCTACAGGAAACGCCTTGCATATCAATTTTGGCGCTTCGATGGCCGATGTAAAAGCTTCTCTTTAATTTATAAAGTTAGGATTCCTAATTTATTTTAAATCTATATAACATGAAAACAACAATTTTATCGACGCTGCTTCTTATAGCAATAAGCTGTACAGCGCAAGAAAAATCATATAACAATGACAATTTTGCCATCCAAAAAGCCACTGTTAGCCATCAGGCCGATGTAGGTGTAACCGTATGGCAATTAGAGGTGAAAGGCACAGCCGGTCAAACAACCCCAACTCCTAAAGGGCAATTAGATGGTGCCCCCGTATTGGCCTATGTATTTCCAACCTCGTTGGCTGCCACCGATGTTGGTTTTAATGCAACCGAAGGCATTGTGGCCTTGGCCTTGACTTCACACCCCGATTTTGACGATACGCCTTTATGGGATGAAAACAATGATACCAATTATGCCAACGATGGTATTATATGGCATCCACATTGGGTAATATTAGTAGAAGACAAACGTGTAAAAGGTGGTTTATCTGTGCAACAATTTAAAAAAGCCGACAAAACGGTGGTCTTACCCCCTACCAACCCAGGGATGCCGATGTATATGGATTCTCCCGGGTATCCTGTATTGACCCAGTCTAATAGCATTAAAGTAGTGGTACCCGATTATCGTATCAACCATCAAACCGATTTCAAGTACGATGGGGTCACAGCTTTTCTTAAAGTAAATACCAGTAATGCAGACCTGCCGATGTTGGGTGTATACAGTGTATTTAGTATTGCCAGTGGCGATTTATCATTACCATATACCATAAAAAAATAAGACTATGAAAGTTTCAGTTTGGGATACCTATGTGCCACGAGAAGGCCAGAAAACCATGCATTTTGACATTTTAGTATCGAGTGATACTATAGCTACGGATGTCATATTTGGATACGGAAAGGCCTATTTGGCCACAAAACCATTTACAACAGGCGATCTAACCAGTAATGAATGTCGTTTTTGTCATATGGAGCAAGCTCCTGATATGGTAGAAGAAGCCATCAAAGAAAAAGGGTACTATATTATTGAGATGGAAAATTGCCAATAATTTAATTAGGATGACTAACTTTGCCTGTCGACTTATTTCGGCAGGCTTTTTTATATGAATCAAAGTATTTTTAATCCAGAGCAGCAACAGCAAGACACCGCGAGTAAAGTGGTGGCTGGCTTAGAGCGTATTTCGGAAGCTTTTAAAGCGCTCTTATGGGAAAAAGCAAAGACCCTTGGTCTCAGCCCAATTCAAATACGCATTTTATTGTTTGTGGCCTATCATAAAGAGACCTTATGTAATGTGAGTCATTTGGCAAAAGAGTTTAATATCACCAAACCTACCGTGAGTGATGCGGTGCGAATACTCGATAAAAAAGACCTTATCATTAAAGATTTCTCATCGAGTGATAGCCGCAGTTATACCATCTTACTGTCTACCAAAGGCAAAGACATTGTGGCACAAACCGAACATTTCGCTGCTCCGTTAAAAAAGCAATTCGATGGGATACCATCAAAAGACTTAGATGCCTTGTTTTCGAATATCACTAAAGTGATTTTTGGTTTGCATCGCACCGGTATTTTATCTGTACAACGTACCTGTTATGGATGTCGCTTTTACGACCAACAAAAAGGTAACGACTATTGTAAGTTATTAGAAACTTCACTGGCAAAAAAAGATATTAGACTTGATTGCCCAGAATTCGAACCAAAAGGTTGAGTGTATGAATCCTATGAGTACCTTTTTAGAAAGTCATGGTGTTGCCTTGAGCGACGCCTGTAAAAAGGCCTTGACGAACTATACCATCAAACGATTCGACAAAGGACAGCATTTTCTTACCGAACATCAAAAAGCACGGTATTTGGGTTTTATCATCAAAGGAAAAATCATTCATTATTATAATATAGATGGCAAGCATGTAACACGATGGGTTTCACTACCCAGTACTTTTGTGACTGCTTTTGTAAGCTTTGTGAATGAGAGCCCAAGTCTAGAAAATCTGCAATGTATTGAGGCCACCGAACTACTGTTATTTGAACGCAATTACTTTATGGAAACCTTGCGTTCGTTTCAAGAAATTGAAAGCCTATGGGTGCGCGAATTAGAAAACAATATGATTGGCTATGAACAACGGGTACACCAACTCATTACGACCAATGCCGAAACGCGTTATCTGAATTTTAAAGCCACCTATCCTCAGTTTGAGGCCGAAGTGCCTCATAAATATATTGCCTCTATGCTAGGTATCGAACCTCGACACTTGTCGCGTATACGAAAAAAGCTACAGTCTTAAGTCAATAGACAAATGTCCTTTTTTTAATTTTTATTACGTTAGATCTTTGTGACCTCTATTGATGATCTTACCAATGAAAAGACGAAAATTTATCATAGCAAGTGGCAGTGCGGTTACCATGGCATTATTGTATTCGTATTCAAATACTTTACAGGCCGATACGGCATCGAAAAAGGACAGACGTCCGAGACCCGAGGATTTTTCGAAACCTATTTTAAAGGCTATTGCTTATGGTATTACCGCCTCCAACCCACACAATACCCAAGCATGGAAATTTAAGATCTTATCAGATACCTCGCTGTTGGTCTATGTGGATGAAACGCGTATTTTACCAGCAACCGATCCTTCTACACGACAAATTCATATTGGTTGTGGCTGTTTTTTAGAAACGGCAGCCATTGGGATGACCCAAGAGGGTTATGATACCAATATTGCATATTTCCCAGAGGGTTTCTATGAACGTAATGCCGTTGGTCACAAACCGGTGGCGCGACTCACTTTAATATCGAACCCACTGCGAAAAGCCGACGCCTTATCTAACAATCTTGTAGCACGAAGTACCTCAAGACATACCTATAGTGATGCTGTGATCAACCCTTCTCTCTGGCAAAATATTCAAACTATGATTGGAGGTACCGAAGCGAAGCTACAACTCATCACCGATGCCACCAAGTTGGCAACCTTATTGCCTTTATTAGCCAATGGCATGGATGTAGAAGCGCATACCTATCGCACTCACGAAGAATCGCGCAAGTGGTTTCGAGAAAATGATACGAAGATTGAATTGACGCGTGATGGTATTAATTTACCCGGAAATGGCACACGTGGTGTAAAAAAATGGTTTGCTGAAAAGCAATTAAAAGGCCTATCGGAGACCGATTGGCATAGTAAGAAAATGAATGACTACTCGTTAAAACAACATCGCGAACGGGTTGAAAGTTCGCACAATATAATTACAGTCACAACAGCAACCAATACCCTACTCGATTGGGTACAGGCTGGGTGTACCTAGGCTCGATTACAGCTTGCTTGTTTACAGGTTGATTTTTATATGCACCCGTTAAGCCAAGTACTACAAGAATTTGATGAAATGACCGAGGCACGCACGGCTTTTGAGGTCGCTACAGGAGTTACGGGTACCCAAAAAATACAAATGGCGCTGCGTGTTGGCAAATCGAAACGCCCGTACCTCTCCTATCGCAGAAAGCTTGATGCTTTTACAAAAGCGTAATACCCCAATTGCTCTTCATAATACTATTGCAATGCCCTCAAAAAGGGGGAAAACCCTGTACCGAAACAGGAAAAACCCTCTTGACTGGTATACTACTTTGATAGAACTTGTGAAGTTATGTTGTAATATGGAAAAACCACAATTTTATTGAAGAAAAACCATATCACAAACTATGGCAAAATAGCTAGCTTCGAAACCAAGCAAAAAATTAAAAATAGCACTAGACAGGCGAGCCTGGGTAAACATATCCCCCATTTTTGGTGGATATATACACTATAAGTAACATATACGCTTGTTAGCTAGAGATAAAATTAACAAAATAGCATATGTCTTATAAAATACTCTCCTTAGATGGTGGTGGCAGTTGGGCCATACTTCAATTGCTTACCCTAAAACATAAATACGGTAACGTTGAAGGTCACGAGATCTTGCGTGAATTTGACATGATCATAGCAAATTCTGGAGGTAGTATTGCACTCGCCGCCCTTGCCGAGAATTGGACAATCGACAAAGCCCTTACCTTATTTGACAAGAAAGAAGTTAGAGAACAGGTATTCTCAAAAAATAGCTTTAAAAATAGATTTTTTCCTATTGATTACATCAGGCTTTTTAAGCCATTTGGTCCAAAATACAGTGCTCCAGAAAAAGGAAAAGCGTTTCGAACGTTGTTTCCAGAGCTCGATAAAAGACAGATGAATGAGCTTCCAGAATTTATTGGTAAGCCATCATTGAAGTTAATAGTTTGCACCTATGATGCACTTAACAATAGAGCAAAGTTTTTTAAATCTTATGGAAGCGGATCGACTTATGATTCTGTAAAAATGACACAAGCTATTCATGGTTCTTCAAACGCCCCGATTCAATACTTTGATTTTCCTGCACGATTTAAAGCGAAAAATTCAGAGATTTTCTATGAATTGTGGGACGGCGCTCTAGGTGGCTTTAATAACCCTGTGACCGCCGGCGTGATAGAAGCCCAAAAAGAAGGGGTTGATTTAGACACCGTTAAAGTCATTTCTATTGGTACGGGTAACAAGCTTATGTCTAACGATGATAAAAAGAGATTTTATCAAGTAAAGCAAATAACCCAAAGAGAAAGAAGAAAGAAACTACGGTTTTGGAGATTAAAATATCAGGTTGAATATTTTACAAAAACGATTTTAAATCAGGCAACGACCATATTATATGAACCGCCAGATTGGGCCAATTATGTAGCCTATATGTTTCTTCAAAGAAATGGAAAAGATGATATAGATCAACGACTCATTAGAATATCGCCTATGATTCATACAAATCGCGATGCTCCAGATGAAATTAAAGCCTTGATTGACAAGTTGTATCAACTTGATATGGACTTAACAGAAGATGAAGATGTTGCTTTGCTAAAAGAATGCTTCGAAAAATGGTCGAATGATAACATATGGAATCAACCCATAGATTTTAGAGTTGAAAGAAACAATGATCTTGTTTATATCATAGGAGATCAATATTTTAGTGATGCTATGAAAAAGTGGTAACCGAAATTTATAATAATTGCAATAATGTATAAAGAATGTCTCGAAAATCAATATGGATTTCCTTACTCTTGGCCTTTTTGTTATCTTAGTTCTTTCGCAACCAAATCATGCACAAACACGTTAAGCTTATAAAAACATATAAATGAAGAAAAAACTACTTATTTTATTATTGATATCCTCGGAACTTGTATTTTCCCAAACTTATGAGTGGACACGAACTACCGGTTCAAATAGTTTAGATTGGCTTACTTTCATGGGGTCAGATACTAATGGTAATACATATTCGACAGGAATATTTAATGGAACAGTAGATTTTGATCCAGGTACAGAAGTCTTCAATTTATCTGAGGTGGGTGATCCAAATGGAACAAGTCCAAATTTTGATATGTTTCTTCAAAAATATGATCAAAATGGAAATTTCATTTGGGCGATAAGCATGGGAGGTATAGAAAATGATGATGCGAGATCCTTAGCTGTAAATAAAAATGGTGATGTAATAGTAACAGGAAGAATTCAAAACGAAAGTAATGACGGTGATGACATATATATCAACAAGTATGATTCTTTAGGCAACTTAATATTTTCAAAGACATATGGAAATAATAGTCTAAATGCTGGAAAATCTATTGTGACAGATTCTATGGATAATATATATATACTAGGAGGGTTTCGTAACACTATGGATTTCGATGCGAGCACTAATGTTTTTAATTTGACATCTAGTGGAGACGAAGATGTTTTTATTCAAAAGCTAGATACCGATGGCAATTTTATTTGGACGAAAAGTTTTGGAGGCACTAATGGCGATGTTGGCAGAAGTTTAAATATTGATACAAATGGAAATTTATATATCTATGGCGGGTTCTCAGGTACTTCTGACTTTGACCCTGGGTCTGGAGTGAGCAATTTAACTGCTCAGGGGTCATTCGATGCCTTTATAGTGAAATTAAATAACAATGGTGAACTTATATGGAATAAGCGCATAAGAGCAGGTGTTTCTGATGAACGACAATCAATTACAATAGATTTAAATGAGAATATATACATTACTGGAAGTTTTGAATCGACAATTGATTTTGACCCAAACTCAACCGTTCAGTCCTTCACTTCAAATGGAGAAGAAGATATCTTTTTACTCAAATTAAATAGTAATGGTGATTTCGTTTGGAACAAAAGTTTTGGTGGTCCAGATAGAGATTTTGGTCGTTCACTTACAGTTGATCCTTTAGGCGATATTTATCTGTCAAGTATTTTTAATGGTACTTTAGATGTTGATCCAGGCTCTCAACTAAACAACTTAACCTCCAATGGAGATTGGGATATACTTATTCAAAAATTTAGTTCGGATGGCTCTCTGTTATGGTTTAATAGAATTGGTGGTTCAGGACCAGATTATTGTACTTCTATTATATTAGATAATATAGGAGATTTATATTTAGGAGGTTATTTTCAATCGACTGTAGATTTCAATCCTGAAGATACAGAAATTGATAATTTTACTTCAAATGGGTCGAGTGATATTTTCATTTCAAAATTCAGTCAAAATTTGACTTTAAGTATTGATGAATTTGCCGATAAATCTGAAAAAGTAACAATTTATCCAAATCCCACTGATACTCATTTAGCTTTTAGTAGTGAGCAATCACTACAAATAAACGAAGTAGATATATTTGATATATCTGGTAGGCTTATTAAAAATTTTAGAAACAATACTAATTCCATAAATATTGGAAATTTATTAACTGGAATTTATATAGTTAAAATATATACAGAAAATCAAATCATAACTAAGAAAATTAAAAAAATCTAATTTTTAAACTTTGAACAATACTCAAAAACATTTTGCTAACTACAAGTATAATTAATTGCTTGATTATTTAAAGAATATATCAATAGTATAATGATACCCAACTCCTCAACCTTTTGGTATCGTAGTCACTTACATAACGAAATTGAAATATAATATTTGACCAATAACTTTAATGGCTCGTATCTTAGCACGAAAAAACAGATTTATCTTAACGAATAGATTTTGACAGCTTAGCTAATTTATTTTTTACTTTTGAATCTGAAAAAAAAGAGATTCTAATTGATGCGTACAACCTCTCCAACGAAAGACACTAAGAAAACAGTATGGTATTGGTCTAAAAAAGCCTTAGTGTTGGTTATTTTCTCGTTGGTTGTTAATCATTTAGCAGCAAGTGATAATTTTTTAGAGAATGCGGCCTATAGATTCCCAACCATAGGGGTTGTATTTACGATTGTGTTGTCAATTTTGGTGATCATCATTGCCGATTTCAATTTTAAATATCACCAAAAAAAATACTTCTCTAAAAAAATAGAAATTGCCACTATTGCTCGGTTTTTGGCCACTACCCTAGGCTATATTACACTGTTGTATGTGCCTCTTAATATTATTGTAGAACTCGCTATAGGTGGGCAGGTACAGTTTTATCTTATTTTAATTGGTTTAATCATTACCTTATTGATATGTTTTATTCTTATTGCCATATTGTATGCGCAAGACCTCTATGCCTTATATAAATTATCTATCAAAGATGCCGAAATCACCATCGAAAGCGGCCCTAAAACAACAAAGCTATCCTACGAACATATTGCTTGTTTTTATAGCGAACACAAAATTGTATATACCGTTCAATATGATGGCACTATCATTACCACCGATTTTACCTTGAACGAGCTCGAAGAAAAAATAAACGATCAATTGTTTTTTAGAGCCAATCGGCAACTCATCATTCACAAAGATGCTGTTGAACAAGTTGAAAAGATTGAAAACGGTAAGTTGCGTATTCGATTAAAAGCAGCGATTAAAAACGAAGCGTTGGCACAAATTACCATTAGTCGGTATAAACGAAAAGCCTTTTTAGATTGGTTTGAATAAAAGATCACGACCACAACCGACTATTCAGTACTAAATGCACGACCATTCAGTAAAAAGGTAGATTTTTAAAGGGTTATTCAGCGATTTTGTTCATTATTTCGCTTCAAATTAAAATCGAAACACAATGCAAAAAATCACCCTACGACAAATTATAATTCCGTTAATCACCCTTACAGTCATCTGCTTTTTATGGTTCGGTCCCATTTTTTTAGGTTTCTTTACCAATATCATTGCCTCTATTGTAGTGATTACAGCAAACTACATCGAATACAAGAAAAATGCATTTGTAGAATTGGGGTTTCGACGTGAAGAATTCACCATCAAAAACACCTTGGTATTGGCGCCATTAGTGGCACTTGGACTCTTTATATTCTATGTGTTTGTATTGGTGCCAGGCATGACCAAACTCACGGGTGTTGCCATCGATTATTCCTTTTTTAACTCTATAAAAGGAAATTTACAGCTCTTCATCACGACGTTGTTGTTCGTATGGGCCGGTGCCGGATTTGGAGAAGAAATGATCTTTCGCGGTTATTTTATGCGGCAGTTTGTAAAATTCTTTGGTGAAAGCAAGGTCAGCATTGCCCTAAATATTGTGCTTATTACTGGTTTTTTCGGCTTTATGCATAGTGGTCAAGGAATTACAGGGCAATTGGTCACTTTTGTTATTGGATCATTGATAGCCCTTATATTCTACCTAAGAAAATACGATTTATGGTTCGTTATTTCGGTACATGGTTTTTTCAACACCTTCGCGTTGACTTGTTTTTACTTGGAGTTGGTGTAACCATTACTAAAGATATTGTCAACACTTTTATTGAACAAATTTTAGGCATCTTTTTGCTATATATATAACTTAGAACAGCACTATCTCAGGAAATAGACAGGCGAGTATGATGTTAGTAGTCTTTTACGCAGCGAACAGCGTTGTAAGCTTTTTTACCACCCTTCCATCGCTGTAGTTTAATCCAACGGAAGTTTACTTTCCAGTCAAACGCTGATGTCACGTCCAATTCACTTGATGACCAAAATATTGTGGGTTTTGTTATGTTGAAAAGACTTTTATTGGTACCTCTTAAATCCTTACTCTTTAAATGTTGACCAGCTAAAGAAACACCATCATACAGAGATGCCAATGTATACCACTCGTTATCCGAAGGAAGATGCCAACCACTAGGGCAGGCTTTTTTCGCAGTATCCCAAGTATACAACCTACCATATGATTCACAATTAGCATCGGTTTCATATTTACATTTCGATGTAGCCGTTTTAAAATTCAAGTTCTTTATCATCCATGTCATAGATGCTGGCATTCCATTTTTAAATGAAATCTTAAATTTCCGTGGTTCTTTATTCAAATAAGTAGCATATTCGTCATTATCTGTAATAGCTTGTTTAGAATTTGTAACCCGATAGGTTACTGTCTCATAGGTATTCTTATCTCTAGAATCAACAAAAGAACCGATCGTTTGGGCTTCTGACGTAAGGCTACAAAGAATCGTTAAAATATAAAAATAGCTTGTCTTTAGTATTGAAGGCATCTGTAACATTCTTATTTCTAATTCAATAATAGTCAAAACAAGTTGTTTTTTGAATTGAAACCTTATTTTTAACGCCTTTTTTAACAAAATAGGATGCTAACAAGTTGTATACCTAATTGCTAATATATTCGGAAGGCGTCATTTTCATAACTTCTTTGAATACTTTATAAAAGGTAGACTTTGAATTGAATCCAACTTCTTGAGCTATAGAAAATAGGGTCAACTCTTTATGATCGTTGTTATCAATTCTTTCAAGAAAATCTTTAACCCTATATTCATTGACCAATTCGTAAAATGTTTTTTTATAAGTATTGTTTAGAACCCATGACAATTTATTCGTTGTAGTTCCAATTTCATGGGCCAAACTTGACAAACTTAATTCTGGTTGACGGTATCCTTTTTTTTCCTTCAAGAAAACATCCACTAAATCTTGAATTTTATTGATTTGTTTTTCGTCAAGGTTGTTCTTTTTTTTAGATTTATTTTCACTCTTAGAGGGAAATTGAATCTTAAATACCTCGGGATATTTTAAGCTATAAAAACCTACGATATAAATTTGGATTACAAGAATTAAACACGATATGTCATAAATCAAAGGGATATCAATCCATAAATTCACTACAAATCGTTCTATAATACCCAACAGCCAAAAAATCATATAAAACAGTAAACAAATGAGCATGATACGCACATACTTAGTAATGGTTTGATTGAACGATAGCTCTCGTTCTTCATTTTTCTTATAGTAATTGAATAATGCCATAGATTTGAGTAGATAGGCCGTAATAGAAACAAAAAACAAGATTTCTACACAAAATAAATAACTATAATTGAAGCGCCGAATATCTTGTATTGAATCATAGCTAAAGACATGAAAAAGACAATATATTGCATACAATAGTATAGGCAAATAATGATAATATGCTAAACGATATTTTCCGTTTTTATAAAAAAGCAACCGTCTAATATAGGTGTATACCAAAGGACCTATAAAAAGGTAAAAAATGTTAGAGATGCATCTATATTTTAAATAAAATTCAGTTCCTACAGCAGAAATTAAGATCCCTTCAATTAAATAAAAACTATAGATCGCCAACAAACATTGTATCATTCTGTTCGCTCCTGTATTTTTTTTAGGGATATACTGCAAAGCAAAAATTAAAAAAATACATTGACCAGTAATCAACACCAGAAAAAGCTCATAAAAAGATATATTCATTTACTTACAATTTTATTTCTTAGCTTCAATCAAAGTTATAAGCCAAGCTAATATAAAAATAGGATTAATAGTTCTCATCACTCTAAAAATAGTCTAAGACTATAGTTTAGGACATCTAAATGTCTAAAACTATCATATCAGATGGCGAAAAAAGTTTTCTTTACGAAAGATTTCAATTAAATGCTTAAAAAGGTATATGTTAAACTACACAATCAGATTTAAAAGAAAAAATATGTTACGATTCAAAGATGTTTTAATTATTTTATTATGCTTATCAACTTCATGTATCTACTCTCAAAAGCAGCTCTCTAATGATGAAAAACATGCCGTAATTGAAAAAATCAAAGTTTTAATCGATTCAAATTATGTATTCATTGATAAAGTTGAATTCATAAATAAATCTCTGGACAGTTTAAAACTGACAGATACCTATATTGATGCTAAAGAACATAAAAGCCTTGCACAGGTCTTAACGAAAGGCCTTGTTGATATTACGAAAGACCTTCATTTTGCAGTTCAATACAATCCTGAATTTATCAAAGGAAATCGTGAACGAAACAGTCGAGAGGCTAAACCTAAGAATCAAGAAGAACCTAAAAAAGAAAAAAAGAATTGGGACCTGTGGTACGCACAAAAAGAGAATTTTGGTTTTGAAAAAGTTGAAATACTTGGTGGAAATATTGGCTATATAAAATTTAACTTCTGGCACCATTTAGATTGGGCAAAACCAACTATTGATGCATCCATGAAATTTGTATCCAACACAGATGCTCTCATCATCGATTTAACTGAAAACGGTGGTGGCTACAGTCCTACCGATAGCTATTTAGCCAGTTATTTCTTTGATTCCAAACCTAAGTTATGGATGTCGAGTTACGAAAGGCGAACAAATGAAACACTATCTGTTTATACTTTTCAAGATATTGGAGGAGAACGCTATTTAAATAAACCCGTATATATTTTGGTAAGTGAGAATTCTTTTTCGCTTGCAGAGCAATTTGCTTATGCTATGAAGCATTTTAAGAAAGCAACAATAGTTGGACAAACTTCTTCTGGAGCAGCTCACGCAATTGATTATATAGAAGTAAACGATAATTTTATGATTCAGCTTCCGATTAGCCGTAGTATCCATCCAGTAACAAAAACAGATTGGGAAGGAACAGGCGTAATTCCTAACAAAGTTACTAGTAATAATGAAGCATTAAAAACAGCACATCTTGAAGGATTGAATTTAATAATCGAACATTTAAAGAAACAAACTGTAGTAGGACCAATCTTAAAAAGATATCATAAAATAAAGTTAGCATTAAAAAATCGCTAATGGCGTGTTGCACTGAATCTTTAAAGTTTTCATAAGTAGTAACTTAGTGTTTTTTAGATAAAAAATCTATGACTTTGAATCCAAATCACAATTTGGGTTGTCTAATACTAAAAACACACGATGCAACACCTTATTAAAAGAGCAAGCCTATTGGTACTCATTTTAAGTACCTGTATACACGCGCAAACAATTTCTACCGACTCTATTGCAGGTAATTTATCGGTACCCGATGAAATTTTGAGTCAGATTCCCAGTTCCGAATTACCTCAATTTCTAACCGCACGCCAGCGGGTCATCGACAAAAAAGAAATGATTCCGGCAAACGCCTACGAAGAGATCGGTGTCGCAAAAGAAGTGCTTATTAGAATACCTTCTAGTGATCTTTTAGAATTTTTAAATGAAAGAGGCTACGTAGAGATCTTAGCACATGAACATTTGGGCAGCTCCCCATCTCATGGAGACCCGCCATCACCTCAGCAAATGATCAAGTTACTCTATATGATCCTCATTGCAATGACACTTTTGATAGTAATTCGTATGATCTTGATACACCTATCTAAGAAAAAAGATCAAGAAATAATTTTGAAGGCCCTAGAACATCAAAAAGAAATTCCGGTCGATCTGATGACTTCCAATCGGCAGCGAAGTTATCTAACCAACGCCGTATTATTTTCGGTACTGGGACTCGCCGTGATTGTTATTGGCTGGTTTGAACTTTTCCCCGGAATTTTAGGCGTAATACCCTTAAGCATCGGTATAGGATATTTCTTAATTAGGTACTTGACTAAGAAACAGCTTTAATGACGAAGCAAGAGGAGCATATGTTACTTTCGAAAGTACTTTTATATGATGATCATAAAGCTTTTGAACAACTTTTAAAAGCACATCAAAATGGCATTAAAAATCTATTGCTAAAGCTTTTAGATTTTAATGATGGCGAAGTCGATGATCTTTTTCAGGAAACTTGTGCGAAGATTTATAAAAGCATCAAGCAATTTAAAGGCACGTCGAGCTTTGCAACTTGGTCGTATCGCATTGCCTATAACAATTTTCTCAATGCGCATAAACGAAAAAAAAGATTTCAAATGATGAAAGAGCTATTGCCAACAAAGAAGTCACCAAGAACCGACTATCAAAACGATAAAAAAATGGACATCGAACGCATGATTTTGATTCTAAAACCTAAAGAGAAAGTCGCTATTCAGTTGTCGTATATCCAAGGATTTAGTCATAAAGATATCGCTACGATTTTAGATTGCCCTATTGGCTCTGTGAAATCACTTATTAAACGAGGTAAAGAAAGAATCGCCACCAATTTTAAAAATTACAAGTCATGAATCATAATCAGTTAGATCTTAAAGATATCTTTCTTTCGACCGAAAGAGATTTTTCTGCAGATGCCGTTGCTGTGAAAAGAAAACACTTCAAAATGCAAAGACTAGATATAGCGCTGCCATCTCTATTTGGTCTTGTTGCTTTTGTGGCTGTTTATAAATTCAACAAAAGTACTTTTTCTGAAGTCACTTTTAATTCGTTAAATGAGTTCTATACTATATATGCCAATGAAATTACATCGCTAATACAGCAGGTATCATTTTAGACATCCTGCTAAAATAAAAAACATTATTAACACACATACGATTTCAAACATCAGTTTGGAAAGAGGAAATCCTATGTCTAATTCTAAAAATTATGAAAAAAATTATAACCCTTAGTATCTGTTTGTTTTTCGGTTTTATCTCGAATGCACAAACTAAAATTGAAGCACTCGATGCTCTATTCGAAAGCATCGACAAAACCGCTCCCGGTGTTGCGGTTGCCGTTATTGATAACGGAAAAACTATTTATAATAAAGCATTTGGTATGGCGAACCTCGAATATCAAGTTCCACTATCTACCGATGCTGTTTTCGATATTGCTTCCTTGGCGAAGCAGTTTACAGGTTTCGCAATTGCCCAACTCGAACTAGAAAAAAAGTTAAGCATCGATGATCCGATCACTAAGTATTTCCCAACACTCACTGGTCTCAAAGAAAATATTACTATCGCTCATTTATTACATCATTCGAGTGGGTTAAGAGATATTGGAGAGCTTTTCGATGTTGGCCATTTTGGGTCGGAGCTTACTGCCGAGAAAACACTACAAATCATGGCTAGGCAAAGCAGTTTGAATTTTCCTCCAGGATCAGAGTCAGATTATTCAAATACGAACTATGTGCTTCTTGCTAAAATCGTTGAACAAGTGTCCGAACAACCTTTTAGCACTTGGTGTAACGAACACATTTTTGCCCCTATGCAAATGTCTAAAAGTTTTGCCAATGCAAATCCGAAAGTGGTAATTCCGAACAGGGCTGTTGCCTACTATCAAAACGAAAAAGGTTTTTCATTTGATCAAAACAATGGCATGGCCTTAATAGGATCTAGTGCCGTTTTTAGCTCTTCTACAGATATGAGTATATGGGCAAGGTCTCTACTTACAAATAAGACCTATCAGAACATTTTCAAAAAGATGCAAACGAAAGGAAAAACGAACGACGGAGATGTGATTGATTACGCTTACGGAATCGCCATCCAAACCTATAAAGGAAACCAAATGATTGTGCATTCTGGCGCTACACCAGCGGGATTTAGAACGGCCATTGCATTATTTCCAGCAAAAAACAAAGCAGTCGTTTTGTTGAGTAATCTTGGAAATATTGACCTCGCTAATCAATTTCAACATCCTATTTTCGATATCCTATTTGAAAAAGAAGAGATAGCCAAAGAGATCTCTAAAAGTATAGAACAACCTAGAGAATCAGTGAGCCTAACAGAGGGGCAATTAGATAAATTTGTAGGAAGTTTTTTATTTAATGAAGAGCGAACTGTTCATATTCGTAAAGGTCCAAATGGGCTAACTGTGCAGCCCGATGGTGCACCTGAAATGCCCCTTGTACCCTTATCTAAAAATGAACTACATTTTGAAGCTTTTAAATCTACCCTGGCATTTTCTAATGAGATCGGCAGTAAATTTCAAAAGGCGTTAATTTTATCACCAGAAGGGCAACGACAAGGAAACTTATTAAAAGTAGATTTGATATCGATAATAGATTTTAATCCAGAAGGCTATGTAGGAACATATTATGCTGAAGAATTAGATCTTTTGTGGACAATCACGTCAAATGAAAAAGGACTTACGATATACGATACTAAAAGAGGTGAAATTGGATTAAAACCATTAACAAAAACAATCGTTAAAGGGCATGAATTTAAATTAAAATTTGACTTTAATATCAAGGATAAAATCGTCGGATTTGGTTTGCATAGAGGTAATAGACTACGAGACCTTAAGTTCAAGAAAGTAGATTTAAACTAATGGTATAAAGGATTAACTTTTTCTAAAATTGATGTCATTTTATTGAAAAGTGTAACATTTTGGCCAGGGTAATGTCATTACAAAAACTAATCAAAATGAATATGTATAAAATATCCTTGTTTTTAGGACTGAGCATCGCGCTATTATCATGCAACACCAAACATAAAACCGATTCAGCGGTAATTACCGGAAAAGTAAACATCAACTGGTCGAAAACCATGAAACTAGCAAGCGGAGCCGTAACATTAACTGATTCATGGATTGATAGACTTAGTGTTGGAGATTCGATCATTGACTTAAATAGCGATGGTACATTCAACATAAAATTATCCGTTGACAAGCCAGGTTTCTATTCGCTTTCTCATCAGTCTAACGAAGTTGAACTATTCATATCACCCAACGATTCGCTTCATATAGACTTTACCTCAGAAACTCCATTCTCTGGCACTAGTGCAACCATAAACGATCATTTAAAATCGCTCAGAAATATTATTAATTCAAATCGAAAACATATTAACAGTATTGATTTCTATAATCAATCATCGAACAGGGTTGGTTCAATTTTAGATTCTTTAAAACAAGTCTATCTAGATGCACATCAAAATTATAAGAACGATGGAACTGTAGATGAAATTTTTGAAGAAAAAATTCTGGCTGATATTACCTATCGAAACAAACTTTATGAAACAGTACATCCTCCTCTTTACAAAAAACAAACGAACGAATTACTCCCTGTAAAAGAAAACTATTATAAGGCTATTGCCGACGGAAGTTTTACAAATCCGGCCTTACTAAAATCGGTAGATTACATATTATTTTTAGATAACTACTTGGCGATACAATCGGCTGGCGATAAAAAATTTGACTATTTCTATGATGATCCTTTAGAAAAAATTCATCCTAAATATGAGCAGATACAACAGTTAGATGCACATCAAGAAATTAAGGATTACTTATTTAGTGAACACCTCCATAAGAGTATGGATAGTTATGGCATTACATATCTTGAAGATCTACTTCCCAGTTTTAAGAAAGACTGTAAAAACCCTGAGTATATTCAACGTGTAGAAGAACGTGTAGAAGCAGCAAGAAAAAGGAGAACAGAGCCGAGTACCATTAAAATTTATAAAACCATTGGCAACATTGAACTAGAAGCTCATATTTTTTATCCAGAAGATTTTAAAGAAGGCGACAAACGACCCGGTTATGTATTCTTTCACGGAGGTGGCTGGGCGATAGGCACACCTGAATGGGGCTATAAAAATTGCAAAAATTATAGTGCTAAAGGAATGGTAGCGATTTCATTTGAGTATCGCTTAGTTGACATTCATAATTCGAATATAGTTGATTGCATAAAAGATGCTAAATCCGCCATATTGTGGACCCGTGAACAAGCAGCATCTTTAGGTATTGATCCTGATAAAATTGTCGCAGCAGGGTTTTCTGCAGGTGGACATTTAGCGGCGAGTACAGCTATTTTAAAAAACATTGAGATTTCTAATGATTCTGAATTGAGTGCAGAGCCAAATGCCATTGTAGTGCATTCTGCTTCTTACAATACATTAAAAAGTGATTGGTTTGCTCGACAGTCTAATCAACAGCCAAGGTCAATTTCTACCTTTCATCATTTAGATAAAGATTTGGTTCCTTCGATCTTTTTTCATGGTACAAATGATCATTTAGCTCCTATTTCTGAATTCACTGAATTTAGAGATAAAATGGATGCGCTTGGCAATACATATGAATACAAAATATTTGAAAATGTTGGACATTTCTTTAATAAGCCTTCTGCACGTGCGGAAGTAGGCGAAATGACAGATGCCTTCTTAACAAAATTAGGATATATCAAAAACTAACTATTTAAATATAGGCATACTTCTAAAATTTGCATAGTGCTATTACTGTGCAAATTTTGGTTCTTGGATGTTGTTGCGAACCTGATTTAGGTTGGCTAAGATCTTATATTACTACCAAAGACAGTAACATGACATCTAAATGTCGTAGAAAAGACTAGGTATATGGTATACTTTTGTTTCATAATTTAGCAATACTACTTATGGACAAACAATCACTTGCCGAACGACTCAAATATCATAGAAAAAGTAAAGGCTTTTCTCAAGAAGAATTGTCGCATCAAACCAATGTTACGGTTCGAACGATTCAACGCATCGAGAAGGCAGAAGTCAATCCGCACCTCAACACTATAAAACTATTAGCAGCAGCCTTAGATCTGGAAGTTCAAGAATTAGTACCGTTAGAGAATCCTAAGGAAGAAACCATCAAAAAGAAATGGTTACTTTTATTACACGCCACGCCCTTATTAGGGATTTTTATACCCTTGGGAAATGTGTTGATCCCCTTGTTTATTTGGATTCATAAGAGAGAAGACAATCCTATTTATAATCAACATGGTATTAAAGTGATCAACTTTCAAATAACCGTTTTTATCATTGCTATACTTTCTTTTATAAGTTTGGTGACCATCGAAAAATGGGGCTTCTTTATTTTCATTTCTGCGGTGCCCATCTGTATTGCTATTGTACTTTTTAATATTGTTTATGTTCTTCAAAAAGGAAAGAGTTATTATCCTTTGGCCATTCCTTTTTTAACACTAAAACCAAAAGCTTCGGTTCCAATTATTACCTTACTGATAACAGCATGTCTTGCTAGTAGTTGTACGGTGAATGAAAGTCAATCTATAGAACGGCTAGACGGTAGTACTATATCTATTGATTCAATTACAAAAAAAATTGAGACGCTAACTAAAGATGCGAATATACAAGGCATGGCTATTGCCGTATTTAACAACAATAAACCTGTTTACCAAAACATTAGTGGTTATAAAAATTCTCCTAAAAAACTAATCTTAACAGATAGTACGAATATTTACGGAGCCTCCTTAAGTAAAGCCGTGTTCAGTATCTTAGTCATGAAACTTGTCGAAAACAATGTAATAGATCTCGATACCCCTTTAGAATCTTATTTACCCAAAAAAATTTACGAATATGAACCCCTAACTCGTTGGCACGATACTTATACCGACTTAAAAAATGACAGTCTCTATCATAAGATTACAGCTCGTATGTGTTTGGCACATACTACAGGTTTTGCAAATTGGCGCTTTTATGAAACGGATAGAAAATTACGAGTAAATTTCGCGCCAGGTTCGAAATATCACTATAGCGGAGAAGGTTTCGTATATCTTCAAGTCGTGCTGGAAAAAATAACGGGTAAAGGCTTAGAGGCTTTGGCTCAAGAGCACATCTTTAAACCATTGCAAATGGAGAACTCTTCGTATCAATGGCAGGATCATTTTAATAATGATTTTGCTTATGGACATATGAAAGATGGCAATTTGTATCAAAAAGACACCGACAATGAGCCTCGAGCTGGTAGTACCTTAGAAACTACGGCCGGTGACTATATAAAATTTCTAACTGCGATACTCAATCGGCAGCTATTGAAGAAAACTTCTTACGATCAAATTTTTAGTTCTCAAGTACGTCTTACTTCACAACGTCATTTTGGGCCTCTTTCAATGAAAACAACAGATGAGCATGACGATATCAATTTAAGTTGCGGTTTGGGTTGGTTGTATTTAGAAACACCTTACGGTTATGGCGTCTCAAAAGGTGGTCATGGAGATGGGTTTCAACATTATTCCATTTTGTTTCCTGAAGCTGGAAAGGGTATTCTTATCATGAGTAATTCTGATAACACCGAAAGTATTTATAAGGAGTTATTAGCGTATATCATAGCAGATACCTACACACCATGGCAATGGGCGAATTATATACCGTATAATCAATAAAGTTGAACAGGAGATTTTGACTAATTCAAGAGTCGATCCAAGAGAACACGGGTTTTATCAAAAGATGGTCTAGGTGCTTCTGGATCTACAATGTTACCTTTTGGGTCGATTAAAATAAAACGAGGGATAGAATTCACCGCAAAAGCATTCATAAAGTCACTGTCAAAAGACTTATCAGCAAATAATTGAAGTCCCCCAAGTTCTTTATCGTTAACCATTTGTTTCCAAGTAGGTTTTACTTCTTTTTTATCAACCGAGATGCTCACAAAAACAATATTCTTGTCATGATATCGCTTCTCAAGTTTCTTTAAATAAGGTACCTGCTTAATGCATGGTGCACACCAAGTAGCCCAAACATCTATATAAACATACTTTCCTTTTAAATCACTCAATTTAATTATTTTACCATCCAAAGTTTCATAACTAAATGTTGGGGAAACATCTCCTTGTGTCAATCCTTTGGCTTTCATTACTTCCTCAAATCTTTTTTCTGAAGCATCAATAAAAGGTTGATATTTAGTGACGCTCTTTATCAGATCGAGATAGTCTTTTGCACGTTCTTTATTTGAAGAAATTTTACCGTAAAATCCATTAATAAGATTGATAGCTAATGCTTGAGAAGGCACTTTACGCAATACTTTAAGCATTTCTTCTACATTTGGAGCCGCATCGATTCGTTTACTCCAAATAGAATTAACTAAATAACGGTAATAAGGTTGCTGAGAATAGTCTTTTTCACTATTGACATTCAATTTTTTAATTGGATCATAAAAATTCTTAGATGGAGTAATCTCATCTCCTAAATAAAACTTGTAATTCGATTTATAATTTTGAATACTTAGCAGGCGTTCATACTCCAGAGATTTCTTTTCTGCAGTAATAAAAAAATCTTCTAAATTAAACTGAGAAAACAATGCTTTTTGTGAGCTTTTCACCTTCTGAATATTTTTAAGATAGTTCAACTCATCAACTTTATAAAACGCGTCCAAATCTTCCGTTAGTTCCTTGTATATTTTTGATTTCTTAACGAGATAATTATTTCTGGCTGCTCCTTGCCCGTCAAAAATTAACGTGTTTTCGAAATACTTTGCATCGAAATTAATGGTGAGTTCATCTTTTGGATAAAGATAGATATAGGCCGTATTGCGACCATACTCAAGTAAATAGTAACCTTCTTCTAACGTTGTTGACATCCTAAATTCACCGTGAGCATCAAGCTTTGCTGATACCAATTCTTGATTATTTAACTGGCTAATTTCTATAAAAGTGATAGAGTGATTTTTTATTTTTCCAGAAATAATCACTTTTCCAGATTTAGCAAATACAGTAAAACAAATCAGAAAAAATAAAATTGTAGTGAAAAACTTGTTCATATCGAAAATGTAATGGTTTGAGGGATAAAAGTGAAAGTAACTGAAATTAAACCGAATTTAAAAATCTTTTGAAGGTTTTATGATACTTAAATTAGAACTGTAACAAAACGTCTTTCACTTCATCTTTAGATAAACATTTAAAATGAAAAGAATTCTTGTCTTCATTTTACTAGCCTTATGTATCTATCATAGTAAGGCTCAGTCTAAAGAACAAGCCTTAGATTTTGATTTTGAAAAAGTCACCTTAAACGGAATTTTAAACCTTCCAAAAAACGCTGAACCGAAAGGTATTGTTCTTTTAGTGCATGGCTCGGGGCGTACCAATGCTGTTGCACAAAAATGGCATTTAGATGTGCGAGAAGCGATTGTAAAAGCTGGATACGCCACCTACATGTGGGATAAAATGGGCTGTGGAAAAAGTGGTGGTTCTTTTAACTATCACCAAACGGTGCAAAACAGTGCTTTAGAAGTAATTGCCGCAATCAATCATTTAAAAATGCAAAAAATACCTGGGGCTAATATTATTGGTTTATGGGGAATTAGTAGAGCAGGATGGATCAACCCTATTGTCATTAATAAGTACAAAAACATTCAGTTTTGGATTTCAGTTAGCGGCGTTGACGACAAAGAAAACTTTCAATATTTATTCGAAGAAAACCTAAAGATAAATGGAACTCCAAAAGATTCTATAGCATTATTGAGCAAAGAACTAAATACCAGTTATCGCATGACACATGCTGGCGCTTCTTATGAAGCTGTCTTAGAGGCCACCAAAAATCTAAGAAAGAATGCCTTTCTAAATAGATTCAATAATGGAAGAGCGAATACTAAACAACAGTACGAAACCTATCAAAAACAATTCATGAAATCGGTATTTGATCAACAATCAGGTTTACAAATAAATGTGGCAAACTTCGAATCAATCTTATCCAACATAAACTGCCCGGTATTAGCCATTTTTGGCGAAAAAGACAAACAAGTCGATTGGAAAAAAACCAAGTCATTGTATGAACTAACCCTCAATAAAAACGAAGTATTGACTATCAAAACCTTTAGCGATACGAATCATAACCTCTTTAAATGCAAAACCGGCGGGTTTTATGAATTTCAAGATAATAATCTACCTTATAATAGACCGAAAGGTTATGTAGCGACCATCACAAATTGGTTAAAAGCACTGGAGTAAATCCTAATAAGATAAGTCCATCACTTCACCCCATACTAGTTAACAGTGACTTTTCGAAGACCTCAACTTTTTTTATAACTTAGATGCTGCACAGCAGCGACATGCCGTAAATGACTAAAAACAATTATCGGTCTGTTCGTTTGTGAAAATGAAAAAACTAATAATGAAACGAACGATCTTATTTTTATGTATATTTTTCATGAGCCTTTTAGCAGTAAGAGCTCAAGAATCTAAAAAAATTGTACAACCGATACCAATTGATAAATCGGCACTTTCAGGGGTTGGTTTAAAAAAAATTGACATCAAAAACGAGCCCGAAAAAGACTTTTATCAAAAAAGATTGTATTGGGGCGAAGACTTAGGTGTTTTTGTGGTTGGCACAGGAACTTGGAATAACAAGATCAAAAACTATGCTTTTGACGAGTTTGTCTATATGTACCAAGGTGAAGCTATGGTCAAGCCTAATACAGGTAGCGCAAAAGTTTTTTATGCTGGTGAATACTTTTTTGCTCCGAAAGGTTTTCAAGGAGAATGGGAAATTAGAGCAGGAAATTTTATACACTATGAATTATCGGTCATTACGACCAAACGTGCCGATTCTTCGAGAATTAAAAAGAATCCACAACACGCTCGTTTTAGTAAATCAACATTATCGGGCAATCAGATCAGATTTAATAATAAAGGAACCTACGAAGAGCTACTTGAAAAAGGAGCTGAAATTACTGTAAAACTAAAAGGAGAATCCCCAACCGAAAGAATGGTCAACATCTCGAAGAGTGAACAGGTAATCCATATCTTATCAGGGATGGTAAAAATTACAGGTCCACGAGGAAAAACACATCAATTTTATACGGGTGATTTTTTTATTCTGCCTAGAGCATTTCAAGGAACTTGGAAAAGCGACGGACATCAATTGGTGAAGTATTTGACTATTGAAAGAACAATCTGGAATGAAAATTAACACAACTACGCCGATGCAATTAAAATTAAAACAACTCTATACCTACCCCATTAAATCATGTAAAGGTATTTCATTGGAAAGTACAAAAGTTGAAAAAATCGGATTCGAATATGATCGAAATTTTGCCATCATTAATGCCAACAATCAAATTTTAACGGCACGAGAAAATCAAAAATTACTCACCATTACACCAGAATTTTCTGACGGTAGCCTTTCATTGACAACATCAAAGCAAGCACCGATCGAAGTTGATTTACATCAACCAATGACAAACACGATCGAGGTAGGCATTTTTAAAGATACCGCAAGTGCCAACATTGTTGGTACTGAAACAGATGCCTGGATTTCGGAAGCATTGCAAGAAAAATGTCGCTTGGTTACCATAGATGCAAAACAGCTTCGTGTGATGAAGGCAAAATATAACGGACAAGTGGGTGATCTAATTTCTTTTAGTGATATTGCTCCTATACACCTTATTTCTAAGGCTTCTATTACCGACTTAAATACAAAACTTCAAGAGAAGGTAACCCTTCATAATTTTAGACCAAATATTCTAGTGTCGGGATGTAATGCATATGCTGAAGATAATTGGACACATATTACTATTGGCGATTGTGAATTTGAAGTCACCCTAAAAGCACCGAGATGCATATTCACAACGATCAACCCGATATCGACAAAAGTGAATGATAGTCAAGAACCCCTCAGAACAATGTCAACCTATAGAAAAACCAAGAGTACTGTTGATTTTGGTATTTATCTAAAGCCTACTAAACTTGGATCGATTAGAATTACTGATGACATTAAAGGAAACTAAACTTCTTTCTGGTTCACATAATTATGATTAGCAGTTTAATGTGAATTGCACGAACTACTTTGAATAATTTTCAACAGCATAATCGCCCCAATGTGCTATTGATTCAATAATCGGTATCAAGGTTTTGCCGAAATCTGTTAAGGTATACTCAACCCGCAGTGGGGGCTTTTTGTGATACACTTTTCGTTGCACCAAGCCGTCACTTTCTAAAGACTTCAACTGTAAACTCAATGTCCTTTCGGTAACGGTTGGCATTGACTTCCGTAGTTCGTTATATCGCAGTGTCCCTTCTATTAGATGAAAGAGAATTACCGTTTTCCACTTACCTCCAATTAACCCCATCGTCAAACTCGTACAACAAGGGTATTCATTTCCTTTAAATTGAATCATTTTAGGTACTGCTACATCCATAATTATATACTATCATTTTTGACCGTTATTGCAAAGATAAAATACTATACTTAGTTTTGCAACTATAAATAGTATAGTTAATAAAAAAAACTTATGAATATAACAAACATACAAGAAATTCTAAATTGGAGATACACCACAAAGGCATTTGACGCTTCTAAAAAAATATCAGCTACTGCTGTAGAACATATCGAAAACCTTTTGCAAATGAGTCCGTCATCAATTAATTCACAACCCTGGCACTTTATAATAGCTAGTACCAACGAAGGAAAAAAAAGATTGGCTAAGGGAGCCGAAGGTTTCTTTAGCTTCAATGCGCCAAAGATTCTTGATGCTTCGCATGTTGTTTTATTTTGTGCTAAAACAGAAATAGACGATGTTTATTTACAGCATGTTACAAATAAAGAAGATGATGATGGAAGATTTGCAAAAGAAGAGTTTAAGATACAAAATTTTGGTGCCAAACAACTTTTTACAAACATTCATAAATATGACCTTAAAGACGCACAGCATTGGTTAGAAAAACAAGTCTATTTAAATATTGGCAATTTTCTTTTAGGCGTTGCTGCTTTAGGTATCGATGCTGTTCCGATGGAAGGTATCGACGTAAAAGCGCTCGATGAAGAATTTGGTTTGCGAGAGAAAGGATTTACCGCGTTGGTAATGGTAGGTTTAGGATATCGCTCGGCAGACGATTTTAACGCAAAACTCCCAAAATCAAGATTGTCAAAGGCAGAAACTATCTCCAGTATTTAATCACTTAAATTCGTACTATGAAAACAATTTTAATAACTGGAAGTACTGACGGTATAGGCAAACTAGTAGCAATACAACTTGCACAACAAGGGCATCAATTATTGATACACGGTCGTAATCCTGAAAAATTAGAACGTACTGTCGCTGAAATAATAGAAAAAACGGAGAACAATAAAATACAAGGTTTTGTTAGCGACCTCTCTGATTTTAAGAGTATCGAAAGCTTCGTTAAACAAGTGACTAGTACATATGAATCGATTGATGTACTACTTAATAATGCAGGTGTTTTTAAAAGCAAAACTGAAAAAAATAAGCAAGGTTTAGATATACGGTTTGTTGTGAATTATTTTGCTCCGTACCTACTCACCAACAGCTTAATACCTTTGCTCCAAAAGAGCACTAAACCAAGAATCATTAATTTAAGTTCGGCTGCACAAGCTCCTGTTTCATTAGCTGCGTTAGCGGGCACCCAGTCCTTATCACAACAAGAGGCTTATGCGCAGAGCAAATTGGCCTTAACGATGTGGAGTTTCTATCTGGCAAAAATCGTAACAGATATTTCTGTCATTGCCGTGAACCCTGGTTCCTTATTAAACACTAAAATGGTACAAGAAGCTTACGGACAATATTGGTCATCGGCCGATAAAGGGGCTTCGATCTTAAGCGATCTGGCCACTTCAAAAAAATATGATGATAGTTCAGGAAAATATTTTGATAACGACAACGAAGCGTTTGCCAATGCTCATCAAAATGCATATGACTCAACTATGATACAGCAATTAATAAGTACAACTGATCTAATTTTAAAGAAGTAAATGTCGGTATTCTCGAAATTAGCTACACAAGGAAAACTATCTTTAGGATTGGTATTTCCTATTGAATCTTATAGTGGATCTGTACCTACAATGCAAGACCAAGAGCAACTCGCAAAACGAGCAGAAGCCTTAGGATTTAAGGCTTTATGGTTTCGAGATGTTCCTTTTCACGACCCTTCCTTCGGAGATGCCGGACAACTTTATGACCCTTGGATCTACATGACTCATATCATGCATCACACACAAGAAATTGCGTTGGCAACAGGAAGCATTATCCTACCTTTACGTCATCCCGTACATCTTGCGAAATCCATAAATAGTTTACAACTGCTATCCAAAGAGCGTTTGATTTTAGGCGTAGCCTCTGGTGATCGACCAGTAGAATATCCCGCATTCGATCGTAATCTGGCCGAAAAAGCCGCCTTGTTCAGAGACAGTTTCTACTACATCAAAGCTTTACAAGAAGATTATCCGAAATATGAATCGAAATATTTTGGTGCAACGAATGGCACGATCGACCTACTACCTAAATATTATAAAAAAACACCAATGCTTGTAACGGGACATTCGGGACAGTCATTAGATTGGATAGCGACTCATGCCGATGGATGGTTATATTACCCAAGAGACTTGAAAACCTTACAATTAGTCATGCAAAAATGGGAAAATGCACTTACGAGTGCACAACAAGAACGAAAGCCTTTTATGCAGTCTCTTTATATTGACTTATCTAAAGATTCAGAAACAAATCCAAGACCAATACATCTTGGGCTAAAAACAGGGACCGCCTACTTAACATCTTACTTAAAAACCTTAGAATCTTATGGTGTCAACCATGTAATGTTAAACTTAAAGTATGGCTCACGTCCCGCTAAGGAAGTTGTCGAAGAACTAGGTGAGAAAGTACTGCCCCATTTTACTTGAAATAATAAGATCATTGATGTCATAAATACAAATCAATACGTAGTATAATATTTTATCCTTTTAACATCTTTAGAACTTCTGACTTATAGCTTTTTCCAATTGGTATTATAGTATCAGCGATTAAAATGCGATTCCCTTCTATACTGGAGATATAAGATTTAGCTACTAAATACGATTTATGTACTTGTATAAAATGCTCTGATGAAAGCTTTGCCGCCATTGTCGAAATTTTCTCTCGAATAAGTATATGTTGGTCTTTTAGCACGAGCTTTGTATAGTTACCGGCCGCTTCCAGATACTGTAGCATAGCCAATTCTACTTGTATATGTTTTTTATTACTATACACGAACATTGATCCCAGTTTTTCCGCAGCAGTCACATTTTTTATCGTTGGCATTTCGTCTTGTAAAACCATCACCTTATTGACAGCTTTTAAAAAACGTTCGAAACTAAAAGGTTTCAAGAGATAATCGACAATTTCAAGTTCATATCCTTCGAGTGCATGTTCCTTATATGCGGTGGTAACAATAACCTTAGGTGGGTGGCTCAGCGTTTTTAAGAAATCAAAGCCCTTTAATTTTGGCATATTGAGATCTAAAAATAGTAAATCGATCTTATGTTCACGCAAACATTCTAATGCCTCAATAGCATCATAACAATGTTTTATCAAGTGCATATGCGGTAATAAATCGCAATAACCTTTAATAATGTCATGTGCCATATGCTCATCGTCTATAATTAGATAACGTATCATTGTAATAATTCTAATTGAGCTGTATATACTGATGCTTCTTTTTTACGCGTGAGATGATGCTTTTTTGGATACGCCAATTCTAATCGTCGTTGTAAATTTTTTAATCCGATTCCCTTTTCTACAGGAAGTTCATCAGCGTCAAAATTATTCTGAACTTTAAAGATAATACGATTGGCATCACTTTTTATAGTAATATGTACAAAAGCGTCTGCTCGTAGATTTTCAACACCATGTTTAAAGGCATTTTCTACCAAAATTATGAATAACAATGGCATCACTTTCGTGGAATCATCTTCAATTTCATAGCTAAGCTGCACATCAATTTCTTTATAGTAGCGCATTTTATGTAATTCGATATAATTTTTCAAATAGTTAATTTCTTCTTCAAGTGTGACGACACTTTTCTCACCTTCATAAATACTATAGCGCATTAAATCGGATAGTTTTAATATGAGTGCTTTCGATTTTTCAGTGTCCTTATCGACCATCCCATATAAATTGTTGAGCATATTGAAAAAGAAATGTGGGTTTACTTGACTTTGCAAATGCAAGAGCTCATTCTTTTTGTTTTCATTTTTTAATTTTAACAAAGACTTTAATTGTAGTACTACCCAAATCATTCCTACAAGGAGTAATATGACATAGTATATCATCACAACAATGGCCAAATCTGGATGAAAATCGCCGAGAAATACTACAGAGTTTTTTCCGAGTACTACAATTTCATAGAGGGTGATTCCTAATGGAATTGCAATGCTAATAAAGACGAGAATCTTGGCTAAAAGCCAGTTGTGACGTTTTAAAATTGAAATCATACTGCAAAATAAAAAGATTTGATAACACTACTGATAAAAAGTGATGAATGCTTGGATTCGCGTGATGAAACCTATATAAAATGTCAATAGAGATGTTTTGTATCCATTTAGATAGTATATCACGAATTCTTAGGCATTCATCACAAAAATTTAAAGCTCGCAAATGCTCGCCATAGATTTGCCCTAATCAAAACCAATTAATTATTCTAAAATTATCATCATGAAAAAACGAATTTTTCGCTACTTAAAGCATGTATTGAGCACGTTTCTTATCCTCGCATTAATTGCCATTTCATTCGGACTCTATCATGGAGCAAGTGCTAGCTACGGCCATAATTCTAAAAGACTAGATTTTAATAATGAAGGGCCTTATGCATTTTATAAAAACGATAGTACTCTAAATGTAAACTATATTAAAGGCACCAAAGACGACGGCTTCTACCTCGACCAGAAAGAGTATAGCATTGATCAAGAAATACCAGCCAGCTGTGCATTTCCATTAGATTCTTCTCGCATTAATTTCACACTTAAATCTAATTTCAAAACACCACCTACCCACTATAATGATGGTCACAAAATCTTGGCCATCTCTGATATTGAAAGCGGGTATAAAACATTTCGAGATTTTCTTATAAACAGTCAGGTAATCGATCAAAATTTACATTGGACTTTTGGCCAGGGGCATTTGGTCTTAGTTGGTGATTTCATGGATAGAGGTTTCTCTACGACACAAGTACTATGGTTTATTTATAAGCTTGAGCAAGAAGCCGAAAAAAAAAGAGGTCATGTACATTTTATTCTAGGAAATCATGAATTAAAAAATATGTATGGTGATTATCAAGCCGCTTCACTTAAATATACTTTTATAGCTTCTATTCTCGGAAAGTCACAAGCCAACCTTTATGATCGAAACGCTGTTTTAGGAAGGTGGTTAGCAAGTAAAAATGTAATTGAATCTATTAATGGAAATTTGTTCGCTCATGGGGGATTACATCCTGAAGTTGCAACTCTTGACATGTCTTTAGAAGAAATAAATACGTTTGTAAGAAAGAGTTATTATACTGCACCCTATCCAAAAATCAATCAAAAAAATACTGATGTGTTGCTATCTTCAAAAAAAGGTATTTGTTGGTATCGTGGTTATTTTAAAGATGATTTAACGCAAGAAGAAGTAGAAAAGCCTCTAGCCAAGTTTAATGCTCAAACTATTATTGTAGGTCACACACTGCAGTCAAAAGTTAAAAGTCATTATAAAGGTAAAGTCATCGGAATCGATGTAAGGCACCCAAAAGACTATCATAAAAATTGGCCTAAAAAAACATCTGAAGGATTACTAATTAAAGGAGATACTTTTTATCGCGTGTTCCATAATGGGAAAAAGAAAGTGTTAAAATCGGGTATACAAATGTTAAAAAAATAATTCTACGCAACCTTAAATTCTATTCATCATCTTTTCTGTAAAAGTCATCTATGCAAACATTCGTCTCCTTTAAAAACTGTATCTTAATTCTCTTTACCTTAACTATTTTCATAGGCTGCTCGAAAGATGATGATTCTTTTTCATACGACCTCACGGGTAGTTGGAAGGTGATCTACTTTATAGATGAAGGTAAAAAAATCACAAAGTCCGATCAGAATACATGGCCTGATAGCAATAATGGAGATATAACTGCACTATTTTCGCAACCTAACTTGAATGGTGAAGGAAGTATTGAGGGTATTACCGTGACCAATAGTTATACTGGTAGTTATACAATTGTAGAAAATGGCAAACTATCTATTGGATCGGTTGCTACCACGCTTATCAATGAGCCTGAATGGACAAAACTATTTAAAATTACCGCGGCGCAGAGCTTTGAAGTAAGAAACGATATACTTTTAATTTATTACAACGATAAACAAAATACTATAGCCCTTGAGCGGATATAAGAATCATTGATTTTATACTTTCCTTAAGATTTAATTAGTCATTATTTAACAAGGTGCACCTTTTAATAATCATAGTTTAGCGTCATAACCAAACAGCTATCTATGACAAAAAAACTACTCGTTACATTTTTAATTGCCTACTTATCTTTTAGCACAGGTTTCGCGCAAATTAATCCCAACAACACTCTTGAATTCTCAACGGGCTATAATATTGGTAGTTTAAAGAATTTAGAATATGCCCCTTTGGCGCGCTACGATTATAAAGGCTTGGTGTATAAATTGGGCTTCGAGCGAACTACAAAAAAAAAAACCTATTTAGTGTTCAATTCGATTTTTTGCAATCAGAACTTACATCTGACCTTGTTCCAGCCTTAAATTTAGATTACGATAAAATTGGACTCGATGTTTCGTATCTAAAATTAGCTTACGGTAGAGAGAAACTTTCGATATATGCAGGGTTACATGCCAGAAGTGAGGTGTCGATCTATGCAAAAGAAGCTTATAATAGATCGGTGATCGATCAATCAATTGGATTAGGGAGTCAATTCTCATATAAAATCAATAAGCGACAAGTATTATTCTCAAAACTTTCGGTTCCTATCGTAATATTTAGGGCGACAAATTCAGACTCCGGTATCTATTCTTTCAATCGGTATCAAAGTATCTTATGGAATATAGGATATACACATGCACTTTCAGATCGTCTCAAATTTAAACTTAGTTATGACTTTAACTATGATAGATTACAGATTTCAAATTCCTTTCGAGAGGTACAATATCAATTCAATCTAGGTCTCATTTTCAAATTCTAACTATATTATGAAACATACATACATTATTTCGGCAATTGCAATACTGCTTTGTACCGCCTGTACTGATGCTTTATTAGGAGAGCAAGGAACATTCGATGAAGAACTTTATTTAAATTATCAAACAAAAACGGACTTAGAATTACCATTCGAAGAAACATGGTATGTATCTGTAGGCGGGAGAACACATCTCACTGGAGGGCATCATTTCATTACCCGTGGTGCTGGTCAACGCTACGCCTATGACATGGGTATTGTTCGAGATCGCACCGATCGCACCGGTGACGGAACTAGAAATGAGGATTATTTTACGTTCGGAGCCCGCTTAAATGCTCCAGGTGATGGAAAAATAATAGCCTTAGAAAATAACATTAACGATAATTACATTCCAGGTAAGGTGAATAGTGATATTGATGATAAAACAATTGCCGGCAACTATATCTTGATAGACCATTTAAATGGTGAATATTCAATGTTGGCCCATTTTAAAAAGGGAAGCATAATTGTCGCCGTTGGTGATATAGTTTCAAAAGGTCAAGAAATTGGTAAAGCTGGAAACAGCGGTAACTCTTCAGGACCGCATTTACATTATCATTTGCAAAATTCACCAAATTATCTCGATGGTCTTGGATTACCAGCACAATTTCAAAACTATTATGAAGATGATATCTTTAAAAATACTGGTGAACCTGTACGAGGTCAATTCATAAGAAAGGAATAGTAACATTAGTGATATTCGTTCGTCTTGATTGCAAACGATATTTTTTATGACACCCAAAACTCTACAAAAAATTGGTGGTTTATCTGCTATTTTCGAAGCGCTCATCTATATTGTTGCATTCATTATTTACGGTGGTGTTCTCGTTTATCCAAGCGAAAATGATACTGCCATTGAAAAATTAGAATTTCTTTCTGAGAATTTACTAGTACTATCTGTGCTCAATTTTGTGAGCTTGGTATTATTCGGAATTCTATTGGCAATTTTAGTACTCTCAATTTATCAAAGACTAAAGAAACAAGATTCTATCTTACCAAAATTAGCCACCATCTTTGGTATAATCTGGGTATCTCTTGTAATTGCAAGTGGAATGATTGCCAACATTGGTTTACATGCGGTGACCGAAATAGGCGTTAACGATCCGGAAAAAGCGATGGTTATTTGGTCAAGTGTGAATATTATCACCGAAGGTCTCGGCGGAGGAAACGAAATTGTGGGTGGTATATGGGTACTGATCTTAAGTTTTGCGGGATTAAAAACACAATGCTTCCCTAAAACACTGAATTATTTGGGATTACTAGTCGGACTGGCAGGAGTTTTGACAATATACCCCCTAGATCTTTTCACAGAAATTTTCGGACTCAGTCAAATAATCTGGTTTCTATGGATTGGAATTTTTATGATTCGTACAGCTTCTACCTTCACGAAAACTCATAACATGTCATAAATTTTTGTGGTGGTTTTCTTTTTTATGAAGGCTATTCAAATCATATCCATAATAAAAAATTCATATCTTTAAGTCAAACTTTAAACTATGAAACCCATTCTCCTCCTTTTTGTGATATCCACTTTCTTTGCATGTCAACAAGCACCCAAACAAGTAGTAGCAACTCCTGAAGATGATACGAAACTAATAGAAAAAGCCATCAGTGATATTAATCCGAAAGATCAAGCACTAATCTTTAGACGTACAACCCTTATTGTTAGAGATATTGATAAGTCATTGGCCTTATATGGTGATGCCATGGGAATGGAAATTATTTATGATCAGGTCATTAAAAGAGCACACCCTTTCAAAGAAGGTAAGCAACAATCGGTACGACTTATCTTTTTAAAAGCTTTAGATAAATTTCAAGGAGTTTTAGGCTTGGTCGATTATCATTACGGTGAAAAAGATAAAGAAATCATCCCTATTCGAAAAGAAGGGTTTGTTCCTCAAAATGTGGTGTTATTGTTCAATTCGAATGATTTGGACGCGCGCTTTGAAAAAATTAAAATGGTACCAGATGTCGATATTATCAGTGCTCCCAAACTTACGCAATATCCAGCCTACAATGGAAAAGATACGATAAAAGTGATGGTGAGCAAATTTTATGATCCTGATGGATTTATAGTAGAATTTAATAAATTGCTTTCTGATTTATAAAAATGAAAGCTTCCACCTAATTCGCAGATTTTATGAAAGTAAAAAAACTACTCCTATTATTGATATTTTTTGGTTGTATGCAACTGGATGCTGCGTCTCAAGAACTACGCATAAGAAATGGTTTATTAAAACATCGTTACTACCTTAACGATGAAAGCATTGATAGGACTGATTTTACAAATTTTTTAAAACAAGATGAAACTTCCTGGAAACATTGGGAACGGTCAAAAACATATAATACTTTATCATTAATTGCCTTGACTTCTGAAATTGGATTTGCTCTTTGGGGCATTATTGATAAAAATCCGAAAAATGATAAGGCCGCAGATATTGGTGTATATGGTTCATTTGCTGCAGTAATAGCCTTTTCTATAATATCTCATGTACAGAAAAAGAAGGCTGTTAGATCGTTTAATCAACGAAAAAATAAAACTACAGCTTTTACAATCAGACCTTCTGATTCGGGGTTCGGTTTGGTCGTTCAATTTTAGAAAAGGTCAACTATGAAAGAAGATTCTCTCTTAAAAAAAACTGGCAAAAAAGTAAGTGACAGTACAGATCAGATTTTAAGCCAATTAAAAAATGGTCTTTCTAAAATTGGTGATTTTGGCGCGAGTACTAAAAATAAATTTATTAACTATGTAAAAGACATCTTTGATGTCTTACCATTAATTGAAAAAGCAGGATTTCGCACCAATCGTTTAATTGTAGGTATATCAATACCTCCTTCGGTCGAAATTCATGTAAGTCGGTACAAAGAAATTGATGAAGAAGAGATTCAACAACTTTATAAAGAATACAAGAATAAAAAAATGTTTAAGCTGATATTAAAGGCCTTACTAATGTCGAATGAGTTTCAAGGAAAACTATCCTCTGACAACTTGGTATTCAGTGAAACTTGTATAGAAATTTCTATTCCACCAAAAGTAAGTATCAAATACCTAAATAAAGACATTGCAAATATCACCAAAATAGAAGCAGATTTTGATTAACATTAGTACCTTTATTAAATAGGAAATGAAATAAGAGCCTTATCAAAGCGAATGAATATTATTAAGAACATACGTGAACAACATGGATTTACGCAAGATGAACTGGCGAAGAAAACAAGTTTATCATTAAGAACAATTCAGCGACTAGAAGCTCATAATAAAGAACCTAAAGGACATACCTTAACTACCTTGGCAACAATTTTTAACATGTCTCCTTCAAAGCTACAAGATGAATTCAAAATTTTCGAACACATTAAAAAATCAGAAACAACGACTGTTCGACTAATTAATGTTACCATCTTATCTTTTGTAGGCATTCCCTTTGGTAATCTCATTATACCCATATTTATTTGGAGGAGAAATAGAACTTCAAAGTTCGTTGATGACCTAGGAAAACGAATCATAAATTTTCAAATTATTTGGTCAGTTCTTCTATGCATTTTCATGATCCTATCTCCTTTTGTTTCTCGTGTCTTTTTCGCTAGTTCTCCAATAATTTTAAAAGTTTTATTTGTTGTCTATGCTTTTAACATTGGTATTGTTTGTTATACAGCTGTAAAATTACAAGCTAATAATTACGACTTCTTAAAACTACCAATTCGATTCATTTAAAGGTTAAAATCGAAAATTGACGTAAAATTGGCGGTATCCTAAAAGCTTAATGGGTTCTTTTTTACTCTTTATTTGTGATTCAAAACCAACGGGTCATGAAGAAAAAAATTGGATACGCACTAATTGTAATATTGGGCATACTATTTATTCTTGGTTATATCGGCGTCAGTAAATTCAATGATTTTATTACCAAAGAAACACCTAATTATTTAACTTATACCTATGAGTCAAAACCTATTCACTTTGAATGGACAAATGATTCTATTGGCAATTACTATGAAAAGCAAACTGCTATCATTATTCCGTTAAAAATTGAAGGCTTAGCACATCGATTTTATATGCAGTTTGATACAGGATCGCCATTTACATTTATCTATGAAAAGGACGTAATTTCTTTACGGAAAATGGGTTTGGAACTGAAAGAAGTGGTCAAAGAAGAGGGGCGTTATATAGAAAAAATTGATTTTATTCTTGGCGAAAATCATGTGAAGTCTACAATGCTCAAAATACTACCTAACTATGGGAATTCTTTCGATGACAAGGATACCATCCCGCGCATAAAAATTGGTACCATTGGTAGTGACTTTATGGACCAACGTATTACTGCCATTGATTTTAAAAAACAGCAAATACAGCTATTCAAAAAACGTCCTGAATGGATACGAAAAGTATCAAGTTTTCAACCGTTTGATTTTACGGGAAGAAGACGTATCATGTTACCTGTAATCCTGGATAATAAAAATTATGAATTTTTATATGACTCAGGTTGCAGTGCATTTGGATTGATCACCATTAAAAGTCGATTCGAAAACTACTCCGATTCCAAGGTTAAACCACTTGATTATGGTGCCAACAGTTGGGGAAGCAACATCCCAATTGTCACAAAACCTACTAACAAACGATTTAGTATAGGCAAAACTAACTTATCCTTAAAGCGTGTTAGCTATGTAGATATGTACACAATAACGCAGCCTTTAATAACGCCTTTTACACGAATTGGTGGTTGGATGGGAAATCAACCTTTTAATGAAAGCACGCTAATCATTGATACAATAGCAGAAGAATTTACAATTATCACAGAATAAATATGAGAAAAATGAAGAAGGTCCTATTTGCATTATTGTTCGTTCCTCTTACCTTAATCATTGGAGCATTAACAAAGCATAATTTTGAATTGAATAACTATATTTCAAACGACACAGTTAATACTCAAAAAATTAAAACGAAATACCAAATTCAAACAACAGAAGTACATATTGTTGGTACAGTACATTTCGAAACTGATTCTATCAAAAGACATGACTTATACAATTATATAAATTCCATTAGACCAACAGTTATATTATATGAAGGTACCGCTGGCCCAGTAAGACGAATTGTAAAAAGAACAGATTACCTTCTTCAGTTATGGTATGCTTTTAAGAAAGGAACAAAAATGGAAAGAGCTGTGGTACTAAAATACTTGAAGAATAATCCAGATTGTGTTCTGCTGCCTTACGAATGGGAACTTCGAGATCAATACCATCGCAAACATAAGCTTCGAAAAAAATCTAAAAAACTAATCAACGAAATCATTCAATTAAGCCGAGAAAAGCTCTTAACTGAAACCCAGTCAAACACTATCCAACAATTTTTAAAATTGAATAATGCCATAATCAAAATGGATCAAGGTGCAACGATTGCTGATATTAATAAAACTAGTACTGACAGTCTTTTAAAAATGAGGCAATCTTATATTTATGAGAAAATTCCAGAAATAGGAAAAGTCAGGAAAGAAACGTCCAATTATTTAAATTTCATACCGGCGCATATGAGTTATTGGGATATCAGAAATAAAGCCATGGTTCAAAATATTCTAAAGCAAATTGAAGCGAATCCTAATGAAATTATTGTGGTTCTCAACGGGTATTATCATAGATATTATTTAATAGAAGAACTAAAGAAGTACGAGAAAGCATACAAATTCTCTATCAAAGAAATGTAAAGATACCAAGGCAGTATCAAAACACTTTTTTGTATAAGTAATGCGTCCTATATAAAAAAAATCACAAAAACCTCATTTTCAGACTTTTAGAACCTTAATAAAAATTTTCGAAGGTTAATTTTTTCACAAAATGTAAATTTTGTTTAATTTTTTATTATATTTGTTAAACAATAATTAAAGTTCTGACTATATGAAGCCCTACACATCTAAGTTACGTATCACCTTTCTCGCATTTTGCATTTCTTTTGGGGCATTTGCTCAAGACTTTCAAGGCAAGGCCTTTTATTTCTCGAAATCTACAATGAGTCTTGGCAATTGGGGAGCACGCATGAGTGAAGCCCAGAAAAAGCAAATTCAGGACCGTTTAAAGAACAGACTGGAAAAAAAATATATACTTACTTTCAACAAGACAGCTTCTTTTTTTAAAGAGGAAGATAAATTAGATGCTATTTCAGGAGCCACTGATTCATGGGGGAAAAATTTCACTCCTGGTCATTCCTACAAAAACATAAAGACCAATACACTTGTTCAAAATCAAGAATTTTATGGTAAACGTTTTTTAGTCAAAGATGCTTTACCGGCCATCAAATGGAAGTTAGAAGTGGAAAGCAAACAAATAGGAAAGTACATCTGTCAAAAGGCAACGGCTTTAGTACCTACTGCTTCCTTGCAATGGTATAATTTTTCATGGGGTGAAATTCGAACGCCTAAAGGAACAGATGAGGCGGACAAAGCTGTGGCGATGACCGAAATTGAAGCTTGGTATACACCCCAAATTCCAGTAAGTCAAGGTCCATTAGAATATTGGGGCTTACCTGGTTTGATTCTAGAAGTAAGTGCAGGAAACACAACCATGTTATGTTATAAAATTGTCATGAACCCCGATGAAAAAGGGGTGATAGAGGCACCAGCTAAAGGAAAAATTGTCGCTAAACAAGAATATAAGCAGATTATCACCAAGAAAATGAAAGAGATGCGCGATAATCGAGGGAGACCAAGTGGACGAAGACCAGGATCCAGATAGGGAATTTTCATAGCAACTGATCTATTCATTTTGTCTCCTTTTTTTGAAATAGTTGGAAAAGTAGTTTGTTAGACTTCTCACGCAACGAAACTTTATCTTTGTATCTTAGAGAAAATCCATCATGAAGAAAACTTTCACATATATTGTATTCGCCATTATCGTATTCACTTTTATACATTGTAATCCTGACGACAATCCACCAACGGATTCAGATAGTCTGACAGATATTGATGGTAATGTCTACAAGACCGTTAAAATAGGGGATCAAATTTGGACGATTGAAAATCTCAAAGTGACAACACTCAACGATGGAACTCCAATTGAAGAGTGGTCTTTTGTGAATGATTGGTACAATGGAAATAACCCCTTGTTATATTATCAATGGGCGGATACTAGCGATCTTAATAATCTTTTCGATGAGGAATTACCATTCGATTATTATGGTGCCTTATACAACGAATTTGCTTTGGCGAATGATAAACTGGCTCCAGAAGGGTGGCGTATTCCTACCGAACAAGACTTTAAAATTTTAGAGACTTTTTTGGCGAATAATGGCCATATCAATGACGAAGCATCTGCATTAAAAACGGTCACAGGCTGGGCACCAACGAGCAGTAATGGAACTGATATCTATGGTTTTAATGGGCGCCCCAATGGATATGCATCAGCATTTGGAACGGCCACGGGAGCACAAATTATTTGTGTTTGGGCCACCTCAACGATAAACAACGCAGAAAATACAAGAAGAGTGGTGAGTCTGTTCGATGAACCAAACATACTCTTTTCTAGTAATTCTAATAGATTAGGAGCAGGTGTTCGTTTGATAAAAGAGTAAAATTCTTCCATTTTTAATTTCTAAAAATTTAGTACTTTTCATGCTTATAAGAGATAATCGCTCTGAAAAGATGAAAGAACAGTACACTTTAAAAGAAACTAGAATTCTTCAAAATTTAACGCAAGAAGAGTTAGCAAGTGCTGCAGGGATTTCAATAAGAACCATTCAACGTATTGAAAAAGGAGAAACTATTGGAAGTCCGCATACCATAAGAACTTTAGCAAAAACTTTAAATATTGAAAGTGGTACTTTCAAACCATCGGAAACAATAAAGCTTACTGAAACTAAAGATATCTATGCAAAAGTAAAATTGCAAAATTTTAGCATTTTGTCTGTTATTTTCATCCCTTTTGGAAACATTATTTTCCCAACCCTAGTTTTTTTCAGGCACCGAAAAGACAAACAGATTAGCACTCTCGGAAAAAAAATATTGAACTTTCAAATACTGAGTTCTTTATTCTTTTTTATAATAACGGTTATAATTTTCCAAACCGTAGGAAGGGGTCCTGGTGCTATTCCAATGCCAGTATTTATTTGTTATCCTTTATACATATTGGTGAGTCTTTCAACTGTCATTTATACTTCATTACATATGAATATTGAGAATAAGTTACTAAATCTCTTTCCAAACATCCTTTCATAATAATTGTCACAAAACTGTCATGTTTTTTGCAGATGACAACTGTTCTTTTGAATTTCAAATTCCAATAGTTTTGATTTCTTAAAATTAAAACTATGAAATTTCAATACGGCCTTTCCATACTTCTTAGCTTTCTATGTCTAACTAGCTATTGTCAAGAAATAGACACCCTTAAACTAAATACCTTTTTCAATTCACTAGAAAAACGAAATGAAGCGATGGGGAGCATTGCCATTACAAAAAATGGAAAGTTAGTCTATCAAAAGACAATCGGTTTTCGTGAAATAAATGAACAACAAAAAGTTACATCTACAAAAGACACGAAGTATAGAATATGGTCAATTACTAAAACTTATGTGGCGGTAATGATTTTTCAATTGATTGAAGAAGGGAAGCTGTCATTAGACACTAAATTAGCAAATTTTTATCCGCAGATACCAAACGCCAACACCATTACCATCAAAAATATGTTATCACATCGTAGTGGTATTTTTGATTATGTAAATGATACCGATGAAGAAGCTCAGTTAAATACTGAATCGCGAACTCATTATAAAAATTCATTAGTCGAACATATTGCAACCTTTACACCCAATTTTAATGCGGGCGAAGATTTTAGGTATAGTAATTCAAATTATTTTTTGCTTGGATGTATTATAGAACGCTTAGATGGGAATAACTTCGAAAGTTCTCTAACTCGCAGAATTTCGAGCAAAATTGGATTAAAAAACACCTTTTTTGGCAGAAAAGCATTGAAAATCATCAAAAACAAGGCAAATACCTACTTTTTTGATAAAAAATGGCAAAACAGTCCAGAAGAGGAAAATTACACCTTTCATTTAGAAACAGCAGATGGAGGTATTGTTGCTACCCCAACAGATATGGCATTGTTCATGGATGCTCTTTTTGATGAAAAACTGATAACAAGCAAAAGTTTAGAATTAATGACATCAGGCGACGATTTTTACAAACTTGGATTAATGAAAACGCAGTTCGATAGTTCAGAAGGTTTTGGACATACAGGAGGATGGATCTCAGAATCGAGTCTTTTCCATTATCCAAATGACAAATTAACTATTGCATACACAACAAACGGTATTGTACTTCGAAAAGAAGATATTTTGAATAATGTCCTCATGATTTATCACAAAAAACCCTTCACAACTTCCATGAATAGAAATAAGCAATTACTATCTATTGTAGGTATTTGTTTGATCCTATTTATACTATTTAAAAGGTTCCTGCCAAGTTATTTAAGTTCCGAAATAATACCCCGTCTTGGTTTTATTATTGCCTTGCTGTTTTGGCTGACTACTTTCGTTGCTGGCACCATGTTAGACGGATATAGTCACATAAGAGATGGAACTACTGTTCTAGATACTTTCTATAGTAATACTGGTACTTTAATGTCCGCTACAAATATGTTCATTGCTATTTTAATGATACCGTTTTTAATAAATTTATATACGTATTGTAAAACATATCACTTAAATAGTATTGCCATCATTCCGTTGGCGTTTATTCCGATTTCACTTCTTGGGTCTATGCTTACCCCTTTTCCAAATGAGTTATATTCACTTTTCACGAATGGCATAATACTTTCGGGATTATCTCCTTTATTGGCCTGTGTATTATGGCGAGGTAAGACACAAAATTTCATTAGGATCATCGGAGTTGTTTGTTTCTTATTTATGCTCATTAGCTTGGCACTATTAATCAGTCGTCCAAAATTTCCTCAATTCATTTCTGAAAATTTCGGAGCAATCCAAAGATTATTATTCTTGGGATGGACCTTATGGTTAGCGATGCTCAGCACCTACTTTTTAAAACGTACAAATAGTAGTCGATTAACTTCAACCTAATTGAACTAACTATGAGCACAACCATTTAGCAGATTCTGCATCTAACTAAAAAACGACCCATGAAAAAAATCATTTTATTGATGATGACCGTTTGTTTGATGAGTTGTTCTGATAATGACAATTTATTGGAAAATGGTATTCTGACAGGAGAGTTTAAAGAATTTTCACCTATTGAAGGCGCCTCAACCATTCAAACGACTCCGGACAATTTGACCTATATAACATTTGGGAAGACCATACCTGTTAGTTTCTCGGTAAAAGTATTGAGTGGTAACCGCTTAGAATTAAGTTGCAATGAATGCGATGAAACTGAACCTATTGTGGTACCATACAAGATTGTTAATGACGATACTTTTGAAATTGGCACCTTCATTAGAGGTGCAAACCAACAAATATTCACGTATAAACGTATTTAATATTTATAACAAGTCAAGAAGAATGTAACTCTAACTTATAACCAACCCCATGAATATTTGTCAATTTAATGGATGTATCTTGACTTAATTTCTTTCGAAGTTTCGAAATATAAGTATCTAAGCTTCGCCCTACAAAAACACCATTATCTTCCCAAACCTTTTTGGTCAGTTCGTCACGAGTAATAACTTGATTTGGCCTTGCTATAAAAATTTCTAATAGCTCGCATTCTTTTTTCGAAAGTCCGATAACAACTGCCTCCTTCACCAATTTATGCTGATCAGGATAAAATCGAAAACTTCCGAGTGTTGTATGCTTAGTATCTTTCTCTTGAGATGATATGGCAATTTTTCTTTTTCTAAAAGCTAAAAATGTCAATAGTAGTGTAGTAAGTAACAGTACGTACAACCCTCCTCTCAAAGTCAATAGTTCGAATTTATTTTCCAAAAATCGAACATTTATCAAGTAACAACCTTTCGGTAAAAATCGTCCAGCACACGGTATAATTGTCTTTTCTTCGGAGGCATTAATTTCATAACTATAAGCTACTTCTCCATCAAGACATTGTATAACCTCAACACGATAATTTACTGGCAAGCTCGTTTTTTTAAAACCACTTGCTATTGCTTCTACCAACATCGTAGGTTCGAAAGAAAGCTCTTCTTCAAAAGACAATTGATACTTCGAAGTTTCAATCTTTAAGATTGGCAAAATTAAAGAAGTAGTATCCTCTTGCGCAAGTAATAATTGATTCCCTGCATCACGCAAAGCAATCTTCACCCTTTCGGATTGGTCCTTTTCTTCTATAGGAACCTCTAAAAAACTAGACGTACCAACCATAAAAATAACACATGTTAATGCTATGTAAAAACCTCTCTTTATCATCCGGTTGTAAATAACATACAATTTTATGAATTTTCACATTCGTTGACACTTCTTTTACATTTTTTTGACATTTCTCTTCGAAGTCCGAGCTAGTTTTACTTCAAAATATGAACATCATGAAAAAAATTAGAATTATCATTATTATGGTTCTATGCACCTCATTAACAAGCATAGCGCAGGAGAAACTAAACATTAATCTTACTAAAAGTTCAATAAAATGGCAAGGAGAATATACCTTCTATTTTGGAGGCCATGAAGGAACGATTAATTTCAGTGAAGGTCATTTAATAAAAACGAAAGACTTAATTACAGGTGGTAATTTTACCATCGACATGAATACACTTGTCAGTACCGATATCGAAGTAAGTAAGGCGAAGAAAAGTTTAGAAGATCATTTAAAAGATCCTGATTTTTTTGATGTTGCAAAATACCCAATAGCCACATTAAGTATTACTAAGGTCGAGTATTCTGAAAGCAGCGAACTGCGCATGGAAGCCAACTTAACCATTAAAGGTATTACAAAACTCATTAACTTTAGAGCATTTCCAGATTATACAAAGAAACAGTTGACAACGAAATTCAAAATAGATAGACGTCGCTGGAATGTTAATTATAATAGTAAAATTAGAGATGGCGCCATTTCTGACGCCATTGGTTTTGAAGTAATACTCAACTTATAAAAATAATATGAAAAAAATAATTTTATTGACATATCTATGCTATTCATCTCTTTTAGTGTTTGGGCAACATGCAACCTATCCTGATTTATTAACAGCTGATAGCACTTGGACAAAAGAGATCATTCGTATTCCTTTTGGATTTGCAGGAGAAATTAAACATACGGGTTACGAAGATATCCGTTTCGCAAAAGGTTGGGGTGATAAGGAAAGTTCACAATTTTGGTCATATGCCTTTGTCTGGAAAGTTGACTTAACGACAACTCCATCTGAGGCTTATTTAGAAGAAAATTTAAAATATTATTTTCATGGATTAATGGCTGCAGTAAATAAAGAAAAAGATAAAATTATTCCAGAAACATTGGTATTCCTTAAGAAAAAAGAAGGTGCTAAGTTGCCCACCTTTATTGGAACTGTGAAAACACATGATTCGTTCAAAACGAAACGAGTAATGACGCTGAACGTTCATATCGAAATTTATTTCTGTAAAAAAGAGCAACGATACCTGCCGTTGTTTAGATTTTCGCAACAACCTTTCGGAACAAAGGTATGGAGTGAATTAAAAACCATCCAACTACATAAAAATGCCTGTATAAATTAATCTGTTAAAAGCTGTCCTTTACATAATATATTGAGTAATTTTATGTAGCCAACCGCTATCTGCTACTCTTATGAAATTTGTACATACTAACATTATCAGTATTGATTGGAAAACATTGGTAGATTTTTATATAAAAACCTTCGATTGTAAGCTCATACCACCCGTAAGAAAACAATTTGGAGCGTGGTTAGATCAAGGGACAGGCGTAAAAAATGCCCAATTGGAAGGAGCTCATTTATTACTTCCAGGACATAGTGAGTATGGCCCAACGCTCGAAATTTATCAATATAGCAATATTGAATCAAGTACTAACTTAAAGCCAAATACCAAAGGCTTTGGACATATTGCTTTTGAGGTAGATAGTGTCGAATTAGTTCTTGAAAAATTGATACGGAATGGTGGATCAGCCCAAGGAAGCATTACAAAACGAGAGATTGAAGAGGTTGGTGAAATTACGTTTGTTTATGCGAGAGATCCTGAAGGAAATTTAATAGAACTACAAAGTTGGAAAAAACAACCATGAATGATCAGACATTTCTTTTTTGGCAAAAATGGCTAACCTATGCCAATGTACTTACAATTTGTGTAGGTATCTTAGTTGCTTTTGCAGGAAATTCTATCGTTTTTGAAATTCATAATGCTTATACTAAGGAGGTTTTTTTTCAGGGTAACGAATTCACGTTAGAGGAATTACATCTTAAAAATTGGCTTTTTGGTGTCATAGGAGCCACCATTGTTGGATTTCACGTGTTAATGGTAATGATCTCTGAAAATGCTTTTAGAAAAAAGGAACGCTGGGCCTACAAGGCAATGTGGTTCGGACTTCTTTCATGGTTTTGTATTGATAGTGGAATCTCAATATATTATGGCGCTCTATATAATGTTATGTTGATCAACATAGCGGCGCTCTTACTAATAGGAGTACCTTTGGTAATGACTAGAAAAGAGTTTCGCAAATAATTATGTCCAAAGACCAAGATAAACATTCTAATCTTCAAGGCGTTTCACGCCTTCTTACTGAAGCAACAATCGGTATCACCGACTTGGTAGAGGCGATGCACAAAAGAATTGTACATCCGCCAATACTTCCCTCTACACCTATACAACAACTGATTACAAAAATTTCGGGATATACCTATAAAAATATTCGACGAAGTAAGCGCTTTATCGGAAGTGGCGTTGACAAAGCTCTAGGAGCATTGACACCTATCCTAGGAGATTTGAAAGCCACCAAAGATCGAGATATTATTCGTTCAGTTTTAAACGGCATTCTAGGTGATTATTTAGTGGAAAGAGAAAACCCTCTGCAGATAATCATGCATTGCAGGTACGAAGGAAAAGTTATTGAGCTAGAAAAAAATGCGCTTAAAAAAATGGTTCCGAAAGGAAGTGAAAATATTATGTTGCTTATACATGGCTCTTGTATGAATGACTCACAGTGGACACAAAAAAATCATAATCATGGCACACTGCTAGCGAATGAATTAGACCAAACTGTGCTTTACCTGCGATATAATAGCGGACTACACGTGTCTACAAATGGCCAAAATTTGAATCGACTCCTAGAAGTACTGATTCAGCAATGGCCCGTTCCTGTCAAAAAATTAACAATTATCGCGCATAGTATGGGCGGATTAGTGGCACGAAGTGCGGTATACTACGGACAACAAGAAGAACAGTTATGGTCGATTTTTCTTAAAAAAATGATCTTTTTAGGAACACCGCATCATGGAGCTCCATTAGAAAAATTGGGTAACTATATAGATGTCATTCTAGAAGCAATTCACTATGCAAAACCCTTCGCTCGATTAGGCAAAATAAGAAGTGCGGGCGTTACAGATTTACGTTACGGAAATTTGTTAGATGAAGATTGGCAAGAAGATCGATTTGAAATGAAAGGGGATCAGAGACATCATGTGCCTCTCCCCGATCAAATCACATGTTATAGTATAGCTGGCGTGGCCAGCAAAAAAAAGAAATCAATAACTTCTAAAATGTTAGGCGATACCATGGTACCTGTAACTAGTGCTTTTGGACAGCATAAAAACAAAGCTAAAAAATTGAACTTTGATGATGGAAATATGTGGATTGCCTATGAGCACACGCACACGGATTTATTGAGTAGCCTAGCGGTTTACGCCAAAATGAAGGAATGGTTAATGAAATAAACTACATCTCGTTAAGCAATTGAGTTACCTCTCGTATTGCTCCGTTATAGTTACGTTTATTAGCCTTGATCATATGACGAGATTCTTCCTGTAATTCAGTGAGCAATTCTCTACCTTCTTCATTCTTTTTGTTATTCAGTAGAAATTTTGCATATATCAAACGTTCTTCATAATTCGAATTAGGAATATCTATTTGTCGAAATTGCTGGGTTGCTTCTTCCAATCTACTCGTCTTTTCTAATGCCACAGCATATAAAAATTGAGAGCGCGAAGTTTTGAAATCAAATTTGGTATGAATTCGTTGGGCATAGTTAATTACGTTCTCATAATTCTCTAATTGGGAATATGCTTCTATGAGTCGTTTTATAACATGCTGGTCATTCTGAAAACTGGTACGAATAGCATCCTCGTAATGATTGATGGCATTTTTATAGCCACCCATATCAAAATAAGCATCTGCTAGATTCACTTTATTTTGAAAAGTATCAGAAAATTCTAGTTTTTTCGCTAAGTCTGAAATTCGTTTAGTCGGATTAATGATAGTCGTAAGTTCTTGCTGTATCTTGTCCGCATCTCTCCTATTATAAACTTTCAAAATGATATAAATCAAACTTCCCAAAATCGGAATAAAAATAATTAGAAAATACCAGTAAAATTCATTCTTATTTCTATACAAATGATAGATACAAAAAGCTTGTAAAGCAACAATTAGATAATAATGCATTCAGTTAATTTGGGTTTGCAAAGTACTAAAAGTAATTTACACTAAATGTAACTGATGCCGACAACCGTACCTTATATCACTATAATTCTTGTTGAAATAACCCGTGACTAAATCACAAATTATCTAATTGGTTTTTTGTTTTATCGTCGCTGATAGTCCAAAAGAATCCTACAAAAAAGAAACGATCCGAACTTGGTACAATTGCCTGTCTATCGAACATTCCATTAACATCTGGTGTATTCGAATAATTATAGCCAAACTTGTTTTTAAATCCGAATAAATTAGAAGCAGAAATAAACAATATTTTTTGCTGTGAAATCAGATAACTCCAGTTGAAACTTACATTGTTATAGCTTTTAGTTCTCCCGTCCATAAAGACGTTTGAGTTCGGATTATTAAATGGCCTTCCGCTAGCATAATTATAGGTCATCCCTACTTGTGAACGCAAGCTACTTATCCAATATTTAGTCACTAACGAAGCGTTATGTTTTGTAGCAAAATTTGGCATCACCTCGCTTGGAAAATCTTGAAACTTTCTTTTGGTATCTAAATATGAATAGGATACCCAATATTGTAAATTTTTAATGTTACGTGTATCTCTCCAGAATAGATCTAAGCCCGAAGCATAACCAAAACCATTATTATTGAAATTAGAAAAAGGTCGGTTGAATTCACTATCATATTGCACCAAATCATCGTATTTTTTATAAAATAATTCAGCTCTAAATAATTGATTGTTCTTTTTATACTGATAGTTCAAAATATAATGCGTCGCCATTTGTAAATCTAGATCTTGGGTAATTTTTAACTCATCATTTTGAGGAGCTTGGTAAAAATTACCATACGCCAAAGAGACTTGTGCTCGTTTATTAAATTTATAGGCCAGGGATATTCTCGGAGCTACCGAATATGAATCGAATAAGTCATTATAATTTGCACGAACGCCAAACTTACCCGCAAATTTTGAAGAGAAAAAGACATCAGCCTCTGCGAAAGCTGCACTCATCGTATTGGTAAATTTATAGTTAAAATCGATATCATTATCCGCCAGACCTTGTTCATCAAAATTAGTAGCCATAATCTCCCCTCCATAGCTTAATTTAAATACATTACTAAATGTATGTTTTACTTTTGCCTTGGCATGAAATGACTGTTCTTTGCTAGTCACATCAAGATCATCTAAACCAATTTTCGCAGTACTATTACTATAACTCACTCCAGTTGTAAGTTTGGTGCTATTACCTAAAAACCCATCATACGAAGCATTTGTATACCAGTTATTATTTGTTAAATTCAAACGTACCAGGTTATCGAAATTAATATCTTCTTGTGCAACATCAAAACGAATTCTATCAAAGGCACTATACAACTTTATAAGGCCATTTTTTGTTGTATGACGATACACTGCTTCCCCAGAAATAGATTCGGGTAATTTATTCCAAACGTTATCATCTGGGACTAATTTATTATATGGAGCCAAATTAATATAGGCTGCATTAATCGTTAAAGCATCCTTCTTCCATTTTTTAGTATGGCCCAATCCTGCTCCCAAGGACATAAAAGAAAAATCAGTTTGATTTTGCTTAGGTTCATCGATTGTATTTAATAAAAGTACACTTGACAAAGCATTACCATATTCAGCTGAATATCCTCCGGTACTAAAGGTAATTCCATCAAATAAAAACGGAGAATATCGACCTCTTGTCGGGGTGTTATTTGCTGTTGGGGTATATGGTTTGAAGACCTGTAATCCATCAATAAAAACTTGGGTCTCTTCTGCCGTACCTCCACGCACGAATAAGCGTCCATCTTCACCAACCGTTGTTGTTCCGGGTAAAGTTTGTAAGGCACCTATAAAATCTCCCGCTACTCCGGCTGTTGTTACCACATCTAAAGCATTCATCACTGCAACCTTGGAATTATCACCTGCCTGAAATGAGCCTGCAGATAACTCAACAGCGTCTAAAGTACTGACATCTGGGTATAAAATAATAGATAGATTTTTTAACGAATCAACAGAAGCAGTCTGGGTGTAAGTTTTATAGGCCAAATAAGAAATTACTAATGTTACAGAGCCCTCTTCATCCGTAGTGAATGAAAATTTACCTTCACTGTTGGTCGTTGCACCATCATAGGTATTCGCTAAATAAACATTGGCATTGGTTATAGGTTGATTCTTTTTTGTTTTTACAGTTCCCGAAACAGTAGTTTGAGCCGTTATTTGAAGAGTAAAACATAGTAATATAAGTGTCGTAAATAGTTTCATTAGTTATTATTTATGATGCAAATATTTGCTAGTTTCCAAGTTTTACATAAAAAGAAATACTGAAATGTAATTTTTTGGGGATGAATTGTTATTTTGTTTATCTTTCAACAACACAATCGACAAATCGTTTATTAATTATGAGAATTGTTAAGAGAATCATCATCATCTTAGTTGTAGCACTTCTTATTTTTGTTGCTCATGTTTTTGTTTCTACTGGGTATTTTAGATCTATTGAAAATTCGTTTGACGGAACCATCGTAAAACGTATTAATTTAGCTGGAGCTGAAGATATAATGTTGAATAATGAGGAGGGATATGCCTTAATATCTGCTACCGCTCGTAAAGGTTTACCAAATGATGAAGAAGAATTTGGCGGTCTGTATCTACTTGACCTCAAAGATGAAATGTTCGCCTTAAAAAAGCTAACTACTAATTTCAAGCAGTCATTTGCTCCACATGGAATCTCTATGTTCAAAACTGATAGCACTTATAAAGTAATGGCTATCAACCATACACCTCAAAAACACTCCATAGAGATCTTTAGATTGGATAAAGAAACCCTTGTTCATGAAAAAACATTGATAGATGAAACAATCTTTAGTCCTAACGATGTGGTAATGATCGACGAAAATAAATTTTACTTTACCAATGATCATAAATATACAGATGGATTTGGTAGGCTCTTAGAGGATTACGGAGGACTCGCCATTTCAAATGTTATTTATTTTGACGGAGAAAATTATCGAGAAGTTGCCGACGGAATCGCCTATGCGAATGGTATTAACTATGATTCGAAACGTAATTTGTTATATGTGGCTTCTCCAAGAAAATTTTTAGTAAAAGTTTATAAACGTTCAGAAGATGGGTCTTTAACCTTTATAGAAAATATTGACTGTGGGACCGGAGTTGACAATATAGAACTTGATAATGAAGGTCATTTATGGATTGGTGCCCATCCTAATTTGCTAAGGTTTGCAGCGTATGCTAAGGGTAAAAAGAAAACTGCTCCTTCTGAAATTATTAAAATTGACTACCGTGATACCAATGATTACGACATTGAAATAATCTATATAGAAGATGGAAAAAATATGTCGGCTTCTACAGTCGCAGTACCTTATAAGGATTTGATCATTACAGGTAACGTTATGGATCCTAACTTTTTGGTTCTAAAACGTAATTGATACACTTTGTACAATGTTTATTTGATTTTAATAGAAAAATAGCGACCTTAGAGTGCTCTACGTAAACGTGTTATCATGAAAAAACCTATAATTCCATTTGATTCAAGAAGAAACTTTGTGAAAAATAGTATCAAGGCGACTGCCTTGCTACCTTTAACAGGAATGGGATTACACGGATTTGCCCAAGAGCTTTCTAAAACCGCCGCTTCTAAAAATTTAAATAGATCAAAATCACTGAAGATTTTAATTTTGGGAGGAACAAGCTTTATCGGACCTCATCAAATTGCCTATGCTTTGCAAAGAGGTCATCAAATTACAACTTTTACAAGAGGCAAAACTGTTCCTACTATTTATAAAAAGCAATTTGAGAAAGTTGAAGAACTTATTGGAGATCGGGAAAACAATTTGAAGGCTTTGGAGGGTCGAAAATGGGACGTTGTTATTGACAATTCTGGACGCCAAATTGAATGGACAAAAGCAACTGCCAAATTACTAAAAGACAACGTAGGTATGTATGTATACGTTTCTTCCGTGAGTGTGTTTTATCCTTATTACAAGGCAAATCTTACTGAAGAAATGCCTTTAGTTCTTAAAGTCCCAGAGAATTTAGAAGATGAGGATGAGAAATACACCTATGATTATGGTGTTATGAAAGCCAATTCAGAAATTGCTGCTCGTACTATTTTTGGTCAAGATAAAACCATTATAATTCGGCCTACCTTTATGACAGGACCAGCTGATAGAACAAATCGATTTTTATACTGGCCAACTCAATTGCCAAAAGGTGGTGAGGTCATTGTTCCTGGTAAAAAGAAAGACCCTGTTCAATTCATAGATGTGCGTGATGTTGCTGAATGGATGATACGCTTAATAGAGAACAAAAATTCGGGTACTTATAATGCCGTAGGTCCTTCTGCTACAATGACCATACACGAATTCGCTGATGCTGCGAATAAAGTCTTTGATACAAAGGCACATCTGGTGTACTGCGACGACTATAAGTTTCTTAAAGAAAATCGTTTACGATATTCTATGCCCTGGATTCTTGACAGTAAAAAATTTCATGGAATTTCACGTGTGAGTCAGGTAAAATCTATGAAAAATGGTTTGACCTATCGACCACTGGCGACTACAATGAAAGACACACATGATTGGTGGTTTTCTGATGCAATTGATGACGAACGTCGACAATCATTTGAAACTGATAGTAACGAGTTACATAACAGACAAAAATCGCTGTTAGAAAAGTGGAAAAAATACAATTCAAAATAAAATAAAACGACACATATGAAATTAGGTGCCTTTTCAATAAGTTTATCCGTTAAGGATATCCATGCCTCCAAAAAGTTCTATGAAACTCTTGGGTTCAAGGAATTTGCAGGGAGTTTAGAACAAAATTATCTAATTATGAAAAATGAAACATCTATTATAGGTTTGTTTCAAGGAATGTTCGAAAACAATATTATAACTTTTAACCCTGGTTGGGATCACAATGCCCAAAACCTTGAAAATTTCGATGACGTTAGAGACATTCAAAAACACTTAATTCAGCAAGGTGTGGAGATAGAAAATAAAGCTGACGAAAGTACATCAGGCCCTGCGAATTTAATTGTAACTGATCCTGATGGAAATGCTATTCTGTTAGATCAGCATGTATAAATTCTATTTAAATAAAAAAGTATGGAAAATAGACGCACATGGTTAAAGAAAATAGGTTTAGGAACTTTAGGCTTAGGTATGAGTCAATATCCTTCTTTTGCCCAACCAATAACTCGAGATTATCCTAAGAATCTTGATACCAATACCATTTTTTTAAATGCTAATGAGAATCCGTATGGCCCTTCTCCCTTAGCGCGTGTTGCTATGGCGGAAAGTGTAAACCTTAGCAATAGATATGGCTGGTCTACAACCTCAAAACTTGTTGTTGAACTTGCTAAAAAAAATAACCTAAGCAAGGATCATATTACGTTAGACGCAGGTTCGACAAAAATTTTAAACCTAGCTCTTTTATATACAGCGTTGAAAAAAGGTAGTTTTGTCATGGCCGATAACACTTTTGATTTTTGGACTTCGCCTGCGAAGGCTTTAGGACTGCGCGAAATTAAAGTGCCCCTTACTTCTGATAAAAAACATGATCTAAAAGCAATGCTCAATGCCATAGAACCCGATACACGTATGATCTATGTTTGTAACCCTAATAATCCAACTGGAACCATTTGTGAACGCAATGCATTGATATCTTTTATTGAAGAGGCCTCAAAAAAAGTATTGGTATTAGTAGATGAAGCATATATTGATTTGACCAAAGAGGAGTCGATAAGCCCATTAGTTCAAAGAACTAAAAACTTAATTATTGCGAGAACTTTTTCAAAAATGCATGGATTAGCGGGCGCCAGGATAGGATATGCCTTGGCACATGAAGCGACAATTAAACAACTAAAAAGTCTACAATCTTGGTCTAATGGAAGTCTTAGTGTTGTTTCCAAGGCCGCCGCTCTTGCATCTTTAAAAGACACACCTTTTCACAAAAAAGTTTATGACCTGAATGATGCAGCTAGAGCCTATACTATTGAACAGTTTGAGCGATTGAATATTAAATGCATTCCTTCGCATTCGAATTTTCTATATTTTTCACTAGCCAACTATGAAAAAGATTTCTTCGAGCAGTTAGAAGAACATGATATTCTTGGTACACGAATTTATGAGAATGACGGACAATGGTCTAGAATTACCATTGGTACCATTGATGAAATGAAAACATTGGTGAAGGCACTGTCATAGAAGCACCTTAACACAAAAAAACCTGAAGCAATCTTCAGGTTTTTTTGTTTCTGCATTTGATTATGTCCTAAGACGATGGTGGAATCAAAACACCATTGATTACATGTACAATTCCGTTTGAAGCCTCAATATTCGCAGTTGTAACCGTAATGTGACCGTTCAAGATGACATCTCCATGAACTAATTCTATCGTAACCTCATCTCCTTGAACAGTAGTCACAGTTTTCTTTTCTACCAAATCGGTTCCTGTGAACTTTCCTGCCGCCACATGATATAACAATACTTCTTTTAAGGCATCCCCTTCAGGTAAGGCACTTAAAGCATTGAATGCCGCATTAGTAGGTGCGAACACTGTAAACGGTCCTTCTCCTTGTAAAGTCTCTACTAATTTGGCTGTTCCCAACGCACTAACCAAAGTTGAAAAATCAGAATTTCCTGTTGCGATATCTACAATTGATGGTAACTGAGAGCTTGGCGGAATCAAAACACTATTAATCACATGTACAATTCCATTCGCAGCCTCAATATTTGGTCCTGTTACAGTTATCGATCCGTTTAAGACCACATTACCGTCAACTAATTCAATTGTAACTTCTTCTCCTTGTAAGGTCGCAACTGTTTTTTTCTCAACTAAATCTGCTCCTGTAAACTTACCAGCAGCCACGTGATATAACAACACCTCTTTTAAGGCATCTCCAGAAGGTACAGCATCTAAGGCTTTAAAAGCTTCATTTGTAGGTGCAAATACGGTAAAAGGGCCATCACCTTGTAAAGTTTCTACTAAATTTGCAGCCGTTAATGCATCTACCAATGTAGAAAAATCAGAATTTCCGGTTGCGATTTCCACAATTGAAGGAAGTTGCGGACTTGGCGGAATCAAAACTCCGTTAATTACGTGAACAATACCATTTGACGCCTCGATATTGGCTCCTGTTACTGTTATTGATCCGTTTAAAACTACCTTATCATCTATAAGTTCAATTGTTACCTCTTCACCTTGTACAGTTGTGACCGTTTTCTTTTCTACTAAATCTGTTCCTGTAAATTTACCTGCAGCTACGTGATATAATAATACCTCTTTTAAGGCCGCTCCAGAAGGAACGGCATCTAAAGCTTCAAAAGCAGCGTTTGTTGGCGCAAAAACAGTAAACGGGCCATCTCCTTGCAAAGTTTCTACTAAGTCAGCTGCACTCAATGCTCCAACCAATGTTGAAAAATCTGGATTTCCTGTAGCAATATCTACAATCGATGGTAATTGAAAACTTGGCGGAATTAATACACTACTCAGAACGTGGATAATACCATTGCTTGTTCTAATATTTGCCTGTATCAGTTTAACCGTGTCGTTGATAACAATTTCATTGGCATTATTTAAGCTTACTTTGATATTTTCACCGGCCAAAGTTTCAATAATTTCTTTCCTTAATAACTTTTGTGTTCTAAACTTTTTACCGAGCACATGATACAATAATACTTGTTTTAGAGCATCTCCTTCAGGAATAGCTTCTAAAGCCTCAAAAGCAGCATTTGTAGGTGCTAAAACAGTAAAAGGACCATCACCTTTTAGAGTTTCCACTAGTTTCGCTTCGCTTAAGGCACTCACCAAGGTTGTAAATCTACTATCGGCAGCAACAAAATCTACAATACTTTTACTTGGTGTTGTTAAACCGGTAAGATCAGCACTCCAATCACCCGCACTTCGACCATTTCTATTAAATAATTTAAATCTTCCATCGATGTCACCATTTTCATCTGCAATTCCGTAACCATAAATGAAATCTGACCTCGAAAGGCGAATAATTAAATATACAACTCCATCACTTACCCATGCTCCGCGTACTGCGGCTCTACTACCATCTTCTAAATTTAAGCTCCCACGTATAATCGCAAAAGATGCATGAAATAACGTAAATCTAAGCTTTAACTCTCCATTGAGTTGAATGCCACTATCTGGACCGTACTTCGTTTCACCTGAAAAATCATAACTACGTCGTTCTATAGTCAACGAGGACTTAGCATTTGTTGCTTTGCCATTGCTTTCGGCATCTTCGGTAAGCTCACCATCGATGGTTTCTTGAGTCATTGTTTCTATATCTTCGAAACTTATGATTTTTGATTCTACAAATTCTGATTCATCAGCCGCTTGGTCAAATTCGAATACAGGATCTTCGGTACAGGAAGTAGCTGTAAGAATTAGAAATAAGCAAATTAACTTGAACGTTTGGTTTTTGAAAAGTGTTTTCATTTGATAAAATTTAAAGTTGAGTTTTTTATTAATATAGTATCTGATTTAAAGTTAATCTGATATTTATTTTGTTTAACTTTTTAAAAAAATACTTCAACATTAAAATGCAGCGACTATCAAATGGTTGCTTTCATTTTTTTCTGTTTAACAAAATTTTAACAAGATGAGTATGAAATGTACTTTGTCAGATCATAAAATAGATAGGTACGATCCTTGCTCGTGAAATGTTATCGTATAATATGCGCCTTATAGGTTGCTATTGCGCGTTCTCGAGCAAATTTATGTTCGACCATTGGTTTTGGATAGGTGAGCTCGTCAAAATCTTTTACCCAGGTTCGGATATAAGTGCCTTGTTTGTCAAATTTCTCTTGCTGGGTCATCGGGTTAAAAACTCTAAAATAAGGAGCAGAATCGCAACCTGTGCCTGCGGCCCATTGCCAATTGCCATTATTTGATGATAAATCAAAGTCCAACAGTTTTGATGCAAAATAGGCCTCACCTCTACGCCAATCCATCAATAGATGTTTACATAGAAACCCTGCTGTTATCATGCGAACTCGATTGTGCATATATCCAGTTTCGTTGAGTTGACGCATACCTGCGTCGACCATAGGATACCCTGTTTCGCCCCGACACCACTTCTCAAATTCGTTGGGAGCATCCCGCCAAGGAATTCCATCGTATGCAGGTTTAAAATTTTGCGTTACTACTTTTGGAAAATGAAATAGGATAACCTTGAAAAATTCACGCCAAATTAACTCACTTAAAAATGTAGCGTTATGTTTTGTAGCTTGAGCGACTAATTTTCGAATACTTACGGTACCAAAACGTAAATGAGGTGATAAATAAGAGGTTTTATCTAAAGCTGGAAAATCTCTATGTTTTTCATAGGCCTCCATGGCATTTAACAGATAGGGCTTCACTTTGTGTTTACTATTCATAAAACCGATACTCGCTAATGAAGGCATCTCAAGGTTCAAAGTATAACAGTAATGTAGTAATTCTTTTTTATAAGTAGTTTTCTGAAATGTTGTTTTTTCAAAAGTTTGTAACCACCTTCTTTTAAAAGGAGTAAAAACAGTATATGGAGTTCCATTATCTTTTAGAACTTCATTTTCTTCAAATATAACGTCATCTTTAAAAGACTTTACGCTCACTTCATTAGTTTCTAAAAAAGCTCTTATTTGAGCATCTCTTTGAATGGCATAAGGTTCATAATCTTTATTAAAAAAAACCTCCTTAATAGTATACGCTTTCAATAACGCTTTCCACACTGACAACACTGTTCCTTTTTTTACGAGCAGAGTTTTTCCTAATGAGCTTAGCTCTCTATGTATACCCGTTAAGGATTCATGTATAAATTGAATTCTCCCATCATCTTTAGGTAATTCTTCCAATATTGAATCGTCGAAAATAAAAATGGGAAGTACTGGCAATCCACTTTTTAAAGCATGATACAAGGCCGTATTATCTGCTAATCGTAAATCACGTCTGAACCAAAAAATTGCAACCTTAACCTTTGACACGATACAGTTTTTTTTCCTTGAATTTTTCGATAAGAATAACACTCATAAAAAGCATATTAAAGGCATACCCAATATCTTCAATCGGAATTGTACCTATACGAATTCCAAGATTTTCATCATTATTATACCATACAACTTCTCCATCGATAAAACTCCCCGTAAGGATCCCATTCACAATAAAGAAAGGAATGAGGATCACCAAAAAAGTGATATAAAAACTTTGCAATTCTTTATTTTGAGTAAGCAAGCTATAGGTTAAAATTATGATCAGTAAACCATAATTATAAAAGGTGTAAGCTCGATCTATATTAAAAATGACAACCATCAAGAGTAAAATTATCAATCCTAATGATATTAATGTAGTTGTCTTTCTGTTAAACCCAATATCCGGGAAGAAATATTTTAGAGCATAATGCGTAAAGATACTAGCATAAGGAATACAAATAAAGAACAACCATTCTTCAATAGGTAAATTGATAATATTAAGACCTAATAAATAGGTTTCATTAAAACCCCATACACCTTGTTCAGTAAAAATAACATCCCAAATGATAAAAACAATTGCAGTACAAATGATTGCTAAAAAAACCTGTTTCCACCATTTTATGAAATACATTTTTTTCTCAAAACTATACAGTAATGGTATACTTAAAGAGGCGATGTTTAAAAAAAAATAGAGAGACATCTATACTTTAAAGTATTTAAACGGTACGTATAACATTCCGAAACATTCACCATGTTCTTTTCCTAAGTGCTTATGATGTGTTTTATGGGCTTTTCGTAAACCTATAAGGTATTTATTATTGGTCTTCTTAAACCATTTAAAACGTTGATGAATCAAGACATCGTGAATCAGAAAATAAGCCAACCCATATAGCATAATTCCCAATCCGATAAAAAACAAATAATTCAATCCACCTTCAACGCCATAATAAAATAAAATAATACTTGGAGCGGCGAAAATCACAAAGAAAATATCATTTCGCTCAAAGGTATCGGGATATTTTGGTTGATGATGATCAGCGTGAAAATACCACATGAATCCGTGCATTACAAATTTATGCGTTAACCAAGTAACACATTCCATTAACAAGAAAGTACCTATCGTAATTGCAATAAATAATACTACTGTCATCTTAGATCATATTTAATTTATATTTCACATAAGATCTTGCTAACAAACTCATTTTCAATGGATTTGAAACCCTTATTCTTGTGTTCATAATTTTCTCTGAAGGTGTATTATTTAATTTTTTAAGTAAGTGTCGATAATATTTATAAGCCGTATATACTCCGAACTTTGCTTCGTCTGGCAGGCCCATAATACCTTTATATGCCGCTTCAAAATCATGTTCTATTTCTCTTATGATTCGAGCTTTCGATTCCATATTCAACTCGACCATATTCACATCAGGAAAGTACGATCGATTTAAGACCTCTACATCATCTTTTAGATCTCTTAAAAAATTTACTTTTTGAAATGCTGATCCCAAGCGCATCGCCGGTTCTTTTAATTCATTATATCGTTCTTTATTTCCGTTTACAAAAACCTTTAAACACATAAGACCAACAACATCAGCAGAGCCATAGATATAGTCCTTATATTCTTCTTTTGTATATTCTGATTTATTTAAGTCCAGCTTCATACTTCTTAAAAAAGCTTGAATTAATTCATCGTCAATCTTATATTTTTTTACGGTTGTTTGGAACGCATTCAAAATAGGATTTAAACTAATATCCTCTTCGTATGCCTTGTAATAATCGGCTTCAAACTCTGTAATTAGTTTCTCTTTGTTGTAGCCATGAAAAGTATCTACAATTTCATCTGCAAAACGCACAAAACCATAAATACTATAAATAGCGTCTCTTATTGATGGCGCAAGCATTTTAACGGCTAGCGAAAAAGAGGTACTGTAAGACTTGGTAACCAACTTACTACAATTTACCGAAACTGTATCAAATAATTCCTTCATATTCTTTTGTGATAGAAAATTGTTTCATAATCAAACTCGCGGCTATCTTGCCAGAAATTAATGCCGGAGGCACGCCTGGTCCAGGGACAGTTAACTGCCCTGTAAAAAATAAGTTGGTCACTTTTTTACTCTTAATTTTCGGACGCAAAAATGCCGTTTGTAACAGTGTATTTGCAAGCCCATAAGCATTCCCTTTGTATGAATTATATTCTTTAACAAAATCCTTCACACAAAACGATTCTTTGAACAATATACTATTTTTTACTTTTTGATTGGTAATTTTCTCAAATCTTTCGATAATAATATTAAAATATTTTTCTCTTAATTCTTCACTATCCTCAATACCAGGAGCTAACGGAATTAAGAAAAAACCGCCTTCCTTACCTTCGGGTGCAAACCCTCCGCCTGTGAGACTAGGAAAATTTGCATAGAACAATGGATCTTTCGGCCATGACGGATTATCGTAAATAGCTCTCGCATGCGCGTCAAAATCAACATCGAAAAAAAGTGAATGATGTGCTATATTTTTTAGTCTCTTATCAAAACCAACGTAAAATAAAAGTGATGAAGGTGCAAAAGTTCTTTTATCCCAATACTTTTCAGAATATTGTCGATGCTGTTGATCTAACAAGGTTTCGGTATGATGATAATCGGCACCGCTAAGCACTACAGATGTCTTTATAAGTTTGTCATCAACTAGGACTCCAGTGGCCATGTTATTTTCGATGACAATTTTCGTCACATTCTGATTCGTTTTTATTTCAACGCCTAGGCTTAAGGCCAAATTAGACATGGCTTCTATAACATCGTACATACCGCCTTTTGGATGCCAAGTTCCTAAACCAAAGTCAGCATAATTCATAAAACTATAAAACGAAGGCGTATCACTTGGTTTTGCCCCTAAAAACAAGACTGGAAATTCTAATATCTGTATAAGTTTTTGACTCTTTATATGTTTTCTAACACGCTTGCTAATACTAGTAAAAAACTGATTCAAGCGTCTAACTGTAACAGGCGTTATGAGTTCAGCTATAGATTGTCCTGGTTTATACACTAAATCTTTTATAGCCACTTCATAATTAAATTTGGCAGCGTTTATAAATTCTTTTAAATATTGTGAACTTCCAAGCTCAGTTTCTTCAAAAACATTACAAATTTCTTCAAAATTATCAGGAATTTTAATCGCATCATTCTCTCCGAAAAAAACCTTGTAAGCTGGATTTAACTTTTCTAGTGAATAATAATCTGAAGGTTTCTTTTCGAAATCAGCAAAAAAACTTTCAAAAACATCAGGCATCCAATACCAAGAGGGGCCCATATCAAATTTGAATCCGTCTCTTTCTAATACTCTTGCTCTGCCACCGACACGATCGTTTTTCTCAAGTATAACAACATCAAACCCTGCTTTGGCTAAATAACAAGAAGCCGCCAATGATGAAAAACCAGAACCAATAACTACAATTTTATCAGGCATTGACTACTTTTAAATTATGGTCTTCAAAAACTTCTAGTAACTCTTTTATGGACGCAAATGGTCGAATATTCTTTGGCATTTTCATAGCTGAATTTTCAATCGCTCGTCTACCTAAAAACCAGAATTTATTGGTAGTCTTTTTAATCAGCAATTCATTTACTTCTTCAATATAGTTCGGTAGTGCTTCATCTGAAGGTTCAACCGTAAAGTAGGAAATGAAGTGAATATTTGAATAAAACTCTTTCAAATCTGTGATATACTCCTTAGAGATATTTTGCCCTAAGTAAATTGAATGATAGCCTCTAAGTGTTAATTCATAATGAAGGTATAATAAACCTAACTCATGAATTTCATTTTGCGGAAGATATAAAACGAATACCTTATCTAACTTACTATGGTTTATAGATTGATTACGTTCAATATTGGATTGTAATTTTTGAGTAATCAAGTTAGAAATAAAGTGTTCATGTACTGGTTTAATAGATTTTGTTTGCCAGAGACTCCCAATATGATCTAATAACGGAATAAACACTTCCAAAAAAATTTCTCGAAATGTTTTATACCCTAGTAGCTTTGTGTAAGCCTCATTGAATAAAGACGTGTCGAAATTTAGCATGGCAATTTTAAACGTGTTCAACGCACCTTCTTCTATGGCCTTTGTGCTTACGAGTTCTTTAGCTTTTAAAAACAACGTATCTTCAGAAAACTGAGCAATTTTAGAAATCTTGTATCCATTATTATACAACAAATTTATGTTGAGTAATTTTAAAAAGTTATCAGAATCATAATAACGTATGTTCGTATCTGTTCTATTCGGTTCTAATAATTGATATCTCTTTTCCCAAATTCTGATAGTATGAGATTTTATTCCTGTAAAGTTCTCTAAATCCTTTATCGAGAATTTCGTTTTAATAGCGTTTAACATATAGGGTATGTTTAATTATAAAAAATTAAAGTTAAACAAAATTACAATAAATTTTAATACATTCACCTTTACATTTCATTTTTTAACATGATATTGGCATCCGAAAGATTAAACATACAGCACTATACACCAGATCATTTTGCCGATTTTAATGCCATTTTAATGAATGACACCATTATGAAAGGTATCAGAGGAAAGGGCTATTGTGCTCCGGTTGCGAAAGAAAAATTTGAAGCGGTCCTTTTGGATAATTCACGATATGACAATTTAGGTTTTTTTCATGTTTCAAAGAAAGATACTGCTGAATTAGTTGGTTTTGCTAAACTCATATTAATGGATGATGGTAATTTAGAAGTGGGTTACGCCTTGCTGGAAGAGCTTTGGGGTTATGGATTAACCTCTGAAATAACAAACATACTTGTTCAACATGGTTTAAAAAATTATCCTTCAAAAGAAATTATTGGCATTGTGAACGTTGAAAATAAAGCTTCGGCACATGTTTTAACAAAACAAGGGTTTGAATTACGGAGAACAGATTTCTTAGATGATTATAAAGTAGCATATTATTATTTTTCTAAATAAATTTGCTTTCGTGTAACAAAAGACGCAAACTTCTTACTTATATATTGAAATCAACCAAAACGTGACCAAAGAACTTGAACATAATTTTGTAACAGATCTTGAAAAGCATCAAAACATTGTACACAAAGTTTGTAGATTATATACGAACAGTCAAGATGCTCATAATGATTTGTTTCAAGAAATATCCATTCAGCTGTGGAGAGCATATCCGAAATTTAGAGGAGAAGCGAAATTCAGTACTTGGATGTATCGTGTTGCTATAAATACAGCTATTACGTTGTTTCGAAAATCAAAAAGAAGAGTGCAAACTCAAGATTTTGATACTGTATTATTTAAAATTCAGTCGTCTGAGTATGATGACACGGAAGAAGAACAATTAAAGTTGCTTTACAAAGCTGTGAAACAACTTTCTGATATAGATAAAGCATTAGTATTCTTATATTTAGAGGATAAAAACTATACCGAAATTGCACAAACGATGGGTATTACAGAAGTGAATGCCAGAGTGAAGATGAATCGAGTGAAGGGTAAATTAAAGAAAATATTAAATCCGTGATTATGGATCAATTAGATTTATTAAAAAAAGATTGGAAGAAACAAGATGGTTCTCTTCCAAAATTATCATTTGAGGAGCTCACTTCTCTAATTCACAAAAAATCGTCGTCGGTTGTAAAATGGATTTTTATAATCAGTGTTTTAGAATTTGTTCTGCCGCATCTTATTTTGTTATTTCCTAGTTTTAGGAACGTTGATGCGCAAATGGAAAGTTTACATCTTCAAAATTTCAACATCATTATTTCGGTTGTTTTTTACGTTGGAGCTTTAATCTTTGTATATTTATTTTATAAAAACTACAGATCCATTTCGGCAAATTCGAATCCGAAAATCTTAATGCAAAATATTATTAAGACTCGTAAAACAGTGAAATATTACATTTGGTTTGCACTATCTATGATTCCGATTGTAGGTGGTGTATTTTCATACCATGCTTTCAATACACCTGAGTTTATAGCAAAGCTACCTGATGGAGCTAGTATGGCCGTTGTTTGGGCTGTGACAATTGTTGTGTTACTAATCTTGGTAGGAATCTTTTGGCTGATTTATCAGCTTATTTATGGAAGGTTGCTTAATAAACTAAAGGCAAACTATAACGACTTAATAAGTAATGGTAATAGAGGTAATTTAGAGGATATCTAGGCTACCTTTACCTTCTCGCACGATTTCTATGTCATCTCCCGACAGATCGATTACTGTTGACGGTGTATTATCCCCATAACCTCCGTCAATGACGAGATCAACATGTTGCTGCCATTTTTCAAAAATCAATTCAGGATCCGTGGTGTATTCGATCACATCATCATCATCACGTATTGAAGAAGAAACAATAGGGTTTCCAAGTTGGTTTACAATTTCCCTGATTATGTTGTTATCGGGAACTCGAATCCCCACTGTTTTCCTATTTTTAAAAGCCTTGGGAAGTTTTGTATTACCTGGTAAAATAAAGGTATAGGCCCCGGGCAATGCTCTTTTCAAAATTTTATAGGTTGCCGTATCTATCTGTTTTACGTAATCTGACAAATGACTCAAATCATTACATACAAAAGAAAAATTGGCTTTCGCCAATTTAACATTCTTTAAACGTGCAATCCGCTCTAAAGCTTTTGTATTTGTAATATCACACCCTAAACCATAAATTGTATCTGTTGGATAAATAATGATGCCCCCTTTACGCAATACCTGAACTGCCTTGTCAATTTCTTTAGGGTTTGGGTTATCACTATATATTTTAATAAACTGGGACATAAGCTAACCTAAAATAAGTACATCATATGGACTTAGGCGTTTACAATCAACCTAAATCCTTCTCCGTGAATATTGATAATTTCAACTTCAGGATCTTCTTTTAAATATTTACGCAACTTCGCAATATATACATCCATACTTCGAGAAGTAAAGTAGTTATCATCTCTCCAAATTTTTGTAAGTGCTAATTCTCTAGGCATCAAATCATTTACATGAAGTGCTAGCATCTTGAGCAATTTATTCTCTTTAGGAGATAATTTTTTGATCTCGTTACCATCGTAAGAAAGATGTCTAAGCTTAGAGTTTAAATGAAATTTACCAATATTAAACTCATGTTGTTCTTCTTCCGTCACAACATCTACCTCTTTACGCTGCAATATTGCCTTAATTTTATATAATAGAACTTCAGAATCAAATGGTTTATTTAAATAGTCATCTGCTCCAACTTCATACCCTTTCAACACATCTTCTTTCATAGTTTTAGCCGTTAAGAAAATAATGGGCACTTCAGAGTTAGTGGATCTAATATCTTTTGCAAGCGAGAAACCATCTTTACGTGGCATCATTACGTCTAGAATACAAATATCAAAATCGTCATTCTTAAACATGATTAACCCTTCTAAGCCATCCTTAGCATGAGAGACGTCGTAATCATTTAGCATTAAATAATCTTTAAGTACCGTTCCGAAATTTGGATCGTCTTCTACTAATAATATCTTTTTATTTGTCATTATTATATATTTTATATTAATGGTAATTTAACGGTGAAAGTGCTTCCTTTACCTTTTTCACTCTCAACGTATACACTACCGTGGTGATGTTCTACAATTTTTTTTACGTATGAAAGTCCTAAACCATGTCCTTTCACATCATGAATATTTCCTTTTTGTTCTCTATAAAATTTATCAAAAACATTTTTCTGAACACTTTTGCTCATTCCAATACCTTGATCTTTTACTTTAATAATAATATTTCTCCCAGCGTTATTGGTCGAAATATCTATTTTTGGTGATTCATTGGTATACTTAATCGCATTATCTAGCATGTTCACAACTACATTTGTTAAATGAAACTTGCTCGCCATCACCTCTTGCTGCTTTGCATTTAAATTCACATTTATAAAACCACCTTTATCTTTCACGATCAGATCAACATGCGTCACAGCCTCTTCAATTACCTCATGAATATCAATCACTTTAGAGGTTAAATCTAATTGGTTTTTCTCTAGTTTAGATATTCTCAATACATTTTCAACTTGACCATGCATTCTTTTATTTTCTTGCCGAATCATGTCTGTGTAACGTAGCACTTTCTCCTGGTCATTTATGATCTTCGGATTTTTAATAGCATCAAGCGCCAAATTAATGGTAGCTATAGGCGTTTTGAACTCATGCGTCATATTATTTATGAAATCTGTCTTGATTTCGGAAATTTGTTTTTGACGCAGTAATTGATATAACGCACTTGCAAACGCAAGTATGATAATTAATATAAACACTGCAGCGAATATTAAAATATTTGATATAGTCGCCAAAATGTACTTTTCCTTTCTAGGGAAACTTACAAACAACTGATAATCACTAACTCCTTCATTATCTATAAAGAGCGGAACGTCATAACTTTTTGAACGCTCCTTTCTAAAGTTCTCAGATTTTAATTTAGTGGCTAATCCTTCATTATAAACTCCAAACTCAAAATCAGCATCCACCCCTCTTACTCTTAATTCGTCGTACAAGTTCATTTTAATCTCATCGTATGAAACGCGATCATAAATAGGTCTGCGTGGAGCAATATCTTTAAAAGCACTTTCCAATTGTGATCTATACAAACTTGGTAAATTATTTACCATACGAATCCTTTCTTCGGGGCTTAACTCAGTTTTTATATCACTGCCTTCATTAAAACTACTCAACTTCGAAATTTCTTTCTGTTTTTCACTGAAAAAATTTTTAAAAGTAACAGTATCATTATCAAACAAAGAAGCTGAAGGCGTATAACTATTTTCTAAAATACTTTGACGAAAAGTAAACACTTCATTTCTAGCAGTATCAATTTGTTGAAAAAAGAAATCTTTTCTACCTGTTTCCAAAGAACGTTGAACATTATCAATTGTTGGAGCGTACTCTTCATAATAGTAATCAAACTCCGCCTTCTGAATCGTTTCAGAGACTTTTGCAAGTGCAAACTTTACATCATTCGAAAACTGTTTTTCTCTAATTTCTATTGAATTATTAATCCAATAGATCTGCACAGCAATAATCCCAATTAAAGCAGTACCCATAAGTACAATTAAAAGTATAAATATGCGTCTACTCATTCTTTAACAAATTTAATTTTTCTATACTCATTTGGGTATTCTTTAACTAATATTAACGTAAAGAAGTGCTTTTTAACACTTTTTTAAGAGAATGCTGTTTTTGTATCTTAAGATTCTGAGAATTCCATTAATTTTTTATGAATTCTTTGTACTTTTTTTTGCGTAGTAGCGAGCGTATTATTTTGAATAACAAAATCTGATTTTTTCGCTTTTTCTTCGTCAGAAAGTTGATGCTGAATCCGCAGCAAAACTTCCGATCTTTTCGCGTTATCACGAGACATAACACGTGCTATCTTTTCCTCTATTGGTGCCGTTACGGTTACGATAAAATCAAATTTTCCAAAGTTGTTATTCTCAAACAAGATGGCATTTTCTTGAATAACATACGCTGCCTTTTGTTTGCGTGTCCATCGTTTAAAACTATTCGCAACCGAAGGATGTACAATGGCATTAATGGCCGCTAATTTAGAAGCATCATTAAAAACGATAGATGCTAAATATGTTCGATTTAATTTATTATCAATGTAAGTTTTCTCTCCGAACTCTTCGATTAATTTACGTTTTACCACTTTAGAAGTATGCATTAATCTCTTTGCCTCGGTATCGGCGACATATACAGGCACTCCAAGCTCCTTAAAAAAATTAGCAACCGTAGATTTACCAGCTCCTATACCTCCTGTAAGACCAATAACAATCATTTTTCGAGTAAGAATTCAACTTTATTTGGAATGACCTTTATTCCACTTACAAAACTTGGCTTTCCAATTACCTTCGGAATCAAATAATCAATACCGTCACTTTCGATAATAGCGTAATCACAAACAACTTCAAAGTCGTTTTCGTCTATCCTATTGAAATCTGATAATCCAACCTGAAATACAACCTTTACTTTATCAGGAAAGGTTTTAATTATATAAGAATTCGGAACATTTTTAACCTTCAATGAAGCTTCAATAGTTCGCTCTGTAAATTTTTCTACTTTCCCTTTAATCAGTACTTTGTCATGAGAATAGGTCAGTTTATCGGTTTTCAAATTAGAAATAATTTCGATTTCCTTATGAATGGTATCATAAACATCGGAAATTTTCAAATTCTTAGTTGCAACATAGATCACTGAATCAACAAGACTCTGAGGCCCTGAAATCGTAATATAGGTAGGGTCGACTTCTAAATCTCCAGATAAGTGATACCCAGATTTATATTGTATGGTAACATCTGGTTCTACCTTTACTTTTTTACTAATACTTCTTCCTAATTCAAAAAACAATGTGTCTGGCTCAATAGCAATTACCTCCGATTTAGAAAAGGAATTATTGACCGAACTCAACACATTTGAAGAGAGTAAATAATATTGAGATCGCCTCTTATTCTTGCTGTTTTTTAGGCTCACTTCAACTTTTTTCTGGGAAAACTTATGTTTTAATAATGTAAACCCAACCGCACGCAGTGTTACCTTTACCAATGACTGAGGTTCTGATTGTAACATTTTATTTTTAGGAAGATCTGTATAACTCAAGTTGACATTTACCGAAGAGGTGTAGGTTCTTGATAATTTAATAAGCATCCAAAAACCAAACGCTAGAATTAAGAACAATAAGAACACATGTAACTTTCTGTTATTCTTAAATGTTTTTTGCTCTTGATTCATCTAGTTGTTCTTTAGTATTCTAAAATATTAAAGATATAAAAAAAAAAGTGGGTCTTGAAACCAAAACCCACTCAAATTTTTATGCTTACTGTTCTATTTTTTTACAACTTCCTTGTTGTATTTTTTACTAAGCTCCATTGATATTGCTGAGCGTTCGAATTTAATTTTTCCTGCACCAGTTTCAATTACACAGGTTTTATCAGTATCATTTAAATCTATAATTTTACCGTGAATTCCACTTGTTGTGACAACTCTAGCACCTTTTCTTATTCCTGATTGGAAGTTTTTTTCATTCTTTTGACGTCTCATTTGAGGTCTAATCATAAATAAATAGACGATCAATATCATCGCAGGTATCATTAGCATATTACCTAATCCGCCACCTGATGCTTGTAAAAATATGGTTTGTAACATAATTAATTTATCAATTCTTAAGTTAAGAGTTTGCCTCCTTTGCTTTGATCTCTGTTTTAATAATCACAGACTCTTTACCACTTGGAGTATTTGTTGTCAAAGTAACTGTTTTTGTAACTTTGTTAGACTTTCCTGCAGAATTAAATTTAACCTTAATCTCCCCTTCTCCTCCAACAGCAATTGGTTCTTTCGGCCATTCTGGTACGGTACATCCGCAAGTACTTGTTGCATTTGTAATAATCAACTCTGATTTTCCAGTATTTTTAAATGTGAACGTCGTTTCAACAACGTCTCCTTGAGTGATCACTCCGAAATCATGCATGTTTCTATCAAAAGTAAGTCCTGCGGCTCCTTCACTTATCTTATAATCACGCTCTTTAGCTACTTCTAAATTCTCCTTGTTGATTTTACCGGCAACATTCTCTTTACATGATGTGAACGAAACACAAACACATAAAACTAGTAACATTAGTATTTTTTTCATTTTTCTATATTTTAGTAATTAGTATCAGCGGTGTAAAATTATAAATTTTATAGTAATCCTCTACCACTTTTTTTCATTTTACCCGATTTTGTATATTCTTTAGAAATTTTGTCTAACACGCCATTAATAAAAAAACCACTTTTTGACGTCGAATAATCTTTGGCTATTTCAATATATTCGTTAATCGTAACTCGTACAGGAATCGAAGGAAAGTGTACAAACTCCGTTAAGGCCATTTTTATCATTATAAGATCAAGCTCCGCAATTCTATCTGCATCCCAATTTGGAGTCTTATCATCTATATCTTGATCAAAATCGGTGTGATGCAGGGCCACTTTTTTAAATAGTTCTCCCACAAAATCTTTGTCCTCCTCATTCCCATAAAGGGCATCACCAACGAAATCTTTTTGTTGACCCATTTTAGAAAATGATTTTAAAACGGACGTATTCACCAACGGTAAATCATCAACCCAACTAATGTTTTGACTCTCGAAATAATCAAACAATTTATCATTAGGAGCTACAACTTCTTTAAATATAGTGGCAATAAAGTCCCTATCATCTTTAAAAGATAGTTCTTCTGAAGTGATGTAATTTTTATAGACTTCAGTTTCTTTAATAGCATCTAGAATTACGCGAACATATTCACCATCGTTCTTCCAATTCTTTAGCTTATGTTTCTTTAAATACTCGTTTATAAAAGAGCTATTCTTTAAAATGAGTAACAATCTATTTTTGATGAATTTTTGATTAGGATTGATATCATCTGACGTAGCTAAAAATTTCTTCTTTCCTATTTCGAGATGTGTTTCCGCTAAGTCCCTTACTTCAACCAGTAGACTCAACATTAACATGTATAAGTCATAAATCCTGTCGATACTAAAATGTATGAATTTTTCTTCTCGAACTAAATCGTCACTTTTAGATTGTAACAATGCATATATAGATTGCATTACTTTAATACGGATATGCCTTCTGTTTAACATATTTTGAAAGATCGTAAGTTTGAAATTATACTACTTGTATTGCTCAATTCTATTCGATTTATCTGCCTAAAAGAAACTATAATCTTACTTGACCTACTTAATTTAATCATGTATCTTCGTCTCTTGAAATTTTCTTAAATCGCTGCAAATATACTTTTAATACAACTTGCAGCAAAATATTAATTCATATAAATATATGGCCATTTATTCATCTTTTTGTTATGAGGATTTAAGACATAAATAGCTATTGAAAAAATTATATACTTGAAGGAATTAAAATACTTAAATAAATTTTTTTACAAATACCGTTATCGTTTGATTATTGGTATTCTAACAACAATAATTGCCCGAATATTTTCGCTATTTACACCACGTTTAATTAATAAATCTTTGACGACTGTTGAAGAATATATGAAAGGGAATGTGACCGATTTGGACTTTGTAAAAAACGACTTACTGTTAAATATTTTAATGATAATTGGTGCTGTATTGGTATCGGGATTTTTCACATTTGTAATGCGCCAAACCATTATTGTGATGTCTCGATATATCGAGTTCGATGTGAAAAACGAAATTTTCGAACAGTATGAAAAACTAACCCAACGATTTTATAAAAAAAATCGCACTGGTGATCTAATGAACCGTATCAGTGAAGATGTCAACAAGGTGAGAATGTATGTGGGTCCGGCCATTATGTATAGCATTAATATGTTCACTCTTTTTGTGGTCGTTATTACAAATATGTTTCGAATCGACAGCACACTAACGTTATACACCCTATTGCCATTACCTATTCTATCTATATTAATTTACACGTTGAGTAGAATCATTAATAATCGTAGTCGTGTAGTGCAAGAATCACTATCTAATTTAACGACGCAGGCTCAAGAGGTTTTTTCTGGCTTAAATATTATCAAGGCTTATGGTATAGAAAAGCAATCCTTTGAGAAATTTGACACCCTAGCATTGGTAAGTAAAGAGAAAAATATCGCATTGGTTAAAGCGAATGCCTTATTTTTTCCGATGATGGTTTTATTAATAGGGATTAGTAATATTTTGGTTATTTATATTGGCGGAATGCGTTACATCAATGGTGATATTCAAAGTTTTGGAGTCATCGCAGAGTTCATTATTTATGTAAATATGCTAACATGGCCGGTAGCGGTTGTTGGCTGGGTAACTTCAATGGTGCAGCAGGCCGAAGCTTCTCAAAAAAGAATTAATGAATTTTTGAAAGAACAACCAGAAGTCAAAAATACTGCTAAAGAAAACTCTATAATTCATGGAAATATTGAGTTTAAAAATGTCACCTTCACTTATGAGGACACAAATATTACAGCATTAAAGAATATTAGTTTTTCCTTAAAACAAGGACAAACATTGGCCATTTTAGGGAAGACAGGCTCTGGAAAGTCTACAATCTTAAATTTAATTGCAAGAATGTATGATGTTGATGGCGGCCAAGTTTTAATTGATAAAAATCCAATTGCAACGCTTCATTTAGATGATTTGAGAAGAAATATTGGCTTTGTTCCTCAAGAGGCTTTTTTATTTTCAGATACTATCGGCAACAATATAAAATTTGGAAATCCGAATGCCACTGACGCCACAATTATTGAAGCAGCTAAAAATGCGCATATTCATCATAATATTTCGGAGTTCAATGAACAATATGAAACAAAAGTTGGAGAGCGTGGGGTAACCTTATCTGGCGGTCAAAAACAACGTATATCAATAGCACGGGCGATCATAGCGAATCCTCAAATTCTAATTTTTGATGATTGTTTATCAGCTGTTGACACAGAAACAGAAGAGATTATTTTAAATAACCTAGAGGTTGTTTCTAAGGGAAAGACCACTATAATTGTAAGTCACAGAGTTTCTTCAGCAAAGAACGCCGATTTGATTTTAGTGTTAGAAGATGGAAAAATAATTCAAAAGGGTACGCACGATCGATTATCAAGTGAATCCGGATACTATCAAGATATTTACAATCAACAACTTACTGAACAAGCGACATAAGTTGCCCAAAAGAAATTTAATAAAATATTGCTAGAGTTATTTATTTTTTTAGATTTGTCATGGAAACGATAAAAAGACCAATATAAAGATGAGTGATAAAGACTATACGGAACAAGAAGAAATCTTTTCTCAAGTATTAAGAGCAGGTAGAAGAACTTATTTTTTTGATGTTAGATCAACGAAAGCCGGTGATTATTATTTAACGGTTACTGAAAGTAAGAAATTCACTCATGATGATGGTTCTTTTCATTACAAAAAACATAAAATCTATTTATATAAAGAAGATTTTACGGAGTTCAATGAAATGTTAAGTAAAGCTACCGATTTCATTGTAAACGAAAAAGGGGAAGAAGTCATCTCTGAACGTCATCAAAAAGATTTTCAAAAACCAAGTGAAAACGGCGAAGTAGCCATCGAAGAAACTTCAACTGAAAGTTTTACGGATGTGGACTTCGACGATATATAATTTTATCAAATAATTTATACACTTTAAATCCTCAGTTTAATCGCTGAGGATTTTTTTATTGTATCAAATTAATCTAGATTTGATAAAATCCTTATTACCATGACCCGAAATGAATATGTAAAGATCTGTAGTACATGCCTACAAAAAGAGTTCGATTCGAATAAAGGAATAATTTGTAGCATTACCCAAGACATTGCAGATTTTGATGAAACTTGCCCAGAATATTCTGATGATGGCAAAAAACAGCAAAAAGAAATGGGGTCAAAAATCTTTAATGAAGGAGAACAACTTGAAAAGGCTGAAGACATTGAAAATAGTTCAAACGATATGATCTATGGAGCTCTATGGTGTATTGGTGGTATTTCAGCAACCTTAGCTGACTTTGGTGCCATTTTTTGGGGAGCTATTGTTTTTGGAGGTATCCAATTCCTAAAAGGATTATTAAATTCTTTTAAAAGCAACAATTAAAATCGCTTTCGCTCTATCTGTTCACCTTTCGAATCGTAGGCCCGCCACACACCGACTTGTTTGTCTTTTCTATAACGCCCTTTCATCTTTAAAACCCCATCAGGATAATATTCATAATATCGACCATGCTTCAAACCATCCTTGAGCCCTACTTCAATATGCTTTGCACCACTAGTATAATTTTTAATATAACGATCAGCATTTAGGTCTTCTGGGTACAACTGCACGACATCAAAAACATCCTTTACCTCGGGTAAGTTTGATGTTCTATTGGAATTTGAGGGCAATAACGGTCCGAATAATTGTAAATCCTTAAACTGTTCTTTGCTTTTAACAATAGCAGCACTTTGATAATCGGCAACAAACTTACTCTTAAAGAGCTCATTTGAAGGTGTTAACTGAAATCCTATCTGAGGAAAGCAAATAATGAAGTCTTTATTTTTCAACATCTGCTTTTTAGTAGTTTTATCTGCCAAAGACAACATATTCTCATAGAGCACGGGCATATTGATATATGCAAACAAGCTAGAAGACTTTTTGAAATTGCTATTAAAATGTCTAAAATCCTCAGAATTCTCCAGGGTTTTCTCATCAAGAAATGTATCAATAATACTCTTTAATGTATTTGGTTTATCACTAAACACTACAAAATCATCGATTATGGTATAATAGGGTTTATCAAAGTTCTTAAATAGATTTCCAAAAAATAGTTTGAAAAAACCTTTAATGGCCATAAAATGAATTGGATGATCTTTATAGACAATTGTTTTGAATTTTACTGGTGTCCGTTTTTTTAATTGCTTCTGAATAAAAGCCAGATGTGTCTTTGCCTTTTCAATATCGGCAGCTTTCAATATCATCGCCATATCGTTCTTACCTCTGGTTATGGACGATTGTATTTGAAGTAATGCAATCTCATTACCTATCCAACTTACAAAATTGTCTTTAATATTAATTTTCAACAACTTTTCTATGGTCCCTTTTTGCGATTCATAAGCTTTAAAAACCTCTGGTTCCTTTTGTTGAATCTGTAAAAAATTTGTGTACAATTCTGAAAAACTATCAAAACCAAAACTCATATACAAAGCTGTTCTCTCGGGAGCAATTTTCGGAATACTACGTTTGGACGTACCCGATTGTTGTAATGCCTTTAAATACCCCAAATTACCCTCACTAATACTAGTATATCCTTTCGCAATCATGGTATTGTTGGAAGCCAAATCAAAGCTAAACCCAGAAAACAAAAAATTCTCACTCAATGTTTGTATCAATGCGGTGGGTTCATTCGTAAAATATCGCGCATAATCATCTAAATAATCATGTTGTAAGTACAGACGAAACATATCATCGTATCCTGTTTTTTTCTTCACTTCGATAAAATCTAGATTTCGACCAATAAAAGGTTCTCCAACCTGATCTATGGAAGCCTCAATCAAAGTATGAACGTAAGAGGCAATTAACTGGTTCTTTATAAATGATAGGTACAAGGTTTCGCGGCTTTCTTTATCGTAAAGTTCAATGATTTCATTGCCATGATATTCTCTTCTGCTCAAACTATACGTATCATCTAATAATGTATTTAAATAACTTCGAAGTAATTTTAATTTTGCGATCCTTTTTAAATCGATTACATAAAAAATACCGTATTCTTTAGGCTTGTACATATGTACAGAAAAGAACAATGATCTTGTTCCGAAAAGTTGAAATAATTTCTTTTTGTTATGAAAAATCGTATCCATCTTATGAATACTCTCAGTCAATTCAAAAAAATAATCGTTTTGTTGTAAGTGATTCCATGCCTCACTTTCGCGGATTTTGTCCCAATTATCAACAGGTTTTTGTGTTTCTACGACAAATACTGCATCTTTAGGAATTAAATAAATAGACTGTAGGTTGGCACTTGGCGCTAGATAAAAGAAATACACCATATACCCTAGACAGGCAATAAATACGGCAAACAAGGCAAGTAGTATTTTCTTTTTTACACTCAAATCTTAGGTAACTAATACATGTAAAACTACTATTTTTAATAGATAGTATATGTTAAGCAGTCGTATTCGATGATTTTCTTGAAAATTGTTGCAACACAATAGCAAGAAACATTACCAATACGCAACCGATTAAATTTAACCACAAGTACCCAATCATTGGTTTTTCACCAAGTTCTTCCAATCTGAAAATTGCAAAATAATATACGGCAAATATGGTCAATTGAGTAATTAATGCAGCAATAAATACTGCGTGACTTTTCACTAATTTCACAAAGAAAGCTAATAAAAAGATTCCCAAAACATTGCCATAGAATATAGAGCCAATTATATTTACCAATTGGATTAAATTATCAAACAGGTTGGCCACACAAGCAACGAGTATCGCAATGATTCCCCAAGCCAATGTGAACAATTTCGAAGCATTTACAAAGTGCTTGTCTGACAATTCTCTTTTCACATTACGCTTATATAAATCGATGGCTGTTGTAGAACCTAAAGCGTTTAATTCAGAGGCGGTTGAAGACATTGCTGCCGATAAAATAACCGCCAACAAGAGCCCGATCAAACCTCTAGGTAAATTATTCAGAATAAAATGAATAAACACATAATCCTTATCATTGGTTTCTATATTTTCATCAGCTTTAGCGATAATATTCTTAGCCTCAATTCGAATATTCTTATCTAGAGACTCTAATTCCTTTATTCTTTTTGCTCCTAATTCATTCTCAGGATTCTTAGCTTGTTCTAATTGCAAAGTGCTTTTTTCACGTTCAATTTCATCATGAGCATTCTGAAGTTGTTGATATTCTTGGGCGTACACAGAATTTTCAACGGTGATTTTAGCATCAGGATTAAAATGCAAAGGCGTTGAATTAAATTGATAAAATACAAAAACCATTACCCCTACTAAGAGAATAAAGAACTGCATAGGTACCTTAAGCAGCCCATTAAAAATCAACCCTAATTGCATTTCTTTTATCGATTTACCCGACAAATAGCGCTGAACTTGACTTTGATCGGTTCCAAAATATGAGAGTGCTAAAAATGTTCCTCCTATAATACCACTCCAAAAAGTGTATCGATTATCTAAGTCGAATGAAAAATCTAAAATTTCCATTTTGCCACTTGCTCCAGCGATATCCAATGCTTTTGTAAAAGTAATTCCTTCCGGTAATTTATCAAGGATGATAAAAAATGCAATAAACATACCCGTAAAAATTACCGCCATTTGATGTTTTTGAGTAATACTCACTGCTTTTGTACCACCCGAAACAGTGTACACAATTACTAAACTACCGATAATAATGTTGAGAGTAATTAAATCCCACCCGAGCACAGCAGAAAGAATTATTGCCGGTGCAAAAATGGTAATTCCAGCTGCTAAGCCACGTTGAATCAGAAATAAAATGGCAGCTAAACTCCTAGTTTTTAAATCAAATCTTGTTTCTAAATATTCGTATGCAGTATATACTTTTAGTCGATGGTAAATAGGGATAAATACCATACAAATAACAATCATTGCTATTGGTACACCTATATAAAACTGAACAAAACCCATCCCATCATGAAAAGCTTGCCCTGGAGTAGATAAAAATGTAATCGCACTCGCTTGAGTTGCCATTACGGACAATCCTATAGTCCACCATTTAGATTGGTTGCCACCACGAATAAACTCTTGCACATTCTTACTCCCTCTAGTTTTCCAAGATCCATAAAGAACAATAAATAGCAATGTACAAATTAAGATAATCCAGTCTAGCTGTTGCATATAGAAGTATTAAGAGAAGATTCGCATTATGAAATAAAACAAAATTATGTAAACTGCATTCGCCAATAAAACAGTTGTATATGATTTATCCCAAGTGTATTTTTTTTCATTCATAGTATTAGTTCTTGGACGATACGGTGGTGTTTTTATCTCCAACCGATAACAAATTTGCAAATAATTTATAGGCACCAGGGACTCCAGCTGGTAATTCCCTAAAAAAGCTCAATCCGGTGTAAATAAAGTTACCTTTTCCGTATTTTGCAATCAATAGACTACCTTTCTTAACAGGTTCCCCTTTGTCATTCATTGCTAACAGGGGAGTGAATTCTTGAGACCATTCGTTCGGAAAATACAATCCACGCTCTTGTACCCAACCCTCAAAATCCTCTTCAGTTATTCTATTTGGAGAATTCATGACCTCATGTTTTTTATCTAGTATGGTCACCGTTGCATTTTCATCAGTCACGCGATCACGAGATAATTTTAAAGGATATGGAGCAACCTGTGCCACTTTTTGCCTTCTACTTGTATTATACTGTACCAACAGTGTTCCGCCGTTCTCAACATATTTATGCAAAGTAGCTTGGTAAAATTTTGCAGCATCATCGATATTATAGGTTCTTAACCCTAAAACAATGGCATCGTATTTTCGTAATTTATCCAAGGTAATTTCGGCACCCTTCAACTCTGTTACTTGGTATCCTATCTGTCTTAAACTTGCCGGAATATTATCTCCTGCCCCTTGAATGTAACCAATATGCTGACCTTTCTTTTTAATATCCAAGCGAACTACCTTAACCTCACTTGGCAATAACACTGTTTGTGATGGGATATGATCATAATTTATTTCAGCAATTTCTTGAGAATACGATTGATTATTAATATTGAATCTAGGCCTTAGTATGTTTACAACTGTGGCATCTTTTGTTGAATTAATTAAAAAAGAAACTGTCTTTTCCTCTCCTTTTTTAGAAAGCGAAAGATCTTTCAACTGAGGACTACTACTCCAACCTTTCGGTAACTTAAAATTAACATAACCTTTCACATTATCTTTAAAAGCCTTCACAGTAACACGAACTTCAATGGCCTCCTTAGGTTTAGAAATTATAATTTTAGCATCTGTTTTTACAGAAACCTCCGGAACAATCTCAAAAGGCTTGTACAATTCCCCCTTATCGGGCTTCGAATATCTGTACACTACGGGTTTCGTAATTGTAATTGGGAAACCTTGTATCTCCAGAATGAAATCTACAGTCACCCCTCTCGGTGTTTCTGGAATTCCAATCAACTCTTTGTCCGATACGTCATACATCCCTAAAGAACCCTTTTTTTGTAACCAATATGGCGTTGTATATTTAAGCTCATTTAGAGTTAAAAATATCGAATCTTTCATTGTTTTCTTGACATTATTCTCGAGAATTATGTCTTTGAAAGTAGCACTTTTTTTGGTAGAGATTTTGAAAGATTTTAGGACAATATTCGCATTGCTTCTGTTTAAGGCTTCTAACGAAAGGCTTAATTTTTCATTTCCCGTAATTTTCGAATCGCTTGCTGATGCTTCCAGATATAAACCTGCACATGCTTCTATAACTTTTAATAGTTCTTTTGATTTAATAGCCTTCCAATGTTCATCTTTTAATTTTAAGACCAATTGATACGCTTCTACGAGTTTCGGCAAATGACTTGCTGGATCTTTAAAATTAAATTTTGCTTCTAATTCTTCTAGAATTTTACCAATTGCTGCTCCACCTTTCACGCGTTTCCATGTAGTATCAATGCCATCGAAAATATTTGACTTGTCTTTGGGCAAAGTGCCTTTTAATAATTCTACGTATTCCTGTTCAGAACCACGTTGTGTTAAACGCCCAAACCCTTGACATAAATGTTGACTACTTGCGATCGCAGCAACTTCATTATTTGACAAGCCTTTTAATGGATAGTAAACTCCCGTATCAAAGTTTAACAAATTACTTTTATCTGATTTTTCAAACTTCTCACGACTTCCATAAAAAAACCAATGAGTATTAAAAAAAAGTCGAGTTGGTTGCCATAAGTCTGTAGATCCTTTATGCGTCTTATACTTAGTATCATTGGCTAAATCAAAAGCTTCCATACTTAACATCGCTGAAGCGGTATGATGTCCATGAGTTCGTCCCGGGGTTCTATGATCAAATCGATTAATGATCACATCCGGCTTAAAATTTCTAATTCTAGAAACTACATCCTTTAAAACTTCATCTTTATTCCAAATAACCAAAGTTTCATCTGGATGTTTCGAATACCCAAAGTCATTTGCTCGTGAAAAAAATTGCTCTCCTCCATCTACACTTCTTGCACCCAATAATTCTTGGGTTCTAATAATACCTAATGATTCTCGTATTTCAGGACCAATCAAATTTTGACCACCGTCCCCTCTTGTTAAAGATAGATAAGCCGTGCGAGCTTTTACTTGATTAGAAAAATATGAAATTAAGCGTGTATTTTCATCATCAGGATGAGCTGCGACATACAAAACAGATCCTAAAAAATTTAATTTTTGTACAGATTCATATATTTCTGAAGTGCTTTGTTTAACAGGTTGTTGAGCTGAGGAAAATAAGATACAAAAGATAAAAAATAGAAAAGAAAAAATGGTTTTCATTGGATCATTTAATAGTAGGTAGTCAACAAATCTAAACATAAATTTTAGCTTTCGAGAGTAATTATGAAAACCTTAACATTTGTTATTAAGTTCTTATAATTGTGGGTTATTATTTTTTTGTAGCTTCATTTAAATAAAATATATTTGTATTCCTTTTTAAAAAACATTTTTAATGAAATTTATTGTTTCTAGTACGCAATTATTAAAGCAACTTCAAATTCTTGGAGGGGTTATAAATAGTAATAACACATTACCTATTTTAGATAATTTTTTATTTGATCTAAGTAGTAATCAATTGAAGATTTCGGCTTCTGACCTTGAAACAACCATGAGTACAACAATTTCCGTTGAAGCTGATGAAACAGGTTCGATTGCGGTACCAGCAAGACTTTTATTAGATATTTTAAAAACTTTTCCAGAACAGCCATTGACCTTTGTGGTTGAATCGAATAATACCATTGAGATTAGTTCTGATAGCGGAAAATATGCGTTGGCTTATGCTGATGGTAGTGAGTTTCCCAAAGCCGTTGAGTTAGAATCTCCTAGTTCGACTACTATTGCTGGTGACATTTTAGCTACGGCAATTACGAAAACAATTTTTGCCTCTGGTAATGATGACCTTAGACCTGTTATGAGTGGTGTTTTCTTTCAGTTTTCAACTGAAAACTTAACTTTTGTTGCTACAGATGCTCATAAATTGGTAAAATATGTGAGAACAGATGTTTCGGCAAATGAAGTGGCCGAATTTATCATGCCGAAGAAACCATTAACTTTACTTAAAAGTATTCTGGCTTCTTCTAGTGAAGAAGTTACCATCGAATATAACGAATCGAATGCTAAATTTACTTTTGACAATAGTGTTCTTATTTGTAGACTCATTGATGGTAAATATCCAAATTACGACGCTGTAATTCCGAAGGAAAATCCAAATAAATTAACCCTAGAAAGAGGTTCGTTTTTAAATGCCGTTCGCAGGGTATCTATATTCTCTAGCAAAACTACACATCAGATTAGATTAAAAATGGCAGGTACTGAGTTAAATATTTCTGCCGAAGACATAGATTTTTCAAACAAAGCTGATGAACGCTTACAATGCAGCTACGACGGAGATGATATGCAAATAGGATTTAACTCTCGTTTTTTATTAGAAATGCTAAGCAACTTAGGTTCTAGTGAAATTTTACTCGAAATGTCTTTACCGAACCGAGCGGGTATTCTTACACCTATTGATGGTTTAGAAGAAGGAGAGCATGTTACAATGCTTGTTATGCCAGTAATGTTGAACAACTAACTTATTCTCAATTAAATAAAGCCTAATACTTCGTATCGAAATCATTTCTTTGCTCCTAAAGCCATAAATAGATGTGCGCCTAGGACAATAAAATGTTTAAAACTCACGTTTTTTTAAATATATTTGCAAAAATTCCTGTTAATAAGTCACTTTATTGTTAATAACTTTTTTTTAACTAAAATGAATAAGAGGGTAGGAATTCAGCAAAGCTAGTTGTTATATGTGTACGCACACTATGTCAATTTCGATTATAAGTGCGAAAACAATATTGAATAAAAAGGTCTACATGATAAAGAAATTCCTCCCCGGTATCATTTTATTGTTCTCAGCGACTATGTTTGCTCAGACAGATTATTCTAAAATAACTTTTAGCAGTAAAATATATAAATATAAAGAAGGTAAGCCAAAAACAAAAGCATTAGGTGTTAATAAGGAACTCGTAGCAGACATTATAGAGCTGTTGGCCGATACGCTCTACTCTGAAAAAGACAAAACGGAAATCATTAATAGAACTTGGCTTGCGTATACAGATCCCAAAACATTCGACTTCGTATATAAAGACTTCGCTATAAAAACCAACAAAAGTTGGGGACAAGTAAATGCAAATGGCGAAATGATTTTAGAACCAAATCCGTATTTAACCGAATGGACAATCAACGATAGTGAATTTCCGTATTATCAAATTGCATTAAATAAAATTCTAGACTATTATAATTTAATATCCTATGCAGATGACGTTTCTGCTGTAAAGCCTTCGTTCAAAGAATTATTAATTACTGAAAATTTAAATTTCAAGGAACCACATGAAGATGATTGGGCCTATTCTTACTTAAAGAAAACGAACGATGAATTGGCAAAAAAAGGACTTGTAGCGTTAGTAACAAAAGGATATTATGACATCATAGTTTGTAAAATAAAAAATAAAGATAAGTTAACAAGCCTTTTTAAAAAGATTAAATGGGACCTGGTTACACCATGACTTATGATGATTTAAGAGAATTGTATCGAAAAACCGTTTCGAATGGAACGGTTTTTGAATATTCAAACACAATCAAGATCACAACAAAATGAAGAAGACATACTTCTTTTTATTAATACTAATCATTTCTATTGCTAGCTCGCACGCTCAGCAAGAGAAAACCCCTGATTATACAACGATAAAATTTAGGAGCTACCTTAAAGAGTATAAAAAGAAAAACCCTTCGTTTGAAGGATTGAAAATAGATAAAGAAATGATTTCTGATATCGTTCGATTGTTAGGTAAATCTTTTTATTCTATAGAGGAACGAGAAGAAATCACCGAAAAAATATGGCTAGCATTTACAAACCCAAAGAAGTTTGATTTTGTACATAAAGATTATGCAATACGCTCTTTACCTAATTGGAGTAAACCAAATTTCCAAGGCAAAATAGTATTAGAACCAAATCCTTACTTAAAAGATTGGACAAAAGCGGATACATCATTAGACTATTTCAAAATTGCAATGCATCGAATTTTAACACATGAAGGATTAATGGGCTACGGTGAAGATGCTCAAAACACTAGAAAATCTGCAAAAAAGTTGAAATATGCTAAGAAATTTCAATTTAGACCGGTTTACACTAAAGATTGGACAAATTCTTATTTACAGTCTTTAGTCCCACAAGCCGCTACAAAAGGGAATATTTTAATGGTTACTGATGGCAATTATGAATTCATGATTGTTGAATCAAAAAAACAAGAAGAACTATTAGAACTTTTTAAAAGAATGAAATGGCGTTTTATTATCCCATAATACTTATTCACTAAGATTTAAAAAACAACTTTTTCAAATTATGAAAAAGTTGTTTTTTTTATGCCTATTTTCACATGATGAATTTCCTAGCGCATATATATCTATCAGATGAAAATGAACAGATAAAAATTGGTAATTTTATTGCTGATTCTATAAAAGGTAATAATTATACCCATTTACCTGATGAAATTCAAAAAGGTATTAAATTACATAGAGAAATTGATCATTTTACAGATACACATAAAATAGTTCGAAAAAGTAAGCGAAGACTTCACGAAAGATATAATCATTATGACGGTGTAATCATCGACATTTTATATGATCATTATCTCGCTAAGAACTGGCCTTCTTATAGCAACATTCCTTTAAAAGAATATACGCAAAACTTTTACTCCATTCTTCACAAAAATTTTGATTTATTACCAGACAACGTCAAAAAAATGATGCCTTACATGATACAAGATGACTGGCTCTATAATTATGGTAACCTAAATGGAATAGAAAAAGTATTGCAAGGAATGAATAGACGTACGAAACATAAATCTCAGATGCACATGGCTATCGAAGACCTAAAACTACATTACGAAATTTTAAAAGAAGATTTTGAAAGCTTTTTTCAAGACTTAATCACCTTTACAAATGCCAAACTAAAAGAATTATAATTATGAAAAAATTAATACCATTTAGTTGCATGCTATTGCTTCTAATAAATTGCAAGAAAAATAGCGAACCTACTCATGAGAAAGTTCAAGGTTTAATTACAGAAAAAGCAATGGTAGTTTCTGCTCGAGTAGAGGCCTCGAAAATTGGTACAGCAATTTTAGAAAAAGGAGGTAACGCTTTCGATGCTATGGCGGCAACCGAACTGGCACTTGCAGTTGCCTATCCGTACGCGGGAAATCTAGGCGGTGGTGGCTTTATGGTGTACCGAAAAGAAAATGGAGAAATTGGTGGCATTGATTATAGAGAAAAAGCTCCTCTTGCGGCCAGTAAAGACATGTATCTTGATGAAAACGGCGATGTCATTAAAGGCAAAAGTACCTTAGGGGCAATGGCAATTGGTGTTCCTGGTACGGTTGCAGGAGTTTTTGCCGTTCATGAAAAACTGGGATCCTTGCCACTGGAAGATATTTTACTCCCTGTAATAGAACTCGCCCAAAGAGGGTTAATTGTGACTAAAAAACAAGAAGACCGAATAAAAAAATACCAACCCTATTTTAGAAAAGTTAATAAAGATAGTATCATTTTCGATCACACTTGGGCGCACCAAGACACCATAAAATATCCGGCTTTAGCCGAAACGCTAACACGTATTCTTCAAAATGGTAGAGATGAATTTTATAAGGGTGAAACAGCGAAAAAATTAGCGGCCTTCATTCAAAAAAACGGAGGCATAATCACTGAAGAAGATTTGTCCAAATATGAAGTAAGATGGCGAACTCCTGTAATTTTCGAATATGACGATTTAAAGATCATTTCCATGTCACCGCCGTCAAGCGGAGGCACCTGCCTAGCTCAAATCATGAAAATGATAGAACCTTATGATTTGCACACATACGGTCATAATTCTGCAAAAACAATTCAAGTGATAACGGAAGCAGAACGTCGCGCATATGCCGATAGAAGTTTTTATCTAGGTGATCCAGATTTTGTAAACATTCCAATAGATACCTTGATCAGTAAAGAGTATTTAGATCAACGTATGTCATCTTTTTCATTCGATAAAGCTACATTGTCGTCTGACGTCACACATGGTTCCGTACAAGTCATTGAAAGTGATGAAACCACGCATTATTCTATCATCGACCAATTTGGGAATGCCATTTCAGCGACTACCACCCTTAATGGTGCCTACGGATCAAAATTATACTGTAGCGAATTAGGCTTCTTTTTAAACAATGAAATGGACGATTTTAGTAGCAAACCTGGTGTGCCAAATATGTTTGGATTAATCGGAGCAGAAGCAAATAGTATTGTTCCAGAAAAGCGTATGTTAAGTTCGATGACCCCAACAATTGTAGAAAAAGATGGTAAATTATTAATGAGTGTTGGAACTCCGGGAGGCTCAACAATTATTACTTCGGTGTTACAGACTATTTTAAACGTACACGAATTCAAAATGTCTATGCAAGAAGCCGTAAATGCGCCTAGATTTCATCATCAATGGCTACCAGATGTTATTTTAATGGAACCAAATTCTTTTAGCAAAGATTTGGTTGCACAATTAAATTCGCTAGGCTATCCTACAAATGAAGAACGCTCACCGGTAATTGGTAAGGTCGATGGTATTTTAATCTTACCCGATGGAACATTAGAAGGAGGAGCAGACAAACGAGGCGATGATACGGCTGTAGGGTTCTAGGTTGATCAATCTCTGAATTTTCAAAAATAGAAACATCTTTAATTTAACAATAGCTAATTTATAAAATCAATAACTATTGGTCTTAAGTGATTTTGAAAACATTTGCTACTGTTTATTTTTTTTGGAACACTATTTGACTTAGTAAATAGTAGATGACGCGAAGATATAATGACCTAATGTTAAAGGAAGTTGATTTTAGAAGAAAAACAGGAACATTTACAAGCTATTTGGCATGTTTTTTATACTTTCGCGCTGTTCAAAATAAGAAATGATACTTGACGAATTGTCAATTTAAACTAATACAATAGCTAACCCTTATATGCCAATTTGGCATTCTTAATTATGGAAGAAAAAAAATTCGATCTCAATTCACTCATAGGTTTTGTCCTTTTAGGTGGACTCATGATGTTCTGGGTATACAACAATAAACCAACCCCCGAAGAAATAGAAAAACAAAGAACAGAGTTTGTACAGGACTCTATTCAAAAAGCACAGCAAATTGTAACTCCAAAAGAGGTCGATGAGGAGAAATCGATTACTACTATTAATCCTAATGATTCAATTGCTGTCTTAAATGCACAAAACGCTTTAGGAGCTTTTGCATATAGTGCAACCCTACCGTCTGCAATAGCAAAAGAAACAACAATTGAAAATGACCTTTTACGGATTACGATTAGTAATAAAGGCGGGCAGATAAGTGAAGTTGAGTTAAAGAATTTTAAAACTTATGACCAAAAACCTTTGTATCTCATAAAGGATCAAAACGCTTCTTTTAATGTCAACTTTGGAACCAACGATAATCGTATCTTAAATACTAAAGATTTATTCTTTGAACCAACACTTACTTCTAAAGGAGAAAATCAAATACTTTCGATGAAATTGAAAGTGGATGCAAATCGTTATTTAGAATATTATTACGAGATCAAACCTGATAATTATATGATCGATTTTTCGATTCGATCACAAGGTTTAAATAATGTAATTAATTCCTCTCAAAGTTTAAATTTAGATTGGCAATTAGACGCTTATAGAAATGAAAAAAGTCTATATGCTGAAAACATGTATACTTGGTATTACTATAAAGCTGATGGAGATGTAGACTATTTAAATAAAGATGATGCCGAAACCGAAAATAATGTAGATTGGGTAACCTTTAAACAACATTTCTTTACATCTATTCTAAAGACGGATACACCTTTTACGACAGCTACTATTGAATCTAAAAACCTATCTATTGATGATGAAATAGATACTGTATTTACCCGCAAATTCATCTTAAAAGCACCCTTAGATATGAAAGGCGGTGAATTGAACTATGCGATGAATATGTATTATGGACCTAGTGATTATAAAACATTACAGCAATATGAAAATACCGATCTTGATGAAACAGTTGATTTAGGCTGGGGTATTTTTGGTTGGATTAATAGAATTATTTTCATTCCCGTATTTAGCTTTCTAAGTTCATTTATGAGTAATTATGGTTTGCTCATAATTTTAATGACTATTGTTGTACGTATCATAATGTCTCCAGCGGTTTACAAATCATATTTATCGAGCGCACGGATGAAAGTATTACGTCCAGAAATGAAGGCGATTAATGAGAGACTTCCTGGTAAAGAAAATGCGATGAAGCGCCAGCAAGAAACAATGGCATTACAACGCAAGGCGGGCGTAAGTCCATTATCGGGTTGTATTCCGGCGCTGATACAAATGCCAATATTCTTTGCGTTATTTAAGTTTTTCCCTACGAACTTGGCACTGAGACAAGAAAGTTTTTTATGGGCAAACGACCTTTCGTCGTATGATACTATAGCAAAACTACCCTTTAAAATTCCTTTTTATGGTGACCATATTAGTTTATTCCCAATATTAGCGTCAATAGCTATTTTCTTTTATATGAAGATGAATCAAAGTCAGCAAATGAATATGCAGGCCCCAACACAGGAAGGGATGCCAGACATGGGTAAAATGATGAAACTGATGATTTATTTTTCTCCCATTATGATGTTATTTTTCTTTAACAACTATGCGAGTGGATTGAGTTTATATTACTTTATTTCGAACTTATTAACGATAGCAATCATGTTGGTAATTAAAAACTACGTTATTGATGAGAAAAAAATCATCGCTCAAATTGAAGAGAATAAAGCAAAACCTGAAAAGAAAAAAAGTAAATTCAGACAGCGTTTAGATGATGCAATGAAGCAAGCGCAAGAACAACAAGCACAACAGAAGAAAAAAAAATAATTAGTAAAAACCGAAGTTAAACTTCGGTTTTTTTATTCTTTTAATTTAAAGAACTAACTTAGCTCTTAGTAATAAATTCTGTATGAAAGCTGCTACGGTTGCACAAATAAAAAAAGAACTAACGTATCAATCTCAAAGCGAATTGATAGAACTTTGTTTACGTCTTTCAAAGTTTAAAAAAGAAAATAAAGAGCTACTCACCTATTTGCTCTATGAATCTGAAAATGAAGCTGGCTATATTGAAAGTGTTAAAGCTGAAGTTGATGCTAACTTTGAACTTATAAATACGAGTAGCTATTTCTACATTAAAAAAAGTGTTCGAAAAATACTTAGAATGGTTAAAAAATACATTCGCTATTCTAAACAAAAGGAAACGGAAGTTGAACTATTACTTCATTTCTGCAGAACATTAAAGGACATGCAACCTACCATGTATAAAAATGTTAGTCTGACGAATATTTTCAACCGTCAAATTTTATCTATTAAAAAAACTATTGTCACTTTACATGAAGATTTACAATATGATTTTAATTTAGAGTTAGAAGAGCTAGAGCGTAATTAGATTCTAAAATCCTGTTAAAATTATTCCTATCTCAGTTCAAAACTGTTTTATTCTATTTAATTTTTTGTAATATCGCGTATAATTCAAATAATTAATTTAAAATGAAGAAAATAATATTTACAGCTAGTATCGCAGCTCTAATGTTGGGTTGTAGCGCTACAAAAACTGCTACTACTGCGACTGAGGCAGTTAAAGTAAAAAAAGATGTAACTGCTTTTGGCGAAACCATTACCGCAGCTGAGTTGAAAGAAGCTCTATACACTTATGCTTCTGATGATTTTGAAGGTAGAGAAACTGGTGAGCCTGGACAGAAGAAGGCTGTTGAATATTTAAAGAAACAATATGTCTCCCTCGGAATTCCTTCACCAATATCCGAAGATGATTATTTCCAGGAAGTTCCTTTAATCAAGCAAGCTGCCCCTGATGTTACTATGAGTGTAAATAATAAGGAGTTTAAAGCTATTGACGATTATGTTTCATTCGGAGCTGCTGAAGATGGTGTTGTTACGACAGAAGATATCGTATATGCGGGTTATGGTATTCAAACCGAGGCTTACTCGAGTTATGGAGATATGGACGTAAAAGGAAAAATAGTACTTATTAAAAGTGGTGAGCCTAAAAAAGAAGATGGGAACTATGTAGTCTCGGGATCTACTGAAGGTTCTAAATGGTCAAATAGACAACAATATGGAGCAAAACAAGAAGTTGCTTATACGAAAGGTGCCAAAGCTGTTTTAATCTATGATGAAAAAATTTATCCCATGGCACAAAGAATGGGTAGATCTGGCGGAAGAATTTCTTTGAAGGAACCTAAAAAAGAGACACCTAAAAGATATTTTTTCTTTGTTAATGGAACTTTAGCGAAAACTATTTTAAGCACAATTGATACTGACGATAAATCTCAGACGATTAAGATGCCCTTTACTTTAAATTATACGAGTAAATCAGAAGATATAGCATCTGAAAACGTTGCTGCTTTCCTAAAGGGATCTGAAAAACCAGATGAAATTTTAGTGATATCGGCACATTTAGATCACGAAGGTGTAAAAGACGGCAAAGTGTATAATGGTGCAGATGATGATGGTTCTGGAACTGTAGCAATTTTGGAAATTGCGGAAGCATTTAAAGAAGCTGCAAAAAACGGACAAACACCAAAGCGTTCAATTCTTTTCTTACATGTTACGGGTGAGGAAAAAGGCCTACTAGGTTCACGCTATTATACAGATATGGACCCTATTTTTCCTTTGAAAAATACGGTAGCAAATCTTAATATTGATATGATCGGTCGATCTGATCCAAAGCGTAAAAAAGACACCAAGAATTATGTCTACTTAATCGGAAGTGATAAGTTGAGTACCGAACTTCACAACCTTTCTGAAGAAGTAAATAAAAAATATGCAAATGTAGATTTAGATTATACATTTAATGATGAAAATGACCCGAACCGTTTTTATTACAGGTCAGATCATTACAATTTTGCCAAAAACGATATTCCTGTTATCTTTTATTTTAATGGTACACATGATGATTATCATCAGCCAAGTGATACTCCAGACAAAATCGAATATGACCTTTTGGAAAATAGAACACGATTGATATTCTATACAGCTTGGGAAATTGCGAATCGCGATGCTAGGATTGTTGTAGATAAACCAACTAAAAAAGCGGAATAATCAATTTTAAGACTAAATGTTAAAAAAGTTAAAAGAGCTTTACCAATTGGTAAGGCTTTTTTTTATAGTTACATTTACCTAACTATTACCTTATTTAACCTGCTATGTTACTCCAAAAAGAACTAAATCAATTAGAAGAATATATCAATTCTTTTGAAAAAATCAATCCCTCTATTTCCTCAAAATCTATAGGTTGGCATATTGACCATAGTCTTAAAGTCATTAATAGTGTCGTCAATGCATTGAAAGAATCGGATCCCACAGCATATAAATGGAAATTCAATTTTGTTAGATCCTTTGTCTACACCTTTAATTACTTTCCACGTGGTAAAGGAAAATCTCCAAAAAGAGTACTGCCGCCAAAAGAATTAATTAAAGAGGACATTTTTGACCAGATTGTTCAAGCAAAATTAAATTTGGAAATTGTCATTGCATTGCCAGCAAAAAGTAATTTCAAACACCCTTATTTTGGTAGGTTAAATCTGCGTCAAACCTTTAAATTTTTGAGACTTCACACGAATCATCATCTAAAAATATGTAGAGATATTCTTATATAAAATGTTAAAATTTAATAAGTATATACAAATTCTGTTATTCGTACGTTGTAATTATGGTGTTTATATGAAAACTATAGACATTTCTCAAAAGCTTTTAGAAGCTTTCATCCCTAGTTAAAATTAACCAACCGTAAAAAAACCAATTTCGCACGAGCATTTTGTGATGTGATTTTGGTAGTATTGAACATTAAATTAATTGATAAAAAAGTATTAAAATGGATTACAAAATAGAAATTTCGGGAGGTTTATTAGGTGGGAAAACAAATTTAGAAGGAACTCTTAATGGGCAACACGAAGATCTTAAAAAAGAATTGTTAGCAGAAAAAAGAACATTGAATTTAAATCCAAATAAAAGCGTTGGCTATAAATATATGATTACACTTCAAAAAAGAAGAAACCGCACGGTTGAATTCCTTTTTGACGAGACTACCTTGACCGATCGTTTTAAGGAGTTACTAAAGATTGCTGAAGTGAATTCAAAAGTATATCAATAAGCGCTTTTTAATTTCTAATTAAAAAACTAACTTCGTGCATTAGCTAACTCTTAAATTCATGAAGTTTTTACTCTACCCTGCCTTGATCCTAACATTGATTGCCTGTCAAACCAAAAAAGAAGAACCTTCTGCTGAAGTCGTTAAAACTCCATTTTATGTAGGGACGTATACCGATGGAAACAGTAAGGGTATTTATAAATATGCCCTGGGAGAGAATGGCAAATTATCGAAAATTGGACTTGCAGCGACATCTGACAACCCTTCTTTCTTAACGATAAGTAAAGACAAAAAATATTTAATAGCAGTAAACGAAATTAGTAATGAGGACACCGTAGGAACAGTGAGTTCTTTTCTAATAAAAGGAGACACCTTAGAATCTTTAAGTACCGTTTCTTCTGGTGGAGCACACCCATGTCACATTTCAATAAACGCCCAAAATTATATTACAACTGCTAATTATACTGGTGGTAATGTTGGGTTATTACTCCTAAATCAAAATGGAATTTTGAGCAGTTTACTCGATGTACAACATCATTCGGGTAAAGGTTCTACAGATAGACAAGAAGGGCCGCATGCACATTCCTCTTGGTTCATTCCTGATAGCAATGAAGTCATTTCTGTGGATCTAGGAACAAACGAACTATGGTTTTCAACTTTAGACATTGATACAAAAAAATTGCTACCCTCGTCTCAACAAAAATTAAAAATGAATGATGGGGCCGGACCGCGTCACTTAACAATACACCCAAAACACAAATGGTTGTACGTGTTGAATGAATTAGATGGTACAATTACTTTAGTGAAGAAAAATGCCGATGGGATTTATGAAAAAGGAACTACGATCTCTACACTCCCTGCCGATTACAGTGAATCAAATTCTAGTGCCGACATTCACATTTCTAATGATGGCAATTTTGTTTACGCCTCAAATAGAGGCCACAACAGTATTGCTATTTTTAAAACGAATCCAATAAATGGTGAATTGACGGTGTTGGACCATGAATCTACTCGAGGTGATGCTCCAAGAAACTTTTCGCTATCACCAGATAAGAAGTTTATATTGGTAGCGAATCAAAATACCAATAATATTATTTCATTTATGCGAAATTCTGAAACAGGTTTATTAAACTACGTTGATGAAATTGAAGCACCTAAACCAGTATGCATATTATTTCAATAAAAAATCCCACCATAAGGTAGGATTTTATAAATCATATTTAAGAACGAAACTAGTTTCCTTTCTTAAAATCTGCTAAGAATTTTGCTAAACCAATATCCGTTAGCGGATGTTTCAATAAACCATCGATTGCTTTTAATGGACCAGTCATCACATCAGCACCAATTTTAGCACAATCCATAATATGCATAGTATGCCGCACAGACGCTGCTAAAATTTGAGTTTCGAAACCGTAATTATCGTAGATTAAACGGATTTCTTGAATCAAACCTAAACCATCGGTAGAGATATCATCTAATCTACCAATAAAAGGAGACATATAAGTTGCTCCAGCCTTTGCAGCTAACAAGGCTTGTCCAGCTGAAAAAACCAGTGTTACATTTGTCTTAATACCTTTATCTGAAAAATACTTACATGCCTTTACACCATCCTTAATCATTGGTATTTTGACAACTATTTGAGGGTTCAACTGTGCTAATTCTTCACCTTCTCTAATCATTCCTTCATAATCAGTAGCAATAACTTCGGCACTCACATCTCCATCTACAATCTCGCAAATTGCTTTATAATGATTTTTAATGTTCTCACTTCCCGTAATTCCTTCTTTAGCCATCAAAGACGGATTGGTAGTAACTCCATCTAAAATACCTAAGGCTTGCGCCTCTTTTATCTGTTCTAAATTTGCTGTATCTATAAAAAATTTCATGATCTATTTTAAATTTTGTCAAATATAAAGCTTCCTAAAAGCATGTATAAAAAGATAACGCTTAATTTATTAACATGTTTTACAGTTTTACGAGACTTTACAACTTATAATGATTCATTAGTAATTTCTCATATAACTTATCGGGTAGCATTCTTTTTAAAACGATAGAAAATTTTTCCATAAATGCACCGACCTTATAATGTCCTTTTGGTTTCCTAGTTTGAATAATTTTATAGACTGCATTGGCCATGACCTCTGGTGGCATTCCACCATCGACATCAGCGTCCATCAATGCTAAATTCTCGGCATACTTTTCATTATAAGCAGAATCCTCAAATACTGGGGTGTGGTATCTTCCTGCTGCAATGTTAGTAGCGAAATCTCCAGGGGCGACATTCGTAATATCAATACCAAAAGGTTTTACCTCCATGCGTGTCGATTCTGTTATCAGCTCTAACGCTCCCTTCGTTGCAGAATACAAACCTCTGAAGGGCAAGCCCATATATCCTGCGATTGAAGTTACATTAATAATTAATCCCTTTTGCTGCTTCCTCATTTGCGGAAGCACGGCCTTCATCACATCAATAGCTCCAAAAAAGTTCGTATCAAAAACCTTCCGCATTTCATTCGTTGGTGTATCTTCAATAGGACCGGTAATACCCATACCTGCATTATTTATCAGTACATCTAACACACCTTCACTAGTTATAATATCAGTGACTGCTTTTTCAATCGATGGAACATTAGTAACGTCTAATTCCAACATTTTAACACCATTTACTTCTCCTTTTTTTGGGCTACGACTTGTACCATAAACGGTCATACCCTTTTGAAATAAATATTCCGCAATACTTTTACCAATACCGGAAGAAGCACCAGTTATTAAAACAACTTTAGACATAAATAATATAAAATAAGAAACAAATGTAAGTAAATGTGTAACAAAATTGAACGTTTCTGTACTAATGAAGAGAATTTTGTGTACAAAAAAAGGCAAGCTACCTACATCACACCGCTACGACCTAATACCTTTGCTGCATTCCTGCCCTGGAGGATTCAAAGGGAGCTGGTTGTGTAGGACTTGCCCGATGCAAAGTTACACCCAATTTCTAAATTTCCTACTGTTTTTAAACTTTTTTAGTTTATAAAAAAAGTGTAAAAAATAAGTAGCTTATACTTAAATAATTATATTTGTTCAACTCTAAAAACTAAACAAAAATGGAAGATCAACAAAAACCAACAAAAAAAATTGCTATTAATTACGGACTATACCTAGGTATTGCGTCAATTCTCATTAGTGTAGTTGTATATGCAATGGGTAAACAACATGAACAAGGTATTGTAGTTCCCATCTTAAGTTTTGTCGTAATGGCAACAATTATCGTATTGGGTATAAAAAAATTCAAGGACGTCAATGGTGGTTTTATGACCTTAGGTCAAGGTATTAAAACTGGTGTGGGTATTGCCTTAATTGGAGGTGTCATTAGTATAGCATATACCATCATTTTCATGACCTTTATTGAACCCGATTCTCTTGAACAAGGGATGGAAATAGCGCGTCAAAAAATGTTAGACAACCCGAATTTAAGTGAAGAACAAATAGACGCTCAAATGGAAATGGCTAAAAAATTCTCAGGACCAGGTATGATCGCTGCATTTGGATTGTTATGGACGCTTTTCCTTGGATTCGTTATTTCGTTAATTGGATCGGCTATATTACAGAAAAAGGAAAACGAATATTAAGATTTATTCAAAAATATGAACATATCAGTAGTTATCCCACTACTCAATGAGGAAGAATCCTTATTAGAATTACATGATTGGATTGCAAAAGTTATGCAATCCAATCAATTTTTATATGAAATTATTTTTATCGACGATGGAAGTACTGATAAATCTTGGAATATCATTCAGGAATTATCTCAAAGTAATCCATCCGTTAAGGGTATCAAATTTCAAAAAAACTACGGTAAATCTCAGGCATTAAATATTGGTTTTAAAAAGGCAGTAGGCGATGTAGTAATAACCATGGATGCTGATTTACAAGATAGTCCTGATGAAATACCAGAACTATACAAAATGATTACTGAGGGAAATCTCGACTTAGTTTCTGGTTGGAAAAAGAAACGTTATGATTCTAAAATCAGAAAGAACTTACCTTCTAAACTTTTCAACGCAGCTGCTCGTGCAACTTCGGGACTCCGGTTGCATGATTTTAATTGTGGACTCAAAGCATATAAAAATGAAGTAGTTAAAAGCGTTGATGTTTATGGTGAAATGCATCGCTATATTCCTGTGCTAGCTAAAAATGAAGGGTTTCACAAAATAGATGAAAAAGTAGTACAGCATCAGGCACGTAAATACGGCGTCACTAAATTTGGTTTAGATCGCTTTGTAAATGGTTTTTTAGACCTCATAAGTATTTGGTTTCTATCTAAATTTGGCAAAAGACCCATGCATCTTTTTGGCTTGTTAGGAAGTATCGCATTTTTTATTGGTTTATGCTTTGTAGTATATTTAGGTATTGATAAATTATTTTTAAACCCTACCGGTAGACTTATTACAAATAGACCACAATTTTATATTGCTCTTGTCACGATGATTCTAGGAACCCAGTTATTTCTTGCAGGTTTTTTAGGAGAAATACTTGTAAGAAGCAAGAAGGACGAGAAGCGATATAAAGTAAGTGAGGAAATTAATTTAGAATAAAAGCACCTCTTTTATTCCTTTTTTCAAGTCGATCCACTTACTAAAATTCGTACCTTTGCTATAGTTTAGAAAAAGAATTTATGGAAGCAAATAAGATTTTAGAAAAAGCCAAAGTTTGGCTTAAAGCACCTTTCGATACTAGTACTCAAAAAGAGATACAAGAACTTATAACTGCAAATTCTGATGATCTTAATGATAGATTCTACAAGGATATGGAATTTGGAACTGGAGGAATGCGAGGAATTATGGGAGCGGGTACCAATAGAATTAATAAGTACACCTTAGGAAGAGCAACTCAAGGACTAGCGAACTATATTAAAAAGTCTTTTCCAAATAAAGCTTTAAAAATAGCCATTGCCTACGATTGCCGACATAATAGTGCTGCCTTCGCAAAAATTGTCGCAGATATCTTTTCAGCGAACGATATCAAAGTATTTCTGTTTGAAGATTTACGACCGACACCAGAACTTTCTTTTGCGGTACGTCATCTTGCTTGTGACGCAGGAATTGTTTTAACTGCATCGCATAACCCACCTGAATATAATGGTTACAAAGTATATTGGAATGACGGAGGGCAGATTGTACCTCCAGAAGATAAAGAAATTATAAAAGAAGTCAATAGTTTAAATTTTGATGATATCAACTTCAATGCCAATGAACATCTAATTGAATATATTGGAAAAGAAGTTGATAACGCATTTATTGACGCATCAGTGAAAAATGGCACCTTTAATACCTCTAACAAAAATGAATTAAAAATTGTTTTTACATCATTGCACGGTACTTCCATTGTATCGATTCCTGATGCCTTAAAGAAAGCCGGATTTAAAGATGTGCATATTGTCAAAGAACAAAAGAAACCAGATGGAGATTTTCCAACAGTAAAATCGCCTAACCCTGAAGAACCAGAAGCGTTAAAAATGGCAACTGATCTTGCTGATAGAATAAATGCCGATATCGTAATAGGTACGGACCCTGATTGTGATAGACTTGGTATTGCAGTTCGCGACCTAGAAGGAAACATAAAACTGCTAAATGGTAACCAAACGATGAGCGTGATGACAAATTATCTTATCAAGCAATGGTATCAAGATGGAAAACTTAATGGGAAACAATTTGTTGGCTCAACGATAGTATCTACTAATTTGGTAAAAGACATTGCCAAAAGTTATAATGTTGAAACGAAAATCGGGCTTACAGGTTTTAAGTGGATCGCGAAAATGGTTCGCGAATTTGAAGATCAAGAATTTATTGGAGGTGGTGAAGAAAGTTTTGGTTATATGGTTGGAGATTTTGTTCGAGACAAAGATGCCGTTACCGCTACGCTCCTCGCTTGTGAAATTGCCATCGACGCAAAGAATAATAGTTCTTCTTTTTATAAAGAGCTACTCAATATTTATGAAAAGCACAGCTTCTATAAGGAGCATTTAATCTCGTTGGTAAAAAAAGGAGCTGATGGTGCTGCCGCTATCAAACAAATGATGGTCGATTTACGTAAAACTCCGTTACAAGAAATTGATGGATCAAAAGTGAAATATCTCTTTGATTATCAAGATTCTGTAAAAAAGTGTTTATTATCAGGGAAAACTGAAAAGATTGATATACCAACTTCTAATGTCCTCATATACGAAACAGAGGATGGTACAAGAGTCGCGGCGCGACCTAGTGGAACAGAACCTAAAATTAAATTTTATTTTAGTGTGAATCTTCCGTTGGATTCAATTTCGAATGCAATAACTGTAGAGAAATTATTAGACCAGAAGATTGAACGAATTATTAAAGAATTGCAGTTAAATTAATGAGTCATTTCACCAATATTCTTAGATATGCAAAACCCTATAAAAAATTTGCAATAGGGCATATTATATCTAACGTATTTTTCGCCTTATTCGGTACCTTATCATTCGTTGCGCTAAAACCAATGCTCGATGTAATCTTTAAAAAGGACAAAAAAGTACCTGATTCAGAGCCTCATCTTACAAGCCTCATGGAAATTGGAGAATTTGCTGAAAAGTATTCTACATATCATATGAATCAAATTACAGGAGGTGATGACTCGAAAGCTCTGATATTTGTTGTTTGTTTAATTATCGTTATGTTTTTATTAAAAAATATTTTTGGCTATTTGGCAAACTATTTTTTAGTTTTTTTAAGAAACGGGGTAATCAGAGATTTAAGAAATACGGTCTATAAAAAGACAATGGACTTACCTCTTTCTTTCTTTTCAGAAAAACGTAAAGGTGATATTTTAGCTAGAGTAACAGGTGATGTTTCAGATTTACAGTATTCTTTTCTATCTGTATTAGAACTCATTATAAGAGAGCCTTTAACAATCATTTTTACGATAATAGCGATGCTTGTCATAAGCGCTAAACTTACCTTATTCATCTTCCTTTTTATTCCAATAATGGGTTTCATTATTTCAATGATTGGTAAAAGTTTAAAAAGAAAGTCAGACAAAGTTCAAAAGGAACAAGGAACGTTTTTATCAAATTTAGAAGAAACACTCACAGGTTTACGAATCATTAAAGGATTTAATGCTGAAGAAAAATTTAATAAAAAGTTTCAAGCATCAACGACTCGTTATTATAACTTCTCAAATAAATTATTAAATCGTCAAAATCTTGCCTCTCCAGCGAGTGAGTTTTTAGGTATTTGCATGATTGCTGTTATTCTTTGGTATGGAGGTAATCTAGTACTGAGTGGAGATGCCGATGCTTCTTTGAACGGCAGTACTTTTCTTGTGTACATGGGACTATCTTATAATATTTTGACACCTGCCAAAGCAATTTCTAGAGGTCTTTATAACATCAAAAAAGGCGGAGCAGCTGCAGAAAGAATACAAGAAATAATAGATACCAAAAACCCATTGACAGATAAGGAAAATGCAAGTGTTATAGATGGATTTAACTCCGAAATTGTTTTTGATAATATTTCCTTTAAATACGATAAAGAATATGTTTTAGAGAATTTCACACTGAAAATTCCAAAAGGAAAAAGTGTAGCATTAGTAGGACAATCTGGAAGTGGCAAGTCAACTTTGGCAAATCTTATTACCCGTTTTTATGATGTAGATAAGGGAGCCATAAAGATAGATACTACCGATATTCGAGATGTTACTAAAAAATCACTCCGAAATCAACTCGGTATCGTGACTCAAGATGCTATTTTATTCAATGATTCTATTAAGAATAATTTGTTATTAGGTGTTGAAAATGCAACTGATGATGAAATAATTGAAGCCCTGAAAGTTGCCAATGCCTGGGAATTCGTAAAAGACTTGAAAGGCACAATTAATTTTAACATTGGTGATGCTGGAACGAAACTTTCGGGAGGACAAAAACAACGCTTGAGTATTGCACGAGCAGTTTTAAAGAATCCTCCGATTATGATTTTAGACGAGGCAACCTCAGCGTTAGATACCGAATCAGAAAGTATTGTGCAACAGGCTTTAGAAAATATGATGAAGAATAGAACTTCAATTGTTATCGCCCATCGTCTTTCTACTATTCAAAAAGCAGATGTGATTGTTGTAATGCAAAAAGGAACTATTATTGAGCAAGGTAAACATGATGAACTTCTGGCGAAAAATGGGGTTTATAAAAAACTGGTTACAATGCAATCTCTTTCTTAAGTTAGTATGATGAACATAATTCAAAGTTTGGAATGGCGTTACGCCTGCAAAAAATTCGACAACTCGAAATTTTTATCTGACAAACAGTTACACACGATAACAAATGCTTTTAATCTAACAGCGACTTCTTTCGGATTACAACCGATCAAGCTATTGGTCATAAAAAATAAAGAACTGCAAGAAAGTTTAATTGAGTATTCATTCGGACAACAACAGGTTGCCAATGCTTCGCACCTATTGGTTATTTGTATACAAGATTATTTTACCTTAGACGATATAGACGCGTATTTCGATCTAGAAAAAGAAATAAGAAAAACATCAGAGAAGATTTTAAAAAAATACCGCGATCAGCTTAAAGGTATTTTTGAGAACAAATCCACAATCGACAAACAAAAATCAGCAATTAATCAAGCATATATTGCTTTAGGGAATTTAATGACTGTTTGCGCCATGGAAGGTATTGATGCGTGTCCGATGGAAGGTTTCAATGCCCAAAAATACGATGAACTCTTAGAATTAAGAGCGAAAAATTTAAAATCGGTATTACTACTACCTATCGGTTATCGTGCCGAAGATGACTTTATGAGTACACTAAAAAAAGTTAGAAAACCGATATCAGAAACTATTATCAATCTATAACATGAATTCAGAAATAAGAAATTTAGAACCTTCTGCAATATGGAACAATTTTGCAGATCTAAATGCTGTACCTAGAGCTTCGAAAAAGGAAGAACAAGTCATTGCCTTTATGGTCGAATTTGGTCATAAGTTAAATTTAGAGACTATCGTTGATAACGTAGGTAATGTTATTATCAAAAAGCCTGCAACCGAAGGTATGGAGAATAGAAAGGTTGTTGTGATGCAGTCTCATTTGGATATGGTTCATCAGAAAAATAATGACACTAATTTCGATTTTGATACTGAAGGGATTCAAATGATTATCGACAATGATTGGGTAAAAGCTAAAGGCACAACGCTTGGTGCTGACAATGGTTTAGGTGTGGCCACCATTATGAGTGTTTTAGAATCTAAGACCATAGTACACCCTGACATTGAAGCCCTTTTTACGATTGATGAAGAAACTGGTATGACTGGCGCAATGGGTTTAGAGGCGGGATATCTGAACGGAGAAATTCTTCTAAATTTAGATACTGAAGATGATGATGAGATTGGTGTAGGTTGTGCAGGTGGTATTGATGTTACTGCCACTAAAAATTATGAAGAAATTGATACTCCAGAAAATGTATCAGCCTATAAAATAACTGTAAAAGGATTACAAGGAGGGCATTCTGGAATGGACATTCATAAAGGATTTGGAAATGCGAACAAGCTATTGAATCGTATCTTATATGACATGAACGATATGCTTACCATCTCTGAAATTAATGGTGGAGGCTTGAGAAATGCTATTCCAAGAGAGAGTAATGCAATTGTTGTTACCAATCATTTAAAAGAATTTGAAGATAAATTCTATAGCATTGCCAAAATCATTATCGATGAGTACACAACCGTAGAAGAAGATCTCGAAATTATTCTAGAAGAATGCTTACTTCCACAAAAGGTTCTTTCTAAACAGGATCAACAAATGCTTTTGCGAGCCATTTATGTAACACATAATGGTGTTTTTAGAATGAGCCCGGATATTGAAAATTTGGTAGAAACATCCAACAATTTGGCGAGAGTCCTTGTAAAAGACGGTGAAATACAACTTTTATGTCTAACAAGAAGCTCAATTGAATCGGGAAAGGAAAATTTGGCGAACACTATACGGTCTGGATTCGAACTCGCTGGTTTTGATGTCGCTTTATCAGGAACATATCCTGGATGGAAACCCAACCCAAATTCTCCGATTCTCAAAGTATTGAAAAAGGTATATGAAGATCTTTTCAATGAAGTTCCAAACGTTTTGGCTTGTCATGCTGGACTCGAATGTGGTATACTCGGAACCAACTATCCCGCTATGGATATGATCTCATTTGGTCCAACCATAAAGGGCGCGCATTCTCCTGATGAAAGAGCGAGTATAAGTTCTACTCAAAAATATTGGAAATACGTTCTAGAAATTCTTAAAAATATTCCGCTAAAAAACGAATAAAAGTAATATTCTAACGTTACCATAGTAAACACTAAAATATCAAAATGAAATCAATAAAATTTTTATCAGCACTCTGCTTTGTTTTTTTTATGACTGCGTGTACAAATGATGATGAATCACCAATAGACACAGGAGCTTCAGCCAACGATCTTGTGGGTGTTTGGAACCTCACTGAAGAATCACAAGATGGAATCGGTAAAGTTACAATAGAAGGTATTACCCTTAACGGAACAATTACTTCGACAAGTAAAAATATAGATGCCAGCTTAACGATTACCGAGAATCCTAATACAATCACTGCTACTGGAGGTTATACAGAGGTTATAACAGCATCTTTTGCAACTTTAAATAGAACCGAAGAGATACGTGTTGATTTAGATAATGAACTAAATCAAGGAGCCTGGTCCTTAAATAGTGGTGTACTAACGCTTTTAGGAGGTAGTGAAACTCTTGATGTTAATATCATCGAGCTTTCTTCTACAACTCTTAAAATTGAAATTCCAATTCAGCGTGATGTTATTTTAGAAGGAAATGAAGTTGCCATTGATACTACAATTAAAATGACCTTTTCTAAACAATAAGGGCTAATCGCAATTTTAATAATAGTAAAGGGGATTTTCCCCTTTTTTATTTGCCAATACCAATAGAGTTTGTACTTTTGGCAAAACCAAATAGTACATGAAAAACACTAAATACGTTTTCGTCACAGGAGGCGTAACTTCATCACTCGGGAAAGGAATTATTGCAGCATCTTTAGCAAAACTCTTGCAAGAAAGAGGCTATTCTGTTACCATTCAAAAATTAGATCCGTATATAAATATTGATCCTGGAACCTTGAATCCCTATGAGCATGGAGAGTGTTATGTAACGAATGATGGTGCTGAAACTGATTTAGATTTAGGCCATTACGAACGCTTTTTAAATATCCCTACTTCTCAAGCTAATAACGTAACAACAGGTAGAATATACCAATCTGTTATTGACAAAGAACGTAAAGGAGATTTTTTAGGAAAAACGGTACAGGTAATTCCACATATAACGGATGAAATAAAGGAACGAATTCAGCTTTTGGGTAACACCGGTGAATATGACATCGTAATAACCGAAATTGGTGGTACTGTTGGAGATATTGAATCTCTTCCTTATGTAGAATCTGTACGTCAATTATTATGGGAGCTAGGAGAAGAAAATGCAATTGTTGTGCATCTAACACTCATACCCTATCTTGCCGCTGCCGGCGAATTAAAAACAAAACCAACACAACATTCTGTTAAAATGTTGATGCAAAGCGGAGTAAACCCGGATATACTCGTTTGTAGAACGGAGCATCATATTTCTGATGATATTAAAAGAAAATTAGCCCTCTTTTGCAATGTAAAGAAAGAAGATGTCATTGAATCTTTAGACGCTGAAACGATTTACGACGTCCCTAATTTAATGTACAATGAAGGCTTGGATTCGGTCGTGTTGGACAAATTAAAATTATCTTCAGAAAATAAGCCAATTTTAAATAAATGGAATGATTTTATCACACGACATAAAAATCCGAAAGATCGCGTAGAAATAGGTTTGGTAGGCAAATATGTTGAACTACAAGATGCGTATAAGTCGATCGCCGAAGCTTTTATTCATGCAGGTGCCGCAAATGAAGTGAAAGTAAATCTTCATTGGATACATTCTGAAGGACTTACTCCTGAAAATGCTGCTGAAAAATTAAAAGGGATGCATGGAGTGCTAGTTGCTCCAGGTTTTGGAGAACGAGGTATAGAAGGTAAAATAGAAGCTATTAAATATATTAGAGAACAGCACATTCCTTTTTTAGGTATTTGCCTCGGTATGCAAATGGCAGTTATTGAATATGCCCGCAACGTATTGGGTCTCAAAGGAGCCAATTCTACAGAAATGGTACAAAACACTCCTTTTCCAGTAATCAATTTAATGGAAGAACAAAAGAGTATAACCGATATGGGTGGCACCATGCGTTTAGGTTCTTGGGAATGCGGACTAAAAAAAGAGTCTATTTCATATGATGTTTATCAAAAAGAATTGATCGAAGAGCGTCATCGTCACCGTTATGAATTTAACAGCGAATATTTAAATGATTTCGAGAAAGCAGGTATGCTGGCAACCGGAAAAAATCCAAAAACGGATTTAGTTGAAATTATAGAACTTCCAGAACATCCATGGTTTGTAGGCGTACAATATCATCCAGAGTATAAAAGCACTGTATTGAATCCACATCCTCTATTTGTAGCTTTTGTAAATGCTACATTAACCCATAAAAAAAGCCTCGATTAATTCGAGGTTTTTTAGTTTTAGGACTCATACGGTATATTTGTATTTAAAATTTGAATTATGCAAAGATTATTCATCATGATTTTAGTACTAAGCATCACAACTGTAGGATTCACACAGGAGAAGTCCACTAGTAATTTTGATGCTACCTTAGCCAAAGAAATGGGTGCCGATGCGTACGGCATGCGTAAATATGTGATGGCCTTTTTAAAAAAGGGGCCCAACAGAACTCAAGATAAAGAAAAGGCTGCAGCACTTCAGGCAGCGCATATGCAAAATATTGGAAGGCTCGCTGAAGCCGGTAAACTGGCTATTGCTGGACCATTTCTTGATGATGGTGAACTACGAGGAATTTATATTTTCAATGTTGAGACAATAGCAGAAGCCAAAAAATTGACACAATCAGATCCCGCGATAAAAGCAGGTAGTTTAGTGATGGAATTGCATCCTTGGTATGGTTCAGCCGCTTTAGGTTTGGTGAATAAATACCATGATAAAATTTCGAAAGTGAAAATGTAATTATTTTACGATTTCCTTCGCCTTTAATTTAGCTTCCTCGTTTCGATCAATTCGGTGTTCTGGACGCGTCCATTTTGGTTTTTCACCTAACGATTCATACTGAGAATCGGCTGCTTCGATCGTCTCAGGTTGCATTTTTTTAATGAATGGCTTTTGAGGATTTAGTCCTAATAATTTAAACATTTCCATATCTGCGTTTACATCAGGATTTGGAGTTGTCAATAACTTATCACCAGCAAAAATAGAATTTGCTCCTGCAAAGAAACACATGGCCTGCCCTTCTCTACTCATTTCAGTTCTACCAGCGCTTAAACGCACTTGCGTCTCTGGCATTACAATACGGGTCGTTGCTACCATTCGAATCATCTCCCAAATAGAAACAGGCTGTTGATCCTCTAAAGGTGTACCTTCTACAGCAACTAAGGCGTTAATAGGTACTGATTCCGGCTGCGGGTTCAAAGTAGATAAGGCAACCAACATTCCTGCTCGGTCTTCTGACTTTTCTCCCATACCAATAATACCACCACTACATACCGTAACATTCGTTTTTCTAACATTATCAATAGTATCCAATCTATCTTGATATCCTCTAGTTGAAATAACTTCTTTATAATATTCTTCAGATGAATCTAAATTATGATTATAGGCATATAATCCTGCCTCTGCCAAACGATGTGCTTGATTTTCGGTAATCATACCCAAGGTGCAACATACTTCCATATCTAATTTATTGATCGTACGTACCATTTCTAAGACCTCATCAAATTCTGGCCCATCTTTTACGTTCCTCCAAGCGGCTCCCATACATACGCGTGAACTACCTGATGCCTTCGCTCGTAACGCTTGCGCTTTTACCTGACGTACGCTCATTAAATCATTACCTTCAACATCCGTATGATATCTTGCTGCTTGCGGGCAGTAACCACAATCTTCAGGGCATCCCCCAGTTTTAATTGACAATAGTGTACTGACTTGCACTGTATTAGGATCGTGGTGCTCACGATGTATTGTTGCCGCATCATATAAAAGTTCCATCAACGGCTTGTTATATAAATCAAGTATTTCTTCTTTTGTCCAATTGTGTCTGGTTAAGCTCATATAATCATCTCATTTAAAAATCAAAAATAGTAAAAAGGTTTTGTGTTCTAAACTAAATTTGTCTGTTTATTTTAACACAAGTTGCCTTCCTAATTCGGCTAAAAAAGGAATTCCTATTTCGTCATACTCGTAGGTATCATCATTGTAAATGCCATTTTTATTCACATGAATAGTTGCTGTAATGATATATTCCTTGTTTGTTTTTTTATTGATAATATACGCGCAATCGGTCAAATATCCATAGGCATAACCTACTTTGTTTCTAATTTCGATATAATCGGGTATACTTTCTTTCGTATCACCATATATTAAAAACTTCACATATCCATCATAATAATCATCTGTTGTATACCCCGCTTCGCTAGGCAATAAGGACATGCTCTTTAATATAAACGATCGATCTTCTTTTGACAATTGAAATTGTTTATTTTTAGGATACAAGTCACCGAATATTAACTGCTTCATTAAATTATGCAACGATGTGATAGGAAGGTAATTCTTTCGAGAGAAATCTTTTGATTCAGAAATTAACTGATCGCCTTCCATATAACCAATACCCTTGGATATATCGTTTAATTTTAAACTTTCTATGGGGCTATTAATAATTTCTGTACTAGTTGTGGTTGTGCTATCATTTACGTAAAACACCAAAGGTTTCGTAGTTAATTCGTCAGAATTTTCAGTTGAAAGTCGATGCGAAATTCTTGAGGTTATACCTTTAATATTTAGTCGATTATTTATGTCATCTTGACCTAAATATTCAAACAATTTATTATATGCCTCATTATCACTTACTGCGAATAATTTTTCAACTTCCTTAGCAAATGTGCTTTCGATACTATCACCTTCAATATAAAATTTTGAATTTCTATTGACAATCTCCTGTTCGTTCATTTTCTCTAACGCTAGGAGTGCTATTGGAAGTTTTACCGAACTTGCCGGATAAAAATAAGTGCTATCATCTACTTGAAAACTATAATCTTTAAAGCTAACTGAATTATCTATGTCATGATGAATTTCTGTAAATAAAATTTGAACCTCATATTTTTCTACACTATCCATCACCGTTTTAATCTTCTCATTATTTGAAGATAGCACAACTTCTAAGGGCGTTTTTTCGATGGGGTTACAACTAACAATCAATGTTAAAAGTAATAAGACAAATGCTCTCATTTCATATATTTTTCCTTAAAGATATGGATTATTCGTTTCACAAAAAATCAAAAAAAAATCCGCACTTAGTGCGGATCTTCTTAGATTTATTCTTCTTCTTTTTTCGGGGCTTCCTTTTTAGGAGCAATTACCTTTGACTTCATTTTTTTCTCCTCAGGATCTTTTCCTTTTAGATATTCGGGTAAATCCATACCCGCCATATTAAACATTTCTTGCAACGGAGGAACCGCTTTATACATTCCAGAAATGAAATTGGACGTTGATGTTGTACCATCTTTTCCACCTCCATTCTCCCAAACAGTTACTTTATCAATTTTAATATTCTTTATAGCTTCTGCTTGTGTTTTCACTAATTCTGGTAATTTATCAGCAATTAATAATAATACAGCATCTTTAGAATTATTACCTGCAGCTTTTACAATTTGATCTAAACCAGCAGCTTGTTTTGTTAAAACTTCATACAATCCTTTTGCTTCTGCTTGTGCTTTAAACAAAATTGCATCAGCTTCACCTTTTGCTCTCCTTCTAATTCTTTCAGCTTCAGCTTCAGCATCAATTTCGACTTTTCTTTTATCAATTTCTGCCGGTACGATGACATCTGCCATCTGTGAAGAACGTTCTCTTTCAGCTCTAGCCGATTCTGCTTCAGTTTCGGCCGCATATGACTCTTCTAAGGCCTTCGCAGATTGTACTTTCTCGGAAGCAATGGCCACACGTTCTGCTTCAGCTTCTCTTTGACGACGTAACGAATCTGAATTTGCAACGGCAATCTTAGCTGTATTTTCTCCTTCAACGGCTTGTGCGTTCGCTGCTGCTACCTGCGTTCTTTCATCTTGCACCGCGTTCGCTTCTCCAATAGAACCATCTCTAGTTTTCTCAGCAACAGATTTACGTGCAGCATTAATGGCATGTGCTGCTGCTTCCTTACCTAAGGCTTCTATATATCCAGATTCATCAACTATATCAGTAATATTTACGTTGATCAGTTTTAAACCTACTTTCTTTAATTCAGATTCAACACTCTTTGAAATATTGGTTAGAAATTTATCTCTATCAGAGTTAATCTCTTCAATATCCATAGATGCCACAACTAATCGTAATTGTCCGAAAATAATCTCCTGAGCTAATTCTTGAATATTATTCTGGTCTAATCCAAGTAATCTTTCAGCGGCATTTTGCATAATACCTGGTTCTGTAGAGACACCAATCGTAAAACGAGAAGGTACATTTACACGGATGTTTTGTTTAGATAATGCATTTATAAGGTTTACCTCAATTGAAATAGGTGTTAAGTCTAGAAACTGATAGTCTTGGATGACTGGCAAAATAAATGCAGCACCACCATGAATACATTTGGCAGATTGACCACCACCGACTTTACCGTACACAACTAATATTCTATCAGAAGGACAGCGTTTATAGCGTTTTACTAATACAATTAAAATAACAACAATAAATAATATGGCGAAGATCAAAGCCATCGGGGCTCCTATACCTTCTAATCCAAGACTTTCTTGGCTACTCAGTAATCTCATAGGTTTGTGGGTTTAAGGGTTCAATTGGTTTTTGTGTTTGGTTCACGATTAATATGCCATTGCTTGTAACATCAACTACTTTAACTATAGTTCCAGATTTTAATTCATAAATAGAATCAGATAATGCTTCAAGTTCACGAAGTGATCCTTGCACTCGAATATGTACTTTTCCCATTTTTGAGCGGCTTGCTCCAACGGTAAGGTAGACTTCACCGATACTATCAATCGCATTTTTATAATTTAGCGTGCCACTATCAGATAATTTTGACATAAAATAAAATAGCGATGCCATAATGGTCATCATCAATAATCCGCAAAAAGTAGAAATGACAATCGTTAAAGATATAGGTAATCCCGCATCTATACAGGCGATACCTGTCCATCCAAAAATGGTAAAGAAGCCTACTATATTCTTAAATGAGATAAACTGAAAACCTATTCCAGCATCCGCTTCGATATCAGCGTCTACATCTCCTATATCATCGGCGTCACCTCCAGTAAAAGCAAGGATCATTACGACGGTAAAGATAAGCGAGCCTATAATGGCGATTAACCAATATAGTTTCGGTAAAAATTCTAAGTTTGAAAACCATTCGATCATAGCTGTTAATTTTAATGAAATATAAAACCTTTTAACGGTTTTACAATATTTATTTGGAAAGTAAAATGCTCACGGCATTTCCACCAAAACCAACGGCATTGACTAGTATTTTTTTGAGTTGTTTTGGTTGTTTTTGCTTGGCTACAAAAGGAACATCGATTGCTTTTTGGTATCTTAACATGAGTAATGCAAATTCTATACTTAGCATTCCTGAAGCTCCGAAAGTATGACCTAACTTCCACTTATTGGTAGTCAAAAAAGGAGTTTTGTTACAAAAAATCGTAGAAATAGCCTTAAATTCTGATAAATCACCCTTCTTTGTACCCGGTGCATGCATTACAATTACGTCAACCTCATTGGCATCGATATCGCCTAAAGCCATCTTCATAGAACGCTGAAAACACTGCGCTTCTGCAGAAATAGAGATATTGTGTTCTAAAACTTCAGTCGCGTATCCAACACCTTCTATATAGCCTAAAGCGTTTTCTTTTTTACCTTGTTCCAAACATGCCATACTTGCACCTTCTCCCAACACCATTGTGTTATGTTTTTTATCGAGAACTAAGGCTTGACAAGGATAAGTATCATTTTTTTTGGCATACACTTTTAAGGCTCGCATTTGAGCAATTGTAAATGATGTTAATGGAGCTTCACTCCCACCAACCAAGAACTTCTCCGTCATGCCACTTCCTATCCAAGCCACACCATTCAATAAGGCATGAAGTGCCGTAGAGCAGGTAATTGAATGGCTAATTTCTGGGCCTTGAGTTTGCAGATCATGTGCTACCCATGAAGAAATATTACCCAAGGTAGTTGTTGGTGAAGACAAAGTTTTCGCTTCATTGTCTTTTAAGAATTGCTTATGATATGTTTCAAATAAACCTGTAGCTCCTCTTGAAGAACCAATATTCACACCAAAGTTATCATCCCCATTCCAACCCGCTTGTTTCACGGCCAGTCGCGAAGCATAAATGGCAAATAAAACAGTATCATCTAACTTTTTGTACTTTGAATCAGATTTTCTTAAGGAATTAATCTCACTTTTTCCTTCAGCTGTTAATTTCGCAACCAAAGCCTCATTAGCATCAAAATTCGTTGTAGTTATAAAATGATTGTTATCTTGGTATCTTTTCCAAGTTTCCTCCAACGAAAAACCTAAGGGTGAAATAGAATGAATAGCTGTTATAGAAACTGGTACTTTCAATTGTTGAAATTTTTAGCAAAAGTAACAAAAGACCAAATAGCGATACTAATATATAAACGAAAAAAATTATGAATACACATATACAGCAAAAAAGTTGGTTTCGTAGAAACTGGCTCTGGGTAGTTCCTGTTGGTGGATGCTTAACAATTATCTTACTATTTGTATTCGGAATTGGAGCAGCAATTTTTGGTGTGTCTAAACTTTTCACTGAATCGGCACCTTACACGTATGCCTTAGAACGAGCCGCAACTGATGCGAATGTGATACGGCTTTTGGGAAATGATATTGAAAGTGACGGTATCATGCAAGGTAATATTTCATTGAGCAATAACGATGGTCATGTTGATATTACGATACCAATCAAAGGAACAAAAGGAACTGGCAGTGTCACTATCACAGGTGAGAAAGAAAATGGGACATGGGTATATGAAAAGTTGTTTGTCACCATAAAAGAAACAAACGAACAAATCAATTTACTTGATAAAACTTTAGAAGGTATTTAGGGCTTCTTCGATGATATCGTACACTTTTCGTAATTGATTTTTATTTATCACAAAGGGTACTTGAATATATATTGTATTGCCTAGAGGTCTTAAGAAAACCCCTCTTTCCATAAAGAATTTTAAGAGTTTATCTCTTAGATCTCCATAGCGTTCCATTTTTGTATTTAGATCTAGCGCAAAAATCACACCCAGCGAGCGCGCATTTTTTACTAGTGGATGTTTTTCGATGCGTTCTTGAAACTTTTTATGAGTCTTAGAAATTTCTTTAATACTCTGCTGTATTTCTTCAGTTTGCAGTAATTCAATTGCAGCATTTGCTGCAGAGCAAGCTATAGGATTTGCCGAATAGGTATGACAATGAAAAAATCCCTTTGCCATATCGTTACTTAAAAAAGCTTCATATATTTCTTCCGTACAAGAAGTAATTGCCATAGGTACTAAACCAGCAGTTAATGCTTTGCTAAGACACATAATATCAGGCTTTGTTTCGACAAAATCTGAGGCAAAATAACTTCCTGTTTTACCGAAACCCGTCATCACCTCATCGGCGATGGTTAATATCTTTTGTGTTTTACAGAACGTCAAAATTTCATTTAACCCTTCAGCATCATGAATTTTCATTCCGGCTGCACCCTGAATAATAGGTTCATAGATAAACCCAGCGATTTTATTGGTGGTAGAATATTCCTTCAGTAGATTCAAAATAACTTGATGATTTTCTCCATTAGGAGTGGGAATCCGTTTAACTTCAATTAAGAAATCTTCAAAAGGTCCGTTATATACCGAAAGACCCGAAACAGACATTGCACCAAAGGTATCACCGTGAAATCCATTTTCAAAAGCGATAAATGTTGACCGTTTTTCTTCCCTATTAAAATAATATTGTAATGCCATTTTAATTCCTGCTTCTACGGCAGTCGAACCATTGTCATTAAAGAAAATTCGATTCTGATTTTGAGGTAAAATTTTAATCAGTTCCTCAGATAAGATCACCGCAGGTTCATGTGTAAAATCACTAAACATGACTTGATCTAATTGTTGCATTTGCTGATACACGCGACTCGTAATAAAATCATTACAATGCCCAAACATACACGTATACCATGAAGAAATAGCATCTATATATTCATTACCATTTTCGTCGGTCAAAATACATCCTTTTGCTTTTACAATGGCTAAGCTATCAGGATGTAATTGATGCTGTTTTAGCGGATGCCACAAGTGTTTTTTATCGCGTTCTTGTAATGTCATTATAACTTCTCTTTAAATAGTTCAGCATACTCTTGAATCACATTTTGATCAAAGTAAGGTTCTTCATCGATGCGTCCAATAATTGGGACATTGGTCATCTTCGCTATAATACTCTCTGTTGACGGATGTGCTTCTCCGCTAAAAATAATAGATATATCAAATCCCTTTTCTTTTAAGAAATTTACCGTTAATAGTGTATGGTTGATACTACCTAAATAATGACGTGAGACAACGATTACCTTGTATGAAGGTTTGATAAGGTCGGCTATTGTTTGGTTATCATTCAATGGAACTAAGACCCCTCCAGCGCCTTCAATAACTAAATGATTTTTAGTCGAAGGTTTTTTAATTTTTTTCAAATCGATGGTCAGTCCATCTATTTCGGCAGCGGCATGAGGACTCATTGGTGTATGCAGCGCATAACTATTGGGGTGAATTTTAGAAGTTGAATTTGAGATCAGTTGCTCAACTTTGTGTGCATCGGCGTTCTCTAGTTCACCAGCCTGAACAGGTTTCCAATAATCAGCTTTTAATGCCTCTGTTACAATGGCGGAAGCAATGGTTTTACCAACTTCGGTAGAAATACCGGTAATAAAATACGTTTTCATCTAAAAATTGTCTTACAATCGTTACAGATATATTTCTTTTTCTCAAAAAAGGGAAATAATTGATACCATAAATTTCCTTCTTGTGGAGGTGCAATTAAAATACGTTTAGATTTACATTTCACGCAATATATGTCATTGCCCTGTTTATCTTTTTCATAAGATCGAATGCTATCATATAAAATTTTCGACTTGTTATAATCATCTATATGCACCTGTAATTTAACACCTCCGATTGCCTGACTTAACAAGGGATCGGCATCAATAGTGACTTCATCGGTCAAAATAACTTCTATTCCTTCAGATTCTAACTTAGATTTGGTAATCTGAGCCGCTGTTGAGTACTCAAATACAGCGAGCGTCTTAAACTTAGTATTCATAATTTCTGTTATTGAACAAAAGTACTAAGTAAACTCGCAACATCCTTCATTTCTTGTTCAGAATTATAGGCGTGTAGACAAAAGCGAAGACGCTCTTGACCTTTAGGCACCGTTGGTGCTAAAATAGGTTTTACATCAAATCCTTTTTCCTGCAATTTATGTGCAATTAATTTTACATTTTTGGTGCCTTTAATTATACAGCTATGAATTGCAGAATTGCTCTCAATAAATGTATTTTGAAGCTTATGCAATGTTAGTTGGGTTTTAAAATACGAAATATTCTGATGTAATTTTTTAATGTTTGATGCTCTTTCGCCATCATTTGTCATCGCATTATAAGCCTCTCTAATAGTTGCTAACGAATGTGGTGGTAATGCCGTTGTATAGATGAGACTTCTTGCAAAATTCACCAAATATTGTTTCAATTCGCGACTCCCTAAAATTGCTGCTCCATGACAACCTAACGCCTTGCCAAACGTTACGATTCTTGCAAAAACTTCATGCTGTATCTCTAATTGCTGTAAGGCCCCATAACCGCTCGCTCCAAATACTCCAACGGCATGTGCTTCGTCAACAATTATAAAGGCACCAAAGGCTTTACATAGTGTAGCCATAGCTTTTAAATCTGGGGTATCCCCGTCCATAGAAAATACAGACTCTGTAACTACGTAGATGGTTCCATCTTGTTGGAATCTTTTGAGCATTTCCTCAAGATGTGAGATATCATTATGTTTGAATTTATATGATTTTGCATTACTCATCGTTGCTCCATCTCGTATAGAAGCATGGATGAATTCGTCATATAAAATTACATCTCCGCGTTGCGGCACTGAAGAGAAGAAACCAATATTAGCGTCATATCCTGAATTGAAGATTATGGCTGCTTCACTTTCGTGGAAATCACAGAGCATCGTTTCGACAGTGTCATATAACTGGTGGTTTCCAGATAGTAGTCTAGAACCTGTGGCTCCATTCTCTTGTAGATTGTGCTCAGTCAAATACCGATGTGCTCCCTCAAAAATTGTTGCTGATTTTGAAAAACCTAAATAATCATTCGATGAGAAATCAATCAACTTATTTTTTATGTGAAGCGAACGTAATGCATTCTTTTCAATGCGTTGTTCGATTTTCTGTGTTATTATTTTAGGTGTTTTTTTCATTCTATAACAAAGATATAATACTTCGATCAAAAAATCATTTTAACGCCTTCTATTTGCTAATAATGGTGGCGGTTCTCCTGTAAAAGGGTTCCATCTACTAATACTTTTTGCATCCATTCCAGAGGCACTAATAACTGCTCTATCGCCGTAACGTTCTCGCATATTGTCAATGGCCTGACTTAAATTGATATGCTTTTCATTGTCTTCAAATAAATTGATTTGGTGCCCTCCTTCAACCAAATGACTAAAGCGTACTCCCACCAAACGCACCAATAAACGTCTATTGTATAAGTGCTTAAACAGGTCTAATACTTTAGGTATAATGCTTGTATCTAAGGAACTATACGGAATCCGTTTCTGTTGCGTATAGGTTTGAAAATCAGAGTATCTAATTTTAAATGTAATACAAGCGGTTAGCTTGTTACCTCTTCGCAATTGATAGGCTAAGTTTTCGGCCATTGCAATAATGATACTTCTTAATTTATGGATATCGGTGGTATCTTTATCAAAAGTACGCTCCGTAGAAATAGACTTACGTTCATGATATTGTACCACAGGAGAATTATCTATTCCACTTGCCTTTTTCCAAATACTCAAACCGTTTTTTCCCAGTACTTTATACATTAACTGCATGGGCATTTCTTGTACTGTAACAATTTTCTTAATTCCTAGATCACATAATGACTTATAGGTAACTTCACCAACCATAGGTATTTTACGAACAGATAAAGGTGCCAAAAAAGGCTTCTCATTCCCTTTTAAAATTTGAATTTGATTATTCGGTTTCGCTTGACCTGTTGCAATTTTAGAAACTGTTTTATTAATTGACAACCCAAAAGAAATAGGCAAGCCCGTTTCTCTCATAATACGTTGTCTTAATTCGGATGCCAATTGATGACAACCAAAAAATTTATCTGTTCCTGTTAAGTCTATATAAAATTCATCTACAGAAGATTTCTCATATAAAGGTACATTCTCTTTGATTACATCAGTAACCAAATTAGAATATTTACTATAAATTCCTGAATTACCTCTTAATACAATTGCTTCGGGACATAATTGTTTTGCCATACGCATAGGCATAGCAGAATGAATTCCAAATTTTCGAGCTTCATAACTACACGAAGCTACTACACCACGATCAGAAGTTCCTCCAATCAATACAGGTTTTCCGTTTAATCGACTATCCAACAAGCGTTCACACGACACAAAAAATGTGTCTAAATCCATATGTACAATAGCTCTATTATCTTGACTCATACAGCAATGGGCTCAGTGTTTTCTGCATATCTAGGATCTTCTATAGTTGCCAAACGAAACATAGCGCTCACTTCTATATTAATACATTCAAACTCTTCCAGCACTTTCCCTGAAATTGTATATACTCCTTTTCCTCTAAAAGGGAATTTTGCCGCTATTGGCGGAAAGTGTACTGTATCAATAAAATACCCCTCACGATCTAAGAAAGTACCAAAACACATTATTTTTCCGTTGACTGTCTTCGTATTTTTTGTTGTGATTAAATACCCCTCAATAGTGACTCTTTTATTTTTATAATAATATAAATCTTTAGCTCTTAATTGAGAGCGTATTTTTTTTACTAATAATTGAAATGGGTTACATAAAGGAAATCCCAACAATTCAAATTCATCAAATGCATTTTCTAAATCACTACTTTTCAATTCAGGGGTTTCATATGAGATTCGTTCTGTTTTAAATAGGGTTATACTATCTTCTTGAACTGGAGTTTTACTAATTTTTAAATGGGCTTGCCATAATAGTTCGCGTTTATTTATTCCTGTAAATCGAAATGCATTTATTTTAATTAGTATTGATATTTGTTCTATTGAAATGGGTACACGATCAATAAAATCATCTAGGTCTTTAAAAACTCCGTAACGCTCACGATTTAACAATATTCTTTTTACTGTAGCTGTTTCTAAAGATCGTAAAAAAGTAAATCCTAAATAAATTGTCTTCTTGTTTATACGAGTTTTATGATTGCTTTGATTTATACAGGGTGCTTCTATAATAGCCCCATGCATTCTAGCTTCATGCACATACAATTCGACACTATAAAAACCACCACCATTATTTAGGGTGGCAACCATATATTCTAATGGGTAATAAGCCTTTAAAAAGAGACTCTGATAACTTTCTACAGCATACGAAGCCGAATGTCCTTTCGCAAAAGCATAGCCCGCAAAACTTTCAATTTGTCGCCAAATATCTTTTACTAGTGCTTCTGGTTTACTATCATTTTTACAATTATCAAAAAACTGTTGTTTTACTTTTAAGAACTCATCTCTAGAACGAAATTTTCCAGACATACCGCGTCGTAGCATATCGGCTTCTCCTAAATCTAACCCTCCAAAATAATGCGCAACTTTAATAACATCTTCTTGATATACCATTACGCCATAGGTCTCTGGCATAATATCTAATAATATTGGAGGAGCATCTTTTCTACGTTCCGGATTTCTATAGCGTAAAATATATTCGCGCATCATTCCAGAATTCGCTACTCCTGGCCGTATTACTGAACTTGCTGCTACTAAACCCAGATACGTATCTACTTGCAACTTTTTTAATAGCATACGCATGGCAGGCGATTCCACATAAAAACAGCCAATTGCTTTTGCATTTTTCAAGAGATCCTTTATACGAACATCTGCCTTAAATCGCTTAATATCATGTATATCTATAGGTTCTTTTTCGGGGTGATTATAGTTGACAATTTCTACAGTATCTTTTATTTTTCCAAGACCTCTTTGACTTAAAATATCAAATTTATACAAACCAATATCTTCTGCTACTACCATATCAAACTGCGTGGTTGCAAAACCTTTCGGCGGCATGAATGTCGCACAGTAATAATGTATTGGCTTTTCGGAAATTAAAATCCCTCCTGCATGAATGCCTAAATAATTTGGAAACCCTTGTATATAACTACTATACTTTATAACTAGTTGTGATAATTTGTCTAGTGAATTATAATTGTATTTTTGACGTGTCAATACATCCATTTCGGCTTTTGGCAATCCAAACACCTTTCCTAATTCACGTATAGATGCTCGCATCTTAAAGGTATTGTACACGGTGATTAAAGCTGTGTTTTTAAATCGTTTAAACATGAACTCTGTAATATCATCACGATCTGCCCACGAAAAATCAATATCAAAATCGGGAGGATTTTTACGATAAAGATTGATAAAGCGTTCAAAATATAAATCCAATTCTACCGGATCAACATCTGTAATACGCAATAGATAGGCAATAATGCTATTAGCACCGCTACCTCGACCTACATAGAAATAACCTTTTGATCTCGCATATTTTAAAATTTTCCAATTAATTAAAAAGTAAGAAACAAAGCCTTTCTCTTTAATAATTTTTAATTCTTTTTCTATTCTCGTATAAATAACTGTGTCGGGAATCGCATAACGATACGCCAACCCTTTATAAGTTAACATTTCTAGTAAACGGTAATCGAGAGCTTCATTGCTTGTATATGATCGTTGATTATTTGGAGTCGCTTGAGAAAAATCAAAATCTATCGTACAATTATGTAATAAGCGCTCTGTATTTTCAATCAATTCAGGATACTCTGCATAAATTAGCTGCAATGTTTTTGGTGGTAGTAATTGATCTGTTTCGCAACCTTGTTCACTTACAGGAAGCTTACTCAACAACGTATTATTATCAATAGCTCGTAATAAACGATGTGTATTAAAACCTCTTTTATGTTGAAAAGATACTGTTCGTAATACTACCAACTTTTCTCGTTTATAATTCCATTTTGAAAATTTTAAATGATTTAAGTCTTTCGGACTTACCCCTAAATATTCATGCTCTTTTAGATCATATGTTTTTCCTTTTTCGTATGGATAAATAACATATACATCATTAAGAGGTTTTGACCGTGAAGGAATGTCGAAAGTACGATCATGCAGAAATGTCGAAAGATAGGTATTGATTTGTTCAAATCCGTCATTGTTTTTTGCCAATAGTATAAACTGTTGTGCCACCCCATTTCTAAAATCTACACCTACTACCGGTTTTATCTGTTGTTCTTTCGATAAGCGTACAAAATCTAAACAAGCCGACGTAGTATTAATATCTGTTAGAGCTAGTACTTTTAGAGTATTCTCTACAGCCAAATTCAACAATTCTTTAGGCCGTATAGTTCCATAACGTAAGCTGTAATATGTATGGCAATTAATGTACAAGCAATCAATTTTAAATTTTATGTAAAATTAACTACATTTTGTAGTTTTTATTGCTTAAATTTGTAGTAATATGAAATATATACAAACAAACATCAGGCATTTAAGAAATCTTAAAAATTTATCTCAAGAGCAATTTGCTGAAGAATTAGGTTGGACTCGTTCTATTGTTGGGTCTTATGAAGAAGGGCGTTCAGAACCTTCTATTGATCGATTATTGAATTTATCAACCTTCTTTAGTCTACCAATTGATGTGTTCATCAAAAATGATCTTCGCTTAGCTAAAGACACCTCTTTTATTAAATTAGGAAACAAACGAGTACTCTTTCCTATAGCGGTCAGTAATACTGATGAAGATTTAATTGAAATTGTACCTATTGAGGCTTCTGCCGGCTATTTAAAAGGCTATGCCGATCCAGAATACGTAGAGCAACTGCAAAACATCAAACTTCCTTTTTTACCTACCGGTAAGCATCGTACATTTCCTATTAAAGGAGATTCGATGCTGCCAGTTAAAGATGGTGCTTATATTGTCGCCAAATTTGTTGAGAGTATTTCTGATGTCAAAAATGGTAGAACCTATATTGTGCTCACAAAAGAAGATGGGTTGGTTTATAAGCGTGTGTATGATAGAATTAAAGATCGTAAAAGCCTGTTATTATATTCAGATAATAAAGCCTATGCTCCATATGAAGTAAAAATAGAACAGGTATTAGAGCTATGGGAATTTACCTGTTGTATCAATACACAAGAGTATGATAAAGATGAATTAAAGTTAAGTAGTATTGTAAATATGTTTCAAGAATTAAAAGTAGAATTAAAGTCAATTAAAACTTAATATTATCTTTTTTTAATAATTTATTATTGTTTTTCGATAATTTTTATATCTTTGTAACCACAAACAAAAGTTATGAAAGACAAAACTACCATCCTAATCATAGTCACCTATGGTATCTTACTTTCGGCCGTATCCATATTGTTAAATGATATTAGAGAATTCAATTTTTCACAGTTCGAGGAGTTTCAAAATTGGGCCAAAACTGCAGATAAAAACGAACATTGGTTTACTACTAAAAATGCCATTAAATGGAGTTTCTATGCAATTAGCGCGGGTCTCTTTTTTTGGAGAGCTTATCTATTATATGCATTTACCTATTTTATCTCAATATTAAAAGAAATTGAAAAAGGAAACTACTTTAGCACTAAAAATAGTGGTTATTTTAAAAAAATTGCGAACATCTTTATCTACTATACGATCAATGTTCTAATTCTGCGTTTTTTGTTAGCATCCATAGGAAAATCATCCTTCAATTTTCTACAAGAATTTAAATCGGAATTTACATTTTTAATCCCTTGCGGTCTTGCTTTTTACATTCTAGCCGAAGTCTTTGAAAGAGCAAAAAAATCGGAAGAAGAAAATGAACTAACCATATAACTATGCCCATCATTGTAAACCTTGATGTCATGTTGGCAAAACGTAAAATGAAAAGCAAAGACTTGGCGGAAACAATCGGCATTACAACTGCGAATCTTTCCATATTAAAATCTGGCAAGGCGAAGGCCATTCGATTTTCTACATTAGAAGCCATCTGTAAGGCCTTAGATTGTCAACCGAGTGATATTCTAGAATATGTTGCATAAAAAAGCCGCCCCAAGTATTCGGGGCGGCTTTTTATTTTATGCTTGACCAGTCGGCCCGAAATTCATCGGAATCGGCGGTTGTTCATAATCTTTAATTTCACCATGCGCTTTTTCGAATCTACTCACGTTTTCAGCCAAGGCCTTCATTAAACGCTTTGCATGTTGTGGTGTCACAATAATTCTAGATTTTACTTTCGCTTTTGGTGTTCCTGGCATTACATTTACAAAATCTACCACAAACTCTGATACCGAATGATTGATAATCGCCAAGTTAGCATAAGTGCCCTCAGCAATTTTTTCATCCAATTCAATGTTTAATTGGTTCTCTTGTTTTTTATCTTGCTCTGCCATAATTAATTCGCTTCTATTTCTTCTTTAGAACCTACAATTAAATGATCGTAATCTCTCATACCAGTACCTGCTGGTATTCTCTTACCTACAATTACATTTTCTTTCAAGCCTTCTAAGTAATCAATCTTACCGCTTACCGCAGCTTGATTTAATACTTTCGTTGTCTCTTGGAAAGAAGCCGCAGAGATAAATGATTTCGTTTGTAACGAAGCTCTGGTAATACCTTGTAAGATTGGTTCTGCTGTCGCAGGAACCGCATCTCTTGCTTCGATTAACGCTTTATCCGTTCTACGTAAAATAGAATTTTCATCTCTCAATTTACGTACAGAAATCATCTGACCAGCTTTTATATTCTCAGAATCACCTGGATTATCAACTACTTTCATTCCGTAAATAGCATCATTTTCCTCAATGAAATCATTGGTATGAATTAATTGGCTTTCTAAGAAAATAGTATCTCCAGAATCAACAATCTTAACTTTACGCATCATTTGACGTACCACTACTTCAAAGTGCTTATCATTAATCTTCACACCTTGTAAACGATATACTTCTTGAATTTCATTTACTAAGTATTGTTGAACTGCAGATGGGCCTTTGATATTTAATATATCTGTTGGTGTAATTGCACCGTCAGATAATGGCATACCCGCTTTTATAAAGTCATTTTCTTGAACCAAAATTTGATTCGATAACTTCACTAAGTATTTCTTAATATCTCCTAATTTAGACTCCACAATAATCTCACGATTACCACGCTTGATCTTACCAAAAGAAACCACACCATCTATCTCAGAAACCACTGCTGGGTTTGAAGGATCACGAGCTTCAAATAACTCGGTTACACGTGGTAAACCACCCGTAATATCTCCTGCTTTACCTGATTTTCTTGGTATCTTTACTAGTACTTTACCTGCTTCAATTTTATCTCCTTCTTCAATCATTAAGTGCGCACCCACTGGTAAACTATAAGAACGTAAAGCTTCTCCTTTTGTATTCTCTATAATTAAAGTTGGTACAACTTTTTTCGCTTTAGATTCAGAAATTACTTTTTCTTGGAAACCAGTCTGTTCATCAATTTCTACTTGGTATGTTATTCCTTGATCGATATTTTCAAAGGCTACTTTTCCTTCAAATTCCGATACAATAACTCCATTATATGGATCCCAAGAGCAAATCACATCCCCTTTCTTAACTTTCGCCTTATTCTTCACAAAAATATACGAACCATAAGGGATATTGTTTGTACTCAAGGTAATTCCGGTAGACTTATCTACTACTTTAACCTCTGAAGTTCTAGAAATAACGATATCTACTTTATTTCCATCATTATCTACACCTTCAACAGTTCTTAAATCTTCTATTTCAATCGTTCCATCAAATTTCACATTCAACGAATTCTCTTCAGAAATGTTTCCTGCAATTCCACCTACGTGGAAGGTACGCAATGTTAACTGTGTACCTGGCTCACCAATAGACTGTGCAGCAATTACACCTACAGCTTCTCCTTTTTGAACCATTTTTCTAGTAGATAAACTATATCCGTAACATTTAGCACAAATCCCTCTACTTGATTCACATGTCAATGCTGAACGTACTTCAACGGTTTCTAATGGAGATTGATCAACAACCTTCACTATATCTTCAGTAATTTCTTCACCTGCCGCAACGATTAATTCCTGCGTTAATGGGTTCACTACATCATTAAGAGCTACACGTCCGATAATTCTTTCACCAAGGCTTTCTACAACCTCTTCGTTCTTTTTCAACGGAGCAATTTCTAAACCTCTTAGTGTTCCACAATCTACTTCATTAATAATAACATCCTGAGAAACATCTACTAAACGACGTGTCAAGTATCCTGCATCCGCCGTTTTCAATGCGGTATCGGCAAGACCTTTACGAGCACCGTGTGTTGATATAAAGTATTCAAGAATTGATAATCCTTCCTTAAAGTTAGAAAGAATCGGATTTTCGATAATCTCACCACCTCCGGCAGTCGATTTTTTAGGTTTCGCCATCAATCCACGCATACCTGTCAACTGACGAATCTGTTCTTTAGAACCCCTCGCTCCAGAATCTAACATCATATATACTGAGTTAAATCCTTGTTGATCTTCACGCAAACGTTTCATAGAAAGTTCAGTCAATCTATTGTTTGTAGATCCCCAAATATCAATGACCTGATTGTAACGTTCTTTATTTGTTAACATACCCATATTATAGCTGGCCATAATAGTGTCAACCTGTGCATTAGCATCAGCAATCATGGTATGTTTTTCTGGTGGAATAATGATATCACCTAAACTAAATGATAAACCTCCGCGGAAAGCGAACGTATATCCCATTCCTTTGATCGCATCTAAGAACTCACCGGTAGTAGGAACATCAGTCACCTTTAAAATATCACCAATAATATCTCTCAACGATTTTTTGGTCAATACTTCATTGATATATCCAGCTGCTTCAGGTACTACTTCATTGAATAATACTCTACCAACTGTTGTTTGAATAATTTGATTTACCAATTCACCTTCTTCATTAAAGTCTTTGGTTCTCACCTTAATACCAGCGTTCAAATCAACTTGTTTTTCATTGAAAGCTATGGTAACTTCTTCTGGAGAATAGAAGGTACTACCTTCTCCTTTCACTTTATGATCTTTTGTAGACTTACGTTCCTTGGTCATATAATATAATCCAAGAACCATATCCTGAGAAGGTACAGTAATAGGAGATCCATTCGCTGGATTTAAGATACTATGTGATGCCAACATTAACAATTGAGCCTCTAAAATTGCTTCAGGGCCTAATGGTAAGTGCACAGCCATTTGATCACCATCGAAATCCGCATTAAATGCCGTACAAACTAATGGATGCAATTGAATTGCTTTACCTTCAATTAACTTAGGCTGAAATGCTTGAATACCTAAACGGTGTAATGTAGGAGCACGATTTAAAAGAACTGGATGTCCTTTTAAAACATTCTCTAAAATATCCCAAACTACAGGCTCTCTTTTATCTATAATTTTCTTTGCAGATTTTACAGTTTTTACAATTCCTCTTTCGATTAATTTTCTAATCACAAAAGGCTTGTATAACTCTGCTGCCATATCTTTCGGCAATCCACATTCATATAATTTCAATTCTGGACCAACAACAATAACTGAACGAGCAGAATAGTCAACACGTTTACCTAATAAGTTTTGACGGAAACGTCCTTGCTTACCTTTTAATGAATCAGATAACGATTTTAAAGGTCTATTAGATTCTGTTTTTACTGCTGATGATTTACGCGTGTTATCAAATAATGAATCTACAGATTCTTGTAACATACGTTTTTCATTACGTAAGATAACTTCAGGAGCTTTAATCTCCATCAATCTTTTCAAACGATTGTTACGAATAATCACACGACGATACAAGTCATTTAAATCAGATGTGGCAAAACGACCACCATCTAATGGAACCAATGGACGTAATTCTGGTGGTGTCACCGGAACAACTTTCATAATCATCCATTCTGGTCTATTCTCTCTATTTTTATTCGCATCACGGAAAGACTCTACAACATTTAAACGTTTCAATGCTTCCATTTTACGTTGTTTAGAGGTCTCAGTATTCGCCTTATGTCTCAATTCATATGACAAGGCATCTAAATCGATACGCGCTAATAGATCTATCAAACATTCAGCACCCATCTTGGCAATGAACTTATTTGGATCTGTGTCATCTAAATATTGATTCTCAACTGGGAATGATTCAAGAATATCTAAATATTCTTCTTCCGTTAGGAAATCCATTTTTTGCAATGGTTCTCCTTCAGCATTTGTAGCACCTGCCGGTTGAATTACTACATAACGTTCGTAGTAAATAATCATATCCAATTTCTTAGAAGGTAACCCTAAAAGGTATCCCATCTTGTTTGGTAATGATCTAAAATACCAGATATGTGCTACAGGAACTACTAAATTAATATGACCTACTCTATCTCTACGTACTTTCTTCTCAGTAACTTCTACTCCACAACGGTCGCAAATAATTCCTTTATATCGAATTCTTTTGTACTTACCACAAGCACATTCGAAATCTTTGATAGGACCAAAAATACGCTCACAAAATAAACCATCTCTTTCTGGTTTATGTGTACGATAATTGATCGTTTCTGGCTTTAACACCTCTCCTTTAGATTTCTCTAAAATAGATTCAGGAGATGCTAAACCAATTGATATTTTATTGAATTTTTTTACAGTGTATTTTTCTCTTTGTTTTGCCATGATATTTCTGCAATCGAATTAAAATGTAAAAATGATATTGTAAAAGCAACAGATAGTTAAATCTGCTGCTTTAAAATTTATTATTCTTCTAATCTAACGTCTAATCCAAGTCCTTTTAACTCGTGCATTAATACGTTAAATGATTCTGGTAATCCTGGTTCTGGCATTGGTTCTCCCTTCACGATAGACTCATACGTTTTAGCTCTACCTAATACGTCATCTGATTTTACCGTTAAGATCTCCCTCAATGTACTAGATGCTCCATAAGCCTCTAGTGCCCATACTTCCATCTCACCAAAACGTTGACCTCCAAACTGCGCTTTACCACCTAATGGTTGTTGTGTAATTAATGAATAAGGTCCGATAGAACGTGCATGCATTTTATCTTCAATCATGTGACCTAACTTAATCATATAAATCACACCTACCGTTGCAGGCTGATCAAAACGCTCTCCTGTTCCTCCATCATACAAATAAGTATGACCAAATTCTGGAACACCAGCTTTATCTGTTAATTCAGTAATTTCAGTAATAGAAGCTCCATCAAAAATTGGTGTTGCATATTTCTGACCTAAATTTTGACCTGCCCATCCAAGAACAGTTTCATAAATCTGGCCAATATTCATACGTGATGGTACACCTAATGGATTTAATACAATATCAACAGGGGTCCCGTCTTCTAGGAAAGGCATATCTTCTGCTCTTACAATACGAGCTACAATACCCTTGTTACCATGACGACCCGCCATTTTATCACCTACTTTTAGTTTACGTTTCTTAGCGATATAAACTTTCGCTAGTTTTACAATTCCTGCAGGTAATTCATCACCAACGGTTATCGTAAATTTCTCACGACGTAAAGAACCTTGTAAGTCACTAACCTTTATTTTATAATTGTGAATTAATTCACTAATTAATCTATTTAACGCTTTATCGGTTGTCCAAACACCTTTTGTCAAGTGTTCGAAATCGTTTACTGCGTTCAACATTTTCAAAGTATACTTCTTACCTTTAGGAAGAATTTCTTCTCCTAAATCATTCAAAACTCCTTGAGCCGTTTTACCATTTACCAAGGTAAACAGTTTATCCACTAAACGTTCTCTTAAGTCATTAAACTTTACCGTAAAATCAGCTTCTAATCTTGCTAATTCTTCTTTATCATGACTACGTTTCGCTTTATCTTTAATTGTTCTCTGGAACAATTTTTTATTAATTACAACTCCTTTCAATGATGGCGATGCTTTTAATGATGCATCTTTTACATCACCTGCATTATCTCCAAAAATTGCACGTAATAATTTCTCTTCAGGTGTAGGATCAGATTCCCCTTTTGGTGTAATTTTTCCAATCAGAATATCTCCGGGCTTTACCTCTGCTCCAATACGAATCATTCCGTTTTCGTCAAGATCTTTAGTAGCTTCTTCCGAAACGTTAGGAATATCCGCCGTTAATTCTTCAGCTCCTAATTTAGTATCTCTTACATCTAAAGAATATTCATCAATATGGATAGAAGTAAATACATCTTCTCTTACCACTCTTTCAGAAATTACAATTGCATCCTCAAAGTTATACCCTTTCCAAGGCATGAAGGCAACTTTCATATTTCTTCCAAGGGCTAATTCACCCTTTTCCGTTGCATATCCCTCACATAAAACTTGACCTTTCTTAACCTTGTCTCCTTTTTGTACAATTGGATGCAAGTTAATAGAAGTACCTTGATTCGTCTTTCTAAATTTAATGAGATTATAAGTCTTACTATCTGCATCAAAACTTACCAACGTTTCATCTTTCGAACGTGTATATTTAATAGTAATATTATCAGAATCTACATATTCAACAACACCATCTCCTTCTGCATTGATCAAAATTCTTGAATCCGTTGCTACTCTACGCTCTAAACCTGTACCTACAATTGGAGACTCAGGTCTCATTAATGGTACCGCTTGACGCATCATATTCGATCCCATTAATGCACGGTTGGCATCATCATGTTCTAAGAAAGGAATCAACGAAGCTGAGATTGAAGAAATTTGATTTGGAGATACATCCATATAATCTACTTCTTCTGGAGCTACCAATGGAAAATCTCCTTCTTCTCTCGCTACTACTTTATCTAATGTAATTTTACCTGATGCATCTAAATCTAAATTAGATTGAGCAATTTTCTTGCCTTCTTCCTCTTCAGCACTTAAATAAATAGGTTCTTTTGTTACATCAACTTTACCTTCTATAGATTGACGATACGGTGTTTCTATAAATCCTAAGTTATTCACTTTAGCATATACTGCTAATGATGAAATTAAACCAATATTTGGCCCTTCAGGAGTTTCAATCGGACATAAACGGCCATAATGTGTATAGTGAACATCACGAACCTCGAAACCTGCTCTTTCTCTAGATAAACCTCCAGGTCCAAGTGCAGACAATCTTCTTTTATGTGTAATCTCTGCTAATGGATTCGTCTGATCCATAAATTGAGAGAGTTGATTTGTACCAAAGAAAGAATTAATAACTGAAGATAAGGTCTTCGCATTAATTAAATCAATTGGTGTAAATACTTCATTATCACGAACATTCATTCGTTCACGAATGGTACGAGCCATACGAGAAAGACCTACTCCAAACTGACTTGCTAACTGCTCTCCAACAGTTCTTACACGACGATTCGATAAGTGATCAATATCATCAACTTCTGCCTTAGAATTAACTAATTTAATTAAGTTCTTGATAATCGTAATAATATCTTCCTTTGTTAAAACGCGTTGATCAATATCAACATTCAATTCTAACTTTTTATTCATTCTGTAACGTCCAACCTCTCCTAAGTTATAACGTTGTTCTGAGAAAAATAATTTATTGATAATACCTTTTGCCGTTTCATAATCTGGCGGCTCAGCATTACGTAATTGACGATATATATGTTCTACTGCTTCTTTTTCAGAATTCGTAGGATCCTTTTGTAACGTATTATGAATGATTGCATAATCACCCATATTATTATCTTCTTTGTGCAACAAAATTGTTTTAGATCCAGCTTCAACTATTTCCTCAATATGTTCTTTATCAAGAATCGTATCTCTGTCTAAAATAATCTCATTACGTTCAATAGAAACTACCTCACCTGTATCTTCATCAACAAAATCCTCATGCCAGGTTTTTAAAACCCTTGCTGCTAATTTTCGTCCTAATACTTTCTTTATTCCACTTTTAGATACTTTTACTTCATCTGCTAAGTCGAATATCTCTAAAATATCTTTATCTCTTTCAAAACCAATTGCTCTAAATAATGTAGTAACAGGTAGCTTTTTCTTTCTATCAATATAAGCATACATTACCTGATTGATATCTGTAGCAAATTCAATCCAAGATCCTTTAAAAGGAATAACTCTTGCAGAATATAATTTTGTTCCATTTGCATGGAATGACTGACCAAAGAAAACTCCTGGTGAACGGTGTAATTGAGAAACAACTACTCTTTCTGCACCATTGATTACAAACGTACCACTATGTGTCATATAAGGAATAACACCTAAATACACATCTTGTACAATTGTTTCAAAATCTTCATGCTCTGGATCAGTACAGTACAATTTTAAGCGCGCCTTTAAAGGAACACTATACGTTAGACCTCTTTCGATACATTCTTGAATAGAATATCTTGGAGGATCTACGAAGTAATCAATAAACTCTAAAATGAACTGATTACGTGTATCTGTAATTGGGAAATTATCTGAGAACGTTTTAAATAAACCTTCTTCACTTCTTTCATCGGTCTTGGTTTCTAATTGAAAAAAATCTTGAAAAGATTTTACTTGAATATCCAAGAAATCTGGATAATCTGTAATTAGTTTAGCTGATGCGAAGTTTACTCTTTCAATACTAGTTATTGTCGACAATGGAGAAAATTTTTAATTAAAAAAACCTATTCTTTTAGAAAAGAATGAATATATACACAAAATGGTTTAGGTCATTTGGATGTATTCCAAAGACCTAAACCTCAATTGTTTAACCCAATTTCGAATTATCGAAAAAGGGCTTAAGCTTACTTAAGTTCTACCTCAGCGCCAGCTTCTTCTAAAGATTTTTTAAGACCTTCAGCCTCATCTTTAGCTACACCTTCCTTAATTGCGCTTGGAGCATCATCAACCAATCCTTTAGCCTCTTTAAGACCTAAACCAGTTAATTCTTTTACTAATTTTACTACAGCTAATTTAGAACCACCTGCTGCTTTTAAGATTACATCAAATTCTGTTTTCTCTTCAGCTGCATCGCCTCCACCTGCTGCTGGTCCTGCCACTGCAACTGCTGCTGCTGCTGGCTCGATACCATACTCATCTTTTAAGATATTTGCTAATTCATTAACTTCTTTTACCGTTAAGTTAACTAATTGTTCTGCGAAATCTTTTAACTCTGCCATTACTATTTGTTTTAAAAATTTTATTATTTAGTTTATTTGTGTGTGTATTATTTTTCTGATAATGTTGTTAAGATTCCAGAAATTGTACTTCCTCCAGATTTCAATGCTGAAACAACATTTTTAGCTGGTGATTGTAAAATGGTAATAATCTCACCGATCAATTCTTCTTTAGACTTAATATTTACTAGGGCATCTAGCTGATCATCGCCAACATAGACAGACTCTTCAATATACGCTCCTTTAAGAACTGGTTTGTCAGATTTCTTACGGAATTCCTTAATAACTTTTGCCGGAGCATTACCAGTTTCTGAAATCATTAAAGACGTATTGCCTTTTAATGTTTCTGGTAACTCTCCAAAATCTTTATCAGTTTGTTCCATTGCTTTCGAAAGCAATGTGTTTTTAACAACTGCCAATTTTACGTTTGCTTTAAAGCAAGCTCTACGTAAATTTGATGTACTTACTGCATCTAAACCTGAGATATCAGCTAGATAAATAGTACTACCTTCAGTTAATTGGCTTGTTAAATCTTTTATTATAATTGATTTTTCTTCTCTAGTCATAATTCTGAGTTTAACTTGCTTAAATTGCTACTGATTTAGCATCTATTTCTATACTAGGGCTCATGGTACTAGACATATAAATACTCTTTACATACGTACCTTTAGCTGTATTTGGCTTTAGTTTCATGATAGTTTGTAACAGTTCTTGGGCATTCCCTTCAATTTTATCAGCATCAAAAGACGCTTTACCAATTGAGGCATGTATAATACCTGTTTTATCTACTTTGAAATCAATTTTACCACCTTTTACATCTTTAACAGCTTTTGCTACATCCATAGTAACTGTACCAGTTTTTGGGTTAGGCATTAAACCTCTTGGTCCTAAAACTCGACCTAAAGGACCTAATTTACCCATTATACTTGGCATTGTTACTATCACGTCAACATCTGTCCAACCTGCTTTTATTTTTGCAAGGTATTCATCTAAACCTACGTAATCTGCACCAGCTGCTGTCACTTCTGCTTCTTTGTCAGGAGTTACTAACGCCAATACTTTTACTGATTTACCGGTTCCATGAGGTAATGTTACTACTCCACGTACCATTTGATCTGCTTTTCTAGGATCAACTCCTAATCTTACAGCTAGATCAACAGAAGCGTCAAACTTCATGTTCGATACTTCTTTCACCAAAGCAGCAGCATCTGCTATTGAGTATGCCTTTGTAGCATCTACCTTAGCTCTTGCTTCTTTTTGCTTTTTAGTTATTTTTGCCATCTTCTATAAAATTATAAAGTTTAAACAGGAGCATTTCCTTTTACCTTGATACCCATTGATCTCGCAGTACCTGCCATCATTTTCATTGCTGATTCAATAGTAAATGCATTTAAATCTACCATTTTATCTTCTGCAATAACTTTCAATTGATCCCAAGTAACTGTAGCAACCTTCTTACGATTTGGTTCCCCAGATCCTTTCTTTACTTTAGCTGCTTCTAAAATTTGTACCGCTGCTGGTGGAGTCTTAATAACAAAATCAAATGATTTGTCCTTATAAACTGTAATAGCTACCGGTAAAACTTTGCCTGGTTTATCTTGAGTTCTCGCATTAAATTGCTTACAGAACTCCATGATGTTAACTCCGGCAGCACCCAAAGCAGGTCCAACAGGTGGCGAAGGATTTGCTGCACCTCCGCGAACTTGTAATTTTACAACCTTACTAATCTCTTTTGCCATTTTTCAAACTTTGAATTTAGATGTATAAATGTGGAAGCATTTATATATCCTAAATATGTAACATTTATGAAATTTTCTCTACTTGCATATAACTCAATTCTAATGGTGTTTTTCTACCGAAAATTTTCACCATCACTTCAAGCTTACGCTTCTCTTCGTTAATTTTTTCTATTGTACCGTCGAACCCGTTAAAAGGACCGTCGATCACTTTAACTGTTTCTCCAATCACATACGGAATCGCAACATTCTCATTCTGCACCGCTAACTCATCTACCTTACCTAACATTCTGTTCACTTCAGATTTACGTAACGGTACGGGATCCCCTCCTTTAGTTTCACCTAAAAAACCAATTACACCAGTAACTGATTTTATTACGTGTGGTAATTCGCCACTTAAATTGGCCTCTACCATTATATAACCCGGAAAATAAACACGTTCTTTATTTATTTTTTTTCCGTTTCTTATTTGAATTACTTTTTCTGTAGGTACTAATACTTGATCAACATAATCTGATAATCCTAAACGAGAAACTTCATTCTCAATATAGGTCTTTACCTTATTTTCTTGTCCACCTATAGCTCTAACAACATACCACTTCTTAACAGAATCAGCCATATTCAATTATTATTTAAATAAATTAAAATATTGTTCCAACCCAAGTTGAAATACTTTATCAACTAAAAACACAGCCAATGCAAATAACACTGTAAATATTGCTACCACAACTGTTGACTTTTGTGCTTCAGACATAGGTATCCAAGTCACCTGTGAACTCAGTTCTTGAAATGATTCTTTGAAATACTTTATCATACCCATTATTTTTTTTAATGCACGGGTGGAGAGACTCGAACTCCCGACACCCGGTTTTGGAGACCGGTGCTCTACCAACTGAGCTACACCCGTATAGAATATAAGGTGCTTCTCTTTTCAAAGAAGCACCTATCTATATATTTAACTAATAAATTTAGGTGTGCCTTATAAAATTTCAGTTACCTGACCAGCACCTACAGTTCTACCACCCTCACGGATTGCAAAACGTAAACCTACGTTCATTGCAATTGGTTGATGTAAATCTACAGTAATAGTTAAGTTATCACCTGGCATAACCATTTCAACACCACTAGGTAAATTAATAGTACCTGTTACATCTGTAGTTCTTACATAGAACTGTGGACGATAGTTGTTATGGAATGGTGTGTGACGACCACCTTCTTCTTTCTTTAAGATATAAACCTCAGCTTTGAATTTATCATGTGGAGTTACTGAACCTGGCTTACAGATTACCATACCTCTTTTGATATCAGTTTTTTCAATACCTCTTAATAAGATACCTACGTTATCTCCAGCTTCACCTCTATCTAATATTTTACGGAACATTTCAACACCAGTAATTGTAGAAGTTAATTTCTCAGCTCCCATACCGATAATATCAACACCATCTCCAGTATTAGCAACACCAGTTTCGATACGACCTGTAGCTACAGTTCCACGACCAGTAATTGAGAATACATCTTCGATTGGCATTAAGAAATCTTTCTCAACATCACGTTTTGGCAATTCGATCCAGTTATCTACAGCTTCCATCAATTCCATAATAGAATCAACCCATTTTTGCTCACCGTTTAATCCACCTAAAGCAGAACCAGCAATTACAGGACCATTGTCACCATCATATTCATAGAAAGAAAGTAATTCTCTAACTTCCATTTCTACTAATTCTAATAGCTCTTCATCATCAACCATATCTACTTTATTCATAAATACAACGATACGAGGAATACCTACCTGACGACCTAATAAGATGTGCTCACGAGTTTGAGGCATAGGGCCATCAGTAGCAGCAACAACTAAAATAGCACCATCCATTTGAGCAGCACCAGTTACCATGTTCTTTACGTAATCCGCGTGACCAGGACAGTCAACGTGTGCGTAATGACGATTAGCAGTTGAATACTCAACGTGAGATGTATTAATTGTAATACCTCTTTCTTTTTCTTCAGGAGCGTTATCGATTGAATCGAAATCTCTCTTTTCAGATAAACCAGCATTCGCTAAAACAGTTGTGATAGCAGCAGTTAAGGTAGTTTTACCGTGATCTACGTGTCCAATAGTACCGATGTTTAAGTGCGGTTTCGAACGATCAAAAGTTTCTTTTGCCATGATTATTTAATTTTAAATCTTAGTTATATATATATTTAATGTATTCTATGTTATTTGAGCCAATGACGGGAATTGAACCCGTGACCTCTTCCTTACCAAGGAAACGCTCTACCCCTGAGCTACACCGGCGTAAAGTGCTGATTTTCTTTTACAGGAAAAGATGCCTGCCTTCGCAGGAAAATTTGAGCGAGAGACCGGGTTCGAACCGGCGACATTCAGCTTGGAAGGCTGACGCTCTACCAACTGAGCTACTCTCGCGAATTATTCAAAAATTAAAATTTTTGAGTTGATATTTTTCATGTTGAAATTATGTGGGGAGAGCAGGATTCGAACCTACGAAGTCGAAAGACAGCGGAGTTACAGTCCGCCCCAGTTGGCCGCTTTGGTATCTCCCCAACAATATGTTTCTTCAAAGAACTTGTCTACTTTTTTACGGTAAACTTCTAATTTATTACGAGCCGATGGAGGGACTCGAACCCACGACCTGCTGATTACAAATCAGCTGCTCTAGCCAGCTGAGCTACATCGGCTTTTTTACGCTGTTTTTTAAACAAAAAACAAACCGCTATTTCTAACGGTTTGCAAATGTATAAAGTTTTATTTTTTCTACAAAACTTTTTAAGCTTATTTTCAAAAAAATATTAGTTAGAATATGCTCGTAGTTTTTCTTTCCTTTTATTTAACTGTCTTTTTAAAGAATCGATAGCATTATCTATACCTTCTTCAAAAGATTTACACTGCTTTTTAACGATCAATTCATCTCCTGGAATATTCACTTTTATTTCAGTAATCTTATTTTCTTTTTCACTCGTATTTTGAACTTTTAAATAAACATCTGTTCCTATAAACTTATCATAATATTTATCTAAACCACCAACTTTATTTTCTATAAAGTCTACTAACTTTCTATCTACATTAAAATTTACTGACTGCACATTTACTTTCATAAGTTTTCGTTTTTAGCGCTCCTTGGATGAGCTTGGTTATATACTTGTTTTAATTCCTTCAAACTACTGTTGATGTAGACTTGGGTAGAAGCTAAACTTGAGTGTCCTAATAATTCCTTCACCGAATTCAAATCAGCCCCCTCATTCAACAAGTGTGTAGCAAAAGAATGCCTTATTACATGAGGACTCTTTTTTACTTTTGAAGAGACCGTACTAAAATAACCATTTATTATTCTATAAACAAGAGTTCCGTATATTTTCTTTCCTTTTTCCGTTACGAAAAGATACTTGTTTTCGGCATAGTGATCACTTCTTAATACTAAATATCTTTGCAAGGTTTCTTGTACCGATTTCAATAAGGGAATAAATCGTTCTTTATTTCTCTTGCCCAATACTTTCACCGTCTCTTTGGTAAGATCAATATCAACTATCTCTAAATTTATAAGTTCGGATCGTCGCATACCTGTAGAGTAAAACATCTCTACAATCAAGCGATTACGCAACGATTTAAAATCAGACTCATCACTTAATCCTAGAATGACATCGTTAATTTCGGTTCCAGAAAACGGAACTTGTACACGTTTGCCAACTTTCAATGCTTTATGCTTCATTAAAGGGCTTTCGCTAATCTGCTTCGATTTTAATAAGAATTTATAAAAGGCTTTCAAAGAGCTCACTTTTCTGTTGATACTCCTGTTAGATATGCCCGCATCAACGAGTGAGACAATCCATGAACGAATTTGAGAATAATGAATAGTTGTCAAGTCATCACTATCAAAATGAGTATCACAAAATAATTGAAAAGAGGAAATATCATCTTGATAGGCTTTTGCCGTATGGGGAGAGTATTTTTTCTCTAAAGAGATGTATTCTAAAAAAGAATGTATAGGCATGAAAAAACCGTTAGTAAACAAAGTTAATAATTGTCTTTGTATAAACTAACGGTTCTATTTATTATTTCGAGAATAAAGTTTGTTTATTCTTCACTTGCTTTTAAACCTTGCACGTATTGTGCTTTCTGAACTTGCTTACGCTTGCTCACAGAAGGTTTTGTAAAGTGCTTGCGCTCACGCAACTGCTTCATAGTTTTAGTTCTGTCGAATTTTCTTTTAAAACGTTTTAACGCTCTATCGATATTCTCACCATCTTTTACTGGTATGATTAACATTGTATAGCACCTCCCTTCATATGTTCTATTTTATTTGTTTTGGGCTGCAAATATACAAAGATATTTTATAGTACCAATAGTTCATACATTTAATTTATAATGTATTTTAGCATAAATGAAACGTGTTCTTAAAATAAGTGTACTTAGTTTTCTCGTGTTATTCTCTTGTGTCGCTATTTTTTTTGTTTGGGCTTCCTCCCCAACCTTATCTCAAAAAGAATATGCGGTACTCATTACAAATACGTATAAACAAGATACCTCCAACGATTCTATTTACAGTATTGTTACTTATAATATAGGGTATTTAAGCGGTATGACGAATAATACAACTGCCGAAAAACCCAAATCTTTGTTTGATACAAATCTTATAAAGGTAAAAAGCGAATTTCTTTCGTTGAATCCAGATATTATTGCATTTCAAGAAATAGATTATGCTGCTGCACGATCCTATTTTATTGATCAACAAGATGAAATTGCCAAGCTAGGTTATAACCATGTAGCACAAGCTGTAAATTGGGATGAAACCTATGTCCCTTTTCCTTATTGGCCCCCATCAATTCATTTCGGCAAAACAGTATCTGGGCAATCTATACTTAGTAAATATCCATTAATACAACATAAACGTGTTGTTCTTCAACGGGTTCCCGACGCTCCATTTTATAGAGATGCTTTATATCTAGAAAGGTTAGCACAAGTAAGCACTGTCTTATTAGAAAATAAAGAAGTCAAAATTATAAATGTACATTTGGAGGCTTTCGATAAACCGACGAGAGTACAACAGTTAGATAATGTTATTAAACTGTTCAATGATTATCGCGCGAAGTATCCTACAATTCTTTTAGGCGATTTTAACAGTGGCCCAAGTTTTGAAAATGCGTCAATCGAAAAAGTATTTGCTTTAAAAGATGTTGGCAATGCGGCCTTTGACGATACCAGTAGATTGAATACATATCATACCGAAAATCCTTTTAAACGTATCGATTATATTTTTTATTCTGAAAATTCTATTGAATACATTGATGGAAAAGTACTAACTCAATTTGGGCTAGCTTCTGATCATTTACCCGTGGAAATGAAGTTTAAGTTGAAATAAAATGCTCATACTGTAAGATTATCTATACTGATAGAATAACTTATTCAAATTTTCTGTTTTTTCTAGTTTTCATAGCATTCGCTTCCTCATCACTTTTGAATTCTTCTTTTTTCGGATCCCATTCCAATGGTCTTCCTAAATCATAACCAATATTTGCTATGTTACAAATGGTAGCTGATCTATGTCCGACTTCTACGTCACAAATTGTTTGCGTTCTATTTCTTATCGCCATTAACCAATCTTGATAATGATTTTCTATTTTAGGGAGTTTAATTTTTTCTACATCTTGCAAAATAGTGGCTGGTGTTGTCTCTAAATATTCTCTACTAATATCCATTGAACCTTCAGAACCAATAAAGCGAACACCCCAACCTCTTCCAAAATCTTCATGAACCATTTCAACACCATTAGCATAATACATTTTGATTCCTCTTACCGCCTTAGGATCATCCGGAGGAATTATTTTAACTGGACCTGTAGCATCCATATTTAAACACCATTGTGCAATATCGAACATATGCGCTCCCCAATCTGATAAAATACCTCCCCCAATTTCTTCAAAATGGCGCCAATCAGGATATGTCTTATTATGAGCCGGAGCAATACTCTTATGATATGTTAACAATGGGGCTGGGCCGCACCATTTGTTCCAATCAATTCCTTTAGGTAATTTTTGAACAGGTAAATCGTATTTTTTACCTGGATCACCTACGTTTACTAAGACCTTTTTAATTTCTCCTAGCTTATCAGATGCAGCAATTTGTTTGGCTCTTTGAAAACGATCCCAAGAGCGTTGCATACTTCCTGTCTGAAATATACATTTCGTCTGCTTTACTGCTCGAACCATCTCAATTCCCTCAGTAATAGTATTTGTCAATGGTTTTTCGCAATATACATCTTTACCACTTCTCATAGCATCAATCGACTGTAAAGCATGCCAATGATCTGGCGTAGATATTACAACAGCATCTATATCTTTTCTTGTCAATAATTCTTTATACTCTAAATAGGTTGTTACACCTTTAAATGCAGCTACATTTCTCTTTTGAGCATATAACTTTTCAACTTGCCTTTCAAACATCTTTCTTTTTGGTGTCCATACGTCCGAACCTGCAACTATTTGAGCTTGCGCCTGCGAAATAAAAGTAGGTGCTAAAAGAGAACCTTGTTTCCCTAAGCCAATAAAACCAAGATTAATTTTATCACTAGGAGCTGTATATCCTTGACCTAAAACATGTCTTGGAACAATCGTAAAAGCACCAACCGCTAAAGAGGTATTTCTAATAAACTTTCTTCGTGAATCTCTAAACTCCTGTTGCCCTTCGATTAACTTTGCTTTTTTGCTCATAATAATTATGTAACCTTTTATTTTACAATGAGATAAACTCGTTGCTTGATTTCATTAATCGCTAAGTTCGTTGAATTTTTGTTAAAAAGCAAATGCAATTAGATTGTCTAAAAATCTATAAAAAACAGGTCTTTTCAAAGTAAGGTTTAAGACAACGACAGGTAGACTTGTGATAAAAAAATGATAACCTGTGATACAATCTTGATACTATTGAGATCTTATTAGAACATTCTAGTCTTTACTTTGTACTGATTAATTCTCATATGTATAATACCCACCTAATGAATAGTTGAGAAGAAAATCATAGTTTAGATTAAAATATAAAGCCTCGTCATAAATGACGAGGCTTTATAATTGTATAACTATTAAAGTTTATTTGGGATCTAAAATTAGATTAATTCTTTCTACAGCATCTCTAAGATGATATCTACTTAATCTATCTGAAGTTCTACCAATTGCACTTCGTAAGCTCGACCTTAAGGTCACTAATTCTCCTCTTACAACAGGGCGAATATCCGATTGACTTACATCAACATTAGTTCTTGTAATAAACCTTCTAAATCGCGCGGGGATTGGTGTTTGTTCATTCTTCATTAAGAACTCCATCCGCTCGATATAGGCGCGCTGAAGGTTTCTACGATACGTATCAATTTTTCTACCGCTAGAAACTTCACTAAAAATACCTCTACGTAAATCAGTCATCATATTAATTAGGGTATATGCTTTATTACCATTCAGCGTTTCATTCTCTATTAAACGTGCTAATCTGGCAAAATCTAAGATATTATTTAGCGTTCTAACTTGAGTTCTTCGCAAACGCTCAACACTACCTGCACTTTCAACCTTATTAAAAATATTATCGTCAATCAACCATCTCGGAGTTTTAAACAATTCATTTTGAACAAAATTCATGGCTTTCTTCTGATACGCTTTATCTACATGTGTATAAACCGCTCCTTCTTGATCATAAGTTTTATAATACTCATAAACACCACCGATGTTGGCAGTTACATGTCCCATATATCTATTGTACTGTCCGAGAACTTGTCCATACATAGTTTGAAGATCACTATAATTTTTACCGTCTTCTGCCGTCCATTTAATTAAACTAGGAACAATTATTTTTAAATTGGCAATTCCATAGTTACTGGCTTTCACAGCGTCATCTCCTAAATCTTCAGTTTGCGAACTGGGATCGGTAGCACCGAATTGTTGTCTACCGAATCTGTACATAGGATCATCCGCATGATCTAAAATCCATTTATCAAGTGTTTTCTTTTCATCATCAGGTGTTTTAGCGTCTAAAATTGGACGATATCCCCAATTAACCGCATGCTTATCATAAATACCAATGTTTGGCATTAGAGCAACACCTTCATCTCCTGGCTGTGCAACGTAATTGAAACGTGCATAATCCATAATTGATGGCGCTGTACCATATTTTTGAGTAAAAGAAGCAGAACGCAATGAATCTACAGGATAAGCTACACTACTTCCCATATTATGTGGTAATCCAATTGTGTGACCCACCTCATGAGCAGATACAAAACGAATCAATCTTCCCATTACTTCATCTTTAAAAGCTACGCTTCGTGCTTCTGGATTAATTGCCGCTGTCTGAACAAAAAACCAATTACGTAATAAGGTCATTACATTATGGTACCAGTTAATATCTGACTCTAAAATTTCTCCAGATCTTGGGTCACTAACATGAGGACCGTTCGCATTTGGAATTGGAGATGCTAAATATCGAACAACTGAGTAACGCGCATCTTCTGGACTCCAATCTGGGTCTTCTTCTTTTGAAGGAGGATCTTTAGCGATAATTGCATTTTTAAAACCAGCGGCCTCAAATGCAACTTGCCAATCTTCAATTCCTTGTTTAATATAAGGTACCCATTGTTTTGGAGTAGCCCTGTCTACATAATAAACAATTTGTTTTTTAGGTTCAACAAGTTCCCCTCTCTTAAATTTTTCGATATCCTCATCTTTTACTTCCAATCTCCATCTATCAAGATATCTTAAGGTTTTACTTTCTTGAGCATCTAGACCATAATCAACCTGACCTCTCGCAAACCAACCAACACGTTGATCGAACATTCTGCGCTTCATAGGAACTTTTGGTAACAATATCATCGAGTTACTCATTTCAACAGAAATAGTACCTGTACTTGCATTCGATGGCGGAGAACCTGCATTGTATGTCTTTACATGTCTCGCCTCAATATTTAATGGGTAACTACTCACTCTTTCAATATAAGATTTGGAGGCATCTAATCTTGAAATTTTATATTGTCTTCTTCTAAAATCTGGAAAACCTATCGCCTTTACATCTTTTGTGAAAAGATCTGTAGCGTCGATTACCGTACCTGTTGAATCTTTGCTAAATGCCTTTATAGGGAAAGAGTATAAGATAGGTTCAAAATTCGAATTTACAACAGCTTCATGAACCGGCAGCGAATCTGCAGCTACCACTTGATGTGATACCACTCGTAATAATATTTTCTTACCGTGCTTTTGCCAGCGTAATACTTGGGTATTCTGTTTTCCACCCCCAAAGCCAATCCCTGATGCTGTTTTGGCAATTCGAGTTACCATTAACATTTCACGCTCTAGTAAAGAATCCGGAATTTCGAAAAAATACTTTTCATCTAGTGAATGTACTTTAAAAAGTCCTTCATCAGTTTTAGCTTTTTTCGTAATTACTTTTGAATAAGGAAGTATTGCTCCTTTTTTAGGCTTAGGTTTGGGTGCGGGAGCAGCCGTTTTACCTTTCTTTTTTTTCTTGGATTTTTTTTGCGCCTGAGCCTCAGTTGCTAAACCGAATACAAACAGCACCACCAAAAATCTGGTTATTACTTGTTTTAACATCTTGTATAAATTTATTATTGTTAGTTGAAACTTTTGAGTAAAAGTTACAGGGCTCGAAATTATAAAAACAAGTAGTGTTAATTTCTTAATTAAATGTTAAAGAAAATAAAAAAAGCCAACTAAAATAGTTGACTTTCTTTATTATTCTAATAACTTTCTTTTACTTACAGCCATCTTTATACTCTTGGGCAAAAGCAACTAAACTTTCTCCTGTATTTGAGAACGATCCTTCTTTAGCCAAAGACGCCAAATCTGGACAATCAGCTACTAACTTTGCCAATTTCTTTTTAAAGCCTATAGAAAAGGCCAAAGACGAAGTAGACTGTGCCTTTTTTGCACCTGCCTTAAATAAAACTAACTCGTTTTTATATTGATATACACTAATCTTATCTGACTTGTATAACACTTTAGCAAAGTAAAATTTAGCACCATCAAGACTTACAGTATTTCCTTGACTCTCGCTTGAATTTGAATTGAACTTCACTGCAGCATACTCACTTCCATTTACAACATATGAAGCATTTTGTCTCGCAAAATAATTTTTACTTTTTGCGTTACCATCGTCATCTAAGGTATATACCTTTAAAGAGTTTTTAAAATACTTTGTTAAATCGAGTTTACTTACATCAACATCGTCAGTCAATTTCAATTTCAATTTTCCTTCGACTGTAGACCCATCTGAATTGGTGAATATTGTCTCGATATACTTATCCTTAGCTACTGGTGCATCATCTACAATTTCATCTTCTGCTGAGGCAACATCATTACTTCCAGAATTATCAACCGTTACTACTGGAAAGTGTCTGGTAGTCAACTTGTTTACTTCAAATGCCTTTTTTAAAGCTTCAACATCCTTAATCAACCTTTTACCATCTTTCTTATCATAGTCATTCTCGATTACTTTATTCGCATACTCTAACGCTTTATCTGGCATGTCAAAATGATAATACAAACGACCAATATTATAATAACTAGCATATCTCATTTTACGATGCTTCTTCTTCTTAACTTCAGTATAGTTTGGAACAACGCTTTCAAAATAAGCCACAATCGGATCTAATTCTTTTTGTAATTCATCTAAAGGTGCCTCATGCGAAATTTTCCCTAACATGCTTTTCATATCTGCCAACGCTTTATTATGACCAGCATAATCACTATTTTTCTTCGAATCTAAAATCCAAAATAACTCGTTATCTACATAAGGCTCATATCCATAAAGACGATTTAATTTTCTGTTGATTTGATACGTAGAATTTGAAACGAATTCTCTTTGAAACTTACTCTTTAAATTAGCGGAGTTATTTTTATAATAATTGGATGCCTTCGAATAAGAATTGTACTCACTGCCTTTATGTGTTTTTTGAGTTCCTAAAGTAAATGAAAGCGGTTTTCCTTGTGAATTTTTAACACTATAACTTCCTCTTGTACTATAGGTAATAACAGGTGTATAAAACCTATCGGTACTCGTAATTTTACCATCTTTATCTTTGTTTACCTTTTCTCTTTTAGAGATTTTTACTTCGTCAATAATTACTCTATCAATATCTATATTGACATTAATTGTTGCTTCTGTTCCTAATTTTTCAAAACCATATACCTTAATTTTATCTGCAACCCTACGATTGTTAGATTCTACTGAATACGTTCTGAAGCTTTCATCCAAAATAGGATTAGTTGGTAAGTTCGTATACTTTACTTTAATATACTGTCTATCTAAATCTACTTTTTGAGCATAAGATGATAGCGTTACGAAACCTACTAATAATAGCAGTGCACTTCTTTTCATTTTAATTGATTGTTTTTAGTTTAACGACTTTTAAGAATAAGATTAACGGTAGATTTATACATATATTATACGATAATCTAAATTTAAACTTACACCTCATTTACAGGAATCGTTCCAAAAAAGAATGGCAGATATGTTATCAAAAAATGAGAGGAATAATAAATTGGAACAACAAAATGAGTAATAGCACTGCAATAATATTGAGTATTACACCTGCTTTTACCATTTGATTCACTTTGATATAACCACTTGCAAAAACGATGGCGTTAGGAGGTGTCGCCATAGGCAACATAAACGCACAACTACTCGCCATGGTCACCGGAATGAGAACATATAGAATTGGCACTCCTAATCCGATGGCAATACCTGCAACTACTGGAGCCAAGACGGCAACTAGCGCTACATTACTCATCAATTCTGTCATAAATAACATAAGAATAATGAGCAAAGACACCGTTAGAAAAATACTAAAATTTCCGGCTTTAATAGCTTCTGTAACAACATCGACCAATCCACTTGTTGACATTCCTTTAGCCAATGCCAATCCTCCTCCAAAAAGAATCAAAATACCCCAAGCTAGTTTTTGAGTGTCGCTCCATTTGATAATAAAGTCACCTTCTTTGAAGCTAAAAGGAACGGCGAATAAAGCAATTGCCGCGCTCATGCTTATAATAGTGTCTGATAGTGCTAAATTCGGAATTAACTTATTGATCAGCGTTCTAAATACCCAAAGAAAAACTGTCACTCCAAATATGAGTAGTACGCGCTTTTCTTTTGCCGATAACGCACCTAATTTTTTTAGTTCACTATCTATAACTTCTTTGGAAGCATTGAACCGAATATTTTTATTAGGAAACATCCATTTTACCAAGACAACATAAATAATAGCAATCATTAAAATTGAAAATGGCAATCCAAAAGTCATCCACTTTAAAAATGAAATCTCGATATTATATTCGTTTTCTAACAAGCCTATTAATACTGAATTTGGCGGCGTTCCAATAACTGTAGCAATACCTCCGGCATTTGCCGAAAAGGCGATACCCAGCATCACACTTAATGCAAAATTTTGATCGTCTTTCGTAAAGCCATCTTCATCGTTAATTAGCAAATGTATTACCGATAGTGCAATTGGTAACATTACCACTGTACTTGCCGTGTTGCTAATCCACATGCTCATCAAACCTGTAGCTATCATAAACCCGAGCACTACCTTATTGGGAGTCGTTCCCGTTAAACGGATAATATTCAAGGCTATACGTTTATGTAGATTGACTTTTTCGAGTGCTAGTGCTAATACAAAACCTCCGAAGAATAAGAAAATAATCGGACTGCCATAATTAGCTCCAACCTCGGCAATAGGCATTATCTTGAGCAAAGGAAATAATACCAAAGGCAATAGTGCTGTCACGGAGATGGATACGGTTTCTGTGATCCACCAAGTAACCATCCACAACGCCACACCAATGACGGCGTCTCCTTGTTGAGATACCAAATCGAACGGTAGGTTAATGGCTATTAGAAATAATAGCGGCCCTAAAAAAAGGCCGATTTTTTTTGATGCTGGCATATACCATACGAATATAAATTATTTCAAACAAAAAAGGAATTACATGTTGTAATTCCTTTTGAATATTTAATTTTAGTCTTGTTTAGCTTTGACAAGCAAGGCATTATATAACTTCTACAAAAAGGCCGTCTTCCGTTTTTATCACTTTTGCTAAGTTATTTTTAGTCAACCCTTTAATGGACTTGTCCCATTTTTTATTGCTCAAGCCAGATTGTGCTTTTAACTCATTTAAATCTATCTTTTCTACTTTCTGTAGAGTCGCAAGCAATGCCTTTTCTTCATCATTTAGTTCTACTGAAGGCACTTTTCGTTCGGGACGCATTTGAGGAAAAAACAACACCTCTTGAATCGACTGGTTGTTAGTTAAGAACATAATCAAGCGATCCATTCCAATACCCAATCCTGAGGTAGGAGGCATTCCGTATTCTAAGGCACGTAAAAAATCATAATCAATGAATTCTGTTGCCTCGTCATCTCCCTTTGCCGCTAATTTTAATTGCGCTTCAAAACGTTCACGTTGATCAATAGGATCATTCAATTCTGAATACGCATTTGCGATTTCCTTACCACAAACCATCAGCTCAAAACGCTCTGTCAATTCTGGATTTTCGCGATGCTCTTTACACAAAGGGCTCATTTCCTTTGGATAATCTGTTATATACGTTGGTTGTATATAATTACCCTCACATTTTTCACCAAAAATCTCATCAATGAGCTTTCCTTTACCCATCGTTTCATCAACTTCAATACCCATTTCTTTGGCTGCTGCTCTTAGTTCAGCTTCAGATTTACCTGTAATATCAAAACCAGTAAAATTCTTAATTGAATCGGTCATGGTTACACGAGCATACGGTGCTTTAAAATCAATCTCGTTCTCTCCGAAAGTAGCTTTTGTAGTTCCGTTAACGGCAATTGCACAATATTCTAACAACTTTTCTACAAACTCCATCATCCAGTTATAATCTTTGTAGGCTACATAGATTTCCATCGCTGTAAATTCTGGATTGTGAGTTCTATCCATTCCTTCATTACGGAAATTCTTAGAAAACTCATACACTCCATCAAAACCTCCGACAATTAATCGTTTCAAATACAATTCATTAGCAATACGCATATACAATGGGATATCCAATGAATTATGATGTGTTACAAAAGGACGTGCCGCGGCTCCACCCGGAATAGGTTGCAAAATTGGTGTCTCTACCTCAAAATAACCCGCGTCATTAAAAAACTGACGCATGGCATTAAATAGTTTTGTTCTCTTTACAAATACTTCTTTCACATTTGGGTTTACAACCAAATCAGCATAACGCTGTCGATATCTCAATTCTGGATCGGTAAAGGCATCATAGACTACGCCATCTTTTTCTTTTGGCAATGGCAATGGCTTTAAAGCTTTACTTAGTAACGTGAAATCTTTTACTCTAACGGTAATCTCACCAACTTTCGTTGTGAATAAATCACCTTCAATTCCAACAAAATCACCTAAGTCAAGTAATTTTTTAAAGACTTCATTATACTTCGTTTTATCTTCACCTGGACAAATTTCATCTCTATTAAAATATACCTGAATTCTTCCGTTAGCATCTTGCAATTGCGCGAATGATGCTTTACCTTGAATATTGATTGCCATTAATCTACCGGCAACAACAACCTGTTTACCTTCCTTATAATCTTCCTTAATCTCCTTTGAAGTACTCGTTACTGGATATAAGTCAGCTGGATAAGGATTGATACCTACGGCTCTCAATTTAGAAAGCTTCTCACGTCTAACAATTTCTTGTTCTGATAATTGCATAGTATAATTTTAAAGTTGCAAAATTACACTATTTACAAAAAGAAATACAGAATTTTTAATTTGATTTTATCATCGTCAAATTTTCTTGAATTCCCTTGTGATTCGGATGAACGTCTAATGCTTGATTCAACACTTTTACAGCTCTTTCCTTGTGACCATTTGCACCTAATGTATTCGCCAAACTCATATATGTTCTGGGTTGATCTGGAAATAGTATTGTATTTAATTTAAAGACTTGTATTGCTTGTTCTGTTTTATTCTGGGTTGTCAATAGCCTAGCATATGTATTCAATTCGTACATATTCTTTGCTAGTTTCTTATAGCTTGACATTGACTTTAATGCTTTGTCATAAAAATCTTTGTCATTTACTATACGACTTACTTGATTTACTATTTCATAGTTTGATTGGTAATCACCATCCAAAATACTCAAAATATCTTCTTCCAAGGATTTAACTGGAGATTCGACAATTCTGTGAACCTCCTTTCCTTTTTTATAAAAAATAAAAGTTGGTACTCTATGAATATTTAATCCACGTTCTTCATGACCTGGACTTTGCTTATACATAGCTGGCTTTCGACTAACGGCGATCATTGTAAGTTGATCCATCGGAAACTTAGCAGCTTCCAAAACTTTATAAAAACGAGGTACTTCTCTCCTACTGTCACCACACCAAGTTCCCATAAAAGCTAAAATTTCATATTTCCTAAGCTTACTTTGAATTTTATCAATCACTTCTTCATTTAGCTGATAATCATTAAACTGACTCAAAAACCAATGCTTATAATTGCTTGAAGTAAGTCCAGTTTTATCAATTTTACCAAGTAAATGAGGTTTTTTTCCTTGTTCGGAAATTTCAGTGTTTATTGATTGTGATTGCGACGTACATGACCATACTAATGCCATGATTAAAATTAAATAGGTTTGTTTCATCTGGAAATTTTTTGAAAGCTAAATTCAAAAAATAGACCTCTTAAACGTTCAAAATTGGGGTTGAAATAGGGACTAGAACCCCGGTGGATTTTTATTAATTAATTATTATACAAGCTCTTAAGCTCATCTCTAGATTGTATACCTAACTTCTTATACAAATTATTGATATGTGTTTTGACAGTACTCAAACTCACGAAAATTTCAGAAGCGACTTCTTTATTTGTTTTATCCTGCAGAATCAATTCTAGAATTTTTCGTTCTTGCTTGGTAAGTTGATTTGTTAAGTTCTCCTTTTTGGTTCGTTTTGCTTTTAATAACCAATACGCGAGAAAAAGATTCAAAAGTAGCGATACAACAAGTAACGGGGTTATATATGGAATAAATACTTGTGATTGAGAAGCTATGATACCCTTATCGGACAATAATTCATTTTCATATTGTTTGGTATAAACAGCGTTTGGATATCTTAAATTTAATCTATTCAACAATTTTTCATAATAATTATTTGTTTCTAAATCTTGCCTATAATAATCATATAGATCTCCACTTCTATCAGATAAAAAGTTATAGATATATAACTCACCCAAAGGTTCATCTATTTGTTCACCAAAATCTTGAAATACTGTGAACCACTTTCTGTTATTCAATTTTCTGTTTGCTTCGCTTCTAAAATCACCATAATCGTAACGCATTAGTTCTTTCAAAGAGTCTATTTGAAAAATTACGTCAGACTTTATGTTAGTAGATTGTATACTGCAAAACATTTGATTGTTCCCAGAAATAGGTAAGTCGATTGTATCCTTATTATTCGCAATAAAAATAATTTCCTGACTATTGTCACAATGTCCATTAAAATGATTTGTACTTTGTACATTCTCATCACAACTATCTACATGAATTCTGTAAATTCTATTTTCTAAATCGAGATTATTCCCTTTAAATTCAAAATAACTATCTACAATGCTTGTTTTACTAATAATCTGCTCAGCGTGGACTCCCGAAATTTTTCGATAATCATCAACAATTGAGAGATAAGCATCACCACTCCAAGCATCATTTTCAATAGTACCTCGAAATACATACTGCGCATTTGCAGCGTAGTTCATTAACAATACCGAAACAATTAAAAAAAGGGTTCTCATTTTCATCGTCACTAAACTACTATAATTAATTCTTTTAAAAAAAGTAATTTTCTATAAAACGTAACAATTATGGTATCTCAGCGACCTATTAGTATAAATGAATTAACGTATATTTGTAAACGAAATAAAGTATGAGCTTTTTTAGAGTATTATTATCAATTATTTGTCCGCCTCTTGCCGTAATCGACAAAGGCTGTGGTTCTATATTGATTGTATTTATTTTAACCATATTTGCCTGGATTCCAGGCGTATTGGGAGCTTTGATTATTTTGAATAATCCAAATCGTTAATGAATGCAACATATAAACTTACAAGATCTTGGAATCAAAGATTATAAAGAGACTTGGGATTACCAGGAAGAATTATTTGATGCCATTATTCAATTAAAGCGAAGAAATCGTAACGAAAATTTGTCGCTTAATACTCCGAATCATTTTTTATTTGTTGAACATCCGCATGTATACACGCTCGGGAAAAGTGGAGACTTAAATAATCTATTGCTTAATGAGAAACAATTACATGAAAAAGGTATCACTTTTCATAAAATAAATCGTGGTGGAGATATCACTTATCACGGCTATGGTCAGATTGTAGGCTATCCAATATTAGATCTAGATAATTTCTTTAATGACATTCATAAATATATGCGCTTTTTAGAGGAGACCATGATACAAGTATTAGCCGAATACAATTTGAAAGGAGAGCGTAGTGAAGGTGAAACTGGTGTTTGGCTCGACGTGGGTACGCCATTTGCTAGAAAAATTTGTGCCTTAGGCGTACGAAGTAGCCGTTGGGTAACCATGCATGGATTCGCTTTAAATGTGAATACCAACTTAGGCTATTTCGATCATATCATTCCTTGCGGAATACGTGGAAAAGCGGTGACCTCTTTAGAAGTTGAACTTGGCAGAAAAGTAGATGTCGCCGAAGTTAAACAGCATATTTTACATCATTTTTCTGCGATTTTTGAAGCGTCATTTTCACCAGTGAAAGAACCAGCTAAAAAAAAGATTCAGATTTAATATCAATCTTCTTCATTATAATATACCTTATAATATTTCATTTTTCTCTCGTCATCATACCCTCTTTCTAGATATTCTTGAGCCGCATCTGGCGCATCAACATCAATCTTTATCTGGATATTGGTGTCTAGCTTTATTTCAGATTTAAAGCTTCTTTTTTGCTTTTTAACCACTGCCTCAGAAATAGGAAACTGATTACGCACAACCAAATGATTCGCTTCTTCAAATTCATTTTTATAAGAATCAAATAACACTTTTTTATTATCTTCTTCAAATACGGTTTCTTTAAAGTCGTGAATATTCACAGAATCATTTTCCTTGAAAAAGTCAACCGTTTTAGCCAAAAATTGACTCTGGTTTTGATTTCCAAATTCTTGTTTTATGACATTTTCTGAAAAGTCTTTACACATTTCTAAGTACACTTGCGTATGACGATTATTATCTTCGGCATGTTTGATACTTAAAAAGTTATGAATCCAATATTGGGCATCGTAGTTGTTATTATCAACAGTTAATACGGTCATTCCTTCATCATCTTGAGAGTCTAAAATCAAACAACCTTTATCTACTTTCTTGGTACTAATTCCTTTTTGAACAAATACATCGAAACTATCTTCCTCTAAATAGGTTTGAAAAAACTCTGCTTTATTCTCTATTTTAAAAATTCCAAGAGCACGTGTGCTCACCTCTCGATATTCTATACCTTCAAACAAAACAACAATCACATCTCCTGTTTTAATTTGGGCAGAATTTGATTGTTCATAGAGATGCGTCACCAAATGTTTTGACACATCGACGAAAGTGGCTTCATCTTTAAAGACCTGTGATACGTAGTTGTTCACTTCATTCAAATTGATATCTGCATGGTGACTAAAACGATAACTCTCGGTCAAGCTTAAAAAAGGTTTCAGTAAAAAAGGCTGCATTAAGCGATAACTATCCTCGTCAAAAGTCACGAGGTTCTCAGAAAACACATTGGTAGCTTCGTTAAACTTATTGCCCACTTTATGGATGATAAATTTAGAAATAACGGCCTTATTACGCTTGATCATATTGTTAAAATTTGGATTGCAAATGTAATTTTAATAACGTAAAAATTGACATTAATTCATAAAAAAACCGAAGCAATTGCTTCGGTCTCGTTTCAAAAACAATCGAGATTAAATTTTATCAATTCTTATGTTCTCATATCAAACAAGTGGTTGGTATTAAACCAATACTTACGCCAAAAACGATTCCATCTATTTCATAATCACCAATGATTAGGATACCGTATGGTTTATATTGAATAGCTACATTTTTAAGATGAAAAGTATTTAATCCTTTCTCTGGAGTATTCCAAGTAATCTTTACTTGATTTTTATCAATTTTTCTTTTATCGGATCTATCAGGATAAATTAAAACTTCATAATTATTTCCTCGCGTTCTACTAAAGGCTTTATCGCTTCTAAGTAATAAGCCATTCGTTCGTAGATAATTTCTTTCAACCTTAACATTTCTAGTTGTAGTAAAGTAAGCATCAATTGCTTTTAACTTTTGCGGATGTTTAGGAGGAATAATTGCCGTTGAACTAACATTTAACTCATAGCAATAAGTACCCGATGAAATATGGGTCTTTATCTTCTCCATGTCTAAATTAGATGATCCAATAGTTATGGTATTTTTAGCAGGAATCTTAACTTTTGGATTCTTTTTAATTTGTGCATTGCCCACTGTTAAAGTTATCAAGATAATAACTACCGTTGTGATTATATTTTTCATGATTCTTATAATTTTTTAAAGTTAATTTATACGATCTATTTTAATTTCAGAAATACTAACATACTGCCAATAGTAAGTATATCGCCTGCGTTCAACTCTACCCTCTGAAGGAGTGTAATCTAAATTAGGAATAGCAGAAAACTTTAATGTTACTTCGTTGGACCTTTCTTCTTTAAAAATATAATTAAATTCATTTCTATCATTTAAGTCTACACGACTAATAAATGTACCTTTTGCTCCTTCTCTAGAAATAAAAATATATTCATTAGGGCTTTTTCTTTGATTTAAATTTTTAAATTTTAATCTATATTCAGCACCACCTGTTGCTCTAAATTTAAGTCCGATTGCGAATATAGGGCGGCCGTAACGAACCCTACCATTATTTAAAGACTCAACTACTTCATCCAAATCATCATTGTAATCACCTCCAATGGTCCATTTATTATTAGAGTAAGTACCTCGAAAATAATCAAGTTTTAGCGAAGCATACTTTATCTTATTGGGCTCTATTTTCCAACTTCTTGTTGGTTTTGCATTAAGCTGCTCCTTGGTCATAAGAGCTACTGGAATATTCAATTTCTTAAAATCTTTAATTTTTAATTTTTAATTTATTAAGATTATTAACCTTTAATCCTCATATCAATTTATCCGTTTTTACATTGTTTGAATTAACTGATATTTTTGTATTCTTTATTTGAGCATTATTTACTGTTACAATAAAAAAAGTTAATAATAGTGTTACGCTTATTTTTTTCATAGTGTTTCATTTTTGGTTATCCTATTTTTTTAAATTTTAAAATAATTTGATACGAGAATCGACATTTCTTTTGATTCAAATATCTTTTCAAACTCACGTCTTAAAATTTTTCGCAATGTTTTTGTATAATTTTCAGTTATTAATTTTTGATCTTTTCTTTGAAATTTTCCACTAATGGTGATACCTCTTACTTCCATTCTAATCGTGCCATCAATTCGTTTTGGCTTCATTAGAATGCTGATATATTTATCATTAAGCCAATTTACCGTATGTTCGGTAGCATCTTGTGTTTTATGATGGCTTGTAAATTGGTTGAGGTTACTTTTTATAGTAATAGTATCGAGAGCACGAAACGAAATAGTGCAGAATATTAGCTTACTTTTATTCGCCCTAAACTGAGTTTTTGAACTTGTAATTTTTCGAAAGTCATATTCCCAGAAAATGGGCCCTGAATAACGACCATTGTTATGAAAACTAGCTTTGATTTGAGATGACATGGTATCTTGAGCTATGTCATTTACAGTTCTTACGTCCAAAGTTTTATTCAGTTCATCTACGGTAAAAGATGCCTTGTTACCATGAAATTCTATTAAAACCTTAGGAGCAATAGTTCTATTTAAAGATTTTACTAATTGTTCTACTTCATATTGCACTAACTGTTGACTATAGGTACTAAAACTTGCCAAAGTGATCAGTAAAGTCAATATTCTATTTTTATTTTTCATAATTACTTCTTTCCAATTCATTTTAATTCGGCAGCACTAAGACTTCAACTCTTCGATTCTTCGCTCTATTTTTATCACTGTCATTTTCTACCAGAGGTTTCGATTCTCCGAGACCTTTTTCCCGCCATTTAAAACTTTTTGACGGGATCAACTTTTTTAATTGCATCGAGACACTTTTAGCACGCGCCAATGACAATTTTTGATTAGAGCTAGCACTCCCAACATCATCAGTATGACCTTCTACAATTACATTTCCTTTTTTAAGTACCGAAATACTTTCTGCAAGTTTTCTCAACGCTTCGATACCTTCCGGCTTTAGTTCAGATTTCCCGGTTTCAAACAAAACTTTACTATCGAGGTTTAAGCGCATAGCAGCGCCGATGGCTGCTATGGCATCTACATCTGCTCCAGGCAAGGAGCTATTCCCTTTGCGATCTTCTAGCCTAACGTAGTAGTAGAGCTCACCGGGCTTTACAAATTTGGCAATATCTACCTCAGCCACACCACCATCTATTTTACCCACTTTAATCCAGTTCTTACCATCTTTAGAGATTTCAAGATTCGTGGGTTCTATTGCACCATATTCAAAAATATAAAGGTCAGGACCATTCACATCAGTCAATGCATTATCAACGAACTGAACAGTTAAATCTCCTCCTAAACCAAGACTATAGATACCTGAAAGATCTTCAACGTCAAAACCATCTATTACATCGGGTTCCCCAATTACATTTTTATGGTCATTTATAAGAAGTTTTGGATGGTTTACATCAATAACTTTATCGGCAAAGGCCAATTTACCCAGTGGAAGATAGACTGCTATTTTTCTGCCACTTCCGATATAGGTGTTTCCAGCTTCTTCACCGAAATATAGATCAGGGTTTAATTGTTGAAATTTTTTCTTAGCCGCTTTTGCCTTTCTAGCGAAATCTTTCTTATATATTTTGACCTTTTTCCTAGTATTAATGATGGCTCTATGATATTTTGAATTTATTTTTTTTGGATCTCCAGCAGCGATGTCTTTTTCAATTTTTTCTAAATCAGCTAATAATGTAACTGCCTCTTTATCATTATGCATGTTTCTAGAGCGTCTCTTTAGTATTTCTATTTTTTTCTCTTCTCCAGAACTTGCATTCTCATCATTTTTTCGCTCAACACTATTGAATACTTGCTGTGCAGCTTCTAAGTCTAGCTGCTCCATTGTATTTGTACCTGCTAAGGAATCGACTTGTTTCAACTTTTCTATAGTAGCTTCAATACCCGATTCTGCTTGTACTAATAAAATGGCTTCTTCGAGCGAAACTCCTGTACTTGTAGTTTTAGAGGATAATTGACCATTTGAAAGTTTGCCTTGCGTAATATCTCCAATAGATACTTCCTTTTTTACTTCTCTATTTTTTATAGCTTGTTGTGCCAAAATTTTCAAACTATCAGGGTTGTTTATCAGTTTGTCTAGTTCTTCACGAGAAACTCCGCTCTTTTCTAAGAGGCCTACTATTACTTTGACATCAAATTCAAAAATGTCATTATTTTTACTCTCAGAATCTTCAATCATTTCTTTCCCCATTTCAAATAGATCATTTAACTGCGAATTGGCGGGTTTACTTAAATCTTTATCGGGTTCTTTTTTAACCGATTCTGATTTCTCTGCATCATCTTCATATGCACTTGACTCTCTATGAAAAGAAGGGTCTTTATCTTTTTTTGAAAGTTCAGAGCAGGACATAAATACAATTGATAGGAATACATAAATTCTATACTTTTTCATCTTAATTTTTGTTGTTTTTAACGATGATATCTCATTTCTACAAAATTGTAAAACATAACTCCAAAGCGATCATACCAATCTGCCATACCATGCTCTCGCTCGCATCTATCTAATTCAACTAAAGTTTCATGAAAAGTTTGCAACATCTCAAGACGTTTTTTATCATAGGCTTTCTCAAGATCTATAACACTTCTTTCAATTTCTCTTTTTTTAGACTGCCAAACTAAACCAACTACGCCATGATATCCTGAAACATTATCACCAAAAGCTATTGCGGCATCTATATATCCTCTTGAGCAATTATAGATAGTTTGCAATTTTTCTAAATTATATCTTGAGCGATTAAAGTTAGCGCGTGCTGAAGAAAAGCAACTAGCACATGAACTTTCTTCATCTGGACAAAAAGAAGGTATTCTTGGCTGTCCAGGCGGAGGTCCAGATCCTAAACAAGAACCCAAATTTCGATACTGCAAAATGAGTTCTTCTGCTACATCAGCGGTACCAAATGCGTCATTGATTCTTGATATACCTGCATCAATTTGACCTCTCCGAGTATTATGAATTGAATTATTTCGTTCTCTTTCATCAATTTCCATTTGTTGGGCTTCAGATGGTTGTGGTCTTTGTTGACTATGACTTTCTGTCCCTATACCCAAAAAGATTACGACTATAATTAATGGTAATCCTTTATTTCTATTCATTAATTTTCCAACTAACAATCCGACAACCAATAACAAAAAACCTATCAATAAGTAAACCCACCACCCCCTTTCAATTGACGAATCTGATGTTGAAATCCTCGTAGTAGAAGGACTATTATTTGCCTTCTGAGTATTAAGATCTTTTTCAGTTGCCTTTATAAATGGTGATCCCAAGTATTTCATTATTGGTTGACTAGCATTCACAATTATACTGTAGTCTACATTAGTATTTTCTGAAGATTTAATCATAAAACCAATATCCTGATAGCTCCGAACCTTAAAGTTAATTATTCCATTTTCGGAAGAAGATGTGTTTTTGGTATCTTCAATATTATTCCATGTATTAAAAACAATTTCAGCTATTAGATTGGGGTTGCCATTTTTTGCAAAAATGAAGATATCTACAAATTGATAAATGTCATGTCCTTTTATGTAATGATAATTTATCTTATTACTTCCTATAGAATAGTTTCCTTCATTATATTTTACCTCTTTATATTTTGGGTGCTTGGCCAATTCTAATTTTAAGGGTTTTATCTTATCGTCCAGAGTGTATGGTTGGGCTGATAAATTTAAATTACACAAAGTGATGGCAATAAGAATTAGGCGAATTGTTGCTGTTTTCATGATTTTATAATTTCTACTATTATTTTAATAACCTTGATCTTCTAACATTCATGTTTAAAGTTGCAAATTCGTTTACTTTTTATACGTTTTCACGAACTTATCGATATCAGAGTATCCAACATTGCTAAATTTCAAATCAGATATTGATATAACTGCGTCGTCAACGTTCTTCAATTTCTCTTTTTCGTACTTGATATTCAAATTCTTAATTTCTGCAGTTCCTGAAGCCCTGGTTGCATCTGACAAATCAATACTCCCTGATATTTCACTTTGAGGGTTTCGCTTTCTCGTGTCAGGATGTAAATCATAATAGCAGGTAAAAAGCCCTCCTTCTTTTTTAGGAAATTTTAATATCAGCGACACGGCTATTAACTTTAAAGAATTGGTCTCATAATGTAACTGGATACTTTCACTACCTTTTGGAAGTTTCTTTTTAAACGTAATTAAGGCTATTTGTTTTTTGGTCTTTGCATGTGTAGATACGATACCAGAAGCTTTGGTATAACTCCAATCTTGATCATTAATTTTACATAAATATTGAGCAGTACTTTGGTATTTCTCTTTAGTAGTAGGCAAGTTAGTTGTACTTGTATTTTTTGAGGCTTCTGTTGTGTTATTTTCTACTTCTAAAGTCCTATTAGATTCTTTACATGCTGATGCAAAAAAGACAAGCAATATAATTGTTGTAATTTTTTTCATAATTATTAGTTTCAAATTGATTATTTACATACTCTCAAACTTGATGATGCTAAAGAAACACTATTCGCAGATACTGTATTTTTAGATCTCAATAAAGGACGCATAGCGTCATTAAAAAGACGCATGGTTACATCGGTTGTAAACACTCTTATCATCTCTTCATTTACCTCTTTACTAATATCTTTGGTTAATGTTGGAATTAAATCTCCAAAACCTCTTCCAACTAACTTACCTAATACATCTACTTTTTCTACTTTAAAAGACACTGATCGTTGGTAGACCGTTGGTTTTAAAGTGAAACGCAAAATCTGTGGACCACCCCAATTAATATCTGGTGCACGATCATCTTTTGACCTTTTGGTCCAACACCCTTCGCATCTTCCCTTTAATTCAATGCCGTTACTTTCAAATTTTACATCCAAAATAAATCTGTTTTTCCTAGAATCATACCAAAAATTGCTGTCTTTTCGTCTTACTTTTTCGAAGAAGTAAGTCCAAGTTCTACTTATTGGACTAACCTTTAAATCTTCAAGGTCAAGATTTTGTCTTGTACCGTTTATGGCTAAAAATCCATCGTTTCTATCCAATTTAATATCTAATCTTGGTTTAATTTTTTTGTTCAAATATTGGGCTATTTCTTTCGTATTGATATCGGAGCATTGCGCAAATACATTTGGCGAAACGAGTAAAATTACAATGACTGTTTTAAGTAAATTTTTCATATTTCTTGTTTTATGTTTTTAAAATTGATTTTTATATTGAGCTGATTGAATACTATATTCACCCTCTTTTAAGGCAGTACAAATCATAGTTACCGAGGTAGGTTTCTTCTTGGAATAGTCGATCATTTTCATTTCTAAAGTTAATCCATCAACCATACTAACCCACGAATTATTAATTCCTTTCATTCGTTTCATTTTCTTCATTTTCAATTGATTAAAAGCCTTTTGAAATGAAATTCCAGCATCTTGAGTAACCCATATTTTTCCTGATAACTGAGGGCCAGTTATTTGATACTCTTTACATTCATAGTCCAGTATATTCTTTTTTTGACCCGTGGCTGAAATGGAAAATTCATTGGACATAACTTCCTCATCTTCTATATTCTTTAATTCTATGTGAAATGAAGACATCATTTTTTTATTTCCTAGGTCCATAAAAGTGTGAATTGCTTGGTTAGGCAAATCTGTCACCGTGAAAAAGTTTTGGTCTTTCCCTGAAGAAAATGAAGTTCCCATATATTCATGTTCATTAGTGAGGTAATAAATCATATCAATAACATTCTCTCCGCTCGTAATCTCCATGGTGTACTGATGACTAAACGTATAACTTTCGGCGACCTTTGTTTTTTTACCTTTAAATAATTTTCCTTTATTATTAAATACAGAATCGAACGTTTTTTCGGTTTCTCTTGCCGTTTTTTCCTCCACTTTTCTTGCTACAGTTTCTTTCGCAGCTTCTTCTGCTCTCTTTTTAATTTTTTTCCAAAATTGTGCATTGCAATTCATAGAGAATCCGAATGCGGTTATTAATACAACCATTGTTACTTTTTTCATAGCATTTATTTTTTGTTAAACTTTGTTTTTTTTATAATCCGATTTTTATGAACTATCTTTAATGTGTAGATACCTTTCTTTAAATTACTTACGTTTAAATAGATACTGTCCGACGGAACATTTGGTAATTTACCTTCATACTTTTTTTTCTTCATTAAGTATTCATTTGAAACCTACTATATCATATGGTTCTTAAATTCAAGGGTAAAACTAAAGCATAGAATTACAGCCTGTTATGACAGGTGTAACAGAAACTATAAATAATGTAACATAGGTGAAAAAGGGAAGATTCCTGCTGGACATACAGGAAAAAACTATATCTAAAACAGAGTGAACTACTAATTCTCCTTATCGAAAGATTTTACATATTCTGTGGGGGTACAGTGATACATTTCTTTAAAACACTTACTAAAGTATGCATGATCATTAAAACCAACACTATAACCAACTTGAGATACATTGATTTCTGATTTTTTCAACAGTTGGGCAGCTAATTTTAACCGCTGAGATCGAATAAATTCTGAGGCTGACAATCCGGTTAACGCCTTTAATTTTCTATGGAGTTGCATACGGCTCATACCAACAGCCTTGCTAAAATTTTCACTGCTAAATGATGATTCTACTAATTTCGTATCTAATACATCCTGAAGACGCTCTAAAAATTGTTCATCAACAGTAGTAATGGCAATATCTTTTGGTTTTAAAACAACTTCTTGACTATATCTAAGCTGTAATTTTTTTCTATTTTCAATTAGCTTCTCGACACGTATTTTTAACAATTTTTCATTAAAAGGTTTGGTGATATATTCATCAGCACCCGTTTTAATACCTTCAATTTCATTTTCTTCACCAGCTTTGGCGGTTAATAAAATAATAGGAATATGACTCGTACGTTCATCCTCTTTTAACGTATTACATAATTCTATGCCTCCAATATTAGGCATCATAATATCACTAATAATGATATCAGGTATTCGTTCTAGGGCAAGATTGAGACCTTCCTGGCCATCTTCTGCTTTTAAAATTGTGTATGATTTTTTAAATAAACTACTAACATAGTTTCTTATATCTAAATTATCATCTATAATTAATAATATTGGGTTCTCTTCGATTTCATCGCCGCTATCGTTTTTCTCAACGATCGAATCTTCTGGAGTCATTTGTTCTTCGAGATCAATTGTACTTCTTCTTTCTTGATTGAACTCATTTTTAGAAAAATCATCTTTACTTATTGGAATCACTACCTCAAAAGTAGTCCAATCATTTGGGATGCTATCAACAGTAATATTACCCTTGTGTAACTTCACTAATTCTTTCACCAAAGCTAGACCAATACCAACACCATCTTTATTTTCGTTAACCTGATAAAATCGTTCGAAAATATTTGAAACATCAGTTTTTGTTAAACCTTTTCCAGTATTCTTCACAGTAAAATAAAGGTGACCATTTTTAACAGTAGTATTACAGACTATGGAGCCTTTTTGAGGCGTATACTTTATTGCGTTTGAAAGTAAATTAACTGTGATTTTCTCTACTATGTCACTATCAAAATAGGCGTCAATATCTACAGGGTTATTATAAACTAAATAATTCAATTCTTTTTGAGCCGCTTGATGTGTAAACGAATCGGCTATAGACCCTATAAATGAAAACAAATTCTGTTTTGAAATTTTCAGTTGCAGATTTCCTGCTTCAATCTTAGAAATATCAAGTAATTGATCTACCAACGAAAGTAACCTAGTTGCATTTCGATGCATCATACCGAAGTTTGACTTATCCTCAGCCGATAAATTCTCTTTTTGTAATTTACTTTGAATTGGGCCCGAAATCATAGTTAAAGGCGTACGGAATTCATGAGAAATATTAGCAAAAAAATTGGATTTTGCCAAGTCCAGCTCTCGTAATTTTCTTGTCGTCTTTTGTCTGTTTCGATATAATAAAAAGAAAAAGAGTCCTATAAAAGAAGTAAACCCTATACCACCTAATAACTGATTACGTTGATTTGTTTTTTGTTGTTCAATAAGCTCTTTTTGAGATGTTAACAATGCTATTTCTTGACCTTTTTTTTCAGTTTGATATTTTGCCTCTAACTCAAGTGTTACTTTTTGATTTTTCACATTGGTTAAACTATCGCTATATCGATATGCCACGAGCAGAAGGTCATAAGCCTCCTTATAATTCATATCACCAGCATAAGCGTTTGCCAAACCATTCATTGTTCCTAAAATTTCTCCAGGATGATTTGAACGCAACGTTCTATAAATTTTCAGAGCTTTTAATTGATAGTATATTCCTTTTTTAAATTGATTCGTATTTTTATAAAAAGCACCTAATCCTGAATAAGCTAGTGCTAATTTATCCTTACGATTTGTGCCTTCAAACAGTTTAACTCTCTTATTAAAATAGAATTCTGAAGAGTCATTATTTTTCAGAATTAAATGATTAGTTGCCATATTCCAATATATACTTGATATACTAAGTGTATCGTCGCTTTTCAATATAATTTCGAGCGCTTTTCTCTGAATAGTTAATGACTCCTGATGTCTTCCGTTACGAGTTAGAAGACTAGAATAAGTATTAAGAGCAACCGACTTGCCGCTTGAATAATCTAATTGTTCTGCAATTTTAATGCTCTTATCAATGTAATTTTTTGCTTTCTTAAAACGTAAACTATCCATTGCTTGTCCCGAATAGAGTATTAATTTTGTAATTCGAATTAGATTGTCAAACTTTGTAATATCAATAATATTTTTTGATGATAATAAGGAATCACTTTTTAGGAAATAACTCATAGCTAAATCATCTTGAAAATTATTATAGTGATAAGTACCTTTTTTTTGATATAACAAACCAAGAAGTTTCCAATTCATAGTTTTTAAAGCTTTTTCTTTTGACAAATTATAGAATAAGTTTCGTTCGTTTTTATGAACTCTTGTAGTTACAGAAACAAGTAAAGAAGCAATTTCGGCTATTAAAGAATCATTTTTAATTTCTTGAAAAAATTCTAAGGTTTTCTTTCCCTGAATATAGGCGCTATCATACGCTCTATTTTTATAAAACTCAGTAGATTTACTTAATGAATTTATTCCTAAATCGATTTTTTTTAACTCCTGCCCATAAGATAATATCGACACACATAATAAAAAAAGAAAGACTAAATATTTCATAGCTATAAATTTTATAGTAGATTTTATAAGTTTAAGCAATTATAAGTAAATCAACATATTGGCATTATAATATTTGTAACATATTTGGTTACAAATTACATAGTGTATAAAAAAACCGAAGCTTTCACTTCGGTTTATATTCTTAAAAATTGAATTATTTCATCCCTGTTAACTCGGAGTAAGCCATTAATTTTCCTTTTTTGTTATAGGATTCAGATCTTACTATAACCTTATCCTTTAAATACCATTCAGTTCCAGAACCTCTAAATTTAATAATCCCTGCCTTAGATTCAAAGTCAAACGTAACTTTTTGACATTCAAAAGTTCCTGCCTTAGTTGTTATCTTTTCAGTACCTACTACTTTACGATTAGTTACATCAAACGTCATTGTAATAATGGTAAAATCGCCCTTATTCACTCTAACCGTGAAGTTACCATCATTTAATTCGGTTTCAGAGGTCATATCCGCAGGAAATTCTAATACATTTCCGTCCATTTCTAGCTTTATATCTTCTGCATCATACTGTGCGAGTTGTGCACTATTAAAAAAGCGTGACATGTCAACTGAAAACAGACCATCTTTACACACCGCCTGATAATCTAAGGTCATTGCTTCCTTACCTTTTTTATCTATGACTGTAGTTTTAATATCAGCAGTAAATTTCCCATCACTTTCAGTAACTTCAGTCGTTTTATGAATACTTTTACCATCTTCTTTTCCTTTCTTGGTATAAGATGTATATTCTAACTCGCTACCTTTTTTTAAAAACAAAGCTGCGTTACATTCTTGGGCATAGGTACCAACAACAATTACAAAACTCATAATTATTGTTAAGATTAATTTCTTTTTCATACTATTATTTTTTTAAGATAAATTCGACTCTGCGATTATTCGCCTTTTCTTCTGGCGAATTATTATTATTTACGGGTACACTCTCACCTTTCCCTGTCGTTGTTAGACGAGTACCATTAATCTTTCTAGCAATCAACGCTTGCTTAACAGCATCGGCTCGCAGTTTAGATAACTTTAAGTTACTCACATCATCTCCATCTGAATCTGTGTGTCCAACAATTTCAAACTTCCAATCTGGGTTATCAATCATCATATCCATTACTCTTTTTAATGGCCCTGAAGATTGCGGTTTTAGAGTTGCCTTCCCTACATCAAACAAAATTCCGTGTGTCACAAACTTTCCGTCTGCTATTACTTGAGCATATGGTTTACCTCCACCTTTAGCAATCTTAAAATTCTTAATACTAACCACTCTTTTCTGCTTGTCACTTTCATAATAACTTGCAACAATTTTACTAATATGCGTTGGCTTTACGTCAAATCTTGGAATGTTTAATACCTTTTGCTCGTCAAAGTACATTTTCAAATACCCTTTATGATAGCTTATTGCTATATGATGCCAGCCATTAAAATTCCGAACTTGTTCGTATTTACTCGTCTTAAACTGAAATTTTTTATACTCTATTTCAAAAGGATACCAAGTACTTATCGATATTGGGTTGTATAAATTATCATTGAAATATATATTATAACTTGATCTTCTATCTTTCGCAATCTTATCAAAATAGATATCAAACTCAATGGTAAAAGCTTCCGGTAAATATTCTTTTTCTTTAAAGAGTGGTCTAATGGAGGTACCTCCATGATTATAAAACAATAGTACTTTTTCTTTTCCAAATCTTGCCATTTCTGCATTCCCACTCATCATATCCCAGCGTCGTGGAAAATCTCCGTAATCATCATCTTGCATATTATCAAAAAAGATAACTTCTTTGCCAGGTACAAAATCATAACTCATCCAATAACTAATCTTTTCATCGCGTTCTTTAGGTGTATCACTAACCGTTAACGTATTGGTTGTATTTCCTGAAGAACTCGAACCTGAGGTGGTCGGATTTTTATCATCGGTTTTGACTACCGTATCTTCAACTTCATCTTCATCTTCATTTTTCTTAGGTTTAGTTGTCAGCAGTTTCTTTGCTGTTTTTAAACTATACTTTAAAGCTTTTTTAGAACGATTTATCTGCAAGGTTCCTTTCCCTTGTTTTAAAACACCTGCTCCATCCAAACTAGAGATTGCATCGGGAGCAGAAGCTAAGACCTCTTGCCCATCTTCAACGACATCTATTAATATCTCATAATCATCATCTGTAAGTGACTTACCCGATTCATGATAGCCATCATATACATATACTTTATCGTATAAATTAAAAGACTCTCGAACAAATTTATCAACGCTAGAAATACCAACTCTTGAACTTGGCCGCTTTAATTTCTTAGATTTCTTTTTTTGCGCTTCTAGACTGTGCAACGGAATTATAAATAATAAAGCAAATAAGCCAAAAGCTGCGTTTAAGGTTAATTTCATAGTACAATTTTTTGATTAATGATTTGATAGTCAAAACAAACGTATCAAAATGTTAATCAAATTTAAGAAAAGAATTTAGTTGGTTCAAATTGAAAAGATAAAAAGGGGAAAAATCCCCTTTTCAAATTTTCTTTTTCATAGCAATTATGAGTTCCATAGCAAGTGATGATAAAAAGTAGTTGATTTCATAGCAATTCTTTTTTTAATAACTCTTTAATCACACTACAAATCTCAATAAACAATAGACTTCAAAAAAGTCTTTTTGTATAGTTGGTATAGAATTATGTATGGATTTCAATTTGGACAATTCAGGTGGTATTCAAACAAAGTATCATCATTTTTTTACGATTTATACGTATTTTAGCACAAAGCATACATCATTTTCGCATGAGCCTTGATGTATAACGTATTTTTGATCTAAAGAACTCCTATAATGATAAAAGCAGTAATAATTGATGATGAGCCAAAGGCAATTCAAGGTTTGTCTTGGGAACTATCCAATTTCGATGCTGATATTGAGGTTATAGCAACATTTACTGAACCCGAAAAAGCGCTTCATTACATAAAAAATACCGATTTAGATTGTCTGTTTTTAGATGTCGAAATGCCAACAATGGATGGATTTCAATTTATTGAAAAGCTCGACAAAAAAGATTTTGCTATTGTTATTACCACGGCCTATAACGAATATGCCATTAAGGCTTTTAAAAAAGAAGCAATCGACTATTTATTGAAACCTATAGATACAGATGATCTACGTGAAACTATTGGAAAAATTAAAAAATTCAATTCCCGAAGTATAAACAATGAAAAATTTGAAAGAATTTTATTGAATTTTAATGAAAAGCTAAATCATAAAAAAATAACCATTAACACTGATGGAAAGCTTATCTTTTTGGAACCTCATGATATCTTATATGCCGAATCTGATGGGAATTATACAACCTTATTTCTTCATAATAATAAAAAAATAGTTTTAACGAAAAAATTGAAGGAAGTTGGAGCCTTACTCCCTGATAACTCCTTCTTCAGAATTCACAATTCTTTTATTGTAAATTTAAATAAGATCAAGGAATTTCTAAAAACAGATGGCTATGTAATTCTTGAAAACAGTGTAAAAATTCCTGTTTCAAGACAACGTAAATCTGATTTTTTAGGTAAACTTTAAACATATCTGATGAAAAGAATTCTTTGTTTCTTATTAACTTTCTTGTTTGTCAATGCAGCGTTGCTTGCTCAAAACAAAAACCAAACGTTCGATCAAAGGATAGATAGTATTTTAGAAATAAGACCGGAAACTTACAAGGAAATAAATGATATCATTCGATATTACAAGCGAGATACTACAAAACTAAAATATATTATAGAAAAGTTTGACGCGGCCGATTATCTGGTAGGAAAAACATATACCTTAAACATTCTTGGGATACGATATCGAAATTATTCAAATTATAATAAAGCTATAAAAATCCATCAAGAAGCTCTAGCGGTTGCCGAAAAAGCTGAAAGTATCGAATTTCGAGTTTTTAGCCTCAATATGTTAGGTGTTGATTATAGAAAAATGGAGGCCAATAGAACGGCCCTAGATTATAATCAAGAAGCCCTCGCGCTAGCCGAAACTGTCGAAAATCCTGGTCTAGGTTTGCGCAGAAGTATTTCCGTTTCACATAATAGTATGGGTAATATATACATCTTACTCAAGCAATATGAATTGGGAATTGAACAATTAAAAATGTCCCAAGAAATTGAAAGAAGTATCAATAATACCCTGGGCTTGGCAATTAACAATCAAAATATAGGGTACGCAAAAGAAGCTATGGGCAATCTTAATGAAGCCTTAAAACATTTTGAGGAATCTTTAGAGATCAATGTAAAAATGAACAATCGTCTTGGAGAGATTATTTGTAACAGCAGTATTGCCCGTATTTATATTAAACAAGGAAAACCAAATGAGGCACTCAAATTAATAGATGAAAACTTACCTAAAGCTATAGAACTCAATAATAGAGATTACCTTTCATCAGAATATATTTATCTGGGGTGGGCACAAACCCTTATAGGCAAATACGCTTCGGCCGAAAAGAATTTGCAAAAAGGATTAACAATGGCCAAAGAATACAATTTACCCTCTACCATTGTTGAAGCTTACACCCATTTATCTGAATTAGCAGAAGCAAAAAAGGATTATAAAAACAGCTTAGAATATTATAGACTCGCTGACGAAATAGATAAAGAGATTTCTAGCGATCGCACGACACAATATGTCAATGATCTAATTATAAAATATGACAGCGAGAAAAAGAACAATCAAATTGAAGTGCTCGCAAAGCAAAATGAAATTGCCAAACTTAACTTTTCTAAAAATCGTAATATTTGGCTCGTTGCTTTGATAACCGTTAGCTTGTTAGGTTTGGTGTTTTACTTTATCTACCGTCAACGTTATTTAAAAAATGAAAAACGCATTTTGACTTTAGAACAAGACTTGTTGCGTATTCAAATGAATCCCCACTTTATTTTTAATGCACTAAATTCTATTAAACTTTATATTATTAATAACGAGCAAAAAAATGCCGTTCATTACTTAAACAAGTTTTCCAAACTGATCCGAAAAATACTGGATGCATCTGGCGTAAAAGAAATAAGTTTGGCTGAAGAACTCGAAACCATGGATCTCTACATGAGTATAGAAAATATTCGATTTTCGAATGAAATTACCCATGAAACCATAGTGGACCCTTCCATCAATTTAGACACTATTAAAGTACCTCCTTTGGTGCTACAACCCTTTTTAGAAAACTCAATCTGGCATGGTTTATCTTCGAAAAAAGGATCGAAAAAAATTCTTATTTCTGTACAGCAATCGAACAAAGATTTTATTGAAATAAGTATTGAAGATAACGGAATTGGCCGTACTGAATCGGCAAAAATAAAAGCCGATAAAGTGATTCATAGAAAATCTATCGGTATCCATCTCACCAAAGAGAGATTGACCAATTTTGTCAAAAACTTTCAACATTCATTTTCACTTACATATGATGATTTAAAAGATAGTGAGAATAAGGCTTCTGGAACCAAACTAACGTTGCAGATACCATTGTATTAACCTTAGGCACTTCTTTTACCATTTCTCACTAGAAAATTTAAAATGTCCATATTTAATTTAGATACTTTACGAACGCCTTTCATCACTCTTTTTTTATAGTAAAATATGATTAGTAGTACTTCGATGGCTATTAAGCTTAGTAGATCAAGATCTTTTATTAACTTACTGATTATTTCGGCAAATAAAGCCAAGGTATTAATGAGTAATAATAGCATTAAAATGATAGAAGCTTTCATAACTTTTTTTTGTAAAAGTACTCAAAGTTCAAACTGTTGTCAATAAGGAAAATTCCTGTTTTTGATAGTGTTTTTCCTACTTAGATATAGGGTTTATCTAAAAATCAAAGTGTAATTGTTCAGGTAAGAGTCGAAACGATTTCCTATGAAAATCTGAGATTCCATATTTTCGTATTGCTTCTCGATGTTCTTTAGTAGGATAGCCTTTGTTTTTCTTCCAATTATAATGGATATGATCGGCATGAATTTCTTCCATATATAAATCGCGATACGTTTTTGCTAAAATTGATGCAGCGGCAATACTGAGATACTTACTATCGCCTTTGACTATAGTTTGGTGTGGAATTTTTTTAAAAGGTTTAAATCTATTACCATCTACAATTATAAATTCCGGTATTACCGTTAACTTATCAATAGATTTATGCATGGCTAAAATCGATGCATTTAAAATATTTATTGTATCTATTTCATGCTGCCAAACAAATTCTACTGCATAACTAACAGCATGTTCCTCAATAAAGGGTTTCAATTCAAATCGTTTCTTTTCACTAAGTTGCTTCGAATCGTTTAAAAAAGGATGTTGAAAATCTTTAGGTAAAATAACTGCAGCTGCAACAACCGGTCCTGCCAAACAGCCTCTACCAGCCTCGTCTGTGCCGGCTTCTAATGCGAATCCTGAAAAATTACTATCTAACATCATGCGGTAAGTCCAAATGTACTTTAAATGTTAAAATACTTATCAAAATTTTGGCAAAAATTATTCAACAAATATTTTACCTTTGCCATCAATCGATTTTCTATGCAAAAAAGGCTTTTTCTTTTTATCTTTTTTTCACTGTTTCTTATTGTGGGATATGCCCAGGATATCCCTTCTAAAGATAATCAAGATCGTGTTCAAGATCCTTTTAATAGAAGTGAAAAAGATTCATCGCGTTTTGGAAAAGAGAAGTACATTGCTTTAAGTGGAAAAACGGTATATACTGATTATAAAATAATTTCTCATAAAAATGACACCACGTACATAGATACAACACTGTCTATGCGTAAAAACTTTAAGTTTAACTTCATTCGTAAAGATGATTTTGAATTACTGCCTTTTCATAATCAAGGACAAACATTTAATAATTTAGGATATGCTTTTAATGAAGCATCTCTTTATCCTTCGCTAGGTGCCCGGGCCATGCATTTTAATTTTTACGATGTCTCGGATGTTTATTACTACCATGTACCAACACCAACTACCGAACTAGCCTATCGATCAGGATTAGAGCAGGGTCAATTTTTAGATGCGCTATTCACATTTAATACCTCCAAACGATTTAACGGAGCTATTGCCTATAAAGGCTTGCGATCTTTAGGAAAGTACCGAACTGCGTTGAGTAGTCACGGTAATATGAGAATCTCATTTAATTACAGAACCAGTGCCGATAGCTACAATCTTCGTGGACATATTGTTGCACAAGATCTGGCGAATGATGAAAACGGTGGACTCACACCAGGCTCCATAATTTCTTTTGAATCTAATGATCCAAATTTTACAGATAGAGCCCGTTTGGAAACGAACTTTAACGATGCCAAGAGTTTATTAAGAGGCAATCGTTACTACTTAGAGCATGATTATAAATTATGGCAACAGAAAGACACTTTAGATAGAACCATTGGATATCTAAAAATTGGTAATAAAATTAATTACGAGCGCAAACATTATGGCTATACCCAGGAAAGTACCAATGCCCTTTTTGGTGAGTCGTTTAATACCACTATTAGTGATAATGTTGATCACTTCACACTCAACGCTCAAGCCTATGTAGCCTTGAAATCAGCGCTTGTTTTGGGTGAAGTAAAATTTAAAACAGATTATTATGATCATTCTTATGGCTATAATAGCGTCAAAACAATTGGAGGCTTATTCATTCCTCAGAGTTTGAAGGAGAATAGTATAGCCGTAGGTGGTGAATGGAAAACGAAACTTAAAAAATTTAATATTGATGCCGATGCATCTACAATTGTCGCGGGTGATCTTACCGGTAACTATATCAAGGCCTCAGCAAGTTTTAAACAAGATAGTTTATTTACTTTCAAAGGAACTTTCTTAACGAATACGAAATCTCCAAATCTAAATTTTAGATTAAATCAAAGTAATTATATAGCCTATAACTGGTTTGAAAATTTAGAAAATGAAAGTACACGTAGCCTTGTATTTGATTTAACATCCAGCAAATTATTAAATGCTCATGTACAAATTACCCAAATTGATAACTACACGTACTTTAGTGATACCATTACAGCAGTAGGTCAGCCGAAACCACTTCAGGCTCCTATTACTATTAACTACTTAAAAGCCAAAGTTTCTAAAAATTTCAAACTAGGTAAATTTGGTTTTGATAATTCAGTGATGTATCAACGAGTTGCGCAAGGTGAGTCATTTTTACGAGTCCCTGAACTAGTTACGAGAAACTCTTTCTATTTTGCTGATAACTTATTTAAGGGTGATCCTCTTTACTTAGAAGCCGGTGTGACATTGAAATATTTTACGAAATATTATGCGAATAGTTACAATCCTGTGCTCTCAGAATTTCATCTACAAAACGAACAAGAAATTGGGGGATATCCAGTACTAGATTTTTTCATCAACGCACAAATTCAACGTACTAGATTGTATTTTAAATTTGAGCATTTTAATTCTGGTTTCGGAGATACAAGTGACTTTTATTCGGCACCAAATCATCCATATCGAGATTTTGCATTCCGATTCGGCGTGGTATGGAATTTCTTTATTTAAGCTTTCTCTAAAGTTCCTGTCAATTCCTTTATCTTAATGTGAAATCCTGCAAATAATAAGGTCATCATCGGACTCATCCAATTAAAAATGGCATAAAAGGCATAATCTACTACAGGTACACCAAGAACGCCGCTATGGTAGGCTCCACAGGTATTCCAGGGTATTAACACAGACGTCACGGTTCCTGAATCTTCTAAAGTTCTACTTAAATTCTCGGGTGCCAATCCTTTATCTTCATAAGCCTTCTTAAACATTTTTCCAGGTATAACTAACGCTAAGTACTGGTCTGAAGCCGTTGCATTTAAGGCTAAACAACTTGCCACGGTACTCGCAAATAATCCGAAAGTAGATGTTGCCATTTTTAGCAAGGCCTTCGTAATTCTAGACAACGCTCCAATCGCATCCATCACACCTCCAAAAACCATGGCACAAATAATGAGCCATATAGTACCTAACATTCCTTTCATTCCGCCTGACGAGAATAAATCATTCAACTCGGCACTTGTTGTTGATACCGAGGTGTCGACTGTCATGGCATTCATAACGCCTTTATATGCTGAATTGAAATTTAACGATTCAGCTCCAGCTATTTTAGTAACAATATCTGGCTGCGCTATTATTGCAGCTACAGCACCCAATAACGTTCCAATTAACAAAGCGATTAAAGGCGGCGTCTTTTTTACGATCATTGCAATCACAATAACCGGAACGATGAACAACCAAGGATTGATATTAAAAGCAGCATCTATAGCTATTAATTTATCTGAAATATCAGGGCTACCGGTAGTTTCAATGTTTAATCCTATAATGATGAATATTATTAAAGTAATCGTTATTGTTGGCACTGTGGTGTACGTCATATATTTAATATGGTCAAAGAGTTCTCCTCCGGCCATTGCAGGTGCCAAGTTTGTCGTATCACTTAAAGGTGACATCTTATCGCCAAAATAAGCTCCAGATAATACAGCTCCAGCCGTCATACCTAATGATATTCCTAGTGTTTCACCAATACCAATTAAAGCAATACCTACTGTGGCTGCTGTCGTCCAAGAACTCCCTGTGGCTATCGAAATAATTGCACAAATAACAACACAGGCGGCTAAAAATATAGTCGGATTCAAAATCTGGAGTCCATAATAGATCATGGAGGGTATAATGCCACTGATTAACCAAGTACCGGCCAGAGATCCTACCATCAACAAAATCAAGAGAGCGCCAGCCGTTGATTTTACATTTTCTGCTACTTCTTCAATCATTCGTTTGTAGGTAACTTTATTTCTAAAACCTACAATAGCAGCAACTGCAGCACCCAATAAGAGAATAAACTGATTACTTCCACTTAACGCATCATCCCCAAAAGCAATAAACACATTATAAAAGAGCATAACGATAAGTGCAAAAACAGGAATCAACGCCTCCCATATATTCAATTCGTTATTATCAATAATTTTTTGATCTTCGATATTAATTTCAGAAATATTATCTTTTTTGGACATAGGGTACTATTTAATGCTTGTAATGATACAAAGAAATATAAAACTATGCAACGAACGCGATCACGCTTTTCGTCAATTGACATCCTCTATTTTAAAATATAATCCTTAATTTTACTTTATAACTTAAACTATCTTATCATGAAAAAATCATTTTTTTATTTTATACTTGGAGCCTTTGTTGTGAGTACCATAGCCTTCATTGATGTCAAGAACTCGAATGCTGAAATTGAAGCTAATGTTGAGCTTTTAAATGGCACTAAAGATTACACCCTGGAACTTTTAGAGGCGATGCCAGCCGACAAGTATACATTTAGACCACATGATTCCATTCGAAGTTTCGGTGAACAAATGGCACATTTAGGTATGTCGACAAAATTTTTAACCAGTATATTTATTAAAAATGGAGCGCTTCCTTCTCAAGAAGATTTTGCGAAATTTGATGCTATGGAAAAAGAAATGGCAACCTCTAAAGAAGCGGTTACAAAGGCAGTTACTGAAGGCTTAGATGAAATGATTGCTACCTATAAAAGTATGACAGCACAAACGTTGAAAGAAAAGTTCACGGTTTTCTTCGACCCTAAACAACCTAAATTTGAAAAAGAGAAAGGATTTAAATTCATCAATGATCATCTCATTCATCATCGCGGTCAAGCATTAGTAGCGCTCCGTATGCAAGGCATTAAGGCACCCGCCTATAGATTGTACTAAAAAGTAAAAACTCCTCAGTTGAGGAGTTTTTTTTATACTTTGATGAAAAGTTTTTTTCTGTACATTACAAAACCTAGTAAGACATAGAAACTAATAACACAAATTGCATACAACATAGATGAAAGTTTTGCATCTAGGAATGGTTGCTCAAATATTGTTGTATATAAAAATGAATGTATTGATTGATCCCCGATTTTAAGTAGTCCCATAGATTTGGCAATAAAGCCTGATAAAAAGAAAATGGTAATTGCATTCATCCCAACAAAAATAAATACCTTCCCAAATTTAAGTTGCCTAACATCAGTAAGGTAATATACTATTGCGAGTATGATGGCTGCCCAGCCCGCTGTTACCAAAACAAAACTACTACTCCAGATGGCTTTATTTAATGGAAACCAGATACTCCATACATAACCCACCAGTAGGAATGCAATTCCAGCCACAACCAACTTTATATCTTTTTTCTTTTGTTTACTCCCTAAAAATTTTCCTGTAAAAATGCCTAACAAACATGTCGCTATTACCGGAATTGTACTTAGCAGTCCTTCAGGATCATAATCGGCTTTCCAAGTATGTTTTCCTAAGATTTGCACATCGGTATAATTTGCCCAGTTATTTGCAGCTCTCTCAAAAGTTGGGAGCATGCCATCGGGTAAGGGAACAAAACCTAAAAACAACCAATATGACACCAATAACAGTGCGGTGATACCAATGAGTTGTTTCCAGTTAAAGTTTAAAAATAATATAGCAGCTATAAAAAATACTACGCCAATTCGCTGTAATACACCTGGCAATCTAACCGTTTCATATGCTTTAAAAAAAGGGAAGTATGGTAAAAACCAAGATAAAAACAATCCTAATCCGATAAGTTTTAAACTTCGAATTATTATTTTTCTATATGTAGAGGAACTATTCGTTTTATTCTTATAAGAATACGAAATTGAAATTCCTACAATAAAAATAAAGAAAGGAAAAATTAAATCTGTTGGTGTTAACCCATGCCATTCTGCATGCAACAGTGGCGGATAAACAGCAGACCATGTACCGGGATTGTTTACCAAAATCATTGCTATTATGGTAATCCCTCTTAGAATATCAACAGAAATAACTCTTTTAGAAACCATCCTAAACTCTATAGTTATCGGCCTTCCAATTCTTAATACTTTTCTTTATTTCCTTTTCGGATAAATTTTCAGTCGCGGTTCTTTCAGCCAATTCAACAAATTCTTCATCTGAGGCAAATCGTAAGCCTATTATTTGTCTAGGCGTTAACTGATTATTTAGTGTTTTGCCTGTAAGCACATAATGTCTAAATTTTTCTTCAGCTATAATGGCTCTATCCTGTGCTTTTAAAGCGAATGCCCTTGCGTAAAATGTTGTAAATACAAACAATAATGCCCCAAATACCAATAGCGAAGCATCATATAGGTTTTCTTCTGATGTTTTTATTAAATTAACAATGGTTCCTATCAATAATAGTAGTGCTCCTATCGCAGTAAAAAAATGATAAAGCGGCACAAAACGTGCATGATTAGATAAATTTTGTGACTTCATAGTTGGGTTTTAAGATAGTTATAAAACGAAGATAAGTTTATTTAATGAAAATCAAGGTGTTATCGATTTACTTTTACGAACTGTAAAAAGTCATCATTTTTTGCTACTATCACATAGTCATCTTCTTTAATTTTAATCATAGCCAAGTCTTTTACATCATTATTAGCATAGAGGCCACTTTGAGCGCCAACAACCGGTGTGAAATATCCTTTACCATCTCCCTTTAGAAATAGACCATTGCTAGCATCATTTCTTGGAGTTTCTACCTCACTGCTATATAAATTACCTGCTAAAACGAGATCTAATTTGTCATCATTATTAAAATCTTTTACAAGAATTTGATTAACACTTGAAAGTTGTGCAAGATTAGGTAAAGCATGGATCTTAAACTTTCCACCATCATTTTCTAAATATACACTAGCGAAAGACTTTACTTGATAATGTAATGATTTCTCAAGATCTTTTTCAGTATACACATCTTCTAAGGTCGCCGTTGCAAACGATTCATAATTCTCGAACTTTTTCTTAATCGCCGGAATTTGCTGAGAAGAACATTCTCTTCCTCTCAACGGAAACTTTTTACCATCATTAAAATAACTCAATACGATATCATTGGTTTTATTTTTATCGAAATCGTTAAAATAAATGTCAAAGGTTTCCTTTTCATTCGCTTTGTACTTATAATTTAATCCTAAATTTCCTGCAATAAAATCTATATCTCCGTCATTGTCAAAATCACCCTTCTCAAGACTAAACCACCATCCTGTTGTGTCTTCTAATCCGACAGCTGCCGTTACATTTTTAAAGTTTCCATCTGTATTTTTAAATACAGTAATTGGCATCCATTCGCCTGAAAGGAGTAAGTCAACCATTCCATCATTATCATAATCTGTCCAACTGGCATCTGTCACCAATCCCAGATTATTTAATTCTGGAGCAATTTTATCAGTTACATTTACAAATTTTGGTGTGTCTTTTGTGCTAATATTCTCTAAAATGTAACTAGTTGCAGGTGCCGGATAATTACCTGGCACTAATCGACCTCCTACGAATAAATCTAAATCTCCGTCTTTATCGAAATCAGCACTATGTACCCTTGAACCACTTGTGGGCATTTCGGGTAAAGCATTCAACGCTTTCGTAAAATCTCCATTTCCATTATTAATGTAAAGACGATCTTGAAGCATGGTTGGGTTATTGATAAATTCATTTCCTCCGCTTACCATATAAATATCATTATCTCCGTCTCCGTCAGCATCAAAAATTAAACTCCCAAGATCTTCCTGCTCAAAATCTTTCGCCAGAGCATCTATCTGTTGCTTTACAAAACCATCGGTCGTTTGAAAATAAATGCCCGATTCGCTATTTGCTGCTCCGCCAACCACAAAATCTTCTAAAGCATCTCCATTTAAATCTCCCACAGAAACACCCGGACCAAACATTGATGTACGATGCGGTAACAATACTTCTTTATTAAAATCATCGTAATAATTTTCTTTGTGCTTATGTTTAGCCACCACTGTAGTGTCAGTAACCGTTGAAAACAATGTTCTCCTATTTGGCTGGTCATTTTCATTCGAAGCGACTACGGCATCGATATAATTAATTTCTAATAACTGATTTTTATCAACATCAGTTAATTGTTGTTCTTTTCCATCTGGCCAAATAATTTTGATATTGCTAACTTTTTCAGTTTTGCCCAACCCGAAATGCAATCTAGGTGCTATCGAAGACTGAAACCCTCTTGTCAAGGTCATTTCCTGAAATTGCGTAATACTATCTGCAGTTACTAGTACTTTTACACCTAAACCAAATGTATTCTTTTCTGAACCTTTAAATTTTAAAGTTAGATGGTTATTGATCTCTGAACTTTTATTTTCGAAAATAGCTGCATAGTCATCAATGTTATTGGTAACAATTTCTAAATCTCCATCATTATCTAGATCAACATAAACACAACCATTCGAAAAACCTTTGTAGGTTAACCCCCATTTGTCATTGACATTGTCAAAAGTTAAGTCTTGGTTATTTCTAAACACAAAATTATCTATTTTTTCGGAAGGTATGGCAAGGCTTTTCGCCAGTAGGCTGTCTTTCGAAAGTCCTTGTTTACTTACCTCCGCAAAAAAATCTCTATTGTTAATTTCTCTCCGTGTACCATTTGATATAAAAATATCTTTCCAACCATCATTGTCTAAATCGGCAAATAAAGGTCCCCAACTCCAATCTGTTGACGATACCCCCGCTAGTCTAGCAACATTACTAAAATCGGGTAAAGAGTCATTTACAAGTCCATTATTCATTTGCAAGTTATTCTGCATATATTGAAAATGAAATCCAGCGTTTACTGTACTCCAAAAAAGTTTAGGGTCCATACTTGCCATATTTGCTTTAGCTCTTCTATTATCCTTTGCCATCATATCAACTTGAATAATATCTAACAACTGATCGTTGTTAAAATCAGCTATATCTACGCCCATTCCGTAGAAAGCCGTTTGTTTTGTAGTTTTTCGTACTTGTTCACTGAACGTACCATTCTTATTATTTATAAATAAGTAGTCTGGCGTACTAAAATCATTAGAAATATAAATATCAGGATAGCTATCATTGTTTACGTCACCAACGGTAGCACTTAATGTTAGTCCAAATGACCTTAATCCAGCTTCATCTGTAACGTTCGTAAATTTTTCTCCGTCATTTCTGAATAATTTGTCGGTTTCAACATCTGAGGTTGTTCTCATTTTAAAACCGTAATAGCTGTTTGGGGCATTAAATTTCGTAGGAGGGTAATTCGCAACATACACATCTAAATCACCATCTAAATCATAATCAAAAAAGGTAGCTTGCACGCTATTCCCAATATCGTTTAAACCGTATGCCGCCGCTTTTTCTGTAAAAGTTTCATCTCCATTATTAATATACAAGAGATTTGCTTTCGATCCAAACTTACCTCCAACTGAACAATAAATGTCTATAAATCCGTCGTTATTAACATCGGCCATAGTCACACCAGTAAACCACTCATCCTCTCCTAGTAGTCCTGCACTCTCAGAAATATCTTCGAATTTAAGTCCACCTTTATTCAAATACAATCTATTAGAAACCATGTTTCCTGTGAAGAACAAATCAATCAAACCATCATTATTTATATCACCAGCAGCAACGCCGCCGCCCATATATAAATAGGCATAACTAAAATAATTCAAGGAATCATTTTCCGTCAAGGTATTTGAGAAATCAATACCAGTATCTTTATTTGATAACTGTTTGAATAATTTATTTTTAGATCCTGTTTTAACATCTGAGCAAGAAGCAACAAGCAATAGTAATACAACTAATTTAACAAGTTTCGATTGAACATTCATGTGGATATACTTTCGCATATAAATTGATAATTTAAAGTAGAAACAAATATATAAAATAACAGAGTCCATTAAAAAATAATGGACTCTGAAATAAACAAGTAAACTAATTCAAATATTTTAGTAACCTGGGTTTTGAGTCAAGACACCTTGACTTAAATCTATCGCTCTTAAAGGAATAGGACATAAATCATTTGTACTTGTATATCCTTTTGATTTACCAGCGAAAGAAGTAATAGTACGTCCTTCATTCTGGAAATAAGCATTCATAATACCAGTACCATCCCATCTTCTAACATCGAAAAAACGATGTCCTTCCATACCTAATTCTAAACGGCGTTCCATACGTACTGCTTTTCTAGCAAAAGCCTGATCTGCAAAAGCAGGATAAGGCTCAACACTATAGTTAGCAGCAGGTCCTGTTCCAGCCAAATTTTGAACTGGAGTCATATTTTTTGCTCTATTACGAATCTGATTCACATAATTCAAGGCAGTTGCCAAATCATTAGTCTCAGCAGCAGCTTCAGCAGCCATCAATAATACATCAGCATAACGTATAATATGATAGTTGATACCTGATCTTTGTTGACCCCATGCACCAGTACCTACGTTCGCATCATCACCATTTTGATATACACTTTTCTTAGCTAAATAAGGCCCAGAAATATCTGCGAAAGAAGCACGGATCCAATCTTTACCTGGATGTGCACCATAACCGTTATACTGAATTCCTCTTCGTCCAACAGTATAATCCAATCTCGGATCAAGTGTACCTGCTTCTGGAGTAAATGCATCAGAGCTATTTAATCCATAATCGTTAGCTACATCAGTTTGATTAAAGGTATCTAATAATGGTAATCCACTTCCGTCAACCTGGAAAGCGTTTACTAAATCTTGTGTTGGTTGATAAAAACCACAACACCATCCATTAGGTCCACTAAAGTTCAATGTACCACCTAAGTTACCGTTAAAAGATTGACCTCCATCTGCAGTATACTGGATCGCAAAAACAGACTCACTTCCGTTTTCACCAGAAGATTGAAAATTGTCTTGATACTCAGTTAATAATGCATATGTACCACTATTTATTACAGTGTTCAATGCTGTTAGAGCATTGGCCCAATCAGCTTGATATAAATGTGCTTTTCCTAAATAAGCAGAAGCAGCAAACGCGTTTGGTCTACCAGAATCACTTTGTGAATTCGGTAAGTTTGCAGCAGCAAAAGCAAAATCAGCTTCAATTTGATCCCAAATTGGTCCTGTATTAGGCTGACTAAATTCAGTATTTGCAAAGTTTTCTTCAGAAATATAAGCTACATTACCCCAAATTTTCTGTAATTCGAAGTGAAAATGTCCTCTTAAAAAACGTGCTTCAGCTAGTTGTTGTGTAAAATCAGCACCTTCAACTTTACTAATTAAATCAATTACTGAATTAGCTCTACCAACACCAGCATATAATGCTCTAAATTTATTAGTTAAATAAGGGTTGGCACTGGTCCAATCATAAGTTTCTAATAAAAATAAGTCAGCTTGATCTCCATCAGTACTACCTTTATGCGCATCATCAGCCATTACATCAAACCACCAGTTATCTCCTGTTTTTTCCCAATCGGCTCCCGGTGTATTTGTATTACCATCTAATGCAGAATATGCACCTATTAACTGTAGATCAACACCCTGCGCATTTTGCAATGCCGCATCACTTAAGGATGCAAAGGCGGTAGACTCAGTAAAGTCTTCACTACATGCAACAATAAGCGTCGCACATAGAATTAATGAATAAATTAATCTGTTTTTCATTTCTTAAATTTTAATATTAACACCTAATGAATATATTTTCGCTATCGGGAACACTTGATTGTCAACACCAATAGTTAAATTTCCTCCTGTAGAAATCTCAGGATCTACACCATTATAATCAGTAATAGTAAACAAGTTGGTACCTTGTAAGTAAATTCTTACTGATTCCATTTTAGCCTTGCTTACAAAACTTTCTGGTAACGTATATCCTAACTGTAAATTCTTTAATCTGAAGAATGATCCATCTTCAACAAAGTATGTATTAGGATTTGTTTCCGCATTTGTAATTGTTTGACTTAATGCTGGTAATGTAGCATTAGTATTAGTTGGTGTCCAAGAATCTAATATTCTTGTACTTCTATTACCATTAAAGAACGTTGGGAAATCTTGATAGATTTTATTATAGTTATAAATATCATTTCCTTGAGATCCTGTAAAGAAACCAGCTAAATCAAATCCTTTGTATGCTAGGTTTACATTTATACCATAGGTGAAATCAGGGTGTGGAGAACCAATATATGTACGATCGTCATCATTTATGTTACCATCGTTGTTAACATCTTGATATGTAAATCTACCATTAGCGTCAAACCCAGTTACCACTCTTCCGAAGAAAGATGATATAGGCTGTCCAGCTTCTGTTCTTGTAACTGCACCACCTCTAAAACCAGAGTTACCAACTAAGATATTACCTCCAAAATCAGTCACCTCATTTTTATAATGTGATAAATTGAAATTGATTCCATAAGAAAAACCAGAATCAGTCTTATCATTATAACCAATTGCTAAATCAAAACCAGTGTTTTCAATATTACCAAGGTTCTCAAAAGGAGCACCTGCATCTGGTCCTGTATCTGGAATTCTAGTACTGTTTACATCGATAATACCATCAGTAGTAATTTTAAAGTATTCAACTTCTAATGATAATTTATTATCTAATAATCCAAACTCCAAACCTATGTTTGTTGATTGAGAAGTCTCCCATTCTAAATTAGGGTTACCTACACTCTGTAAGAAAGATCCTGTAGCGATCGCACTTCCTCCAATAGCATAGTTAGAAAAACCTTCACTCAAAGCAGAAATATTTACACCTGGATTAGAAGATGATAAACTCTGATTTCCTAATTCACCATAGGAAGCTTTTAATTTTAATCTATTGATAATACCATCTGTTGGGAAGAAATCTTCGTTACTTATTAACCAACCTGCGCTAAATGAAGGAAAAACACCAGATTTCTTAGAATCTAAGAAACGAGAAGTTTCATCACGACGTAACGTTGCAGTTGCAAAATATTTGTCTTGGTAGCTGTAAATTACAGAACCAAAGATTGAGAACAGAGAAGATTCAAATCTAAAGGCATTATCCACATTTGGAACACCAGATCCTACACTTAACTCATAAAAATCAGGATCTTCAAATAAGAAACCTGTACGAGAAATTTGCTTTCCACTTCCTACATTCTTAACGGCTTCAACACCTGCTAATAAATTTAGTGAGTGCTCACCGAACTTCTTAGAATAATTAATTGTATTCGTCCATGTCCAATCATATGTAACTAAATCTTGAACTGTTAAAGTATTGGTAGATAATGGCTCACCATGCTCTGGATCTAATGCTAAGAAACCTCTTCTATCGAAGTTATTCATACTAATACCAATACTAGTCTTTGCTGTTAAGCCTTCAGTAATATCAACCTCAGCATATACATCACCAAATACTCTTAGTGATTTATTGAAATCATTTTTATTTCTTTCTAATTGTGCAAATGGACTTCTTGCATTTCCTAATCCTAAAGAGTTAGAAAATGTACCTGCGAAATCACCATTATCATCAAATACTGGAATTAACGGACTTGATCTAAATGAGTTTTCAAAAGCCTCAGAAGTTCCTGTCTGACCATTTGAGAACGCTACGTTTAAGTGCTCTCCTACTCTAACTTTACCGTTTAAAATTTTGAATTCAGAATTTAAACGTGAAGTTCCTCTTTCGAAAAAAGTATTGTTTAATACCCCTTCTCTAGACAAGTAGTTTGCAGACATGAAGTATTTTCCAGTCTCTGTTCCATTTGACAATGAAAAACTCACATTGGTAGTTGGCGCATTTCTTGTAATTGCTTCTGGCCAATTCGTTCCTCCTGGCGCTACTGTTGCACTAACAGGTGCTCCTTGAATAGTTGTAGGTACTACAGCTGTAGGCCCTGAACCATATTGTGGGTGTGTTAACGCTGCTCCATCATTCGCCAAACTTTGAAATATCATATCACCATGTTGTTGTGCATTTAATAAGTCTGGTAAATTTGTTGGATTTGAACTACCAGTGTAGATATCAAAAGATACTCTAGCTTTGTCCATGTTATATCCACCGCTATTTGTAGCCACAATTACTACACCGTTTGCTGCACGTGCACCATATATAGAAGCCGCACCATCTTTTAAAACGTTCATTTGTTTAATATCAGCCGGGTTAAGACTGTTAAAAACGTTCGGGTCATCAGTTTGTACACCATCAATTATGTATAATGGATTACTGTTATTACTTGTACCAAAACCACGAATTACCACTCTTGGTGGTGCTCCTGGAGATGCATTGTTAAAAACAGTCACACCAGAAACTCGTCCTTGTAGTGCTTCAGCAGCATTTGTTACAGGTACTTTAACAGCTTCCGAAATGTCAACTGATGCAACTGAACCAGAAATGTCTCCTCTAGCCTGTGCAACATAACCAACAACTACAACTTCGTTTAATTGATTTGCGTCTTCTACTAGAACGACATTTACTACCGATTTTCCTGCTACGCTCACTTCTCGAGTAACGTAACCTACATAACTTACGACTAAAACAGCGTCAGAGGCAACATTGTCAATTGAGAACTTGCCATCGAAATCTGTTTCAGTTCCGTTTTCAGTACCTTTTACAATAACACTTGCGCCTGGCAATGGGCCATTCGCATCAGTTACCGTACCAGTTACTGTTTGTGCTGATATTACACTAGCGAATAGCATAACACCGAAAAACATTAAATGTTTAAGTAATTTGATTTTCATAATTATTTAAATTAGTTAAATTTAGTTAAGTCCATTATCGAATAAAACATGCTTCTCAAGAGTATGTACATACTTAAGTAAATGTCTATCATAATAAACTTCGATAAATGTAATTGTCAACTTGAGAATCTGAAAATTTACTATACCAATAACATAAAAAGAACAACGAATGACGTTAAAGAAATAACGAACATAGTTGTCGAAATTTCACGTTATGCTATTGTTTATAAGTCATTTTTTCATTTTTTCTTGAGCAATACAAATTAGGAGTTTCCTATTAATAGCCATTTAAAACTATGATAACACTAATTAATTAGTCATATTATTAAACAATTATTAAACTTTTTCAAAAATATTGAAATTCATATTTCGAACATCCAATATTAACTCGAAATTACGAAAACGTTTTCGTATTTTTGTAGTTATCATCATATAATTGTTAAAAAATGTTAAATGATTTAATATGGAATTACTCTCAAAGAAAAGAAGTTTCCTTTTTTAAAAAGATTTAGATAAAACAACGTTCAGTCTAAAAAATTCTATAATTTATTAGGATATTCGTTCTTCCGACGGACTCAAAAAACTTGTAAAATTCTTGTTCAATAGAACTTAAGTCATTCAAATTTACAAAATAGTAGCACTAATTTTTTTCCAAACCCTGATCAACAAAAACCCAGAAATAGCTGCGACAGTTGTTAAAATAAGAGCTTCTTTAGTTTCTCCGTAAATCCAGTATCCAGTTGCAAAAAGACAACTATAAATGAGTACACAACCCAATAACATTGCTGAGATCCCTGAAGGCACACTCCATTTGCGATCTTTATCAGCTAACTCTATTGCATTTTCTTCAGCATCATTCAACACTTTCGACCATCCAGGTCCACCAGGTTGTATCTTCTTATAGAAATTATGTAATACATCGTTACTTTCTGGTTGCGTTACAAAAGTTGCAATCAACCAAACAATAGTCGTTACTACAACTACAAAAGGAAACTCAGCCCAATCAGGAAAAATACCAGTTACAGGATCAAATAAATAAGCTTTTAAAGGTGTTAAGGCCAAAGCTAGAGATAAAATTCCTGATGCAAACATGGCTGTAATTTCACTCCACGCATTGATACGCCACCAGAACCATCTTAATATGAAAATCAACCCTGTTCCTGCTCCAAAAACTAATAATAAATTAAATAATTGCAGTGCGTTTTGCAAGAGCAAGGCCAAAATAGCACTAAATACCATTAGTACCACGGTAGAGATTCTACCAACTGCTACTAACTTTTTTTCTGATGCTTCAGGATTTATTTGTCTTTTATAGAAGTCATTTACAATATACGACGATCCCCAATTTAACTGTGTAGAAATCGTACTCATATAGGCGGCAATTAACGAGGCTAATACCAAACCTAACAAACCACTAGGCAATTTTGTAAGCATTGCCGAGTAAGCCAAATCATGCCCTAATTTATCGTCGGCAATATTGGGAAATGCTTCTTGTATACTAGCCAGATCAGGAAAAACCACCAACGATGCTAATGCGACCAAAATCCATGGCCAAGGTCGTAAAGCATAATGCATAATATTGAAAAAGAATGTTGCTCCGATAGCATGATTTTCATCTTTAGCTGCTAACATACGTTGAGCAATATAACCTCCACCGCCTGGCTCAGCTCCTGGGTACCATGAACTCCACCATTGCACCGCTAACGGAATTATTAGTAATGTAATCAAAGCCTTTTTATCACTAAAATCTGGCAAAAAAGATAGTTTATCAGTTACATTATCATTCGCAATCAACGCCTCTAAACCTCCAACTTCTGGTAAGTTGACTAAATAATAAGCGGCTCCAATGGCTCCACCCATGGCAACAAAAAACAAAATAAAATCGGTATATACAACACCTCTAAATCCACCAACAGCACTAAAAACAACGGTTACCAATCCTGCACTAATCACCGTTTGCCATGGCTCTAAACCGAGCATGATCCCACCAATTTTTATGGCCGCTAAGGTCACGGCTGACATGGTAATAACATTGAAAATAACACCTAAGTATATCGCTCTAAATTTTCTTAAAAAAGTAGCTGGTTTTCCACCATAGCGCAATTCATAAAACTCAATATCGGTATTCACATTAGATTTCCGCCAAAGCTTTGCATACACAAATACTGTCAATAAACCTGTGATTAAAAAAGCCCACCAAACCCAATTACCAGAAACACCGTTGGTTCTTACAATGTCTGTCACTAAATTTGGAGTATCTGTTGAAAAAGTGGTAGCAACCATTGATAATCCTAAAAGCCACCACGGCATTGTTCTCCCAGAAAGGAAAAATTCTGTAGAATTTTTACCTGATTTTTTTGATACGTAAATACCTATAAATAAGGTTATTGAAAAGAATATGATGATTAACGCATAATCAAACGAACTTAATGATACCATCTATGTAAGGTTTTAAAGCTTGGTAATTTACTAAAATAGTGGAGTAAACTACTTATATTTTCTATGACCAGCATCAGATAATAGCTATACATACAAAATACAGACACGAAAGCTAATTTTATTAATTATTCAAAATTACCTGCTTCGCATGATTCACATACTTCCTTCCTATTGGAATTCGTTTTGAGGAGATCTCCACTAAATTCCCTTCTAAACTTGCCACTTTATCGATCGCAATTGTATACGATCTATGAATACGTAAAAAATTATCGCTCGGTAATTCTTCTGTAACACTGGTCAAGGATTTATGCACTAAATAATTTCCCGTGACCGTAATTATTTTAATGTAATCTTTGAGACTTTCAATATATAAGATTTCATCGAACTTTATCTTGACTAATTTCTTATCCACTTTAAAAAAAATAAATCCTTCTTCATTTACCTCTTCACTCTTCTTATACCCTCTTAGAAGATGTACCTTTTGAGTAATTTTATTAATTGTCTTTAAAAATCTATTGAAGGGAATCGGTTTTACTAAATAATCCAACACATCCAAATCATAACTTTCTAAAGCATGTTCTCTATAGGCCGTGGTAATAACAACATTCGTTGTAATATCAAGATTCCTAAGAAACTCAAGGCCATTCATTTTAGGCATATTGATATCTAAGAAAATTACATCTATATCATTTCCTTTGATGGTCTCTATAGATTCGAGTGGATTATTAAAAGTACCTACTAAGGTGAAATTTTGAAATTCAACCAAGTAATTACTAACAACCTTAATGGCTAATGGCTCATCATCAATAATAATACATTTAATCTCCATCTAAATTGGGATTTTCAAATTAACCTTAAATTCTTCTTCAAATATATTAGTTTTCAACTTATAGTTTTCGTTGTACAGTAATTTTAATCTTCGCTTCACATTTATAATTCCAATACCGTGTTTACTATTAGCGATGGTTTCACTGTTTTTATTAAAGTTATTTTTTACTGAAAAAATGAGCTGTTCTTTTATTTTTTCAAAATTAATCTCCACCTTCATATGATCATTTTCTTTCGTTCCATGTTTAAAACAATTCTCAATAAATGGCAAGAAAAGTAATGGTGGAACAAAAACGTCATCGATATTTCCAACTATATCTAAATTATATTTTACCGAATCACCAAATCTAAGTTCTTCTAACTCTAAGTAGTTATGTATATAGTTAATTTCTTTCAACAATCTTATTTTTGGCTCCTTAGCATCATATAATACATATTGCATTATTTCAGAAAGCTTCAAGATCATTTCTGGTGCCTTATCCGATTTCTCAATACTCAAGGCATACAAATTATTTAACGTATTAAAAAAAAAGTGTGGCTGGATCTGTGTTTTCAAAAAATTCAATTCAGTTCTTAACTGAATTTTCTGCAGTTGTTCTGTTCTTTTCCTTTCAAAAATCCAATCAGCAGTTAGCTTAATAGTCGTTACTAAAGCCACATCGTATATTCCTGTTAAAAAAACCACCAAAACATGATTAAAAGAATAGGCTTTTTGTGGACTATCTGACTCTGGCCAAACATTCTCATTTATCAACCAATAAATAAGTTCGGTTCTAATAATATAAAAGACACAAAGCACCAATAAAAAACTTAAGAGATATTTTGCGTAATTTTTCTTTAAAATAAATCTCGGAAATAAAACATAAATATTCACGTAGACCAAAATCATACTCATGGTAAAGGTGACAAGATTTGATTTGAATGAATACCAGTAATCTTGGTAATAACTTCCCCATCGAATAACATTAAAAATAAAATAGCTTGTCCAAAATATGACATGATATTTTATTGGTATGGTATAACTTGAATTTTTAAAAGTTTTAATCAAAAAAATCGGATTAATTTATATTAGTAACTCGATAAATATATAGAAAATATATGATACTAAAATACATAGTTTGTCTTACCATAATTGTTATCTATTATTAGTTTAATGCTGTTGGTATATAAAATTTTCAAAGAATAAAGGATCGTTCTATTTTTGAATTGTTTAATTTAATGACTTAATATTTAGCATCTCATGCAAGATTATATTTTAGATACCAAAAACATTAGTTATCAACCTGCAGGACAATTTGAAGAAACTAGATTTGAGAAAATTCATAATGTTATTTTTGACGATTCTAATACGGCTTCCATTACCGTAGCGCAAGAAATTGCTCAACTCATTATTGCAAAGCAATTAAAAAAAGAAACATGTGTATTAGGTTTAGCAACAGGGTCTTCACCAATTAAAGTATACGAAGAACTTGTTCGCATGCACCATGAGGAAGGTTTAAGTTTTGAAAATGTTATCACCTTTAATCTAGATGAATATTTTCCTATGGATAAAGACAGTATTCATAGTTATTATTACTTCATGCATGAGCATCTGTTCAATCATATTGATATTTTGCCCGAAAATGTTCATATACCAGATGGTACGGTAGAAAGTGATGAAGCCTATCAATATTGCATAGATTATGAAATGCAAATAAAAAAGGCAGGAGGTTTAGACTTTCAATTGCTGGGTATTGGACGAACCGGTCATATCGGATTTAACGAACCTGGTTCACATTTAAATTCTGGAACTCGAAGTATTACCTTAGACCATGTTACTCGCGCTGATGCTGCTCCTTCTTTTTTAGGCATTGAAAACGTGCCTAGAAAGGCAATCACTATGGGAATTAGCACCATTCAAAAAGCCAAAAGAGTAGTACTCTTGGCATGGGGAATTAATAAGGCGCATGTATTAAAAGAAACTATCGAAGGCGAAATTTCGTCGAGTGTTCCTGCGACCTATTTACAATTGCATTCCAATACAACTTTTATACTTGACAAAGAAGCTTCCTCTGAGTTAACTAGAGTAAAAACTCCTTGGTTAGTTTCTTCGTGTATTTGGACAGAGGATTTAAAACGAAAAGCGGTAGTTTGGTTGAGTGAAACGTTAAAAAAATCGGTATTGAAGCTTACTGACAAAGATTATAATGACAACGGAATGTCTGGCTTACTGGTCGAAGAAGGAACGGCATATGATCTCAATATTAAAATGTTTAATAAATTGCAACATACAATATCTGGTTGGCCAGGCGGTAAACCAAATGCTGATGACACGAATCGTCCGGAACGCTCTGACCCTGCTAAAAAGAGAGTGATCATTTTTAGCCCGCACCCAGATGATGATGTCATTTCGATGGGCGGTACTTTCGATCGTTTAGTCGAACAAGGTCATGAGGTGCATATAGCGTATCAAACTTCTGGTAACATAGCTGTATCAGACGAGGAAGCCTTAAAGTTTGCCGAAGTGAATAAGCTGCTAAGTAGTAAATCGAATTCAGCAGATGCGATTATTAAAAGCATACAAACTAAAGAAAAGAATAGTATCGATAGTATCGAAGTTAGAAAACTTAAAGGGTTAATACGTCGCAGCGAATCTTTAGCTGCTACACGCTATGTTGGTTTAACTGATGAAAACGTTCATTTCTTAGATTTACCTTTTTACGAAACTGGAACAATCAAAAAAAATAAGCTTGGAGAACAAGACGTTGACATTATGTGCGATCTTATAAAAAAGGTAAAACCTCATCAAATATATGCTGCTGGTGATCTCGCAGATCCTCACGGTACACACCGCGTGTGTTTAGATGCATTATTTGTAGCTTTGGAAAAACTAAAACCTCAAAAGTTCATGAATGATTGCTGGGTTTGGTTATATAGAGGAGCATGGCACGAATGGGAAACTTATGAAATAGATATGGCAGTGCCTATGAGTCCTGATCAAGTCTTAAAGAAAAGACACGCCATTTTTTATCACCAATCTCAAAAAGACGGAGTAATGTTTCAAGGTGATGATTCTAGAGAGTTTTGGGTTCGAGTAGAGGACAGAAATAGATTGACAGCGAAAAAATATAATGACTTAGGCTTAGCAGATTATGCTGCTATCGAAGCCTTTAAAAGATACCATTACTAATACAATATATTATGAATAGAATATTATTGATTTTTATTTCATTAGCAGTACTATCTTGTGCTCAAAAGGAAAGTATTCCTATCCAGATTTATGAGTCCAATATTATCCCTCAACCTGTTAGTTACGAGATAACTCAAGACAACTTCGTAGTATCAAAAAATATACGTCTAGATATACAAACAGATGATGCGCAAGTACAAACGTTTGTAAGTTCATTTACCAAATTCTTATCGGATGCTGGGATTACAACAGATGCTGCTTCTGGCAATATCATGAGTGTCAGCCTCAATGAAAATCCGAAAGAGAGTTTAGGTGCTGAAGGATATGATCTCGATATTAAAGGTCAAAGCATTACTTTGTCTGCAAATAAACCTGCGGGTATTTTTAATGGATTGCAAACATTATTTCAATTTTTTCCGTCAGATTTTAAATTCGATGGAGCTAAAAAGATGGCGTTAAAAGGTGCTAAAATTTCTGATTATCCTCGTTTTGCTTGGCGTGGATTGATGCTCGATGTCAGTCGCCACTTTTTTAGCGTAGAGGATGTCAAATCTTATATTGATAAGATGTCAAAGTATAAATTAAATACCTTTCATTGGCATTTGACAGATGATCAAGGATGGCGTATTGAAATTAAGTCATTACCCAAATTAACTGAAATTGGAGCATGGCGTGTTGAAAGACACGGGCGTTTCGGTAGCTCAAGGCCACATCCGAAACCGGGAGAAAAAGCAACGTATGGTGGCTTTTATACGCATGAACAAATAAAAGATGTTGTGCAATACGCTGCAGACAGAAATATTACAATCGTTCCCGAAATTGATATGCCTGGTCATATGATGGCAGCATTGGCAGCCTATCCAGAAATGTCAGTTAAAAAGGAGAAGAAATTTGTCGCTCCAGGCTCTAAGTTTTCTGAGTGGTATGGTAATGGTCGTTTTAAAATGTTGATCGAGAACACCTTGAATCCTACTGATGAAAATGTATATGAATTCATTGATAAAATCTTTACCGAGGTAGCAGAGCTCTTTCCTGGAGACTATATTCATATGGGAGGTGATGAAGCTTATCATGGCTATTGGGACGCAGATCCAAAAGTGAGAAGTTTTATGAAAAAAAATGGCATTAAAGATAGCCATGAGTTACAGAGTTATTTCGTTCAAAGAGTTGAAAAAATAATTAGTAGTAAAGGTAAGAAAACGATTGGCTGGGACGAGATTTTAGAAGGTGGTTTGGCAGATGGTGCAGCTGTGATGAGCTGGCGTGGTATGAAAGGTGGTATCGAGGCAGCTAAACTCGGTCATAATGTAGTAATGTCTCCTACAACTTTCGCTTACTTAGATTATACACAAGGAGATCATAGTGTAGAAAATAAGATCTATGCCGATTTGAGCCTAGAAAAAACCTATAGTTTTGAACCAATTCCTGAAGATATTGATGCCAAATATATCTTGGGTGGTCAAGGTAATTTATGGTCTGAAGTTATTCCAAATTTACAATACGCATATTATATGACCTACCCTAGAGCTTTTGCAATTAGCGAAACGTTTTGGAGCCCTAAGGAAAGTAAGAATTGGGAAAGTTTTATAGATCGTACCGAGGCACATTTCACACGTTTCGATGCTCAAAACAGTAATATTTCTAAGGCTGTTTTGGATCCAATAGTACGCACGTATACTACCGAAGATGGTAAAATGATGTGTAAACTGGATAATAATGCAACGGATACTGAAATTTATTATACCATTGACAACACCTATCCTGCAAAATACGGAATCAAATATACCGAGCCTTTCGAGGTGCCAAAAGGAAGTCTAAGCTTACATACTCAGACGTTTAGAAATGGTAAAGCTATTGGCCGCCAATTGAAAATAAAACGAGAAGATTTGATAAAAAGAGTCGAAAGAAAAGAACGGGTATTAATCGCGGAAGACTAGCGAGTCTTTTGAGCTAAACATTACACTAGTTACCTAATAGTTCTTTTTAATAGCAGAAGACAACATGCTTCCAAAAGTGTGTTGTCTTTTTTATTATCAAATTCTTTAATCTTACGTGACTTTTAAAAATCTCTTAATTCATATATGGTTCATTTTGTTTTACTAACTTAGATCTTCAACCATACAATTCATGCACTGATGAATTGATGGTTTATGTCTAGTAAAAAGTTATATTATCTATGAAGATTACATATTAATGAGTACTCCAACATTTCAATTTAAGCACGCAAATAGGTTTTTACCGCATATTTTACTTGTCGGAATTGGTATTGGAACGGCTAATTATATTGTAAATGAAAATCTTAACTGGATTCAATGGATCATTCAATCTATTTCTACAAGCATCATTATCGGCTATACCTTAGTCGTCATTGGTACAAACAGAATGTGGTTTGAATATCATATTAAGGCTAATACCAGATTATTAATACTAGCCTTTTTTATTTTCTTTTTAGCTGGCTTATTTGCTACAGAAATAGAACATTTTATTAGATCTCAAGTTTTTCATAATCAAGAATTTGCACCTTTTTCAGCAGGAAAAATGTATTTATTTAATGGTATTATCTCGCTAATCTTAGGTTACAGCTTCTTTTTAAGCGATTTTTCAAAAAGAAAAACACTAAAATCTACTAAAAGCCAAAATGATCTACCCAATACTGGTATTCCAGGTGAGAAAAATCTAGAATCAGGAACTATAACTAACATACCCGTAAAGCAAGGAGAAAACATTCTATTACTTCCTATTAAAGAAATAGTATATTTCGAAGCTTTTGATAATTATTCTTTTGTCTTTAATTCATTAGGCGAAAAAAAACTCTGTGATTATTCACTACTGTTTCTTGAAAAACGTTTGGGTAAAAATTTCTCAAGAATACACAGAAAATATATAGTCAATGAAAATTATATCAAACAGATCAAACCTCATTTAAACGGTCGCTATCGTATTTTTTTCAATATTGGGATAGATCCTATTTCGAGTAGTAAAGGCTACTTAGCCTCTATTAAAAAATTAATTAAAATTCAGTAATTAAAGTATTCACTTTTTTTTAAATATCATTTACCCATTCTTTTGGTCATTCGCCATATTTAGCTTTTTCAACTCATTAAATTCCAATTACTTGCAGTACTATTATTTTTCGCCAAAAAATAATTTTACTAATTAAACTAATTTATAAAATGGACATTCTACATAAATCAAATATTGCACTTCATATATTTTCAGGATCAATTGCTCTAATCTTAGGATTAATTGCCCTTCTAAGTAAAAAGGGTTTCAAATTCCATAATACAAGCGGGAACTACTTTTTAATTTTTATGTCTGTCGTTATTTTTACAGGTTTAATAGGTGTATTTGTCTACGGAAGAAATGCATTTTTACTTGTCATCACAGTATTAAGTGGATATGTTTCCTTTTCTGGATACCGTATCATAAAATTAAAAACAAACATTCCAAAAATATTCGACATGTTAGTTGCTCTTCTTAGCCTTTCAGTCTTGATTTATTTTCTGTACTATTTCAAATCGATCGGTTTATTTTGGGCGCCTATAGTGACCTACAGCGGAGCAGGAGCCTTATTTTTTATTGTTACTTATGATTTTTGCAGGTATCTAATCCCCAGAAAATCCTACGAAAAATATCGCGTATGGATTTATGAACATATCTACAAAATGACTAGCGCCTTCTCAGGTCTACTTGCGGCATTCATCGGCACCGTTTTCGAGGAATATCAACCACATAGTCAATATCTTCCATCCGCCCTTGGAATGCTCATCATATTTGGTTTTATGATTTATACCTACAGAAAGGGATTGATAAAAATGCCAAAATAAAAATCCTTTCTAAAACTGGATAGCATTTTCTGGAATATTATAAATACAACCAACTTGACTTTTTATCGGAAATTCATATCTTTAAACTATTACCTAACTTTATTAACATCTATGAAAAATGTGTTAGCACTTCTCTTTATTATTAGTATCATGTATAGCTGTAAACAAGATTCAATAGTATTAAATTCGTATACATCTAAAGATTTAAAAATTGAAAAACTAAGTAAAAATTTATTTCGACATGTTTCATATTTAGATACTGAAGATTATGGAAAGGTTTCTTGTAATGGAATGATTTATGTCAATAATGACGAAGCCATCATTTTTGATACTCCTACGAATAATAAAGCATCTGCCGAAATGATTGATTGGATTGGAAATAAAAATATCAAGGCCATTATTGCTACTCATTTTCATGATGATTGCATTGGCGGACTCAAAACGTTTCACTCACGTGGCATAAAATCCTATGCAAGTAAATTAACCATTAATCTTAGTAAAGAAAATAACAATGAAATACCTCTTAACGGATTTGAAACAGTGGCTAATTTTAAAATTGGGAAGGAAACAGTTCTTGTGAAACATTTTGGTGAAGGCCATACCATAGATAATGTCGTTGCCTACGTTCCAAGCGAACAAACATTATTTGGAGGTTGTTTGATTAAAGGAGCTGGAGCTGGAAAAGGTAATCTTGCAGATGCAAATACTGATGAATGGGCGCATACGGTAACCAATATCAAGGAGGCATTCCCAACCTTAGAAATTGTAATCCCGGGGCACGGAAAAAGCGGTGGAACTGAACTTTTAGACTATACAATTGATCTTTTCACTGAATAATTGATCCATGTTACTGGCGTGTGGACCATGCCACCATAGAGTCGACAAAAAGCACTGTTTTCATTGAACTTTTAGATCAATTTGATTAGAAGTTGACTTATGCATGTAATAAAAATAAAAAATACCGATAGAATTTCTTCCATCGGTATTTATTTTTGTGGGCAATGAGGGATTCGAACCCCCGACCCCCTCGGTGTAAACGAGGTGCTCTGAACCAACTGAGCTAATTGCCCTAAGCGGATGCAAATATAAATTAGTTTTTAATATTAGCAAAGATTTTTCAACAAAAGTGACGAAATAATTTAATCTAAAATCACACGACCTCTGCCACAACAAAAGTACTTCCACCAATAAAAATTAAATCATCTTGATTAGCAGCATCTTGCGCACTTAATAAGGCATGATTCACAGAAGTATAAGTTCGTCCGAGCAATCCGAATGCACCAGCTTCCTTTTGCAATTGCTGAGCACCCAAGCCTCTTGGAATATTGGGTTTACAAAAATAATAGATCGCCTTTTTAGGAAATAAAGGTAAAATGGCATCTAAATTTTTGTCGTTCACCACACCAAGTACAATATGCAATTCCTCAAAATGTTGCTCGGCCAGTTGCCGCATAACATACGTTAACCCTTCTTTATTATGTGCAGTATCACATATGGTAAGCGGCTGTGTATCTAATAATTGCCAACGTCCTAACAAACCAGTATTTCTAACCACATGTTTTAAGCCTTCTATAATATGATCTTCATCAATTAGAAAATCAAGTCTTTGTAATTCTGTAATTGTTCGAATAGTTGTTGTTAAATTTTTTTGCTGATAACTACCAACAACATCCATTTCATAATTTACTACATCTTCTTCTGCAAAAGCAACTGTAGTATTTTTTTCTAGAGCAATATCAAAAAACACATGTTCTATCTCTTCTTGTTGTTCCCCAATTACAACAGGCACACTGTCTTTAATAATACCTGCCTTTTCTGAAGCAATTTCTGCCAATGTTTCTCCCAGAAACTGTGTGTGATCGTATCCAATATTTGTAATCACCGAAACAAGTGGTGTGATAATATTGGTAGAATCTAATCGACCTCCAAGACCAACCTCAATAATAGCAATATCAACGCGTTTCAATGCAAAATAATCAAATGCCAAGCCCACGGTCATTTCAAAAAAAGAAAGCGAATGCTCTTCTAAAAAAACTTGATTGTTTTCAATAAAATTAACAACTTGCTCTTCATCTATAGGTTCACCGTTAATTTTAATACGTTCTCTAAAGTCTTTCAAATGAGGAGATGTATATAAACCTACAGTATATCCTGCCTCTTGCAAGACAGACGCGAGCATATGACTTGTAGAACCTTTACCATTCGTACCAGCAACATGAACACTCTTAAAGCGTTCTTGCGGGTTTTTTAAATGTTTCGCCAGCGCCAATGTATTCGTTAAGTCTTTCTTAAAGGCAGTCTTCCCTTGACGCTGATACATTGGAAGTTTTGAAAACATCCAGTTTAAAGTTTCTTGGTAATTCAATCTATCTGAAGTTTACAATTACAAAACCAATTTGTTTTGATGGCGCTTTAGAATCGACATTCCATTTATAAGATAAAGCAGATTTTTTAGCCGGCGCTAATAAACAAGGCGCGGTGTTTGTAGAACCTTTCACCCCTGGAGTAGCTTTTATAACTCTTCCGTTTTTATCAACTTCTATTTTGACAACTACTCTACCGTATTCATTACAATCTTGCTGATAAGGGGTCCCTTTACGAGCTAAATTTCTTCCTTTCAATCCATAACCGCCACTTCCGCCACTTCCATCGCCAAAATAACTAATCCCATAAGGATCTCCACTAAGTTGACCTTTATCACCAGCTTGATTATCATCACCTTCACCTCCCGAAGCACTTCCATTAGAATTATTAACACCACCAATCAGCGCATCCAATTTATTTCGTTTTGCTTCTTGTTCTTTTCGGAGCTTTTCAGCTGCTGCCTTACGCGCTCGTTCTTTTCGTTCGGCTTCGCGCTGTTTTTTCTTTTCAGCTTCTTCAGCCTTTTTCTTTGCTATCTCTGCTTGTTTTATTCTAATAGATTCTTCTGATTCCTGTGTTACTACTTTCTCTTCAGAAACTTCAGGTTTAGATTCTTCTACGGGAGTATCTTCAACTTCTTCAACGACTTCCTCCTCCTCTACTTCTGTTTCTTCAACCTCTTCTTGAGGCGCCGCTTTTATAGGTTCTGTAGGTTGGATATTACCACTTCCAACATCCGTAGTTCCAAAATTCACCGCAATACCCAATTCTTCTGGCGGGTCTAAATATTTCATCCCAAAATTAAAAATCAAGAATAATAACAAGGCCATTAGAATGGTTGTTATTACCGACGATTTTTGTTTATGTTTAGTATCAAATAAAGACATTATTGTGGTCTTACTGCCAAAATTACTTTAAATTTATTTCTATTTGCAATATCCATTACCAACACCGCTTTTTCTATAGGTACGGTTTCTTCAACGCGTAATAGAATCGTAGGATTATCTTGCCCTTGTAATAAAGAACGCATGGTATTCTCGATATCATCAACCTTCACTTGTTTGCTATCTACATAATAATTTTCATTCTTCTTAATACTAATAGATACGCTTTGGGTATTCGTAGATTTTCCTTTAGCCTTTGGCAAAATTAGATCTAATGCATTTGGTGTACTTGCCGTCAACATGAAGAATATCAATAACAGAAATACAATATCTGTCATAGAAGACATGCTAAAATCTGGACTTACCTTATTTCTATTTTTAAAATTCATAGTTCTTACGCTGGCTCGTTCAATAAATCTAAAAATTCTACAGCTTTCGCCTCCATTTCATGAACTACTTTATTCGTTCTTACGACAATATGATTATATGCCATATAGGCAATTATACCTACAATTAATCCAGCTACTGTCGTTGTCATCGCTGTATATATACCCGAGGCGAGTGAGCCCATTTCGGCTTGACCACCACTGCTTGCCATTTCATGAAAGGCAAGAATCATACCAACTACGGTACCTAAAAACCCAATCATGGGCGCTGCTCCAGCAATTGTTGCCAAAACACTTACATTTTTTTCAAGCTTATAAATTTCTAAACTACCAGCATTTTCAATGGCCTTATTAATATCTTCTAAAGGCTTCCCTATTCGAGAAACACCTTTTTCAATAAGTCGTGCCGCGGGAGAACTTGCTTGTGCACATAATATTTGTGCGGCTTCTAACTTTCCGTTAGACACATGATCTTTGATCTGGTTCATGAAATTCTTATCGGTTTTTGACGCCGCTTTAATAGCAAAAAAGCGTTCAAAATAGATATATAAACCAACGGCTAAGAGGATCAATAGAACAAGTATAACTACTTGCCCACCAATACCACCGTCCATGATAAGTTTATAAATTGATAATGTTTTTTCTTCTGAGATAACTTCTTCGAGATTTTCTTGAGCAGTCTCGGCTGCTTGTTGAATACTTAACAACATATGGCATATTAGATTAAGGGGATAAAACTATCTAACGAAAATACGACTCGAAAATTGTTTTGTTGCATATAAAAAAACCCGAGAATTTCTCGGGTCTGTATATTATAAAATTATTCTCATCCCAACAAAGGCAATTGCACCTGCAATGAAGCCCACAAAAGCGAGCCAACTCATCTTCTTCAAATACCAGAAAAAATCAATTTTTTCCATACCCATTGCCACAACTCCAGCAGCTGAACCAATGATTAACATACTACCTCCAGTTCCGGCTGAAAATGCAATAAAATGCCATAAGGGATCATCTAATCCTTCCGAGAACATTCCTAAACTTGCGGCCACCAATGGAACATTATCAATTACTGCCGAACCAACTCCTAAAAGCAAGACAACTAAATCGGACACTCGAGCATCAGCTAATTCAGTACCCATTTTTGGCATTACGTCTTGTAACCAATTCGCAAAACCAAAGAGTTGACCTAACGATTCTAACGCAGCAACCGCCAGTAAAATTCCTAAAAAGAATAAAATACTAGGAAGCTCTATTTTAGATAAAGCGCCATGAACTGGACTATGATGTGATTCTTCTTCATGGCCTTCTTGACCATCAATGGAAGAAATACTAAATTTAGATCTACTAAAAATTTCTGCGAAAGTAGCTACAACAGCCAATGACAACATCATTCCTACATATGGAGGTAAATGTGTCACCGTTTTAAAGATTGGCACAAAAATAATTGCTGCTAATCCTAAATAAAACATAGTTGATCCATGCTTACTGATTTTATCAGTGTCATCTCCGCTATCAGCAATATCTCCTCTAAAAGCCTTCATTCTAGAGGCTATCAACGTTGGGATCAACATACAAACTAATGATGGCAACAATAAATATTTAATTAAGTTCAACGTACTCACCTTATCACCGATCCATAACATGGTTGTAGTCACATCACCAATTGGAGACCACGCCCCACCTGCATTGGCAGCAATAATAATCAAACCTGCAAACCAAATTCGGTCTTCTCTTTTCAATACTATTTTTCTTAAAATAGTAACCAATACAATAGTTGCTGTTAGATTATCGATAATAGCCGACAGAATAAATGCCAAAAAACAGAAAATCCATAGGAGTTTCGATTTCTTCTTGGTTCCTACGAAACTCTTAATTGTAGCAAAACCATTAAAATAGTCAATGATTTCAACAATCGTCATTGCCCCTAAGAGGAACACCAAAATCTCAGCAGTTTTCCCTAGGTGATGCAGTAGTGTTTCTTCCATCAAATGCATCTTCTCATCATGAGAAAATGCAGAGAACCCCTCTACAAGTGCACCCTTAGCAGAATCAAACCAAGTGGAATATCCGTCAATTCCGAAAGCAATCAACGCCCAACAAATAGCCATCATAGCCAACGCTGGTATCAATTTATCTAACTTTAAATTATGTTCTAATGTTATAGCTAAATAGCCTAATACGAAAATTAAAATGATGAGTGCTTCCATTTGGTTAGTTTTATTGCCTAAATATATAAAATTATATCAACTGTTTTAGTGCAATTTCAAACGCAGTTTTACAAACATCTGTTTTACTTTGATTTAAGTCATAAACTTTTTGCAATGCTTTTCTTATCGTTTCTGATGTATCACTAAAAATAGCCGCATCCTTCATAGGTAGCTCAATTTTACTTTCCATCAAATAAGCGAAAACTCTTGCTATTCCGCAATTCGAAATAAAATCAGGCAACAAACTTGTTTGGCTATCCGTCATTTCCATAATAGGTCCGAAAAAGATCTCCGAATCTGCAAAAGGAACATTCGCACCAGGAGAAATTACTTCTAACCCTGTTTTTATCATCGTAGAAATTTGATCCTTAGTGACTAATCTTGATGCGGCCGCTGGTACAAATATCTCAGCTGGCAATGACCAAATTCTTTCATTCATTTCTTCATAAGGAATCATATTATTTGTTACCAATTGATTTCCTTTCTTATTTAAAAACATCGTACGAACTTCTTCCGTAGAGAACCCATCTTCATTAATGACACCCCCAGATCTATCGATGATTCCAACAATTTTTGCTCCAAGTCTGGTTAAATAGACCGCAGCGGCAGAACCAACATTTCCAAATCCTTGTACAATGGCTTTTTTACCGCGAATATCTCCTCCAAAAATATCATAATAATGCTTTACGGCTTCGGCAACTCCATATCCAGTTAACATATCTGCCACGGTATATTTACGAGTTACTTCTGGTGTATATTTTGGATCTTCTATAACCTTAATCACACCATGTCTTAATTGACCAATTCTATTAATTTTTTCGGCTTCCGTTGGTTTAAAGTGACCGTTAAAAACACCTTCTTGAGGATGCCAAACACCAGAATCTTCGGTAAGCGGAATAACATCGTGAATTTCATCAACATTTAGATCTCCTCCCGTGCCATAATAATGCTTTAATAATGGAGTAACAGCCTTGTACCAACGTTCTAAAACATCTCGTTTTCTCGGGTCATTTGGATCAAAGTTTATACCCGATTTAGCGCCACCTATGGCAGGCCCTGAAACTGTAAATTTAACTTCCATCGTTTTTGCTAAGGACAATACTTCATTCATATCTAACCCTTTACGCATTCGTGTTCCACCCCCTGCGGCACCACCTCTGAGTGAATTTATAACCGTCCAGCCCTCTGCTTCAGTTTCAGGATCTTTCCAATGAAAAACGATTTCAGGTTCTTTATCTTCATATTTTTTAAGTAATTCTTTCATGCTTGTTTATCTGTAAATTTTCAATCTTTTTAACACTCTTGTTGATGTAATTTCGTATATCCCCAGAAAGGGGTTATAATTGATCCATTTAGATAAGTTTTTTTGACCGGACAAATATAGGACAATAAAAATTCTTACTAAGAAAAACACAAGGGATAAAATCACGCATCTCAAACGTTAGAATTAACGTAAAATACGTAACAAAATGTTATAAAATTAATATCTTTGCGCTGCATTTTTTAAAACAAATAGATACCTATATGGACTTTACACTTACTGAGGAACACTTAATGATTCGAGATGCCGCGAGAGATTTTGCACAAAATGAATTATTACCAGGTGTTATAGAAAGAGACAATATTCAACAATTTCCAGATGAATTAGTAAAAAAAATGGGAGATCTTGGTTTCTTAGGAATCATGGTAGACCCTAAATATGGAGGAAGTGGAATGGATACAACTTCATATGTATTAATTATGGAGGAACTATCAAAAATTGATGCTTCTGCTTCTGTTATTGTATCTGTGAATAATTCGTTAGTATGCTATGGGTTAGAAAAATATGCAAGTGAAGAGCAAAAACAAAAATACCTAACCAAATTATCGACGGGAGAATTTCTAGGAGCTTTTTGCTTAAGCGAACCCGAAGCTGGGTCTGATGCTACCTCGCAGGCAACAACGGCGATAGACAAAGGAGATCATTATCTTTTAAATGGTACGAAAAACTGGATCACTAATGGTGGACGTTCTGATGTCTATTTAGTTATAGCACAAACCGATAGAGAAAAAGGACATAGAGGCATCAACGCCTTTATTGTAGAAAAAGGGTTGGAAGGGTTTGATATTGGACCGAAAGAAGATAAATTGGGTATTCGCGGTAGTGATACGCATACATTACAGTTTAACGATGTAAAAGTACCTAAAGAAAATAGAATTGGTGAAGATGGATTTGGATTCAAGTTCGCGATGAAGACATTATCTGGAGGTCGTATAGGAATTGCTGCTCAAGCACTAGGAATTGCCTCTGGAGCGTATGAATTAGCTTTAAAATATTCTAAGGAACGAAAAGCATTTGGAACCGAAATTTGTAATCATCAAGCAATCGCCTTTAAATTAGCTGATATGTATACTGAAATATCCGCCGCCCGTCATTTAGTAATGAAGGCTGCCTGGGATAAAGATCAGGGCAATAACTATGATCAATCAAGTGCAATGGCGAAATTATATGCTTCAAAAGTTGCTATGGAACATACGGTGGAAGCTGTCCAGATTCATGGAGGTAATGGATTTGTAAAAGAATACCATGTTGAACGTTTGATGCGTGATGCGAAAATCACTCAGATTTATGAAGGAACCTCCGAGATTCAAAAAATTGTAATTTCTAGAAGCCTTATAAAAGGTTAATATATAGGTATGATATTTTAAACGAAAGGTTGGCCTAATGCCAACCTTTTTTTTACGATAATAAGTCAATAGCATATAACTGCAATCCTGAAGAAGGTGCAATTACCTTTAAAGGTGCCCTATCATTATCACTTTGTAAAGATGCTGTGATGTCATCTAAACTCATATGATGTTTACCTAGCTCAAATAAAGAACCCATCATAAGTCTAATTTGATACCTCAAAAAACCCGCTCCACTAACTCTGAGCACATAACTTTTCTTAGGGAAAAAACTAGCTGTATATAAATTATTCTCTTCAATAATACATTTATGAATGACACGTTTAAAACGAGTATGCTCTGAAGGCTGTGTGCAATATTTGTGAAAATAGTGTTCTCCTTCGAACAAGGCGGCTCCCTTTTTCATTAATTCAATATCTAAATTTTCTTCAACACCAACCATTAGGGGGGCTGCAAAAGGATGATTCTTTTCTCCAAAGGAAAAGAAATACACATATTCCTTCATTTTATTTGTTTGAATAATATTGAAAGAAGGCATTACTTCTTTTATGGCAATTGCCTTAATATCATTTGGAAAATTACTATTCATACGTTCCAAAAAAGATAATAACTCAATCGTTTCATTCATAAAAATTTGCAGCATGTAAGTATTCGCAGATACTTTCGAATCAGTCCTACCAGCACCAATTGTTTTAAAATCCGCATGATTAAAAACAAAACATAATGTTTTATCGACCATTTCATGAATAGTTTTTACATTTTGTTGCTTTTGCCATCCGTGAAAACGAAACCCCAAAAACTGAATGGTAATTAGATATGAATTTTGATACTTCATGAATTCAAAACTAATCAAAAGTTTAAAATTCAGATGTTTTGACCTTCTAAATAAAACTGAAATTGAATATTTTTTTCTAAAAATGCATTTTTATCAGATTCATAAAATGAGAATAGTATTTTATGAATCCCTCATTTTGGTAATGTTGTAAAATAATATTTTATCATTTTATTATTTATACCCCCTTTTTTTTGAGGGTATAATTTTTTTAAAGTACTTTTATAAAGGTTTGACCCTGTAAAAAATTAGGTTAAGTCAATTTTTGTTCAAATATTTGTGCCCTCAAACAACTAAAACACAATGTTATGATTAGAACAAAATTGACCTTAGTCTTAATGCTTTTATTTACAAGTATGACGGTAATTGCTCAAGAAGAAGAAAAGAAAGAAGAAGTAAAAAAATTCTCATTTAGCGGAAGCGTTGATGCTTATTATCAAACCAACTTATCAAGTTCAGACAATATAGGGCAATCATTTGGAACTGCTTTTGCAGATCAAACGGGTTTTGCTCTTGGTATGGGTAACTTAATCGCTACGTATGAAGGAGAAAAAGTAGGTGCGGTTCTTGATTTAGTAACTGGACCTAGAGGAGCCGGTGCAACTTTTAGCAACGACATTATTGATGGTATTGTAAACCAGGCATACGTTTACTGGAATGTATCTGAAAGCACTAAATTAACATTTGGCCGATGGAATACCTTTCTAGGTTACGAAGTTATTGCTCCTGCAGCCAACTTTAATTACAGTACTTCTTATCTGTTCTCAAGTGGCCCTTTCTCTCATATGGGTTTGAAAGCTGATTTTGCATTGTCTGATGATCTAAGCTTAATGCTTGCTGTTATGAATCCCTGGGATACTAATAATACTTCTACAACAGGTGAATACTCATTTGGAGCCCAATTAGGATATGCTAGCCAATTCTTGAATATCTACTACGATAGTGGTAATAATGGCGGATTAGGTTTTGAAATTGACTATACCGGCGGATTTGACGTTAGTGATGATTTCTATTTAGGGATAAACGCTGCATATAATGATAATGATGGAGCTGGTTTTTATGGCGCAGCATTATACCCTCAAATTACAACCTCAGACACCTTTAAAATTGGGCTAAGAGGTGAATATTTTGCTGAACATGGAGATGCTGGAATATTCGCCGATGGCGAAGATGATAGCGTATTCGCCGTTACCTTAACTGGTAGTTATGCTATTGACAACTTAATCATTAAACCTGAATTAAGGTTGGATAGTAATTCTGAAGAAATCTTTGTTGATTCTAATACTGACCCGACGAAAAGCTTAGCTGTATTCACATTGGCAGCTATTTATACATTTTAAACCAATTAAATTTTTATACAATGAAAAAAGTAGAAGCAATCATTCGAAAATCAAAATTTCGAGCAGTCAAAGATGGTCTGCATGAAGTTGGAGTTAATTTTTTCTCTTACTGGGACGTTACCGGACTTGGAAACGAAAAGGAAGGACATGTCTATAGAGGTGTTTCGTATAGCACAAGTGATATTCAGCGTCGATATTTATCAATCGTTGTTAATGACGATTTCGAAGCGATAACCGTCAAAACCATAATAGACTCGGCCGGTACAGGCGAGGTTGGTGACGGAAAAATTTTCGTTTCTGACATCACTGAATGTTATAGAATAAGAACAGGAGAAAAAGGTGGCGATACCTTAAACTAACATTAACCGAAAGAAATTTATTATGGAATTATTTACTACTAATAACGTATGGATGATGATCTGTACAGCACTCGTTTTCTTTATGCACTTAGGTTTTGCATTTCTTGAAATTGGGTTAACAAGACAAAAAAATACGATTAACATCTTATTTAAAAATATATTTATTATTACCGTAGGCTTATTATTATACTGCCTAGTTGGATTCAATCTAATGTATCCAGGTTTCGCAGAAGGTTCTTCGGGAATCTTTGGCTTTGCAGGCTTCGGTTTAGATGCCCCTCTAACAACAGAAGGTGGTCTAGATTTAACTTATAACGAAGGATACACCTACTGGACAGACTTTTTATTCCAAGGGATGTTCGCAGCTACGGCAGCCACAATTGTATCTGGAGCTGTTGCTGAACGTATGAAACTAGGACCTTTTATGATTTTTACCATTATTTATGTTGGCTTAATCTATCCAATCGCAGGTTCTTGGAAATGGGGAGAAGGATTTTTAGATATGAGAGAAACTCCTTTTTATGATTTTGCTGGTTCAACCTTAGTACATTCTGTAGGTGGCTGGGCCGCTTTAGTTGCGGTATGGCTATTAGGCTCAAGAATAGGCAAATTCAAAGACGGTAAGCCACAAGCAATACCAGGTCATAATATTCCGTTGGCAGCTGCCGGGGTTCTAATACTATGGTTAGGATGGTTTGGTTTTAATGGAGGATCAGTACTTTCTGCAGATCCAGCACTAACCTCAATAACATTAGTAACAACGTGTCTAGCAGCAGCAGCAGGTGGAGTAATAGCCTTTTTAGTATCAACTTTGCTATACAAAAATTTCGATCTTACCATGTTCTTAAATGGAATTCTTGGTGGACTTGTCGGCATCACTGCCGGGGCAGATGTAATGTCTCCAACAGATGCTATTATTATTGGAGGTATAGCCGGAGCTATCATTGTGTTTGCAGTTAGTCTTATTGATAAACTAAGGTTAGATGACCCAGTTGGTGCCATTGCTGTTCATTTAGTATGTGGTATTTGGGGAACCTTAGCTGTTGGAATCTTTGGAGATTTAGCCAGCGGAGCACAGTTTATGAGTCAGTTAGTTGGTGTGTTGTCATATGCTGCTATATGTATTGTGAGCTCTTTCATCATACTATTCACCTTAAAGAAAACGATAGGATTAAGAGTTAGTGAAAAAGAAGAATTAGAAGGATTAGATAAACATGAACACGGTATGAGTGCATATGCCGACTTTAGAATGAACGAACACTAAAAATGAACTAGTTACTAATTCAAATATTTAATTGGTTTGGAATTTACACGGGTTGCATCTGCAATTTCGTGTAAATTTCTTTGTTTACTCCTTTTAAATTTTATCAATTTCTCAAAAAAAGGACTTCATATTATTAAATTTTAATTTTTAATATGTATTTTTTATTATTATTACATATTTTATAACAATTGTGAATTATTGTTAAATTATATTCATCATTTTACATAATTTTGTGCGTATAATTTAATACTATGGAGCAACAAGGATTATACTTACCAGAATTTGAACGTGACAATTGTGGTGCAGGTTTTATCTGTAATCTTAATGGAGAAAAATCACATCAAATAATTCACAATGCATTAGAAATTCTAGTAAAACTAGAGCATCGTGGAGCTGTAAGTTCAGATGGAAGAACAGGAGATGGCGCTGGTATATTAATTGATGTTCCACATGAATACTTTTCTAGAGTATGTGAGTTCGAATTACCAGAAGCTCGAGAATATGCAGTAGGAATGGTATTCTTACCTAAAAGCTTTAATCAATATAACTTCTGTATCCAAACTTTTGAAGAAGCTTTAAATAAACAAGGTTTAGCCGTAATAGGATGGAGAGATGTTCCTGTTGACACTTCTAACCTTGGTAAAATTGCAGCGCAAACGGAACCTAAAATAAAACAACTATTTGTAGGTAAAAATGGAGCCGACTTAACTGATCTTCAGTTTAATGCAAAACTATTTGCCGCAAGAAAAATAGCAGAACACACTATAAAGAACTCAAAGATATCTGAAGCCAGCTACTTCTATTTATCTAGTTTTTCAACAACCACCATTATTTATAAAGGATTATTGATTCCAGAAGATATTGGCAGGTATTATTTAGATTTAAGGGAACCAGACCTGGTAACACGCCTGGCGTTAGTTCATCAACGGTTTTCTACAAATACCTTTCCTTCATGGGATTTAGCCCAACCATTTAGACATATGTGTCATAATGGTGAGATCAACACCTTACGAGGTAATGTAAGCAGAATGCGTGCTCGTGAAGAACTCATGCAAAGTGATTTATTTGGCGATGACATAAAAGAAATTTTCCCGATTGTTATGGAAGGCAAATCTGATTCGGCATCTATGGATATGGTCGTTGAATTATTATTAATGACCGGACGATCTTTACCAGAAGTCATGATGATGTTAGTACCGGAGGCATGGGAAAAACATGAAACCATGAGTGATGAGAAAAAGGCCTTCTATGAATATAATTCATGTATTATGGAGCCTTGGGATGGCCCTGCATCTGTGCCGTTTACAGATGGAAATTATATTGGAGCCTTGCTTGACCGAAATGGACTAAGACCTTCGAGATATACTGTAACTAAGGACGGTAATGTAGTAATGTCTTCAGAAATAGGAGTCATGAACATTAAGCCTGAAAATGTTGTCAAACATGGCCGATTAGAACCTGGAAAAATGTTCTTAGTAGACATGAATGCCGGTAGAATTATTGAAGACGATGAAATTAAAAATAAAATAGTTTCTAAACATCCATATCGGTCTTGGTTAGATAAGCATACACTTCCATTAGTAAAAGTTCCGTATACCAATAATCAATGTCCAATTGAAACTGTAGATTATAAGACAAGACTCAGGCTCTTCGGCTATTCATCTGAAGACATTACAACCATCATTACACCGATGGCTACCAACGCCAAAGAAGCTATTGGTTCTATGGGTAATGATACCCCTCTGGCGGTCTTATCAGATAAGCCGCAACTTTTGTATAACTATTTCAAACAACTCTTTGCCCAAGTTACAAATCCTCCATTAGACGGTATTCGCGAAGAAATTATTACAGATATAAGTTTGGCTATTGGTGGCGATAGAAATATTTTTGATATTGCTCCAGAACACGCCAAAAAATTGCGTATTCAAAACCCGGTAATCTCAAATGACGATCTTGATAAAATAAAAAATATTACCCATTCAGATTTTAAGGCGGCGTCTGTGCCGATGCTTTACCCTATTGAAAAAGGAGTGAATGGTCTCGAAAAAGCCTTAGATGATATCATCATACAAGTAGAAAAAGCAGTTCTTAACGGTGCAAATATTATTATTTTATCAGACAGAGGTGTTACCAAAACGGAAGTTCCTATTCCTGCATTATTAGCCTGTTCTTATGTGCATCATTCGCTCAATAAAAACGGTCAGCGCTCAAAATTCGGTATTGTTTTAGAAACGGCCGAACCTAGAGAGCCTCATCATTTCGCAACTTTATTCGGATATGGAGCAAGCGCGATAAATCCTTATTTAGTCAATGAAATTATCAGAACCCAAGTCAAAGAAGAAATTATAGCCGACATTGATGCTGAAAAAGCTGTTCAGAACTTTAATAAAGCAGTTGGAAAGGGCATCTTAAAAATAATGAACAAAATTGGAATCTCAACCTTACACTCCTACCGAGCTTCTCAGATATTCGAAATTGTAGGATTAAAAAAAGCTTTTGTAAATAAGTACTTCCCATTTACGCCATCAAGAATTGGCGGCATAGGATTGTACGTGCTAGATAAAGATTTAACGAAACGTTACGAAAAGGCATTTCCGAAAACCGATGTAAATGATGTCTTGGATCTTGAAATTGGTGGCGATTATAGATGGCGTAGAAATGGAGAAAAACATTTATTTAATCCAACCACAGTTTCTAAATTACAGCAAGCGGTTCGACAAAAAAGCAAAGAATCTTATCAAGTATATGCTGATGCTATCAATGAGCAAAACAAAAGCTTAATGACACTTCGCGGACTTTTTGAATTCAATAATTTAGACCCAATATCTATTGATGACGTAGAACCATGGACCGAAATTGTTAAGCGTTTTAAAACAGGTGCGATGTCATATGGCTCCATTAGTCAAGAAGCACATGAAAATTTGGCGATTGCCATGAATAGAATAGGAGGTAAAAGTAACTCCGGTGAAGGTGGAGAACATAAGGATAGATTTAAAAAACTAAAAAATGGTGACTGGAAAAACAGCGCCATCAAACAGGTAGCTTCAGGTAGATTTGGTGTAACCAGTAATTACCTAACTAACGCCAAAGAAATTCAAATTAAAATGGCACAAGGTGCCAAGCCTGGAGAAGGTGGGCAATTACCTGGAGAAAAAGTATTACCATGGATAGCTGAAGTAAGAAATTCAACACCTTATGTAGGTTTGATATCGCCACCTCCACATCATGATATTTATTCAATCGAAGATTTAGCACAGCTCATCTTTGATCTTAAAAATGCCAACCGAGAAGCAAGAATTAATGTGAAACTAGTATCCAAAGTAGGTGTTGGCACCATTGCGGCGGGTGTCGCTAAGGCCAAAGCCGATGTGATTTTAGTCTCAGGATATGATGGAGGAACAGGTGCATCTCCATTAACTTCGCTCAAACATTGTGGACTCCCTTGGGAGCTTGGTATTGCAGAGGCACAACAGACACTAGTATTAAATGATTTAAGAGGGAGAATTGTACTCGAATGTGATGGTCAGCTAAAAACAGGAAGAGATGTAGCAATTGCCTGCTTATTAGGAGCTGAGGAATTTGGTTTTGCAACAGCGCCACTTGTAGCTTCTGGATGTATTATGATGCGGGCATGTCATCTCAACACTTGTCCGGTAGGCATTGCTACACAAGACCCAGAATTGAGAAAAAATTTCAAAGGCACTCCCGAACATGTGATCAATTTTATGTATTTCGTCGCTGAGGAGTTACGTCAAATCATGGCACAATTAGGGTTTAGAACAATCAAAGAAATGATTGGTCAAACTCAAAAAATAAATGCGAAAACTGCCATCGAGCATTACAAAGCGAAAGGACTAGATCTTTCTTCTATTTTATATCAACCAAAAATCGAAGGACATAACACTGTTTCTAATACAGAAGTACAAGATCATAACCTCGATAATGTATTGGACATGCGAATTTTGAGTGACGCCAAACTAGCTATTAACTACAAAACAGAAACTACATTATCCTATAAAATTCACAATACAGATAGAACCGTCGGTGCAATTGTAAGTAACGAAATTTCAAAATTACATGGCGAAAGCGGTCTGCCGGAAAATACTCTAGATATTACTTTCAAAGGATCGGCAGGACAAAGTTTTGGGGCATTTGCTACGAAAGGACTCACCTTTACGGTCGAAGGAGAAACTAATGATTATTTAGGTAAAGGTTTATCTGGAGGAAAAATTATTATTAAAAAACCTGAAGAAGCCGACTTTATTGCCGAAGATAATATCATTGTTGGTAATGTATGTTTTTACGGAGGTGTTGCAGGAGAGGCGTACATAAACGGTATTGCTGGTGAACGTTTCGCGGTACGTAACTCGGGCATCACAGCAGTCGTGGAAGGTTTAGGAGATCACGGTTGTGAATATATGACCGGTGGTAAAGTAGTTGTTTTAGGAAAAACAGGTCGAAATTTTGCCGCTGGTATGAGTGGCGGTATCGCATATGTTTATGACGAAGACAACAAGTTTAGCAAAGGATTGTGTAATATGGAAATGGTTGCACTGGAAACCTTAGACGATGAGGACAAGAATGAATTAAAATCATTGATTGAAAACCATCAATCATATACCGATAGTACACTGGCCGCAAAAATATTAAATGACTGGGAAAGGCATATAAAACAATTTGTAAAAGTATTTCCTACAGACTATAAAAAAGCATTAGAAAGAATCGCAAACGAGCAGAAAGAAGCTCAATTAATAGCATAAGATATGGGCGAAATTGGAGGATTTAAACAATATAAAAGACAAGATGAGAATAATGTTCTTGTCAAAGAAAGATTGCGTAATTACAAAGAATTTACAGTACCATTAAAAGAATCTGAACTCAAAAAACAAGGTTCAAGATGTATGGATTGCGGTATCCCTTTCTGTCATAGCGGATGTCCATTAGGCAATCTGATTCCAGACTTTAACGATATGGTACATAAGGGAGAATGGCAAAAGGCTTCAGAAATTCTGCATTCAACCAATAATTTCCCAGAATTTACTGGTAGATTGTGCCCTGCTCCCTGCGAAAAAGCCTGCGTATTGGGTATTATTGACAATCCTGTTTCTATTGAAAATATCGAAAAAAACATTGTTGAGCGCGCTTTCGCGGAAGGATGGATTCTACCCTTACCTCCTGCAAAGAGAACCGGAAAAACCGTTGCGGTTATTGGCTCTGGACCGGCAGGTCTTGCTGCTGCCCAACAATTGAACCGTGCCGGACATTTAGTTACCGTTTTTGAACGGGATGATACGATCGGTGGCTTGCTACGTTATGGAATTCCAAATTTTAAACTAGAAAAAGAAATTATAGATCGTAGGATTGAAATCCTCAAAGCCGAGGGTATTATATTTAAAACTAGTGTCAATGTTGGAAGCAACTATCCGGTTTCGAATTTAGATGACTTTGATGCCTTAGTATTATGTGGGGGGGCTACTGTGCGCAGAAGCCTTCCTGTAAAGGGGATTGATAGCAAAGGTGTAGTGCAAGCCATGGATTTTTTAACTCAGCAAACAAAAAAATTGTTTAATAGTCCGATCAAAGAAGAGCTACTCTCAGCCAAAGATAAACATGTCATTGTAATTGGTGGTGGAGACACTGGTTCGGATTGTGTAGGTACCTCAAATCGTCATGGAGCAGCATCGGTTACCAATTTTGAGATTATGCCGAAACCTCCAACGCTACGAAGCGAATCTACTCCTTGGCCATTTTGGCCATTGCAATTAAAGACAAGTTCCTCGCACGAAGAAGGGTGTGAACGTAATTGGTTGATCAACACAAAAGAATTCATCACAAATGAAAAAGGTGAACTAACCGCTTTAAAAACAGTCGAAGTAGAATGGTTACTTAAGCCTGGAGAAAGACCGCAGCTGGTAGAAAAACCAGATTCTGAAAAAATTTGGCCTTGTGATCTAGCTTTACTTGCATTAGGGTTTACCGGACCTGAATTAACTTTGAGTGAACAACTTGGGCTGGAAGTTGATAACCGTACGAATTATAAAGCAACAAATTACCAAACCAATGTACCTCATATTTTCACCGCTGGTGATATGAGAAGAGGACAATCTTTAATTGTTTGGGCAATCTCAGAAGGAAGAGAGGCAGCACGAGAAGTCGACATTTATTTAATGGGGCAATCAAGTTTACCCACAAAAGGTACGGGCGATCTTTTAACTGCTTAAAAATATTTGAATTGGGATGAAAAAGGGTTTTTAACAAATGTTAAAGGCTCTTTTTCTATTTTATTAAGAATAGACTATGCAAAAAGTATATGTAAAACTAAGATAATTGTAATCCCAATGATACCTTGAAACAAAGTGGCAACAGTGTGACTTTTCAAAGCCGTATTTACATCCATGTCAGAAAATTGACTCACCACCCAAAAGTAACTATCATTTATATGTGATACGGTCATCGCTCCAGCTCCGATTGCCAATACTGTCAACGCTTTTTCAAATTCCGATTCTAATCCAAACGAGTTCAATAAAGGCGATACAATGGCAGCAGTGGTTATAATAGCCACGGTAGAAGAACCCTGTGCAGTTTTTAGCAGAGCCGCGAGTAAAAACACCACAAATAATCCACTAACTAAAAAAGAACCTTCAGACTCCAAACTACTTGCTAAATCAGAAGCACGTAAAATAGTACCAAAAGCGCCTCCCGCTCCAGTAACTAAAAGGATACTTCCAGAATCTTTTAATGCTTTTTCTATCCAGTTGCTTTTAACACTACTCTTTATCTTTTTCGAGTTTAGAAAAATTAGAAATACACCAAATAACAACGCTATAATCGGTTCGCCAATAAAAGATAAAACACTAAACAGGATACCCTCGCCTAACGGAAAAGTAGGATACTCAGCAATTGACTTTAAAGCAATTAACACAATTGGCATCAATAAAGGTAGTAAGGTTATCCAAAAATTTTGCTTATGATGTTTTGTAGTTTCTTCTTCATCAGAAACACTTGAGTTGTTATCAAAAGTTTCTTCATTGGTCTTCAATTTATCACCTATAAATACACCCCAAAAATAGCCAGTTAGTGCAACTGGAATCGCTATTGCCAGCCCTAATAACATGACTAGTCCAATATCGGCTCCAATGACAGCAGCAGCAGCCAATGGCCCTGGCGTTGGTGGAACAAATACATGCGCAGCATATAAGCCAGTAGAAAGCGCCACTGCAAACACCACTAATTTAATTCCTGTTTTTTTTGAAAGTGTCTTATTTAATGAAGATAAGATGACAAAACCTGAATCACAAAAGACCGGAATGGATATAATAAAGCCAATTATATTCATGGCCATAGGTGATCGTTTTGAACTAACTGAGTTTAAAATCTTTTCGGCAATCACTTTCGTTCCTCCATTTTTCTCTAAAAACACGCCAATAGTGGTGCCAAAAGCAATAATCAAACCAATACTTGACAAGGTTTTACCAAATCCTTCGCTAATGTATTTTACAATAAGTTTCGAATCAAAACCCAACAAGAAACCTACAAAAACTGATGTTACTATTAATGAAAAAACGGGGTGGATTTTAAACTTGATAGTTGCGAAAATCAGTAAAAATAGTGCGACAAAAATGATGATAAAAGTTTCCATTAGTCAATATTGGGGTTTGCTGTTAGATATTCAAATATTGCGTTCTCAACTAGTACCGCAGCATTTTCCATATTATATTGTAGGGTCTTAAAGGAATCTGCAATTTCAATAATGGCATTTACTCCAAGGTTTTGCTCATGATTCTGATTTAAACTTTTCTGTCCACATATTGCTATAACTGGAATATCAAATTTCTTAGAAAGTTTACACACACCCATGATTAATTTACCTTGCATCGTTTGATTATCAATTTTTCCTTCTCCGGTAATAATCAGATCAATATTTCCCCTTTCTAACATTTCATATATTCTGCTTTTTTGCAATACGTATTCAGCTCCGTCTATTGATATTGCGTTACAAAAGGCATAAAGTCCATATCCTGTTCCTCCTGCTGCACCTGCACCTTCCATGGAATCCATATCTTTTGAGAGGTGTTCTTTTACTTTCGCAGACAATTGTTTTAATCCTTTATCCAATAGTAGTACTTCCTCATCATTGGCACCTTTTTGTTTAGCATAAGTATACGCAGCTCCATTCAATCCAAATAATGGATTCTTGACATCATTTACGGCATAGAATTCGGCCTTTTTAATCGATTGAACATGTGTTGCATCAATATGATTGACATGGATTAGGTTTTTACCAATTGGTTGTAGTTCTTGATTATTTCTATCCAAAAATTTATAACCAAGAGCATTTGCAATCCCAATACCTCCATCATTCGTTGCACTACCACCCAATCCGATGTATATTTTTTTGGCATTATTTAAAAGCGCATGTTTTATCTGCAATCCTGTACCATAGGTTGATGTGATCAACGGATTCCTTTCATCTGAAGAAAGCAACGACAGTCCTGAAGCATTTGCCAATTCTATATATGCAGTTTGATGTGTTTCATTAAATAAATAATGGGAATCTTGTTCCCTCCCAAGTGGGTCTTTCGTAACCAACTCTACTCTATTAACGTTTTCTGCCTGATGAATGGCATCTAAAAAACCATCACCTCCGTCCGAAACGACTACATCATAAATGGCGTAACCATCATTAAACTTTTTAATCCCTTTCTTGAGAGCAGCGATTACCTCATAACTGGTTAAGCTACCTTTAAATTTATCCGGAATTAAAAGTATATTCATTAACTGGGCGTAAAAGAAATGAGTTACAATTTATAAAATTGTTTTAAGATTTCTACCAATCTGACAAATCTATAGTACTTACATAGTTTTTCATTATCGAAATATCTTCCTTTGAAGTTAAATCCGGAACATGTTCTGCAATTGGCAGAACGCTAGTTGAATTTGGGTGATCATTGATCATATTCAATAAAGCGGTAGGTAGTTCTTTTTCGTTTCGACGTTTATGCATTGGACATTCCTCAAGGTATTTGAAAAACAAAGATCCATCGAATTTAAAAATATTCATACTAACACGTAAAGCACCTTGAGTATCTCTAAAATCGTTTAAAATCGATATCTCTGGTTTTTCAACGATATCAATTAGAAATCCATTGTTATTGTAATTCATAACAGCAAACTTTGAAATTTTTTCCTCAGAAAATTTTAAGTTCTTTCTACTATAGCCCAGCAACACATTTGGTGATTTATCAAACAGTCTTATTGATTTGAGTGCTTCTATCGAATATAGATTATCACTGTTACAAACGGTAAACGACTTAGACTTTAACTCATTATATTGCTCTAAAGTTTGATAAACAGCATCTGCCGTACCTAAGGGCTTCTCCCGACCTTTTGGAATATGCTGAATTGCAAAATTTATAGTCAAACCATGGTATGAATTTCCAAAGTTATGATCCCCATAAAAAGTTTTAAACAACTTATTGTCAACTCCCGTAATTATATAGATCGTATTATACCCGGCTTGTTTTGCGTTAAAAAGAAGATAATCCAGTAAAGGCCTACCACTTTCATCTATAGAAATAAGACCTTTAGATCGCGTGTTTGATTGTTGAATTTCTTCATGAGAAAGGTTATCCATTCTACCCTGTTCAAGTTTCATTCTTGAAGAGGCTCCCGCTGCTAGTATGATTAAATTTGAATCGATATTTTTTTAATTTAAATAATTTGAACTCCTTTAGATATTTTAATTTTATATGCCGATTTGGCTCCTCCTTTTAGTATGCCTTCAATAACAGCTTCTTCATTTTCTGGAGTCGAAATAGCAACAATACATCCGCCACCACCAGAACCCACAATTTTCGCTCCCAAGGCCCCACTCTTTTTTGCACCATCTATCATGTTGTCAATAATTGGAACTGTAATTTTTAGATGCTCTTTTAGCTCAAAATGATGAGCGTCCATCAATGTTCCTAATTTTTGCAAATTAAGAGGGTTTTGCTGCATTATTGATAAAGCTTCCTTCGTAATAAGATAATTATTAATTGCTGCTAAAAAGATAGGTTTCAAACTAGCATCGACCAAATGATAATGATTGTTATATGTAAGCTTAGTCGCTTCAGCAATTTTAAAATTAGGCACTTCTCTTCGAACTTGTTCAATAGCATTATTAGCTAAATCACCCAACTTTCCTAACACCCCGAGGGTTTCCTTAGGCACGCCCGATTCACCAATAATCAATGCATCTATTGATTGCATAATTGGCGTATGTGCTCCTGTTACTGTATCTAAAAAAACAGAACCTCCTAAACTAATGGTAAATTGGTCCATTAGTCCACCCGGCGCTTTAAATTCTAAAACTTCAGCTTCGTACGATAATCTTGCAATAAACGATGCATCGACCGTATGCGAAGAGCCATACGCTTCAAGCAAAAAAGTAATCCAGGCAACTAGTACTGCTGAGGAGCTTGATAAGCCAGCATTCACAGGAATATCCCCTGTTATAACTATATCATAACCCACATTTGGTATACAATCATATCTTTCTAAAACATGTAGGGCAGAAGCAAAATAATCGCGATTCGATACTGTTTCTATCTTGTTATTTAAATTAATATGACGCTCCTTGTTTATATCGGGCATCATAATCTTAAAATTGTTATGCCCGTTCTTTCTCCCTTTCAGTTGTATTGATCTATTTATTGCACAAGCAATCACCGGAAGACCTAAATAATCTTGATGATCTCCGAACAAACAAATCCTTCCCGGAGCTACAACCGTGATACTTTCTTTTGAAGTCGCCATATTAAAAAGTATCCTTCATCCAGTTATAGGGTCTTCTTTTTATCCACATTCCTCGTGTAAAATCTGGAAAATTTTGCGGTTCTCCATTATTCGCAATTGATAACTCCGATAGTGGTGTAATTGCGCTCCAAGCAGCAGCGTCATATACATCTAAAGGAGGTGCTATATTTCGTTTTGCACTTTCAACAAAGGCGTTAATTACAAAAAAATCCATTCCTCCATGACCTGCTCCTTCTGCGTGTTCACCATATTTTTTCCATAAAGGGTGGTCGTATTTTTCTAACCATTCTTTAGAATCATCCCATGCATGCGATTTCTTAGATTGTCCTTCAATATATATGCGATCTCCATCTTTTTCCCAAAGTCCTTTTGTTCCTTGGACTCTAAAACCTAATGAATAGGGTCGTGGTAAATGAACATCATGAGTAACAATAATGGTTTCACCATTCGCAGTTTCTATCGTGGATGTAATAACATCTCCCATTTTAAACTTTATTCTGGCATTAGGGTGATTCTTTCCTCCGTTTTTAACAATATAATCATGCATTCCTCTGCTTTTTGTGGCATGAGAAGTCATTGACACGAATCGATTCCCCCTATTTACATCACACATAACTGCTATTGGGCCAACACCGTGTGTTGGATAAACATCAGCATTTCTAAGAATTGAATGCTGTGTTCTCCATTTAGATTCTGAAATCCCTTTATCACCGAATTCGACGCCTTTTCCATAAGCAGATTTCCCATCATTGAGCGTTACAAAGCGTAAATCATGTTGATATCCACATCTAAAATGAATCAATTCACCAAAGATATTTTTCTTGACCATATTAAGTACAGCCAAAATATCACGTCGATAATTAACATTCTCGAGAATCATTAAATGCGAACCGGTTTCTTCATGTGTATTTACCAAATCCCAGCATTCTTCCATGGTATTTGCCGCCGAGACTTCTACACCTGTATACTTTCCAGCTTTCATAGCATCAACCGACATTCGTGTATGCCATAACCAAGGCGTAGAGATAATTACAGCATCAACTTCCTTTAATTCTAACAGATTTCTATAATCCAAGTCATTTTTGCTAAAAAATTTAGGAAGTGTTATACTGTTCTTTTTAAATATATTCTTGGCTAGATCTATTCTTACAGGATCTATATCGCATATGGCGGTTATCAATACATCATCTCTTTGCAACAAATTATTTAAGTGATTGGTTCCTCTTAAACCTATGCCGATGAGTCCGACTTTTAATTTTTGTTTAGCAGTACTTCCATATGACAAATGAGGCAAGAGTGTAATCCCTGCTCCGAGAATAGTTGATTTTTTGATAAAGTTCCTTCTTGAAGGTGAATTAGGCATTGTTAGTTACTTTAAAATTCATTTCTAAAGTAGTTAATTCAAGTAAATTCTATAGTATAAAACAAAAAAATCTGACTAAAAAAGAATCAAGACAATTTAAATTAAAGGTGTACGAGGGATATCAATAAGTCTAGTGAACCTATTGCCCTAGATGTTGGCTTGCTGTGCTGGCATGCCGTTAGACTTTCTTTTTAGAAAAGGGTTCTTTGCTACCTTTTAAAAATTACCTAAAAATATATTGCAATAAAGTCAAGATATGGGACTGAACAGTAAAGCCCATTATAGTATAAAGCAAAAAAAAAGCTCAAGAACTAAATCAAGAGCTTTTTTAAAAAGAAAGGCAACGACATACTCTCCCACCAAAGGCAGTACCATCTGCGCTGATAGGCTTAACTTCTCTGTTCGGAATGGGAAGAGGTGAGCCCTATCGCTATAATCACCTTAAGTCATTTCAGTTGAATACTCAACTGTATAAAATTGACACATTAAAATAAAAATATTGTAAATAAATCGTTCTTTTAGATAAAAAAGAGTTGTCCT
>CANLUS010000005.1 GCA_947494325.1 uncultured Flavobacteriaceae bacterium
TATGATTATACGACGACCAATTTAGGTAATTTCAATAGTGGCACACATGAGGCCTTTTTACTATGGGATATAGATTTTTCAAAGAAGAACTTAAAATCACCTAGATTTTTCTAAAAAAAGAAAAGCAAATTATGAAAAGAATATTTTTAGTAGTATGTATGTTTAGTATTGCACTTTTAAGTGCGCAAACTGAAACATCAGGTAAATATGGTACCGTTAAGAATTTAGAGATAAACACAAAAAATTATGACTTTGGACCTTCTTATTTGGGTGAGAATCAATTAATTTTTGCATCTCCTAAAAAAGGCTTCAGAATTATTAGAGATGTATGGGAACAAAACGGACAACGATTCTTAGAATTGTATGTAGGTACAATTAACAATGAAACAGGTGAAGTTTCTGACACAGAGAGATTGAAAGGAGAAGTGAATTCGCGTTACCATGATGCTCAAGCTGTCTTTACCAAAGATGGCAAGACCGTATATTTTACAAGAAACAATTACTACAATAAAATTTTAGGTATTGACAATAAAGGTTGGACGAATTTAGCAATGTTCAAAGCTTCTGTTAATAATGAAGGAGAGTGGATTAATATCATTCCAATGCCATTTAATAATGTCGAATACTCTGTGGGTCACCCTGCTTTAAGTGATGACGAGAAAACTCTGTATTTCGCTTCAGATATGCCTGGAACCCTTGGAGAAACTGATATTTTTAAAGTAGATGTGAATCAAAGTGGTTTTGGAAATCCTACAAATATGGGAGATAAGGTAAATTCAACTTCTAAGGATTGGTTTCCGTTTGTTGATGACGGTGTATTATATTTCACTTCAGATAGAAGTGGAGGTATGGGAGGTTCAGATATTTATGCGGCGAAACTCGAAGGCTTTTCTCCAGATCCAGTGCTGTTAAGTGAGCCAATCAATTCTGCCGCTGATGATAATTCTTTTATTATTGATGGTAAAACTCGCAAAGGATATTTTTCTTCAAATAGAGAAGGTGGAAAGGGTGATGATGATATCTACTCTTTTATAGAGGAAGAAACAGTTGAGTTTAAATGTAAACAATTAGTCACAGGAGAAGTTAGAGATAAAAATACCACCGATTTATTACCTGGTGCAGAAGTTGTATTAAGTGATGAGGAAGGAAATGTTCTTGAATCTATGATTGTTGGTGAAGACGGTGTATTCACGTTTAATGTCATCTGTGAAACAGTCTATAAATTAGAAGGAAAAAAAATAAATTACACACCACAGTCAAAAGGTTTCACAACGGACAATGAAGCTGATAAAGAATCTAAATTATTAATTTTACTAGGTACCGGAGATATTGATTTTATTTCTGACGGGAGTGGTGTTGATAAAACAACTCAGGAGTTATTTGAAGATAATAAGCCCGAAGGAGCGCCTGAAAACCCAGACGACTTACCAGAGGAAATTACAATACAAGGAACGACTGGTAAATATCTAGTAAATATTGATCCTATTTATTTTGATTTTAATTCATCGTATTTGACAAAACAAGCCAAAGGAGAATTACAAAAAGTAATTGATTTAATGAATCAGTATCCAAAAATGGTTATAGAATCAGCATCGCATACAGATGCAAGAGGGCCAAGAGGATACAATATGTGGTTGTCTGATAGAAGAGCAAAATCTACTGTAAATTATATCATTGAAAGAGGTATAGATGCAACTAGAATTACAGGTAGAGGTTACGGTGATACAGAATTAGCGGTTAAAAAATGTGAAAGAGGTGTGCCTTGTACAGAGGCAGAGCATGCAGCTAACCGTAGAACGGAATTTGTAATTATTAAAATGTAATATATTTATTAATTAATCAAAAGCAATTAACCTTTAAAAAACCTCGTAAAATCTACGAGGTTTTTTTGTACTTGTTATGTAATATGTCGATATACAAACAGTTTAATCTAACTCTTTAAATTATGCCTACAATAGAGCTACGAACCAAAATAAGAGCCCCTAAAGAGCGAGTATTCGATTTAGCACGCAGTGTTGATTTACATAAAATATCTACGCAGCAAACAAATGAAGAGGCGATTGATGGCATTACTAGTGGATTGCTAGGGCTAGATGAATGGGTGACATGGAGAGCAAAGCACTTCGGAGTATATCAAAAATTAACATCTAAGATAACAGCCTTTGATCGACCAAATTATTTTACTGATGAAATGATGCAAGGTGCTTTTAAAAGCTTTACACATGAACATCACTTTTATGAAAGTCAGAATAGTACAGAAATGGTAGATGTTTTTGAATATAAAGCACCGTATGGATTTTTAGGAAAACTTGCAGATAAATTATTTCTACAAAAGTATATGACTGTTTTATTAGAAAAAAGAAATATGAGTATACGAGATTATGCTGAATCTCAAAAATGGAAAAAAATCATATTAAATGAACGATGATTTATGGTCTAAATAGAGTAATCTCAGATCGTTTTTTCCCTTTTTGGAGCTAACTTCTACTTGTCAACACTAAAAGGAGAACACATAATGTTTACGAAATAGATAAATCATATGTTACTTTTTTTCTTTTTAGTAATTAAAGATGTAATCAAAGCGTAAATACATCCTGGAAGAATAATACCTATAATCCAAGAAACAAGCTGTGTGCTTAATGAAAATTGAGGACCGTTTTCATTGGCCTCTTCTATTGCAAGGGCAATTTCTCCTGGAGACTTATCCATCATGCGCATTGTACTTTCCATAGTTTTATTAGACATTTCTCTCATTAATTCTAATAATTCAGGATTAAATTTTATCATAAGAGTTGTGAATAGTACAATAATAAATGAACCTATGGAAAATATGGCTAGCGAAGCAACGAAAACTTCACTAAAACCAAGATAACCACCGAGACTTTTTCGCTGTTGACACCCAGCTCGAACAAGAAAAAAAATAGAGACTATAGTTGAGTAAACGATACCAATGGTAAAATCATAATTGAGCCTAGGCTCAATAAAATGTAGTACTAAATAAATAACAATTAAAGTTACTCCTAGCATAAGTCCATTTAATAGAATTTTTTTCATTTCAGGGAAGGGTTAAAGTGTTAAAATTTCCAAAATGGAATGTGTATAGTTCTTGTTTTAACAGAATCTGCGGTGTCTTTATTATAGGATTTGTTAAGAAGGGTTAAGAGGTGTTCTCCTTTAGCGATGCCATCTGTAGGAAAATAACATAACAAGCCTTTCTCGTTCATATTAGGATGTATATAAAATTTACATTTTAAGGAATCGTTATAGGAGACGCCATCAATAAGAATCTGATTAGCCTCCAACAATGCTGCTTGTATGTCTATCACCTTTTTCTCTTCTGCTATTTCAATCCTTTCATTCCAAAACTTTTTAGTGCTATCTCTTTTAAATTTAAAATAGTCTTCCGCATTTAAGATATGTTTATCGAAGCTACCGGCATTTCGCCTTTTCATAAAATTTCTTTTAAATTCAGCAATTTTTAAAGAGTCTTTTTTTATTTTTCTGATTTCTTCAATCAATTTTAAAAGAGAAGATGATTTTTTATTCTCGAGATGTAATATGGTTGAGTCTGTTATTTTTCCTTTAAATATAGTGTGCCTTAATCCAGATTTTCGATAAGGTGTAAGGTTATATTTATTAGAAAGTAATTCTTCATCTATACCAGCTTGCCTCAGAAATACACTTGCGTAAGAATTTGTTATTTCATAATTCGAAAGGCTTATATAACGTATCCGTTTCCGGCTAGCATTTGATATAGCCAAATTCTTTTCTCTCAAATCATCATAATTATTGCTTGTAACTACATGTTTTGAGATTAGATTGTTACCCCCAGTTAGTCCTGTTGCTTCAGGAAAATGTGGGTTCGCTTCTAGTAGAAAGTTGGGCAATATGAGCGTTAATAGTAGTAAATAGGGTATAGAAAACCAAAAAAGCCTACGTGTATATTTGGTGTCTAAAAAATTGTAAAGTAAGGGTCTATAAATAAAGGATAGGGTAATAAAAGAATAAAATCTATAGATATAACCGTAAAATTTTGAATAGGTTTTACCCTCTATCTTCTTCAGTAAGCCTAATGTTATGAAATCAATAAAAACGAAAAACGCTAAAAACCCAAAAAGAGTATTTACAATAATTGAAATGGTAAAGTAAGAAGAATCAGGGCCAAAGAAATAATTTAGAATAGACGATAATAAAATCCAAAAAATAAGAAAAAAAGCGAATGAGAGGAAAATAAAGAAGAGCAAAAAAGTATAGGCAAATATGGAACTACAAATCTTTTCTAAACCTTCTATATAGTCGTCAAATCCCCCAACTTTTCTCTTGAAATAGTTGGTAAAGAAATCAGAGTATTTTAGTTTGTCATAGTCAATTTCTCCAGACACATATCGCAATCCAATAGCACCAATCCACAAACCTCTTAAAATTACATGGACTAATAAATTGGTAAAGAAAACCAACCATGCAGCTCGGAGCATTTGTGTAACTATTTTAAGTACCACCGATGCTTCACTATTTACTGGGTTGTTAACCCCTAAAAAATTAGTAAAAAAACTTAGGGTATCTCTACTTTCCCAAATTCCAAACAACGCAAATCCGGAAATTAGTAACTCTAATTGCCAACTTTCTTGTTGTAATTTTTCAAGCCACTGGGAAAAAATGCTCTTGTTTTCTTTTTCGTCTAACATAGAAATTAAAATTTTGTGGCGTCATTTTATATGCCTCAGATAATTTTAATTTGATTGAAATCCAAACCATGCAATTATCTATGCGTCAATAAAATAAATTACATCGTTAATAGGATTATAACCTATGAACAATGTACGAATATATTTTAAAATGTTAAAACAAAAAAAACCTCACTAAAGAGTGAGGTTTTATAATTATAAAACTACCGAAATTAGTTTATAATAATATGAATCTTTGTTTACCCTAAAGTAACACGTTTAAAATCACTAACGGCAACATTGCCATATGAAGAAACATATTTGGCAACATTGATTTTTTCATCTTTTATGAAGTTTTGATCCAAAAGACACTGTTCTTGATCTAGTGTTGTATTATCAGAAATAAAACGTTCCATTTTACCTGGTAATATTCTATCCCAAATTTGCTCAGGCTTGCCTTCAGCTTTTAATTCAGCTTTTGCATCATCTTCTGCTTTTGCTAGTACTTCAGGTGTTAACTGCGCCATAGAAATATATTGAGGTACATTTTTAAGTGTTTTACCTAAACGTCCTAATTCAATATTTTCCTTTTCTATTACAGCTATTCTTGCTTCTGTTTCTGAGGCAATATAAGCAGCATCAAAATCTTTATACGATAAAGTTGTTGCACCCATAGAAGCAACTTGCATCGCTACATCTTTTGACAATACATCGGCCTTATCAACATTAGCTGATAAACCAACTAAAGCAGCAATTTTATTAATGTGTACGTATGTACTTACGAATGGAGCTTCTAATTTTTCAAAACCATTGATGTCTAATTTTTCACCAATAACACCAGTTTGCTCAACTAATTTTTCAGCTACTGACATTCCATTAAAATCAGCCGCTAAAAATTCCTCTTTAGTAGCACAATTTAAGGCAACTTCAGCAAGTTCATTAGCCAACGCTAAAAAACTATCATTTTTACCTACAAAGTCAGTTTCGCAGCCTAAAACTATGGCAACACCTGCAGTATTATCAGCATTAATTTTAGAAACGGCAGCACCTTCAGTAGATTCACGATCTGCTCTCTTTGCAGCTACTTTTTGACCTTTTTTACGTAAGACGTCAATTGCTTTGTCAAAATCGCCTTCAGCCTCAACTAAAGCTTTTTTGCAATCCATCATACCAGCACCAGTAGCTTTTCTTAATTTGTTTACTTCCGCAGCGGTTACTTTAACCATTTTTATTTTTGTTTAGTTGTTAAACTGTTAACTTATTGAATCTTTACGAAAAAACGAGCTAACAATTAAACGATTATACTTTTTATTATTTTTCTTCTTTTACCTCTTCAGCAGCTGTTTCAGCTTTTGCTACTTCTTTCTCTTCTTTTTTTGGAGTCTCTTCTTTTTTCGGAGCTTCTTTCTGAGCATTGGCTTGATCTTTATCCGCTTTTCTTTCAGCTAAACCTTCAGCTATAGCGTCTGTCACAAATGATAAAATTTTATCAATTGATTTTGATGCATCATCATTAGCAGGAATAGAGAAATCTACCAATCTGGGATCAGAGTTCGTATCTACCATTGCGAAAATTGGAATATTTAATTTTTGAGCTTCTGCTATAGCGATATGCTCACGCTTTGTATCCACTACAAATAAAGCACCTGGTAAACGTGTCATGTCAACAATAGAACCTAAGTTCTTTTCTAGTTTTGCTCTTTGACGATCAATTTGTAATTTTTCTCTTTTTGATAAGGCATTGAAACTACCATCTTGCTTCATTCTATCAATCTGAGCCATTTTTTTAACGGCTTTTCGAATAGTTACAAAGTTCGTTAACATACCACCCGGCCATCTTTCCGTGATGAATGGCATGTTTACTGATTTCGCTTTGTCTGCAACGATATCTTTCGCTTGCTTTTTTGTAGCTACGAACAAAATTTTTCTACCTGAGGCAGCAATTTTGTGTAATGCTTTTGAAGATTCTTCAATTTTAGCAGCTGTCTTGTAAAGGTCTAAAATGTGAACACCATTACGCTCAGTATAAATATACGGAGCCATATTTGGATTCCATTTTCTTGTCAGGTGTCCAAAGTGCACACCTGCATCTAATAATTCTTTGATTTCAATATTTGCCATCTTGTTTTTTAGTTTACGTTCCGTGGTTTTAGCAATAATTGAGTAGCCACTTTGTGAGTCTCAATTATTTGGGTGCTAAACTTATACGATAACAGATTTGTATATAATAATATGTGATTAACGTTTTGAGAATTGGAACTTCTTACGAGCTTTCTTCTGACCGAATTTCTTACGTTCAACCATTCTTGGATCTCTAGTAAGTAATCCTTCTGGTTTTAAGATAGCTTTGTGCTCCTCATTTATAGAAACTAGAGCTCTAGTTACGGCTAAACGAATCGCTTCAGCTTGACCAGTTACTCCACCTCCAAAAACATTTACTTTAATATCGTAAGCTTTTGCCGTATCAGTTAATACCAATGGCTGCATTACTTTATATTGTAATGTTCCTGTGGTGAAATAATTCGTTAATTCTCTTTCATTGATAGTAATGTTCCCTTTACCTTTAGAAACATATGCACGGGCAACAGCCGTTTTTCTTCTACCTATTTTGTGTACTATTTCCATTATTTAAGATCGTTTAGGTTTAATGCTTTTGGATTTTGAGCTTCATGTTGGTGCTCACCACCAGCATATACATATAAATTTCTGTATAACGCGCTGCCCAATTTATTTTTAGGCAACATTCCTTTTACTGCTTTTTCGATCAATCTTGTTGGATTCTTTTCGAATACTTCTGTCGCAGTAAGCGATCTCTGACCTCCAGGATATCCTGTGTGACGGATGTATGATTTATCTGTCCACTTTTTACCTGTTAAATTAATTTTTTCTGCATTGATAATAACAACATTATCTCCACAGTCTACATGAGGTGTGTAGTTAGGTTTGTATTTACCTCTTATAAGCATTGCTACTTTAGAAGCTAAACGACCCAATGTTTGTCCGTCCGCATCAACTAAAACCCACTCTTTATTTACTGTGGCTTTGTTCGCTGATACTGTTTTGTAACTTAATGTGTTCACACGATTAGTTTTTGTCTATTAATAATATATTTCTGTCCCTTTAAATTGGGAGTGCAAATGTACAAACTATTATTTATATAACAAACAGTGTTTTAGGTATATTTTTACTGTGTATTTTTTTAAGTTCGATCCCTTTATTTTTTTGAAAAATAGTTGACTATAGTTTTAGACGAATTAACAAAAGTTTAAGAATAATTTAAGACTTTCTGGACCTTTCCTCTGTAACAATTATACAAAAGGTCGGTCTCTATTAGCGAAACCAAATTAATTCATCTACAACCACATTTTATGAAATACCTAGTGTCTTTATTCGCAGCTCTTTTTCTTTTAAGCCCTACACTATCTGCTCAAGAAGAAGAAAAAAAACAAGAAAAAAAACAAGAAACCGTTCCGAAGAGAATATATACTACCAAGTACCTTGGTGACGAAACAGCTCCAGTAATAGATGGTATGCTTGATGACTCGAGTTGGAACATTGTCGAATGGACGAGCGATTACATAGAGAATCAACCTGATGAAAATACACCCCCAAGTGAGCAAACCAAGTTTAAAATAGTATACGATAAAAAGAATTTATATATAGGGGTCAGATGCTTAGATAGTCATCCAGATAGTATTGTAAAACGTTTGTCAAGACGTGACGGTTTTGCAGGCGATTGGGTAGAATTTAATATCGATAGTTACCATGATTTACGGACAGCTTTTTCTTTTACTGTTACCGCGGCCGGTGTAAAAGGGGATGAATTCATCTCGAATAATGGTAATAATTGGGATGGAAGTTGGAATCCTATTTGGTATACTAAAACGAATATTGATGAGAAAGGGTGGACTGCTGAGATTAAAATTCCATTAAGTCAGTTACGCTTTGGAAAAAGCAAAGAACAGATCTGGGGCTTGCAATCTACAAGGCGATTTTTTAGACAAGAAGAACGTTCGCTATGGCAGCGTGTACCTCAAGATGCCCCAGGATGGGTGAGTGAGTTCGGTGAGTTACATGGGCTTATAGATCTAGAGCCTCAAAAACAATTAGAAATACAACCTTTTGCAGTAACAAAACTAGATACATATCCTAAAGAAGTAGGAAATCCTTTTAGAGATGGTAGTGATTTTGAATTGAATGGTGGATTAGATGCGAAAATTGGAATTACAAATGACCTTACCTTAGATTTAACGGTGAACCCAGATTTCGGACAAGTGGAGGCCGATCCATCCGCCATTGCCTTAGACGGATTTGAAATCTTTTTTAGAGAACAACGTCCGTTTTTTGTTGAGAATAACAATATTTTCAATTATCAAATCTCACAATCCCAAGCAGGCGATAGCTTTGGATCAGATAATTTATTCTTTTCGAGAAGGATAGGGAGAAGTCCACAAGGTTTCCCCGATACTGATGGGTTTGTAGATCAGCCAGTGAATACAACCATATTAGGTGCGGCTAAATTTAGTGGAAAAACGAAAAATGGTTGGTCGATTGGAGTGTTAGAAAGTGTAACCGATAGAGAGTTTGCGGTGATTGATAATAATGGAGTGCGAAGTAAAGAAGAAGTGGAACCTTTAACAAATTATTTTGTGGGAAGGTTACAAAAGGACTTTAATGATCGTAATACTTTTGTTGGAGGTATATTTACAGCTACAAATCGTAATTTACCTGAACATTTAGAATTTTTGCATGAATCTGCTTATAGTGGAGGCTTAGATTTTAAGCACCACTGGAAAAATAGAGCTTGGTATTTAGGTGGAAATATGGTTATAAGTCACGTAAAAGGAACGAAGGAAGCAATTCAAAACACACAAGAATCATTTCGACATAGATTCAACCGTGTTGGTGCAGATTATTTATCAGTAGATTCAAATCGTACTTCTTTAACAGGAACAGGTGGCAATATTCAAATTGGGAAGCAAGCTGAAGGACATTGGCGATTTGAAAGCGGTTTTACCTGGAGGTCTCCAGAATTAGAATTGAATGATCTTGGGTTTCAACGTCAAGCTGATGATTTGAGACATTATACATGGGTTGGGTATAGAACATTGAAACCTTTTTCTATTTTTAGACAAGTAGGTATGAACTATAATCATTGGACTGCTTGGGATTTTGGGGGCAATCATAACCTACTACAATTTAATGTAAATAGCTGGGCGAATTTTAAAAACAATTGGTTTGGTAATTTTGGAGTTACCTATGTCGGTATTAATCAGTCTAATTTTGCGTTACGTGGTGGCCCAAGACTTAGATTTTCACCTAGTGTATTTTTCTGGAATAATATTGGTACCGATAATCGTAAAAAAGTACGTTTTAACGCAGGTCATAACGGAAGTAGATCTTTTGACAATTCTCGAAACAGATATAGAATGTATTTTGGGATATCATACCAACCATTAAATTCTTTGAGAATTTCGTTAAACCCATCATATAATCATAATAGCGATAAAATACAGTTCGTTCAAAATATTGAAGTGGGAAATGATGTAAAATACATCAATGCTACAATAGATCAACGTACATTAAGTGCTTCTTTACGTATTAATTATACTATAAACCCAAATTTAACGGTGCAGTATTGGGGTCAGCCATTTGTATCTCGCGGTAGATACACGAACTTCAAAGCTATTACCGACGCTCAAGCCGGTAAGTTCGATGATCGTTTTTTAGAATATAATAATACGCAGGTAACGCTTACAGATGGTACTTATGCTGTTGACGAGGATCTTAACGGATCTGCTGATTTTTCTTTTGATAACCCAGATTTCTCGTTTGTTCAATTTCGATCTAATCTTGTAGTGCGTTGGGAATATATTCCTGGCTCTGAAGTATTCTTAGTTTGGTCACAAGGAGTGACGGGTTCAGGTGATCCAGCAAATGGTCTAATTGATAATTTGGATAATCAAATTCTCGGTCAAGAAAAAGACAATACTTTTTTAATCAAGGCGACCTACAGATTTAGATTATAATAACCGAACTAATGACTTTAAACTTTAACAAGACATTTTGATTATTAACATATAATTAAGAGTATCACATTAGATATCATTGTTCATTTGCGGTGACTTTAAAACCCTATTTAGCAGCCAGCCTCAATGAAAAAAATAGTTCTATGTTGTCTTTGTGCACAGTTTGTATTTCAATTAGTTAATTCTCAGAATCAAAATACTAAGGTCCCTAAGAAAATATATACTACGAAAGCCTTAACTCAACACAAACCTCCAGTAATAGATGGAATTCTAGATGATGCTGGATGGGATCTTGTGCAATGGGGAAGCGATTTTATAGAGAATGAACCTGACGAGAATACACCACCTACCTTTCAAACAAATTTTAAAATTGTCTATGATGATAAAAATTTATACGTTGCTATAAAAGCGCTAGATAGTGCACCAGATAGTATTGTAAATAGATTGTCAAGGCGAGATGGATTTGCTGGTGATAGAGTGAATGTACTAATTGATAGTTATCATGATGAACGTACAGCTTTTATTTTTACAGTTACATCGGCAGGAGTTAAGGGAGATGAAATAGCGACAGAAAATGGAGATGATATTGATGATAGTTGGAACCCGGTTTGGTACACAAAAACAATGATCGATAAAGAAGGGTGGACGGCCGAAATGAAAATTCCTCTGAGTCAATTAAGATTTGGAAAATCTAAAGAGCAAATTTGGGGATTGAATGTGGTTCGTCGGATTTTCAGAAAAAATGAAAGTTCAATTTGGCAAAGAATTCCAGTAGATGCTCCAGGTTTTATAAGTGAAGCGGGAGAATTACATGGGTTGATAGATTTAATTCCTCAAAAACAATTAGAAATTCAACCATTTACAGTATTGCAATATGACAAGTATCCAAGAGAAACGGGTAACCCTTTTCGCGACGGAAGAGATTTTAAAGTGAATGGAGGTTTAGATGCTAAAATTGGAATTACAAACGATTTGACATTAGACCTTACCGTAAATCCTGATTTCGGACAAGTAGAGGCTGATCCTGCAGCGATTACCTTAGATGGATTTGAAATTTTTTTTAGAGAGCAGCGTCCATTTTTTGTTGAGAATAAAAACATTTTTGACTTTCGTCTGGGCGGAAATCAAGATAACTTGTTCTTTTCAAGAAGAATTGGACGAACCCCGCAAGGATCTGCCGATATAGCAGATGGTGAATTTGTTGATCAACCAGCAAACACAACTATATTGGGAGCAGCGAAGTTTAGTGGTAAAACTAAAAATGGTTGGTCAATAGGAGTTCTAGAAAGTGTTACGTCCAAAGAGTTTGCAATTATCGATGCAAATGGAGATAGGAGAGAAGAAATTGTAGAGCCTCTAACAAATTACTTCGTTGGTAGGCTGCAAAAGGATTTAAACGATCGTAATTCCTATGTAGGAGGCATTTTTACAGCAACAAATCGACAACTCGATGGCAATCTTGATTTTTTAAGAAAAGCAGCTTATACCGGAGGTTTAGACTTTAAACACCAATGGAAAGATCGAAAGTATTACCTAGAAGGGAACGTAATAATGAGTCATGTCGAGGGTAGTGAAGAAGCAATTCAAAACACACAAGAATCGTTGACGCATTTATTCAATCGCGTAGATGCTAGTCATGTCGAGGTTGATCCAACAAGAACTTCCTTAACAGGAACAAGCGGTAGGATAGAATACGGAAAAGCTGGAAGTGGGCATTGGAGATATAGTGTTGGTGCTAATTGGCGTTCCCCTGAATTGGAGCTAAATGATATCGGGTTTTTGCGTCAAGCAGATGAAATTCGTCAGTTCGCATCAGTTCGATATAGATCGTTGAAACCTTTTGGTAAATTTAGAGCTATCAATGCACGAGCAAATATGTTCACCACCTATGATTTTGAAGGTAATTATAACCGCATCCAATACAGATTAACAAGCTTTGCAGAGTTTAAAAATAACTGGGCGATGGAGGTTGGTTTTATCCATAAACCAAGAATATTTACCAATACTATTTTACGTGGTGGGCCTCGTTTTCGTTTCTCTGAAGAGAATATTAATTTCCTTTTTATGAATTCGGATAACCGTAAAAAACTGCGTTTTTTCGGAGGATATGTATATTCGCAAGCAAGAGAAAATAACTTTAGTTTTCTAAGATTTGAAGGAGGTATTACCTACCAACCTACGAATGCGTTAACGATTTCGTTCAACCCCGAATACACGAAAAATCCTAATAAGACCCAGTATGTAACTGAGACTGATTTTGACGGTACTCCTAGATATATTTTGGGCACTATCGATCAGCAAACTTTAAGTGGCTCGATACGATTAAATTATACCATCAATCCAAATTTGACAATTCAATATTATGGGCAGCCGTTTGTTTCACGCGGAAAGTATAGGCAGTTTAAATTTGTGACAAATTCTATTGCTGATGATTTGAAAGATCGATTTGAGGCGTTAAATAATACCCAGGTAACTTTTATTGATGATGTCTATGCGATCGACGAAAATCTAGATGGTACTACCGATTATGAAATAGGAAACCCCGATTTTTCCTTCGTGCAATTCCGTTCTAACTTAGTGGTGCGTTGGGAGTATATTCCGGGATCTGAAGTGTTTTTAGTGTGGTCTCAAGGTGTAACCGGTTCTGGTGATCCTACTGAGCATCTCTTTACGAATTTAGACAATCAGATTTTAGGTCAAAAGAAAGAAAACTCTTTTTTGATTAAGGCTACGTATAGATTTAGATTGTAAAGTTTCTCGTAAACGAAAAAGGAAGCCATGGACCTCCTTTTTTTAATTTAAATACACAAACTATTTAGTCCATTTTCATAATATTCTCAGGAGTAAAGCCATTATTGAATTTAATATTAGTTAATGTTTGTGTTAGACTTGGTTCGTCACCGTATTCGCCTTTTTCATTTGGCATAAAATACGTGCGTTTTGAGGCGATTTTTTGCCCATCTACCTCTTCATATTGGTAATTGGCAATAATGGCCGGTACAGTAACACCCATTGCTGGTAACGAAAAATAGAATCGTTCTATCATTTTTGTAGTTGGATTGATATATAAAATATAAATATCATTTTGTTCTTTTCCAGTAACTGCAGGGTCATATGTAACTTCTAATTTATCATATGAGGTGCCGTTATAATCTTCTTTCCCTAAATATTTTAGAATGGTACCCTTGTCTGTCAATTTATAGGGCATTAAAAACCAAAAGTAATTTGCGCGTCTTAAAAATTCACTTGTGCCTACGGCATTTGGATCTTCTATCGCCTTACCTGCCAATGTAGCCATAGTGGTCTTTCCATCAAAATACTGCATGATGTCGCCTTCTGTACCTGGCATAGCATTAATATCATGCTGAGTGTAATGTCCAAAAGATGTTTCCGTAGCAAAAACATAACGTTCGGTAGAAACGTCAGCTTTGCCATCTGCACTCCTATAATCATAAGAGTATTGTACATCCTTTTTATTCCAGATATCATCCCAACCACCGTGAGCATATGCAATAGAAGCAAGCATAGAACTAGGATTTTCTGTATTATACGTAGGCGCCTCGATTGGTGCCTCGCTTACAGGTTCATCTTGTGATTCACTTTTTTTGTTACAAGCGGTAAAAACCAATAGAACACCAAGTGATACCAAAGTTAGATAAGATTTTGTAGTCATTATTGTTTTTTTAGTTAACTTATTTAGACGAATGTTTAATGTAAACTTACATAAATATTAAATTCCTTTGTACTTCTTATAAAGAAATGAAATCATAACTTTACGAACCTAAACAATCTGATATGGATTTCAAAAATATGGTGACTTTTCTAAAAGAGTTGCAGGCTAATAATTCGAAAGATTGGATGGATGCAAATCGACGGTGGTACAAAGAAGTCCGTAACGATTATATCACTTGGTTAGATACAATGAACGTCAAATTGTTTACAGTTGATGACGATTATTTTGATACACCGGGTAGAAGAGGTATCAATCGTATAAACAATAATTTACTATTTCATCCTAACAAACCTATTTATAAAGATCATTTTGGCGCAGGTTTAGATAAACGACCAAATACCGGTGATTTTTATGTTGAGATTGGAATCGATCGTTGCATGTTTGCAGGCGGTCTTTGGAGACCTGATTCGAAAGTGCTTCGAAGTATAAGAGACGCAATAGATTATGACGGTGATGTATTACAGGAAATACTCAACAAACCATCTTTCAAAAATATGTTTGGTGAGTTATATAAAGATGAGCGATTAAAAACGGCACCCAAAGGATTTTCTAAAGATCATCCACATATTGAATTACTACGTAATAAAACGTATGCGGTCGTGCATGAATTTTCTACAACAGAAACAATGAAGGGTGATTTTGACGCGAAGCTCATCAATGTATATAAAGAGATGCTTCCTTTTAGAAAATACTTGAATCTTGCAATAACAGTTTAATTCGCTATGCTAGAAATTATTTCTTAAATCTCTGCGTCGAAAGCGGCGAAGGTCCCACTAACTCCTTTTTCATATGTGGCAGCGTCTGTTGCTAGAAAAAAGTCATAAGAAATCCAGCAATATCCAGCGTCTCCCCAGCCTGTTCCCCACGAGTTGACATATTTAAAGGCATTCAACGTATTGTCATAACCAACGATTAAAACAGCATGACCGCAACTTGAAGGATCAGAACTTTCATTAAAGGTAGTAGACATACATTGAGGTGAATTTTCAAAATTAAGTCTTTTGATATCGAAGGACATTACAATAGGCTCCCCTTGTGAAATTAAGGTCTTCATCAAATTCATTTTGGTAACTTTTGAATCCATGTTTTCAGGAGAAACATCAACCGCGAAATAGTCATTTATTTTATGCTGCTCCGCTTCTATTAACAATTCTTCTGGAGGTAATTCGGAACAAACTTCATCAGAATAAGGGAAGTCTTGCCATGTGCTTACGCCTTGTGTCTTTAAAACTTCTAGGGCATCCGCAATTGAAGAACCTGAACCGCAATTCGGATTTGCTTTTGTTTGATTGTATACAAATGCCGGACTCATAACATCGTTAAACGATTCATAATCATATCCAAACTGTATTTTTTCTTGGTAGCTTTTTAAATAATATGCTGTGGCCCAAGAAACACAACTTCCTTGTTGTCCTTGACTTCTAACAGGAGGCATAAATCTGGATAAATCATGTGCTTCTGGCAAATCATCCGGAATTTCTATATCATCAATCAGGTCAACCTGGGCACCACTTTTGGATAAATGTGCACATGCGACCCCAGTTTCTTCAGGATCATCAATTGATTCTTCGGGTTCCAATACTTCTGGAACAGTAATAGGAGTATCACTTGCTGAAGGATCAATCCAAACAAATGAATTTTCACAACTCGTGATAACAAAAAGGACGGACAGGCATAAAAAGATTAGGGTTTTCTTAAGTTTCATTTTATAACATTTATTCGTAAAAAAATCTCATAAAGGTGGGTAGTCAATAAATGATTTTAGCCAAAGGCTAAATAAGAGAACATTTAAATATAGACATTTTAAATGAAAAAAATGTTAAAGCAATGTCTATAACGATTTAATGCGCTTGCAACCAGTTTTGACCAATATCCATTTCGACGTCTAACGGGACTGCTAGTGAATAAGCATTTTCCATTTCTTCCTTAATAATTGGCTTTATGATTTCTAGCTCCTCTTTATGAGCATCAAAAACCAATTCATCATGTACTTGCAATAACATTTTTGATTTAAAGTTTTCTTTTTCGAATCTATTATGAATATTGATCATCGCAAGTTTAATAATGTCAGCAGCGCTTCCCTGAATAGGGGCATTAACAGCATTTCTCTCGGCGGCACCTCTTACTACAGCATTTCTTGAGTTGATATCTTTTAAATAACGTCGACGCCCAAGTACAGTTTCTACATAGCCATGATCTCTAGCGAAATCTACTTGTTCTGCCATATAATTTCTCAATTTTGGATAGGTCTGATAATAGGTGTCTATTAGATCTTTCGCCTCACTCCGTGAAAGCGAGGTTTGATTACTTAAACCAAAAGCTGATACCCCATAGATAATTCCGAAATTGACAGTTTTAGCATTACCACGTTGCTCACGAGTTACCTCATTTAAAGGAACGTTAAAAACTTTAGCAGCAGTAGAAGCATGAATATCTTCATTATTTTTAAAAGCTTCAATCATGGTTGATTCTTCACTTAAGGCGGCAATAATTCTCAACTCAATTTGAGAGTAATCGGCAGCGAGCAACACATGATTTTCATCTTTCGGTATAAATGCTTTACGCACTTGTTTCCCACGTTCAGTACGAATTGGTATATTCTGTAAATTAGGATTGTTAGAACTTAGACGTCCCGTAGCAGCAACTGCTTGCGCATACACAGTATGTATTCGTTGAGTTTTCGGATTTACTTCATTTGGCAGCGCATCTACGTACGTGCTTTTTAGTTTTTTGTATTGACGATATTCTTGAATATCACGTATTATTTGATGGTCTTTTGCTAGATATGATAATACATCTTCTGCTGTTGAATATTGACCAGTTTTCGTTTTTTTAGGTTTGTCTACTAGTTTTAATTTGTCAAAGAGAATCGGCCCTAATTGTTTAGGAGAAGCTAAGTTAAATTCTTCACCAGCTTGTTCATAAATCCCTTTTTCTAAGCGCTCAATATCTTTGGCTAATTCAACTGATAGCTCTTGCAAAAATGATGTATCTACATTAATTCCTTCTATCTCCATAGCGGTAAGTACTTTTACCAAAGGCAGCTCCACGTCATTAAAAAGATTCGTTACATTACCACTCTCCAGTTCTTTCTCAAAATGTTCTTTTAATTGCAGGGTAATATCGGCATCTTCAACAGCATATTCACTTTGCTTAGCTGCCTCAACATCACGCATCGATAATTGATTCTTTCCTTTTTTGCCTATTAGTTCTGTAATTGAAACAGGTTGATAGCCTAAATAAGTTTCTGCCAGCACATCCATATTATGGCGCATATCTGGATTGATCAAATAATGTGCAATCATGGTGTCAAAATAAGGTCCTTTAACAGGAATATCATAATTTGACAATATCTTAACATCGTATTTTAAATTATGCCCAATTTTTTCAATTTCTTCATTTTCAAAAAAAGGTAAAAATTCTTCAACAATTTTCTGTGTTTCTTTTTGATCTTTTGGGAAGGTGACATAATAACCTTTCTCTTTTTCCCACGAAAATGCAATTCCGATTAATTCTACTTCCAATGCTTTTAATCCAGTAGTTTCGGTATCAAAACATACAGACTTTTGTTGCAATAACTTTTTGAGCAATAATTTTCGAGCGAGCGGTGTATTTATGAATTGATAAAAATGATTGGTATTGGCAATCGTTTTAAATCCAGATACCTCAGATGTGCTGTCATTTTGAGCTGTTCCAGCACCTGGTGTTGCGAACAGGTCAAATTGCCCATCATTAGGTTGAGCTTGTTTCTTTTTAACCACTGCCTGTGTTGCTGTTTTTTCAGAGGTAGTAGTGGCAATTTCAGTCGAAAATGTCTTCATGAAATTATCAATGAGTCGTCTAAATTCTAACTCTTCAAAAATAGTTTTCACCTTATCAATATCAGGTTGATCAAGTTCAAAATCCTTTTCATGAAAGTCAACAGGAACGTCTAACATTATAGTAGCTAATTCCTTTGAAAGTAATCCTAATTCTTTCGCACCTTCAACCTTCTCTTTCATTTTACCTTTCAGCTCATGTGTGTTGGCCAAAAGCCCTTCCATACTTCCATATGCGGCTAAAAATTTCTTAGCTGTTTTTTCACCTACTCCGGGCAAGCCTGGAATGTTGTCGGCAGAATCTCCCATCATGCCTAAAAAATCGATTACTTGTTCGGGCCTTTCTACTTCAAATTTCTTTTGTACTTCTGGTATTCCCCATGTTTCATAGCCTCCTCCGAATACGGGTTTGTACATAAAAATATTATCAGAAACTAACTGAGCAAAATCCTTATCAGGCGTTACCATAAAGGTTTTATAACCTTGTTTCTCTGCTTTTTTCGCCAAAGTTCCAATAACATCGTCGGCTTCATATCCCGCTTTCACCATAATTGGAATATGCATGGCTCTTAGAATTTCTTCAATATAAGGAACTGCAATTTTTATTGCCTCAGGTGTTTCATCTCTATTCGCTTTATACTCAGCAAACATTTCTACGCGATCTACACTTCCTCCTTTATCAAAACAAACGGCTAAATGATCGGGTCGTTCACGTTTAATAACATCTAATAGAGAGTTCATAAACCCCATAATTGCTGAGGTATCAAGACCTTTTGAATTGATTCTTGGATTTTTTATAAAGGCATAGTAACCTCTAAAAATAAGTGCATATGCGTCGACAAGAAAAAGTCGTTTTTGTTCAGCCATTTGTTTTGTTTTGTTGAAGACTATAAAACTACAAAACTTATCTGTTGAATTGAAATTAATTGAAATTCAATTTGTAATTTTCAACTTTACAAATTACATGGATTTAGTCATAGATTTCTTTTTAATCACAGGCATTGTAATAAGTGTCATTATTTTGTTGTTACTCATTAAATCAACAAAAAAGGAACTACCACAAAAACTCCTAATCGTTTTCTTTACGATACTTTTGTGCTACATAGTTCATGCATATTCTGATGTTCACGATATTGAAATTCTTTGGATCGTTACTTTTGTTTTCAACGATGCACTAGAATTAGTTGTGGGGCCAATATTGCTGCTCTATGTAAAATCCTTATTTTTAGATACTAAAGACCTGGTCAAAAGAAATTGGGTTCATTTTATCCCTTTGGTAGGATACTTTTTTTTGATATCACTACCTATGCTTTTATCCATAGTTCAGAAATCGTTTGTATTTAATTATTTAAAATTATTAAACGACAATAGCTTGTGGATGTTTACTTTTTTCATCGCCTTACTAATTGTTTATATGTTGTGGGCACTTAAACTTTTTCTTACCTATAGAAATATAGTCCCACTAAACTTCTCTACGATTCCAAAGTCTGATTTAAGCTGGGTAAGAAATATGCTAGTTGGATCTATTATAGTTGCTTCTGTGAGCTTACTAATGAATGTAAGGGATATAATTACAGGTAATCAAGTAGATACCGATTGGATAATTTTGATTTTAGTTACCATATTTATTGCATATCTCGGATATTATGGGGTTAAACAGACAAAAATGTTACTTCCAGATTTTCTAATCTTAGAATCGAACACTAAAAAAAATAAACTAAATAATACATCAGGATATTCATATGATGAAAATGAACTTAAACAATTAAAAAAAATGCTTTTGTCTATTGTAAATGAACAAAAAGTCTATTTAGATGAAGATCTTACGTTAAATAAATTGGCACAGCAAATACCTACAACAGATAAAAAATTGTCAACGCTTCTTAATCAATATATGAAAACTACCTTTTATGATTTTGTAAACAAGCACAGAGTCGAATCCGTAAAAGAAAAACTGAAGAGTAACGATTTTGCTCATTTAACAATATTGGGAATTGCATACGAGAGTGGCTTCAATTCTAAGACCAGTTTCAATCGAATTTTCAAAAAAGAGACGGGGTTATCCCCATCCGAATACAAAAAATCGCTTTAATTCTTATAAAATTAGTACCATCGGAAGCAATGGTACGATTGGTACTCATGTTAGTGGTTGATTTGTGAGGTATTTAAAATTCAACAATCACTATTTAACAAATGATATCATGAAGCAAATAAGCACGGTATTTTTATTCATTAGTATTTCAATAACAGCACAAACGAATAGTCTCAAACCTTTTGAAGGTATTTGGCTTAGTGAAGGGTACGGCAGAGTCGTTGAAATAAAAAAGAACAAAGCACAACTTTACGACATATGTAAAGTGAATTGTACTAAAGCACAAATTTTACCTAAAGATATACTCCTGGATCAATTCAAGTTTTCGAAATTAAATGATTCACTTTTGGAAGTAAGTGGTGGAATCACCAAACTTTATTTTAACAAGATTAATGACCTTCCTGAATTGTGCTCAAAGAAGGTTAAAGATAAGAAAGATCCTATTTATAATTTTGAGACTTTATGGCATACTTTCAATGAGAACTATTGTTATTTTGAAGAGCGTAAAATCAACTGGTCGAACTTAAAAACGAAGTATAAGTCTCAAATAAAACCGAGCACAACACCATTTGAGTTATTTCTGGTTATGGATGCTATGATTGAAGAATTAAATGATGGGCATTCTAATATGTACGTTCCAGAAGAGTTAGAGAAAAAATACCGAAAGGATCAAGTAGCAAAACGTGAGATTAGAAAGACAAAAATATTAGATTCACTTGGGCAAGATTATAAATTACCACCTATCAATGTAGACAGCATTCGATTAAAAGTAATAAGTAATTACGTAAAAGATGTCAAAACATACAATTATGGGGTCTTAAACTATGGTTTTATAAATGATGAAATTGCCATTGTACAAGTTAATGGTATGGATCAATTTGCAAATTTTAATATTCCGAAAAATATTTCCAAGGCGAAAGCTATGGAACTCTATGAGAAGCATTCAGAAAAAAGTCAAAATTATACGCGAGACAATACAGATGGAACTTCCTATATCATGAATAAGGTATTATCAGAGATTAAAAATACCAAAGCTTGTATTATAGATGTTCGCTTCAATGGAGGTGGATTTGACGAGGTGCAATTAGAAATATTAAAACGATTCGCAACTCAGGATACCCTGGTTGTGACTAAAAAAGCACGAAATGGAAATGGTTTTACTAAAAAATCAAAAGCATATATCAGTCCATCTAGCGATGCATATAAGGGCGATGTATACTTTTTGACAAGTCATCAAACCGCAAGTGCCGCCGAAGATTTTATTTTGTGCGCAATGTCTGCTGTTCCAAATGCGATTAGAATTGGTTCAAATACCACGGGAATATTCTCAGATATTTTAGACAAAAAACTGCCAAATGGCTGGCAGTATGGACTATCTAATGAGATATACGAAAGTCCAGACGGAATGAGTTATGAAGCCATCGGAATTCCACCGCATCATCAGGTAACTTATCATAAAAAAGGCTATTGGTTTTATAAAGAATTTTATGATAACGTCTCTAAAAAAGATGAAGCAATAGATATTGCCATGAAATTAATTCAAAGTAAATAAATTATTTCACGTAATAGTCAGACTGTACATTTTCATTCTTATCATTTTGATACGTCGTCATGCTAAAACCTTTGTGAATTGAGTATGAACCAGTCTCTCCATTTTTGTTGACAGCAATATAGGCTACCTGAAAATTTTCGTGATTGCTATTGGGTTTATCCACGATTCTCTTAATAGCTTCTTCACAGGCTTCTTGCGGTGATTTACCTTGACGCATGAGCTCTACGACTAGAAAACTTCCAACTGTTTTAACAACTTCTTCTCCCATTCCTGTAGCCACCGCAGCACCGACTTGATTATCAACAAACAATCCTGAGCCAATAATGGGAGAATCTCCCACACGTCCACTCATTTTATAAGCCAATCCACTGGTAGTACATGCGCCAGAAAGATCTCCATTTTCATCCATCGCTAACATACCAATGGTATCGTGATTTTCTATATTAATGATTGGTTTATACGCCGCTTTCACAAGCCATTCTTCCCATTCTTTTTTGGAGGCCTCAGTCAATAAATTTTCACGTTTCATCCCGCTAGAAACAGCGAAATTTTCGGCACCTTCTCCTGCAAGCATAACGTGTGGAGTTTCTTCCATTACTTTACGCGCAACTGAAATCGCATGTGTAATATTTTCCATGGCTACCACGGCACCACAATCCCCTTTTGTATTCATTATACAAGCATCGAGAGTAACATTACCATCACGATCTGGACGCCCGCCTTTACCAACGGATTGATTTTTTACATCGGCTTCTTCGATCATGCATCCCTGTTCAAGAGCATCAAGGAGGCTTCCGTTTGCTTCTAAAACTTCCCATGCCTTAGCGGTGGCATTAGGCACGTTCCATGTAGCAATGACCAAGGGTAATGATGCCTTAGGAGTGACTACAGTCTTTTCATTTTTAGAAGGTTCTTTTTCTGCACAATTAGTTAGTGTGGGTGTAACTGCAAGTCCTATTCCAGTTAAAGAGGCATTTTTAATAAAATTTCTGCGTTTCATTTATTTATAATTTTTATTACTGAAAATAAGGAAATAAAAATTTCTTCATCGTCAGGAATTTGATCAAAAAAGGCTAATTAAAATCAAATATTTCTAATTAATCTTATTTAGGCTTATTTCATCTTTCTGTGTAATTTATCTACATTAGCAAGATACAAAAACAATAGAAATGGTAGTTGAGATATGTGCTAATTCTTATCAGTCGGCATCGAACGCGTTAAAGGCGGGAGCCGATAGAATAGAGCTATGTTCAGAATTAGCCGTAGGTGGAGTAACACCTTCACATGGATTGATTAGTAAAGTGATCGAAGAGATTGAGATAGATGTGAATGTATTAGTTCGACCAAGGAGTGGTGATTTTAACTTTTCGGATGAAGAGTTTGATATAATGAAACGAGATGTTGTTTTTTGTAAAAATAGTGGATGTACAGGAATCGTTTCAGGAATTTTAACAAAGAATAATGAGGTAGATCTTTTAAGAACTAAAGAATTAATTGATTTAGCGGCTCCACTTTCCTTTACGTTTCATAGAGCATTTGATTGGGTGGAAAATCCAATGAAGGCAATTGAAGACCTAATAGATCTTGGGGTGGATCGGATTTTAACTTCTGGACAAGCATCAAAGGCATCAGAAGGGTTACTCCTTCTTCGAAACCTTAAGGAAGTTGCTGCAGATCAGTTAATACTAATGCCAGGCGGAGGGATCAATGAACAAAATATTTTAGAATTTAAAAAAGAAGGGTTTAAGGAAATACATTTCTCTGCGACTATAGAACACAAGACTATTGAAATCCCAAAGGTGACAATGAATAGTGACCGACTTTTTGATGAAACTATATTGACTATTTCAGACCTTAAAAAGATTGAACGTTTAATAGCCATAGTTAAATAAGTGCTAAACTTTAGGGTATTGTTCTAGTTTAAAGTACTTTTATGTTTTTTTAAAATTCAGATCACATGCGTCGTTGGATAGTCTTCATTTCATTTTATATTTTGGTTGATTTTTATGCTTTTCAAGCTGTCAAAACACTATCTAAAAATAAAACAATTCATATTCTTTATTGGTTGATATCTGCTCTTGTTCTAGGTAACCTGATCTATCAGATTTACATTAATATGAGTCGGGTAGGAGGCCTTACCCCATATACAAACCAAGCAATTGGTTATTTTTTAGTCTTTTTTGTACCGAAACTATTTATTTTATTTTTTGTTTTTGGCGAAGATATTATTCGAACACCACAAGCCATTTACAGTTTTTTTACTGAAGGAAAATCTGGTAGGGCTGGACATTTTCCATCAAGACGAAAGTTTGTTAGTCAATTGGCAATGATCGTCGCAGCAATCCCTTTTAGTTCACTTTTGTACGGTATGTATAAGGGGAAATACAATTTTAAAGTATTAAAATATGCACTTGAGTTTGATGATTTACCAGATGCCTTTGATGGGTATCAAATTACTCAGATTTCTGATGTTCATAGTGGTAGTTTTGATAATGCAGAGAAAATAGGTTACGGTATTGATTTGATTAATGAGCAACAGTCGGATGTGATTTTGTTTACTGGTGATTTAGTAAATAATAGGGCTGATGAAATGGATCCGTGGATCGATATTTTTAAGAAATTGGAAGCTAAAGATGGTAAGTATTCTGTGCTGGGAAATCATGATTATGGAGACTATGTACAATGGGAAAGTAAGGATGCTAAGCGTCAGAATATGGAAAAGTTGAAAGATGTTCATAAACAAATAGGTTTTGATTTATTGTTGAATAATCATAGGAAACTGACAAGAAATGGCGAAGAAATAGCCTTAATTGGTGTTGAAAATTGGGGTGCTGGTGGATTTAAAAAAGCTGGAGATCTGAAAGGTGCTTCTGAAGGAATTGATAAACAGAGTTTTAAAATTTTATTGAGTCATGATCCTAGCCATTGGGAGACAGAAGTGAAAGGACATGAAGATCATTATCATTTAACATTGAGTGGACATACCCATGGTATGCAATTTGGAATTGAAATACCAGGATGGATAAAATGGAGTCCTGTAAAATGGCGCTATAAATATTGGGCAGGAATTTACGAAGAAGCAGGAAGGTTTATAAATGTGAATCGAGGCTTTGGATTTTTGGCGTATCCCGGGAGAGTAGGAATATGGCCTGAGATTTCTGTTATAACCTTGAAAAAGAGAGGGCAGGCTAATCATAGTTAAACAAAAACACTATATTTGTAGAGTATCATTTATTGTGATAACCGATTACCAACACGTAAATTCATGCTTATGGCGAAGTTTGGCGAATTAATTAGTTCTAATATTCCGACCTTGATCGACTTTTATGCCGATTGGAATGAGAACAATTCGAGCCTACATTCTGTGTTAAGAGATGTAGCTGCTGCTTTAGGTGATAAGGCTAAAGTAATTAAGATAGATATTGACAAAAATGAAACCTTGGCTAGTGCTTTGCGTATCAAAGGAAACCCAACGTTTATTATCTACAAAAACGGCGAAATGAAGTGGCGCCAGTCTGGTGAGCAAGACGCGAATACCTTAATTAGTTTAGTTCAGCAATACGTTTAAATTTCTATCTTCTTAAAGTTATACCCTTTTTTAGAAAAGTAATCAAGAGCCTTAGGTAGTGCATAGAGCATATTGACGGAGGCCTTTACACTATCGTGTAAAACAACAATGCTACCAGATTCTGCATGATCTACAATGTTTTGTAGTACCTCTTCTTTAGAAATTTCATTGTCCCAATCAATAGCTAAAACATCCCACATGATGATTTTATAGCCTAACTTTTGAAGTAGCTTGCCTTGAGAAGGTTTTAATTTTCCGTAAGGTGGCCTAAATAAATTTGAACTATCTTTAGATAAGCTTGTATTTAAAATATCTTGGGTTTTCTTAATGTCTTTGAGATACTCATTATTACTAGTGCGCCAACCCTTTAAATGACTATATGTATGATTACCAACTGCGTGACCTTCCTTTAAAAGCTGTTGATATAATTCGGGGTTGTCGTCTACGTTTTTACCAATACAGAAAAAAGTAGCTTTCGCATTGTATTCTGCCAAAATTGCCAAGACTTTATTGGTGATTATTGGTGTAGGCCCGTCATCAAAAGTGAGATAAATGACTTTATCGTTATTAGAAATATCCCAAACATACGATGGAAAAGTTTTCTTTGCCAACCATGGTGTTTTGGGAGTCAATAGTTTCACTTTATCAAACTATTTTAATTATTTAAATACTCTTCAAAACCTTTAAGGAACTTTAAATATTCTAAAAACTGTGATTTCAATGAATCTGCAAATTCTTTATCATATTCATCGGCCGCAGCTAAGATATTATTATACATGAGATACGTAGTTTGTATATCATCATAGTGCATAGCACTATCCTCATAACTAAGATCAATATAGTAATCGAAACGGTCGTTAAAAATTTCTAATAAGGTATTAGTCACCTTTCTAGCCTTTTCTTTTTTACCAATCTTGTAATAATTCTCCGGATAGCCAAGAACCATTCCGTAGTGGCCATATCTTTTAATAGGCATTTTTTCGATTGACAAATCTAAAATTTCTTCGGCTTTTTCATTTTTCCCTTCGTCGATCAATGTTTCTGCCAAGCGTACTAAGTTATTTCTAAATGAAATTCCGTTTTTTCTAGTTTCTACATCAACATAAATAGCATCACTATTCGAATTCTTCCAATCCCATTTTTTCACATTGGCATACATCACATCTGTATTTATTCTACCAATGTCCAAAACACTTCTGCTTCTGCCATCAGGGTACTTGCTAGAAGTTTTTATTGGTACAAATTTATAGGCCAACCCATCGAGTTGTAAATAATCCTTTAACCAAATATATTCTTCAGCAGCATGTGCACCTCCTGTAAAATAAAGAGGTCGTTCCCAGTTAGCATTTGCCAATACATCGAGCATTAAGATTCTATTCTTTGTCAATCCATTTGGATCTATTTCAAAATCGATATAGGGTAAGATTAAATCGGCATCTTTTTGCTCTACAATGCCATTTTTAAGAACTTTTTCTTTATCGACATAAAGCCTTAATTTATTGGTTGGATATATCTTTTCAGGAGTGCCATCTTCATTTAAATCATAACTGGTTCGATCGCTATCGCTAGAAAGCCATGTCATAAAGAATTCGAGATCTACTCTGTTCTCTACAGGTTTTTTAGGCTCGGTTTCGTCGATCGAGAATAAGTTGGCGGTATCCTTTACAGCAACAGCTTGTAAGTCTATCGGTATGTGATATGCAACATCTAAAGTTCCAGTTCGATATTGTTTATGGGTGAGTTGCGACGGTATAGGGTCTGCATCATAAGTTTTACGCTTTTGCTGATCAATATACCAATCGGTTGCAAATAAACTAGTATTCACCAGTTTAATATCAGTTCTATAATTTTCGACTTCTTGCATATACCAAAGCGGAAAAGTGTCGTTGTCGCCAATGGTAAAGACAATCGCATTTTCTTGACAAGAATCAAGGTATGCCTTTGCATTGTTATGCGTAGCATATCTTCCAGAACGATCATGGTCATCCCAATTTTGGTAACCCATTAAAAGAGGTACGGCTAATAAACAAAGTCCACTAATAGCCATTGATGCAATTTTGGGGTTCAGTTTATCTTTGAATTTTTCATAGAGTGCCAGCACACCGAAACCAATCCAAATAGCAAAAATATAAAAGGAACCTACTACTGCATAATCTCGTTCACGTGGTTCAAAAGGTTTTGGATTTGTATAAAAAATAATAGCCAATCCTGTAAAGGCAAAAAACAAGAGTAAAACGTAAAAATTATTTTTATCAAATTTTAGGTGAAATAAGAGGCCAATTAACCCCAGAATAAATGGTAAGAAGAAATAAGTATTGCGACCTTTGTTGTTCTTCATTTCATCGGGTAAATTACTTTGAGAACCTAACCGAATATCATCTATTAGGTTAATGCCACTTAGCCAATTACCATTATTGTCGAGATTCCCTTGAACATCGTTTTGTCTACCTACAAAGTTCCACATAAAATAACGTCCGTACATATAACCAAACTGATACTTAAACATAAATTTTAAGTTTTCTCCGAAAGTAGGTTTGCGGTTGCTTTTTTGAGGAATGCCAGCAATTGATTTATACTGGGCAATAACACTAGGTGAAGGATCAACCATTCTCGGAATAAAACCTTTATGTTTATCCGTATAATTTGGTAGGGCGTTTTTGTAATTGTTTACGATCACATATTTACCAGCCTTTTTGTCTTTTTCGTACTTCGGTTTGTCATCTCTATACGGATCGCTTCTATCTTGTTGTCTTGTTTCAGAATAATAAGAATCATAAAAAATACTAGCATCCCCATATTGTTCACGATTATAATAGGCTAACAATTCTCGAGCACTCGAAGGATTATTCTCGTTAATAGTGGTATTGGCGTTTGCACGAATAGGCAACATTAACCAAGACGAGAAGCCAATCATGATGAAGAGTAATCCTAAAATGACAAGATTTGCTCCGTATAATTTCTTTTTTCGAGTGTGACGAATACCAAAGTAAAAAGCCCCAACTAGAACAATACCAGCGATAATACTACCTGAATTAAATGGCATACCCAAAGAGTTTACAAAAAATAATTCTGAAGCACTAAAGAAAGCCAAGGTGTACGGAAATAAAAATTTAAAAACGAAGGCTAAAACTAGAACTGAAATAATATTTGCGAGTATGAATTTTTTAGAAGTAATATTGTCATATTTTTTATAGAAATATAGAAATACTATTGAAGGAATTACCAATAAAGATAAGATGTGCACACCAAAGGATAATCCTACGACAAAACAAATCAATAATAACCATTTATGACCTCTAGGTTCATCCATTTCAGCTTCCCAGCGTAATCCTAACCAAAATAATAATGCCATAAGAAATGATGACATTGCATACACTTCTCCCTCTACTGCACTATACCAGAAACTGTCGGAAAAAGTATAAGCTAATGCTCCAACAAAACCGCTTCCTAAAATGGCAATAGTATTTCCATCACTTAGCTCTTTTGTTTTACCTACTACTTTTTTTGCAAGCGCTGTGATCGTCCAGAACAAAAATAGAATTGTAAAGGCACTAGCTAAAGCCGACATGAAGTTTACCATTTTGGCAATTTCAGTAACTTCAGTAGTAAACATGGCAAAAAATGCACCAAGCATTTGAAATAATGGTGCTCCAGGTGGATGACCAATTTCTAATTTCACGGCCGTAGATATATATTCTCCACAATCCCAATAGCTAACAGTAGGTTCTAATGTAAGCGAATAGGTGAGTAATGCAATTGCAAAAGCTAACCATCCTAAAATGATATTTAACTTCTTATAATTGAATGTGTTCATGATCTTGGTTTATGTTGTGGGCGAATTTACTAAATAATTATCTATAAATAACCGAATTCTCTAAGGATAGACTAGAGAATTGGTATTAAAAATCTGTTAAAGTTGTCTTTTGAAATTTTTATAAAAAATGTTTGTTCAATTAAAACTTTACTTTAAATTTGCACCCGCATTGGCCCATGGTGTAATTGGCAACACTCCGGTTTTTGGTACCGTCATTCAAGGTTCGAGTCCTTGTGGGCCAACATATTTTAAGCTTTAACTATTTAATTTTAAATAGATTAAAGCTTTTTTTATACCTAATAATTTCTATTCTTTCCAAATTAATTTAGAGAAAAGGTAATACGTAAACTTTTAGTATTATAGAGATAAAAGTATATTTGGTATTGGTAAGTAAAGAATGTGTTCAACAAAAAATTTAAGCGAGTGTATACTATAGGTTTTGATTTAGGGAGTTCTTCAATAAAAGTGGCCATTACCGATATGAGCTCTGGTAAAAAGATTATAAGTCTACAAGAACCCATCGAGGAGATGAAAATAATTGCACTTCAAAAGGATTGGGCGGAGCAAGATCCGATAACCTGGTGGAACTATGTTTGCATCGCCTCTAAAAGAGCAATTGTTGAATCGAAAATTGATGCTTCTGAAATTGCTGCGATTGGAATTTCTTATCAAATGCATGGTTTAGTAATTGTAGATAAAGATGGCAGACCATTGAGAGATGCCATCATTTGGTGTGATAGCCGTGCCATTGCTATCGGGAATAGCGCGTATAATGATCTTGGTAAGAGTTTTTGCACATCTCATTTGTTAAATTCTCCAGGTAATTTTACAGCCTCGAAGTTAAAATGGGTGCTGGATAATGAACCTAATATTTATGAGTGCATTTATAGATACATGTTACCAGGAGATTTCATCGCGTATAAGCTAACTGGTGAAATGACAACGACTAAAAATGGTCTGTCGGAAGGGATTCTTTGGGATTATAAAAATAATGACGTGGCTTGGCAATTGTTAGATCATTATGGTATTGATCGTACCATGACTCCGCAGATTGTAGAGAATTTTTCGAATCAGGGAGTTGTTAATGAATTAGCATCAAATGAAACGGGGTTGCCAAAAGGTATTCCGGTAACTTATCGCGCTGGTGATCAGCCAAACAATGCGTTGTCATTGAATGTGCTGAAGGCTGGAGAAGTTGCTGTGACAGGAGGTACTTCAGGTGTAGTATATGCAGTTACAGATAATTTCCAACCAAAAGAAATAGAACGAGTAAATCACTTTGTTCATGTTAATCATACCAATGAAAAGCCATCAATAGGAAAGTTATTAAATATTAATGGAGCTGGTATTCAATATCGATGGCTCAAAAATTTGTCAGGTGCAGATTCGTATCAAAGAATGAATGAAGAGGTTTCGGAAGTTGCAATCGGTTCTGATGGTGTTGTGGTACTTCCATTTGGAAACGGAGCTGAACGTATGTTGTATAATAGAAATATAGGTACGCATTTTTATAACCTAAATTTAAATATGCACCATCAAGGACATTTATATAGAGCAGCTTTGGAAGGTATTGCGTTTTCGTTTGTATATGGTGTTGAAATCATGAGAAATGACAATACCATTGTCGATGTGATGAGAGCAGGGAATGATAATTTATTTCGTTCTGAAATTTTCGCTACGACTATTGCATCTCTCCTCGGTAGCGAAATTGAAATCTACAATACAACTGGAGCTGTTGGTGCTGCAAGAGCAGCAGGTCTCATAGACGGTGATTTTTCAAAGTTTGGATCTTATAGTACCGAAAGTGATTTTATAAAAACATATAGCCCTGAAAAAAATGTTGAAGCTTATAAGGAGGCCTATGATAAATGGCATTATGAATTAGAAACCTTGCTAAAGAAGAAGTAAATCATTTGACAATATACTTGTCAACTAATTAGAATCAGTTCGTGTCATATCTTATGTTGGTCGTGATTCAAACAAAAAAACCCTCAACGTTGAGGGCTTTTGTTAAGTTAATCTTCTGCGTCAACTAACAGTTTGTGAAAAGATTTTAACTTTTCATCTTCATTTATCAATTTGCTCATACAAGCTTCTAAGAATAGTAAAAAAGTTTTTTTCTCTTCTTCATTAAACCCTTCAGTTAAATATTTAATTACACCTAAACGAGAAGGTTGTGTTCTATTGACAAGGGCAATACCTTCTTTGGTAAGTATCAATCGTTTCTTTCTTCTATCTAGTTCATCTTCATACTGCTTGATAAGGCCTTTATCCAGCAATACGCTTATTAAATTGGTAATATTCGCTCTGGTTACATTTAAAGAATCAGCCAATTCACTAGCCATAAGTGCTTTATCATGTTTTTCTCGTTTGAAAAATGGTAAATTTGGATTGTTGGCTAGATGTAATAATATAAGCCACTGCTGTGTAGTTAACCCCACTTTTTGATACACATCATCTCCAATTTTCTTTAGTTGATTTGCCAAATCAAAAATGCTCATCACTATCGATTCTTCAATACTTTTTTCTATCATGTTCTCTTATTTAAATATTTTAGAGGCTGCAAATATACAAGGCCAAACCTTAGTTTTGCAGCTTTTTTATAACTTTTAATTGTGTTTTTATAAATAAATCTTTGTTTGGAGTCTCATTTTTAAAAGAATTGGCTGGGTAATGACTAAATGATTGGTATGAAGGCGCATATAATTCGAAACGCTGTCTAGCAATATAATTTTGCATAGAAACTTTAGAGCGATAATCGCGTAGCGCCATAATGTCAACATAACTGTTGGCAACAATACTTTCACCAGCACTTGCTTCGGCTAGTACATGCCCTTCAAAATGAATCACCTTCGAGCCTCCATTTGTGCTAGAATGTGGGATGTCAATACCAGCTATTCCACCTGAATTTGCCGATACAACATAAGCCATATTTTCAATGGCTCTGGCTCTCTTGGCGATTTCTTTATGCGTTAATTGTGGACTACTTGTTTCGGATGACGAATGTAAAAATATTTCGGCTCCCCTCATAATTAAACAACGTGCTATCTCGGGATACAAAATCTCCTCAGATGCAATACAAGCTAATTTGCCTAATTTTGTTTCGGCAACTGGAAAGAAGGAATCTTCACCGTAAATCTTAATGTATTCATCCATTACATCATGTGGAGTAGGAGCAAACATTGAGTTAAGTCGTCGATATTTTAGTACTAATTTTCCTTCATCATCAATAATAAAACTACTTTGAAAATAGAGGTTCGGAAAATGTTCATCGAGTTCATAAAAATTCCCCGAAATAAAGACTTGCTCCTTCATACAAAATCTTTTTAGTTGCATAAACAAGTTATCATCTATTGAAAGACATGCCTTTTCTTTCCATTCTTGCATATCTTCCCCGAAAGGGAAACTTGTTAAGAAATACTCAGGCAACACCACTAATTTCAAATCTGGACCAAGAAATTTCTTTGCAGCACTAATTTGCGATAATACCTTATCTAAAGTTTGTTGCATAATAGCATAACTAGAGGCTCTATCCTTGCAAGAATTAATTGCTTGACATTCAGTTTGTAATGCTAAAGATTTATATCGATCTATCACAAATTATCAATTTACTTTATTAAATATACAAAAATAGTTAATATTATTAACTATTAATGAAATAAATCTTTAATTAATTAACATTTCAAATTTTGTATTCAAAAGCGCCTATTTGTTACTATTTTTCATTCTGAAGTTTCAAAAATTAAGTCTGTAGCAGGAGTATTTTGTGGAGCCTGATTTTTCTCAATGATCTGCCAACTTACACCAGCAGTATCTGTAAAAAGAAAAGACAGTTCTTTAAATTCATTTTCCTGAATTTTGGTAGGTTTTAAATCATGATCGCTCACTAGTTTGTGAACCATTTTCAATTTAGGTGTATAAAAAGAATGTAAAGTAATGCCTTTCTCTCCAATTCGTTGATTGGAAGATTTGTTCGTTTTAATTCCCCTCGGAATAAAGAATTTTAGTTTTCCGCAAATGTTATTAGAAGATACAAAACCTTGATACCAATGACTAAAACCTGGCTCCATTTGAAAGACTCTTTTAGGTCCTTTCTGCCAGTCACCATCAATTGCAGGCTCTTCTTCTGCAGATAATCCTAGTGCGGTCGATAAATATGACATTTGATCCATTGAAGTTGCATTAATGATAAAATCGTGATGTGTAAATTCACTCGTTTTTAATTTAGTATTTGACTCAATAGTTCCGTACCCTGGAATAACATAGCCATAACGCTGAAAAAAAATGTGATTAAAAAATTCTCCATAAACAGCGTTTTCTCGCACCAAAATAGGTCGATTAAAGAAATCTCGTTCTCCAGTATTGAGCCCGAAAAGATCATCAGCAATTGGTTCTGTAGGAAGCCAAGGTTTTTTACCAATTTCTCTCGCGGTTTGATAGATGTCGTATAATCTAAAAATATCATCGGTTCTCATTACAGCAATTCGAGATCCAATAGTTTCAACAGGTGCATATCCTATTCCTTCTCCAAGTAGTCGATCCCATTCTAGTATTCTCAATAAACCATGGCTGTCGATATTCCCATTTTGCAAACGATAAGAGGTTAGTTTCGAAGGTACGCCATATATTTTTTGTGCCCGATCGGCAGAAATAACTTCTTTTCTAATAATGTTAAATCCGAAATCTGCAAAATACTTTATAGCATATTCGGCGTTGTCAGTTCCGAGCATCACCTCGTATAGACCGCTAATACCAGTATCGGGAAGTTTTTGCGCTAATTTTTTTGAGGACATAGAATTTTAAATAGAATGTTGTGGTTGGTTTTTTATGTCTTGTAGTTTTTAGATGGTCAACACTAGTTTACCAAAATTTTCACCAGTATATAACATTTGTAATGCGCTAGGGAAGTTTTCTAAACCTTGAATAGCATGTTCTTTTGGATGTACCTTTCCTTCTGCTATCCAGTCAGCAACTTCTTTTGCTGCAGACGGCCATTCTGCTATATAATCAAATACGATAATACCATTAAGTTGTCCTCTTGCTGTCACAATTTTCATATAATTTTTTGGGCCATATATATTTGCCATATCGTTATATTGCGAAATTGCTCCGCAAATTGTTACACGAGCCCCTTGTGCTAAATTTGCAAGGGCAATATCTAAGATCGGTCCACCTACATTGTCATAAAATATGTGAACACCACCTGGAGCGTACTCTTTTAATTTGGCATCGATATCATCAGTTTTATAGTTGATGGCGAAATCAAAACCGCATTCGTTGATTAAATAATCACATTTCGCATCAGAACCTGCAGAACCAATAACTGTACACCCTTTGATTTTAGCTATCTGTCCAACAGTTGAACCAACTATTCCTGCGGCACCAGATATGAAAACAGTTTCTCCTGCCTGTGGTTTGCCCTTTTCTAATAGACCAAAATAAGCCGTCATGCCTGGCATCCCTAAGATACCTAAATGATAGGAGAGTTTTCCATGTGAAATATCTAGTCGGCTTAAACCGTTTCCATCGGAAATACAAAACTTTTGAGCTCCTAGAAGCCCTGAAACGTATTCTCCTATACTAAAATCGGTATTTTTCGAGGCCACTACTTTTCCCGCCGAAAATGCACGCATCACAGCGCCAATTTCTACACCTTTGATATAAGTTGTTCCTTCGTTCATCCATCCTCTCATTGCTGGATCTAAAGAGATCACTTCTATATTAATAAGTAATTCACCTTCTTTTAATTCTCTTATATCTTCTGTGAGTATATCGAAATTACTTTTTGTTGCTGCGCCAGTTGGTCGATTTGCAAGTATTACTTTTGTATTCGTCATAGTTGATCTCTTGTGAATTCGATATTAATTATCGTATAAAATTAAAAAAAATTAGTTAACATTGTAAATAATTAACTAATTTAACTAAATTATATGTAACGAGGTAATGAATACAAGTAAATATATCATAGTACAGGGCAAACGATTGCATTTGCGTTTAATGGGCAAAGGTCCTGCGTTGGTTTTAATGCATCCATCGCCACATACTTCTGAACTCTTATTACCTCTTGCAAAACAATTGTCATCATATTATACTACTATATGTATTGATACCCCTGGATATGGAAAATCTGATGACTTAGGCTTTGAGCCGAATTCTATAGAAGATTACACTGAATTTTTGCATGAGGCTTTTGCGCAATTAAACTTGGTGAAACCATTTTTATACGGTTCAGCAACAGGGGCGCAATTCGCAGTTAGATATGCATTAAATTATCCCGATAAAGTTTCTCATGTTTTTTTAGATAATTCCGCACATTTTGGAGATGATTTAAGAAACAAAATATTAGAGAGTTACTTTCCTGACCTCACTCCGCAACTAGATGGAACCCATCTAACTCTTGTGTGGCAAATTGTAAGTCAGATTGGTTTGTATTTCCCATGGTGTTTTACCACAGATGACTATGCCTTGAATCGACCGCAAATACCGAAAGAATTGCGTCATTATATTGCAAAAGATTTTTTAACGGCAGGAGCAAAATATCATCTTGCCTATAGGGCGGCTTTTTTACATGAGAAAGGTGAGTATGTTGAAGCGTTAGAAACGCCTACGACTATTTATAACTGGAAAGGAAGTATTATCACTAAATACATTGATGACCTGCTGTCTTTTAATCTGCCAAAAAACGTTGAATCGATGAGCTTGCCTATAGACAAGGAAGAACGCAGCAAGCAAATGGTACAAGACATGATTACAAAATCTTCAAATGAATTTTGCGAAATAAAAAATGTTGTAAGTCCAGAGATCTATGATTTGCAAGACAAAATAAATTACAAAGTCCCAAATATACCAAGACCATCAGTTTCTGATGATGGTTTGTATTTAAGAACAGCATGGAATAGCTTAGTAAGTAACAATCCTAATTTTACTGCTGAAGACATTCAACGCAGTCTTTTAGACTGGTATCAACTACCATAAAACGAATATCATGAGAAAACAAGTGTTAGTCCTTTGTGTCATACTTACATTGATGAGTTGTAAAAATGTGACTGAAAATGAAGAGTCAAAGATAAATGTGCCTCAAAAAATGACTGGAGAATGGGATAATTTTTTGCAGTACTGGCAAGAGAATACGGGAGATGATATCCATCGCGTAAAAGTTGATCAAAAGCATAGTCATTATCATTTAAGTATTTCTGAACATGGTAAAGACAGTGTTCAAATAGAAATTAGGGAAGGTAGAAATGGCAAAAATTTTATTGAAAAACTCCAATTGTCTATGAACGATTCAAAGAAATCTATTCGAGTAGATGCGGATACTTTATTCGTATCTGGATTTGATCATTTCGAAAATGTAGCTTCTTACAGATTTATCCGAACCAGAACATTTTCGGGCTGGTTAGAATATCCAATGCAACAATATAAGGATAGTATTTATCGTGTAGGAAATCTTGAAATTCATGATCAGGGTGGGATGGCAGAAATTGATATTGAAGGAGTTCAGTATACGGCTGAGCTAACCCAGTTGGTGTATGGCAAACGATTGTCCATTATGAAACTAGCAGTTTATGACGTGCCACTCGATAGTGTAGAGATCAATAGTAGATCAATAAGTTACACATGGGTAAATCCTGAAGCAAAACGTATTGGAATCAATCTTCGAAAAATGATAACTGGATGGACACTTATTGAACCTGGTTTTCAAAATCAAAATACGTGGAGGAAGGAAAAAAAATAGCACAAAATTAGCATCAATAGTATTATGAATTCATGATTGGTATAAATTACAAAGCTCAGAATATTTCTGTTGTGGTAGTTGGAGCGAATAGCGGGATAGGTCAGACACTCTGTAAACAACTGCTTGAGAGTAAGGCGACTGTAATTGGTATTGACATTCAGTATGAATGTACAGGCTTAGACGACGAAAATTACACATATTTTCAAGTGAATCCTTTAATAGAAAGTGAAATGATTTCTGCTGCAAAAGCAGTTGAAAAGATTACTTCATCCATTTATGGTTTGGTAAATTTATCCGGTACGATTGATAATTTTAAATCGATTGAAGAAACAACGAGCGAAGCGTGGAGTAAAACCTATGATATAAGTTTTAAGAGTTGTTTTAATTCTGTAAAATCCTTACTTCCACTTTTAAGGAAATCTAAGAATGCAGCTATTGTAAACATGTCTTCAGGTTTGGCATTTGGTGGTCAAAAAAAATATGGGGCATATACAACGGCTAAAAATGCAATTATTAGTTTCAGTAGAACACTGGCTACCGAATTAGCTCCGGCAATCAGAGTAAATGCCTTAGCTCCTGGTGCTGTTGATACTAGTTTTATTTATCAAGAAGATGGTTCTACACGTTTTGATAAAAAGTCTTATGAAAATATTGTGCCCTTGGGCTCTATTGCAAAGCCTGAGGAAATTAGCAATGTAATTTTGTTTTTACTCAGTCAAGGAGCAAGTCATATTACTGGGCAATGTATTCATGTAAACGGTGGTGCTTTGATGACCTGATGATAATTAATTATTAACAATGTTAATAATTAACAAAGTTAACTAATTTTTTGTATCTTCGGCTTTGTGTACGAACTTAAAACAATTTTAGAAGTTATTTATAGCGTAGGTGACCTTGAAAAAGTGCAGCAATTTTTCTGTGATTATGGAGGACTGACCACTGTGGGTACCTATAAAACTGATCGCTCGGTACTTGATTTTTGGAATATAGATGCATCCGCGAAAGCTAATGAAATCTTAATTCAGTTTGAAGCTCATTCTACAGGAATGATTCGATTAGTGAAATACGATAATGTAGAACAACAATATATACGCTCTTCTCAACAACCTTGGGATACTGGAGGTATTATGGATATTAATTTGCGCGTACCAGAAGTTACGCAAACCTTTAATGAACTTCGTGATTTAGGTTGGCATGGATTAAGCGACCCATTATTACAAAAAATGGGCCCTTTTGAGTTGTATGATATTTTAATGCAAGGATATGATGATATAATTATCGCCTTTACACATAGGGTACAACCCCCTTTAGAGTTGCCAGAAGGGTATAAAATACCTTCGCATGTCTACAATTCATCTTTAACCGTTAAAAGTCTTGAAGAAACGAAAGATTTCTATGTTGACACTTTAGGTTTTTCGGTACTCAATGAATACGAAGTAAAGAAAGATGAACCGACTGAAAATATGTTTGGAATCCCTATGAACATGATAGAAAATGTTACTTGTAAAGCAACAATTTTCTCATTGGATGGGACGCGAGATGTGATGTTTCAAGCATGTGAGTTTGAAGGGGTCGAAGGGAAGGATTTTTCTCATTTAGCGATTCCACCAAATAGAGGTTTGTTATTGTATCGCTGTGACGTCGAAAACCTACAAAACTATTATGATTCACTTTTAAAAAAAGGAGTGAAAATCCATCGACCAATGCAACTCATACTAATAGAGCCGTATGGGGAGGTATACTGCTTTGCACTGCTAAGTCCTGATGGTGTTTGGTGGGAATTTTTAGAAACTAATACTTAAACTTTATATAAATGAAAACTAAAATTACACTATTATTTAGTTTGTTGTTTGCATTGAATTTGCAGGCACAAAAAATGGAATTCGAAGGCGCGAAAGCATTAGAAATACGACAAAAAACCACCTGTAATACCCTCGAAGAAGGAAAGCCAGTTTATGGTATGTGGGAAGGTAGAATCTATAGCAGAGTTCAGGGCGAAAAAGATCGCCATTTATTTAATGTAGTTGGTATTAATGTACGTCAATGTGATTGTGTCGATGATCCGGTAAGAGGAAAAGGATTTAGAAGCGTGGGTCGAGAAATCATGATGTATTTAGACCCAAAAACAAACGAAATTATTGATACATGGGAAAACCCTTGGACAGGTGATATGGTAAATGTAGTTCATGTAGCGAACGATCCAGTTAGCATGAGAGGCTATGCTTATGAAAAAGATAAAGATGGAAAAGTTACGGCAAAAACTAGTTTTAGAAAGTATGGTGATGTAGCAGTAACCTCTTACGAAATACCCTTGTTTTATAACAATCCACTCTCTGGAGATTATCAAAAATACGTTGGGGGTACTTATCACGCTATGGAAATTTTTAACACCTATTATAAAGCGGAGGAATTAACAAATTCGAAGATTAAAAACTTAAGTCAATCTAACATTTCATGGTCACGTATTTCTCAATGGTTACCATGGATGGAAATGGGTAGTAGACCAGGTTGGATTATTGCAAACGCCACTGGTGAGAGTATTTTGGAAAAGAGTCAGGTTTGGCCTCGTCTTGAAAAAATCCTAAAAGAGCGTTATCCAATATATGCAAATCCACCAGCAAGAGATGATAAAAGACCTAACGAGACCTCGTGGACCGTTTTCAAAAAATTCTTAGCGGATAAAGGAGTTAAAAAAGAAGAAAAGAAACATTAAATAAGGTGATGACAGAATTAATTGTTGGACAAAAGGCACCGGACTTTAAATTAGTAGGAACAAATTTAGATCCTATTACATTGAGCGATTATAAAGGTAAAAATCTCATTTTACATTTTTTTCCATTGGCATTTACAAGTGTTTGCACGGAACAATTATGTACCGCAAACGGAAATGAGAATGATTATGCTTCATTAAATGCAGAGGTGGTAGGAGTTTCGGTGGATTCTCCGTTTGTCTTAGATAAATTTTCGAAAGAAAATAATTTAAATTTTCCGTTGGGATCAGATTTTAATCGTGAGGTGAGCAAGGCATATCATGTTTTATTTGAAGGTGATTTTGCCGGGATGACTGGATTTTCAATGCGCTCTGCATTTGTTATTGATGGAAAAGGAATTGTTCGATATGCAGAGACGACAGATGGTAAATCATTACCTAGTTTTGAAAACATTAAGAAGGCCTTAGAGAATATTTAAATAGTAATAACCAAATAGCATTATGAGAAAAGTAATACTGAGCATATTGATTTTAGGCTTGCCTATATTGTTGAGTAATACAGCATTGAGAAAAGAAAAAGAGCTTAAAAATTTTACTGATTGTAAGGGTTGTCCAGAAATGGTAATGATTCCTTCAGGAACGGTTTTTATAGGTTCTTATGAAGAAGAAATTGGTCGAAAAAAAGGAGAACGTAATCGTATTATGGCCACAATTAAGAAACCTTTCGCGATGGCTAAGAATGAAGTGACCTTGGGACAATATCGTATGTTCATGGAAGACACTAATTACAAATCAAAAGAAGCTTTTTATAAAGGAGAGCCCTTAGTTGGATGTAATTACTATGACGGAAAGAGTTACGGATATGTGGCAGCTCATAATTGGAAAAATCCTGGATATCCTCAGCGTGAAACAGATCCTGTAGTATGCGTAAGTTGGAGCGATGCAGATGCGTATGCGAAATGGTTGAGCAAAAAAACAGGTAGAAGATATAGGGTTCCATCTACTGTTGAGTTCGAGTATGCTTCTCGTGCAGGCAGTTCAACTCCATGGTTTTGGGGAACAGATCCTTCCATAGCATGCGAATATGCCAATATTGGTGATAAGGCATTTGCCAATAAGTTCCCTTCGCGAGCTTCTTTTCCTTGTAATGATGGTTATGTGTTTACAACCAAAGTTGGAAGGTTTAAACCTAACAAATTCGGTTTATATGATATGGTAGGAAACGCTTGGGAATGGACAAACGACTGTTTTCAAAACGACCTTACCGATGCACCAGTTGATGGGTCTTCATGGACCAAAAACACCAATGATGCTTGTGCCTGGAGAACACCAAAAGGAGGCAGCTGGATAAGTGGTGTTTCTTGGAGTAGAGCGGCGGTTCGATCTAGGGATGGAGCAGATTATAGAAGCTTTATGCTCGGATTTCGAGTAGCTGCTGAAGTAGAATAATAACAAACTAATTTAAAATAGTGATGAGAACTTTTAGTAAAAGAATGTTATGTGTGTTGGGAATATGTGTGCTGGTTCTAAGTTGTAAAAAAGAAAATAAAACTGAAACAGTCACAAAGGATGAGGTTATAGAAAAAACAGCAATAACACCGCAAGAACAGCTTGATGAGATTATGAGCTTTTGGCAGGGCACCTATAATAATGATCTACAAATTGCAGAAGAAAAAAAAGCAGGTCAAGATGTTTGGCAATTAGACGATACAGGTAAAGATGGTTGGTTACAAATAGAGTCGCACTATTTGAAAATTGACAATCCGGCTATAGGTGAGCACGTCTTGTATGTAGAGGAGTATCGAGATCATCAACCCGATAGTACTTATCGCCAGCGCATCTATACACTCGAAGTTGATTCAACCAACACCATTCGTGTTAAAATGTGGCCTTTTAAAGATAAGAGAAAATATGTCGGTGCTTGGAAGAATCCTAAGGTACTCGATTCATTAAAAGTTGAAGAAATAAGTGCTTATCCCAATAAATGTGATTTAATTGTACAAAAGGAAGGTGATGCCTATAATATGAATATGAATGGAAGAGATTGCGCTTTCGGAAATAGCGTTTTTAATTATCAAGTCAGACTTACAAAAGATGTATTTTCATATCGAGATAAAATTACCAAACTAGATACAGGAGAAGTGATTTCTACAGCTGCTGACTACGCCTATCACAATTTAGATAAGATAAAATAATTTTACAGAATTATGCAGAAAACAACATTAGATATCCCTAACGGAATTGGGAAAGATGCATTAACAGGATATATTCATACAGCCACCTTATGTACGGTGGATCTAGAAACTTACAAGCATTTTTATGGAGAAGTGATGAAAATGAATCTTGATTTTGTTAAATTGACTGATGAAGCAAAAAAATCGCAACGAAAATTTTGGAACATACCCAATAACATTGATTATGATTTGTATCATTGTTATCGACCTACGGTACCGAGTTTGATTCAACTACGTATTTTACATTTAAAATCACCAACACCTCATATTCACAATAGTTATAGTTCTTATGAACTAGGTTCTTTTTCTTTGGGATTTCCTACTTCGGATGCCAAAGCAATGGACAAACGTGTACAGGGAGATTATGGTGTAAAAGCAATGGCACCCATGCAATTAGGTGATATTGTAAGGGCTAATGGAGATAAAGGCCATTATTTGGAAACTATTTATCAAGGACCAGATTATTTGCATTGTGTAGGTATAGAACGTGTAAATTATCCGCAGCTGGCACCATGTGATCCGGTGGATGGATTTGGCGGTCCAGGATATTCTGCATTTGTTGCAAAAGATTCGGATGCCGAAGTTGCCTTTTATACAAATGTTTTGGAGCATTATATCTTGTTTGATTCAGTATGGGAAGCAGCAGAAGATGGCGCTTTGGGGGTGAATCCGGGAACGCCATTTCGTTTTTGTGGTATTTATGCACCAGAAGCGCAGCAAAATCATTTTTTGTTACTAGATTTTAAGGATGGTAATATGATCGATACTGGAGTGCAAAGTTGTATACCAAATCAAGGCCTCGGAATGTATACCTTTCAAACAAGAGATATCGAAAAAGTGATGCGCAATGCTCAGCAACATGGGATAAAAGTGTTGTCGGCAATACAGCGTGTTTCCGATTATATTTTAGGAGATGGTAAAGCATGCCTATTGGAGACTCCGAATGGATTATATGTAGAAATTTTTGAACAGAACTAAATGGAACCAGTATTAAGAAAAATGGCAGATATACTCTGTGGAACGTTGGATAATCAAGAACAAATAGATGCGGAGCGAGCAGCGGGGAAGCAAGTGCACCCATATGCGAAGCATGTGACTGCAATTTGTGATCATCTGATTGTCAATAGGCCAAAGAATCATCCGGGAATTTATATTTTAGAAGAAAGTTATTACATCCAGCCAGGGAAGTCCGACTCAGAAACCGAGTTGAAACCCTTGTTTTTTTATTTTACGGCAAAGGATGCCAATACTGCGTTACTTCACTCTATGCAAATCCCTGAACATGTAAAAGCAGAAGAGGCTATCAATGCGAATGATGCTTTGGTTTTTGATTTTAACGAGATAGAAATGCGCCCTTGGGGTCCTGCAGAATATATTTGGCATGAAGATCAACAATGTTTTAAGGTTGATCATGAAGATCCTATTAACGGCATTACATTTCGGTTAACAGAAACCTTAAAATATGGGGAGTTATTTGTGATGGAATTGGTACACAAAGATGGTGTAAAACTCACTCCATATGACACGCCAATTCATTATGTAAAAAAATAATTATGAGCGAAAAACAATCATTTGCTACTCTATTTGGAATAGCGATCCTAGGTACTATAACATTAATTGTTACCAATGGTATGACCATCTCTGGTATTACCGTTTTTGACGAAGCATTATTAAACAGTTTTGGGTGGAGTAAATCCGAATTGAAATTTCGTGGATTAATAAATCTCGTTGCCTCATCCTTGATTGTGCCATTTGTTGGAGCGATTATAGACAAATATGGTGTCAAAAAGATGATTGTAATCGGATTGATTTTGATTTCAGGTCTCTTGTTTTCGTATTCGTTTATTCAAGCAACCTGGCAAATGTATGCGATACACTTGGGATTCGCTTTTGCAGTTTCGGGAGCTGGTACAATGGCAATCATTATTATGGTTTCACAACGCGTAACTAGTAAACGAGGTACAGCAATTGGAATTGCCCTTGCGGGCACTTCGTTAGGGGGAATGCTTGTTCCTCAGCTAGGAAGCCCTTTACTAGAGAATTTTGGTTGGCGCTCGGCGTTTCAGTATGAAGCGATTATTCCAATCTTAATTGCGATCATCATTTTAATCTTTCTAAAGCCCATCAAATACAAGAAAAAAGTGACTTCTGAAAAAATTGTAAAGGATGAAGAAACGGGCTTAACAGAATTGACGGTTCAGAGCGCCGTAAAATCGCCAGTTTTCTGGGCCATCTGTTTTACAGGAATATTTTGCTTTTATAGTATTCTCGGAATAATTGATAATTTATTCTTGTATTTGAGAGAACTAAATTTTTCTACCAAAGAAGCGACGAATGCCTTTAGTATTTTCTTTTTTATTATGTTAGTGGCTAAGCTTTCCTCAGGAGTGATCACAGATTTTATTAATGAACATAAGCTTTTTAAAATTCAATTAGCGTTAATGACCATTGGAGTTGTCGGATTAGCCATGCATACAACGACCTTAGTTTGGCCAGCACTTATCGCCATTGGATTGGGATGGGGAGGTCTCTATACATTGTTGAATTATATCATAATTACCACTTTTGGCGTAAAGTCAGCAGGAAAAATTGGAGGGATTATTTCCTTTTTTGAAGGTGTTGGATCTGGTCTTGGAATGTGGTTAACGGCTGTAATAGCGGATAAAACGGGTTCATACAGTACGAGTTTTTGGTTTATCGTAGTACTCTTGTGTATTGCCTTTGCAATTTCATTTTTTATCAAACCCATCGTTTCGAAAGAATCGAATGAGGAGGTAAGTTAGTTGATACTTTTACTGTGATATTATTACTATTCGCGTTCCTCCATTAGTACCATTGTATAGACTTATTAATGCGTTGGGCATTTCTTCTAAACCAGTGCTAACATCTTCGAGTGGCTCGATTTTTCCCTCACGAATCCATTGAGCAAGTTGCAATTCATATCGTGCATAGTTCTCTCGATAATCATAGACGAAGAAACCTTCCATCTTCGCATCTTTTAAACCAATTCGATACATGTTTTTGGGGCGATGATAGGCTGTAAGAGGAATAAGGTATTCTGAAATTCTTCCGCAAATTGCAATACGAGCTCTTCGATTGATGCGTCCTAAAACTTCATCCAATAATTCACCACCGACATTGTCAAAAAACACATCTATACCATTAGGGAAATGAGTGTCAAGCTTTTCAAATAGACCATCGGCTTTGTAATCAATGGCATAATCATAGCCTAGCTTTTCTACAAGTAGTTTGCACTTTTTAGGCCCACCAGCGATACCCACAAGGGTTGAACATCCCAATGCTTTGGCAACATACCCAGCCATACTTCCAACACTTCCTGCAGCGCCTGAAACGAGAACATGATCGCCTTTTCTTACCTTACAAATATCTCGCATTCCTATTAGTGACGTAAATCCGTTCATACCTAAAGCTCCAACACCATAAGAAGGTTTTAGATCGTTTGTTAGCATTTTATACGTCATGTAAAACGGATCGTCTTTAATGACACCATATTCACGCCATCCTAATTTGGTTTGAAGTACATCACCAATTTTAAAAGTGGCACATTTACTCTCAATTACGCGTCCAACTCCACGACCAATCATGACATCACCAACTTCCATAGGACGTTCAAAAGAAGTTTCATTGGTCATATAACGGAGCATTACCGGCGCCACACCGAGATATAAAGTTTTAACTAATACCTCACCTTCAGAAATCTCAGGAATTTGCACTTCTTCTAACTTAAAATCAGCTAATTGAACCAATCCCTGAGGTCGTTTTGCCATTATCCATTGCTTCATTTTTTTTGCCATATATATCTAATTCGTTAGTTCAAAAAGTAATATTAAATGGCCGTCATAATCTATAAATGCCTGTTCGATATAGGCAACTCCATCTGTACTATCTTCAATAATATCTAAGGTTTCTAAACCCAATGCTTTAATCTGGGATATGGTATGATGTAAATCTTCTACTTTTATTACAGAAACGGATGTTCGAATTCCAAGTTGTTTAGGGAGTTCAGCTCCCTTTATTTCGGTCAAGGCAAAAGTTCGTTCTTGTGTCGGACTGTCTAAAGCGACAAAGGTTGTCGTCGCTTCTGATGGGATATTAAAAACGGGATAGGAGTATGAATCAGAATCGGATTGTTTTATATAGTTCACCGAAAATCCGAGAATATCACGATAAATAGTAAGTGATTTTTGGTAATCAGCTACAGCTAACGTATTTCTTTTGTACTCAAGTGACATATTGATTTGAATTTATTTTTCCATCAGCTGATATAAAACTATTAAATGTCCGTCAAAGTCTACAAAAGCTTGTTCTATAAAAGTAGCATATTCATTTTCATCGGTTTTTGTATCTGTGGTTTTTAGTCCTAACGCTTTTATCTGATTGATTACATTGGCCAAATCATCTACTTTAATTACTGAGGCCGACATATGAATACCTTCTTGTTTGGGGAGTTCAACACCTCTTATCTCAGTCAATGCAAAAGTTCGTTCTTGTGTTGGGCTATCTAATGTGGCAAAATTTAAATCAGCTTCATTCGGAACATTAAATACCGGATAAGAAAATGAATCTTTTTCGGAAGGCTGAATATAATTAATGGTAAATCCTAAAATGTCTCTGTAAATTTTAAGAGAACGCTCTAAATCGGAAACACATAGGGTAATTCTTTTGTATAATAATGACATATTTTTGAGGTGTTATTAGTTTGCTTTTTTTGGAGGATTATACCGACTAATACTGTCCATTAATGCTTTCATTTCTTCCCCGGTTTTAGGGAGCTTACTTTTTTTCATGTTTAGATGATTGATAGGAATTTCCTGAAGATATTGTTCAAATACAGGTTTAGTCATTTCTAAGGCATAATTAGGAATTGTTCTATCTTTTCTAAAAGCTGCAATCGGAATTTTAGCTTCAACAATGCCATCTTCTTCCTTACTGGGATGCTTGGCTAAAATCTTTCCATGTGGATCTACAATAACTGATTCGCCCGCATTATAACCTGTACTAACTGGCAGTGTAAAGTTTGCCATTGCCGAATAAAAATCATTGCTCCAGGCAGTAAAAACAACATCCTCTTCGGCGAATAATGTTGCCGTACGCAACATTATTTCGGTACCTCTCATCGCAAAGGCCGCATAGATAAAAGGATCGAATTGAACTGTACTTACTGCAATATTTCCAAATTCGGTTTGTAATACAGGAAATTCTTCTTCAATGCCGTATTTTTTGCGATACGCATCACGAACAGCTTCAATGGTAGTAGTGGTAATTTCTCGTGTCTTATAAAGTCTTTTTATATTTCGAGATTTCCAAAATGTCTTGGCGATAGTACCATCTCTACCGAGCACCGTATTGATACTTAAAATATGGTCTGGCCATTCGCTATCGCGAACATAACTTCCAAAAATGACATAACAATCACAGGCTTTTGCGATCTTTCCTAAGCGCTCAGTTTCTGCACTTGGAACCTCAATGGTGAAGGGGAGTTTTTCTTGGCGGGTCCCTCCTGAGTATCCTGTTAGAGGGAATTCATGAAATAATATGATGTCTGGTTTCTCGCCTTCGTTCATGGCTTGTTGCGCCATTTTTTCCATATATTTCATGTTTTCATCAAGGCCTTCATTAATAGAAGAAAAACTCGACAATGATTTGACACGTGTTTGCATGACTTTTAGAACAATGGTGTCTTTTTCTAGTGCTACCTTATCATAAGTACCATCTGATTTAACCAATTCTGTTGTCGATACTGATGAGGTTGGATTAATTATTTTTTCAGAACTCGTTTCTTTACATCCGCAAAGAACTAATAGATATACGCTTAATAAATATGAAAATAGTTTTGTGTTCATTGTTGTTTTAGTTTAGTCTATTAGTTCTATAAACTCTATCCAAACGCCATCCGGCGAACGCACAGAAAATGTCTTCAAATTCCCATAGGGCTCAATAGTTATAGTTTGTACATCTGAGTTTAATTGTAATCCTTTTTTCTTGAGGTTTAATGCATATGTATCTGCATCTCTCACGGGGAAACGATACATCAAAATTCCTAAGTTTGGGGGCTTTGCGACAGATGCATAATCCGCTCCCGTAAGTTCGTTAGTTTTCAAATACTCAATAGAACCCGTTCCGTTTATATCAGGACGTACAATATCTATTGGCAATGTGATATCTTGATTAATGTTCGGTGGGATTCCGACAACGTTAATTCCTCCTTTACGATTTGTTCCAGGAGTTTGAAAAAACATATGAAAGCCTAATTGCTCCACATAAAACTTGTGAGAAGCGTCCATATCTCGAACCGTTACGGAGGAATTGAAAATTCGACTCGTTTTTTTCATATGCTCAAACCCGATTAAGGGCGGAGCAAATCGTTGCATGAAGGCAATAGTAATTCCATCAGGCCCTTTCATTAACACTTCCGAAACATCATATTTTGAAAAGGTATACCGATAAGGATTTGTATATCCATTCCAACCTTCATTTTGAAGTTCGCGATAAAAAGTGTCCATATCAGGAGTGCGCATGTTAATATCAAAAATCCCTCCAGTATCCCAAATGTTAGCGGCCGAACGAATTTGTTTTTGTTCTACATTATTAAATTTGACTAAGCGTACAAAACCTTCGTGATCCCCTTCATTTTGAAGTACGGCTTCTTCTATGTCAATAGTATCATTAAGATGCCATGCCTTTTTTAAAGAATCCGAACTTGCCTTACGACTTATGAGTTTCCAATCGCAGGTATTTTGAAAAAAATCAATCCACCTGTCTAAATTAGAGACACTAAAAATAACCTCTTGAAACCCCTTAACGGATGGGTCATCTTTAGAGAAATTTAGATTATGCTTAAAATTATCCATGTATTTATGTTTATCGGCCCCAACCGGCTCCAGCTTCCCCTTTTTGCAAGGCTCTAACTTCTGCTATATCTTTCGGAGGATTTAACCATTGTGGTTTGTCTTTTTTTGCCCAAGCCAATAATTTTTCTGGAAATTCATCATGACTTTCTACGCGCCATGAGTGCAAACGAATAATAGCTTGACCATCTCCTGCCCAACCTGGCAATTTTCCATATCGTTGCCATGTCATTTGATGAGGCTCTTCAACAGTACCTTTTGGATGCATAAAAAAATCATAATTCTCCCACGCCTGATATTGTGCGCCTGATGGAAGTGGGAAGTCTAAAAATACCTGTGCATTATACACATAAGTATCTCCCAATTTACGAAATGGGATGCCATCTTTTGCCTTAATTTGCTGCACGCGATCACCAACTCCTTGTTCTACATCGCCATAAATTTTATTGCCCTCTAAGCGGTAGGTAATCATTTGATAGGGATAGGCAATTGCCTTTACTTCATTCCCATTATACTCAGTTAAAACTTCACCAGTTTCCAGATCTGTGTAAGCAAAGGTCTTTCGAGTAAGATGAATAATTTTGCCATCGGCTTCTTCAGGCCAGATAACTGTTGAGCTATCGAATCCAATCATGCCAAATAACTTTTTACCAGATGGATATTCATATACATAACCATCGGCAATCCAATGTACCGTTTCACCAGTTCCTGCTCTTGAATTTACCCAAATCTTTAAAGCTTCTGGAGCTGCTTCATAGGATGCCGTTGTATTAGTTTCTGTAATCTTTTCTGCTATCACAGTCGTGCTTACTTCTTTCTTACAAGCAATTAGTGCAAATGGAATAAGGAAATAGAATTTTAATTTCATAGTCATAAGTTTTAAAAATTATCCGAGAAGGTTTAAGATTTCAAGGGCAGCCCGTTCTCCAGATTCCATCGCACCTTCCATTCCACGATTCATCACAGCAGTATGTTCACCCGCAAAATGTATTCTTCCGATAGGATCTGCGAGGTTATTGGCAAATTCCGTGATCTGTCCTGGCTTCCAATAGGCATAGGCACCACCTGCATATGGATTGTTAATCCAATTCCAATAATACACAAATTTTAAATTTCCTTTTAAACTAGGTCGCATCTCCTCTAATGTTTTGGTAACCGCGACAATAGCGTCTTGGCGTTTCATTTTATTCACCTCAAGCGCTACGTTACTATTCAAAAAGGCGACGCAACTTGTTACCTTATCTGGATTTTGAAGGTCATTTTTCAAAGCCATAAAACGTCCGGCCAAATTATCACACCATATACTTGGTGGAAGACCATCTTCTTCCCAATACTTTTTTGTTGGCACATAATGTATCTGAACTACTGGAGTATAATCTAATTTTTGGAAGCCTGTTTTTTGTTTACCAGTTGCATCTGGTGAAATTTGGATGTTGCGCAAAGCAGAAGTAGGTAATGTAACCAAGGCATATTTAGCCCTCAATTTTTTGTCACTTTCAAGTGTTAGAGTCACTCCATCTTTTTCAGATGAGATATTTTTGACAGGTGTAGATAATAAGATGTCCTGCTTAAATGCAGCGCCCATGGCTTCAGGAAGCTGCTGGTTACCGCCAACGATGGCTCCACCTTTGCCAGTAGAGGCATTTTGTTGTTCTATCCATGTCATTATTTGAAAGAACATCATGACCGAAATATTCTTCGCGTCAACGCCGTAACTTGAGTTTGTGTTCATCGATAACTTTATCGCATCTTCAGAAAATCCTTCCTGTTTGAGAACTGCGTGTACTGATTTGTCCCAATTCTGATATGTAGGATTTCTCCAGGCCATTAAATCTTTTTTTGGAAGCGGATTTAGTTTGGCAAATAGAGGCCAGGCGGTATAGGCAGGTAATGATTTTCTAAATCCCTCCGGTAAGGTATTGAATTCATGTGTTGGCCAATCGCTAGGTAAAATAAAATCATTCTTAATACTATAGATCAATTCACCCTTTCTAGCTTCTGTGCGCGGACGCATAGGGCCCATTTTTACATTGTATTTTTGTGCAGCATCCAGTATTCGTGCATAACCACCTCCGATGCCATTGGCTCCTAATTCGGGGTGACCTGGGACATTTTTGTCTTTAACGGTGTGAACACGTCCGCCTAGGCGATCAGTGGCTTCCACAATTTTTACTGTGAATCCGAATTGTTCTAATTGTAAAGCAGCATTCAAACCAGACAAACCAGCTCCAACGATTATCACATCCGCATCAAAAGATTCTTTACCAGTATTCAAGCAGGAAGTCAATCCTAAAAAAGGAGTTGCCGCTACAAAAAGTCCTGTTTTTTTGAGCATCTCTCTACGCCCATTATCGTGTCGTTTGTGATTTTCTTTTTTCATTCTTCATCCCATATTAATGGTTCAGCAAAAACAGCGGGTTGCTTTTCTTCAGTAGCCGCTATAAAATCTGCAGGTAAATCTTCTTTACTGAAAAAAGTACTTCCGCTAGACGTCCATATCATATGTCCAGGAGTGCCGCTCATATTCAATAGGGACAACCAAGAAGTTTGACTGGTCCAATGATAGTCAGATGGAATATGTGTATAAGATCTGTCGTATAAGTATTTTTTATCGACATCGTAGGTGTCTAAGGTCATTTCTGTGCGCCAGGTTTGCGATTTTTTTTCAAACCATTTTGTAAAAGCATGTCTTGTTATATGCATTTTGTCTACCATATCAGTAAATACTAAATCAAGTGGGGCTCCAATAGCTGTACTTTCCATAGTAAAGCTAGCATCAACCTCGGGGCCTTCGGGTGTCATAACTCCTCCTCGAATGCCTGCTCTAAAAGGAGGAACTTCTACTTCTTGACCCGTATAAGGATTAGTCATTTTACTCAAAAAAGCTCCGGTTGCTGGATCTCTATATAATAACCATCCTTTGGATTTGGTTTCTACATTGCCATTGTCAAGCAAACGCATAATTTTCATTCCACAACCAGAATATCTAAAGATTTCCTTCCCAAAAACATTCAAACTATCTGGTTTGTCAGGCCGAATACCAAAAACACGACCCTCTGAATATGAATAGGTCGTTTTACCAGATAGATCACCTTGCATTTTTTCAAAAATTAAGAGCTTGTCTTTGGGGTCATTGAGGTCATAAGCAATTTTTTGATTGCTTAACTCAACAGTATCTTTAGTTTTTGTAGAGGTTGATTCTTTTGAAGTACAGTTCAAAAATAGAGCTAGTGTAAAAAAACTGCATACTGTAATTTTGCCTAATGAGTAATGTTTTGTAGAACTTAGTTTCATGATTTAAGAGTATTAGTTAATCTTCACATTCGCATACAGCAGAGGCCCAACCCATTTGAAATCCAATTTTCTTTCCTTTTGGTTCCGCGAAGGCCAGTGCAACCGAAGCTTTTTGGCCAACTTCTTTCAAACGAAGAAAGAAAAAGTCAGAATCTTCAAGGTTATAAAATGGGTATTCTTTATCTCTTAATTGGATAAAATATTTTTTTCCGTTAATAGGATTTAAAACTTCAGCAGTGCCTCCTTGATTATGAACTCGTAAGCCTTTATACTTTTTGTCTTTTTCACTAGGGGCATAATAGGCTGTTTCAAAAAACGAAACATCACAAGTATAATATGTTACTTTTTTCATTTTGTGTGGTTCACTATTTGGGTGTCCTTTGTAAAATGAATTATCACTTACTAGAAAAGTACGATCTACACGCCAGTAGTTTTTTTCTGAAATGACAATGTCATGAACAGAATATCTTTTTTTATCACCTTTTCCAAATTGACAAGCTTTATCAACCATACTACCATGATATTGATCTCCATTTCGTTGAAAAATAACATCACAACCGTCAAGTCCAAATAGGTCTTCTTTGGTTACATTTTTCAATGTGCTTTCGTGGGTTTCAGATGCGAATAAGAATTTTTTGGCATCTTTTAAAAAATAGAGTTTCATCGCAATGCCCAATTTTTTTTCACCAAGACTCTCAAAAGAAACAATGCGCTGACGTACAATATTTTTCGGATCATTATTCATATATTCTTCCACATAGAAAACATAGTTACCTATATTTTCTGCCTGAATACGTTTGTGAATAGCATGCATTTGATCATGTTTTTCGTCGGCTTTACCCCACCAATCACTGCGAGCTTCAACCCATAATTGATCGTCATTATCAAACTCTCCTTCGAACCATTTTGCTAATACCTGCAAGTCTCTAACATTGGGGTCTCCAATAGCTGAAGCAGCTAAACTTACTGGTGCCATGTAAAACACCAACATCAGGATCCAAAAAATATTCTTTGTTTTCATAATTAGTATGCTTTAGGCGTTCAATATAATGTCGAGCGCGGCGCGTTCGCCTGACTCAAAAGCTCCTTCCATCCCGCGTTGCATAATAGCGGTGTGCTCTCCTGCAAAGTGGATATTGCCATGGGATCTTCTCATTTCGTTACCAAATTTTTTGACTTGTCCGGGTTGCCAATAAACCCAGTCGCCAGCACCGTGAATATCTCGCTCACATGACTGTACCATAAGTCTTTCTAGTTTTCCTTTTGTCGATGGACGCATTTCAGCCAATTTTTGTTCAACATAATTAAAGACTTGGTCATCTGTCATTAATCGAAATTTAAGAGATTCTGGACCATTGATAAATGCCAATCCAGCATAAGGATCACCCTTAGCTCTTTTCGTCCGAACGGCAAACCTTTCTAAAGGTCCGTCTGTCCACATATTTGCATCCATACCATCTTGTTCCCAATATGGTTCTTTGATAAGAAAGTGCACTTGAACAGATAGACCATAATCCATTTGATCAATAGCTTCTTTGGTAATTCCAGTAATATGAGGTTCAAAAGTGACATTACGAAGTACAGAAATAGGAATGCTGCAGATTACATGTTTGCCTTTGTATTCACTTCCGTCGGCACAACTTACTTGTACGATACCGTCTTCTTCCTTAAAACCAACGACGGTTTTAGCTAAGTGTACGTCATTTTTAAGGCTATCTGCCATCGCTTTCGGTAAAAGTGAGTTACCTCCCTTTATCATTTTCCATTCTTTACCATCTCCAAAGGCTAATTTTCCATTGGCATGCGAGTTCACATGGTATCGACGTAATTCATTCATAGCGGATGTTTTGTGCATACCGCCAGCATGTATGACAACATTCATGAGTTTTATGGTTTCTTCATTTACACCTTTAGAACGTAGGTATTGATCGTGCGGAATGTCATATTTGTGATACTCTGGTTTGAGCCAATCATCTAAGGGCTTATCCTGTAATGGATTATCTTTATGCGAAATAGTTGATAAAAAACGATGTGGCAATAATGAGCGTTCTTCACCTTCTAAAGGATTTAGTTTATGGGCTTCCCAATTATCTGCTGTAATATAATTACCTTGAATGTTATATAACCATGGTCTATTTGGACCGCCTGAAGCATCCGGATTATATAGGTCTAAACCTAGTTTGTCTACAGTATTGATCATACGAGCATAACTCGCACCGATATACTCTCCAGCCGCTTCTGGTTTTCCAGGTACATCATTCAAGGTATAAACCCGCCCACCTAAACGTTGTCTGCCTTCGATAACTTGTACATCATATCCTGATTCTTCTAAGAGCATCGCTGAATGTAATCCAGAAAGACCAGCTCCTACTACTATTACATCATGAGTAGCCTTGATAGGCTTACTTTTTTTACTGATGTAAGGAGCGTCTACAATTTTGTCTTCTTCTTTGGTTGTACAGCTAATAGGTACGAGCAATCCTGCCGAAGCTCCGGCAAGGCCTTGTATGAATTTACGTCTGTTAGTTTTCATAATTAAATAGTATAAAAATGAATTATAATTTTATTTCTTAGTAACCTCTTTTAAATAGGTGATAAGGGCATCTTGTTGTGCTGTTTTTTTGACTCCTACAAATGCCATTTTTGTTCCAGGCACATAGTCGGCCGGGTTTTCGATCCACTTACGTATGGTTTCTTCATTCCAAATTATATCCTTATCAATCAGTTCTTCAGAAAATACAAAACCTTCTTTGACTCCCGCTTTTTGGCCAAATATTCCATATAGATTTGGACCAACTTTATGTGGTTCTCCTTTTTTTACATTATGACAGGAAGCGCATAGAATAAAAAGACGTTTTCCTAAGCTATTAGTTGCGACGTTACGTCCTTGTAGCGAATCAATTTCATCGGTATGAGGGTTGGCAGCCTGTTCATTCGAAATCTCTGTCTTTTCTATAATTGTTTCACCTTCTTTTCGTGGTTCATTACAAGAAATTAATATACCTAGAGATAATGTCAAAAATACGATCATGATATTTTGTTTTACTAAGTGTACTTTCATTTTCAATCTTTTAGCTTCAAAATAGTTTAATTCATTAATAGTTAATAAAATTAACTAATTTTTTTATATTTTTACTGGATTAAGATGAAAAAAATAGGAAGACTCTTATTTTTCAGCTTAAACATTGAATTTTTAACAGCATCTTAACGTTTGAAATATGAAAAATAGACGACTTGTTTTAGCGGCACGCCCAGAAGGACTTTTGGTTAAGCAAACTGATTTTCGAATGGAAGAGATACTATTACCCGATTTAAAAAACGGAGAATTTTTAATCAAGGTATTATTTCTTTCTGTAGCTCCAGTGATGAAATTTTATATGCAAGATGGTGCAGGAATCGAAGAACCAATGGAATTTGGAGATACGATGCGTGGACGGGGGGTAGGAGAGGTTATCGCAAGTAGAAACTCTAGCTTTCAAGTTGGAGATATTGTACAGGGTAAATGTGGATGGCAAGAATATAAAATTTGTGATGGTACTCCATATCATATGATGTATAAAGTGACACAAAGAAAAGCACCTTTTTCAACGGCATTAGGCGTTTTAGGAATGACTGGTTTTACCTCTTATTTCGGTTTATTTCATGTTGGTGAGTTAAAGGCTGGTGACAACGTGTTGGTGTCAGCAGCAACGGGAGGTGTTGGCTCTAATGTTGGTAATTTGGCTAGAATTAAAGGAGCAAGGGCGGTAGGTTTAGCTAGTACTGATGATAAATGTCAATTGCTTACTGAAAAGTTAGGTTATATAGGTGCGATCAATTACAAAACAGAAAATGTAAGCGAGCGTATTGACCACTTTTTTCCCAATGGAATTGATGTGTATTTTGATAATGTGGGCGCGGAGATCTTAGATATTGCTTTAAGCAAAATAAAGAGATACGCTCGTGTGGTACTTTGCGGTCGAATATCGCAGTACGAAAAGAGACAAGATAACTCAGAGTATGATTTAAAAAACTGGTATCAATTAGGTCTCAATAGAGCAAAAATGCAGGGTTTCTTTATTTATGATTTTGAAGAACAATTCGATAAAGCAGAAGAAGAAATGGCACAATGGATTGAAGATGGAATATTGACTTATCAAGAAGACATTCTAATTGGATTAGAAAATATGCCCGAGGCGCTAAACAGATTATTTGAAAAAAAGAATGTCGGAAAACAGCTTGTAAAAATACATTAGTGTTGCACTTTCAAGCCGTTCAATAAGCTGTCTAGGTTTTTTCTGCTATAATATTTCCCTTCTTTAACTATGGCATTAATTTTTTGAGTGTTATTTATATTTTCTAATGGATTAGCATTTAAAATGACCAAATCAGCCCACATGGTTTCTTTTATTCTTCCCAATTCGTTTTCAAGATTAAAATACTTTGCAGGATTTATTGTCGCGGTTTTTAAAGCATCTATGGGAGATAATCCGGCTTTTACTAAGACTGCGAGTTCTTTATGAAGGCTCAAACCCGGAGTTAGATATGCAATTGGGGTATCAGTTCCTGCCATTATTGGAATATCAAAATCATATATTTTCTTTACCATTTTATAATTAAAATCAGATTGAATTTTTAAGGCCTCAGACATCGAAAAATCTTTCAACGCGATGGAACGTTTTTTCCAATACTGCCCAATCGAATCTGGTAAATATTGATAGCTATTTTGGTATATTGAATCGGCAAAATATTTAGTAGAAAAAAAAGTATTTAGAGCAAGCGTTGGTATTTGCCAAGTGTTATTCTTTTTTAAAACCCCTAATACCTTTTCTGCCTTTATACGGTCGTAATTTTCAATCGCTTTTTCCTTTTGTGTGCTATGAATGCTAGATCTTAATTTTCCACCAGATAGGCCATCTTTGTTCTTCAAAAGTTCTTGCCTTTCATATAACAATTCTTCACTATTTGATGCACATGAGAGTTCGAGATTACGCATATGTTCCATACTACTCATTCCTGCATTTGATGCTGAAATTACATCCATACTCAACGGAACATGACCCGTAATTTTAAGATTGTTCGCTATACCCAGTTCACATACTTTTATAAACTGTTCTGGAGTCAACATCTCGTAGGCTTTTAATAGGTCAACTTCTTTAGAAATTAATAGCTCAATTTGTTCTTCAGCAGCATTCACCGAACTGAGTCTTACAGAAAGTTCAGGATGTGCAGCATCACTGCCATCATAAACATTGGTTTCACCATCTAATAAAGGCCCGGCTATCATAACTCTTGGAGCCTCTGTAGGATTCGCAAGCGCCTTATCTTTCCATTTCTTTACAAAATCTAATTTACCACCAGTATCTCTAACGCTTGTGATACCATGTGCCAAGAAAAGATCAAACATTCTAGGTGCTAATTCTTCTATATACGTAAAGTGTACATGTGCATCCCACAACCCGGGAATTAAAAACTTTCCTGTTCCATCGATAATCTTGTTTGACGAAGAAAGGTTTAATTCTGAAGAAGCGGCAATTTTTAGAATTTTGCCATCTTTAAGAATAACAGTTTGGTTTTCTTTTAGACCATCGTTAGGATCTATGGTTGAAATATTCACAATACAGATAGCATCTTCATACACAGTATCCGTCGGTTTACAGCTAAACTGTAAAAACACAACGACTAAAAATAGAATGTTATAATTTTTCATAACAAGAATTTTAACCCATAATGCCTTTTACCAAACCGCCATCTACAGTAATGGTTTGACCTGTGATATACTTACTAAAAGGGGATAATAGCCACAGAGCTAACGATGCAAAATCTTGAGGGTCTCCGATAGCTTTCATAGCCGTTTGATTTTCGAAATTAGCTCTAATTTCCTTTTCGGGAATACCTTTTAATTCACTATTCTTTACAAAAAGATTCTCCATGCGCTGTGTGGCATGATAACCAGGGCCCAAAATGTTTAATGTTACTCCAGAGGGTCCAATTTCTTGGGATAAGGTTTTTACATAACCTGTAACTGCCAATCGCATAGCATTACTCAATACCAAATTTTCAACTGGTTGTTTGGTTGATACACTTTCGATAAAGACCAATCTACCATACCCATTTTCTATCATTTTAGGAAGCAATGCTTGGGTCAATACAATTTTCCAACGTACCACTGTTTTATAGGCATCATCCCAATCAGATATTTTGGTATCCAAAACAGGCATGGCCGGAGGGCCTCCAGAATTGACAACCGCCCCCGTAAGAACGCGCGTTCCAATGGTATCAATAATTGTTTTGATAGTTTTTTCCTCAGAAAGATCACCAGTAATAATTTCGATGTTCGGACTGATACGTTGTAAGTCCTTAAGTTTAGACTTTGTACGGGCGACAGCAATAATATTAGCATGTTCGACTACTAATTGCTCAGTTATCGCTTTTCCAAAACCACTGGTAGCTCCACCAACTAAAAAGAGCTTATTCTCTAATTGTAAATTCATGCTTTTCTTCTTTTAATATCATATTTCTAAATAATCGAATCATCCCAATAGCAATGATACACATTATCACTCCATAAACTCCCGCAGTTGCTGCCATTTCTGGAGAGTCTAATAATCCAATGGCTATTGCCATACCCAAAACATTATTCTGCATACCACTTTCAATAGAAACGGTTGCCGCTTGTTTTGTAGTCAGTTTAAGACTTTTAGCGCTTAAAAACCCAATGCCTAATGTTGATAAATTCAATAGCAGAACACTTGCAAAAGATGCCTTGAGAAAAGCTAAACTATCACCAATTTCTTCTAGTTTCATCACCATAAAAATTAAGGCAATGACGATTACGATAATCGAACCCCATTTAATAATGGGTTTACTTTTGTTTGCTGTTAAAGGGAATTTGTAATTGAGTATCATACCAAGAAAAACAGGCAGTGCTGTTAATTTGAATATATTAAATATTGTTTTCCCTAATGGAAGATGAATAGATTTGCCGCTAGCGCCTAAAATTGCATCTAAGGAAAAATTGATAATTAATGGAATGGTAAAAATAGTGACGATACTACTAATTGCCGTCAATGAGATAGAGAGTGCCGTATCTCCTTTTGCGAGATACGTGAAGAGATTTGAAACAGCTCCTCCTGGACAACAAGCGCATATCATGAGTCCCATGGCAATCATGGGTTCCATCGGAACGAGTAACACAATACCGTAGGCGATACAAGGAACGAGAACAATTTGATTGACAAGTCCTGTTAAAATAGCTTTCGGAGCGGTACCTATTCTTGTAAAGTCAGGAATAGTAAGTGTCATACCCATGCCAAACATTATCAAAAAAAGTAATATTTGTAATAGTGTTGGAATAAGGGCTAGCAGCTCAGACATATAATGAAAAGTTTAATTGACATATAAGATCAAATATATTTAGAGGTCTTGTTTCCAATGGTGAATAATTTCGGTAGGTGATGCTGACCAAACTGAGTCGTTGTTAGAAAATCGCTCTAAAACCCGTTCTAAATATTGAATACGATGCGGTTGTCCGAGCACCCAAGGGTGAATATTGAGCCCTAAAACACGACCCCCTTGAGTGCTACTTTCTTGTAACATAAAATCAAGCGCGTCTTCAACTTGATCGGCCCAATCCTCAGCAGCATGTAAATTGTTTAAAATGATAAAGTGATCATCCAACTCGGTGGGTAATGGCATCGCCGTTAATAAACCATTGTTGGTTTTGAATTGGTAAGGCATATCATCATTTACCCAATCACAAAAATACACTATGTCATTTGCTTTTAAAATGTCTGGTGTGTTTTCCGATTCGTTTTTTGCTGGGCTAATCCACCCATTAATTTCTTGTCCGGTTAATTTCCGTAATCCATCCAAAGAACGTTTTATTAGTTCATTTTCTTCGTGTATATTTTGGCCTCCATAATGCAAGGCATCCATATCAAATCCATGACACATAATCTCATCTCCTCGTTCTTTTATCTTATCGATTAAATAAGGATAACGTTCTGCCAATCTTGTGTTCACCGCAAAGGTTGGTTTGATGTTATAACGATCAAAAGCTTTTAAAAAACGATAAATTCCAACTCTATTGCCGTAATCCCGTAAACTATAATGTCGAAGATCGGGATAGGGCTTGGTCATTCCTCCGGGCACCTTAAATGGAATCCCCTTTTGATTGAGTGGGAAAAACTGTAAGCCTACATTGATCCAAAGTGCTACCTTCTTTTTGTTCGGCCAACTAATTGGCTTTCGGTCTTGTAACATAGACCATTCGTAACGGTCATGATCCATTCCATAGGAACGCTCAGGATATTTTAAATACTCATCATTTAACGTTCCCATAGTTGCTATTTTTTTGTTGAATATCCGCTTGAGCGAACTCATAATAATTGTCTAAAAAATATTGAGCAATTTCTTTTCCCGTAGTTACCCATACATCAGAATGACCAGTGATATATTCTAGTGCTTCTTCATATGCCTTGATCCGATGCGCATTACTCACTTGATAATTGTGCGTAGGAATACACATGATGGTGCCACTATCTACTCCTTCAGCGTATAAACGATCAAAGTTGTCTTTGAGTTCTTGTCCGTATCGGCGTGGCGTTATTTTTTGAACCAAATAGGCAATGGTATCATTCATTTCCAAAGAATAAGGAATGGATACAAATCTTTTTCCATTTCTTAAGTTAATCGGAGTAGGTTGGTCATCATGAAATAGATCGCAAGAATAAAATCCTGCTTCATCTCCAAAAAGCTCAGAACCCACTTCTGCGAAAAGATCAAGCGTGTTTTCTGAATGTGAAAGGGCAGGAGCTAAATATCCGGCACATTTTTGTCCGGTATGTTTATAAATAGTTTCGATAGAATCTTTTATCATTTCACGCTCTTGAGATTCAGTCATACCATATGTATATCGGGTGTTATAGATGCCGTGACTAAAGAATTCCCAATCACGTTCTTTGCATTGTTCAATGATTTCTGGATGATGATCACATAAGGCCGTTGATAAAGAAATGGAACCCCGAATACCATATTTTTCTAACAATTTCATTTGACGAGTATGACCGACTCTGTTCCCCCAATCGCGACTTGTGTAACCTGGCAAGGCTGGACTCGGTTGTGGCCATGGTTTTCGAAAAGGATTGTCAGGTGGATTTAATTCATAGAACTCTATATTCGGCGCAACCCAAAAGGCAACTTTTGCGCCGTTGGGCCATGTTATTTTTGGTCTATTTTCGTACGGCCAATAATCGTAATATCCAGGATCTTCTTTCATTATTTTGTCTTGTTTAACCATTCGAATACTTCCTTCACTTCGAGCACATCGCAATACTTTAAAGACAAATCGGTGAGATTTGCATAATGATAACTTTCATGTTTATCAGCGACACACTCCTCGGGGATTATTGTACGATAACCCCTGGAAAGTGAATCCACGCCAGCAGCGCGCACACAACCAGAGGTAGATCCTCCAGTGAGAATAATCGTATCTACTTGATGCCAAACGAGCAGTGACTGTAAAGGTGTTTCAAAAAAAGGTGATGGCATTTTTTTTTCGTAAAATACATCAGTAGAACGGTCTAACATTAATCGATCATCTAGCTGAGAGCGCTCAGAATTGAATTTAATATTCTGTAAGCTATCTGGAGTGTTGGTGCGAGTTCCCCATATTCCTGCATCGGCAGCTGTATCCATATATGCTACATTCGTCCAAACTACGGGCCAATCCAAACTTCTAAATATCGCAGCGAGCTCGTTGATATAATCTAGTTGTTTTGGGTCATTTTCATAAGCCGTTTTAAATAAATCAGTTCTTGTATAGGCTTTTTGAATATCGATATTTACCAAGGCCGCTTTTTTTCCAAATCCGAAGCGTTTTCTTGCCGGATTAGCCTTGACTTCAAAATAGATTTCTTTGGCGGTTTTATCGGTAGTTTGCATAGTTGTATGATTCTTTATTTTGTAGTTCTTTCTTTAATTTTGGAGGATTGCATTGAAATAATTTGCCATCGTTCTTTTTCAAACGTCCAGATAACTGTTAAACGAAATCTTCCTTTATCGAAGTTTTTATACTTTCGTTCATTAATATAATTTGTTAGCACTACATTTTCTGCCAAATTCATAAATTCAATAGCTGAACTTTCGTAACTCTCAAAGGTGTTTTTAAGATTCAATAGCGCAACTTTCGTATCGTATTTTTTGCCACTTTGAGAAGTTAATATAAGATTTGGATGATAGATTTTAGTCGCTAGGTCGAAATCACTATTCAAATGAGCGGTTCTTAACTGCGCTATTTGCTCTTTTATTTGTTGTTTCTTCTCATCGCTAACTTCTTGAGCGATTCCGAAAAGGAAAAAAAAACAACAGCAAAATGTGATTATAGTTTTCATATGTATTTAATCTAATTTAACAATTCCGGCCGCAACCATTTTTTCAATGGTCGCATCATCGATGTTTAGTTCTTTTAATACTTCCGAGGTATGTTCTCCAATCTTCGGAGGATCCATACGTTTCTCGATACGCGTTCCTTTGTATTCTAATGGAAATTTCGGAAGTTTCGTTAGTTTTCCGTCGCCCATATCTACCTCCATGAGGCTATTACCCTCATTTAACTGTTCATCTTCAAAGAGATCTTCAGGTCTACTGATAGGGGCAAATGGGATATGCCCTTTGTCACACCTTTCAATAATTTCTTTTTTCGTGAATTCTTTGAAACGCTTTTCTAAGGCAGGAATAAACCATTCTCTTTCACCGATGCGTAAATTGTTGGTTTTTAATTTTTCATCATGAAGCCAATCTTGCCAATTAAAGACATCGCATAATCGTTCCCAATGTTTTTCACTGATGATTCCGACAAATACCTTGTCATTATCTTTTGTATCAAATACTTTATAGATTGACCAAGCACTTACCCGTGATGGCATAGGCGGTATTTTATAATCGATTTGAGAGGCATAGGCCATATGTTGTCCCATTAAAAAAGCACAGGTTTCGAATAATGCTGCTTTTACAAAACCACCTTTTCCTGTTTTTTCTCTTTCAAATAGTGCTTGTAGAATTCCAATATAACCAAACATGCCACCCGTAATGTCAATTACCGATGTACCGGCGCGCAATGGGTCACCTTCGCGTCCTGTCATATAGGCCAAACCTCCCATCATTTGAACTACTTCATCCATGGCGTGTCTTTTCTCATAAGGACCACTCAAAAATCCTTTCAAAGAGCAATAAATAAGACGTTCGTTAAAAGTTTTGAGCTTCTCATATCCTAGACCTAAACGATCCATGGTGCCTGGTCCAAAATTTTCTACCACTACATCATATTCTTTGACCAATTGATAGATTAGATCAATGCCTTCCTGCGATTTTAAATTGATAGCTAAACTCTTTTTATTTCGATTGTAAAACCAAAAATAGCCTGTGCCAAAGCCTTGTAACCTTCTAGTATTATCACCATTGATTGGTTCTACATGTACGACTTCCGCGCCCATATCTGCGAGCATGAGTCCAGCACAAGGCCCCATAACCGCATGCGTAAATTCTAAAACTTTGATACCTTTTAAAGGAGCGCTACTCATTTTATTTTTTGTTTAGAGATTTATAAAAAGTTTCTGGAGCATTTTCTATAGTTGTATTTAAGGTAGAATTCCATCGATTCAAAAAACCGAACATGGCTATCACACTTACAATTTCTATCATTGCTTCGTTATCATAATATTTTTTGAGAATTTTAAAATCTTCATCTTTTATTTGGTTTGGAACCATACTGCCTTTTAGAGCAACGTTTAACGCCGCCTTTTCTGCATCGGTAAACAAAGTCGAAGTTTGATATTCCCAGAGTTGATCTAGCTTCTCCTTTGCGACACCTTGTTCATTGGCTCCATATGCTGAATGTGCACTGCAATATTCGCATCCACTCGTTTTACTCGAAATATGACCGATCATTCTTTTTAAGCCTGCATCTATTTTCCCTTCAGCATAAATAGCCTTCGCTAAGTCAAAAAAGGAAGTTAAGACAGCAGGTTTATGAGCCATTGTTAATCCATCATTAGGCATAAAACCCATCCAAGCTTCTGCTTGTTTGAATAAAGGGCCTAATTTGCCTTGTTTCGGTTTTGATATAGGGTCAACTCTACTCATATATTACAGCGAATAGTTTCCGTGTTTTGTTAAATAGTTTACCAATCCGCCTTCGTTTAAAATATCGATCATGATGTCTGGGAGTTTCGTGGCGCTGTAGACTTTGTTTGCACTTAAATCTTTGACAATCCCTGCTTTTAAATCGATGTCAAGTTCGGCCCCTTTTTGAATATTGTGGTCTGCTATTTCTAATACAGGCAATCCAATATTAATAGCATTTCTAAAAAATATACGTGCAAAATCTTGGGCGATTACAACTGATACGCCGGCTTGCTTTAAGGCCAGTGGAGCTTGTTCTCGAGAAGATCCACAACCAAAGTTGATACCCGCTACAAGGATATCTCCTTGTTGAACAATTTTATTAAAGTTAGGATCTAAATCTTCTAAAACATGATCAGCCAACGTTGAAAGATCTAATGTCTTCGTATACTTTCCAGGAATGATACGGTCAGTATCAATATGGTCACCATACACATGTGCTTTGGCATGTATCGTTGTTGCTTTCATTACAATAAATATTTTTTAGGATTTACAATATAGCCTTCCAGAGCAGCAGCAGCCACTGTAGATGGAGCTCCAAGATAAATATTAGAATTGGGGTTTCCCATACGTCCTCTAAAGTTTCGATTTGCTGCAGAAATAACTACTTCACCATCTGCCGGGACCCCTTGATGAGTACCAACACAGGGTCCACAACCAGAAGTAATGAGTGAAGCTCCTGCTTCAATTAATGTGCTCATACTTCCATTTTTCATGGCGTCTAATAATACACTTTGTGAGGCTGGTGCGATAACCATACGTACATCGGGATGTATTTTTTTACCTTTTAATATTTCAGCGGCGATGTCTAAATCTTCGAGGCGACCATTACAGCAAGTGCCTATAAATGCGTAGTCAATTTTTGTGCCTTCGTAAGCCGAAATATTATGCACATTATCTGGAGATTCAGGAGCACTTACTTGAGGCTCTAAATCTGTAACATCGAAATCAAATACTTTTACATAGTTGGCATGTTCGTCTGGTGTTATTGCTTCAAAATCATAATCCAGTTGTAGTCCTTTCGGATGTACAATACCAGTTTTCGCGCCCATTTCTGATGACATGTTCGCGATGGTCATGCGGCTCGCTAAACTCAAGCCTTCAAAAGCTTCTCCCGAAAATTCAATCGCCTGATATGTGGCTCCAGAAACTGTTACTTTCCCTACTAAAAAGAGAATCAAGTCTTTTGCGGTCACTCCTTCTTTTAGTTTTCCTGAGCAATTAATTTTAATAGTTTGAGGGACTTTGAGCCAAATTTTTCCTGTCATCATGGTGGCGGCTAGATCTGTAGAACCTACACCACAAGCGAAAGCGTTTAATGCTCCATAAGTCGGAGTATGTGAATCGGCTCCAATAAAAATATCACCAGGTTTTACATAGTGATTTTCGACCATTACTTGATGGCAAATACCTTCTCCAATTTCAAACAATCGCATGCCTTGTTCTTTAGCAAAATCGCGCATCATTTTATGTAAATTGGCAATACGTTCATTCGGTGAGGGTGCCGCGTGGTCGATGATTAATGCACATTTTTCAGGATTAAAAACCTTTTTTCCACCCATTTCATGAAAGGCTTTTATGGTTAATGGTCCAGTTGTATCACTCGCCATAGCGCCGTCAACATCGCTTATAACCAGTTCGCCAGCAAAGACTTTTTTGCCTACATGTTTTGATATTATTTTTTCTGATATTGTTTGTCCCATTAGATCATTTTAATGTCTTCCTTATCTACTAATTGGTATAACTGTCCGGGTAGCTTTAAACCTAATGTTGTTTCCATTTCTCTACTGATGGCTGCTATTTTATGAATGTCTACACCGGTTTCATAACCCATTTGATGTATCATATGAGCACTGTCTTCTGTGGCAATATTACCTGTAGCACTTTTTATAAATGGGCAACCTCCCAAACCACCAAAAGCTGTGTCGAATATTTGCACTCCTGCTTCGATGGCAGCATATAAATTGGCATATCCTTTATTTTCTGTATTGTGAAGATGTAACACAACCGGTACGGTACCAGCTTTTTCAACAACTTTGTGCATAAGTTGGCCGAGTTGTTTTGGATTTCCCATACCCGTAGAATCTGCCAATGCGAGTTCATCAATGCCCGCGTCTAAATGATGATCTACCATGTCTAACACATGATTTGGATCAATATGACCTTCATAACGACAACCAAAGGCACATTGAATACCTCCTCGAACAGTTATGTTATTTGATTTAGAAAGCTTCACCATTTCATTGAATACTTTTTTAGCTTCCAACAAGGTAAGTCTCGCATTTTTTTGGCTATGTGTATCGCTTGCTGAAATTGAACAAGCAAGATGGTCTAAGCCAGCATCAATACCCCTTTCGACACCTTTTAAATTGAGAACGAGTCCGCTGTAAATGACATCAGGTTGTTTTTCTACTTGATTACAAATTGCCTCTGCATCAGCCATCTGTGGTACAAGTTTAGGATGTACAAAAGAGGCTATTTGTATCCGTTTGACTCCTGCAGCTACCAATTGATCAATATAGGCCATTTTTTTCGCAGTTGGAATGACCTGAGAAAGGGTTTGAAAACCATCTCTAAGACCCTGCTCTTCTAAGATAATGTGCTTAGTGTTCATATATAACAAAGATAACAAAATTAGTTAACTATGTTAACTAATTTTGTTATATATTTACCTAGTCGAGTTATTTTTCGTTTTTAGAAACTAGCCGTACGAGTATATTCCATTAGATAATAGAAATTATGAAGGTACGTAACCCATTTACAGGTCACTATGATTATGAATTAGTTGAAGATTCTGGTCAAGATATTTTAGAAAAAACCAAAGAAATTCGTGAAGCTCAGGCAACCTGGAAATCATTGGATATAATTGAACGAGTAGGAATATTAAAGAAATGGATTACAAGTTTTATGGAATTTCAATCTGAAATTACAGAGCAGTTAGCAATAGATACAGCTAGAAAAAGAATCGCTAGTGTCGAAGTGGAAGGAATTATTGGGTTAATGCAAGCTTGGTCATTTAGGGCTCCACAATTATTTAAACCTCCTGTCGATCGATCTTCGGCTTCTGCAAGTTCTGTAATGATTGGTCAACAATGGGTACCGTATGGTGTTGTAGGGGTTATCAGTCCGTGGAACTTCCCTTTACTATTAGCATTAATTGATACTATTCCCGCGCTAATGGCAGGTTGTGGAGTCTTGTTAAAACCTAGTGAAGTTACGCCGAGATTTATGGATGGACTAGAAAAAAGTATAAAAGCAGTTCCTGAATTGGCCAACGTACTTAAATTAGTTAGAGGTGGAGCGGAGGCGGGTAAGGCTGTGGTGAATAATGCCGACGCTATTTGTTTTACCGGAAGTGTACCTACGGGTAAAAAAATTGGGGCGGTTTGCGCTGAACGGTTTATACCAGCTTTTTTGGAGTTAGGAGGAAAGGATCCTGGAATTGTATTGAAAGATGCTGATTTAGAAGTCGCTACAGATGCTGTGCTTAGAAGTGCGGTTGGCGCTACTGGTCAGGCATGTCAGTCTTTAGAAAGAATCTATGTTGATAACACTATTTATGATGATTTTGTGAAAATCATATCTAATAAAGCGGAAAGAGTTACTTTAACGACGGACCTTAATAAAGGACAAATGGGACCTTTGATTTTTGAGCAGCAAGCGAAAAAAATACAAGAACAAATTGACGATGCGTTATCAAAAGGCGCGAAAGTCCTCACTGGTGGAAAAGTTGAAACAATTAATGGTGGGATATGGTGCGAACCAACAGTGCTTATCAACGTAGATCATACGATGAAGGTAATGACAGAAGAAACATTTGGGCCAATAGTTCCAATCATGGCTTTTTCAACGGTCGAGGAGGCTTTAAAATTAGCAAATGATAGTATTTACGGCTTATCAGCCTCTGTCTTTTCTAAAGATATTGAGAATGCTATTGCCATAGGTTCTCAAATTGAAGCAGGTGCTATAAGTATCAATGATGGTAGTTTAACGAATAAAGTATATGACGCCGAAAAGAACTCATTTAAATATTCTGGGATTAATGGTTCAAGAATGGGAGATGCAGGTTTTTTGAGGTTTTTTAGAAAAAAGGCCTTATTGATTCAAACGGCACATCCAGAGACTATGGCAAATTTTGAAGAAACAAGTTCCTAATTTGATGTCTAGTTGTGTGAGAGAAAGTGTTAACATATTGATATGCCTTTGTTGGGTTGCGATTATTAGTTCTTGTAGTCAAAACACTTTTAAAATTAACGATTACTATCCTATTGCCGACGAAAACGAATGGCGCTATACCGCTCCCGCGGGATGGAAAGATGGTGATTATATTTCTCGTATTGAAGAGGTGTCGGGTGGATTTTCCTCTCTTTTTACTGAAATACAGGGTGAAGACGGATCCAAACTTTTTGCATTAAATGAAAATGATAAGACTTTTCGTCATTACGATGCCACCAAAGCTTCAAAACTACTATCAGTAAATGAAGAAGGGATCTTTTATCATGGAGAGGCGTTTTCGAGTGATGGAAGTATTGCCGTTTTCGAAAAACCAATACGATGGTTTAAAGCAAAAGAGTGGATAAAATCTAGCATAAATGTGAAAAGAAATTTTATCCGTTTTTTCAAAGATGGGACTCGGCAAGACGGTATTTTCACATTGAAACAAAAAGTTGCAAAAAAAGAAGATGTAAGCACACCTGCTGGAAATTTTAAAGATTGTCTACGAATTGAATTTAATACTTATTGGGATTTAGGAAAAGGTACGGAAGCAAAGTCAATCAATGTCTATTACCACGCGAAGGATATCGGTGTAGTGAAGGCTTCAGCTCGTTTTATTATTCTGAAAAATGACCAAGAAATTATAAATAGACTGGTACAGCCAGAACTGAAGTCCTACACTTTGAATGATGGTTCTAGTTCCTCCCTAAAACTACCTATCTCTCCTAAGGTTTCTACTATGCATCGCATTAAAATGGCGACTATTGTTTCTCAAGACATAGAAACATCAACGAACTTGTATCAAGATTGGCTCAATTATAGTGTTGTAGAAGAAGGAGTATTAAGTAGTGCTATGACGAAAGTTTGGGGTACGCCGAAAATGACAGGTAAACCATACGCCTTACTCCAGCCTGAAAGTGGTGATGATGTTTATTTAAGAGTGATTCAAGGTACGGTCCCAAAAAATTATAAAGCGATGACGACTTATGGATGGAATGCGATCGAATTAATTGTGGAGGATCCTGATGCCGTCTATGAGAAATTATTAAAGAGTCCTTTTACGTATTTAGATGGCCCGGCAAACTTAGGAGATGAATTTTCTACAATTCGCGCGGTTCAATTCAAAGGACCCTCTGAAGAAGTGTTTTATTTTACTACAGATACTGGCGATCGGTCGACTTCAACTTTACTAACGTCTAGATCTTCTATAGACCGTATATTTATTATGGTTGTTGGAGTTTCCAATGCAAGAGTTGTGACCGAATTTTATAAAAGCAATTTCGGCGTTAAGGAAGCTTTTTTTATTAATACACCAATTGGTTTAATCGCTTCTGCTCAAAACTTACCTGATGATCATAAATTCCCTCTTAGTTTAGTACGACTTGGTGCTTTTAGTAATTCAATTGAAATAGATGAATACCCTAAAACAGCCCAAAAAAGACCAGTCGCTGAAGGAGAATTACCTCCTGGTATATCTATTTCCTCTTTTACAGTTGAGAATTTGGATTTAATAAACCCAACTTTATTTGTAAGTACTCCTGAGATACTGGATGGCATTGGGTATAATGGAAATCGAACAGCCACCATTATTGGTCCTGCAGGTGAAATGATAGAATTGATTGAAGAGAAAAAGGAGTAAATTATAAGATTTTTATGAGTCAATTCTTCGTTAAAAAACCTCAATACGTTATTTATAAGTATTGAGGTTTAACTAAAATTAAATAAATACAAATTATTGAATAGGATTCATTTTTTTAAAATAGGTCCAACTTGTTTCGTTTGGTGAAGTAAATTCTGTCGGAGCATGTCGGTATTCTGGTTTGTTAGCCATGACATATTCGGTTAGAATTTTAGGCATTTTATCATAATTGGTTTCTGATAATTTATATCCGGCGCCTTGGTATACCATATTACCTTGATGTTTTCCCATTTTTAACCATGGGAGCCATGGCCCCATTCGAGTCCAAGAAATTGTACATTCGATACTATTTTTAGTAGGATCATTCATATCTTTTTCGGAAAAGAAGAACTGAAATAATTCAGCAGCTTCATATAGATCGGATTGCGAATTTTTTGGATATTCTTTTGTAGACAATGGTGATGGATAGGCTAAAAAAATATCTGCATTCATGCAAATAATATCATCTCCTAATTTGTTATGATTGACACCCCATTTGCCGTATTTACCTTCTAAAGCTTGCTTTTGATTTACTGGTGAATTCCATACATGTAAAACATCTACAGTCTCATTGGTATAGGGGTTTTGAAATTGTTCTAAAACTTCACCTGTTTTTAAATTTGTATAAAGTAAAACTTCATTCGTTAGGAGATCGTAACTATGATCGCCCGTTTTAACTTGTCGTCCAATATTATACATTTGGAAACCCATTAATGGCTTGTCGCGTTCGCCTTCTACAAAACCATAAACGGTTCCGTTAGCATAGAAAATCACTTCTTCACCATCTTTTAATGAACCTCGAACCTTTATAAAGGCGGTCAGGTTATCTTCAGGATTGTCCAAATTTAAGTTTAAGGAAGTTGATTTTTCTAATGGTTCTTTTGAATCATCTGTCTTTTCTTGTTTACAAGAAACGAAAAGAAAAATCGAAAGAAAAATCGAGATTATTTTAGTGTTCATTGTTGATAGTTTTGGTTGTCTTATTCAAAAAAGGGTAGGTTTTTTAAAAACCTACCCTCTCTTAACTAATTCAAATTCAATATTGATTTATCTAAAATTGATATGCTAAAGTTACCAATGTTCTTCTTGGGTTTTGCAATACAGCAAATCCAAGTTGGTCTGTGTAATTTGCGTCAGCAATTCGAGCCTGAATAACTTCATCTAAACCACCTCCAGTAAATAAGTTTTGTGCTTTCTGACCATCAAAGATATTTTTAACTCTAACGCTAATTTTGAATTTATTTTTACCCATTGGGAAGGCATAATAACCACCCGCATTATAAACAGATAAACTTTGTTCGTCATAAATATTAGCTGCATCATAGTAGATGCCTGAGTAGGTGAATCCACCAAAATCAAGTCCCCAGGTTTTAGAAGTATATCCTAGATTTAAGTTAAAGATAGTTTTTGGTTGAGCGCGTACCTGATTGCCTGCCAAATTCAACGCGGTAGCTCCGCCTCCTGTAACTAAATTCAAGTTTAACGGATTTCCGTTGTCATTTATGGCAGTTACGGTTGCAGCATCTAATCCTTCGATAAAATCATCATATTCAGATTTTTGAAGGGTTACTCCGCCTCTAAATAAAAGACCTTTGATAGCCTTTGGTGCATAAGCCAGTGCAATTTCCGCACCACTAATACTATAAGAACCAGCTGGTCGATCTTCGAACCCGCCTGTGTCATTATCGAAGATTGTCGAAATACTATTATCAATAGTCGTATTGAAATAGGTAGCGTCAATCGTGATATCACCTAACCCGGCACGATATCCCACTTCGAAGTTTTGCACAGACTCATTGTCTAAAACTTCGGCGGCTAAATTAGCCACAGAAGCAAATGTAAACGAGCGGTTAAAATTGGCATATGCGGCCGAATTTTCTCCGATTAAGTAGTTTGCTCCAATAGAAAAAGAGTAATCTTCTAAATCTATTTCAACCTCTTCGGTCGTAGCAGGATCCCAGTCAGTACCAGTTTCACGTATTTTTTCTGGGTTATTATTGAAAGTGCCTTTTTGCCAATCATACCTCCATGCTACGTTCACACTTAGTTTTTCGTTAAATACCATTTCATCTCCTACAAAGATTCCCGTGGCAGTTTCTGTTCTATTTGAAGAGGTATTTGAAAGATAAACTGTAGGTGGCAATGTTGGTGGGAAAGCGAAAGAACCTGTACTTAAACCAAATAATGGTGTAAATGTTGGTCTTGTGCTAACGTCTGACCCATAAAAATAATTGAATCCTAAACGATCTCTCTCAGCATCACTATAATAGAGGCCTGCAGTAAGATTATGTTCTGAGTTTGCTCCCTTGAGAACCTTTTGAATTCTCGCTTCCGTTAATATGTCGCGGGTTTGGTTAAGCGCATTTGCGTTTAGTCTCTGAATTGTAGAGGTTGCTTCGAATATAGTTGTAAGACCTAGCTCATTAATATCTTGAAGGAAAAAGTTATTGTATTTAACTTTTCCATTAACATACCACTCACTGCCTAAATGAAAAGTAGCATCAAAACCAATATTGGTTCCCTTGGTACTTTCTACACTTTCTGCAGGATTCCATGTAAACGGAGTTCCAGTATCAGCATCAACAGCTGGTGTTGTATTAAAGAAAGCTGTTCTTACGCCTAGTTCCGTAAGTCCACTTGCAACCGGGTCGTTATAGAAGGTATTATGAGTTCCCCAACCGTCGGCAATACGATCATTTTCCATATCCCAAACACCATCTACTACATTTTGAAATTCATTATTAAATGTTCCAAAGTAGACTCTAACCTTACTTTTATCTGAAACTAACCAGTCTAGATTAGCACGTAGTTGAGCACCTTTATCTCTATTTGCTTGTTCTTTTTGACCTGCGTCATTCAAGATGTAACCACCAATATTGTAACGCACTTTATCACTTATAGGTCCATTAAAATTGAAGTCCGCTCTATAATTAAATGCACCAGAAAATTTGTGCTCACTATCAGATGTGTTACTGTAGTTTGTCATCGAGAATGAACCTTTATGATCTGTGCCTCCGGTTCGAGATATAATATTTATAGCACCTGCAGCAGAAGATCTACCAAATAATGTCGCTGCAGCTCCTCTTACTACCTCTATACGTTCTACGTTAGGGTCAAAACCAAAAAATTCTTGAACGCCTCCAGAAAATCCTGCGATACCAGAAACTGGCATACCATCAATTAAGGTCGTTAAAAAGTTTCCTCCCGGAAATCCACGAATGTTAAAACCACCTTTTCTACCTTGAGATTCATCGGTTGTAATACCTGGTGTATTTTGAATGGCCTCAGAAAAGGTTTCAGGACGAATAGTTTCTAATTCTTGCGCTCCAACACTATTAATTGCTGTAGTTGCTTGTAATTTTCGAATTGGTTTTCGAGATGAGGAAACAACAACTTCATCGAGTAGACCAGCTTCTTCCATCTGTACATTAATAGTAGTGGAGCTACCTACGGTAATCTGTTGTGTTGAGTATCCAATAAATGAGAAGATGAGTACATCTCCTTCATTCGCTTGAAGCGAATACATACCATCAATATCGGCTGTAACTCCTGTAGAAGTGCCTTTTACTTGAACGGTAGCACCAAATAAAGCTTCTCCTGCTTCATCTGTAATTTTTCCTGTAATCGTACTTTGAGCGAAAATTGCTGTTGTAAACAATAAAAATCCTAGAGTACAAATTAACTGAGTAAGGGTTTTTAGTTTCATGATTAAAATTTATCTGATTAAATTAGTTAGGTCCGACACTTTTTACCATCAATATTGAGTCATCAAAATGACTAAATTTATAATAATAGGTGTCGATAATAATACACTAAATTAATAATTAATTTCATTAATCGTTAATTTAATTAACTATTTTTTAGATAAAAGTAAGTTTTTATATCTATTTATAATGACAATAATAATTGGCAAAGATGGATTTTGTCTAGGTTTTATAGGGGTTTTGGAGAATTATGAACATCAATTTATTGGAGATAAAAAAAAGGAGCTCAAAAGGTAATTATCGAAGAAAAACTTCGATTTGAGCCTCTTTATTACAGAAAAAAGGTCTTAGTAATTATTCGGTAATATAGCTTTCGCCAAAATGATGGTGCAGGTAACTACTGTATTTTTTTAAGATTTCTTTCCTTTCTTGAGCGCTACTTCGACTAACGGCATATGCTACAAACGGCTCTTGCACATCAAAACCTACCAAGCCTAAAATTCCTTCATGAATATTTCTTAGGATATCGGACAGTGTCCTTTGATGCATCCCTTTTAAATTGTAAAAAGATTCAGGGCTCCCGGTCGTAATACTTAAAAAGGCTCGTTTATTCTTAAACCGCCCCTTTTTATAAAGACCATAATCTCCACCATAGGCAAAGCCATATGCTAAAACACGATCTACCCATCCCTTTAAGATAGCGGGCATATCAAACCACCATAATGGGAAGTTAAATATTAGTACATCGGCTTTTGTCAAAGCATCCATCTCTCTTTTGATTTCTGAAGCGAAAGAAGTTTCATTGTGAGCATGAAACTGTTCTAAGGCATATTTATAATACTCGGCATTCGATTGTTTTTTAAAATCGTGTTTCCCTCCCACTGGGTTAAATTGTTGTTTGTAAAGATCGGAAACAGTTACAGAAGCCCCGTTTCTCTCAAAATACGTTCGAGCAGTACTTGCCAAGGCTGAAGAAAATGAACTAGGGTTTTCATGGGCATGTACGATTAAAATATTCATAATATATAAGGTGTAAAGTGAAAGAATTATTCTTTTGATAAAAACTCATGTATTATTTCAGCGCACTCTTTAGCTCTATCGAAGAACAAAAATGCACCGCCATTTTTTACTACCTTCCTCTGCGCGATAGGCAGTATGGCTAATAAATTTTCTTGGTTAGTTACAAAGCTGTCTAAACCACCTTGTATCAATAAAACGGGCATTTTCAGACTAGCTAAGGCCTGTTTTCTATCCCATTTTAAAACGGCATCATGGGCATCATAAGGGCGAATTCGGGATAAGACGCTATTGAGGTAGGGTCTCAAAATTTCGTCAACTGAAGTGTCTGGCATGTAGTCTACAAAACGTTGCCAAGCTAATAATAATGATTGCCCTTTTTCATCTAAAATTACTTTCTTTTTGTTGACAAGTCGTTGTTTAAAAGCTTCTGATTCTTGAGCAGTCTTTATACCACTAGTGCCAGATAATATTACTTTTTCAACTCTGTCTGGGTATTGATAGGCAAGATTCATACTTATAAGAGCACCACCGTGATGTCCAAGTGCACTAAACCGATCGATGCCTAAATGATCCATCAGGGCTATGGCAACATCAGTAAATTCGGCTACACCGGGTTCACTGCTCGGGTCATAAGACATACCGTGTCCGGGAAGGTCAAAAAGAATTAGTTGATACATGTCCGCGAAGTGCGGTGCTAAACTGGCGTATTCTTCTAAAGAAGATGAAGATTGATGGATACATAATAGTATTGGGCCTTTCCCTGCAATAGCATAATGAATTTGACCATCTGGATATTCAAAATAAGCTTTTTTTATGTTCTTGTTGGATGTGATTTGTAACATATAGTTCGCTGTTTGTATGAATGAAAAGGCATTTAATCTCGATTAAAATTTTAACATTTAGAATGCCTTAAAGTTCTTTATGATACATTTTAATTGACCATATCGAAAGTTAATATTTAATTCATAAATTTTTACTAAAATAGTTAATTTCATTAATAATTAATAAGATTAACTATTTTTTATTACTTTTATACTGAATTTAATATGTTTAATTCTTAATTACATGACCCAAATAGCAAAAGATATAGACCAAGATTGGCAATTAGAGTTAAAAGAATGGTTAGCTTCTATGGATGCTATCATTCAGGATCAAGGTGATGAACAGGCTGCCCATTTAATTCGTGAGTTGAGGGCATTTGCTATACGTAAAGGGGTAAAGCTTGCAGGTGAAGCTCTAAATTCACCTTATATAAATACAATAAATGTAAAACATCAGCCTGCTTATCCTGGAGATATTTCACTCGAAACTAAGATAGAAAACATTAATCGATGGAACGCTATGGCAATGGTATTACAAGGCTATGATAGTGGAGAGGGAGTAGGAGGACACATTGCTACTTATGCTTCTGCTGCAAGTATGTATGAAGTTGGACTGAATCATTTCTTTAGAAAAAAATCGGAAGATTATGGGGGTGACCTAGTGTCATTCCAACCGCATGCAGCCCCTGGGATTTATGCACGAGCTTTACTAGAAGGACGATTGACCGAAACGAATTTGAAAAACTTTAGACGCGAATTACAGAAAGAGGGAGGATTACCTTCTTATCCACACCCTCGAAGATTGCCGTCTTTCTGGGAGATTCCTTCTGCTTCAATGGGCTTAATTGGTGTAAGTGCGATTTATCAAGCGCGTTTTCAAAAATATCTCGAAAACAGAGGTTTAAAAGAGAAAAAGGGAGGTAAAATATGGACGTTCGTAGGTGACGGAGAAATGGATGAGCCTGAAACATTAGGAACATTAAATATCGCTGTACGAGAACAGTTGGATAATCTAGTATTAGTTGTGAATTGTAACCTACAGCGCTTAGATGGCCCTGTGAGGGGTAACGGCAAAGTTATTCAAGAGTTGGAACGCAGTTTTTTAGGTGCAGGATGGAACGTTACCAAGGTAATATGGGGTAGCGAATGGGATGCTTTATTGGAACGAGACCATAAAGGTATTCTAACCGAAAGAATGAATCAGGCGTTAGATGGTGACTATCAAATGTATTCGGTTTTACCTGGCGATGAGGTACGTCAACATTGGGTACAAGGTAACTCAGAACTAGAGACGATGATGCAATCGTTATCCGATGAAGAAATTAGAACAATCAAACGTGGGGGTCACGATTATAAAAAAATATTTGCCGCTTTTGATAAAGCAGCCAAACCAAACGGAAAGCCTAGTGTTATTCTAATGAAAACATTAAAAGGCTATGGGATGGGAGATTCGGGAGAGGGTAAGAACACAACCCATCAAAAAAAGAACATGAATGCCGATGAACGTATTTCTGCCGCAAAGAGATTTGGCATTCCTTTGAGTGAGAAAGATGCTGCCAAGGCAAAGTTTTATGTTCCTGCAAAAGATAGTCCGGAAATCAACTATTTAAAAGAAAGAAGAAGTGCTTTAGGAGGTTCGCTGCCCGAAAGAAAAGATGAGAGTATCTCTATAAAGACTCCAGGTAAAGAACTTTGGAGTGAGTTTTATGAAGGAACCGCAGATCGAGAGGTTTCAACCACTATGGTGTTAGTTAGAATTATTACCAAATTATTGCGAGATGATTGTATTAAAGATTATATAGTTCCTATCATTCCCGACGAAGCTAGAACATTTGGTTTAGACGGCTTGTTTCGATACGCCGGGATCTACCAACCTAAGGGGCAATTATATCAACCTGTTGATGCGGGAAGTATCTCCTATTATAGAGAAAGTGTGGATGGACAAATTTTACAAGAAGGTATTTGTGAAGCAGGAGCCATTGCTTCATTTATGGCTGCAGGGTCGGCATATTCGATGCATGGTTTGCCGATGATACCATTTTATGTATTCTATTCAATTTTCGGTTTTCAACGTGTTGGAGATATGATCTGGGCGTGTGGTGATATGCTATGTAAAGGTTTTTTAATTGGAGGTACGTCAGGACGAACAACACTTAACGGAGAAGGAGTTCAACATCAAGATGGTCACTCACATATATTATCGAGTATTGTTCCGAATATGAAAAGTTATGACCCCTGTTTTGCTTTTGAATTAGCATTGATTGTAAAAGATGGAATTCACAGAATGTACGAACTGCAAGAAAAGATATTCTATTATATCACAGTTACTAATGAAAATTATGGGATGCCAGCGATGCCGAAAGGTGTTGAAGAAGGTGTAATTAAAGGAATGTATCGATACGAAAAATCTTCTCAAAAAGTAAAGACCGATAGAAAAGCGCATTTAATGGGAAGTGGTTCTATTATGATGCAAGTAATAGCAGCCAAAAAACTCCTTGAGGATATGGGTATTTCTGCAGATATCTGGAGTGTTACAAGTTATACAGAATTGCAGCGCGACGCATTAAATGTTGAAAGGAAGCAATTATTATCTCCCAATAAATCAAAAACAAAACCATATGTCCAACAATTAACTGAAAATGAAAAAGGTGTTTTTGTTTCAGTCTCTGACTACGTGAAGCAATGGGCACATGGTATTGCTAAATGGATGCCTAAGGCTTATCACGTTTTAGGAACTGATGGCTATGGCTTGAGTGAGTCGAGAGATGATTTGAGGAATCACTTTGAAATAAGTCCGAAATTTATTGCGTTAGCCGCCTTGCAACTATTGAAAGAAGAAGGGAGTGTCTCCGTAAAAGAAGTAACAGATTTTATCAAAGAGCATGAAATCAACGGTGATAAAATAAATCCGATGAATTAATATGTATTCCAACGCATTATAACAAGAAAAATGAAGGCACTAAAATTACCCTCTTTAGGAGAAGGAATCGAGAAAGGAACCGTGATTTCTATCATGGTCAACGTTGGAGATGTAATTACTACTGAGCAATCGCTTATGGAGATTGAAACTGATAAAGTGGTAGTTGAAGTTCCATCAGATGCTGCTGGAATAGTGACAGAAATACTGGTGGATTTGGGAGATGAGGTGAGCGAAGGAATGGCTATTTTGAAACTGGAGGCCAAAAATATGGAAACCAGTGATGAGCCTGTAGAAGCAAAATCTGTTGCGGATGTCGCTGTTGCGGAAGCTGTTATTTCGGCTCCTATACCTGTAACGAAGGCAAAAGGAAAAGATACACAAACAATAAAAGAGTTAGAGTTGCCCTCTCTAGGCGAAGGCATAGAAAAGGGAACCGTGATTTCTGTACTGGTCAATGTTGGTGACAACATTGTGGCCGAACAGGCGCTCATGGAAGTAGAAACTGATAAGGTGGTTGTAGAAGTGCCATCTGCAGAGGCGGGAATTATAGCAGAGATTTTAGTGAATTTAGGCGATGAGGTTTCTGAGGGAATCCCAATCGTCAGAATAAATGCCGCAACTGTTGAAGATGATGCTTTTGATGAGAAGAATAATTCACTCGTTGCAAAAGTGGAAAAGGAACAAATTAATGAGGAAGTAAAGGCGACTGAGCCAAGGATGCATCAACCAATCGATTCAGAACGAAAATCTGGCTATAGATCGTCGCCGTTAGCAAAAAAAATAGCTCGAGAAATAGGCATTGATATTGCGAGTATACCAGCGGTCAATCCAAGCAAGCGTATTTCGGTTCAAGATGTAAAGAATTATGCAAAACAATTGAATCTGACAAGGGCCGCTGGTGGAGTAGCGCCTAGCACAAATGTTGAACTTCCTGATTTTGCAAAATGGGGTGCGATTCGTAGAGAAGTAATGACGGGAATCATGCAAGCAACCAGTAAAAATATGACAACTTCATGGAGTCAGATTCCGCATGCATGGTTACAAGAAAAGATAGACATTACATATCTAGAAGAAAAACGTCAATTGCATAAATCCGCAATTAAAGTAAAAGGAGGATCACTTACAATTACAGGGATCTTAGTAAAAACTATCGCAAAAGCATTGGAAGATTTTCCGATCTTTAATGCTAGTATTGATCAACAAAATAATGCGATTGTTTATAAGGATTTTATCAACATTGGAGTTGCAGTAGATTCCGATAGAGGTCTGTTAGTTCCTGTACTAAAAGATGCGAATAAAAAGAGTATTTCAGAGATTGCGATGGAGTTACCAAGTTTGGCAACTAAAGTAAAACAAAAGAAAGTAACGGTGGCTGAATTAGAAGGAGCAACGTTTACCATCTCTAATTTAGGAGGTATCGGTACGAATGCAATTTTTCCTTTAGTTACCTTTCCGCAGGTGGCAATTATGGGTGTGGCTGCAAGTCAAACAGAAGCTGTATATATTGAGGGTCAATTTCAGCCCAGATTAATAATGCCATTAACTATTGGTTTTGACCATCGTATCATTAACGGGGCCGACGCTGCACGTTTTCTGAAACATATAAAGGCATTACTAGAAGATTGGTTTCAATGGAGCTTATAATGTTGATCTAAAACCGAAAATAATGAGTATTAAAGCTATTCTAAATGACAAATAATGTAATTAACAAGCTCACCCTAGTATTTGTTTTACTTGTATTTTTTAGCTGTAAACAAAAACAAGCCGATGTACCCGTGGCGGCGCAAAAGGAAGCACAAGGATCTCAAAGTGTCAAGTCTAGTCAGAGTGATATCGATATTCATTATTCTATAGAGGGCAAAGGAAATCATGCCTTAGTTTTTGTACATGGTTGGTCGTGTGATCAAACCTATTGGGAAAAACAAATATCTTATTTTAAGGATAGGTATAAAGTTGTTACAATTGATTTAGGGGGACATGGAAAATCTGGAACGAATAGAAATGATTGGACCATGGATGCATTTGCTACAGATGTTGCAGATGTTCTCAATACTATTGAATATACCGAATTGAATATTGTTGGTCACTCTATGGGATCAGTGGTTGTTTTGAATACGGTACCTCGTTTAGATGATAAATTGAAGAATATAGTCTTTGTAGATTATTTTAAAAACAAACCTCAGACAATACTACCCAAGGAACAAATCGAAAAGATGACAACTGGCTTCAAATTAGATTTTGTAAATACCACAAAAGGTTTTGTTAAAGGAATGTTTTTGAAAAACGCAGATACGATTTTAGTAAACCGTATTGCAACGAATATGTCGAAAGCGAATCCCGTCATTGCCATTGAGGCTATGATGAGTATGATGCAATATGACGTAGACACTGGCTTTCAGAAATTACGCGGCGAAAATTTCAATGTACACCTAATAAATTCTGATCAAAGGCCTGTAGATACGGCATATTTTGATTCGATCGGTTTTAGATCAAATAGTATTGAGAATACAGGACATTTTTTGATGCTTGAACAAGACAAGGCTTTTAATAAGCTTTTAGAAAATATATTGAGATAAGTTAATTATGTGCAGAAAACCATTATGATATGAGCATATTTCTATTTTTAAAATTATTCCATGTATTATTGTTTGTTTTTTGGCTAGGTACAGATATGGGCACTTTTTATGCAAGTCGATTTGTTATCAATCCAAAATTATCTGGACCTCAACGATCTACGGCTTTACAAATTTTATTAGGTTGTGATCTGGGGCCGCGTATTGCGATGACCTTAATTATACCTACAGGTATTCATATGGCTAGTATTTTGGGAGTTGTGGAAATTGGTAATACTGGTGTAGCTGCCATTTGGGCCACCGGTCTTCTTTGGTTAACGCTGGTGCTTATTGTTCATTTTAGTAAAAATGAAGTGCACAAAAAGAAATTAAAAAATGTAGACTTCTGGATACGTCCGATGTTGGTGCTTTTAATTGCGTCGATTGCAATTTATTCATTTTTTGAGCCTACTTACACTATGGCTCCTTTTATTGTTTATAAATTATTGATACTTTGCGGATTGATTCTATGTGGGTTGGGAATTCGATATCATTTAGCGAGGTTTACACCAGCTTTTATTGATATGATGTCTGGCAAAAATATTGAAGCCGCGAATGCTATTATGAAAAAGAGAATGGATATGTGTATGCCTTATGTATATGGAATATGGATAGGAACTATATTGAGTGCCGCTCTAGGATTACATCTTATATAACTAGCTATGAAACATAAAACCATTCGAGGATATATTCGTTATACCAGCAAAAAACCAGAACGTTTTGATCATGAACGAGGCCGAGAATTTTTTACAATAACAACACAGAAAGATGGTGTTATTGTCATGGATGCTCATTGCGAAATTGACGATGAACCTAATGTGACGCGCGATGTTGTTTTAGCAATGAATTCTGATGCTTCACCGATAGATTGTAGTGTTCGCCTGTCAGTAGGCGATAAGTATGAAGGTACTGGTTGGTTTAGGTTCGATACTAATTTTGCAGAATGTGAAATGCATAATAAGACCCAAGGACGGATAACAGAACGATTAGAGCTAGAGAAGAAAGTGCCTTGGTTGCAGGCTCACCCCATTGTTGGTGATGGCCTATTGATGAAACTATACGATCTTTCTTTGGGTAAAGGAAAACAGTTTGTTACAGATTTTATGCTGACCTCTCCAGATCATCGAGGAGCCACTGGGCCACGGTTTTTCAAAATGCCAAAGATGAGTATCTCTTATCACGGAGACGAAGAAATAACTATAAAGGCTGGAACATTCAAGGCACGTCATTTTTCTGTGGGTGATACGGCTGGGAACTTACCTGAAGAACATCCGCCGTATAACGTCTGGGTAACTGCCGATGAGAATTATTTATTTCTGAAAGCAGGAGTCGATGGATATATGCAAACACATTACGAACTAGAAAGTGTAGAATATTTTGAGTAAAAAATTAATCATAAAAGATGCGTTAAATAAAATATTGATTGAAAGGATAATCTTAATTTTTGTCTTAACATCTATATCTTGTTCTTCTCCAAATACTGTCAATCAAGCACCCATTCATTTAGATGATATTCATCTCATTGTGACCGATGAAGAAGCATCTGTAAAGTTTTTCGAAAAATATTTTGGTGCCAGAGAGATGGCTCATCCTGGAGATAGGTTTGATTTGGTACGTTTTCTATCCTTAAAATGGCAAGGGCCAACCATTACAATCACCCCTATTGGTCCATATCCTGATCTTCCGCCTGAGCGCAATCGGCGTTGGCTTGATGCGAAAATTATAGCTCCAAAGTCCGAAAAAGTAAAACCAGTTTATGGAGTAAAATGGTTAGCGATATCGACTTCTTCTATTTCGAAATCCAAAGCTGAACTCTTGGATTATGGTGTTGAAATTTCTGAGGAAAATATTTCGCTTCCCTTGGAGCCCATTACTGCTGCATTTAGCGTTTTTGGGCCTGATGGTTTGGAAATTGTGATTGTAGAACGACCAACATACGACTTTGGTGATGCAAAGTATGCCATTGATCATATTCAGTTTCTAGTCAAAGATGTTGAAACGACACAGACATTTTTTGAAAAAACCTTCGGAGGTAAGCAATTAAAAAGAGGAAAAGAAGGTGCTAGCTTGCAAGTTGCAGATGCAAAACTTGTTTTATCAGAACCAGAGGCTTTTGGTATTGATTCGAAAAATGTCTCGTCAAGAAAAGTTGACGGTACCATTAGAATTGGTTTAGACCATTTAGGTTTTTTGTATAGCGACGTTCAGGCAGCTGTCGATCAAGCAACGACAAATGGGTATACGCCTATTTTTCAGCCTCAAAGGTATCTCTACAAGAATAAGCCTACAGTATATACATTTACGGCGTTCTCCTTACCTGAGAATTTAAATATTGAAATGGTTCAGGCCGATGGTCGTGTTGGCCCTCATTCATATTATATGGATGAAAATAGTTCAAGGTGACGTTGATTATAATTGCACGACTACTTTTCCACAACTCTTTCCTGCCAATAGATATTCAGAGGCCTCAGTAATTGATTCGATACCTTGAAAAGTAATTGGATCGACCTTTATCCGGAGCTCTTTCTTTTGATATAAGTCGAATAAGAAGTTTCTAGCTTCGGCATGTTGAGATTTATACAAATGATTCATAAAGCAACGTACTGAAGCTCCTTTCCAATACATGCTTTCATAAACTCGAGTCGCATGTATTTTCTCGAATTGAGGTCTCGTCAATTCAGTTGCCAATCCACTTACTACAAGGCGACCTAAGGGGGCCAAATTTTCTAAAAAAGCGTCAAACATATAAGTACCGACAGAATCGAAACCAACATCTATTTTGTTTGCGTATTCATTTTTTAAAACTTTTGCAATATTCTCTTCTTTATAATTAATAATTCGATCACAGCAATTCAATTTCTCCAGTAATGACACTTTTTCTGAACTTCCACAGATCGCAACTACATGACACTTTTTCATCTTCGCCAATTGAGCAACAATATGACCTAAACCACCTGCTGCCGCCGAAACAATTATAGTTTCTCCATCTTGTAATTCAGCTGTATTTTTTAGTGCTAAATAAGCAGAAACACCTGTAGGATTTAGAGTCAAATATTCAGGTGTAGCCTCTGGAATTTTTATAACATCTTGTTGGTCGATGATTTGATATTCTTGATAGGCAGTGCCAACCTTAACTGTAGAAAGTGCTTGTCCTTTTTTTACATTTTTTACAGAATGGCCAACATCTAGCACAATACCTACAGCTTCAACACCAAATACATATGGAAAATTGATTTGTATATATGGTATCCTTCCTTTATACAATTCACGATCATAAATTGCATTGATACCAATAAATTTATTTTGTATCAATACTTCCGAAGCTTCTAATTTAGGAATTGAAGTTTCTATAGTAACACTTGCCGTTTTAAGATTATCTGCGAATTGCGTAATGACGAGTTGTTTATTTTTTTGCATGGTATAGGTTATTTTAAAATAAATAAACTGTCAGGTAAATCTTCATTTACTTCAAAATCTTCCCAAATGATTTCATTTGAAAGTTTTCCATTGTAGAAGAGTTCAACCCGACCGGCTTGAAGCCACGAATATTTTTCTTTAGAGAAGAATTCAGAATATTCTCTATGGTGCCAACCTCTAGGTGTTTGAAAAGCTACTTTAACGATTTTAAAATCGGTTGCATCGATACCAAAAAAAGTTTCTCCGTTAGTTGGGTCAGTAATTTTTATAGTATAGGTGATGTTGCTTTTTACAGTATCATTTGCTATTTTTTCTAATGTATAGCCATCATCTAGTGCATGTCGAATTGCACCGTATCCAAAATTGGAAGACCAGCGTTTGTCGGCGGCTTGTTTCTCTTGCTTTCCGTTAAGGTCATAGGTGTTTTCACCATCATAGGTAACAATGAATATGGGCGTGCTATCTCGAAATGATTCAATGCGTACTTTTCCGTTTGCCTGATGTGCGGCATTTTTGGTTTGTTCAAATTCACGCCACATATTATGAATCTCATGCTTTACAGATGTTCCATTACGATAAAAAAGCCCATATCCCTTTAGGGTCAAACTATTGGGTTGTTGCCAAAAAGACCCGCCAGCTTTTTCATGCGCTTTCTGTATGATTTCAGTGGCCGTTAAAGGAGGTGCTTTTTTGCAACTTAAAAGTATCAATGCAAATGATATGACTAAAGAGAGCGCTCGTTTCATTTTTTTAAAATTTAAGTACTTAAATATTATTGTTTTAATCACAAGAATTTTCCTTATAATTAATCGTTGGTCCTTTTTGATGAACTCCAAAAACTGGTTTACCGTTGCTATCAGTTGCACTATCTTCTAACAATAATGCATCTTTTCGGAGTATTAAAGTTTCATTAAGATATACTTGCTTACCGAACCTATCTGAATAATAATTACAGGCATTTTGTTTTAAATAACCTTTGAAAATAGAACCTTCTCGTTTCCAAAACACATCACATCCTGGTTTTAGAAAAAAATATTCAGCATTTAAATTGGCAAACAGTTCAGGTTTTAAGTGTCCGTTTTTTAATTTTCTTGGATCTTTTGGTGTGTAGATTCTTAAACGAATAGCTTTTTCTAAGCTGTCAATCTCGAATGCATAAATTCTTTGACGATATATATCGTCTAAATTATAGTGCTGTGACTGCTGCGCATAAATGGTTTCTCCGGGAATAAAATCGAGTCTAACTCTAGAGAAGATATGATGCGTTTGCCTATGACGTTTTGCGGTTGGTATTTTATGAATAGCCTCCTTATATACTTGCTGATGATTATCATATTCTCCTGGAAACCATTCCAGTAAGATACTTAAGTCTTTTTCAAGTGAATCAATAGTTCGATGGTTTGCTTTTTGTTCTTGGGCGGATAATGTCATCACTGTAAATAGTGTTAAGAACATGATTGAAAGTAAAATGTGATGTTGTTTGTTCATGGCTATTTATTTTCTGATAAGTCGGTAATATTTTTGATTTTTGGGATGAAAATCATGACAAGAGCAGCTGAAATAATATGTAAAAATGCTACTATCACAAATACGGGTGAATAGGAAATGGTATCAACCAACCATCCTATGACGGGAGTGAAAAGCATAGCTCCAAAACTACCTGCTGACCCAGAAATTCCCCAAACGGAGGCCGCATCTTTTTTGGAGAATAAATCTATGGGTAATGTAAATAAGGATGCCTGTTTAAATTGTGTAGCGAATAAAGAAAAACTGATAAGGGCAATGGCCCAATAAGGTGATTCAATGTAGAGACAACCTAAAACGGGCACTACTAAAATAGCGCCTATCCAAATAACCCATTTTCGTGAGGCATCAAGTGACACTCCATTCTTCATCAATTGACTCCCGGTAAAACCTCCAACAAAACTCCCAATATCAGAAAGTAAAAAAGGAATCCAAGCAAACATGCCTATTTCGACTAGGCTGAACCCTTTGACATCAGCTAGCCAGGAGGGTAGCCAAAAAACAAAGAAGTAAAAAGCACCATCAGAGACAAATCGAGACAATGCCAAACCCCAAACTTCTCGATATTTAAAATATTGAAACCAAGGGAGTTTTTCTCCGAACTTCTCTTGTTCTTGACCCTCTCGAATAAGGGTTAGTTCTTCTTTCGATATTCTTGGGTGCTGTTCGGGCTCATAATACACCCATCTCCATAAAAACAACCATAAAAAACCGATTGCACCAGTAATTACAAAAGCTATTTTCCATCCTACATCGATAATGAGCCAAGCCATTAGCGGAGGCGCAATAATAGCTCCTAAACCTGGTCCCATATTTAAAATGCCCACTGCCTTTGTGCGCTCTCCTTTCGGAAACCATTCGGAAATAGCCTTCATAGCTGCTGGATAATTTCCTGCCTCTCCGATTCCAAGGAGAAAACGAAAAATTCCGAGGCTCATGATGCCTCTGCCAAAAGCATGCAGCATGTTGGCGATCGACCACCATACAACAGCTATTGTAAACCCTTTTTTGGTACCAAGGCTATCAATTAAACGACCAGATACCATCTGCATAATGGCATATGCAAATAAAAATGCGCTAACAATCCAACCATATTGTTCATTAGACAATCCCAGGTCTTCGCGAATGACAGGGGCGGCCACAGATAATGCTTGCCTGTCGATATAGTTAATCGTGGTTGCTAGAAAAATGGATCCAGCAATCCACCATCTAAGGTTTTTTCGCTTGCGCATTTTATGAATTTATTTTACCATCTGGACCAAATTTTCGATATTTCCCTAGTAATAATAGAGGTATTGATCCGACAATAAATGCAATGGCTGCATAGCCTAGTATTTGATCATAGCTTCCAGTAATCGTGAAAGATCGGCTAAATATATATGGACCAAAACCTGCACCCAAGGCGAAGAAACTATATAGCATACCATAGATAGTTGAGTAGTATTTCATTCCGAAATATTTTGATACTAAAAACCCTAGAATATCATATTCTACACCAGCGGCAAAGCCTAAAATAGTTATAGCTAATACAGCCATTGAGTAACTTACTTCAGGTTGCATTAAAAGGTAACATGAAATTGCAGGAGCACATAATAAAACAAATGATACGGCCGGCGCCCAAAATCGGTCAATTAGATAACCTCCAACAATTCGACCAGCAAGCACAGAATAGCCTAAGAAACTAGCCAAAATTACTGCTTGGTTAAAGTCAAATCCTTTTGAATCAAGCATTTTCTCCAAATTTGGAATGGGACCTCCTACGGCGAAAGAAATTGGAACAAAAGCTAAGGCGAGCAGCCAAAATTTAGAATCTCTAAAAGCTTCTTTAAGATTCATTCCGTAAACTTCGATTGAAGCAGTTTCTGGAAATTCAGCTTTTAACGCAGCGGCGCGTTTGGCTACTTTTTTATCGTTGATATCTCGAAACCACATGAAGGCAACCGGTAAGGCAATGAGCAACGGTAGTGCACCTACACCCAAATAAGCCATTTTCCAACCATAATTCTCAATAAGGTATGATGCATATAATTTGGCCCCTGCTCCGAAAAGTCCCGTTCCCATTAACGTGACACCAAGGGCAAGACCGCGATTTTTATGAAACCAATTATTTACTGCCCTAGTCCAAGTCATAGGTAATGTCCCTGCTCCTGTAATTGAGAGTAAAGCCCAAAGTGCTAGGTACAGGGTTTTATTGCCCGTATTAAACATGAAAGCAATAAAGGTGAGTCCAAAAAGAAGCACTGCTAATAAAACTGTTTTACGAGCTCCAAATTTATCAGCAATCAATCCGATTAATGGACTCATAAAAATTGCAGCAATTGTAAAAATCGGTAGCGCCAACATAACATCATCCATGCCCCAACCGAATTGTTTTGTTAAGGGTATCGCAAAAACGCCAATAGTATAAAAAGGCAATGGAGACATACCCAAGCCAATTCCTAGCGCGGAAGATAGCACCACACGCCAACCAAATTTAAATTCTTTAAGGTCCTTAAAATTCATAATAATCTAATTTTATTTTAAATACTATCTCTAATTATACCATTTCTTCAGGTTAATAATCTTTTTTGAATTTAACTTAAGCTGAAAAACACAGTCTTTAATTATTGATAATAAGCATTTTATCCTTGATTTAATCTTTAATAACTCTTTGTTAATGAGTTATTTTATTTATAAAAATAATGATTAATTATGTTAATTGTTAATTAAATTAACTAATTTTATAAAATCAAAGTAAAAAAATAATCATTTTAATACATATTTATGAATCCGCCTGAATTAAAATTATTTCCCAAGCATGCAGGTATTTGGGAAGGTACTTACAAAAGAATTGATGCCAATGGTAAATTAGTTGATCAATGGAACAGTCGTTTAACTTGTGCAATGCTTCCAGATAGGAAGTACCACCAAGTAAATGAATATACTTGGGATGATGGATTTAAAGAATGTCTTGATTTTGGAATTTGTCCATTTAACGAAAAGAGCGAGTTGATTTTTGAGAATCCTAGACTTTCTGGGAAAGCATGGGAAACAGGAAGAAGTGTAGTGTTGATTTGGGAATATAAGCATAGACCAGGAATGACTTTGTTTGAGCAAATTGATTTAATAGGTAATGATGATCATCGTATTCGCGTTTGGAAATGGTCCGAAGGTGATACATTTAATGGGATAACGATGATAGAAGAGCGCAAGGTTTGTGGTCAAGATGGTATTGATCCTCAGTTTTGGATTGACCTTCCAAAAAATAGAACTAACGGTCAAGCGTCAAGATCTGATAGTTAAAATTGAAGATTAAAATCAAAATTTAAAAAAAACACATCTCAATATGGGAATGACCATTACAGAAAAGATTATGGCCCGCAGTAGCGGTAGAGATAAAGTAGTACCCGGAGAACTCGTTTGGACAGATATAGAATCTGTAATGACAATGGATTTTTTGGGTAAGCAATGTTTCGATAAATTCAGATCACTCGGAAAAACGGAGGTGTTTGATAAAAATAAAGTTATCTGTGTTTCCGATCATTTAGTGCCTCCACCAACCCAAAAGTTTGCAAATATGTTAAATGAGTGGCGCGAGGTTGTTAAACAGCATGACATTACTAATTTCTATGACTTAGGACGTCAAGGAATAGCGCACCAGATAATGGTTGAACAAGGGCATGTCTTACCAGGTACGATAAGTATTGGTACAGATTCTCATGCGAATACCTATGGTGCAGTTGGTGCCGTTGGTAATGCCATTGGAGTGACAGATGCCGCAGTAGCCATGGCAACTGGAAAAGCGTGGTTTAGAATTCCTAAAACTGTAAAATTTAATATTACTGGTAAATGGCAACCGTGGGTGATGGCGAAAGATTTAAGCTTGCACATTATGGGTATGATGCATTGGAATGGACATTTATTATACAAATCATTAGAGTTCACCGGGCCTGCTATAAGTAGTTTGAGTATGGCAGGTCGTATGACTCTGTGTAATATGACAGTAGATTTAGGTGCTAAAAATGGGATCGTCGCCCCAGATGTGGTCACAGAAAGATATCTACGTAATCGAACGAATGAAAAATGGGATTTTGTAACGAGTGATAACGACGCTAACTATGATATGGTGTATGACATTGATATTTCGGATTTAGCACCAACCATAGCATTACCAGGAAAATTAGATAACACTGTTACTGTTGATAAATTAATAGGAACAAAATTTAATAAAGCTTTTGTAGGCACTTGTACTAATGGTAGATTAGAAGATATTGCTACAATGGCTGAGATTATGAAAGATAAGCAAGTACATAGAGATGTGAATATGATTTTGGTACCTGCCAGTCAGACGGTTTATTTAGAAGCTTTGCAAGCCGGTCATTTAGAAACATTAATTAAAGCAGGTGTTGCGATTGATACACCGAGTTGCGCCTCTTGTGCAGGATTGCATACAGGGGTTGCTGGTGACGGAGATATCGTTTTGAGTGCCGGAAATAGAAATATGACAGGTCGTATGGGAAGTCGTGAAGCTAAAGTCTATTTAACATCACCTTCTGTAGTCGCCGCATCAGCAATACGAGGCGAAATTACAGATCCAAGGACATTTGATATTTAGAAATGGAAAGAAGAACCTTCATACGAAATTCTGCAATGGCGAGTGCGGCTTTGGGTTTGTTGCCTTTTTCATGTGCAAAGACGGCTCCAAATACAGAGTATCTCATTTTGGGAGGGGGTCTTTCAGGCCTATATCTGGCACATCTGTTAGATAAAGCAGGGAAAGACTATTTAGTTCTTGAGGGTAGTAAGAGAATAGGAGGGAGAATGTTTTCAAGAGACGATATTGGTCGCGAAGTTGGAGGTAGAGGAATCGGTGATAAGTATACAGAGGTAATGAAGTTAGTAACAGAGTTCAAAACCGAAATGATAGATATTACCGACTATATGCGATCACCTACAGCGACTTATGTAGATGGGAAATTATATGGCAAATGGCCAGATCCAACAACAAATCCTGCATATTTACAGTTTGCTGCTTTTGGGAAATCTTTGCAATTAACAGCACTAGATCAGTGGTATCAAAAACCAGCCTTAGATGAAGTTTATAGCGAATTGTTAAAACGTAATGGACTTACGGAAGAGCAAATCGATTTGGCGAATATTAGCGCAAACTATAACGATATAAGAAATACTTCTGCAATCAATGCCTACCATAGCTCAGCATTTCGCAAGTTTAATGGTTCTGAGCGAATTTTAAATTTTAAAGGCGGTTCAAAACATTTTATCAATTCCATTGCGTCTAGTTTAAAAAATGCCGTTTTAACCAATAAAATGGTAACATCAATTCATGATGATCAAAAAAAGGTCACAGTGAGTTGTGCTGATGGATCCAAGTATACAGCTAAAAAAGTGGTTGCTACCTTGCCATTTACCACATTACGCGATGTTGATATGAATGGAACCTTTAATAGTAATCAGAAAAAAGCTATTGAACAATTAGATTATACAAGCATTACACAAATACATTTACAACATAAAGAAGCTTTTTGGGAAGAAGATGAGATGCCCCTAGATATGTGGACTGATACCCCATTGGAACGTATTATGAATATGAGTTCTTCACGAACCGAAAAAGAAATAGCCTGTTGGGTGAATGGAACAGGAACTGCGTTTTTTGATAAAATGTCTGAGAAAGAAATAGCTGAGTATACAATAAAAAAAATAAACGAAATCCGACCGTCAACCGTTGGAAAAATTGAATATCTCGGGCAGCAAAATTGGGGAAAATACCCTTTTAATAAAGGGGCTTATGTTGAATTTGGTGTTGGTCAAGCCGCATGGTTTGAAGATATGATAAAACCTGCTGGAAATATGCATTTTGCAGGTGAACATACGGCTCATGAAAGCAGAGGTATGGAAGCAGCAGCAGAATCTGCTCAAAGAGTATATAAAGAATTAATAAACTAAATTAGTCAAAATGATAAAAGGAAAATGTTGGGTCGCAGACGACTACGTCATGGCGTACGATATTATAATATCAGAATACTGGACTTCACCGATTGATCCTGCCGAGAATAGTAAAATGGTGATGGCCGGTGTGAAAGAAGAATTTAATAAGGAAAATGCATTTAAAGACAATGACTTTACGTTCATTGTAGCAAATCACAATTTCGCTGGAGGTGGAAAATCTATTGAACATGTAATTACAGGGCTTATGGGAGCCGGAATTAAAGCTGTTTTTGCTACAAGTTTTGCACGACTTCAGTTTCGTAACGCGATTAATTACGGTCTTCCATTTGTAACATCAGATGATGATATACATTTGGGTTGTGAAACCGGTGATGAATTAGAATATGATGCAGATAAGGGCATAATTAAAAATATGACAAAAGGTACGGAGTTTACTTCTATTCCAGCGGCTCCTTTTGTTTCAGAAGTTGCTGCATCTGGTGGTTTGATGAATTTTGTTCGCAATAAAATTGCTAAAGGCGAACCAATTAAATAAATAATGAAAGAAAATCAATTAAAGAAAAGAATTAATGAAGGAAAAGTGGGTTTTGGACTCATTTCACCTACCGTAGACCCAACTATATGTGAATATGTAGGTTTAGCAGGAATGGATTTCTATATGATCGATGCAGAGCATGGAGCCATTACTGCCTCCGACGTAACCAATATGGTACGTGCTTGTGAGTTGAGAAAAACCACGCCACTTGCTAGAATTAGAAGTGTAGATCCTAAATTAATATTACAATATATGGATGCCGGTGTAATGGGTGTAATGATGCCTACAGTTGATACCGTTGAGGACGTCAAAGCTTTAGTACAGGCGATTAAATATCCGCCTATTGGTAAACGAGGCTTGGGACCTGTTCGGGCAGCAGATTATATGCAAGGAGCAATGACCCAAGAAGAGTATGTACATTTTGCGAATTCTCAGACGTTGGTAATGCCGCAAATAGAGAGCATGGAATGCGTTCGAAACTTGCCAGATTTATGTAAGATTGATGGTGTTGATGGTTTCATCATTGGACCAAGAGATTTGGCAATGTCAATGGGGTTTTATGATGGCCCTGGTCATCCAGAAGTGAAAGAAGTTTTAGATCAAATTTTTAAAACAATTTTAGATGCTGGGAAATGGTATGGAACAGTAGCGGGAAATGCCGATCAGGCAACTGCTTTAATCGAGAAAGGAGCTTCGTTTGTCATGAACTCTGTTCAAGGCATGATAAAAAAATCTGCATCAGCATTTTTAAAAGCAAGAGACTAAACAAAAAATATAAAATTAATTCTAATGGCAGCACTAGTCGTATTATTCAATTTAAAAGATCCATCATCAAAAATAGCATATGAAGCATGGGCAAAAGAAACGGATGTTCCTACCGCTTCTAAAATGAGTTGTGTTGATGATTTCAAAGTTTTTAGATTAGGAACCGTTATGGGTACCAATAACCCTTCACCTTACCAATATTGCGAAGTTTTACAGATCAATGATATGAATAAATTGGGCGAAGAAGCAAGTTCAGAAGCGATGCAAAAAGTAGCTGCTCAGTTTCAATCTTTTGCTGATAATCCGATGTTTATTATTTCAGAACAAATTGCCTAGAATATTAGTATGTATAATTTAAAAGGAAAAACAGCAATAGTCACGGGCTCCGGTCGAATTGATGGTATTGGCGAAGCCATTATCTTAAAACTAGCAGAACAAGGTTGTAATGTTGTTGTCACAGATATTGGCATCAGCAAAGGCGCACAATTTAGTGAAGAGCATATTGGTACCACTGCCGATATGGAAACTATTGTTAAAAAAGCGAAGGACAAAGGTGTAAATGCCATGGCTATTGTGTGCGATATTCGTTTCGAAGATCAAGTCATTGATCTCATAAATGAAACGAAAGAGGCTTTTGGTAGTGTAGATATTATGGTGAATAATGCGGGTGTAGGCTATATCATGGAACCTTTTACTGAATTTAAAGAAGAAAGCTGGGATGCAGTGTTAGATGTGAATCTAAAAGGAGCCTTTTTATGTTCGAAACATGCGGCCGCAGCAATGATTGCTCAAAACAGTGGCGGCGCAATTATAAATATTGCAAGTCAGGCGGCTAAATCAGGTTTTCCATATGCAGCCGCATACACAGCTTCAAAACACGGTATGATTGGATTGACTCGGTCGAATGCGGTTGAACTGGGCGCGCATAAGATTCGCGTAAATGCAGTGTGTCCAAACCATATTACAACAGGTTTAGGGCATTGGCAGAATAAATTTTTTAGCGAAAAAACAGGTCAAAATTATGACACTTACTTGCAAGCCATCGTAGACAAAAACCCATTAAAAAGAACAGGGCTTGTAGAAGATATTGCAAAAGCAGTGGCTTTTTTGGCTTCAGATCAGGCAGATTATATCACAGGAGAAGCAATGAATGTGAGCGGTGGTGAAGAATATCACTAGAGCGTATCGACATAAAAATGAGGACCAAGTTCGAAATACATATGAAGTTAATTTGAAGATTGACAGTTTTACGAGAATTTAAAATAGTATGAAGTTAGGAATAGACATCGGAGGAACATTTACAGATTTTGTATTGTTCGATAATGAAAGTAATCAATTATATTTTGCGAAGACATTAACGACATATCCTGATCCGACCAAGGGTATTTTTAATGGCATTAAAGAGATTGAAGAGAAATTTAATTTTACGGTAAAAAATATGGATGGTATTGTGCATGGCACGACCTTAGTAACGAATGCCGTTATTGAGCGCAAAGGCGCAAAAACGGCTTTTATTACAACAAAAGGTTTTGAAGATATATTAGAAATAGGACGGGAAATGCGTTATGATATTTATGACATTTTCTTAACAATGCCCAAACCTTTGATTCCAAGAAATTTAAGAATTGGCGTCTCAGAAAGAGTAGATATTGAGGGTAATGTAGTTACACCATTAGATGAAGATGGAATGCAATCATTAGCAAATACTCTTAAAGAAAATGGTATTGAAGCAGTTGGCGTATGTTTGCTTAATTCTTTTGCTAATACAGCACATGAAAAAACATTAGGCAATTATTTGTCTAAACATGTGCCAGAGATGTACTACAGCTTATCTTCTGAAATCATGCCCGAAATTCGTGAATATGAAAGAAGTTCTGCTACCGCTATGAACGCATATGTACAGCCTATTACGGATAAGTATCTAAAAGATTTTGAAACACAATTGCGAACAGCTGGCTTTCATGGAAATATTAATATTATGATTTCTAGTGGAAGGTTAACCACGATTGATGGTGCTCGAAAATCACCAATTCATTTGTTAGAATCGGGCCCCGCAGGGGGCGCGATGGCTGGTGTTTTCTATGGAAAACATTTAGGTGAAGAAAACCTCCTGTGTTTTGATATGGGAGGTACTACAGCGAAAGCTTGTGTCATTTATGAAGGAAAACCAGAAATCACGAATCATTTTGAAGCTGGTCGTGTAAAACGATTTAAAAAAGGTAGCGGACTACCAGTACGTATTCCTGTCATTGATTTAATAGAAATTGGTGCCGGAGGCGGCAGTATTGCCCGCGTAAACAACATAGGACTACTAACCGTAGGTCCAGATAGCGCCTCATCAACACCGGGTCCTGCGTGTTACAATTTAGGCGGAGATGATCCAACAGTTACTGACGCCGATTTAGTATTAGGTTATTTAAATGCCGATTACTTTCTTGGCGGTGAAATGAAATTGAGTGTTGATGCCGCAAGAAAAGCAATTGAGACGAAATTGGCAAAACCTATGGGCATCTCCATAGAGGAGGCAGCGATGGGTGTTCATAGAATTGTGAATGAAAATATGGCGAATGCGGCTCGTGTTCACGTACTGGAAAAAGGAATGGATCCACGACATTTTAATATGATTGGATTTGGCGGGGCCGGTCCTGTACACTCTTTTGGAGTAGCTAAACTATTAAATACAAAACGCTTAATTATTCCGGTCGGTGCAGGAGTAACATCTGCGATTGGTTTTTTAGTATCACCAGTTGCTAGTGAGAAAATTCATAGCTACATTTCAGAATTGAAAACATTAAACTGGAATGAGGTAAACGACTTTCTTACAGAGATGGAAGAAGCCGGATACAAATTCTTAGAAAAATCAAATATTGAGAGAAAAGATGCTATTGTTAAACGTGTTGTAGAAATGCGTTACTATGGCCAAGGTCATGAAATCACAATAGATCTGCCAGAAGGAATTTTGAGTGAAAAGGATGTTGTTGAAATTCAAAAACGTTTTATAAAAGAATATGAATTCCGCTACAATCGATCGATTGAAGGTATGCAGCTAGAAATGGTTACATGGCGCGTTGTGGTGCAAGGCCCCACACCTGAGATGAAAGTGAAGCAGTTTTCTGACTCAGCGAGTGAGGAAGAATCGTATAAAGGAACACGTAAAGTATATTTTGAAGAAACTGGTTATTTAGACTGTCCAGTGTATAATAGATATGCTTTGAAATCAAACGAGAAGTTTTACGGCCCGGCAATTATTGAAGAAACTGAAAGTACAACCGTTATAGGTGTCAATACAACCATTCAGGTAGATAAAGATAAAAACATCCTTATAGATTTACATCAGTAAATATTATGATGAAATATGATATTCTTATAGTGGGTGCAGGCACAGCTGGAATGAGCTGTGCCATTAACGCTGCTCAGCGCGGATTGAAAGTTGGGGTGGTTGAAAAGTCAGATTATTATGGCGGTGCGTTGCATTGGTCTGGTGGTCATATGAGTGCCGGAGGGACGCGTCTTCAAAAAGAACAAGGTATTGAGGATTCGATTGAGAAACATCTAGATGAAATCTATCAAATTAATAACAAGTCGGGAGATCACCATCTAATCGAAAAGGCGGTGAATGAAGCCCCCGAAACTATTAAATGGTTAGACGATAATGGTATGGAATGGGCACCTGAATGTCCAAGGATAATTTATGGTCATGTAGCATATAAAACGCCTCGTACTATTTATGGTCCAGACAAAGCAATGAGTATTTATAAAGTAATGGCACCTTTATGGGATGAGCAAGTCTCTAAAGGAAATATTGAATGTCATTTTAATAATACATTTACAGGTCTCGATACATCCAATGGACGTTTTGATGCGGTTATTTGTAACACACCTGATGGTGAGTGCCGCTATGCAGGTAGACATATTATAATAACCTCCGGAGGCTACGGAAGCAATCCTGCCTATTTTCAAGAAAAGCATCCAGGCATTCCTTTAGTAAGTTCTTGCTATCCAACGGCCACGGCCGATGGGCATGTAATTCTAGAAAAGCAAGGAGCAAAATTTCGTTTCGGGACCTATCATTTACCCAGCTTAGGAGGAATGGAAGAGGAAGAAGGAAGCGGACGATGCGATTTTAATAAAGCGTGGGCGATGGTACTAACATCTGTTTATAGGAACCCAAGAGATATTTATGTGAATGCAAACGGAGAACGCTTTATCGCTGAAGATGAAGTGGATCCTGAGAAGCGAGAATTGGCAACTATGCAGCAACCAGATTGGTGTTTTTGGGTAATTTTTGACGAGGATGGATTAATTTCGAATGACGAAAACGGAAATCATAATCCAATCATTATTGGAAGAACTATTAGTGAAATGAAAGCTGAAGCCGAGAAGGAAAATGCTTTGTGTATGGCAGATACTATAGAAACATTGGCACATAAGACTGGACTTCCGGTAGGAACACTTGAGAAAACTATTGCAAAATATAACGGGATGGTGGATAATAAGAAGGATCCCGATTTTGGAAGAACTTATTTAGAAGATCCGATTCGTAAGGCCCCGTTTTACGCGTTGAAAGTGCATGCATCTGTATTAGTGACATTTGGGGGTATTAAAGTTGATAAAGATTTAAGAGTACTAGATGCCGAAGGATCTCCAATGAATGGATTGTATGCTGCGGGAGAAGTATTAGGGTTGGGAGCGACTAGTGGAAGTTCATTTTGTAGCGGAATGGCGATTACTCCAGCACTAAGTTTCGGTCGGATTTTAGGAAGAACACTTTCTTAAAGACAACAAATCGGAATAAAAGTATTGTGATGACAATAATTTTAAAAATATTAACAGTAACAAATTAAAAAAAATAGTTAACTTAGTTAACTAATTTTGAATTATGCAAGAAACGAAGACAACATTTGATCCAATTGCTCTAAGTATTCTGTGGTCAAGACTAATCAGTATTGTTGATGAAGCGGGTACGACATTGCAGCGAACGTCTTTTTCTACAGTAACGAGGGAAAGTAATGATTTTGCAGTAGTTTTAATGGATAAAAAAGGGCGTTCTATTGCGCAATCGAGCGTATCAGTACCATCGTTTTTAGGCGTTTTACCAATTTTGACAAAAGCATTATTAAAAGATTACTTTCCAGAAGATACATGGAATGATGGCGACGTCGTTATGACCAACGATCCATGGTTATGTGCTGGTCACAAACCAGATATTGGTATTGTTTCTCCTATTTTTCATCAAAAAAAATTGATTGGTTTTATCGGTACAATTGCCCATTCACCCGATATGGGAGGTCAACTCTGGGGTGCAGGTACCAGAGACTTATATGAAGAAGGCTTAATGGTACCACCAACAAAGTTGATTTCTAAAGGTGTTCCAAACCAAACACTGTTTAATATTTTAGAACAAAATGTAAGGGCTGCTGATCAAACTGTTGGAGATATAAGGGCGCAGGTTGCTGCCAATGATCAAGGTATTAAATCATTGATGAAATTGATGGAAGAAAATGATTTAGATGACCTTCAAGAGTTGGCAGATGCTGTAATTAATGCTTCCGAAAAAGCAATGCGAGAGGCCTTACTAGCTGCTCCAGATGGTAGCTATAGTTATTCCTATGATACGGATGGAGATGGTCTTGGTACAGGTTGTCATTTTGAAATTACAATTACTATAAAAGGTGATGAAATTGTTGCTGATTATACTGGTACTTCAGGGGCACATTATATGAGTATCAATGCAGTATTAAATTATACATTCGCGTACACGGCTTATCCCATTAAGTGTGCTTTTAGCCCTGATGTACCGAACAATGATGGATCTTTTTACCCCATCACCGTGACAGCGCCTAAGGGATGTTTGGTTAATGCACAAAAACCAGTGCCGTTAGGAGCTCGAAATGTGACGGGCAATATGTTACATTCGGTTGTTTTTGGTGCCTTAGCGAAAGCAGTACCCGAGCAAGTGCAAGCGGATTGCGGAAGTGCTTGCTGGTGTATAGTATTGAATGGTGAACATAAAGGAAAAGAATTTGTAGAGTACTTTTTCTTAAACGGAGGTTATGGAGCCAGACCTAACATGGACGGTGAGCATGTATTGAGTTTTCCTACCAACGTGGCTAATGTGCCAATAGAAGTATTAGAAACTGATGTGGCAGTGCTAGTAACCGAAAAATCCCTTATCCCAAATTCAGCGGGTAGCGGAAAATATCGAGGAGGTCTAGGACAGCGTTTTAGCTTTAAAAATATAGGCGAAAATGCAATTAATGTATCCATGGTTGCCGAAAAAACTGTAACTTCAGCTAAGGGATTATTAGAAGGAAAAGATGGACAGATGGGATCTGTGAAAATTAGACCAGAACGCGAATTTCCATCAAAAGGATTAGATAAATTATTTCCTGGCGAGGAACTAATTTTAACCTTACCAGGAGGGGCGGGCTATGGTAATCCAGCAGAAAGAGATAAAAAATCAATAGAACAGGATATTGCTTTGGGATACGTTTCATAGCAATAATTTTAATATAATGTCTAATAGTTAGAAAATATGGCAAAGAATTTAACCCCAGTTTGGAATAAGGTAGCAAAGCATGCCATGCTACCAGAAACAACACATGATGAGCGCGCGCGGTATAATTTCTTATCGAACTTAAACAAACATCTTGCGCATGTTTCACATGGCACGAAAACGGCTTATGAAACTCGCGTTGTGCCAAAATTTAGAAAGAAACACGGTCGTGATATACAGAATAGAACCGAGTTAAAAGAGGCAATTGAAAAAGATCCGCATTACCAAATTTGGTCTTCTTTACGGAGAAGTACAATGGAAATGCGTCAGCAAGCGGGCCGATCTTTAACCTTACGTCAAGCAACATCCTTACGTGATAAAGCTTCAGCATTAAATGAAGGGAAATCTACGTTGGTATTAAACCCTGAAGTCAAGGTTCCTGAGTATTTATTGGCAGTAGATAATCATATCATGCCTGGGAGCTACCATACTGAATTATTAGAAGGAGATGTGACTCCTGCTGCTAATTATGATTCTGGAATTTTTGTCACGACTGCTGGTTTAATTGGTCGTTATAATGACGGTGGTGGAAAAGCAATTACGACATGGGTACGACAAAATTATCCAGAATTTAAACCAAAGCGAATTCTAGATATTGGTTGTGGTTTGGGTCATAATGTGCTGCCAATTGCTAAGGCCTATCCGGATGCTGAAATTATAGCAATTGATACAGGGGCTCCTATGTTGAGATATGGCCATGCTCGTGCCATGGATTTAGGATATAAAAACGTAACTTTTATGCAGATGGATGCAGCAAAAACAATCTTTGAAGATGAGTCTTTTGATTGGATTCAATCTACAATGTTTTTGCATGAAACAGGAGGGAAGTCTATTTATAATATTATGGATGAGGTATATCGTTTACTCAAACCAGGAGGATTGACGCTTCATATTGAACAACCTCAATATACTGATGACATGTCTGAATATGAGAAGTTCATGCGAGATTGGGATGCCTTGAATAATTCTGAGCCCTACTGGTCAAAAATGCATGATATTGACCCTGTAGAACTGATGGCAGCATCGGGATTCAAAAAAGAAGATTTTATGCAGATTGGCGCTAAAGCGGAAAACGATTTAATTGAAGGCGGCGTTAATGAAGAAGAACCAGAAGATTTTGGAAGATCCCCAATTTGGAATGTATTTGGAGCAATTAAAAAATAAGAAATGGAAGAAGAGTTAGATTATATAAAATTAGCATCGAATAAATCGAAAGGAAAACGTCCCTATTTTCATGATGATCATGCGGTAGAACGGGTATTGAATATAACGATGGCTATTGCAGGTGAACTGGCGGTAATTAGAGAGCGTATGGATAGTATTGAACGCCTTTTAGAAAAAAATGGAACAGTTTCCAGAGAAGATATTGAGAACTTTGTACCTGAAACACCAGAACAAGAAGAACAACGTCAGTCATGGCATAGTGAGTATATTTCGAGGGTGCTGCGCATCGTTCAGCAAGAACAGGAAGAGATGGAAAATCCAGATAAAAGTATAGAGGAGATTGCCAACGATATAAATGAAATGTAATGGCCGAATTACACGACAGAATAACGAAATTTTTCAATGCGATTATTGCGGAGAATATTGAAGAAATTAAGAATGGATATGTGCAAGATGAAAGAACTTATGTTGTTCTTGAAGGGCCAAGATATAGCACAAAAGGATACTCAATGATCGCAAAAGGATGGGGAGACTTTACAACCTCACCGATTGCCATGACTAAAATAGTTTGGACAGAAGGCCCATTTGAAGAAATTATTGGAGATATGGGATGGATTAGTGGAATCACAGAATTATATCTGAACGTAAATGGGAAGGAAGTTTTTAATACTTTTCGTTCATCTTTTGTTTTCAAACGGGAGGACAATGATTGGAAGATTCGCCACGAACATGTATCTGCGCCACATCCTGACCCGTATGGAGTTGGCGATTGGTTAAAGAAAGATAAATAATTATCAAAATACTACTATATGAAGCCCGTTAAAAAAACAATGATAACCCTTATTTTTTTAATGGGTTTTTTAATTGGTCATTGTCAAAAAAAAGAAAAACCATTGGCTAGTTCACCCTCAATGGGAACAACATCTAAAACTAGTGTAAATCGATTGAGTACTACCGTAGAACCTAATAGGAAGTTTTCTTATGTTGAGCGTGAATTGGACTACTTAAAATATATTTGGGAAGGTGAATACGACAACGTTGAGCAATTAGATTTTGATAAAATTCAGCGTAAAGATGATGCTAAAAAAGCAGTTCATGAACGTGTTCATGTTTCAGTACGACCATTTCAAAATTCAAATTTTGGTGTTGGAGCTGTCTACATCGAAGAGTATAGAAACAATGATCCAACCGTCATTACTCGGCAGGTTATTTATCAACTATTGCCTGATGATAAAGAGAAAGCAATACGTGTGAAGGTATTTCATTTTATAGATAGGATGCCGATTTTGTCGAATAATAGAAGTTTTGGAGAGATTGCCAATCTAACTCCAAATTCTAATAGATTGGTCCTAGGTTGTGAAATGCTACTCAGAAGAGTTGGAAATGGATTCGTGGCAAAAACAATTAATAAAACCTGTATTCAAAAGAATCGTACAACTATTGATTATCAATTTAGGGTTTCAGAAGATAATTTTAGTTTTCAAGAAATTACCTATGTTTCAAATAAGCGGTTACCTGATGATATGCAGACAAATGCTTATTCCTTAGAAAAAGCCAGATGTTTTACGTGCATGATAGATTTTCCTAACAATACAAACGGAAGACCTACTGAAACAAAATATTACATTGATATTTATGATCAAGGAGGGACGTTTAATTTTGATTATCCTGATGGGCGCAATATGTCTTTTGGAATGCGTAATACTTGGTCTTTCGGTATGCATAGAGAAACATTTGTTATCTATATTATAGATATAAATACAAAGAAAACCTTAGTATATTCTTGGGGTGAGCCTGGTGCAGATCGTATTGGTTTTAATCCGGGTTGGATTAGAGCGCAATGCGATTTAAAAACACCTCGAAATGTAAAATTACAACAAGAATTGCGGCCAAAATCTTAATAAAAAGTCATGATCATTTTACCGCATAGGTGATCGATTTATACTTTTTTGTAGATTCTCTGATCGTTAGTTCAGTGTCTAAAATTTTAGTTTCAAAAGGTAATGGAGTATCGTTATTTTCAATCCGATTTACGATGGTTGTCACTGCGTTCTTACCAATGTCTAACGCATTTTGACTTACAACGGTAAGAGGCGGCGTCGCTAGCCTAGAGATTTTGTTATCTGAGAAACCTATAATGGAAATATCACGCGGAATTTTATATTCATTTTTGTTGGCAACTTTGAGCGCCGTGGCGGCTGAGACATTGTCGGTGGCAAGAATACCATCTACATCAGGATGCTCTTTAAACAAACGCGAAATTATTTTCTCATAATTATTTTTGTTGTCAATAGTAATTAATAAAGGTTTGTTTTTATAATTAGTATATTCGGCAATAGCGTCATTGTATCCTTTAGATCGCAGTTTCCCAATTCCTATTTCATCGATTGAACTAATAAGAACAATTTTTTTACAGTTAAGTTCTAACAAATATTTCGTTGCTTTATATGCAGCTTTTACATCATCAATTATTACCTTATCACAATTTTTAATGTCATTCGAAGTTCGGTCAAACATAACAATAGGATATCCTTCTTCAATGGCATTTTTAAAATGATTACTTTTTTGTAAAATCTGTGTTTCTTTAGCAACAGATAAAATGAGTCCGTCGACACTTCCGTCACATAAAAGGTTCAAACTATCTACTTCTTTTTTATATTGATTATTAGATAAGCAAATAATTATCTGATATCCCAATTCGTTTGCTTCCTGCTCTATGCCTAGTAGCACCTTCGCGAAAAAGTAATTTAAAATATTAGGAATGATAACACCAATAGTCTTTGTTTGTCTATTTTTTAAACTGAGAGCAGTCTTGTTAGGTTTATAGTTATATTTTTTTGCAAGCGCCTTTACTTTTTTTATCGTTTCTTCATTGATTTCATAGCTGTTTTTCAATGCTTTAGATACGGTTGAAATTGATACATTCAACTCATTGGCTAATTGTTTTAATGTTACTTTGCCGTTCACTAAAATTAAATTTTAAAAGTAATTACTGGTTTTAAGGCATGATTCGCTAAATCCTTACCAATATTATCGCTAAATAGTTGATATAAACCACTTCTATTGTGAGTGTTTATGGCAATAAGACTCGCATTTATTTCACTAGAGAAATTAAGAATACCTTCTTCTACGGTAGTGTCACTATATACGTTTACTGTATAATTCTCTAAATCTAATTCTTTCGTAAATGCTGCTATCTTTTCATTTAATACTCGTGTAGAAACAAAATTGTGAACCGTATTTATATAAAGCAAATGAAGTTTCGCATCAAACATTTTGGCATATTCAATAATATTTGGGAAAGATTTTTTACTATCCTTACCTAGATCAGATGCATAAACAATATCATTCACTTCAAAATCGTCTACATCCTGTTTTATGACAAGCACTGGGATGTGAGATAATCGCACTACTTTTTCAGTATTTGAACCAACCAGCATTTCCTTTAAGCCAGAAGTGCCGTGTGATCCCATTACAATAAGATCTACATCTTTTTCTTTGCTCTCTTCGATCACGCCTTCGAAAGCTTTATGGAAACGAACCGACTCAATTACATTTAATCCTTCAAAAAATGGAAGTGCCATAAATTTTGCAAACTCTCTTTTAATACCTTTCATATAATAGATATTTTGAGCGCCGCCTTGCATGTTGGCACTACTTGCAGGGTCTATAGTATCAGCCGGAATATCAAACATATGCAGTAAAATAATTTCACTGTTCGTTTTTCTTGCAATACTGGCTGCAACTTTACTTGCATACTTAGCTTGATCGGAAAAATCGATCGGAACTAAAATTCGCTTCATAATATTTTGGTTTAAAATTGAGAAGTATAAATATATAAATATTACTTATATAATTCAATCATTTTTGCTAATATCGAATAAGTTTGTATATTTGCATCGCAAAATAACACAGTTATAAGAATTTGGAGGGGACGTAAAGTCCCCTCTTTTTATACAAAAAATGAAGAGAGACGTTGTACAGAACTTGGTTGAGGAGGCAATAGCAGAAAACAGTAGATTATTTTTAATCGATTTGAATTTTTCAGACGGTAATAAAATTATAGTGATTGTTGATGGAGATGATGGAGTTTCGGTAAAAGAATGTGTAAGAATAAGTCGACATGTAGAGCATAATCTAGATAGAGAAAGTGAAGATTTCTCTTTAGAAGTTACAACGCCAGGAGCAACTACTCCCTTTACGAATAATAGGCAGTATAAAAAGAATATTGGTAGAGTGTTAAAAATTAAGACTGATACCGAAAATTTAGAAGGTACTTTAGTTGAGGTGACTGATGAAGATATTTCGATTGAATGGAAAGCTAGAGAGCCCAAACCAATAGGTAAAGGAAAAGTTACCGTTGTTAAGAGAGCAACGTTAAAATATAATACTATTAAAGAAGCAAAAGTGAAAATAATTTTTTAATTTGAGAATGAAATGGAAAACATCGCATTAATTGAATCTTTTTCAGAGTTTAAAGATGATAAAAGCATAGATAGAGTAACCTTAATGGCAATACTCGAAGAGGTGTTTAGAGCTGCATTGAAAAGAAAATATGGTTCTGATGAAAATTTCGATATTATTATAAATCCTGATAAAGGAGATTTAGAAATTTGGAGAAACAGAGTTGTAGTAAACGATGGAGAAGTAGAAGAACCCAATGAAGAAATTTCATTATCGGAAGCGCAAAAAATTGAACCTGACTTTGAAGTGGGTGAAGATGTATCTGAAGAGGTGAAATTGGTAGATTTAGGTAGAAGAGCTATTTTAGCATTACGTCAGAATTTGATTTCTAAAATACACGAACATGACAATACGAACATCTTTAAACAGTTTAAAGATTTAGAGGGTGAAATTTATAGTGCTGAAGTACATCATATTCGTCATAATGCAATTATTTTACTTGACGATGAAGGAAATGAAATAATATTACCAAAAAGTGAGCAAATTCGTTCTGATTATTTCCGCAAAGGAGAATCTGTAAGAGGGATTATTAAATTAGTAGAATTGAGAGGGAATAAGCCTGCAATAATTATGTCTAGAACGTCACCTGATTTTCTAACGAAATTATTTGAACAAGAAATTCCTGAAGTTTTTGATGGTTTAATTACCATAGAACGAGTAGCACGTATCCCTGGAGAAAAAGCGAAGGTAGCTGTTGACTCATATGACGATAGGATAGATCCAGTTGGTGCCTGTGTAGGTATGAAAGGTTCTCGTATTCATGGTATTGTACGTGAATTAGGGAATGAAAATATTGATGTAATTAACTATACGAAAAACGATAAAATATTTATTGCAAGAGCTCTAAGTCCAGCGAAAGTTGTTTCTATGGAAATCAAAGAAGCTGCCGAAGGAGAGAAACCTAGAGTAGATGTCTTTTTAAAACCAGAAGAAGTATCGAAAGCGATAGGTAAGGGTGGTGTAAATATTCGTTTAGCGAGTCAGTTAACAGGATATGAACTCGATGTGCAACGTGAAGGCTTAGAAGATGAAGATGTAGAATTGACTGAATTCTCTGACGAAATCGAAGCTTGGGTAATTAATGAACTGAAAAATGTTGGTTTAGACACTGCAAGAAGCGTACTAGATCAAGAAGTTGCTGATTTAGTAAAAAGAACAGATTTAGAAGAAGAAACTATTATAGAAGTGCAACGAATTTTGAAAGAAGAATTTGAAGATTAATTTTTCAAAAATAAGATTCGGTTGTTGTTCACACTAAATAGATTGGAATAAAGAATAATACACAAAGTTATATGGCTACATTAAGGCTAAATAAAATTTTAAGAGAATTAAATATCTCATTAGATAGAGCTGTTGAGCATCTTTCAAAAAAAGGATTTGAAATTGAGGCAAGACCGACTACAAAAATATCTGATGAGATATATAATGTACTTTTAGATGAATTTCAAACCGATAAAAGTAAAAAGGTTGCTTCTCGTGAAGTTGGTGAGGAAAAGCGAAAAGAAAAAGAGGCCCTTAGAATAGCGCAGGAGCAGGAACAAGAAGAGAAGCGATTAAAAGAAGAGGCTAAAAAAGAAATTTTTAAGGCGGAACCTACGAAATTGGCTGGTTTGAAGCCAGTAGGAAAGATCGAAGTAGAAACTACTAAAAAATCTGCTAAAAAAGAGGAGGCAAAAATAGAAACGCCTGTCGTTGAAGAAAAGCCAGAAGTTGTAGAGAAAGAGTCTGCAAAAGAAGTTGTAAAAGAATCTGTAGAACCTGTTGTAGAAGAAAGCAAGGATGAAGCTAAAAAACCTGAGGAAGCTTCGACTGATACTGGTGTCATAACCACCAAATATCAAAAACTAACAGGACCTAAAAAGGTTGGTGAGAAAATTGATTTAAAACAATTTGAAAAGCCTAAAAAGAAAGTAGAAGATAAGAAGAAAGAAGATACGAAGGACGCTAATAAGCGAAAGCGAAAGCGTATTGTGAATAAACCTGGTGCTGGTTCAAGACAAGGAACAGGTTCAAGGCCGCCACAAAGAGGTGGTTTTGCTGGAAGAAATGGTGGTCCTGGTAGAGGAAGAAATGTAGTTAAAGAAGAACCATCAGAAGCAGAGGTGCAAAAGCAAGTTAGAGAGACCTTAGAAAAATTACAAGGTAAGTCTAAAAAAGGAAAAGGTGCCAAGTATAGAAGAGATAAAAGAGATCAACATCGTCAACAAACAGAAATTGATCAAGAAATAGCAGCTGCAGAAAGTAAAATTTTGAAGGTTACAGAATTTGTAACTGTTAGTGAAGTTGCTACCATGATGAGCGTTGGTGTTACAGAAATTATTTCAGCTTGTATGTCATTAGGAATGATGGTAACAATGAATCAGCGTTTAGATGCTGAAACATTATCAATCGTTGCCGAAGAATTTGGATATCAAGTTGAATTTGTCGGTGCTGAAGTTGAAGAGGCTATTGAAGAAGTAGTAGATAAAGAGGAAGACCTAGAACCAAGAGCGCCGATCGTAACTGTAATGGGGCACGTAGATCATGGTAAAACATCTTTATTAGATTATATTAGAGAAGCAAATGTAATTGGTGGTGAATCAGGAGGAATTACACAGCATATTGGTGCTTACGGAGTAACCTTACCAGATGGACAAAAAATTACCTTCTTAGATACGCCAGGTCACGAGGCATTTACAGCCATGCGTGCACGTGGGGCTCAAGTAACAGATTTGGTAATCATTGTAATCGCAGCAGATGATGCGATTATGCCTCAAACAAAAGAAGCAATAAGTCATGCTCAAGCAGCAGGAGTGCCAATCGTTTTCGCAATAAATAAAGTCGATAAACCTGATGCCAATCCTGAAAAAGTGAAGGAAGAGTTGGCGCAGATGAATTTATTAGTAGAAGATTGGGGAGGTAAAGTTCAATCACATGATGTTTCTGCCAAAACCGGTTTAGGGGTTCCAGAATTATTAGAAAAAGTATTGTTGGAGGCTGAATTATTAGAGTTGAAGGCAAACCCAAAGAAGAACGCAGTTGGTACTGTTGTAGAAGCCTTATTAGATAAAGGGAAAGGGTACGTTTCAACGATTTTAGTAGAAGCCGGTACCTTGAGAGTTGGTGATTTCTTACTGGCTGGAAAAAACAGCGGTAAGGTAAAAGCTATGCATGACGAACGTGGTAATGTGATAAAAGAAGCAGGCCCATCTACGCCTGTATCAATTTTAGGATTAGATGGTGCGCCTCAGGCGGGTGATAAGTTCCATGTATTTGATGATGAAAGAGAAGCGAAACAAATCGCAACAAAAAGGTCGCAATTACAACGTGAGCAGTCAGTTAGAACGCAACGTCATATTACTTTAGATGAAATCGGAAGAAGAATTGCGTTAGGAGACTTTAAAGAATTGAATATTATCTTAAAAGGTGATGTTGATGGTTCTGTTGAAGCCTTAACAGATTCTTTACAGAAATTATCTACCGAAGAGATTCAAGTAAATATCATTCATAAAGCGGTTGGAGCGATTACAGAATCTGATGTGTTATTAGCTTCGGCTTCTGATGCTATTGTAATAGGATTTAACGTAAGACCATCTACGAATGCACGTTCTTTAGCAGATAAAGAAGAAATTGATATCAGAAATTACTCTATCATTTATGATGTAATTAATGATGTGAAAGATGCAATGGAAGGCATGTTATCTCCAGAAATGAAAGAAGAAATTACTGGTAACGCTGAAATTAGAGAGACCTATAAGATTTCTAAGGTTGGTACCATTGCCGGATGTATGGTTACTGACGGTAAGATCTTTAGACATTCTAGAATTAGAATCATTAGAGAGGGTGTAGTTGTCTTTACTGGAGAATTAGCTTCGCTAAAACGCTTTAAGGATGATGCGAAGGAAGTAGCAAAAGGCTATGACTGTGGTATGCAAATTAAAAACTACAATGATATCAAAGAACTAGATATTATTGAAGCATATCAAGAAGTAGCTGTTAAGAAAAAACTGAAATAAATTTCTTAGATAAATAAAAAAAGTCTGAACAATTGTTCAGACTTTTTTTGTTGAGTTTTAGTCAAGTTTATGAATAGGTAATCTTTGCAGTTTTTAACCATTTTTTTGTCTAAAATAGGTCTTTCTTTATGCATAATTATATTCAGTTTTTAATCTGCCACAAGTTTGAACAAGGTAAACGCATCATAATTCGGTTTATACCCAACTTTTTCTATAGACTCTGTGATATCTAGTCGCTTGTGTCTATTATTTGAAATTGCGTTGAGCACTTCGTATTGGATAGTAGTTGTTTCGATACATCCAATCAATAACTGGTTAAAATCATCGGGATGTAAAAATGCCGATAAATCACGTGCGTTCATTTCGGTAAAGTCTTTTGGAAATTCGTAAGCTCCAATTCTCAAGCAAATGGCTGAAATTCTATGAGCATATGCATGATATGCAGCTAAAGCCTCTCCAAAACATTTTGAAACTCCATAAATATTCTTTGGTTTTACCAGCATATTCTTGTTCACTTGAATGTCTATAGGATAGTTTTCAATAGTCTGCGCACTACTGGCGAAAATCAACCTTTTACACTTTGATTTTATGGCGGATTTAAAAATATGCTGTGTTGTTTTTGTATTTATTTCTAAAATCTTGTCTGATTCCGAAATGGGGTCAACTATTCCTGCTAGATGGATTACTGTATCGATTCCCTCGCACAGTTTCGAGCAAGCTGAAAAGTCCATCAAATCCGCTTTTTCAATTCTAACATTTTCAGAGAAAGTTATGCTATCGGTTACAATGTCGGCAACTGTTATTTCGTATTTATGGCTGAAGTTTCGGACAAAATGTTTTGCTATTTTACCAAACCCACCTGTTATTAAAATTTTTTTCATTTACTATTTTTAATGATCAAAGACTTTTGTTTTATCCATTGAACCGCAATGCCTATTGGTTCTGTCTTATTAGTGTTGTGACCTAATGTTGGAAATAAAACATATTCGAAAGGTTTGTTTTTTATTTTTAGAGTGTTTAGATGTTCAATACACATTTTCACAGGAATTTGAATGTCTTGTTCACCGAAAAGCCAAAGACTGGGAATTGAAAGAGTTTTTAGAGCATCTTTGGGGTCGGTAGCTTTAAATTGATATCTATCAGGGTCATTCTTGATATGTTCACGTACGTTCTCCTCTGTATGATTTGTCCAAAAATCTGTTCTCCCATTTGTGTAAAATTGAAATCTTAATTGTTCAAGAGTGGTTATAGTAGGGCAACTGAATAAAACCATAAATTCTACTATTGGGTTTTTATTTGCAACAATTGGAATTATCCACCCTGCTTGACTCGCACCCACAAGACCAATAGGTATATTTCTTTCTTTTTTACGGATTAAATCAACAGCAGCGCTTGCGTCTTTTGCTAATAAATTTAGATTGTCAATACTAATGTTATTTGTACCTACTTCAGGGCCCGCATAAACTCCACCAGACTCTCCAACTCCACGTTTATCATAAGTGAATACCAATATGTCATTTTGGGCTAATAGTTGAGCAAATTTTATCATTCGAGTTACCCTGTCAGATCCGTGAACAATGACAACTGCTGAATGTGCATGTTTAGGACTATAAATTGTACCTGCCAATGTAATTCCCTCACTCTTGAAAGTTACATTTTGTGTTTTTATAGAATCTATAGATTGATTTTTTTCTTGAGTAAATGCAAGGTGTTTTTGTTTAGAAGATTTATTGCAACTAATGACATTTATAAATATAGATAATAATAAAAGTCGACTTATTAATTTCATTCCTATTTTAACTATTTATTCTTAGGAATTTTACTTAGTGATAATCGCAACAAATCATTTGCGATAGTGTCAACACTAGATTGCGCTCGTGACGTATTCGCAAGAATAATACTTATCGCTTTTTTCTCTGGAACAATAAAAAGAAACGAAGTACATCCGGTCTGTGCTCCAGGATGCCCTATGATAGCACCCTCGTAGGGTTTTGGGTTATACAAAAACCATCCGAAACCATAAGCGTTATTTTCTTTTTCTAGACTGTGATGTTGTCTCATTAACTTTAGCGTCTCTTCTTTAACAAATCTATTATTTATTACAGCATCTCCAAATTTCAACATATCTACAGCAGTCGTATAAAACCCTCCTGCCGGTATTCTGTTACTTAAATTATTTTCTTTTGCAGGTTTGGCTTTTCCTTTGCCGTTATTACGAGTATACAACTTTGATTCATTTTCTAATTCTTCTCCAAACTTTTCAACTCCCGTATTGGTCATTCCTGCTTTAGCAAAAATGTTTTCTTGCATATAGGCTTCAAAGGTTTGTCCCGTAACTTTCTCTAGGATTGCTCCCAATACCGTGTATCCGTAGGTGGAATATGAATATTGCGTACCTGGTTCAAATAATAAATCACGATCTTTAAATAAACTCAATGCGTCGTATAAAGTAGGATATGTTTTGATCGTATTTGACTCCCGACCATCTTTGTAACCCGAAATACCTGAAGTGTGCGATAACAAATGTCTTGTAGTAATTTGAGTTTTTGTTTGTTTGGGATAGTCGGGTAAGTATGTTTGGATCGGAGTATCTAGATCTAACTTCCCCTGTTCTACCAGTTGCATAACCCCAAGTGCTGTCATTGGTTTTGCGATAGAGCCCATTCGCAATTTGGTGTCGATTTTAAACTTTTCTCCGTCCTTTTTATTTGCGTACCCCGCAGCTACTTGTTCCATAATTTTACCATCTATAGAATAAGCGGCAGCGACACCCATCACCATTTTATCTGTTACTATTTTATCAAGCTGTTTCTGAATACTATTGTTTTTTTCTTGTGCGATGCTATTAAAAGCAAAAAGTAGTAAAATTAAAATACTATATTTTTTCATTTTTATTTGATTTAAAGGTTGAAACAAATTTAGAGAGGTTGTTTAAAATATATCTTGTTTTTATTGTGTTTGGGACGAATAGCCATGTTTTGGTGGTGAATGATTATTTAATTGAGTTTACGATAGCTCGCAACATAGCCATTGACTCTTTTTCTCTAAAACTACTTTCGTCATTTGTTGTACCATAGTTGTTATTTGCTGCTGATTTTACAATAACAATATTGCGTTTAGGATTGATGTAAATAAGTTGATTATATATACCCATAGCCGCATATTCACCTTCTTTACTCTCAAACACCCACCATTGATACCCATAGCCGAAATCATTATTAGAATTTTCATTTAAACCAGGAAGCAAATGTGGAGCATCAGGTGTAGTAGATTGAGACACCCATTCTTTAGGAATTATTTGTTTGTTATTCAACTTCCCTTTATGGAGAAATAATAGTCCAAATTTGGCATAATCAATAAGAGAAGCGCTTAATCCTGCGGCGGCGAATTCATTGCTCTGATTGTCAATAACCCAATATCCTTTTCGTTCCATTCCTAAAGGCTGCCATATTTTTTTCTCCAAATAATCAGATACTGTAGTACCCGTAGCTTTGGAAATTATCATCCCTAAAACCTGTGTGTCAGAACTATTGTACCGATTAAAAGTTCCTTGTGGTTTATCGTATTTTAGTGTTTTTACAAATGATTCAAAAGAACGTCCAAGGGCTAGGGTTCTACCAAAACGATTAATATCAGAATTACGATCGCTATAATCTTCATTCCAGCTGACACCTGAAGACATTTGCAACAGATTTTTTATCGTAATACGTTCATAGGCAGAACCTTTTAATTCAGGGACATATTGATATACAGTATCATTGATACTATTTATATGATCTTCTTCAATGGCAATTCCGATGAGTGCCGAAACAAATGATTTGGTGACAGACCAACCTATTGTATGATCTTCAGGTGTATTTTCTTTATAATACTTTTCAAATAGAACGGTGTCATTTTTAATGACGAGCAATCCTGTAATATCCGTTTCTTGTATTAAATTTTCTGTTTTGCAAGATTTTCCATTGAATCTATAAGTCGTTGGTAAGGCAATATTTTTCTTTTTTGGAATATTAAGTGGATTATTACCGGGTATAATTTCTCGTGTAGGAAAGTATTTTTCGATAGATCGAAAGCGTTCCACTTGTTCTTTTCCAGAAAACATTTTCATGGCAAATTGAAGACGCGCTATTTTACAGCGATTAAAGAGAAGTAGGATACCGATAAGTCCAATTATGACTATTAAAATTTTAGTGTATTTTTTCATTTATTTTTTGCGTTTATAACTGTTAATGTCAACTGTTCTACTATTGTCATTTGCCTTCTTTACTGCATTTAGCATACTGTCTAACAATTGCCTATCAAAGATCTTTCCTCCTACAATTACGGTATGAATTGATTCAGTATTTTCAATATTTTCTAACGGATTTTTATCGAGTAATACTAAATTCGCTTTATAACCTGTATCAATTACACCTGCATTATTGTTCAACCATTTCGCAGGAGTAGCTGTCGCAGAACGGAGTGCTTCTGAAGGAGACATACCCATTTTGTGTAATGATTGTAGTTCTTGATGCAAAGAAAATCCGGGCACTTTAACAGATAGGTTATTGTCGGTGCCTGCCAGTATTTTTACACCCTTCTTGTGCATATTTTTACCAACCCGTTCGCAGGCTTCGGCATAGATAGTCCAAAAGATTTTACGTTCATTCTTTGATTCCTCACTAAGCCCTTCAGGATATCTAACTCTATTAAATTGAGGTAACCAACCCAAACCTCCTTCCGGAATATATTTAATTCCTTCACTAATCCCTGGGTTTTCATATTCAATAGCTACTTCGCTTAATAGACCTTTTAAGTCTTCTTTTTGTCTAAGATGCGTATGCCATCCCCATAAAACTGATGTGACCGCAATATCATTTTTTAGTAATGCTTCGGCAACTGCATTACTGCGTTCATCAATAAAATTAAAAAAGGCTCCTTTGTTTTCTCTAAGGTGAGGACTGCCAAACTCACGAAACAGACTGTTCATGATTTCTTCAAAATGAGCAACTTCTCGTTGATTTCCATTCCAAACCTCGGTTAAGCTCACATGAATAGGAATATGTCCAATAATATCAATGTCCTTCGTTTCTGAAATAGCGAGATAACTTTCTTTATTCAGTTGGCTGTATATTTTTATACCATCATACCCCTTTTCAATGTATTCAGCTACTTTATCTGTAGCCTCAGTAGCACTGGTTACATTACTGTAACCTTGGGTGTATGACATAAATAGCCCTTCCCAAAAATCAAAACTACCCAATCTGGGCGAAGCTATATACAACTCCGGGCCAATTCTCCCATTTTTTATTTCTTCTCTCCAGGTAAGATGTTCTTCAGTACCAATCATTTCTCGCACATGGGTAATTCCATTAACCAGATACAATAATAAATCATTTGAACTTTGAAACATGTGCACATGGGAATCTATCAAGCCAGGAATCAAATATTTTCCAGTGCCGTCTATTACTTTTGTTACTTTTGAGATGTTTAATGTACTATCAATAGTAGCTATAAGTCCTTTTTCGATTAAAATTGTTCGGTTAGGTAGTAGGCTATTTCCTTCGGCAGATAAAATAGTTACATTCTTAATTGCAAATGAGCCTTCGTAAGGTGTAAATTCGTTAGTATTTACAACTTCGGTAAGGCCTCCATACATACGTTTACGTTCTCTATTCACCAAAAAAGCTGAAATGATGAGTAAAATCATATGGATGAGAACAATATACTTAAGCCATTTTAAGATTTTTTTTTTGCTCATTGTTAATAAGGGATTACTGTTAATGAATAAATCTACTGTTTAAGAGTTAAGATAATATTATGAATTCACCGTATTGTGACGAAATACAAACGGGATGTGATAATTAACTATATTCTCCATAAATTAAAGAGAAGTTTTATTTTTTTCTAAATATAGGAACCCAAGTTCTCGACACGGGAATTGTAATATCGCAATCAGACAGTGTGAGTGATAAACCTTGTGAATTACCTACGGTATTTATAATAGCATTTACGTTTACTAAATAGGAGCGATGGCATTTTAGAATCGAACTATCTTTAACTTTTGTTTGAATTTCTTTAAGAGTAGCCCGTTCAATTTGAATTTTTAAATGCCCATCGTTATCGATATAGGCTATTTTAACATAGTTCTGAAGTGCTTCAATGTATCTGATCTGAAGAATAGGGATATTAAAAAGTAATTGATGTTTTGTATTGGATGAATTCTCTTGCGCTGCGATCACTTCATTTGTAATATTTTGATCCTTATTTTTTTGAGATATTATAAAGAACCCACCAATCATTATTAATGGAATGATGCCTACCATAAAAGTACCATAGATCATAGTGGGAAAAAGGCTCCATTCTACATATCCAAAAAATGTGAATCTAGCAAAAAGAAAATTGGCTAAACTTATACAGAGCATAGCGCCTAGATTGTTCAATAACCATTTGCCAAACGTAAACGAAGTATGATTTTTTCTAAATTTTTTTAATCGACATATTATGAGTTCATAAACGGTCCCTCCAAGAAAGGTCATTGCTCCAAAACCAACGTATATTAAAAACGATTTATTTTTAAGTTGATGCATTCCAAAAGGCTTATAAATATAAAGGAATACTATTGCAAAGAGGCTTAGGATGCCTAATGAACGATAATACCAAAGTCTATTTTCTCCTTTAGGGAAAGGTTTACGAATTACTTTTGCTACAGTATTGAAAATATGCATTTTTAAAAATGTCAAATTTGTTTTACAGTATTTAACTGATTTCAAAAATAAAAACGAAAAGTGACCTTAAAGCTTAAATTAGTGTAATTGTGGCGAATTACTATCTTTTAGGGATGAATGATTATATACCTAAGGTGTAGGCTTTGGGTCCACATATAGAAATAAAGAAAAGGCCCGAGCAAGTGCTCAAGCCTTTTCAAATACTATATTTAAATGTTGAGATCGAGACCTTAATTCTTAATTACTTCAAATATATTATTTGTTCTATCGATATCTGCCATACGTTTGGAAGCGTCAATTTCAACAGATTTTACCGTTTTTGGTGTTTGAAATGAGTAGGAGGGCTGTACCCATGGCCAATCTTCAATGACCGTAGCTTTTGTTGGTTTTTTTCCATACATCATTCGCAAAGGAATATAAAAATTTTCGGTAGACCCATCATTATAGACAACTTTAATGTCTAAGGGCATAGGTAGCTTACCCTTATTAGTTATGGTAATTTGATTATTAGTTACTTCTGTAACGGCATAATCAATAGTGTGGGTTGTTTGCGTCCAGTAATTCAAATACCAATCTAACTGGATGCCCGAAACTTTCTCAGCGGTTCTCTTGATGTCGTTAGGAGTAGGATGTTTGAATTTAAAATCGTTAAAATATTTTTTTATGGTTTTTTTCAAATTATCCTCACCGATAAGATAGCCTAATTGTACCAAGAACAATTGCCCTTTGTTGTAGGCCGAAATACCATAGGCCATATTGTAATTGTAACGATCTGCATGTAACGTTTGTGGTTCTTCTACTCCAGTTTTCGCTAAGTAATTATAACTTCGTAAAGCACCATCATGGGGATTTTTACCATCTTTCATCACTGCTCTCATTGCGAGACTAGAAATATATGAAGTGAAACCTTCATCCATCCATTCGTGTTTTTGTTCGTTGGTAGCTAATAAAAATTGAAACCATGTGTGAGCAAACTCATGGGCGGTAACTCCTACCAAGCTTCCGAATTTACGTTCGCCAGTAATCAACGTACACATGGCATATTCCATGCCACCATCACCTCCTTGAATTACCGAATATTGTTTGTAAGGATACGGACCAATATGCTCACTCAAAAATGTAAGAATTTGAGCCGTTTTCGGCTGCAGTTTTTTCCAGTTTTCTTTAATGTCGTCATTGTCTTTGTAGAAAAAATGCAGCGTAATACTGTCTTGCGCAATTATCTTGTCATGAATATACTCTGGGTCTGCGGCCCACGTAAAATCGTGTACTTTAGGTGCTTTAAAATGCCAAGTAAGTTTCTTTACTTTTCTTTTATGTTTGACTGGCTTTTCAGAATAACCGTGACCTATTTCTTCTGGGTTCTGTAGGTAACCAGTACCTCCGATAGTATAATTTTTGTCAATCGTAATTTTCACATCAAAATCTCCCCAAACACCGTGAAATTCTCTGCCGATATAGGCATTTGCATGCCATCCTTCGAAATCATATTCGGCCAGTTTAGGATACCATTGTGCCATTGATAGTGCTACGCCTTCTTTATTATTTCTTCCAGACCTACGAATTTGAACAGGAACTTGTCCTTTAAACGTCATGTCGAGTACTGTTTTTTCTCCTGGTTTTAGAGGTTTATTTAACTGAACCTTTAGAATGGTACCAAGAGTTGTATGCTGCAGTTCGACACCGTCTTGCTGAAGTGAGTTTACCTTGATAAAACCAATTTCATCTGGTCCGAGTTTAGAAATTCGACTTTCATAAACCGGAGCCTCTTTAGTCCCTATATTGTTTGTCATTCTACCGTCAGGATCAGAAATATTTTGCAAACGAATATCCATTTCACTACCTGGTTGAAAGGCATTAAAAAATAAATGGTAAAAGACTTTATCTATTGTATCTGGAGAGTTATTTGTATAGACTAATTTTTGTACCCCATCATACTGATAGTTTTCAACGTTCATGTCTATTGACATTGTATAATCTACATGCTGTTGCCAATAATTTGGGTTTTGAGCACTATTAAAAAAAGGAATTGCTATGAATAGAGCTAAAAGAACTAATTTCTTCATCTTATGATTTGTTTGTTCGCAAGATACCAATATCAATTTTGATACCAAAAAAAGACGAACTTAAATGAATAAGCTCGTCTAATAAATTTTATAAAAAACGGAAAGAGTTACTTTGCCATTTTATCTGCTAATCGTAAAGCGTTATAAGCATTTACTATTTTTCCAGAAACCGATAAGTCGCTAAAATTTGTAGTTTCCGATTCAGCACCTGGTTTTATAACTTCATTGTTAAATTCAATTCCAGAGTCCATAATAACTTGTTTTACTTGAGATGCCTTGAGTGTTGGATAATATGAACGTATTAAGGCAGCAACTCCTGCAACTTCAGGAGCGGCCATAGATGTTCCTTGAATAGATTCATAGCTATCTTTCGGGAAGGTAGAATAAATTTCAAGTCCAGGAGCGAAAACATCTACATTTTTCTTTCCGTAATTTGAAAAGGAGGCAACAAGCTGTTCATTATAAAAGCGCGTCATAGCTCCAACAGTAATGACATTATCAGCGAACTCTACCAATTTATCTTTCGAGTCGTTCGGGAAATTTTCGGCGGTATCAATATCACTTGCATCATTACCAGCAGCGTGTACTAGCAGCACATCTTTTTGTGCGGCATAAGTGATTGCATCATACACCCATTCGGCATTCGGAGAATAGCTTTTTCCAAAACTCATATTGATCACTTTAGCACCATTATCTACTGCGTAGCGTATAGCTAAGGCGATATCTTTATCATATTCATCTCCATCTGGAACCGCTCTCAACGCCATAATTTTAACATTATGAGCAACTCCGTTCATGCCTTTTCCATTGTTTCTTTCTGCAGCAATAATTCCAGATACGTGTGTACCATGAATTTCATCATCTTTAGAGCCGATCACATAGTTATTACCATAACTTGTATCAGTAATGTCATAAGGATCATCACCTGTCAATCTGCCGTTGAAATTTATTTTGTATTGTGCATTTAGTTGATTGTTATAATGATCTTTTATCTCCTTATTATTTGCAATAACGGCATCTAAATCAACAAAAGCATCTTCAACAGTAGCACCCGCGTCGAGTACGCGCATGATGATGAGTTTACCATTCATTAATTTTTGATCAGCCAAGATGATACTATTTAAGTTATTTGTATTCATCTCTTTATCACCAAGTACTTTTTGAATGGTATCATTGGCACTAACAACCATTTCTTTAACAAGTTGAAATTGTTGTAATTGTGCCGCTGCCTTTTCTACTTGCTTCGCAGCGCTTTCATTCTTTTTGTCTATAAGTTCCTTTAGTTCGGTGTATAGTTCGAAATCTTTTTTATCATCAGTTACAATCTCTTCCGGTGATTTTCCGGCAAATCTAGGTGTCCATTTCTTTACAATCCTAGTCAATTCAAGTTGTTCAGGGTTTTTTTGACCTTTTTCACCACCTAAGAAATTCCAACCATGAATATCATCTACATAGCCATTTTTGTCATCATCTACGCCATTACCGGCTATTTCATCCTGATTTACCCAGGTTACATTTTTTAAATCTTCATGTTCCACATCAATACCAGAATCAATAACCCCAACAATCACGGTATTCCCTTTTTTGTTCTTTACGAATTCATAAGCTTTTGCAAGGCTCAATCCGGGAATTGAATCAACATAAATATCTTTATGCGGCCAAGCTTGAATCTCAGATTCGGTCATATCACCTTTCTTTGCAACAAGCGCTGCACTTTTTACAGGAGCTTCAATGTTGGTAGATGCCTCATTAACTTCTATGGTTCTTGAAGTTGTTGACGTAGTTGTACTTTTTGTCGTTGCACAACCTACGAGTATTGTTGTGACTATAAACGCCACAATAAATTGTTTTAATAATCTCATTTTTAGTATTTAAATATGTCCTTAAATTTAAAAGTTTCGTTTAAACGAACCCCTTTTTCTGTATGTTTTACAGTACATAATTCGTGGTACGGATCATGTTCTAAAAACAACAAATAGTCATTATCAGCTGCCTTATTTAGAAAACGCTGTTTTTCATCGATCGTTAGCAATGGTCTGGTATCATAACCCATAACATAAGGTAGCGGAATATGTCCAGTTGTTGGTAACAAGTCTGCCATAAAAACAATGGTCTTTCCTTTGAATTGAATATGAGGCAACATTTGTTTTTCAGTATGACCATTTGCAAATAAAATGCCAAAGTTTAGTTCTGAGGTTGTTGCAAAATCTGCTTCTGGTAAGGAAATAAAATTAAGCTGACCACTTTCCTTGATGGGATTTATATTTTCCTTTAAAAAGGAAGCTTTTTCTCGCGCATTTGGTATTGTTGCCCATTGCCAGTGATTTTCATTGCTCCAGAATTTCGCATTTTTAAAAGCTGGCTCATAACCAGTTCTATTTTTATTCCATTGGATACTCCCTCCACAATGATCAAAATGTAAATGGGTCAAGAATACATCGGTAATATCATCTCTGTGAAAGCCATATTTGGCTAACGACGCATCTAAAGAATAATCTCCAAATAAGAAGTAATAACCAAAGAATTTTTCGGATTGCTTATCGCCTAAACCAGTATCAATCAATATGAGTCTATTAGTATCTTCAATTAGCAAACAACGCATGCTCATTTCTATCATATTATTGCTATCGGCGGGATTAGTTCGTTGCCAAAGTGATTTGGGTACAACACCGAACATAGCGCCTCCATCTAGTTTGAAATTTCCAGTCTCAATTGGGTAAATTGTCATCTCTTCAATAAAAGTTTACAAATATGCTGAAAATTAGTTATATAATAGTTAAATAAAATAAAAAATGGTGTTGTTAATATGTGTCATTTTTTAAGATATTTAAGAATAAAGGAGAAGTTTAGTTTTATTTCTAAAGCAAAAAAAAGATCGTAATTAAACGATCTTTTTTGAAGAGGCGTCGAGCGGATTCGAACCGCTGTACAAGCTTTTGCAGAGCTCTGCCTAGCCACTCGGCCACAACGCCATTTTGGTTTGCAAATTTACTTAAATTAAGTATTCATGCAATAAAAAAATAAATTATTATCGCTTCTTTGACATTTTTATGGTAACCATTGCAACATTGCCTCCTATAGGAGGGTTTATTTTAGAAACATCGACTGTTGCTTTTTTAACTAATGGAATTTCAGATAAGATCCGATCTAATATTTTGGCAGCCACAGTTTCCAATAATTTTGATCGAATTCCCATTTCTTCTTTAACGATTTTATTTAAATGCACATAATCAACAGTATCAGATAGTTTGTCAGTTTGTGAAGATCTTTTTAAATCGGCATGTACTGATACATCTACGCGATATTCTGAACCTATTTTCCCTTCTTCATCCAAACAACCGTGATAAGCGTAGACACGAATGTTTTTTACTTTTATAATACCCATTAATTAAAATTTCGGTAAATATAGAATTATTCTTTCAGGATATATTTATAATTTCATCTGGGTAAAATGAATTTATTAAATTTAACATCAAAATCAACTAAGAGTATGAAAGTAAGAGAACAGTTTATTTTGATTTCAATCTTAACCGTGGTTACTATTGTTGCTATCGCGCAATTTTGGAATCCAATGCTATGGAGCTTTGTAATTGTAGCTCCCTTAATATTAATGGGTGTTTATGATATTTTACAAACCAAGCATACGATTCGGCGTAACTTTCCTGTTCTCGGTAGATTTCGGTACGCTCTAGAGTCAATTCGTCCTGAAATAATGCAGTATTTTGTAGAAACTGATACGCAAGGGCGTCCGCTAAATAGAATTTTTAGATCTCTTATTTATCAGCGTTCGAAAAAGGAAAATGATACGACTCCTTTTGGAACTCAGATGAATGTTTACCGTTCGGGCTATGAATGGATGGATCACTCTATGTATGCTTCAAATGTTGTTACAAGAGAAGAGGATTTCCCAAGAGTAGTTGTTGGGGGAAAAGACTGTAAACAACCATATTCATGTAGTTTATTAAACATTTCTGCGATGAGCTTTGGCTCCTTAAGTAAAAATGCAGTAATGGCCTTAAATAAGGGAGCCAAAATGGGGCATTTCGCACATAATACAGGTGAAGGTGGCGTGAGTCCATATCACCTAAAATATGGAGGAGATTTAATTTGGCAAGTCGGTACTGGATACTTTGGTTGTAGAAATGCTGAAGGTAATTTCAGTGAAGAGGGCTATATTGAAAATGCCACCAGACCAGAGGTGAAAATGATTGAATTAAAATTGTCTCAAGGAGCGAAGCCTGGTCATGGAGGAATTTTACCTGCGAAGAAGAATACAGAAGAAATTGCCAAGATCCGGCATGTAAAACCTGGGATTGCCGTGCATTCACCGCCATCGCACGCTGCTTTTTCTAATGCCGAAGGGTTATTAAAATTTATAAAGAAATTGCGTGATCTTTCGGGTGGAAAACCAGTTGGATTTAAATTATGCGTTGGGAAGAAACAAGAGTTCATTGATATTTGTGAAGCGATGTTGAACACAGGAATATTACCTGACTTTATTTCGGTTGATGGAGGCGAAGGAGGCACCGGAGCAGCACCGGTTGAGTTTTCAAATTCAATTGGCATGCCTTTGCGCGAAGGGTTGGTTTTTGTTCATGATACTTTAGTAGGGTTCGATTTAAAAAAGGATATAAAATTGATGGCCGCAGGTAAAATTATTACTGGTTTTCATATGGCACGAGCTATTGCTCTTGGAGCCGATATTTGTTATAGTGCTCGTGCTATGATGTTATCTGTGGGTTGCATCCAAGCGTTATTGTGCAATAACAATACATGTCCGGTAGGCGTAGCTACTCAGAATGCTTCTTTGATGAAAGGTTTAGTAGTTGATGATAAAGCGCCTAGAACAGCAAATTTTCATGAAGAAACTATTCATAGTTTTTTAGAAATGATTGCAGCTTCAGGATTGGATTCACCAAGTGATATTCGCCGCAAACATATTAATAAACGTGTCGGAATAAGTAAGGTCGTTAAATACGACGAAATGTATCCAGAAATGAAAGTTGGATGTTTACTTACCAAAAATACGATACCTAAAGAGTACCTATCTTTTTTTGAAAAGGAGAAAATTTCTACTACGGTTTAATAAGTAGCATCATCGGGATGATTTTGCATAAATTTTTCAGCCACTTCAACCATATTTTTACTACCGCAGAAAAAAGGAACCCTTTGATGTAATTCGATTGGTTTTATATCTAGCATTCTAATGTAACCATCAGAGGCTTTCCCACCTGCTTGTTCGGCTAAAAATGCCATAGGATTACATTCGTATAGCAAACGTAACTTACCTTGTGGTGCTTTAGAACTGGTAGGATAAATATAAATGCCTCCTTTGATCATATTTCTATGAAAATCAGAAACTAAAGAGCCAATATAACGTGCTTTGTAAGGTCTATTTCCCTCTTCCATTTGGCAATATTTCAGATAATCTTTTACGCCTTGAGGAAAGTGTGAATAATACCCTTCATTAATGGAATAAATACTGCCATCTTCTGGAAATTTCATATTAGGATGTGATAAATAAAAAGTCCCAATTGCAGGGTTTAAAGTAAAACCATTTACGCCATGCCCAGTCGTATAAACGAGCATCGTCGATGTTCCATATACAATATATCCAGCAGCGACTTGCTTATTACCTTCTTGCAAAAAATCTTCTAGTTGAACTGGAGTGCCAGGTTTGGTGACTCTTCGATAGATAGAAAAAATTGTACCAACAGAAACATTCACATCAATATTTGATGATCCGTCAAGAGGATCAATCAACACTACATATTTACTGCTGTTAGCTTCATCACTTCCAGAAATGGTAACAAAATCATCTTCTTCTTCACTCGCAATACCACAAACTATCTGTCTATTAATCAATCTTTTCATAAAGATCTCATTAGCATAAACATCTAATTTTTGCTGATCTTCTCCTTGTATATTTGTGTCTCCAGCATCTCCGAGAATATCGACTAAACCAGCTTTATTTACTTCGTGATTAACTACTTTGGCGGCTAAACGGATTGAATTAATGAGGCGAGAAAGTTCCCCTGCGGCATACTTAAAATGTTTTTGATTGCCAATAATGAACTCCCCAAGAGTACTGTTTTTTTGCATAGCGATATACTTTATTTTTGACTTTGCAAATATCGTTTTTCTTTTTAGAAACTATAACGTTTTCGTAATACTTTTAGTAAAGTTTTTTTACATTCGCCTATAGAATAAGTATTCATATAAATTTGAATTGATGAATTTTAGTATTCGTAAAGGAACCAAAGATGACATGTCTTCTGTTTTGGAATTGATTACCGAACTAGCAATTTTTGAAAATGAACCTGATGCTGTTAAGATTACCGTAAATGATCTTATTGAAAACGGTTTTAAAGCCTCTCCAGAATTTAGAACTTTTGTCGCAGAAGTGGATCATCAAGTTGTTGGAATGGCCCTTTTTTATAATAGATTTTCAACCTGGGATGGTAAATCTATTCATTTAGAAGATTTGGTGGTAAAAGCGTCTTTTAGAGGCATGGGAATAGGAAAAGCGTTGTATTCAAAGGTGATTGAATATGCTTATGTAAACAAGGCAAACAGAGCAGAATGGGTGGTGTTAGATTGGAACAAGGTGGCAGCAGATTTTTATGTAAGTACTGGGGCTAAAATGTTAGAAGATTGGAATCTCTGCCAAATGAATAGAACTATCATGAAGCAATATTTAAAAGGAAATGAGAATATTTAAATTTGGCGGTGCTGCAGTTAAAGACGCTGCCGGAATACAAAATGTTGCCAAAGTTTTAGAGCAAGTCGGATATAAAGATGTGTTTCTTGTGGTTTCGGCAATGGGTAAAATGACGAATGCTTTTGAAAAATTAACGGCAGCTTACTTTTACAATACTTCTGAGTCATTTAAATATGTAGATGAAGTTAGAGCCTATCATTATAAAATTATCAACGATCTATTCAGTGATAACAGAAATGAAGTTTTAATTGAAATAGAACGATTGTTCGCTGAGATGACTCAATTCATGATTCGAAATGAATCAAAGGATTTTAACTATGTATATGATCAACTTGTGAGTTATGCTGAGCTTTTATCTACAAAAATAGTGAGCGCATATCTTAACGTAATTGGTGTTGAAAGTACGTGGTTGGATGTAAGAAGTTGTATCGAAACAAACAGTGATTTTAGAGATGCTAAAGTGAATTGGGAGACTACTAAACAACAGATATTAGAAAATGTTAGTCGTGACAAATTACAAATAACACAGGGTTTTATAGGTAGAGACGCTGACCAAAACACTACTACTTTAGGTCGTGAAGGGTCTGATTATACAGCCGCAATATTTGCATATTGCTTAAAGGCCGAAAATGTAACTATATGGAAAGATGTTGAAGGTGTTTTAAATGCCGATCCTCGTCATTTTGAGGAGACCACATTATTGCAAAGAATTTCGTACACGGAGGCGATAGAATTGGCATTTTATGGTGCTTCGGTAATTCACCCAAAAACTTTACAGCCTCTTCAGAAAAGTGAAATTCCGTTGTACGTTAAGTCATTTAAAGATGCTGCAAAAAAAGGTACAATAGTGACAAAAGGTACAGCTATTATTCCTGAAGTTCCTTGTTTTATTGTTAAGAAAGATCAGATTTTAGTATCAATTTCTTCGTTAGATTTTTCATTTATCGTTGAGCGTAATATTAGTGAAATATTTAATCTAATACATGAACAGAAGATGAAAGTAAATCTGATACAGAATTCGGCTATTAGCTTTTCTGTATGTCTAGAGGATAAATATCAAAATTTTGACCAACTAGTCGCTGTTTTAGAGCCACAATTTAAGATTGAATTTCACAAGGGAGTTTCCCTACAAACAATAAGACATTTCTCGCCAAAAGCTATTCAGAAAATTGAGCGTAATAATAAAGTATTGTTAAAACAATTAACTCAAGAAACAGTACAGATTGTAATTGAATAGAAATACATATCTTTGGAAGTCACAAAATAATTGAATGAGTTTAGTTACAGCCAAAGAAATAGCCAAAGTAATCAACTTTGATAAATATGGTTTTTTAGGAACCTTTATTGGCTGGATATTGCTCAAAGTTCTACGCATTTCTAAATTAAACGAAATTTACAATAAGCATAAAAATAAGAAGGACATCTCCTTTCTTAATGCCATTTTAGATGAAGTGCAAATTCAGTTTGAAATACCAGAAGAAGATTTAAAACGCATACCGAAAGACGGTGCTTTTATTAGTGTTTCTAATCATCCATTAGGCGGTATTGATGGAATTTTATTGTTAAAATTATTAGCAGAAAAAAGACCAGATTACAAGATTATGGCGAATTTTTTGTTGCATAAAATAGTGCCTTTAAAGCCATATGTAATGCCGGTTAATCCTTTTGAAGATAGAAAGGATGCGCAATCAAGTGTGGCAGGAATTAAGAGTGCTTTACAACATTTAAAAGATGGGTATCCCTTGGGGATCTTTCCGGCTGGCGAGGTATCAACATACAAAGACGGGAAACTAATTGTAGATAAGCCATGGGAAGAAGGGGCTATAAAGCTTATTCATAGAGCGAAGGTGCCGATAATTCCTATTTATTTTCATGCGAAAAATAGTCGACTCTTTTATTTAATATCAAAGATAAGTAGCACATTTAGAACAGCTAAATTACCATCTGAGCTATTGACACAAAGTAGTAGGGTGATCAAAGTGAGGATAGGAAAGCCTATTTCTGTTAAAGCTCAGGAAGAGCACAATAGTATTGATGATTTCCATGCGTTTATTCGTAAAAAAACATACATGTTAGCGAATCCTTTTCATGAAGATAATTCGCTAATAAAAACACCTAATTTAAAATTACCCAAGCAGCCTAAAGAAATAATAGCTCCTGTCACAACTGAGAAAATGCTGTTTGAAGTAGAAAAATTGCGTGAAACAGATTCTAGATTATTAGAAAGTAAAAATTATGAAGTTTTTTTTGCAGCGAGCGAGCAAATTCCGAGTATTCTGCGAGAAATAGGGCGATTGAGAGAAATAACATTTAGAGCAGTTGGAGAGGGTACAAATAATGCGATTGATCTTGACGATTATGATAATTTTTATCATCATATGTTTTTGTGGGATTCTACCAAAAACTTAGTGATAGGGGCTTATCGAATGGGATTAGGATTAGATATTTATAAGAAATACGGAATTGATGGTTTTTATATCAATACCTTGTTTAGACTAGAACCCGAACTTTATAGTATGATGGAGCAAACCATTGAAATGGGACGCGCCTTTATTGTAAAGGATTACCAACAAAAGCCAATGCCGTTATTTCTTTTGTGGAAAGGTATTGTTCATGTAACGCTGCGTTATCCACAGTATAAATACTTAATGGGTGGAGTAAGTATTAGTAATCAGTTTTCTAATTTCTCAAAATCGTTAATGATCGAGTTTATGAAATCTCATTACTACGATCCGTATTTGGCGCAATATATTCATCCTAAAAAGGAATACAAAGTGAAGTTAAATGATGCCGACAAAGATTTTGTATTTGATGCTAGTAAGGCAGATATGGTGAAGTTTGATAAGATTATAGATGAAATTGAACCAGGTAGCTTAAGAATGCCTGTATTATTAAAAAAATATGTAAAGCAAAATGCGCGTTTGGTGGCTTTTAATGTTGACCCTAAATTCAATAATGCTGTTGATGGTTTGATGTACATACGAATCGCTGATTTACCTGAGAGTACCGTAAAACCAGTAATGGAAGAATTTCAAGCTGAATTAGAACGAAAATTGGCTGAAAGTATAAAAAGCGAAGCCTAAGGAAGCTCCGCTATTCTAGTTTTATTTTCCAAATAAACGCTGAAAAAAGTTCTTCGCTTTACCTTTTGCTTCTCCTAAGCCTTCCTTAGCATTTTCTGCTAAATCCGCTAATTTTTCGCCAGCTTCATCTGCAAATTCACCAGCTTTTTCTGTAACCGTTCCCATTACTTCTTTCGCATCTTCTACAAACTCTTTTGTTTCTTCTGAAAGGTTTTCCTTCAAATCGGCAGCTTTTTCACTCGCTACGTCTAGTGCTTTTTTTGCAACTTCTTTGGCATCTTCGAAAACCTCTTTGGCCTCTTCCTTCAATTCGGCAGTTTTATCGCCTATTTTCTCTGCAACTTCTTTTGCAGTTTCTTTGGCATTTTCAAAACCTTCTTTGGCATCTTCTTTTAATTCGGCTGTTTTATCACCGATTTTCTCTGCAACTTCTTTTGCAGTTTCCTTGGCATTTTCGAAACCTTCTTTGGCATCGTCTTTTAATTCAGCAGCTTTGTCACCTACTTTCGCGGTCACTTCTTTCGCAGTTTCCTTAGCATTTTCAATACCTTCCTTGGAGTTTTCCTCTAAATTTTTATTTTCTTCTGACATTTTTATTTAGTTTAAGTTTGTAGAACAAATTTATAAAATTTAAAAATACTTTATAAAAGATAAAAATAGTATGAAGAATGTGCCAAAAATTGCAGTTTTCGGAGGAGGAAGTTGGGCCACTGCCATTGTTAAAATGTTGTCGGAAAATTTGAATGAAATAGGCTGGTATATGCGAAGTGCTGACAATATAGCTTACATTAAAGAGCATAAACATAATCCGAGTTATATCACTTCGATAGAGTTCAATACAGATCAATTAGTTTTATCTAGTGATATCGATGAAATTGTAGCTTATGCAGATTATCTAATTTTTGCAATACCGTCAGCATTTCTAAATGATGAATTAAAGAAAGTTTCAATTTCTTTACAGGATAAAATTGTTTTTTCGGCCATTAAAGGTATTGTTCCTGAATCGGGTAAGATAGTTGGAGAACATTTTTTTGACGAATTTAAAATTCCACTTTCAAATATAGGTGTCATCACCGGGCCTTGTCACGCAGAAGAGGTTGCACTCGAGCGTTTATCTTATTTAACTATTGCATGTCAAGATGCTAAAAAAGCTTCGCATATCGCCAAGCAATTGTCGAGCAGATATATAAACACTAAGATTACTGATGATATTATAGGAACAGAATATGCTGCTATGCTAAAAAATATTTATGCAATTGCGGCAGGTATAGCTCACGGTCTGGGTTATGGCGATAATTTTCAATCTGTTCTGATGAGCAATGCTATTCGTGAGATGAAACGCTTTATCAAAAAAGTACATAAAATGAAGCGTAATATTAATAATTCTGCATACTTGGGAGATTTGTTGGTTACTGGGTATTCGGTATTTAGTAGGAATAGAATGTTTGGCAATATGATAGGAAAAGGATATACCGTAAAATCTGCTATGTTCGAAATGAGCATGATCGCCGAAGGCTACTATGCGGCTAAAAGTGCCTATGAGATTAAGAATGAAAAAGAAGCACGAACCCCAATCATAGATACGATATACAGCATTTTATATGATCAAAAAGAAGCAAAAAAAGAGTTTAAAAAATTAGCCGAATTGCTCGATTAATTGGGTTTGTTTTAAGGTGGCTTTATCAAATAGGCCTTTATTTAATAAATTCAACGCTTCTGCTTTATTTTCAGTATCTATCAATAATGACATATTGTAGTCACTCCCTCCATATGAAATCATACGAATCGGAATTTTTGTTAAGCAATTCAAAACGCTTGCACTTATTCCCTTACTATTTTGTGAGAAATCACCAGCAAGACAAACAATACTCATGTTATTATCAACTTCAATTTTTCCGAAAGCCTGTAATTCTTCTATAATTTTATCTATGTGAGTTGGCGTATCTATGGTAAGAGATACGGCGACTTCCGATGTTGTAATCATATCGATAGGCGTTTGGTATTTTTCAAAAACTTCAAAAATTTTCTTTAAAAAACCATAGGCTAACAGCATACGATAGGATTTAATTTTCATAGCAATAATCCCATCTTTAGCAGCGATAGCTCTTACGCCGTAACTAGCTTCACAATTTTTAATAATAGTGCCCTTACTTTTGGGTGCAAATGTATTTTTAAGTAATACTGGAATGTTATTTTCCTTTGCAGGGATAACACTCTGTGGGTGTAAAATTTTAGCTCCGAAATAGGCTAATTCAGCGGCTTCGTCGAAAGATATTTCTTCTATTGAAAATGTATTGTCAACGTATCGTGGATCATTATTATGCATACCATCGATATCTGTCCAAATTTGGATTTCCTTTGCGTTTAAAGCGGCACCAATAATTGAGGCACTATAGTCACTTCCTCCTCTTTTTAAATTGTCAATTTGATCAAGATGGTTTAAACATATAAACCCTTGTGTTATCATAATATCTTGAGAAGTCTCTTCTGTAATATTTAAAAGTTTAGCTTTAATCTTTTCTGATTCTGGCTCGCCTTGTGCATCAATTGACATAAAATCAAGCGCTGATAGTAGGGCAGCGTCAATTTGTAATTCGGCCAAATAAAATTCAAATAAATGTGTGGAGATAAGCTCTCCTTGCGCAAGAATTTCTTGTTCGGCAGTAAGTTTTCGAAGTTTCTCGAAAGATTTTCTAATGAACGTTAATGCCTTTAGCTGATAATATTCGGAGGCATATAGGGCATCGAGTAAAGAATGATAGCTCAGCTCTAACGAATCTATTATCTTACAAGCTTCGTCATTTTTATTTTGCTCAAGCAAGCAATGAATTTCAGCGAGGGTATTGGTTGTACCAGAAACTGCCGAAAGAACCACAACCAAAGGTTCATTAAACGATTGAACTATTTGTGCAACTTTTTTTATGTTTTGTGCACTTCCAACTGAAGTACCTCCAAATTTCAATACCAACATAAGTCAATTTATTTGAAACAAAAATCTTGAGATTACATCGTTTCAGCAATTTTTTATTCTATTTTTACAAATTATTACAAATAGTTTAAATTTAAACATGAGAACAATTCAAGAAGCTGTTACTACCATAATTAATAGAACACCATTTATTGAAGAGGCTTTGTATGACAAATTAATCAACGTTTCTTCTTTAGCTAGAATCATCCAACCAGAGGTTGAAAAAGTATTAAAAAAGGAAGTGAAATCGGGAGCGATTATGATGGCCATTAATAGATTGTCGCCTTCAAGTGTGCTCAAGGTTCGCAAGAATGTACGAAAAATAGCGCTCTCTTCGGGGGATTTTATTGTACGTTCAGATTTGTGTGACTATACCTTTAAAAATACAAGTACCTTACTACAAAAAATCACACAATTATTAAATACAATCGAATCAAAAGAGGACACCTTTTTCACAATATCTCAAGGTGTGTTTGAAACAAATATTGTTGCGAGTACAAGTTTAAAAAGTCAAATTGAAGTTATCTTTAAAAATGAGATAGCTCTTTATTTTTTAGATAATTTGGCTTCTGTGACTATTAAACTTCCAAAATCGAATATGGAACAGTCGGGCATTTATTATTTCATTTTAAAACAGTTGGCATGGGCAGATATACCCGTTCAAGAAGTCATTTCTACCACACATGAAATGACGATTGTGGTGAAAGATATTGACATAAATCAGACGTTTTCGATATTAATGGATATGAAATTAAACTAAATGTCAAGAAAAGATCCGTACGCTTCTTTACGTATTAAAGAATTTAATATTTTTTTACTGGTCAGATTTGCTTTAGTATTTGGATGGTCAATGCAATTTATTATTGTTGAATGGCAAGTGTATAGCATTACAAAGAATCCACTTTCTTTGGGTATCATAGGACTGATGGAGGTAATTCCGGCAGTTTCAATGGCATTATTCGCTGGACATATAGTTGACCAAAAAGAGAAGCGAAATTTATTAGCACTCTGTATTGCTGCTTTTTCATTAATAAGTTTGGGATTGTTTTTACTGACCTGGCCCAAGTTTATAGAGGGATGGTCAGAAAATACTGTTTTGTATAGTATTTATGGATTGGTGTTTTTTGGTGGATTTTTACGTTCTTTTTTTGGGCCAACAATCTTTTCATTGATTGCATTGATTGTTCCTAAAAGATTATATCCTAATGCTGCAACATGGAGCAGTTCAACATGGCAAATGGCTTCGGTAATTGGGCCCGCTGTTGCAGGATATTCTATATACGTAATAGGTGTACACTGGTCTTTATGTATTGTCTTTGGATTGGTGCTATTGTCGTTGTTTTTTGTGTTTTTTATTAAGAAAAAACCTATTCTAAACCCGAAAATTGGAGAGCCTGTTTTTCAAAGTTTAAAAGAAGGTGTAAAATTCGTTTATAATTCAAAGGCGATTTTTGGCGCGATTACCCTTGATATGGTTTCTGTACTTTTCGGAGGTGCTGTGGCTTTATTACCAGTATATGCACAAGATATATTAGAAGTAGGGCCTAAAGGTTTCGGAGCATTAAGAGCTGCACCAGCTATAGGTGCTTTTATTACTATGTTACTGACTGCCTATATTCCCATAAGTAAAAATGCTGGTATGAAATTGTTAGTCGCTATTTTCGGTTTTGGTATTTGTATTATTGTTTTTGGTCTGTCTACTACTTTTTGGATTTCTCTGGTTGCCCTCTTTTTTAGTGGCGTTACAGATGGGGTTTCTATGGTGATAAGACAAACAATTTTACAATTGAAGACACCTGATAATATGCGAGGTAGAGTTGCTTCGGTAAACTCTATGTTCGTTGGGTCTTCAAATGAGTTAGGAGCTTTTGAAAGTGGATTAACTGCAAAGTTAATGGGGACTGTTACGGCCGTAGTTTTTGGTGGTACCATGACCTTGATAACGGTACTAACCACAGGAATTGTTTCTCCTTCTTTCAGAAAGCTAGATTTAACAAAAGATTTAGAAGCTCACGAAAATATGGAATAACTATTTTTTTGTACATTTAGGTATGATTTTTGATGCTTTTTAGACTAAATCTTATCTCTATGAAAAACGTTCTACTCTTTCTATTTCTTGCTGCAATTACTACTTCTTTCGGTCAAACAATTAACGGTTTCGTATTCGATGCTAGAACGAATAAACCAATTAAAGGTGCGCATGTGTACACAAACACTATTGAACAAGGAACAACATCTAATTTTCGAGGTAAATTTAGATTGAAATTTCCCTCCGAAGAAATAATTGATAGTATTTATGTTTCGCATCTAGGATATGAGAAGAAAGCCTTTCCTTATAGTAAAAATAAAAAAGAGTATCTGATATATTTAGAAACGAATAGTACTCAATTAAGTGAAGTACAATTAACGAATGTCAAAAGAAATCTGAACTATAGGATTCGCTATAATAAGTTGTCTTCAATGAAGAAAGGATTGTATTCTTTTGGGTCAACATTAAAGGATAATAAAATCTATGTTGTAGGAGGGAACATGACTCATAAAGAAGATTATTATAAGAAATTAAGTCAGAGAGGTGATATTGATTTGATTAGTTTTGCTGAATTTATACGTTTAACAAGGCCAAATTTTAATAAAGATTGGTATCGAGGTGAGTTGCAGGTATATGATTTGAATTCAGACATGTGGGAGGTATCAGACACGAAATTTAGAAAAAGAGCCCAGCATAATTTACATATTTATAATAATCAACTATATGTTTTAGGAGGTAAAAGACTTTCTATGGGAAGAAAGTATGAATATCTGGATGATAAAATAGAAGTATTCGATAATGAAAAGAATACTCTAACAGTTGATGATACAAATCCGCATCAAGCGGTGAATTTTGCTTCCTTCACTCATAATGATAAGCTTATTGTAATGGGCGGTTCAGTTAAAGAGAAAAAGAATGGTCAAAAAGTATATACCAATAAAGTGCATTTATATGATTTAACGTCAGGGTTTTGGTATGAAATGCCGTCAATGCCGATGGCGAAAGAGACTAATGGAGTGTTGGTAAATAACAAAGTATATTTAATTGGAGGTTTTAATAAAAAACCTTTGACCTCTATTGAGGCCTTTGACATAATCAGTGGTAAATGGACGAAGGAAGGAGAACTATTTGAAGGTTTTTCAAAGCCAGCAGTAGCTTACAATGGAGATATGATTTATGGTTTTGAAAATGGTAAAATGATAACGTATAATACCAAAACTAAAGAGTTAAACCAGTACTTAATTGATTTAGATCTAAAGGGGTCTAAGCTATATTATGCCAATAATAAATTATATGTTTTAGGTGGATTTCGAGAGAATAGCTTTGCAACGATTCCTTCGGCACAGTTATATGCTATTGATGTTAACGAATTTCAAACTACGAAAATTAACAAATCTAAAAGACTGTAAAGGAGACAGATTTATTATTTAGCGATGATGCCTCGCTTATTTAATATTTTGATGGTTCGAAGGGCGCTCTCTTTGATACTATTTTTCTTGAATAGAAATGTTTTTTCGTAAAGCTTATTGTCGGCAAAGAAAGTCAGTTTAAATTCGTTGTTTAACTTTAAGACTTCGTCTTGCATCAACTCAACTTTTGCTCCCGATTTAGCAGGTAGTTTTTCTAATTTATGTCGCATGGTTGAAGTTTTTATTTCACCATCATAGCCGTGCGAAACAATTAATATCATCTCAATTGGTTCTTCCTTATCGTTAATTAAATACGCATTCCAATCATTTGTTTTGAAGAGCTGGTTATAATCATGTGTTATGGCCATATATATGCCTTCAACTAATGGAATTTCAATATCTTTTTTCATTTAAGTTGCTTGAATTGTAACTACTGTTCTACTGAAATCTGCATTTCCAGTAAGCGTGTCTATTTCGTTTGAATCGGTTAAATCATTAATACTAACGCCCGCTTTCTTCTCGGCTAAGCTCATCTTAGTGCCCTTGCGGTGATGTCCAAAACCATGTGGTATACTTACAACACCTGGCATTATTTCGGCGCTTATTTCTATTGGAATTTCTACCCTATTTATGTGTGAGATAACCGCCACATTTTGATGATTTTGAAGATTTAGTTTTGTAGCATCTTCAGGATGTATCAATAGGGTACAACGCTCTCTTCCGGTCATCAGTAATTCAGCATTGTGCATCCAAGAATTATTGTTGCGTAATTGTCTTCGACCGATTAAAGTAAACGAAAGATTTCTTTTTTCACCTGTCAACCTTTTCTCTTTGAGTCGTTGTATATCATTGGCAAAAATTTCAGGAGCCAAATTGATTTTCTTATCCTCGGTAAACAATCGTTTCGGCAGACATGATTGTAATGGGCCTAAATCAATACCATGCGGATGTTTTTTAAGGGTCTCGACTGATAAATTTTTCGTCGTGTATGGAGTATGTTGCAATAAATAATCTAGCATATGCTCTGGTGCTGCTGGATTTTTTTGCCCGCTCAACCCTTCCGTCAAGGCATTTAAAATTTCCCAGTCATGACGCTGTTCGTGTGTACGTCGAAACAAGGCTTCGTTATACTTTGTCGTATTTCTAACCGCTAATTGGTGAAAAATAAGATCATAATGAGCCGTTTCTAACCCATTAGTGGAAGGCAGAATGATATGTGCAAATTTTGAGGTTTCATTTAAATAGATATCTATGGCAACCATAAATTCAAGACCTTCAAACGCTTTTTCTAATTGTGCGCCATTCGGTGTGGATAGTACCGGATTGCCAGCAATAGTAATCATAGCTTTAATTTGACCTTCACCGTCTGTTAAAATTTCATCTGCTAAGGTAGCAACAGGGAATTCACCTGAAAATTCAGGTAGTTTGTTGACTCTACTCTGTCTTCTGTTAAAACTACCCGTTTTACCAGTCGCGGCACTCATACCAACTAAATCTATTGCAGGTAGGGTAAATAGAGCTCCACCTTCGTTGTCTAGGTTTCCAGTAATAATATTTAATACATTGATTAACCATTGACAAGTGCCGCCAAACTCTTGTGTAGACACACCAAGTCGACCATAACATACAGCAGTCCTTGCTTCTGCAAATTCTTTAGCAATTGTTTTTATTTCATTCTTAGAAATTCCAATCTCGTGCGCTACTTTTTCAGGACTGAAATCGAGCGCAATGGCTTTTATGATATCAAGACCTTTGGTATGGGGAACTAAAGCGTTTAAATTATCCCATTGTTGATCAAAAATTACGTGGATTATGGCCAATAGGAGTAGGGCGTCTTTACCGGGATTTATAAAATAATGTGCGTCTGCGAGTTTTGCTGTTTCCGTATGACGCGGATCAATAACAACAAATTTACCTCCTCTTTTTTGAAGTGCTTTTAAGCGACCCGAAAAATTAGGAGCCGTCATCATACTTCCATTAGAAACTGCCGGATTTCCGCCAATGATGAGCATATAATTTGTTCGATCAATATCTGGTACAGGAATCATCATTTGATGCCCAAACATTTGTAGTGAAGCAATATGATGTGGTAATTGATCTACAGAAGTTGCACTATATTTTTGCTGAGTGCCTAGACTTTTACTAAAGGCACTACCGTACAACATTAATCCGAGGTTGTGTACATTTGGATTACCGCGGTAGAGACCCACAGCATTACGACCATACTTTTTTTGTATCTTTTTAATATTCGCAGCAACTTCGTCAAATGCTTCCTTCCAAGAAATTTCTTTCCACCCTTTTGCCGTTTTCTTCAACGGTGTTTTCAATCGATCTTGATCGTGGAATAGATCCTTTAGCGCAACTGCTTTTGGGCAAATATGACCTTTGCTAAAAACATCCTTTTTATCACCTTTAATTGAAATAATATCGGTTTCAGTATGCTCGATCTCTAAACCACACATAGCTTCGCACAAATTACAAGTACGATAATGAGTTTGTACGTCTTTCATTAATCAATCGTTTTACAAGCGATTAATCCACCATATTCTAGTGCAATGCTTCTATCTATGGCTACTTTTTGATATTCAGGATTCGTTGCCATTTGAAGAAAATGGTTTACACTCGGATATTCAACTATCAGAATCATATCGGGTTGATCTTGGGAATCGCCAATAACTGTTGAAGCAACCGACCCTTTCCAAATCAACTTCGCTTCAGCCCTTTCAATAAAAGGCTGTACATTTTTGAAGTAACGCATATAGGCTTCCTGTCCCGTTTCATTGCCATTATCGGTAATGGTTTTGAACTTAATAATATTGGTCATAACAATAGGAGTGTTTTTAGGATACTCCATAAGTTCGGCAATTTGTTTTTGGGAAGCAGCGACTTGAGTTAATTGCATAGCAGTGTTTTTGGATATAACCAAAGCTACAAAATATTGTTTTAGTATTTCTATGAATTGTTATTCAGAAAGTAACAAAAGTTACCTATCTACTCTTCTTGAAAAGAAGCTCCATTTGCAAGTACATCTCGATTTATTTTACGCATTAATCCTTGCAATACTTTACCTGGACCAACTTCGGTAAATTCAGTACCTCCGTCTGCTATCATTTGCTGGATGGTTTGCGTCCATTTTACAGGAGCGGTCAATTGCGCAATTAAATTATTTTTAATTTCTGCAGCACTTTTTACTGCACTTGCGGTCACATTTTGATAGATAGGACAATCTGGTTCATTGAACGTTGTATTTTCTATTGCCGCTGCTAATTCCTCACGGGCGGGCTCCATCAATGGAGAATGAAATGCACCACCTACAGGTAATACTAAAGCTCTCCGTGCACCAGCTTCTGTTAAAGCTTCGCACGCCATATTAATAGCATCAATCTCTCCCGAAATTACCAATTGACCGGGGCAATTATAGTTAGCAGCGACAACGATACCATCAGTAGCGGCGCAAATGTTTTCTACGAGTTCATTTTCTAAGCCTAACACAGCAGCCATAGTAGATGGTTGGATTTCACAGGCTTTTTGCATGGCCAAGGCACGCTGGGAAACTAATTTTAAAGCTGATTCAAAATTCAAGGTACCATTAGCTACTAAAGCCGAAAATTCTCCTAAGGAATGACCAGCAACCATATCGGGATTGAAATCATCGCCTAGGGTCTTCGCCAGAATAACAGAATGTAAAAAAATTGCGGGCTGCGTAACTTTAGTTTCTTTTAATGCTTCTGCTGTTCCTTCAAACATCACATCAGTAATATGAAATCCTAAAATATCATTCGCCTGTTCGAATAAATCTTGGGCGATATTTGACTTTTCGTACATATCGAGTCCCATTCCAGAAAACTGAGCCCCTTGACCAGGAAATATAAATGCGTGCATATGTGATTTGGTTTTTTGTTGAACTGCAAAAATAGAAAAATTGTTACTAACATTAATTTTATATTTTAGCATTGAATTTATGGAACTATCAAAAAAATTATTGGCCTATAAAATATACCTTGTTTTAGCGGCTTTGTTTATTACTTCATTGGTAGTTTCGAATCTTATTTTTCAAAAATTTTTTTATTGGAGTCCTTTTGGGTTATTTCGATTTGAAATATCAGTGGGGATCTTACCATATCCAATTACTTTTTTGATTACTGATATTATTTCTGAAATATATGGTAAGAAGAAAGCGAATCAAGTAGTAGTGGTTGGAATTTTTGCTTCGTTTTTTTCGATGGCTATCATCTATGTTGCCAACATCGTGCCTGCTATCGATTCATCTCCAGTAGGTGATGAAATTTTCACAAAAGTTTTTGGTTTATCGCCATTAGCAGTTTTGGCATCTATGCTCGCCTATTTATTTGCTCAATTTATAGATATTCGTATTTTCCATTTCTGGAAACGACTCACGCAAGGAAAACATTTATGGTTACGAAATAACTTTTCAACTTTCGCTTCTCAATTTATAGATACCCTAACTGTATTGGTTCTTTTGAGTTCGTTTGGTATTTTGCCATGGAGTATTTTCTACAGTCTATTGTTGAGCGGATTTTTATTCAAAGTCGTGGTGGCCGCCTTAGACACCCCATTATTGTACTTTTTTGTATGGTTATTTCGAAAAAAGTTTCAGTTAAAAGTTGGAGAAGAAATAAATTTAGATTCCTAGTTAATTACATGAATACCATTTTTTATGGCATAAATTACCAAGCCAATTCTACTTTTTGCTCCCGTTTTTTTGAAGAGTGAATCTCGGTAACCGTCTACGGTTTTCGGACTCAAATACATTTCGTCTGCAATTTGCTTGTAGGTTTTTTCAGAACACGCCATTTTTAAGACAATCATTTCGTTTTCTGATATTTCTGAGGTATTTTTAATCTCGGAAGCAAAAGATTTTTGCAAAGTTTTAGAGACTCTTTTAGTATGGTAGAATCCGTCTTCTATTAATTCGCTTAAAGCAGTATGCAATTCTTTAGGATGTATGTCTTTTAACAGATAGCCTTTGGCTCCTTTTTTTATCATTTTAATAATGGTCATTTCATCATCATCCATAGACAAGGCAAGTACTTTGATTTTGGGGAGGTTCTTCTTCAGCCAGTAAGTGGTTTCGATACCATTCATTACTGGCATATTTACATCCATTAAAATGATATCTGGCTTGTTAGCAACCGTGTTTAGCTTGTCAATTAAATCTTCCCCATTTACGGCACTATACAACACTGTAAATTCTTCGAAAGAATCGATTAACCCCTTGAGAGATTGTGCAAATAATGAATGATCGTCTACGATGGCTACAGTATGCTTTCTCATGATGTTGGATTTAAAGGATAGGTTAAAATTAGTGAAACTCCTGCATCTTTTTCTGAGGTTAATGAAAAACCTGTATCAATTAGTTTGGCTCTGCTTTTCATATTAATGAGTCCAGATCCGTTTTCGATCGTCTCTTTATCAAAACCTACTCCAAAATCTTGAGCCGTAATAATAAGGTTCTCTGGAGTGAACGATAAGGTGACTTCCAATTTTGTTGCTTTGGCATGTTTGATAGAATTCGACAGAAATTCTTGCAAAATCCTAAACAGAATAATTTCATCTTTTTTATCAATGTCAACTTCTGTTCCAATGGTTTTTAACTCTGCTTTCAGAAATTTTAATCGGTTAAAGCGTTGCATTTCTAATTCAAGAGCTTCTTTTAGCCCCATGTTTCGAACAATTTCTGGATTCAAGAGTTTAGATAGCGTGCGAATTTCTTGTAAACTTTTGCCTATAATTTCACTAGTTTCATCTAAGATACTCTTTTGCCCATTGGCAACTTCGGGCTCAAGCATATTTAATTGCATTTTCGCAACCGAGAGTAATTGCCCTACATTATCGTGTAATTCCCAACTAATATTTTGTAACGTTTGCTCTTGTGTCTCTAATTGTGATTTGATAATCTCTTCTTCAAAACGGATTTCATCGGCTCTTTTTTCGAGTATCAACTTCATTTTTCGGTTTTGAAAAACACTAAAAAAAACAACTACCACCACAATAAAAATTATTACAACAAGAGTTGTTATAATTATGACAAGTGAAGTGTTAGGATTGTCCATGGTTTATTCAGAGTTAAATTTATCTAATCTATCGCTGATTATGTCTCTTAGCGATTCATTGTCAGTTTGTAATTTTTGTTTTGACATAAGATAAATACCCGTAAGTACAATCAAGGCAATGGTAAAAACCAAAACTATGATTGTACTAACAAATATTACTAATGTTATTCTTTCTTGCTCCATATCAACCCGAATGTGAATGTTAAATACATTGTTGTAGCTAAAATATATACTATTAAAAACAAATCATGAATCCCTGGTATCAATGCATAACCGTTATATTCAGCAGCAAATGGAATACTCCCTGCGTAATATATCAAAAGCCCAATACTTATCCAAAAGAGTAGGTTTTTATGAAAAATTAAAATTTTTTCTGATTTTAACAATTCAATAAAATAAAGAATTATCGAAATAATTAGGAATATCGCCCCAGTTATAAACAAATAACTCTGCATTTCGCTTAGGAAATTTTGAATAAAAGTCCAATTTATAATTGAAAATAATATGTATAATATGGCAAACAATTTCACCAATTTTTTATGTTTTAAAGTATTCAGAGCATTATAAAAAATATAATAATAAACCATAAAGCTTAGAGTATCTAAAACATTATAAACCCAATGATTATAGTACCATCCGTTAGACTCTTTATAATAGATTAAAGATTTTATTTTGTGGTCATGGATATAATGAGCAAAAATTTCAGAAAGAAATATAAACCAAAGTAAAAACAAAAAATATCTGAGATATGTATGTTTAAACTTAAAGAAAAAAATAGTACCAATAATTGATGCTAATAATTCTGAAAAAAGGACAAAATATTTTAAAGTTGCTGTTGATATATCCATGAATTAATATTAGTTACCGTCACCTGGTGGATTTGGATTGCCTCTGTTAAATAAAAACCCGTCGTCATCTTGAACTAAATTTAAAAAACTAGCTTTTTGTACGCCTTTTATAGATGATTCAGCTTCATATTTTTTAATAGCATCAGATATATATATTGTGTCTCCTTTGACTATGGTAAAGCCTGATTGAATTGTTTTGCCATCTACAACACGTGATACTGTAGGAGCTACAAAGAATGTTTGATGATTTTTTGCATCGCCTACCTCTTTAGATGAGTTGACACCAAAATAAAATTGAAAGCCTTCAGCTCCTTCGGCATATTTATCTATATAAGCCAAATAAGCTCGTATGGTTTTAGCATCGAACCAAACAGTTCTAGTGTCACTAAACTTATCGTTTCTATATTTCTTTTTGAGCGTATCCTTTAAAAGATCCGCTCGTTGTTTTGAATATTTATCGTATTGTTTTACGGCTTTATTAAGTGGAATAATATGATTTGCTCGTAGCTCTTTAATGTCTGATTCTGTTACTTGATTTGGATCTGGTTCTTCTTCTTTTACCTGAGAACATGAGGTTATGACTAATGTTAATAGCAGTAAAAATACGGCACTAATTGTTGATAATTTAATCTGTAATGTTTTCATTATAAATGTGGTTAAGGTTATTATACTGCAAATTACCAATAATTGTCCACATGAAAAAAGGGGAAAAACCCCTTTTTTTTAATGGGAAAAACCCCTTCTATTTTTAGTGTTTTTCCTCTTGTGAGATCCTAGTTATAGTCCCAATTTTGCAATGTAAATCATAATTACCTGATTAGTTATTTGAGTTATTGAACAAGGGGCTTGTAAGACACTTTACTGCTATGAAGAAGTCAAAATGCTATGAGAAATACGATTATTAATAGTAATTACGTATTGAATGGGAAGATTGCTATGAAACCTAAAAACTGCTATATAAAATTATAAGTCTCTTGTTTTAATTTATGTCTAACGATATTACCAATCCTTCATTGGCCCGAATATTAAATACGGTATCATCTTCAAAAATTAAGTATTGTCCTTTAATTCCTTTAAGAGTACCAGAATAACTTTTTGTTTTTTCTAGATTTAAGCTTTTTACCTTTTCGGGATATCTTAATACAGGAAATTCAAGTTGTGTTTTACTTGCACCAACTTGAGTATAATATGAGGCAACTTCAGAGGGAATAAAAGCTGATAGCTTTTCTTTTTGGGCAAGTAAATCAACATCTTCAATATCATTAGTCAGCATTTTGCGCCAATTGGTTTTGTCAGAAATATGTGCTTTGAGTGCTACCTCGGTAATTCCGGCTAAATAGCGATTGGGAACTTCCACAAACTCTATGGCTTCGTGTGCACCTTGATCGATCCAACGTGTTGGAACTTGCTGCTTGCGAGTAACCCCAACTTTTACATTACTAGAATTCGCTAAATATACAATATGAGGTTGCAATTGCACTGATTTTTCATAAGCAAGATCTCTATCTTCTTTATCTAGATGTGCTGTACTTAACTCTGGTCTCATAATCCAGTCTGCGGCTTGAGGAATTTCAAAAAAACAACTTTTGCAAAAACCTTGCCTATAAATAGGTTTGTTTAAGTGACAGTTTAAACATTCATATGCTACAAATTCTAATTGAACAGTACGGTCTAGTAATTGATTAACATTAATAAAGTCAGATCCCATATCTAAATAATATTGAATAGGACTTTGATTTTCAGTTTGCATTTTTTTTAAGACACCTTGATATTGCATATGCTTTTCTATTTACTAATGACCTTCACAGATTGTTTCACTTGCTGTGCTACTTTGCGAGCTTCGTTTATATCTTTATCTACGATGGTGATATGCCCCATTTTCCGGAAAGGTTTTGTATGTTTCTTACCATAAATGTGAGGAGTTACACCTTTCATAGCTAACAACTCTTCTATATTTTCGTACACAACATCACCTTCATAATCTTCATCTCCTACTAAATTAACCATAACAGCACCTACTTTACTTGTAGTATCGCCTAAAGGCAGGTTTAAAATGGCTCTAATATGCTGTTCGAACTGATTTGTATAAGAAGCTTCAATACTATAATGTCCACTATTATGTGGTCTTGGTGCAACCTCGTTTACAATAATTTCATCGTCTTTCGTCAAAAATAGTTCGACTGCTAATAATCCAACATGTTGAAAGGATTGCGCTACTTTTAAGGCAACATATTCAGCTTTTTTTGCAATTTCAATTGAAACTCGAGCCGGACAAATAACATATTCTACTTGATTTGCTTCTGGATGAAACTCCATTTCTACTACTGGGTAAGTCTTTAGATGACCTTTCGCGTTTCGTGCTACGATCACAGCTAGTTCATTTTTAAACGGAATTAAATCTTCGGCAATACACTCTACATTTGGTAAAGTTTCCAAATCTGCGTAGGTTTTTACAATTTTCACACCGGTTCCGTCATATCCAAATTGAGCACTTTTCCAAACAAATGGAAATGAAAGTGTTTCATGTTTTATGGCTGTTTCAATCTCATGTGTATAGGCAAATCGAGAAAAGTTGGCTGTAGGAATTGAATGATCTACATAAAAAAGTTTTTGTTTTGCCTTGTTTTGTATCGTTCTTATGGTTGCCGAAGAAGGGTATACTTTCGTGCCTTCATTCTCTAGCTTCTCCAGAGCATCCACATTTACGTTTTCAATTTCAATGGTTAATATATCTACTTGCTTTCCAAAATTATAAACTGTATCAAAATCGAGTAAGCTTCCCTGATGAAATTCATCACAATAGGCTTTGCAAGGAGCATGTTCAGAGGCGTCTAAAATGACAGTATGAATATCAAATTTTTGAGTTTCTGCTAGTAGCATTCTACCTAATTGCCCTCCACCAAGGATTCCTAATTTAAAATCTGAAGAAAAATAATGTTCCACTTAAAATGCTTTTGTACAAAAATAAGCATCTTAGGTTAAAAGTAATATGATTTTATATGAAAGTTAACTTGAAAAACTGGGAGTAATGAGAAGAACTACTTAAAAATTAGTGATGGTAATGCTATTGCCATTTTTTACCGCTCTATATTGTCTCATCGAAAATTGTGTTCCGCTTAGCGGACCACCATTAAGAATTGAAAATTTACTGTCATCACAAGGACATGTAATTTCTACACCAACCAAGTTCATAGCTGCACAATCGCTCGGTGCTAAATGTGGACAAGCAGCATCCCAAGCTAAAATGTTATTTTCTGAAACTCTAAATACAATAATTCCTTTGATTCCATGATTTTCCACAAAGGCACTACTGCTATCAAATTGTAAATTTTGATAAAGCGGTAAGTTTAAATTTAAGGTCACATTAACCGGTATATTTGGTAAAAGTGAATTCCTATCATCATCAGAGGTGCCACAAGACATTGCGGTTAAGATCAACAATAAAAGGAATAATCTTTTCATTAAATTTAAATTTTCTGCAATGTACTTATTTCCGCTGCAAATTAAAATAATTCGTACATTTGTATGCTGATCTCATCCCAAAATTATGTTAAAGGTTGAGGTCTTTTAATTATTTTTAAAATGAATGAATTATGAGTAAAGTAGCGTATTACACAGAGGAAGGATTTAAAAAGTTAAAAGAAGAATTAGAGCATCTTGAACATGTTGAAAGGCCGAGAGTTACTACAGAGATTGCCGATGCTAGAGATAAAGGTGATCTTAGTGAGAACGCGGAGTATCATGCAGCCAAAGAAGAACAATCTTTATTAGAATTTAAGATTGCCAAACTAAAAAACGTAGTTGCGAATGCAAGAATAATTGATGAAAGTCAATTAGATACTTCAAAAGTGCTTGCGCTATCAACGGTTAAAATAAAAAACACAGCAAATAAAATGGAATTCAGTTATACCTTGGTAGCTGATTCTGAATCTGATTTTAAAGCAGGTAAGATTTCCGTAAACTCACCAATAGGGAAAGGTTTATTGGGGAAAACTGTTGGAGACATTGCCGAAATTCAAGCACCTAATGGTGTGATGAAGTTTGAAATTTTAGAAATTACTAGAGGTTAATATGAGTTCAATTTTCACGAAAATTATTGCTGGAGAAATTCCATGTTATAAAGTTGCAGAAGATGATAATTTTTTTGCTTTTCTAGATATCAATCCCAACGCAAAAGGACATACGCTTGTTGTTCCTAAAAAAGAGGTAAATAAACTATTCGATTTAGAGGAAGATACTTACAATGGCTTGATGCATTTTGCACGAAGAGTGGCAATCGCTCTTGAGAAAGCTGTTCCTTGTAAACGTGTTGGTGTTTCGGTAGTTGGTTTGGAAGTGCCTCATGTGCATGTACATCTCATCCCTCTAAATTCTATGAATGATATTGATTTCAAGCACAAGGTGAGTTTGAAGCCTACAGAATTTGAAGAAATAGCTACTGCTATTTCTAGCTATTTAAACTAATTCATTGAACATTGCAGTGAACGTAGTGCCTTTGCCAATTTCAGATTTTTTCACATAGACTTTACCGTCGTGATAATCTTCTACAATACGTTTTGTGAGTGACAATCCTAGACCCCAACCTCGCTTCTTTGTTGTATATCCAGGATCAAATATTTTCTTAAATAAGTTTTTGGGGATTCCCTTCCCACTATCTGTAACATCGATTACAATATATTTATCGTCTTTGGAAGCTATTTGGATATGAATACTTCCTTTACCTTGCATCGCGTCAATGGCATTTTTGATCAAATTTTCAATCACCCAACTAAAAAGTTGTGTATTGATCAATGCATAAATTTTTTCTTTATTTTTTATATTCAAGCTGAAGTCTACTAATTTAGAACTTCTAGATGCATAGTAATCATATGCTTTTTGAGTCTCTAATACCACGTCATGCCGTGTTAATTTAGGAATTGATCCAATCTTTGAAAAACGATCTGCAATGGTATTCAAGCGCTCTACGTCTTTTTCAATTTCAATCACCGTATTTTCGTCAGCATTTTCCATCCTTAGAATTTCAACCCAACCTAGTAGTGATGATAAAGGCGTTCCTATCTGATGCGCTGTTTCTTTGGCCATTCCTGCCCACAATTTGTTCTGTTCGGCAACTTTGTTTGACTTAAATACTAAGTAAATCACTGTCCCAAAAAGAAGTAATATTAACACAAGCGCTAGCGGATAATATTGTAATCTGTTTAGGAGGTCAGAGTCACGATAATAAACAGCGTCGGTGGTACTTCCTTTTTCTGATTCACGTGTAATAAACAAGGGTTTATTTTCACCTTTCATTACGTCCAATTGCTTCGTAAGGTAAATACGATCTTTGGTAGACAGGTCATCAAAATTTTGACTGCCTCTGTCAAAATCCAAATTTGCCCATTTTGTAATTTTTCCTGTCTGGTCTGTAACTATGATAGGGATGTTTTGATTACTCGCAATAATTTTTAATTCGAGGTTTATTTCAACATCTAAGTCTGCCTTATTCATGTTCTCAAGGGCGGTTGCTAAAACTTCCATCTTAGAACGTTCCTCTTGCTTGAATTTTTGAAAGAAAATATTGGTATTCCACAAAATAAGCGTAACCACCAAAAAGGCAGTAACAATGAGAATCCAACGAAGTAGGGTCTTATTTTGAGGGAGATTCATTATGACAAATATATGATTATCTGTCGATTTAACTAAAAAAATGATTTGATATTATATCTAAAGAGATATTAATTACTTTTACTCAATTAAATTTTTGATTATGTTGAGTATAAATCCTTCTGATATTTCCACTACTAAATTACACGGTTATTTATTGAGTGCAGTGGCACCGCGCCCAATTGCGTTTGCAAGTACTATTGACGCACAAGGGAATTCGAATTTATCTCCTTTTAGCTTTTTTAATGTATTTAGTGCGAACCCCCCTATTATGATTTTTTCTCCCGCTAGACGTGTACGGAATAATACGATAAAGCATACTTTAGAGAACGTATTGGAGGTGAAAGAAGTTGTTATTAATGTAGTAAATTATGAGATTGTACAGCAAATGTCGTTAGCTAGCACAGAATATGCTAAAGGGGTGAATGAATTTGATAAAGCAGGATTTACAATGTTGAATTCAGATCTAGTAAAACCTTATAGAGTGGCTGAATCTCCAATTCAATTCGAGTGTAAGGTAACGGAAGTTGTGGCGTTAGGAAATGAAGGGGGCGCCGGAAATTTGGTGATTTGCGAAGTGGTTAAAATGCATATAAATGAGGATGTATTAGCTGAAAATGGTAGTATCGATCAAGAAAAGTTAGATTTAGTGTCAAGAGCAGGAGGGAGCTATTATTCTAGGGCTAAGAACGGATTTTTTGAAATTCCTAAGCCATTAACGACTTTAGGAATTGGTGTTGATGCGATTCCAAACGATGTTAGAGATAGTAGGGTGCTTACAGGAAATAATTTAGGCATGTTGGCGAATGTAGAATCATTACCTAATCAACATGATGTTGATAACTTTGCTAAGGATAATGCACAATTTGTAGGCATAAAAAGCACAGAAAAACATAAATTTGTCCAAGAGTTTTTAGAAAAAAATGATGTTCAAAGTGCTTGGAAAGTACTACTTATAAAATAAATATAGAATAGAATGGAAATTACAGGAAAGATTAAATTAATTGGAGAAACACAAACATTTGGTGCAAGTGGATTTAGAAAGCGTGAATTGGTTGTCACAACTGATGAGCAATATCCTCAGATGTTAATGATTGAGTTCGTTCAAGATAAAACAGATGCTTTAAATAGTTATAACGTAGGAGAAGATGTAAAAGTGAGCATCAATTTAAGAGGAAGAGAATGGATTAACCCAGAAGGAGTAGCTAAATATTTCAATTCTATACAAGGTTGGAGAATCGAAAAATTGCAGGCTGCAGGCGGGCAAGGTGTACCACCGGTAGAGGCAATTGATGCTTTTGAACCTGCTGATAAGGTTTCAGATAATGAGCCAGACGATCTACCTTTCTAAACCTAGAGTATTGTAAAAAAAGATAAAAGGCTTCTCATTGAGAGGCCTTTTGTTGTTTTAAAGTAGAAATTTCATACATGTATTTTTTATCCAAAGAAATATGGTTTCCATCTGTCCAGGAGGCTTCACCTGAAGGAATTTTAGCTATTGGAGGCGATTTGTCTCCAGAACGATTAGTATTAGCCTACAGAAGCGGTATATTTCCATGGTACAGTGAAGGAGATCCTATTATTTGGTATAGTCCAGATCCTCGTATGGTTTTATTCCCAGAGAAGTTGAAAATTTCAAAAAGTATGCGACAGGTCATGAAGAAAAGTGAGTTTTCTATCACTTTTAATCAAGATTTTAGGAATGTAATTGCGAATTGTCAGCATATTATTCGAAAGGATCAAGGAGGAACTTGGATAACTGAAGATATGAAAGTTGCCTATATTAAACTCCATGAAATGGGGGTGGCCAAGTCTGTTGAAGTCTGGAGAAATAACGAATTAGTTGGTGGTTTATATGGAATAGATTTAGGCACAGTGTTTTGCGGTGAAAGTATGTTTAGTACGGAATCGAATACTTCTAAACTGGCGTTTATTTTTTTAGTCCAAAAACTGCAAAAAGCCAGGTATAAATTATTAGATTGTCAAGTATATAACGAACATTTGGCAAGTTTAGGCGCCGAAGAAATCTCCCGAAAAGAATTTTTAAAGTATATTTAGCGCGTCTAATTAAAAAAATATATGGGAGTGTATTTTAAACCTATGAGTAGAGTCGCTATAATATTATGTCTTGTTTTTTTGAATATCAGTTGTGATCAACTGTCGAAAAAAGTAGTAAGAAATAAAATTCAAAAAAACGAAAGGATACAAGTAATTCAGGATAATTTAATACTAACCAGAGTTGAGAATACTGGAGCGGCCTATAGTTGGGGCTCCGATTGGAATCCAACAGTTAAGCGAATAGTATTGCAAATTATCCCGGCTATTGTATTGATAGTATTATTAGGAATGGTTTTAATGAAAAAAGAATATACGAAAATTATTATTATTGGTTTTAGCTTTGTAATTGGCGGCGGTATTGGTAATGTGTTTGACAGAATTGCGTACGGTAGGGTGACTGATTTTCTCTACATCGATTTAGGATTTTTCTCCACAGAAATTTTTAATATGGCGGATGTCTCAATTGTTATTGGGGCGTTGATGGTGCTTATTCATACGTTATTTAGCAAAAAGGAGGAAGAAGATTTAAAAGAGAACTTAGAATAATGGAATTAAAAAATGCACAAAAAGCAGTTGATCATTGGATAAAGAATCATGGCGTTCGATATTTTAATGAATTAACTAATATGGCGCAATTAACCGAAGAAGTAGGGGAAGTAGCGCGCATTATTGCTAGACGCTATGGAGAGCAGAGTGAAAAAGAGTCCGATAAAAATAAAGACCTAGGCGAAGAGCTTGCTGATGTGCTATTTGTTGTGCTGTGTTTGGCCAATCAAACGGGTGTTGATTTACAAGAAGCTTTTGATAAAAAATTAGCGATTAAAACCGAGCGTGATCACGACAGACATCACAATAATGAAAAATTAAAATAATGACTTTTCAAGATAAAATAAAAACAAGTTTTTTTTGGAAACATTCTTTGAGAATGGCTTTTCTGTTTTTTATTTTACTTACCATCTTCTCTTTATTATTCAATAGTTTTAATGATATTCTCAAGTTTGATATAGCCGCTGTAAAAGCAACAAATTTTGCTGATGGGAAATGGAAATCTTTTGTTTTTTCAAAAGGGGCGATAAGTCTTTTTTACAGCATGTTTATCATTGCTAGAAAAATGAAATAAAAAAGAGAGATCGAAGAATGTCAATCTCTCTTTTTTATCCTTTTTAGTCTAGTTTAATCAAGTCAATGTTACTTTCCTTAACTTTCTTGTTCAGCTCTTTTACATCATTGTTAAATAGCTGATATAGTCCAGATAATTCTTTGTCAATTTCTTTTGTAATTTCATTTTTAAAAGCAATCGCTTGATCTGTGGGTCTAAAATTACCTATTGAAGACAATGAATTTAAATGTCCTAATTTATTATTCAATTTAATTGGAAAGTTCAAAGGATCCTGTCTACTCTTACTCTTTGTTTGATATAAATTATTCTCAATAACGGTAACTGCTTTCGAAATTTTACTGGCAAAATCTAGTAATTCTTTATCTCTTTCTTTATCCGCTGATTTCTTTAATTGACTTATCTGACTTTTCACTTTCTTTACATTCTTCAAGGCTTTGTGAATCTCTGTCATTTTATCCCGTACCTCGGTAATAAAATCAAATTGCGCTTTAATATCGGCATCTGACGCTTCTGTTCTCGGATCTTTTAATATGGTAAAGTTTTCTGATTTTGTTACGCCATTCTTCGAAAGTTCAACAAGATAATTGCCTGGAATTGCCTTTGGTCCACTGAGTGAAGCCCACCATAAAATCATACCTTTTACCTTCTCAGCATCTGGATACATCATATTCCAATTGAACTGATTGCTACCAGGTTTTACTGTTAATTTTTCTTCTTTTTTATCTTTGTTAGGATGTGTAGAATACTTTTTGATTAGTTGTTTATTGTCATCTAAAAATGCCAATGAAATAGTATCCGTTTTGGCTGTATCTTTCACATAAAAGTTCACAGCAACACCGCCAAGGTGATTTTGTCCTTGTGTTTTTGATGCTCTAGAACTGCCACCACTCATTCTGTAACTTGGCATAGGTTTGTATACAAAGAAATCATTGCTTATCAATCCTTTTTCTAATTGATGCAACGGGGTTAGGTCATCAATCATCCAGAAAGAGCGTCCTTGTGTTGCCGCAATTAAATTATCATTTTTAACGACAAGATCGGTAATAGGAACAGTTGGTAAATTCAATTGAAACTTCGACCAACTCGTGCCATCATCAAAACTTACATACATACCTCTTTCGGTTCCGGCATATAGTAATCCTTTTCTTTTTGGATCTACCCGCATAGCACGGGTAAAATCTTCATTTCCGATACCATTTGTGATTTTTTTCCATGTTTGTCCATAATCCGTAGTCTTATATATATAGGGTCTATAATCACCAGTTTTGTATTTTGTTCCTACAATATATGCCCCACCTTTATTAAAAGGATCAATTTCAATACAATTAATCATCATCCATTCAGGTATGATTTTAGGTGTTACGTTTTGCCAATTTTTACCACCATCTTTGGTGATATGTACTAAACCATCGTCAGAACCTGTCCAAATCAAATCCTTTTCAAAAGGAGATTCCGCGGCAGCGAAAATAGTTCCATAATACTCAACACCCGTATTATCTTTGGTAATTGGACCACCAGAAGGGCCTAATGTTTTGGGATCGTTTCGAGTAAGGTCAGGACTAATAATTTCCCATGATTGCCCTTCATTTGTTGTAGCATGTAAATGATTCGATGCAGCATATAATTTCTTCGTATTATTTGGTGAGAAAAATATTGGAAAGTTCCATTGGAAGCGATATTTGAAGTCCTCAGCTCCGTGTCCCATTGGATCATCTGGCCATACATTGATCGCTCGTGTTTCTTGAGTTCTATGATTCACACGAGTCAAAAAACCACCATAGCTACCTCCATAAACAATATCATTGTCATTAGGGTCAACCGCAATATGAGCACTTTCGCCACCGGCAGTAGACTCCCAGTCTTTATCACTTATATATCTGCCATTCGTTCGATGCGAAATGCGCACAGTAGAATTATCTTGCTGCGCCCCATAGATTCGATACGGAAAATGATTATCTGTCGTTACTCGGTAAAATTGAGAAGTAGGTTGGTTATGATAGGTTGTCCAATTTTCTCCGGCATCAAAACTTACTTGAGCACCTCCATCATCACCAATAATCATGCGTTGATTATCCGCTGGATCCATCCATAAATCATGATGATCACCATGTGGTGCATTGAAGGTTTGGTAGGTTTTACCTCCATCTTTAGAGCGATGGTACCTAACATTTAGAACATAGAGACCATTTTCATCTTGAGTATCGGCATATAAACGTGTATAGTACCAAGCTCGCTGACGTAACTTACGTTCGCTATTGACTAATTTCCATGTTTTACCCGCATCTATTGATTTATAAACACCACCTTTTTTATTTTCAATTAGGGCCCAAACGATATCAGAATTTACTGGAGAAACAGTAACGCCGCTAATTCCCCAAATACCCTTCGGTAAACCTTCATGATCAGAAATATTTTTCCAGGTATCACCACCATCGGTACTTTTCCACAATGCAGACCCTTCACCACCACTTGAAAGACTATAAGGAGTTCGTCTAACATTCCATGTTGTGGCATACAAAACTCGTGCATTATTCGGGTCTATTATTAAATCGATTGCTCCTGCATCTTTATTTGCGAACAACACTTTTTTCCAATTCTTACCTCCATCTATAGATTTGTAGACACCTCTGTCGTTTGTTGATTTATACAAATCACCAAGAACAGCAGCATATACGATGTCAGGGTTTTTAGGATGAATACGCATACGAGGAACATGTCTTGAGTTCTTTAAACCAATTGATTTCCATGTTTTTCCTGCATCTACAGATTTCCATAGCCCATCACCCGATGAAACGTTTCCTCTTACTGTCTTTTCACCATTACCAACATAAATCACATTATTGTCCCATTCACTTACAGCAATCGACCCTACAGAACCCCCAAAAAAACCATCGGAGATGTTTTGCCATGTATTACCTGCATCCGTTGTTTTCCATATACCACCACCAGTAGCTCCCATATAGAATAAATTGGCTTTGCCAGGAACACCGGTCACCGCAGCACTACGACCACCACGAAAAGGACCTATATTTCGCCATTGCATTGCATCATAGTATTTTTTGGCAAATTGTGTTGTGTTTTGTTGTTTTTTTCTTTTGTATTTTTGTGCGGAAACTGTATAATTCGTTAGAAATAATACAAAAGAGAGTAAGAAGATTAGTTTTCTCATAATTAATTGGTTAGTTAAATAGAAAGCTAAAATTACAATAAAAAAATATTTTTGATACTGATACATGAACTTATTTTTAGATTATACAGATAGCCAAATAAATCAGAAGAGTGTCGAAATTTCTGGATCGAAAAGTGAATCAAACAGATTGTTAATATTACAGCAATTTTATTCAAATTTAATTCTGGAAAATGTTTCCGATTCTGATGATAGTAAGCATTTAACTGCTGCCTTAAAATCTACCGATGAACTTGTCGATATAGGTCATGCGGGTACTGCTATGCGTTTTTTGACTGCTTTTTTTTCCGCTAAAGAAGGCAGAGAAGTGCTGTTAACAGGTTCAGAACGAATGCAAAATAGACCCATCAAAATCTTAGTAGATGCTCTAAGAGTTTTAGGTGCTGATATTTCATATGAAGATAAAGAAGGATATCCGCCATTACGAATTAAAGGTAAAACCCTCGAAGCCTCTTCAGTTGGTATTAATGGTAATGTGAGTAGTCAGTATATTTCTGCATTGTTGTTAATAGCACCCTCTTTGAAAAACGGATTGAACATCGAATTATTAGGCGATATTACATCAAGGCCTTATTTAGAAATGACTTTGTCTCTTTTAAACGATGTAGGTGTCTCAACAATGTTTAATGGAAATAAGATTTCGGTCGAACCCAAAGAAACGATTGAAGATAAAACTATTGTTGTTGAGTCTGATTGGAGTTCAGCTTCCTATTTTTATAGTTTAGTTGCATTAAGTGGAATTGACACTGTAATAAAATTATCTTCATATAGAGAAGAGAGTTTACAAGGGGATAGTAGTTTAGCAACTATTTATGAAAGCCTAGGAGTGATCACTACTTTTGAAGAAAATACGATTATATTATCCAAAACTTCGAAACCAACTACTCAACTTTTAGAACTGAACTTGGTAAGCGCGCCTGATATTGCTCAAACTATTGCGGTTACATGTTACGGTTTGGGGATTGCCTGTAAATTAACAGGCTTACATACATTGAAAATAAAAGAGACAGATCGCTTGGTAGCTTTGGATAATGAATTGACGAAATTAGGAGCTGACATTTCTGTGACGAACGCGAGTTTACATTTAAAGGCATCTACTAAGATCAATTCGAACTGTAGTATTCCGACCTATCATGACCATCGCATGGCCATGGCTTTTGCACCACTCGCATTAAAAGTACCTATTACTATTGAAGATGCCGATGTTGTTACGAAATCATTCACGAGTTTTTGGGAAGATTTTAAGCGTTGTTTCGCAGAGGTTTCTCAACGTTAAAAAATCGTTAAATAACTTATTGAGAACATCGTATAAGTACTAAAACAGTACGTTTTTACGTTTTATACCTTACTTAAACTCTAATTCAACATGAAAAAACTAATCGTATTGTGTTGTGCCTTGCTGTGCGTAGTAAGCACGGCTCAAGGGCAAAAATGGCATACAGATTTTGAAGAAGCCAAGAAAGTTGCCGTCGAAAAAAATAGAAAAATTATTGTTGTTTTTCAAGGTTCTGATTGGAATGGTCTATGTATCCGATTAAATAAGGAAATGTGGACGAATCCAGAATTTCAGAAGTATGCCAAAGAGAACTATGTAATGGTGAAGGCAGATTTTCCGCGTAGAAGAGAAAATTTACTCAGTAAAGAACAGAAAGACAAAAATGACAAATTAGCCAATTTATATAATCGAGACCGTGTTCTACCTCTCATTGCAGTGCTCGACAAACAAGGTGAATTGCTCGGAACTACAGGTTATAAAAAGGTGGCCGTTCATCAATACATTGAGTTACTTGACTTTTTTGAGTCTTCTAAGTAGTAAAATCATTCTTAGATATCTTTCATAATTTGCCGCGCAGTTACAATTTTTAAGGTGTTATGTAATCTTAATTTTGGGTCAACAGTTAATAGCAATCCATTTTAAATTGATCATTCAATTCAAATTCGCTCAAAGGTCGACCGAGTTTTTCATTGCATATTTTTTTTAGAACTTCCAGTACGTCATTTTGCATTGCTATAGAACCGCAAATCATAAAGACAGTTCCTTCTTCAAGAGCTTGTGCTACAAATGCTGATTCTTGTTGAAGTAGGTGTTGTACATATTTTTTTGGCTGTTGTTCTTGTGAAAATGCTTTGTATATGTGGATGTGGTTGTTGTCAAAATAGGATGATTTCATAGTGTCTTTATAAAGACTGAAAGATTTTTTTGTTCTACCACCCCAGAATAAGTGGATGGATACATTTTCTCTTAAATTATCTAGCATTCCTAAAAATGGAGCAATGCCTGTACCATTAGAAATAAGTACTACTTTTTGCGCATATGTAGGGAAATGAAACTTTTTATTTGGTTTGATTTGAGCATATACTAGACTATTCGAATTAAGTTTACTTAAAAATTTAGAACAGATGCCCAACTCATGTTTTTTTATACTTAGTAAGACCGAGTTTCCTATTTTTCCTATTGAATACTGTCTCTCGATTCCATCTTCTTCTGGGTAAAAAGAGAGTAGATCACCCGACTGGAATTTTACCCTTTGCATAGGTTTTAATTGAATTGTAAAGGTTTGGTCATCGTTGATTGAAGACCTATTGATTACTTTGAAAGGCTTCGTTTCTGGTACTATTTTCAATGGTGGTTTAAGGGCAATTTGAAGTCGTTCTTTCTGACCCCATAAATTTGCCCACTTATTAAACTGTGTGAATGATTGATTGTTTATTTTTTCTAATGGAAGAAACTGCTTAAAATTTGCGCTACGCTGAAGAACTTTATCTATGTCAATCGCAAACTGACAAAAATCAGGGTAGGCCAAAGAACCAAAACCAACAACAGAAAAAAGACGATTCTTATTTACATTTACTTTTTTGAGCTTTTGCAAAAAGTTATTGGCATTAGCAGGAGCTTCCCCTTCACCGTAAGTAGCTGTAATTATAATGATATGCTTAGCATTTTTGTAAGTACCGTATCTATTTAATTCTGTTATAAATATTTTTTTGGTATGCTTACGTAAAGCATTGTAAAATGTGATAGAATGATTTAAGGTATTTCCAGTTTCCGATCCTATCAATAGTACATATTCTGCATCATCTGGTTTGATAATATTCTTAGGGAGTTTTCCTTTTTTCTTCCGTGAAAGCGTCATCACAAACCCTGAATACATAAAGAATAAAATTGAGCATGTGGCAATTAAGAGAATAATAGACCACAGAATACTACCTCGTCCAGTATGTAAGAATAGACTGTAGTCTAACATTAATTTATGAAATGGGTAGTGCTTTTCACTAATGATGGCGCCCGTAATTTGATGAATCAGTAGTTCTTTGTGTTCTAATTCGACGGTATAATAATCTTCGATATCATCAGAAAAAGGGAATTCAATTCTCTTTACATTTTTTAAATTGATGTTTTTAAATATTTCAATATCGGTTGTATGTTGATTTGTAGTAACACTCAACATTTCAAAATCTATGGTATGTTGAACGTCATTTTTTGGTAAAAGATTGAATTTTTCTAAAGACAAATAAACACCTGTTAGGGTGATGATTAAGATTGGAATCAGAGATAATCGACCCAAATAAACATGATAATATTGGTAAAAATTCTCATTAACTATCTTGTAAAATACTTTTTTGAGATTACCCTGTCTTTTTATAATTAGTACGAATCCTGACAAGGCAATTAGAAATAGTAAGAAGGACGTGAGTGCTACAAAAAAGCGTCCTGTACTTTTTAAAAATAGCGAACGATGTAAATTTGTTGCAAATTGAAAAACCTTAGATTTTTCTATGGTATTTCCAAGCTTTTTACCATTTATTGGATTGATATAGAAGGTTTCGTTGTTGCCTTCATGCGTTATTACAGAGGCAAGAACAAAATGGTTTTTATCTATTTTAATCTCAATAATATCTTCATAGTTCGAGTTTAGAACCTCGATTGATTTTGCTATCGATTGCTCTTTAGCTTCAGGAATATGAAAAGGTTTTAATTGATTCGAAATAGGTTCAAATGTCAATACTATTCCCGTTAAGGAAGCGATTAAAATAAAAACAAAGGAAGATACAGCCAAAGCTAAATGACTATATCTCCATATTGAAATTGTCATACCCATCGACTATTGAGGAATCATTCGAATGTAGCGAATAAATCCGTTGCCTTCTTTTTTATTTTTTAATTCCTCTGAAGTCAATTCGAATTCAACATCACTCACGTGGTATTCTTGATCTTCAACTGCAGTTTCAAATCGAATTTTATGCTGAGTGTCAATTTTATCTTTCTCAATTTCGAGAACGACAATAGCTCTTTTTCCTCCGCTAATTGTGGCTCCAGTAATGGCATCGATATTCGGTCGCTTTTTTCCATATACATTTTTCCACCATTGTGTAATATCATGATACCATTCTTTATCATCTCCTTGAACATATAATGTCTTATCATATTCTCCTTGAGGATTCATAAGTGAAATTACAACATATGCTCCTTCACCAGTATAATTGGTCATTTGGATCATACATTTATATTTTTGCGTATCGTCATTATTAAACGCAAATAGGATGAATGGTATAACACCGATTAGAGTTATTAATTTTAATAATTTCATGTGAGTTCTATTTTAAGAAGTTCAGGTCTGCTTTAGATCGCGTGAGCACTTCGTTTTCTTTTGCTAAATCGAAAACGCTTTCACCAAAATCAGTCTTTATGTTTTTATTGGCGCCTTTAGCGATTAAATATTTTAGAATTGTTGTGTTTTTGGCGGTCATTGCGGCCTGATGTAATGCTGTTTCGCCATTTTTATTTTTAAGGTCTAAATTAATGTTGAAATCCTTTAGTAATTCTAACAATTCGATATCATTTTTTTCTAATGCCAAATGATATGGACTATTGCCGCTTTTATGAGCTTTTAAAAATGACATTCCTTTTGAAGTAAGTAATTTAAGTTTTGTTTTAAATTCCTGTTTCTTCTCAGCATTGTAAGAATGAATCAAATAATAGCCCAAATGGTTCCCTTTTTTATCAACTACGGTTGCATCTGCACCCTTTTCTAATAAATGACCTACAACTTCTGGAGAATTGGAAATTGCTTTTGTAAGTGCTGAATGCCCATCTTTATTCAAATGATTGATAGTAGAAGAAGGTTTAGAAAATAATTTTATTACTTCTAATGAATTTCTTGCAGCTGCATTTAATAAAGGCGTATTACCTTCTTTATCTGCTTTATTAATATCTACACCTTTAGATATAAAGTAATTTAACGTTGCGATATCGTTATTGCTAAATGATAAATTATGCAATGGATTTTTCCCGTCACTATTAGTCACATTAGGAGTAATCCCTAAGCCTTCGAGATACTTAAAAAACTCTAATGAATTATAGCCTCTTCTTGAGCCTTGCGTTGCTCTTAACATGGCGTTACCTCCTTTTTTGTTAACGTTTTTATACGGTAGGCCTTTCTGCAATAGTATTTTTAAAATTTCTTTATTTCCAGAACTTGCAGCATAAATAAATGCGCCGTTGCCATCATTGTCTAAACTATTTATATCTAGCCCTTTTTCAATAAAGTAATCGGCTAGCTGATAATTTTTAAGATGCGGTAAGACTAGCAATAGTGCGTTGGCACCATTTCTGTTTTTTTCTTTTAAAGGATCGGCTTTACACTCATTGATGATAAAATCATACAATTTAGGATCTGTTTGACCAGTCGATGCAGCAAAATTTAACACAGAGTATCCATGACTATCAATTATAGTCGTTTTTGCTCTCTTTGACAGTAAATGACGCATCATTTCAAGATTATTGCGATACGCTGCCCAAAAGATGTAGGTTCTGCCATCATGTGTTAGTTTATTAACATCATTACCTGGAATTTCTAATAAATATTTAATGACATTGGTGTCTGAATTTTCTAATAGGGCATAGGTAACTGCGTCAAAAGCATTGCCATTCAATTGAGTCGGATCATTGCCTTCAGAAATTTTCATTTTTACTAATGAAATTGAAGGATCTCTTTTCCAAAACTCTCTATCTAAAAACACATTTTTCGTTTGTGCATAGAGAGAAGTTAGGGTTAAGAAAAAAACATATACAATATTTTTCATGGAGATAATGTTTATTTGACTACAAAAGATTCGATCACTTCATCAATTTGATTCTTCTCAGCATATTCATCTGAAAATAAATACTTGTAAAGATTTTTGTTTTGCACCTTTTCATGCAATGTTAAATCAGTTTTTTTGTTAAAAACGTTATCCCATTTTGTGCGAACTAATTTCCATTTAGTTTGATTCTTTAACCACCAGTCGGCTGCAGCTTTACAGTTACTATCATCTACTTTTTTATACGTGTTAAATCCTTTTTCTTGTGCTAAGAGAATATCGGGAGAACCCGATTCTCTAATAATTTTATGATTGTCTTGATTATGTATCCAGCCGTCATTGGTGATTTCATGACGATTACCTCTAATCGTTACATTATAATCTGCACGTGTGGTATATTCTCGTCGTGGTAGCGGCGCGTCAGCCGTATTTTCCCAATAACTTTTGCCATCGACATGAACCCATGTGGCAGAGCCTTCATAGCGAGGACTATCATCTACTTGAAATACTTTTTGGGTCCATTGTCCTTTTACCTGAGTTTTAGGTAAACTTCTATATTTCCACTTATTATCTCCATCGTAGGTGTATAAGTCAGTATTTTGATAGATCCAATCTTGACGCCAGTGTTTTACTATGTACGGTTTTGCCGGATTACCAACTTGAAGTAAATGCTGTAAAGAGACCTTATTTTTGTTTTCTTCCACTAATTGAACCCACTCTAAACCTTTGTCATTTTTAGTTTTAGAAGGTTGGTAGGTTGAATCTTTTGAATACTGAAAAGTTTCAGCAAAATTGAAATTTACTTCATAACATCCGCACATACTTTTGATGGCGTTCATGTCTTTTTTCTTTTTGTTTTGAGCGTTTACTGTGATAGAAAATACCAAGGTACTAACTATAAGAATTGTTAATCGTTTCATTTTTAAGGCGTTATTTTTAATTAGTAAAAAAAAGTAATCTTTTTTCTATTCTTATTTAGATTGAATAAAAATAAGATATATATTTGCAACAAAATTAATTAGAATGAGTCTAAATAAAAATAATATTTGCATTTATTTTTTACTTTTTTTTCTTTCTGTTGCATTTTCTCAAGAAAATAAGCAAACACAGAAAGATTCTACCAAGGTTGAAGATTTAGACGAAGTTATTATAAGCGCGACCAGAACACTACGTCAGCTATCTTCTTTACCCTTACCGGCTCAAATTGTTACAAGAAAGGATATTTTAAACTCAAATACCATTCGTTTGAACGGTATTTTAAACGAACAAACTGGTCTCATAACGGTACCTGATTTTGGTGGAGGTGAAGGAATTCAAATGCAAGGATTAGATGCTCAATATACGCTCATCTTAGTAGATGGCGTTCCTTTAATTGGACGGTCGGCGGGAACATTAGATTTAAGCAGAGTGACCGTTGGTAATATCAAACAAATAGAAATTGTAAAAGGAGCTTCTTCAAGTTTATACGGTAGTGAAGCATTAGGAGGAGTAATCAACATCATTACGGAAACTCCAGAAGATGGCTTTAAAGGATCGGTTAACTACAGGTTGGGAAGTTTTAATACAAACGACTTAAGTACTGAAATTAATTACAAAAAAAAGAAGCTAGGAGTTTCTACATTTATAAATAGATATAGTAACGATGGTTATGATTTAACAGAGGATACCGCGTTGAATACCGTAGATCCTTTTACCAATTATACTTTTAATACGAAACTGACATATGATATTTCGAAAAAAACGAATGTGTTTATTTCTGGTAGATTCTATACTCAAAATCAAGAGAACATTGCGTCAGCCGATCTAAGTGGAGAAAGCGAACTTAATGAATGGAACACACATTTAAAAGTTAATCATAGTTATGCTGATAAATGGACCAGTTCTTTAGAGTTTTATGCCACCCGATACAAGGCGAAGGAATATTTGAATGAAAATAATGGTTCAAGATTTAGCGAGAGTAATTTCAATCAGCTTTTAGTTCGTCCTGAAGTCAGAACTACCTATAATCCAAATGCTAAAAACGCTTTTATTCTGGGCGTGGGATTTAATCATGAGACGTTAGATAGGACCAGCTTCATAGAAAAACCAATATTTAATTCCCCTTATGTTTATGCTCAATATGATGCCGATCCTAGCGAAAAACTCAATGTTATTTTAGGTGCTCGATTTGATAGTCATAACAAATATGCTTCTCAATTTAGCCCGAAAGGTGCTTTTCGATATAAGTTTTCTGAAAAATTATCTGTCAAGAGTTCAATTGGTTATGGATACAAGGCACCCGACTTTAGGCAACTTTATTTCGATTTCACCAATGCAACGGTGGGATATACAGTATTGGGGTACAACGCTGTATCAACAGTAATCCCGCAGTTACAAGCCCAAGGTCATATAGCCAATTTGATTGTACCAATTTCCGAATTTAATACTGTTTTAAAGCCTGAAAGTTCTGTTGGTATTAACATTGGAACAGATTATAAAGCATCATCTTCCTTACGTTTTAGCGTAAATGCATTTAGAAACAATATTGAGGATCTTATTGATACACGAATTATTGCGACTAAGACGAATGGTCAAAATGTGTTTAGTTATTTCAATACAGACAATGTATATACCCAAGGTGTTGAATTTAATACTACCTGGAAACCAATAAACCAGCTCAAAATCTCGGGAGGTTATCAACTGTTATTTGCGAAAGATAAGGACGCAGAAAATGCTTTCGAAAACGGAGAGGTCTTTGCAAGAGAAAATCCTAGTTCTCCATCATTTCAATTACAAAAAGAAGATTATTTCGGTTTGTATAATCGTTCACGACATATGGCAAACCTTAAGATTTTTTATACCATTCCGAAATGGAATTTAAACACCAATTTACGGGCTACGTATCGGAGTAAGTATGGATTATTTGATAGTAATGGTAATAGCTACTTGGATGTATATGACACCTTTGTAAATGCATATACAATTGTTGACTTAGCCGTAAATAAAACAATTTATGATAAGTATCAATTAGGTTTCGGAGTAGACAACGCCTTCAATTTTACAGATACACAGAATATCAGCAATATCGCTGGTAGAATACTATACGGAAAACTCAATATTCAATTTTAAATTTTTAAACATAAAAACAATGAACTTTTTAAAGAAAAATATCGGACTCAAAATTGACAATTTAAATTTTGCAGGTAGCATGATGAAAATTTTAACCTTGTTAATCGTTGCAATAGGGTTCACATCTTGCGGTGATGATGATGCTCCACCACTTTTGGAAATAGAATCTAAAACAATATCGAATTTAAGTGCACCGCAAACCGGAGGTCAAGGGCAACCTATCGGTGGAGAATTTACCAAATTTGATTTTGCTTCTGGAACTACTACCACAAGTGAAACAGATTGGGATATCGCTTTTCGAGGAACCTCTATTATTATTAATGGTGGTACTACATCTGGTGCCACCGATGAGCCAAGTCGATCAGGTCAAGCAGGGGCATATATTGCAACAGGTACGATGGCTACAGTAACCGAGGTAGATACCAACTTATTCGTTGAAGATACATCTAGTGGTTATGCAATTCCTACAGGAAGCGATAACGGATGGTATAACTATTCTGGACCACCAAATTTTCTAATTACTCCTTTGGCAGGAAGAATATTAGTGTTTAAAACAAGAGATGGCAAGTATGCCAAGGTAGAAATTCTGAGTTACTATAAAGACGCCCCGGCTAACCCCGACGTCACGGTTGATGAGAGTAGACATTTTACATTTAATTATGTGTTTAACCCAAATGATGGTGTTACTACATTTTAAATCTTTGAGGAAGAACTTCTGAACATCTTCCGTCAATAAGATGGGAGATGTTTTCAAGGTTTAAAGACAACGAATTTAAGAAAGATAACATGATTGTAAATAATCAATACATTAGTTCAAATCCTACAATTATTACAATGGATAGCTGCATCTTAGTTTGTGGTGATAAAAAGAAAAAATGTTGTAAAAAATACAAGAAAAAAGGCAAGATGAACTGTAAGAGATGTCCGAGAATATAAGCTCAAAACGAAATGTGTCATACTATAAAAACAATATCTCAAACAAAAAACGGTCATTTGTTAAAATGTAATGATTGTAATATTTATACTCTTATGTTTCATAATTTATTCTTTGAATTTTCTACTAAAGAGTTTGAGAATTTCAAATTATATATTCGAGATATTGAAGTAGATTACTGGAAACATAAAAATTCTTGCACTTATTTTAAAAGAAAAATACCCATTCCTACCTTACAGCAAAACTTAGTGCTATTATTTAATAAAAGTGAACTTGAAGAGTTAAAGTTTTTAGTGCTTATCTATGAAAAGAATAACAGTCAACAGATACTGTGTGTTGATGAAATTGATTACACACTTTATTTAAATTAAAAATTCTCGAATGGACGAAGTTTATACCATACATTATAATTCATTTGGCATTGCGTTTAAATGGAAAAGAGGCTCCTCAAAAGATGTAAATAAGACACAGTTAGTCTTTAGAGATTCTGGTTTGTATTTAACCAATACTGAATTGACTCATTTTTCTGAGTTGATCGATAAGACTTTATCAACTCCATTAAAGTGTAGTGATTGTAAAAAAAATAAGTCATGCGAGTCAATTTTACTGCAAACACCATTGCCCCAAGTTAGTTTTGTAATGACACATCATGAGTTACTGGAGATACAAGATTTATTAAAAGGAACATTGTATCAACTTGGATTAAATGCTTTTTTAGAAAAGAACATAATCAAAAGAAGTTTTTAATGAATTTTTGGCGTAAATATAGTGGAGATACTCTTCTCTCATACTATTTTTTAATACCTTAGTGTACTTAATTTCCGCATATGCAACTCGAACACCTTGTTTCTAAATTTCAACAGAAGGATGTAAAGTCTTTTGAGAAATTATATGAGATGTATGCAGCAAGTATGTTTGGAGTCATCTATACCATAGTAAAAAATAAGGAAGAAGCAGAAGAGGTTTTACAAGACGTATTCGTGAAAGCTTGGAAGAACTCAAGTTCCTATGCTGCGCAAAAAGGTCGATTTTTTACTTGGATACTTAATATTGCCAGAAATGCGGCAATTGATAAGATTCGATCGAAGAGTTATAATCAAGGAAAACAAAACTTAGATGCCACTTTTTTCGTAGATATAATAGAAAGTTATGATAATTTGGATACTAAAATAGATGTTACAGGTCTTAATAAGTATATTAAAGCTCTAAGAGAAACCTGCAAAAATCTTATTGAATTGTTATATTTTAAAGGATATACGCAAAAAGAGGCGTCGGAGGAATTGAAAATGCCGATAGGCACTGTAAAAACAAATAATAGAAAATGTATTTCTGAATTAAGAAAAAGCGTGTTAAGGTAATGGATATAGAAAAATACATAGCGTCTGGAATTCTCGAATTATACGTTTCGGGATCACTTTCTGAAAAGGAAAATCAGGAAGTATACCATGCTATTCTAAAATATCCAGCAGTCAAAGCGGAGGTTGAGGCTATTGAACAAGCTTTTATGAATTTATCTGAGGCGGTTGGGAATCGAGAAAACAATGTACCTTTTTCAACCATTAAAAATAAAATAGATGCGAAAGTTGTTGAATTAGAGCAAATTCCACAAAGAAACAAATGGATTGCATATACGGGCTGGGCGGCATCGGTCGCACTGTTAGTTGGGTCTTTGTGGCTGTTTACCGAAAATCAACAATTAAAAGAAGAGATACAAATTAGTAATACAACGAATACCAATTTAGAAGATCAAATTTCGAAGGCAAATGAAAGTGCCAAAAAAATGAAAGCACTAAACGCAATTTTAAGAGCTGAAAATATTGAAAGTGTTGCTCTAGAAGGACAAGCAATTGCTCCAAATTCATTTGCGAAAGTATTCTGGAACAAAAAAGACCAATTAGCTTATGTTGATGTGGCGGGTTTACCAGCACCACCAGATGGAAAAGTGTATCAAGTATGGTCTCTTACATTAGACCCGTTATCGCCAACGAATTTAGGCGTTTTAGAGGATTTTGATGCTGATGAAAATAAAGTTTTCATGTTGACTAACACCAACAACTCTCAAGCTTTTGGAATCACGTTAGAGCCAGAAGGAGGTAGTGATGCCCCAACATTGGCTCAACTATATGCCTTAGGTGTTGTAAAATCATAGTGCTTTAAGACATGAGATCAAAAAAGTACCCGATGGAGAACCATCGGGTACAAATCTACATAGATCAAAGCTCCTCAAAACTAACTAAAAACTTCAAAAATTATAAACCAAACTTAAATGAATCATAGAAGGAGTATCATGCTCTAAGTAGACTAAGCTGTTTGTTTGTTCGATATATGCCGGTGCAATACTGAGTTCTTTACTACTAATATTAAAGAAGTTTTCAAAAAATAAAGACACTTGAAATTGATTTAGAAAAAAATTGACTCCTAAGTTATACATGAAAAGTCGTTAACTTTTTTGTCAATCTCTGGTAAATCTTCTTCAAAAGACGTATTTATTCCGAAATTTAAATTTTTCTGTTCGAAGGAGAAAAGATTAAAATCACCATCCAAAAAGGAGAAACTATAGCGTTTTGTATCATCATTTTTCTCATTCATAATAAAAGATAGAGAATCATTAAAGAGTGTTTTATCTTGTATTGATTGTCCCGTTATTTCACTAGATATTGAAACAAACACAATGATTAGTGTGTAAAGAAAGTAAACACGCATGATTTAATTATTTTTATAATTTATAGATCTTTTTACTTTCTAACGGTCCCAATTCAAATGTGCATTCTAGTAATTCCTTTTTGAGAGACATAGCTAATTTTCCCAAATTATTGGCCTTATATATTTCGGCCATGTGATAAAGAATAGAAGGTTCAAATGTTTTACCCTGTATATATTGCTCTACAATGCGTAATGCTTCCTTTGAATTTCCTTTTTTATGATAGGTCCAAGCAAGAAGGTCGTACGATTGTGGAGTTGCTCTATTGAGTACTTCTTGCCGAGCAATTACATAGGCTTTTTCTATGGTGTTCGTATCTTCAGCATAGAGCATAGCATTGTAACTGTTATACATATCTCCATAACTCTTATTGGCAACGAGTTCGATATATTGCTGTAAAGATGAATTAGAATTTTTGTTTTGGTAAGCTAGAATATCTGCTTTAAACAAGAGAAGATCTGGAGTTAGTTTTTTTAAGGCTATTGCGTCAATTATTCGCAATGCTTCTGCTGGATTCTTTTCATGTGAAAATACGATCCAGGCAATACCACGCAACGCATAGGTATAATCTGGATTTATAGTAAGAGCTTTCAAGTACTGTCGATAAGACGCTTTAATATTTCCGGCATGACCGTAGAAATCACCAAGATTTGAATAAGACCATAATAAAAGGCTTTTGTCATTTATGATTTCGGCCTTTTGTGAGGCCCTTTCCATCGTGCGAATTGCTGCTGTTAAATTACCCTTATGATCAAGCCATTTAGAGAGACGAATTAGATAATCAAAATCGGAATTATTTTTAATTTTTTTAAGATATTTTTCGGCATTCGAATTATTGCCTAATTCTAAGTAAACATCGAAAAGCATTTTATATGTTGTCTGTTTTTTTTCTCCAATGTGACGTGCTTTTTCTAAGAGTTCTAAAGCTTCTTTAAATCGATGCTGTGTGCTATAGTTTTTGGATAATGCATGTAAGAATCCTACTTTTTTATACTGTGTGTTTACATTTGCTTTTAGGAGTAACTCTTCCGATTTTTTCAAATCTTCAATAGATCCATTATACTCAAAAAGTAGCGTGTGCGCTTGGGCCAATTTGCTAAGATAACTTAGCTGATTTGGAGCGTCAGTATACTTAGTTTTCCAAAATTCTCTTTCGTTTTCAGCAAACGTTAACGATTCGTTTTTCTCGTTTCTTAATAAATGATCATAATCATTTTTAGCCGTAATCTGTTTTTCATTTTGTTGTATACAACTCGTAAAAATAATTGCGAGTGCTAAGAAGTATATATATTTTTTGAACATTGTTTTATAGTTTAATGTGTTAAAAACCCAGCACACTCCCTTTTTATAGTGCACTGGGCAGAAAAACTTACCAAGGCGATGCTAGGTAAGGAAATGATGTCAAAAAGGGTTTGTCATTGGCGTCAACATTATCATCAGTTAGCCCTGGATTCTCGGTGCCATCTTCACCGCCAAATATTAATAAGAGCTCTACAGAGATAACATCATCTGCCAGCGTACGTCCTGTTAAGACGTTTGTTCCGTCAAAAAAAGTAGTTGTTCCTGTAGTCGAAACGCCCAGCACATCTGTGGCCAACAAACCGGTAAAGGTTGTTGCATCTTGACCTAAGGCATTTTTATCACCTGCATTTGCAAAAGCAGGACTCAATGCCTCTAAATTCGTTTGGAACATATTTTGAAATATTGCGCCTTGTTCACTAGGTGTTGTTACATTAAAAATGTCTTTACTAGTTGAACTTACAAAGACGGTATTCACAGCGGGTCTACCCATTTGATCAGCCTGAACAAACGTTCCTGAAAAATCTGGTTCATTATTTGGCGCATCGTCATTATCAGAGCAACTTGATATAAATACCATGGTAAATGCTACCAATAGTACGTTTTTTAAGTGTTTAATTTTCATAATATTGTTTTAAAAGATTAATTAGTTTTTGTTTCAACCCACGTATTTAAAGTGCCATTGCCACCCAACATATTTTTAGGAATTTCAACGACAATGGAGAGCACGTTGGTGCCTGCAAATGTATCGGTACCGGGGTTGTTGAAGCCACTAGCATTCCCGGCAAGGATCTCGTTGAACTGTCCGAAATCAAAAAAGAAAGGATCGTCTCGAGGACCAGCGAAAAATGACATTCCCTGATTGCTTGTTGTAATTGCGGTTGACCCATATGGTGTAATATCAACAATAGACAAGGTTGCCGCAGTTTGAATTGTGCTATTTAGTCCTGTAGTCGGTGGAGCAAAAGGACCAAAAAAATACATTTTTCCATTTCTTGGGATAGCCTGAATTACTAAATCTTCGATAGTGTCTCCATTATTGTCAATATTAAATTCAACCAAGACATTTTCATTGAAAGCAGCTGTTGAAGCGGCATTTGGACTTAAAAGTCCTTGTACATTTGCTGCGAAAACGAGATTGTTTGAATTTTCGGCTTGAAATGCAAAGTAATCGGTAATATCTGAAGTTCCTCCGGAAACGGCTGGAGCATCAATATGATCCGCGGCGACCAATGTGATTCCCGTTAACAGGATTCCTAGAATCCAAATTACATTTTTTGATTTTCTCATAATTTGTGTTTTAAAGTTTACATTTTATATTTCAAGAACACTTACGAGAATTTTACGGTTAGGGTTTTAATTTTTCGAAAAAAAGTCCTTCAATGTGTGATTTATGGTAAATGATTATCAGTTTTTACCTTAAAACTTGAGAATTATTATTTTTTTGACTTGTGAAATTCGTCTGAACTTATACCAAGAGAATCAAATGTTAAAGTTTGTAACACCTTTTCTTTTCAGACGTCTTTATATAGTGAAGTCAATACTTTATTAATTAAGCCAAAAAGTATACACATTATGATAGGATACATGTCAACCATTGTTAAAGAAACACTACATGACCGTTATGCAAAACTTCGTTTTTTAATTGGAGAGTACGACGTCATTGCCTATAATTCGGGAGAAGATAATGCTTGGGTTAAAGCAGGAAGAGGCAACGCAACTTATGCCTTGGAAGATAATTTTATTACAGAAAGAGTCGAAATTTATAGGAAAAATAGTGTAATAGCCATGCACAATACAATTGGTTGTGATCTGGAAAAGGATTCTTTTAATATGCAAACGCTCGATTATACATCTGGTCATATGGACTTCTACAAAGGTTGCATGACCAATGAAATTATAGTTTTTTGTAATAACAATTCTGAGATGAAAGCAAAGAACGAATTTGGAGACTTCTTTTACTTTAAATTATTGTATAAACAATTGTCTGAAAATGAAAACGAACTTGTAGTTGGCTATTCTAAAGATAATTGTAAAACCTGGTCACCTTATATCAAGAATATTTATACCAGAAAATAAGAAAGCAATCGGTTAAACAGGAAAAATCCTATGAAATATAGGGAAAGCCCCATTGTTTTGTAACTTATTTTTGTTGAAATTGTAGGCTCTAAAATTTCAACTATGCAGAAGTCAATAGGAGATTTACACTGTCATCCATCACTCAAGCCGTCAAATAACACTAAAATTAAGGACATTTGGACTTACAAAGAGAATTTGTATACCAAAGCCTTATTTAAAGGTTTTTTGAAATTAGGATTGAGTCCGAGAAAATGGTTGGTAAATTCTTTCGCTAAAGACTTAGCAAAGCATACACAATGTAATTTAGACAATTGTTATGAAGGTAATAATCGTTTGCTATTTTTAGCCATATATCCGCCTGAGCGACCATTTTTAAAACCAAATAGACCGTTTAAAAACTCCACGAATTTTCAGCGTTTGATTTTAGATAAAGTATTTGGGATCAAACTTGATAAAAAGGTAGATAATAAAATTATTAGAGTCTTAACAGGTTTTTCGAGGGAAAGAGTAAATGAGTATCTTCAAAACATTTATAATTCTGTATATGTGAATTATTTTAAAGACGATTATCTAAAGGAGTATCGTTTTATAACGCAGACTAACTTAAGTGTATCAACGAATGATAAATATGTGTATGACCCATCGTTTAAATTGGTGCAGAATTTTGAGGAATTTAAAAAGATTAAAAGTGGTCATGTTATTGCGGGTATTATCACAGTAGAAGGGATGCATGCTTTAGGGAATTATAGAAATGAAGATCTATTTACAAAAGAATCTATCAATGATCTAGAAGATACCCATAGGATCAATTTAGAAAATAGTTTTAAAGACAATATAAATACGCTTAAGGATAGCGATAAAACCGAGTTTCCACCTTTTTTTATTACGTTTTCTCATCATTTTAACAATCTGATATCGGGTCATGCAAAGAGCTTTGCAGACGCAAAAAACAAAACAATTCCGGGTTTCTCGAATGTATTTAATCAGCAAAATGGATTGAATTTAGGAATCACAGATTTCGGTAAAGAATTGATTGAAGATTATTTGTTGTCGAGAAGTAATGGCCAACGTATTCTAATAGATACGAAGCATATGTCTTTAAAGTCTCGTGATGATTATTTTAAAATTGTAAAAAAGCATTGGACAGCTGGAGACAAGGTCCCGATTGTATGCAGTCATACAGCTATTAATGGAATTCCGACAAGAGCCGAGGCGGGTTTACGAAATGATACAAATAAGCTTGATGAAAACTCTTATGTAAGTAGATGGGATATTAATGTGACCGATGAAGACATTCGTGAGATCTTTGATACCGAAGGTATTTTAGGAATATGCATGCATGATGGCAGAATGCCAGGAGGGAAGTTTAAAAAAATGCTAAAAGATTTTAAAAAGGGAATGTACAACAGTAGAGAATCGGTAAATAGATTACATGGTCAGATGTTTCTTACCAATATTTTTCATGTGGTCAAGGTGAACTTAGCACATATACGAGCTAAAAACACCTCGGGCGCTACAATTGATGAAAAAACAGCTTGGAATACCGTTTGTTTAGGTTCTGATAATGATGGTATAGTTGATCCTTTTGACCATTATAATAAGGCAGATAGTTTGGATGAGTTTCAGCATAGACTGCCTAAGGCAATTAAACTAAATTTTAAATCTTATTGGAAGAAGTTTAGAATTTTATCGGTGTCTAATAACACATGCGAGTTTTACACGAAAGAAGAACTTTCCGATTTACTTTGCGGCTATTCCCCCGAAGAGGCCATTGAAAAAGTGTTCTCCGAAAACCTGGTCAATTTTATGAGTACATATTTTACGAAAGCATATTTAAACCAGGATTAATTCAGTAAGTTTTGGATCGTACCCATACAAGGTATACTTAGATTCTAATGATGTTTTTCATTGAGAAATGAGAATATTTTTTTAAACCTTTGCGGAAGCATATCTGTTATATAGATAGCATCATTTGTAAATGGATGTATAAACCTTAATGAATACGCATGTAAATAGAGACCTTTGCCATATACAATATGGTTGTCAATGCCATAATCTTTATCACCTAATATAGGATTTCCAAGACCAGATAAATGCTTACGTAATTGATGTCGTCTTCCCGTTTGAGGTTCTAATTGCACTAAGTTCAACACGCCAAATTTTTCGGAAGGAACAGATGCAACTAAGCGATATCCCGATTGTGATTTCTTACCATCAATTTCACCGATAATGTTTCCCTGAGCAGTCATTTTTCTAATGGCAATTGCATAATATATTTTCTGAATCTCGTGTTTTTCGAATAGTTTGTTGAGCATGCGAATACTGCTTCTTGTCTTTCCAATGAGTAGCGCGCCAGTTGTTGCAAAATCCAATCGATGAACGGGTTGTGGTAACGTTGCATCTGAGAGACTACTTTCTTTTAAATTTTGACCTAAAGCCTTGGCAATGGTTTTAAAATTATTACCACTTACCAAGATACCTGCGGGTTTGTGAATCACGGCTAAATAGTCATCTTCAAACAATATTTGAAGTGGAAAAGTCAATTTCTTTTTTGAAGGAACATTTTCTTTAATTGATAATACAATTTGTTCACCGCCGTGAATAAAAGTGGCAGTCGTAGCAATAACATTGTTTACGGTTATATGGTTTTTTTTGAGTGCTTTTTTTAAAGCCGATTTTGTAACAATAGTTTTGAAGATATGAACGCCGTACTCTTGCAAACGGATTGGTGTGTCAAGATTAGGGACGTTATGTAACTCAGTTTGTTCGATACTATTTATTTAAAGTGACTTTCATTTTTTTTTGTTTTAAAATCGCAGATGCATATTTAATTGCCTTAATTCTTAAGATATCAAAACAAGGTTAATTGTTGAAAATTTGATAGAATATCGAAGATCTTCTTTCATCAGTCAACGTAAATTGAAAAAGTTAAAATCGGCTTCTTCAAGAGAACAGCAAAAAGAATAATGGATTAAAAAATAGTGTAATAAAACTAAATATATTTCTACTACTTTCCGATTTCGTCTATTAATTCAACCGGATCTGGATTATTTTTTTTCCATATTTTTTCTAAATATTTATAGAGCAAATAGCAACATAAAAGACCGAAAGGGATCATGAGGATGCCAAAGCCAGTTTCATTAAACGTGTCGAAAAAACCTGGAGAAACAATTTCTGCTATAATTCCTATGATTAAACTGAAGGCTAAAATCCCACCATAGTAAACAACAACTCCCAAAATAGCAAAACCCCATTGACTTTTTTTATATTTTTCTGCTAATTTGTAAAAATATTTACCAATCCAAAACAGTAATAGTAATCCTAACATGTGTTTTATTTTTTATTTCTCAATTGAACCTATCAATTGCGTTATGGTTTATGTTATTTAGTTGCTTCGATCGAGTTGTCATGAATTCACTCTTTAGAATAATTCTCCTGGAACGAAGGAAGAAACTAAAGATAGGTATTTTCTATCGAAAACTCTGAGGCAATTAATAACTTTAAAATCACATGGTTGTTAATTTCGACAAGCGCACTCATGGTGTTCATTGAGATAAGCAATTGTTTCCATGCAGAGTTGTTTAACAACCGAAATATTGATATCAGCTAGTTTTTTAAAATAAATACAAGATTTTCCCATTTTGAATTTACCTAAATCCAATAAAAGGGAATCGCTTTTAGCTGTTTTTGAATAGATATAAAGTGAAAACTGCGTCTTACGTGGCGAGAAACCTAATAAAGGTGCATCACCTTCATGACCACTTGCATATTTATAGTGATAGCTTCCAAAACCTATTATTGTTGGTCCCCACATTTTAGGGTCGAAACCTGACCATTTGCGCATTAATTTTATAAGTTCAAGACTATCCGATTTCTTTTGCTCGTTCTCAACATAAGAATTGATGAAATTAAATACGTCTACTGATGTTTCGGTAGTTTTATTTTTAGCCATTTTGGAAGTTGTATTAAGATTAATTCTTCTTTTTACTGTAAAACCTTAAGCGATTCTGTCATATTTAGATAGAATACGTTTTGTATTATTTGAAATATTTGTTTTATCATATTTTTCACAAGCAAATATTTTTACAGGTGCCAAAGAATTAAATTGAAGGACAAGAAAAAACTCAACTTCATAATTCTTTTCCATTGTCGAAATACTGACTTTCTCCAACCCTGTAACACCCTTTCTTTTGACTTCGGGAAATACCTCATTGATTAACATTTTCTCATAAATCGGAGCATTCTCAATTGAAGTTCAACCTCTCCACGTCCGAATGATTTTTTCCTTTTTACTCATAATATTAATTGTTTTACCTTATGGATAGGTGGATGCATCTTAATAAACCTATGGCCCTTACTTGAAAATATGTTCCTTTAGTAGTTCGCCAGTTTCATCATAGACCTTCCAAGCGCCATTCTTCTTGCCATGCTTGAAGCGACCTTCATCCCAAAGCTTACCATTTGGGTGATATCGCTTCCACAGACCATGTTTCTTCCCTTCATCATCGAAGCCGCCGGTAGCTCTTGCTTCTCCAGTCTTGTAGAACCATTTCCACTGACCAACGATCTCTCCATCCTTGAAATTCCCGGAGGATTGCATCTGGCCATTGTTGAGGAAGTACTTCCATTTTCCTGATTTCTTTCCGTTACGGAATTCGCCTTGGCAAGAGACTAGGCCATTCTTGAAGAATAGCTTAAAAGTTCCATTTTTAGGATTACCATTTTCATCGATTCCAGAAATGTCTTTCATAAGGATTCTTATTTAATGTTCTCAAAGATTAGGCTATGGTTTAAACTTATTGATTCTTTGCTAGGTTCATTTTTAGTACAACATTTTTTAAAAAGTTGAATAAAAGTCTCCTTATTTCTATAGTTCGAGATGTAAACCACTAAGATAACAAAAAAGGACAGCAGTTAGGAAATCCACTAGGATTTTCGTGGTACTCTTTAAACACTTTCAAGCAATTAATTATACACGGTGTTGTGTGTAGTTATTTTTTGATTTCATTTTCTATATCAACCAATTTCAACTCTTTATGGTAGTTATCAATTCTTGAATAGGCGGTTCCATCTACCAATAAGATAACTATTAGCATAGCAATTGTTGTGATACTAATTGCACGCCAAGTTGGTGTATTAATAAAAATAATTGACAAGGCTGCTACAATGATTATAATCGGAATAACTTTAAAAACGATTGTATTATATTCTTTCAGAGTTGCTTCGGCACGAGTGATTTCTGACGCTAAAAATGCAGACGCATCACTTTTATATGCATTTTCGAATTCGTTGATTCTTGATTTATTAGTGTAAAATAAGCCTAACCCTATAATCAAAAGTAAAATGCCTGCTATCATGGTAGGGATTATGTAAGCTCTCGCCATTTCCGTTTTTCCTAACTGCCAAAAACCTAAACTTGCTGCCATAAATACAAGTCCGAAAAGAATGAAAAATGGGGTTGAAAAAAGTTCAGCTTTCGCCCAATCGGTTGCAGTTTTTAATAGTTCCATAATTTTAATTCAATTTATATAATTTTCTATATTCTGTTGGACTGATACCTTCTTTCTTTTTAAATAGTCTTGAGAAATATTGTGGGTATTCGAATCCCAACTCATAAGCCACTTCAGAGATGCTCTTATTTGGTTTCAATAAAATATTCTTTGCTTCATTAATTAAATGTAAGTGTAAATGTTCAGTAGTGGTTTTACCCGTTTCTTTTTTCAAAGTATCGCTCAAGTAGCGCTGTGAAACGGACATTTTATCTGAGATTTGTTCTATATTTGGAATACCTTTTTCTTGCAATTGCCCTGATTCAAAATATTCAGATAGATACTGTTTAAATTGCTCTAACAAATCGTTAGATATTTCTTTCCGATTTATAAACTGTCTTTCATAGAAACGATTGGCATATTTGAATAACGTGCCTAATTGAGAAATAATAATTTCTTTACTGAAGGCATCTTGATTATTTTGATATTCAATTTCAATATTATTTGCAATAGATTCTATTTGTTTTTCTTCTTTTGGTGAAAGATGTAATGCTTCATTTACTGAATATGAAAAAAAACCATATTTTTTTATTTGTTGCGCTAATTCCGTTCCTTTCAAAAAATCTTCGTGAAAGTTTATTGAAAAACCTTTTCGTTCAAAAACTACGCTATTATCCCATTGTAAGACTTGTCTTGGTGCAATGAAAACCAAGGCTCCATTAGTGAAATCATATTTTGTTCGTCCGTAGTTCAAATTTCCCTCTACATATTTTTTAAAACTAATGGTATAGCAATCATTGATAATTGGTGGCGAACTCTCTCGTGGACAAGGCAAGTAGCCATCGTCTTTTGAGTTGAATACACTCAACATAGGGTGTTCTGGTCGAGGAAGTCCTAAATAATCTATAAACGATGATAATGTTTTAAAATGTTGCATACTACAAATTTAAATATTCCATTTTACACCTGTTTCTTTTTCTGAAAGTTCCCATAGTCTTTTCGCTACTGCTTTATTTTTGGCGTGTGGTTCTAATTTGTGCTCTCCTACAGGACCTACAGTATTCATTCTTTTTGTTGGTCCATAAAAACCACTTTGGTCAAGGTTTGGTTCTGTGGCACACATTAATTGTGGATAAGCACCTTTTTCTGCCGATTGTACTAATGGTGATAATTTCATGAGTTGCCAAACAAATCGAGTCATTAAGCTGCCACTGGTTTTAATCAAAGAAGTTTTGGAAGCTCCTGGATGACAAGCATAAGCTTTCACATTAGTGTTGCCTGCTTTTTTTAATCTGTCTTGTAGTTCATAAACGGACATTATCTGTGCTAATTTACTCTGACTATAGATTCCATTAGGGCTGTAATTTTTATCCCAATTAATGTCGTCAAATTGAATGGTTTTAATTCCTAAATTATAACCCATACTACCAACAGTTACTATTCGCCCTTTTGATTTCTCTATTAATGGAAATAATAAAGCCTGAAGAGTGAAATTTCCGAAGTGATTTGTGCCCATCTGACTTTCCCAACCATCTACCGTAAGAATTTGCTTTGGTACTTGAGCTATAGCAGCATTACAAATTAGAACGTCGATTTTAGGAACTGTATTTATAACTTCTTTGGCAGCTTTTTTCACTGAATCTTGTATAGCCAAATCCATTTTTATGGAAGAGACTTCAATAGTGTTTCCAAGTTCTTGTTTTAAAGTATCGATGGTATCTGCCGATTTTTTAGGATTTCGATTTAACATGACCACTTTAGCTCCTTTTGACAGTATTATTTTTGCTGCTTCAAACCCTGTGCCGCTTGTAGTGCCTGTTATGATGAATGTTTTGCCATGTAAATTTCCAATTCTATCTGGTGTCCAACCTTTTTTTTCAAATTGATTATTATTCATTTTGTCTATTTTTTATTGATTTAAAAGAATATGACAAAGGTCGGGTGGAAGTAGTACTGTTTCTTTATACAGATTTTCGAATGTTGTATACTTTTTGGTTTAATTACACACAACGGTTGGGCTATGGTTTCGTTGCGGAATCGTCCGCTGGGACTATTCCGAGAGAACCAAGCCATCATTGCAAGATAAGAATTTCCGGTAGGAAATTCCGTCGCGATGAATTATAGTCGTTGCTATGCACTGGCTTTTATGTTTTTTCTTTCATCAAACTGGGATTGTGTCCGACTTATGACTTACTCCAATTATGTCTGTATAGAGTTCTGGCCTTCTTGCATTTTTGGAAAAATAACAAAAGAGACGCTTACCTATTTGTTTTCGGGTATAGATTCTTAAAAAGAATAGAAAACGGCAAAGGAAAATATATACTTATTTTATGGCGAGATTATATAGATAAAAAAACCATACTCGATAGGAATGGAGACAGGTTATCTAAGACGAAATTTGAATAATAATGATATGCTCACTGCAAATTATATTCTATAAATAGCCCTTATGGAAAGCATTATATACTTCGTATTAGGGTCTTTATGTATTTGTTGGTGTTTTTTGTCGAAATTAAAGTTGTTTTATATTGGCATGAACTAATTTTATATGGTTCTTATAATAGCATCACATTTCATATGAAAAAATTACATTACCTTTTGATCTTCATTATTTTGATAACAACTTCTTGTTCGAATTATGAATCGACATCTGTTACGCCCGATATAAGTATAATACCAAAACCTTTCTTTTTAAAAGAGCTTGACGGAAATTTTTTATTAAATGATAAAGTATCATTTATTTCTTCAAGTGAAGATGAGGATAAAATTGCATCATATTTCATTGATAAAATTGAAAGATCGACAGGGTTTAAATTGAACATCAACCGCAGTGAATCTAATACTCCGAATATTATATTTCAAATAGATGAAAATCTTGAACTGAATAATGACGGATACGTTCTAAATGTTTCGTCTGATGAAATCTTAATAACATCAAAAAACAATCAGGGGCTTTTTTATGGAATGCAAACAGTCATGCAGTTACTTCCAAATGAAATTGAAAGTGAAACAATTGTTTCTGATAAAGACTGGCTCGTTCCAAATGTCAATATTAAAGATCAACCCCAATTTGAGTGGAGAGGATTAAACTTAGATGTAAGTAGGCATTTTTCCTCTATAGACTTCATAAAAAAACAATTGGATGTCTTATCGTTATTTAAAATCAACAAATTTCATTGGCATTTAACAGATGATCAAGGATGGAGAATAGAAGTAAAAAAGTATCCCAAACTAACCACAATAAGCTCAAAAAGAAAAAATGATGACGGAAGTATATATGGTGGATATTATACGCAAGAAGAAATTCAAGAAGTCGTCAGATATGCAAAAGAACGTTTTATCGATGTAATGCCCGAAATCGATGTTCCTGGTCACGTAGTTTCTGTATTGGCTGCATATCCAGAGCTTTCTTGTACCGAAAAAAAACTGGAAACTAGAGTGTTGTGGGGTGTTGACTCGAATATATTGTGTGCTGGAAAGGAAAATACATTCGCCTTTTTAGAAGACATTTTTAATGAAATAGTGCCGTTATTTCCATTTGGTTATATCCATATTGGAGGAGATGAAGTGCCGAAAAGAGAATGGAAAAAATGTCCTCATTGTCAAAAAAGAATCAAAGATCAAAATCTGAAAGACGAAAATCAACTACAAAGTTACTTTATGACTAGAGTTGAGGATATGCTGAAAAAACATAAAAAGAAGATATTTGGTTGGGACGAAATTCTTGAAGGCGGTATATCTCAAACTGCTAATATAATGTCTTGGACTGGTGAAGAAGGAGGTATTGCTTCTGCTAATGCTGGACATGATGTGGTTATGAACCCTTCGCAGTATACGTATATAAATTTCTATCAAGGAGATCATCTTGTTGAACCTATGGCTTTTGGGGCATATATTTCGTTAAAAGATATTTATACTTATAATCCAGTACCTGAAAAAATAAAAGAAGATAAAAGAAAGCATATTCTAGGGTCTCAAGCAAGTGTTTGGACAGAATATGCTCCAACCGATTTGAGTATAGAATATCAGTTGTATCCGCGCATACTCGCCATGGCAGAATTAACCTGGACGCCAACGGGCAAGAAAAATTATGAAGATTTTATTGGGCGTTTACATAATCAATATAGCAGGTTAGATGAATTAAACCTAAATTATCATATTCCATTACCTGAAGGACCTTTATCTAATCAAATTGTTTTTACCGATAGTGTTTCACTTTCATTTAAAACAACACATCCAGTTAAAATGGTATACACCTTAGATGGTCTTGACCCAACGTATAATTCTAAAGAATATGTGCATCCTTTAAGTTTTTATGAAAGTAAAGAATTAAAAATTGCTTCGGTATTATCTCATGGTAAAATGAGTGCTATTAGAAAAATTAATATTGAGAAGACAGAATTTTTAAAAGGAACTGTGCATGAAAATCCCAAATCAGGATTACTAGTAAAAACAGTAAAAGGTCATTTTCGAAATTTAAGCGATGTAGATTTCTCAGGTAATTATACTGTTTCAAAGATTGACTCGTTAGAGCAAGCTAACAAAACGTATGATTGGGGGCATTTTATAAACGAAGATAATCTAAGGGCGTTGAGTATTGAAGGATATATAGATATTGAGGAAGATGGTGTTTATTATTTTTCGAGTACTCAAGATCAGGTTTGGATAGGAGAACAAAAGGTAATTGATAATAAGGCACCCATTAAAAAACATCCCAAAACAGGATCTATTGCGTTGAGTAAAGGAAAGCACAAGCTCAACATAATATACCTTAATAATATTGTTAAAGGATGGGCTTCAGATTGGAATATCGTAGAATTACGCTATAAAAAGCCAAATGAATCTGATTTTAAACGTGTAGAGAATAAAAATCTATCTCATTAAATTATTCATTTCAAAAAGTCTTTTTGTTATTCGTAAAGAGTTGAGTTATAAAGTATACTATGAAAGAACTTCATAAGATGAAAATTGCACTTATCGGTCTTGGAGATATTGCCCAAAAGGCATATTTGCCCATTGCTGCAAATCATCCTAAAGTTGATCCTATTTTGTGCACAAGAAACAAACATGTATTGAATCAACTTGCCATAAAGTATCGCATTGATAAGGTATTTACAGATGTAGACGAATTGATTAAAACAAGGCCCAACGCGGCGATGGTTCATAGTGCAACCGATAGTCATTATGACTATATTTCAAAATTATTACATGCAGGAATTCCTGTATTTGTCGATAAGCCTATCTGTTATTCTTTAAGTGCTTCAGAAGAGCTGTTAAACTTGGCGACAAAAAAACAGAAGTTACTTTATGTGGGTTTTAATCGTCGTTTTGCACCTCTTATAGCATCTTTAAAAAATGAGGAAAATCCAATTCAAATTTTCTGGCAAAAAAACAGAATAAATCTACCTGGTGATCTTAGAGCATTTATTTTTGATGACTTTATCCATGTTGTTGATAGTCTTCTTTTTTTGGCAAAAGGATCGGTTGATAATATGAGTGTATTTTCTAAGATACAAGATGACAAATTAGAAAGTATCCAGGTGCAATGGCAACAAAATGGCACCTTACTTAATGGTACAATGAACCGCGTAAGTGGTATTACAGAAGAGCGAGTTGAGTACTATTCTAATGGAAATAAATGGGAAATACGTGAATTGGTTACTGGATTTCATTCAAAAAATGCGCAACAATATCCCATTCATATAGACCCTTGGAAAAGTACCTTGTACAAAAGAGGTTTTATAGATATGTTTGAAGACTGGTTGTCGGCTTTAGAGTTAGAGGCTAATCAATTTAATATGAATCGAATTGAAGATATATGGAAGACCCATAATTTATGTGAGACAATTGTGAATAGCGTATCTAAAAATTAATAAAGAATTAGAAATACTAACATTTCTTTAAAGCAAAAAAGTCAACACTTCTGTGTTGACTTTTTCATTTGTACTCGAGATGGGACTTGAACCCATACGGACATTACTGTCCACTGGATTTTAAGTCCAGCGTGTCTACCAATTCCACCACTCGAGCCTGTCTGCCATTAGGCATCCAATTTGGTATATTCTCAGAGCGAAAGACGGGATTTGAACCCGCGACCCTCACCTTGGCAAGGTGATGCTCTACCCCTGAGCTACTTTCGCATTCAATGTATAATGAACATGCATTTCTTTTCAAATGCGAGGGCAAATTTAAAACAATTAAATGAATGGCAAAGCCTTTTTTTAAATTTTTATAGCCTATTTTTTTAAAGTGCTCGATTTCATACAATTTGATTTGTAAAATAGTAAGAATGGTTCAAAATAATTAATTTATGATCTGGAAGGTCATCTTTGATTCAAATCGCATGGTAAATATTGAATTATTGGGTATATTTGCATCCGATTTTTAGCAATGATATGCAAACGACTATCGATTCAACAACAAACAAAACAACAATTGCATCTGTAGTAGATGATCTAAAACAACTAACAAAAGTTGGTTTGTCTCTAAGTGTTGTTTTTTCGGCAATAGCGGGGTACCTGTTAGCTGTAGAAACCATACATATTCCTACGTTGATTATGCTAGCCATTGGTGGGTATCTAATGGTTGGTGCATCGAATACCTTTAATCAAATCATTGAGAAAGATACTGACAAGTTAATGTTGCGTACCAAAAATAGACCTTTGCCAACAGGTCGAATGTCTGTAAATACAGCGATGATTATCGGTGTGTTTTGCACCATTTCTGGAGTTGCGATTTTATATAACATTAATGCAAAAACAGCCATGTTCGGCGCTATCTCTATTTTTCTTTATGCATGTATATATACACCGCTGAAAGCAGTTACACCATTATCGGTGTTCGTAGGTGCCATCCCAGGAGCCATTCCATTTATGTTGGGTTGGGTAGCTGCAACTGGTAGTTTTGGTATTGAACCCGGTATGTTATTTATAATACAGTTCTTTTGGCAGTTTCCTCATTTTTGGGCCATAGGTTGGTTAGGTTATGATGAATATAAAAAGGCAGGCTTTAATATGTTGCCTACCGGAGAGAAAAATAAGAAAGCAACCAATCAAATACTACTCTATACCGTTTGCATGATTTTAGTTTCGATTATTCCGGTGTTTAAAGTAACTGGTGCCTTACAGTTATCTCCAATAGCTGCAATAATCATCTTATTTTTAGGTATCTTTATGTTGTATTTTGGAATACAATTACATAAAAAACAAACCAACAAAGTAGCCAGACAACTTATGTTATCGAGTGTGTTATACATTACGGTAATTCAAATTGTATATGTAATAGATAAATTTTTATAATAGTTTATGGATGCAGCAGTAAAAGAAAGATCATCAAAACAAATGCTATATATCTCGATGATAAGCATGGTAATGATGTTTGCAGGCTTAACAAGTGCCTATATTATTAGTAGAAAACGTGAAGATTGGGTTTCTTTCGAGTTACCTCAAGCCTTATATATTAGTACCCTTTTAATCGTTTTAAGTAGTATCACATTTATACTTGCCAAAAAAGCGTTGGTGAGAGATAATCGTCAGCAAACTAGCCTGTTTTTAGTACTTACATTGGTGCTTGGTTTAGGCTTTGTTTATTTTCAAGGAGAAGGATTTTATCAATTAAGAGCAGCTGGATTTTATGTAGCCGGTGAAGGCAGTGTGGTGTCAGGAGCGCTCCTAGTGGTGATATCTTTTATGCACGTTTTGCATGTTTTAGCAGGGCTCATCGTACTTTTAGTAGTAATTTATAATCATTTTAAACAACGCTATACAAGTACCTCTAAGTTGGGTCTAGAACTTGGTGGTATTTTTTGGCATTTCGTAGATATACTCTGGATTTTATTGTTCGTTTTCTTCTTTTTTATTAGATAAAAATAGTAGAGAATTTAAGAGGAAAAAAGGAATTGAAACCATTGGCGTATGTCATATAAGTTTTTTACTTTTGCTCTTAGTAAAATAAAGAGTCGAAAAGACTGTTAAATCAATAAACCAAAAATAATTTTACAAACTATATGGAGTCAACAGTAGCTACTGATAATTCAAACCAAGAGGTTTGGAGTGGTGGAGGTAAAAAACCTTTTGCTGCGAGTTATGGTAAAATGATGATGTGGTTCTTCATCATGTCTGATGCATTAACTTTTTCAGGATTTCTAGTCGCGTACGGTTTAATGCGTTTTAAATTTCTTGAGAGTTGGCCAATTGCCGATGAAGTGTTTACACACGTTCCGTTTATTCACGGTCATTTCCCAATGTATTATGTGGCATTCATGACTTTTATTTTGATCTTTTCTTCTGTAACCATGGTATTAGCCGTAGATGCAGGACATCAAATGAAAAAAGCAAAAGTGACCATTTATATGCTGTTAACCATTATTGGAGGTTTGATTTTCTTAGGTTCTCAAGCTTGGGAATGGAAAAACTTTATCAATGGTACCTATGGTGCTGTGGTATTACAAGATGGAAAAATTGCACAGTTCGTGGATAATGAAGGACATCAAATAGCCTTAAGTGATTTTGTGTCAAAGGCAAATAGCGAAAGAGTACAGCACACTAGAAGTAACGGATTATGGTATGTTAAAGATGCAGGAGAGCTACCTCCATACACCTTAAATGAAGTAGTGACTAGCTTTAATGCAAACCCTGATGTTCATTTAAGAACAGAACAGATCGATTTTGATGTAAAGAAAAAAACAGTGTTATCAAAGGCAGAAGCAAGTACATACTTATCAAAAGCAACCGACGTTGTGATGGGAGCGAACTTAAAGGTGAATGAATATGGTAAAACATTATTCGCAGATTTTTTCTTCTTCATCACAGGTTTCCATGGCTTTCATGTATTCTCAGGGATCTTAATTAATGTGATCATCTTTTTTAATGTAATCTTAGGAACATACGAGAAAAGAGGAAGTTATGAGATGGTAGAAAAGGTTGGTTTATACTGGCACTTTGTAGACTTAGTTTGGGTATTTGTATTTACATTCTTTTACCTTGTTTAATAAAATATAGAAATGGCACACGACGCACACGAATCACATACAGGTTTAATTTGGAAAGTATTTGGATTACTTTCTGTAATCACTATTGTAGAAGTAATATTTGGTATTATAAAGCCAGATTCATTACATTTAACTCAATTCTTAGGAACAAGTTTATTAAACTGGTTGTTCTTAATCTTAACGTTGGTAAAGGCTTATTATATCGCTTGGTATTTTATGCACTTGAAACACGAAAAAACGAGCTTAAGAAGAGCAATCGTTTGGACTTGCGTTTTCTTAATATGTTATCTAACAACGTTAATGTTAATAGAAGGTGGATACATACAAGATATGTTGGCGCCCTATATAAGTTGGACATATAACAAATAAAGGATGAGCGGTTTTAAAAACCGCTTTTTTTAGCGTTAAGAATTAAAATTAGGAGATGAAGAACAAGAAATTTTGGGTACTGTTTAGCCTTTTTATATTGCCATTGGTATTTTATATAATGCTTCTCACCGGAACGAATAACTTTGCGAAATTGCCAATTCTAACCGAAAACATAAGTAACATAAAACATTTTTCATCGAATCAGAACGCTCAAATTACGCTAGAAGACAAGATAACGATTCTTTCATTTTTAGGTGATGATTTAGAAATGACAAAGAACAATGCGTTAAATTTAAATGAAAAAATATATAAACGATTTCATAAGTTCAGAGATTTTCAGTTTGTAATTGTATTGCCTAAAGGAACTGAAGATCAATCAGAAAAATTGAAAGAAAAAATCGCCTTTGCTACCGATATGCGTAAGTTTAAATTTGTATTTGGCGATCTCGATGAGATTCGTTCATTATTTAATAGTTTAAAGACGACTTATGCCCTTACGGATAACGGTTATTCTCCTTATGCATTTATTATTGATAGAGAAATGCACTTACGTGGAAGAGCCAAAGATGATGATACTGAAGCCATACTTTACGGTTACAATGCCGAAACAGTCGCACCAATTCATAATAAAATGGTAGACGATGTAAAGGTATTAGTGGCCGAATATCGATTAGCACTAAAAAAGAATAAAAGACAGATATAAGAACGCAAATGAAGAATAAATCATACATAGGTATATCCTTTATTATATTATTGTTTGGTATTTATGCGATCCCTAAAATCGTTGATAGAGTACAAAAGGAAGACGTCGCCGAAGAATCTAGAATGAACAAAGTGGCGAACGATGCAATGGCATATTTAGTTATCGATGGAGAGCCTAAAAAAATGCCAAATTTCACCTTTATGAATCAAGATAGTTTATCTATTACAGAAGCTGATTATAAAGGGAAAGTATACGTTGCTGAGTTCTTTTTTACCACCTGTCCGAGTATTTGTCCGATCATGAATCGAAATATGCTGAAAATAGAAAAGGAATATGGAGATAATGAAAATTTCGGAATTGCTTCTTTTACAATAGACCCAACAAATGATACCCCAATGGTGCTAAAAAAGTATGCGGAAGAATATGGAGTAACTTCGCTCAATTGGCATATGCTAACCGGAGATATTGACGATGTCTATGAATTGTCTAATAAAGGACTCAACATTTTTGCAGAAATTAACCCTGAAGTGGCTGGAGGTTTCGAACATCAAGGTTATTTTGCCCTGATAGATAAAAAAGGTTTTTTGAGATCTAGAAAAGACGAGCATGGAAATCCAATTGTATATTATCTGGGCACTGAAGAAGAACAAATTGAACTCTTAAAAGAAGATATATCAAAATTATTGAAAGAATAAGATGAACAAAGACGAAATAACTGCGAAGAAATATAACAAATGGATTGTCGTTCTTTCAATTGCAATTCCATTAGTGGTTGCCGTTTTATTTGGGGTGAAGATACCCAACGCTGAGCCGCTAACGTTTTTACCACCTATCTATGCTAGTATCAACGCATGTACAGCATTACTTTTAATCATAGCAGTTGTAGCAATTAAAAATGGCAATCGTAAGCGACATGAGAATTTGATGAAAATAGCTATTGGTTGTTCCGTTGCTTTTTTAGTGATGTATGTAGCATATCATATGACTTCCAATTCTACCTCGTTTGGTGGTGAAGGTATTATAAAGTATGTGTATTATTTTATTTTAATAACGCATATTATTTTATCAATCATCATTATTCCCTTCGTGTTGATCACCTATGTTCGAGCTATTACGAACGATTTTGATCGCCATAAGAAAATAGCGAAGATTACCTTTCCTTTATGGTTGTATGTTGCTGTGTCAGGTGTGATTGTGTATCTAATGATTTCTCCTTATTATTAAAAGCATGAAAAAAATACTGGTCATTCTATTTTTATCGATATCGCAGATAGTGACGAGTCAATGTGCCATGTGTAAGGCTGTTGTAGAATCTGGAGATGCTGAAATTGCCGAATCGGTCAATTCAGGAATCATCTATTTAATGGCATTTCCATATATTTTAGTGGGTGTAGGGGTGTACTTTTTGTACAGAAATTGGAAGAAATTAAAACTTTAACATTTCAATAAGAACGATAAAGTGTAACAAGTTTTACTTTTAGTCGTCATATAGAAAATCAAAAATCTGTAAAGCCAATCCTTTATTAAATTTTCATGTAGAGGTTATGGCTTTGTTTAACATAAACTAACTATGAAAACGAAATTAAGTATACTCGTTGCCTTTTTAACAATTACAATCTCATTCGCTCAAGAAAAACAATGGACGCTCAAAGAATGCGTTGATCATGCGCTAGAGAATAACCTTTCTGTGCAAAGAGCGAAATTTACCACCGATTTAAGAAATGAAGATATAAACACTGCCAAGGGTAGTAAATTACCTGGTTTTTCGGCTTCTGCTTCTCAAAATTTTAGTTTTGGTTCTGGTTTTGATGCGGCTAGTAATTCTAGGGTATCTGTTGATAGACGTTCTAATAGTTTTGGATTAAGCGGTTCTGTTGCCATCTTTAATGGCTTTCGATTAAAAAATATATATGAGCAGTCTAAAGTAGCCTATGAAGCTAGTTTATTGGATTTGGAAAAAATGAAAAACGATATTTCACTAAATATTGTGAATTCATATTTAAACGTGTTGTTCAATAAAGAAAATTTGAAGATTGCCGAATCTCAGTTAGAAATAAGCAAGCAACAGTTCGAAAGAACGAAAGGTTTGGTAGAGGAAGGTGTGCAACCTAAAGGAAACTTATTGGAAGTTGAAGCAACAATGATCAATGATGAGAACGCTATTGTGACCGCTCAAAATAATGTTGATTTAGCGTTATTAACACTTTCTCAAATTTTACAGATACCAAATGCGGGGTTTGATATTCAAGATGTTCCAATTAATATTAATTCGGTAGCGTTATTGTATAACAATACAAATGAAATATTCGAAAAAGCAGTAACAAATCAACCTGAGATTAAGAGTGCTGAATTAAGCTTAAAAAATGCTGAAACTCAGATTGAAGTTGCAAAAGCTGATTATTTGCCAAGTTTAACTGCCAGTGCAGGATTAAATACGGTGTACAATCATACGCAAGGAAGAAGTGATGACTTCTTTATCCCAGATCCTAATAATCCAGGACAGCAATTATTGGTGAAAAACGGATTTTTCGATCAATTGGATAATAATTTAGGTCAGTTTGTAGGACTAAGTTTAAACATTCCGATTTTTAATAGAGGTCAGGTAAAAGCAAATGTTAACAGAGCCAAGATCAATCAAAAAATATCGGAAGTTAATTTATCTGATCAGAAATTAGCTCTAAGAGAAGCGATAGAACGAGCATATATTAATGCGAAAGCTACGTTAAAAGAATATGAGGCAGCCACTAAATCGGTTGAAGCACAACAGATTTCTTTCGATTATGCAAAACAACGTTATGACTTAGGTGTTACCAATTCCTTCGACTTTGAGCAAGTTAGAAATAGATTGGTGAATGCGCAAGCGGCCTTAGCAAGAGCAAAGTATAACTATGTATTTAGAACTAAAGTATTGGAATTCTATTACGGTATTCCGATCATAAAATAAATAGAGCATTACCCCTTTTTTTAGAAAACATCTAGTCATGAAAATTGCTAGATGTTTTTTTGTGAAATCTACTGTATCTTTGTACTATAGGAATTGAAAGCGATTATTTTAAATATAGAAACCACGACTAAGAACTGTTCTGTTAGTTTAGCCAGCAATGGGCAGGTAATTGCGATGAAAGAAATAAACGACGAAAGTTATTCTCATGGCGAAAATTTACATGTTTTTATTGAAGATGTACTAAAAGATGCTGCGAAGTCATTCGACGATATCAAAGCCATGGCCGTTAGTAAGGGCCCCGGTTCATATACAGGTTTGCGTATTGGAGTTTCAGCGGCAAAAGGTTTATGTTTTAGCCTAGATTTACCCCTTATTGCAGTTGATACTTTACGTTCATTGGCCTCATCTATTCAAATTGATGAAAACGCTGTGATTGTTCCTTTGTTGGATGCTAGGCGCATGGAAGTCTATAGTGCTGTATATGACTCTAATAATACGCAACTACGAGAAATAAGAGCTGAGGTGATAGATGAGCATTCTTTCAGCGAATATTTAACCATGAGCAAGGTCTATTTTTTAGGTGATGGTGCTCAGAAATGTAAAGAAATTATAACGCATGAGAATGCTGTTTTTCTTGACGGATATTTTCCGTCAGCACAGCAAATGGCTCAGCTATCATATCATAAATACAAAATAAGCGACATCGAAGATGTCGCTTATTTTGAGCCTTTTTACTTGAAAGATTTCTTAATAACAAAATCCAAAAAATAGAATCATTACATCGAATAATTCCTTTAGTTCATTCCGTCTAGGTGTCTACCCAATTTAGCCAGAGAGGTTTCGTCAGAAAACTTTACTCGATTTGCCTTCATAAATTTATCAATTGCTTTTTTCTTTGCAGGAAACAGTTTTAATAGTTCTTTCTTTTTGGTAAAAGAACGAATGTCACCATTATGATCTGCTATGAAGTAAATAGCGCTCCCTTTTTTGTAGGCAGCAGGAACATCACTATCATAACTTGATTCAGCTTTCTTTTCTGGAACATATTTGATCACATCTTTCTTTAATAATGAAGATTTTGTTCCTGCATAGAGTACTTTTAAATAACCAGTTTTATTACTTCCTTCTGAAGTGTAATTATAAATTTTATATTTAGAACCGTCATTAAATGTAACTTCGTTAATTGTTTTCTTATTGATAATTACGATTTGATCATCGTTATTTTTAACTTCCATTTGATCATTAAAAGCATCATACCTCATTAGATAATTTTGATTGTAGCCTATTACTTTTCCAAATTGAAAATCAGTAATAAATCTACTTCCAGTAACATTTGCATCTATGATTCCTCTTGTCGTATTATTAGTAACGAAATTTTGAGAGTCATTGATAAAGTTTTCGGCAACTTGATTAATCCTTTGAGATTGGCCATTCAAACTGAAAGAAGCAAGTGCTATTAAAATAATTAATTTTTTCATAATAAAATAAATTGGAATTGATACCAAATATAAGGTATTTTCTCTTTTTGGTTAATAAATAAAAATATGTAGGTGGCATTTAGTTCATTGAATCTAAATACTTCACCAATTTAGACAAAGAATCATCCTTAGAAAACTTTATATGATTCGATTTTATAAAATTCGCTAACGCTTTCTTTTTCGTAGAGAATAAGTTTAAAAACTCTTTTTTTGTACTAAATGAATGTATAGCACCGTTGTGATGAGCTATAAAGTATAGGTCACTTGCCCTCTGATACGTAGGAGGAACTTCACCTACATAACCCGACTCAATTCGCTTTCGGAAGACATATTTAATTACTTCTTTTTTGAGTAATGTAGTTGTTGATCCGCTAAAAACGACTTTTAAATAACCCGTTATGTCTTGATTTCCTATTTGATAATTATAAATCGAATAATTTGAACCATCTTTTAAACGAACCTCATTAATGGTTTCTTTGTTAAGAAGAACTACTTTATCATCGTCCATTTTGATTTCCATCTGGTCATTAAAAGCATCGTATCTCATGCGATAGTCTTTCTTAAATTTATCGACTTTTCCAAATTGAAAATCAGTAGTAAATCTACTTCCGTCTGTGATAGCGTCATTAATCACTTTCGTTGTATTATTTGATTCAAAATCTCGAAAGTCAATACTAAGTTTGTTCGCCTCTCTATACTCTGGAAATGGCAACTTTATAAAACCAGGCGAGACATTATTAATTGTGTATGTATCTCCAAGAATACTTCTTGCCTGAGATTGAGCATTAAGGCACAAAGCCCCTAAAAAAAATAATAAGAGTAGTTTTTTCATAATAAAAAGAGATATAAATTAATAGTTAAAAATTACTAATCAAAAAATCAGATTCTTGTTGATAGAGATTGAAAGTGATAAAAAGTAATCGTCATTGTCATTTTAGCAAGGCCATTCATTAAATAGTATCCAAATACTTCACCAAGGTGGTTAAAGATACTTCATCGGAAAATTTTATGCTATTCGATTTAATGAATTTCTCTAACTCTTTTTTCTTGACAGGAAATAAATTTAAAAAGCTTTTCTTACTTCGAAATGATCGAGTTTTACCATTGTGGTCAGCAATAAAATAGAGATCTTTCCCTCTTTGGTATTTTGCCGGAATCGTAGTGTGATACCCAGACTCGGCCTGTTTTTCAAAAACATATTTGATGACTTCTTTTTTCAATAAAGTTACCTCTGCCCCTTTAAAGCTTTCTTTTAAATATCCTGTTAAATTTTTCTTGCCTATATAGTAACTATAGATTTTATAGGTTGAGCCATCCTCAAAGCGTACCTCATTGATTGTTCTTTTATCAATAAGCTTAATATTATTTTGAGGTTTTTTTATTTCCATTTGATCATTAAAGGCATCATATCTCAATATATACTCTTTCTTAAAACCGCGAACTTTTCCAGACTGAAAATCAGTGATAAATCTTGTTCCAGCTGTCGTGTTATCGTCAATTATTTTCGTTGTATTGTTTGTGCCAAAATCTCTATAGTCAACACTGTGGTGATCGAAACTTCGGTAGTCAAGTAAAACAGATCTACCATCAAAGCCAGCGTTATTGCCAAGATAAAGGCTGCTAATACTACTTGAGTTTTGAGATTGGCCTTCAAAACCAATACATGCAATACATACGAATAGAAGGAGTAATTTTTTCATAATAAGCGTGGTTTATTTATATAAAAATGCACAAAAATCATACCAGAGATATAATTTTTGCGCATTCTATGTTGAAAATGTTGTTGTGTTATCCTTCCTTTTGAATTTCAACAGCATGTGGATATGGAATTTCAATTCCAGCTTTATCCAAGGCTACTTTTACAGATTCAGTAGTTTCAAAATAAACATCCCAATAGTTCTCAGGAGTTGCCCATGGTCGAACAGCAAAATTAACTGAACTATCTGCTAATTCTGATACTGCCACCATAGGAGCCGGATCTTTTAAAACCTTAGTATTCGATGTAATAACATTTAGCAACACATCTTTAGTTTGTTTGATGTCAGCATCATACGAAACACCAAAAGTTAAATCCAATCGAATTTTCCCTTCCGCAGTATAATTCGTTATGTTACCGTTCGATAAGGTGCCATTTGGAATAATTACTAATTTATTATCTGGAGTTACAATCTTTGTAGTGAAGATTTCTATTTCCTTCACCACACCGATCTCCCCTTGAGCTTCGATTAAATCTCCAATTTTGATTGGTTTAAAAATCATCATCAATACACCACCTGCGAAATTTGCTAGCGACCCTTGAAGTGCCATTCCAATAGCAAGACCCGCTGCTGCCAATATCGCTGCAAATGAAGTGGTCTCAATGCCTAGTTTAGATAGAATAACGATAATTAGTAAGATCTTTAAAGTCCAACTAACAAGATTTAATAAGAACTTTTGCAAGCTTTCATCATAATTCTTTTTCATCATGATTTTGCCAGTGACGCCCATTATTTTTTTAATTACCCAAGATCCTACGATCCATATAACAATAGCTGCCAATATTTTTAATCCGTACTCTGTTCCGTAAGTAGTTAGCGAGTCAATAATTTTTTCGAAATCCATTTTAATTATAAATTTTTAATAAGGTTAAAGCTAGAGCTATCATTGCTGGGACAGCCTGCACAAAAAATATTTTTTTATTCTTTGTAGAGTATGACCCATAAAGACCTGCTAAAGTCACACATATGAGAAAAAAAATTGCAATTTTATCGCCGTAGGTCTGATCAATCATTGCCCAGATCAAGCCAGCAGTTAGAAATCCGTTATATAATCCCTGATTTGCTGCCAACACTTTAGACTCTTCTGCAAACTCTGGTGTTACTCCGAACGCTTTTTGCCCTCTGGGTTTGGTCCAGTAAAACATTTCTAAAATCATAAAATAAAAATGTAAAAGTGCTACAAGTGCTATAAATACAAGAGAAAGAATGTCCATTATAAGGTGGTTTTAATTTGTTTAAATGCTTTTGTTGTTTCGTTTACCGGCAATTGACAAGTTCCATCAATACAAACATAAATAGTTGTTTGGTCATCATTATATTTGTACTCAAGAAGTGGTAAATCGCTATCTTTTGTGCTCCCAACAATCAATTTATTAGGGATGTATTTCTGATTGAATTCCTCTAATTTAACTTTCGCATTCTTTCCAGAAATTGCTACTTCATAAAAATCACCGATATAATTGAGATATAACCATAACCAATTAGCTGAATTGCCACCATATTGGAAAGCCTGTTCTTTCACATTATGCAACATTTGTGAAGCATTATCGGCATATTTTTTATTCCCATAATAATGGCCTAATAAGAATAAATTATTAGCCATGATCGAATTTGAAGACGGAATCACGTCATCGTTAATGTCAATTTTACGAGCAATGAGTTGATCATCCATGTCTGAAGTGAAATGAAACAATTGACTTTCCGTATCATAAAAATGGTCATAGCAATAATCGGCAAGTTGCTTGGCATTCTGTAACCATTGTTCATCGAGTGTAACTTGATATAAGTTTAAAAAGGCATCTATGGTCGTTGCATAATCTTCGAGATATGCATTGATATTGCTTTTCCCATTTTTAAAATTTCTATTCAATCCACCGTCTTCTCTTAATTGATTTGAAACAATAAAATTAGCATTTTTTAGTGCCATGTCTAAAAAATGAGGGTCGTTAAAAGCGCGAAACGCATGTGTATAACCTTTCAACATAAGGGCATTCCAAGAGGTTAGAATTTTGTCATCAAGCCTTGGTCTTTCCTTCTTTTCTCTTTCAGTGAGAAGAATAGATCTCCAATTCTCTACTTTTTTGGAGAGATCTTCTTGACTGAGATTATATTGTTTTATTATTTCTTCATCAGTTTTTGTACGATGCAAGTTGTAATTTTCGTGCTCCCATTTCCAGGCATCACTTATGTTATAATAGTCGCTAAAGAGCGCGAAATCATTTGGGATCAGTCTTTCAAGATCTTCCTTGCTCCAAACATAAAACACACCTTCTTCTAGCTCTCCTTCGGCATTATTACTATCCGCATCAAGCGAGGAGTAAAAACCACCTTGCTTATTGCTCAATTCCCTTTCAACGAATGCAGTAGTTTGATATACTATTTTTTTAAACAGAGGATTCTTAGTTGCGACATAAGCATTGGCATATACACTCACCAATTGTCCGTTATCATAGAGCATCTTCTCAAAATGAGGAATATGCCATTTTGCATCTACAGAATATCTGGCAAAACCACCTCCAACTTGATCATGAATACCTCCTAATGCCATTTTGGTTAGCGAGTTATTTACATAATCGAGTAATTTTTGGTTGGATGTCTGAGTACTGTAACGGAGTAAAAAGTCAACATTATTAGGTAAAGGAAATTTGGGAGATCCGGCGCTTCCGCCAAGATCAAAATCCATGTACTCCGTCCAATTTGAGACAATAGTATCTATTTCTATTCTTGAAAAATTCGTGTCTTCGGTATTTAGCGTTATCAGGTCCGAATTTTTAATGCCCTCAGTCAGTTTGGTTGCGAATTCTTTCATTTTATCCGGATCTTCCTTATACACGCTAGATACCTTATTCAGTATATCCACCCAATTTTCTTTAGGGAAATAAGTGCCTCCCCAAACGGGTCGACCATCGGGTAGCGCAATGGCATTTAAGGGCCATCCACCTCTACCATTATTCATCAGTTGTACGGCTTTCATATAAATCTGATCAACATCAGGTCGCTCTTCTCTGTCAACTTTTATATTGATAAAATTTTGATTCATAATAGTAGCAACTGCCGTATCTTCGAAACTTTCACGTTCCATAACGTGGCACCAATGACAAGCAGCATAACCGACTGAAATCAAGATTAATTTATTTTCTTTTTTAGCTAATTCTAAGGTTTCTTTACTCCAAGGGTGCCAGTCTACCGGATTATGAGCATGTTGCAATAAATAAGGGCTTGTCTCATTTATAAGAGCATTTGTATGGGGATGATCAGACATGTGTTTTTTATTTTGATTTGTACAACCAAGGGTGAGAAGTATGGCAAAAAGTAGTAAAGAAAATCGATAGTTCATTCTCATTTTTTTTCAAATATACACAATAAAAAAAAGCGCTCCGATCTAGACCAAAGCGCTTTTCATTTTTTTTAAATGTACGTTTATTTTACTTCAAAAGTAATTTTTACGTTTACACGGAACTCTGCTACATCATCACCATTGACAACAGCGCTTTGAGATTGTACGAATACCGATTTTATGTGTTTTACACTTTTAGAAGCATGTTTCACTGCTTTACGAGTAGCATCTTCCCAACTTTTCTCAGAATTTGCTAATACTTCAATAACTTTCATTACTGCCATAACTATCTAGTTTTTTGGTTAAAAAATTTGTTTACAGGTAAAGATACAAAATCGTCTGCACTTATGTTGTGATTATCCGTTTATAGCAACGACCTCTTCAATTTTATTCGGAAGTAATTGTTTAAGAGTAGCTTCAATACCATTTTTTAGAGTTACTGTTGAAGAAGGGCATCCGCTACAAGCACCTTGCAATACTACATTTACGGTTTTACTCGAAGTATCATAAGACTGAAACATAATATTTCCACCATCAGAAGTAACTGCAGGTTTTATATATTCGTCTAAAATTGCTACAATTTCTTGAGAAATATCATCTAAATTTTTAGTATCAACAGGCTCAATTTGAACTTTTTCGTTTACAATTGGCACATAATTTTCGGTGATGACTGGTTTATTTTCTTTGATGTAATTCTTTAAAAAGTCACGAATGGCACTTGTTATTTCAAACCATTCAACCGATGCATTTTTGGTGATCGAAATATAATTTTCTGAAATAAAAACTTCATCGACGTATGAAAAATCCATTAAGGCTTTCGCAATTGGAACTTCTCCAGCACTTTCGATACTCTTCACTTCAATATTCTCAGAAGTAAGTAGTTTGTTCGTTACGAACTTCATCACAGCTGGGTTTGGTGTACTTTCACCATATACTTCTACAACAACTTGTTTACTCTGTTGCTGTGTAAACAAACTCTGATTAGTGTTTAAGTAATTTTCAATCACTTTTTTCAATTCGTCTTGAACATCTGCCCATTCTACAATATTAAAACGTTCAATAGCAATAAAATTGGCAGTAACAAATACCTTTTTTATAAAGGGTAAATGAAACAGTTGCTGAATTAAAGTAGAATTTTTTACTTCTTCAACATTATGATATTCGAAACTTCCATCGGTTAAAATTGTATTGGCAACAAACTTTAATATGGTTTCGTTTGGCGTTGTTTCTATTGTTATTTTGAATTCTTGCATCATCATTAAATTTGATGCAAAGTTAATGAAGATTAAAACAAAAAGCTCACTTACGTGAGCTTTTAACTTACCATATGTAATTTTTGGTCTTTGCTTGTCTTTTTAACGAGCTAATCAATGCTTTGTCTAAACTTTTGGTATTCGTTTCCTTTCTTTTTTTTGCCACGTAAGCATTTCTTTGAGCGTTAAGTTTTTTTATTTTTTGCTTAATTTCTTCACGCTTTTTACTCTGTTGACCTACATATGCTTTGATTTCTTCGGAGGATTTATTTTGTAGGGCTTTCGGTAAATTTTTCTTATTTAATTTCTTGTAGCTAAAGTCTTTACGTTTTTCGGCATCTACAAGATCCCATAAGGAGTTATCATAAATTCGAGAACTTTTACTAACTGCGCGTTTTACAACTACAACTTCGTCCAATTCGGCGGCATTACTATCTTGTTTTGACTGTAATGCCATTTTATTTCTGCCTTGAGCTCCGTAATAAATATAAGTGTCGTTTAGCTTTTTATTCAGCTGAATGATCACATCATCATAAGGAGATGAAATATGAACAATCGTTTCGTTATGGTCAATGGCCATATAATCACCATTAGTCAAATTAGCGCCGTCTTGCCACTTTCCGGATACGCCATTTTGATAGTTTCCGCAAAAAATAGTGTTTACAACAACGTCTTGTTCATTGGCTTGAGTTGCAGCATCTTTGTAATTAATTTTGCCTTGAGTGAATGGCTCGTTTCCAGCAATGAAAATCAACTTTAAGTCTTTTTTATTTGAACCCCAATTCAATTCTTTTAATGAAGTTTGGATGACTTTTCCGCAAAATTCATTCCCACCACTTGTTTTTAAGGCGAATAATTTTTCAGAAATTTCATCTAAGTCACTACTAAAACCAATCACCTGACGAATATAACCCTCTGAAGAAGGTAAATTACTATTTCCATATTCGTAAAGAGAAATCTCTAAGTTAGGATCTTCATTTCCGCATTTAGCATAAGACAGTTCATTTACAATTTCCCATAGTTGCGTTTTAGCTTGATTTATTAAACCATCCATAGAATTACTAGTGTCAAGTAGTAGCGCGACTTTAATGGTGTGCTTTTTATCAAAGTCGGAAGTATTAGCCGAGACTGTCAAGGTGACTAATGTCAATAATAGGATACATAGATTTTTCATAATTTTTTATTTTTAAATTTATTTTAATTCGAATGTTGCTTCTATAGAAGCCGTAATAGTAATGTCTTTGAAATTTATTCTTTCTCCATCGATTTTATTTTTAGTGTTTAGTGCACCATACTCTCGAATAAGAACATTGGTGGCGCGAGCGCCGTATATGGCATTTGAGTTATTAAAATGTTGATTATTCTTTTCAGTAATTAATAATGCCTTTCCAATAGATTGATCTATGGCTTTTGCATAAGTTGTTGCTTTCTTTTTAGCTGTTTGTATTGCCTTTATTTTTGCTTCTAATTTTAATTCTTCCATCTTAGAATGGTCGACTTTACTGATGTAAACATTGGATATTTCTAGTTGATCGAAGATCTTGAATACTTTAGATAAGTGTTCGGTATTGTGAACCAACAAGAGGTACTTTTTTACCTTAAGAACATCATCTTTTTTAAGAATATAACTGTTATATGAGCTGTGAAAGCTCTGCACCGATAGGTTTTTATTGAGATCAATTCCAATCGAATTTAATTTTTGAATCATTTTTGCTTCTTGCATTTCGACAGAAATTTTACCCTTCTTATCTTTCTCATTAATTGTAATACTTACATAAATTTTATCTGGAGTTATATTAGATTCGACTGTTCCAGATACTTGAATGTAATTTATATCTAGAAAGTTTTTTTGTGATGTTTGAGCGCTCGTAGAGATAGCGCAAAATAAGGCGACCAACCAAATTGTTAGGCCTAATCGATTTTTGAAATAATTAAGTTGTTTACAATACTGTTTTAGAAACGTCATGGCTTTTTATTTTTAGTAAAAGTAATGACAGAAAAAGGCTGAAAAAATTAAGAATGCGTGAATGATATGTTTCATTGAGTGAAATAACCTCGTGAAATAGTAACTGAGGTAAAAGTGGTGTTTTTGAGCCGTTAAAAGCTAATTTTTAGGCTACCTGCATTTTATAAAACGAATTTAAGTATGTAGATTTACCCTATTCTAAAAGTAAAATGACACATAAAAATTATATCATAGTATTCCTATTATTGTTGTTATCAACGATCTCCTTCGGACAAGAAAAGAATAGGATATCAACGCCGAATAAGATGTATTCTGATCGAGTGACTGATGAGTTTGGAAAGCCATTGAGTGGGATACAGATTAGAGTAAAGGGTAAAAGCGCTCGCACGTATACCGATGCTAACGGAGAGTTTTCTATCAATGCGAAAAACGGTGATGTGATCATATTAAGTAAAAATGGGGTGACCATTAATTCTTACCGATTAAATGGGAGCATTTATTATGAAGTAGAAGATAAAGATAATGTTGTTCTGGAAAAAAAAGAAAAGAAAAGGTCCTCGTCTTACAAATTTAAAACCAACAAATTACGATCAGATAGCTCGGTTCAATTTCAGAACTTCCTAGATTCTGCTAATAGGTATAAGAAGAGTGTACCAGCGAAAAGTATTGAATTCATCGGAAATTCATTGAAAATCGCCAATGAAAGTAAGAATAAAGAACAATTAGGTGCGTCATACAGTGTTTTAGGTGATGTCTACATGAATTTGGCGCAATATGATTTGGCTGTAAGTAATTATACAATCGCTACCGATAATGTAAATAGTACTCCTAATCAGCTAAAATTGGCGAAAGCCCTATTGCTAAATGAGAATTTTACAACTAGTAAGGAAAAATATGATGCTTTACTCAAAAAAAGAGGGATAACGACTTCTCAAAAAATTGAAATTTATGAAGGGTTGGGCGATGTGCATAAGAAGGAAAGGAGACAAACAAAAGCTTTTGATATGTATCAAACGGCCTTAACTTTAGCGAAGCAGCTTAGTGCTACGTCAAAAATAACAAGTTTGAACGTTAAAATTTCGGCATTGCTAGAAGAACAAGGAGAAACCGCCAAAGCTGAAGATTATTTACAGTCCAATTTTACAGTTCAGCAAAGCCCCGAAAAAATAGCACTGGATAATAATAATGCGGCCGAATTTTATAGTCGTAATAAGAATATAGATAAGGAAGTCGAGCAGCGAAAGAAAACATTAAAGAACTTAGAGGATGCGGATGTTGAAGAAGTGGTTGTTGAAGATGTGAAGCTTACTAAACCGAAAGCGAAGCTCGACTTAGGAAACGCTTTGCTAAAACAAAATAATACAAATGATGCTATTTCTTTCCTAGAAGAGAGTGAAGCAGAAGCTGAGAGTGCCGATGATTTTAAAACTCAAATTGACGCCTTGCAAAGCTTGTCTGAAGCTTATGTTTCATTAGGTGATGATGATAAAGCATTAACCAACTATCAAAAGTACGTTTCATTGGTCGATAAGGTGTATAAGCAAAAGGAAAACGAAATAGCTCGATTAGTAGGTTTGAATAAAGATTTGTCTGAAAAACAAAATAGAATATCGAGTTTGGAGAAGGATAGAGAACTTTCAGAAAGTAAAATACAGTTATATCAGACAGAAAATAGATTGACTGTCGAAAATGATAGACGTCAAAAACTCATTATTTATAGCTTATTAATAGGGTTGGCGTTATTGCTATTTTCATTGTTTTGGATGTTTAGAAGTAATAGACAGCGAAAATTAGCCAATAATTTACTTGCGCTAAAGTCTTTGAGAACACAGATGAATCCTCATTTTATTTTCAATGCATTGAATTCAGTTAATAGTTTTATAGCACAAAATGATGAGCGAACAGCAAACCGTTATTTGACAGACTTCTCTACCTTGATGCGTAGTGTCTTAGTCAATTCCGAAGAGGATTTTATATCACTCGAGAAAGAATTAGAGTTGCTAACCTTATATCTGAAATTAGAACATTCGAGATTTCAAGACAAGTTTGACTATGAATTGTACGTGGATAAAACTATTGATCAAGGACAATTCGAAATTCCTCCGATGTTGTTACAACCATATATTGAGAATGCAGTGTGGCACGGACTGCGATATAAAAAAGAAAAAGGATTGTTGAAAGTCTCCTTAAGCTCAAAAGATGATGAGACAATTTTGATTGAAATTTCTGACAATGGAATAGGGAGAAAAAAATCAAAAGCCTTAAAAACAGATTATCAAAAGAAACAGCAATCCAAAGGCATGCAAAACATTAAACAGCGAATTACAATTTTAAATGAAATGTATAAAGATAAAGTTGATGTTTATATAGAAGATTTACATGAAGATACAACAGGTACTAAAGTTACACTAATACTGAAAAAAGAGTAATGGAGTTAAAAACGATTATTGTAGAAGATGAGCAAACAAGTAGAGAAATTCTCAAAAATTATCTTGCCAAATATTGCCCAAACGTACAAGTTGTAGGCGAAGCTTCGAATATTGATGATGCCATGGTTTTGATTCGAAATAATGAGTTAGATCTTATTTTTTTGGATGTCGAAATGCCTTATGGGAGTGGATTTGATTTGTTAGATAAATTTGATGAAACCGATTTTGAAGTTGTGTTTGTTACAGCTTATAATCAGTATGCGATTGAAGCACTAAATAATCACGCCTCATATTACCTTCTAAAGCCCATTTCAATAGATGAATTAATTAAGGCAGTAGACTATGTTTCTCAAATAAAAATTAAAGAAAAGCAGTTACAAGATGCTGTCTTAGTGCCTAGAGTCAATACAACAGATCATAAGATTACGATTCCAACTCAAGATGGTTTTGAAGTATTGGAGATGAAAAACATTATCTATTGCAAGGCCGATGACAACTACACAGAGTTGTTTTTGACTAATAAGCAGAAAAAATTAGTTAGTAAAACCTTGAAATACTTTGAAGAGCTTTTAAAGGAAAATGGTTTTGCACGAATTCATAAATCCTTTTTAGTTAATGTATCTTATATCGCGTCCTATAAAAAAGGAAAGGGAGGAACCGTATCTTTATCCAACGGAAAAGAGCTCAGTGTTTCGGCCTCAAAAAAAGCAGAATTTTTATCTTATTTTAAATAATAAAATTTAACATGATTATTAAAGAACTAAATGGGAAGAAACCGGTCTTAGGTGAGAATTGTTACATCGCTGAAAACGCTGTCATAGTTGGGGATGTTACTATGGGCGATGATTGCAGTATATGGTATAACGCTGTTTTACGAGGCGATGTGCATTTTATTAAAATGGGCAACAAAGTAAATATACAAGATGGGGCTGTCGTACATTGTACGTATAAGAAGAGCCCTACCACAATTGGACATAATGTTTCAGTTGGGCATAATGCAATTGTACATGGTTGTACAATTCATGATAATGTTCTCATTGGTATGGGAAGTATCGTAATGGATAACTGCATCATAGAGAGTAATACAATTATTGCCGCAGGTGCTGTTGTTACACAAGGAACGACCGTAGAATCGGGCACTATTTACGCAGGTGTTCCTGCAAAGAAAGTAAAAGATATATCTCAAGAATTAATTTCAGATCAGATCGATAGAATTGCCAATAATTATATAGAATATGCGAGTTGGTATAAGTAGTATTTGTATTTTTTTTACTGTTTTTCTTGTCGGATGTACAAAGGCGGTTAAAAATTCTCAAGAGGTAAAGCTTCAATTTTTAGATGAATATATATTACCAAACGATATGTTGGTAGATTCAACGTTAGTTGGAGGTCTCTCAGGTATCGATTTCTATAAAGACACTTTTTATATTGCTTGTGATGATAAAGAGAAGCCACGTTTCTATACGGCCAATATTGATATCTCAAATTATAAGTTTGATACTATTAAAGTATTGAATGCGATAGAATTGCAAGAGTCTAATAATGCGCTAGATTTAGAGTCGATAGTATTTGATCCTGTAGGAAAGGATATAATATTAACGAGTGAAGGCAATATTAAAAAAGGAAAAGATCCCTTAGTTTTTAGTACAAATCATCAAGGCGAATTTTTAAGACAATTTGAAATCCCGCAATATTTTAGAGCTAAAGGAAAACAGTTACCACGTAATAATGGAGTATTCGAAGGATTGACCAGGAGTTTTGATAATGAAGGTTATTGGGTCGCTACTGAATTGCCTCTAAAATTAGATGGGCCAAAACCAAAATATACCGAAACTACTTCCCCAGTTCGTTTTACATATTTTGATAAAAACGGTAAAGCCACCAAACAGTTTGCCTATTTATTAGATAGAATAAGTAAACAGCCTTTGGGTGATTTTGGCGTAAATGGAATAACGGATATACTCGCATATGCGCCGAACAAATTATTGGTTATAGAACGGAGTTTTTCAAGTGGTCATGGAAATCAAGGAAATGTAATAAAAATTTACGGTGTCGATCATGAACATGCGGTGAATACGATTAAGAATAAGAAGTTGACAAATGTGAATTACTATCCTGTTAAAAAAGAATTGGTCTTAAATTTTGAAACATTCAGAGACTCATTAACGAACAAGAGTATTGATAATATTGAAGGAATTTGTTTCGGACCCGAATTACCCAACGGAAATAAAAGTTTGATTTTTATAGCTGATAATAATTTTGATAGCGACCTACAGCTTAATCAAGTGATTTTGATGGAGATGATATTAAAGTAGGTATTAGTTGCTTTGTGAGATGCCATGCTTTTGAAGTACTTCTAGAAATCTAGGATCTTCACTCAGATACCCAAAGAAATTATCTTTTTCTCTTTTAAACGTGCGAGTTTGCTTGTTTCTAAATGGATCTAAATAATAGAGCGCACTATCCGACACTTTTAGCCCCGCATATACAACGAAGAGCTGATAGCTAAGTTCGCGAGGTCGTGCTTTTTCTTTAATCGTGTCAAGTATTCGGTAGGCATTTATTGTGTCACCTTCCTTTGCATAGCAAAATCCAAGAAAACGATAAAAGGCCTTTTCCTCTTGCACAATATTAGTAAGACGTGGAATGGCTTCTCGATATTTTTGCTGATCTATGTATAATCTGAAATATGAAGTTAGTAAGTCGTTTCTAAAAATTATTTGAGAAAGACACTACCAATTTGAATTCTTTAATAAAGAAAATTCAATCTCAAGTTGATAGAAAATATGAACATTATGCTTCTATGTCAACCAACGTTTTAGAAAAATGTTCAAAAGTCTAATTTTTGAATTTTGTATACTTCCTTCGAGCTGTTCAGTAGTAAGTTTAATGTAGCTACAGAGGTATTACTGTACAATAGGTGACGAGGTACTATTTTGAGAGGATTTAATAAATCGTGTTGCTCTAAAACAGTTTTAGTTTGTTTTGCGACAGCCTCCCCAGAATCAATAATTCGAATATTAGAGCCAATGATTTTTTTAATATGTGGAATGAGAAAAGGGTAGTGGCTACAACCTAATACGATGGCGTCAACGTTAGCTACTAGCATAGGATCTAAGTATTTCTTTAACAATGATGTCATTTCAGGAGTGTCAATTTTACCCGCCTCAATTAACGGAACAAGGCCTTCTCCAATTTGTTCAATTACTCGTATCCCTTTTGTAAACTTTTTGGAAGTAGCATGAAATAATTCGCTAGATAGTGTTCCTTTTGTTGCTAAAATTCCAATAGCATTGGTAGTAGTTTGTAGGGCGGCAGGCTTAATAGCAGGTTCGATCCCAATAAACGGAATATCATAGTTTTGTCGTAAAAATGAAATTGCATTAGTCGTTGCTGTATTACATGCTACCACTATAATTTTACATCCTTTATCGATGAGGAGTTCAGTATTTTTAATACTAAACTCGAGTATCTTTTTCTTTGATTTTTGTCCGTAAGGTGCATTTTTACTATCTGCTAGATAAATAGTATCTTCAAAAGGTAAGAGTGTTGTTATTTCTTTCCAAATAGAAACACCTCCAACTCCAGAATCAAAAACACCTATGGCTTGCTTTTTCATATTACTACAAAAATAGAAAATCCCACTTTGATATCCATAGATTCCAAAGTGGGATTTTTATATGTTACTTAAAAGAATTTTATTTCATTCCTAATTTTGCTTTTACAGCAGCCATTAAGTCTTCACCGGTAAAAACGATTAACCCTGATCCAGGAGATGAATCCATTACATACTGAATTCCTTTTGCCGCCGCAACATCTTTAATAGCTTTCTGTGCTTTTTCACTGATAGGCTTGTAAAGATCCATTCTTCTTTTTTCTAGCTCTTGCTGTGCTTGTTGAGCATATACCTGTAATTTTTTTTGTAATTCACCAACTTCAACTTGACGCTTTTGATTTTCAGCATCTGTCTGTGTTGGAGCTTCGGCATCATACTTTTGTAATTTTGCTTGTAAAGAACTTGTTTGCGATTTATATTCAGTATCGTATGCTTGCGCAACTTTCTTTAATTCTTCTTGCATTTGTTTCGTTTCTGGCATCGCTGCAACTAACTCTTGCGAATTTATATGTGCTACTTTTGACTGTGCATTTGCCGCCGTCATAACTCCAAAAAATAGTACACCTGCTACTAGTAGTTTTTTAAATAATCTCATTTGTTTTACGTATTAATATTAATTTAATTTTTGTTGTTTTTAATTGAATCTTTGGCTCTTTGAGCTGCTTTTATTTTAGCTTCTCTCTCTTTTCGTCGTCGTTCTATCTCTTCTAAACGTTTTTTACGTTTCTCTTCTTGCGCCTTTTTGATTTCAGCTCTTCGCTTGGCTCGTTCTTCATTTTGAGCTTTTATTTTATCTTTTAAAGCTTGATTTTTTGCAATCTTATCATCGAGTTTTGCTTTCGTTTCGTTAGCTTTTTCAATAGCAGCAGCACTCTTTTCAACTTTTTTATCCTCGATTGCCTTTAGCCTTCTACCTTTTACTATTTTATTTAATACTTGCTCGCTAATATCATATTTTTTGTTTGAATATAACATTATCAAATCACTCGATTTGTCAAATACCATATCATATTTTTTCTGTACCGATATTTCTTGGATAGCATTATATATTTGGTCTTGAACTGGTTTCACTAGTTGTTTACGCAACATATATAAGTCACCAGTAGGTCCGAAATAACCTGCTTGTAAATTCTTTAAATCGAGTTCTTTTATTTGAATATCTTCTTCTCTTTCATCATTTAGATCATCAGTTAGCAACGCTTTCTCGTTACTTAAATCAACTTTCATAATTTCAATCTCTCGCTTCAAAGCATCTAATCTTTGTTGCCAAGTAATAACGCGGGCTTTTAATCTCTCTTGAGCCTCTGTATATTCTGGTACATTCTCTAATATGTATTCCATATCTATATAAGCAATTTTTTGCGGCTTTTGAGCCACTGCTATAGTGCTTATGAGTATAGTGAGTACAAAGAATATCTTACGTGTCAACATACATTGTGTATTTAGAAAAAACCGTGCCAAAGTTCTAAGTGTCTGCAAATGTACTGATTTTTTAGAATTGTTGACCGATTATAAAATGTGGCTGCCAGCCCGAAACAACTCCCGGTACACCTGGCGTATCGTCAAAGCCGTATCCATAATCAATCCCAAGTAATCCAAAGGCAGGCATAAAGATTCGAACACCTACTCCAGCAGACCTTTTCAATTTAAACGGATCGAAGTTTTTGAAATTATCAGCAGTATTTCCCGCTTCTAAGAAACCTAAAACATATATAGAAGCTGAAGGTTTAAGTGTTAGTGGATATCTTAATTCCAACGACACCTTATTGTAAACAGCGCTACCGGCAGAATTCCCTGTAGTTGGGTCTACTGATAAACTCGAGTTTTCATATCCTCTAAGGCCAATTGTTTGTCTACCATCGAATTGACCTTGATTTAAGCCATCACCACCTAAAAAGAAACGTTCAAATGGTGATAATCCTTTTCCTGAATTGTAGTCTCCTAGAAATCCGAATTCAGCACTCGATAATAGTACTAATTGATTACCTGGTTTACCAGCAATTGTACTATACCATTTTCCACTAAAATTAAATTTATAGAATTCAAGCAATTCTAATCTCTCTTCGTTTGTTGCATTCGAAAAATCTTTTCCGCTAATAGATGCATACGGAGGAGTGAATTTTGCGCCAATATTAAAGGTAGAACCTGAAGTTGGAAATATAGGGTTCGGCCCTGCTGAATTTCTACCAAAATTTACAGCGAAGTTTAAGTTATTTGATACTCCATTACTTGAGTCGAATATACGACCCAGGAAGAAGTTATTCAGCTTATATCTTTGATAACTCAGTACCGTAGATAAAGTAAAATAATCATCTGGCCATTTTAAACGTTGACTAACTCCTAAAGTTGCTCCAAGTATATTCAAACGCTGACTTCTATCAACATTTCTTGTAGCGGGGTTAAAATTGAACTGACTTGAACTATATAATGAGAAGGACAAAGATCGTGGTCTTTTGCCTCCCAACCAAGGTTCGGTAAATGACAAACTGTATACGCTAGAAAATCTACTTGCCTGTGCACGCAGAGATACTGTTTGACCATCACCTCGAGGTACAGGTCTATATTCGCTGCCTTTAAATAAATTTTTGACTGAGAAGTTACTAAATGATAGTCCTAAGGTACCGACGAAAGCACCACCACCAAAACCACCTTGCAGCTCAATTTGACTTGCTCCTTTTTCAGCAACAGCATATTCAATATCCACCGTTTTGTCTCCATAATTTGGCTGTACATCTGGGACAATGTTTTCTGGATCAATATAAGGTAGTTGACCTACCTCACGAATCGTACGTATAATATTTTGTCGGCTGAAAAGCTGTCCAGGTCTTGTTCTAATTTCTCGAATTAAAACATGATCATTTGTAATCACGTTTCCAGTTAAGGAAACTTTGCGAACGGTAGCTGGTTCATCCTCTTGAATTCTAATTTCTATATCGATAGTATCATTTTCTACACTAGTTTCTACAGGAATAACTCTACTAAAGAGGTATCCATTATTTAGATACGTGTTTGTAATATCTTGAGAATCGGGAGTGCCATCTCCTTTAACCTGTTCATTTAATAATTTACTATCGTAAATATCACCCTTTTCTAACAATAAAAAGGCTTTTAATTGTTCATCTGTGTATACAGAATTTCCTAGAAAGCGAATGTCTCCAAAGTAATATCTATTTCCTTCGTTTACTGTAATATCTAAATTAATAGTATTATCATCATTCCAAGATATCGAATCCTTTATAACTTGGGCATCTCGATAACCTTTTTCACGGTATTTTTCAATCAAATTTTCTAAATCTGCTGTATATCTTTCTTCTATATACTTTGAAGGTTTAAAAATATGAAATGGGTTTTTTTGTTTCGTCTTTTTGAGAAGCTTCTTTAAGCGTTTCGTTTTAAAGGCTTTGTTTCCAGAAAACCGTAAATTTTTAATTTTAATTTTCTCACCTTTATTAATAATGACTAATGCTTTTTGAGTATTATTATCAGTAGTATCAATTTTAGTGTCAATAGTAACATTAGCCTTCAAAAAACCTTTATCAATATATTCTTTGGCAATATAGTTTTTTGTAGTTGTCAACAAATTTTCGGTGAGCATGGCTCCCTTTTGAAATTCAGTATCTTTTTGTAATTCTTCGGCCTTATTTTTTTTCACTCCTTGGATAGTGACACTGCTTAATTTAGACAGTTCTTTAACTGCAAATTCTAAATAAATAGTTTCGCCGTCAATTTGAGTGGCATAGACTTCAACATCGCTAAATAATTTCGAATTCCATAATTTTTTTATGGCTGATGTTAATTTGTCTCCTGGAATTTTAATCGGCTGACCTACTGTAAGTTCAGAGAAAACAGTAATTGACTGATCACTAAACTGTTCGTTACCTTTTACATTAATTCCACCAAGGATATAAGTTTTAGTCGTATTAAATAACTCTTTCGATAATTGCGGTTTTTTTGGAACCGTATCCTGAACTATTTTGGCAACTGAATCATTAGCTGCAGCATTGAAAGTTACTTTAGCAATTGAGTCGTTTTGTGCATTTTTTTCTTGGGCTTTAGCAGAAAATAATACTAAAGTAAAACATAAAAATAGTAGGTTATTTTTCAGTTTGTTCATTCCTGTCTTGTAATTGTTCACTTGTTTTTCCGAAACGTCTTTCTCGGTTTTGATAATCTAATATTGCTTCGAAAAAATGTTCTTTTCTAAAATCTGGCCAAAGTGTATTTGTAAAGTACAATTCAGCATAAGCAATTTGCCATAAAAGGAAGTTGCTAATTCGTTGTTCACCACTCGTACGTATCAAAAAATCAACGTCGGGCAAAGTAAATGTATATAAATGGTTATTTATAATTTTTTCATCAATTTCTTCCGTCAAAAGTTCTTTATTAACAACTTTTTTAGATATTTTTTTGATTGCATTAACAATTTCTTCCCTAGATCCATAGCTCAAAGCTAGGATTAATGTAAGATGGGTGTTGTCTTTTGTTTTTTCGACAACTTCTAAAAGTTCCTTGTGTGCTTTTTTTGGAAGATTATCAATATTACCAATGCACTCTAATTTGATATTGTTTTTTTGAAGTCTTTTTAGTTCATCTTTAAGTGAAGTAACTAACAAGCTCATTAATACGTCAATTTCTTTTTTTGGTCTATTCCAGTTTTCGGTAGAGAAGGCATATAAGGTAAGTACCTTAATATTAATCTCTGCAGCAGCTTCAATCGTCTCTCGAACTGCTTTAACTCCATTTTTATGACCAAAAACACGGGCCATTCCTTTCTTTTTAGCCCAACGCCCATTACCGTCCATAATAACAGCAACATGTTTAGGCGTATTCTTAGTATTTATTTTTGATTTTATATCCATGACCTATTAAAAGAAACCTTTGTAGCATCCAGGTCGACCAAAGGCGTAAACCACTGAGATTCCAGTAAACACGTACCAATCATTACTATTGGGGTTACCAAAAGAACGTTGAGGTGAATCTATGTTATGGTTGTTAAGGTCTATATTATCCTTAAAGGTATAGTGGATAGTGGTTTCTAACGCAATACCTATATTTTCAGCAAGTTTCGCTTTATAACCGAGTCCAAATGGTAATGAAATATTAAATTTTCTAGCACTTGTTCCATCATCTTCAATAAAGGCATATGAATTTATTCCGGCTTGAGCGATAATATAAGGAGTATGTGTATATCCGGTTTGAGACAAACTATACTTGAAAAAACTAAACTCAATTCCAGCCGCCGCTTCAATTAAATTGTTTTGAAAACTAATGGAGGTGCCTGGGGCACTAATGGGTCTATTAACTTTTGAATTGTCGGCTTTAAGAGGCGTATATATCAAAGTGCCTCTAAAAGTTATTCTTGGAGTATAATTGAATTTTCCAATTAATCCGGCCGCCGGACTATTCGGATTAATATAAGTAGTTGGACCTATATCACCAATATAATTACTGCCTCCAGCAAAAACACCAGCCTCAAAAAGTTGAGCATGGCCAACTGAGGTAAACAACGTAATAACTAAAATTAAAAAAAGTTTCTTCATTTTTAAAAAGGGTTTGCAAATATAAATAAATCTATATTGTTTGGGTAGTTAAAAATGGTCTTTTTTGATTAACAGTTTTTATTGTATATTATTGTTGTAAAGTGTATTAAGTTATCCTTTAATTACGTTTATCTTCACCCCAGAGTAGTTTTGCCCGCAAGGTTTTCAAGAATGTCTGTTCATGCAGTTGAAGAATTTTTAAAGTAAAAGGCGCTTTTTTAATAAAGACTTCAGTTTCATTATCGACAACTGTTATTCTTGAATCTAAGGAGATTAACGCTTGTTTTTCTCGACCAATAATTTTTAATTTTATACGAGTTTCATCTGGAATTACTAAGGGCCTAGCATTTAAATTATGCGGTGCAATTGGCGTTAAAACAAAACTTTTAGCTTGTGGTGTAATGACTGGTCCACCACAACTTAAGGAATAACCGGTAGATCCTGTTGGTGTAGAAATTATAAGTCCGTCTGCCCAATAGGATGTTAAATATTCTTCATCCAAGTACGTTTCTACAGTAATCATAGAAGTAGTATTTCTCCTGGCAACCGTTACTTCGTTTAATGCGAAGTTAAGCTCTTCAAGAGCTTCATTTTGACTTGATGTTTTGACTTGAAGAAGAGAACGTTCTTTAATCGTATATTGTTTTTCTATTAATGCGCTAACAGCTCCTTTTATATGCTCTTTTTGTATGGTAGCTAAAAAACCCAGACGACCAGTATTGATTCCGATAATTGGAATGTTAAGGTCTCGAACATAGGTAATCGCTCTTAAAAAAGTTCCATCTCCTCCAATGGTAAACATTAAATTAAAGGAATTGTTTAAGTCATTATAGTTGGAAAAAGTGCTTATTTTTTTTCCGGCTCCTAAAAGATCATAAAATTGCTTTTCAATAACCAATTCTATATCATGTGCTTCCAAGCATTCTAATAATACTTCAAGGTATTCTAGTGCCTCATTCTTATAATTTTGTCCGTAGATTGCTACTTTCATAAGGTTACATGTTTAGATATCTTTGAAGGTAGTCTGAGCGTTCTTTTAAACTATTGAGGTATTCATCTTCTTGAATACCAGTAATAATAGTGTATTCGTATCTTCTGAAAGATTGAATCGTATTATTTAAATCTTGATCATTTAATTTAATAGTTATTTCTGCCTCTTCGTTTTTGATATTTGAAATAAATGCACCTAATAATTTACCATTATTAGATTCAATAATTTGAGAAATTTCGCTAAATGAATAATCCTTCATGGGCTTGGAAACGACAAGTATCGCTCCCGCTTCACTTAGAAAGGGTGTATTATTAAAGATATGTAAGATATCGGTTAACTCGTAATAACCAATATATTTCTTTTTGTCATTAATTGCAGGTAATATCGAAGTATCGTTCGCTGCAAATTCTTTTAAAAGCTCAAACCAGTTCGTATGCTCAAAGGCAAAAAAAGTAGTGTAGAGATATTTAAAATCGGAAATTTTGCTATCGCCTTCTTCTATTATTTGAACGTCGGTTTCCGAAATTGAACCAATGTACATATGATCATCAACGATCGGTAAATGTGTAAAAGTCAAATGCTCAAAGAGTTTTTGTGCCTTTGCAATTGTATCGTTTGGGGATAGTGCTTTTACGTCTTTCGATATGTAATCTGATGTTTGCATATATAATTGCAAAATAAGTAAAATAAACTTACAAATGCACTATTTTTGTGCTAGGTAAATTCGATAACTAAAGAATATTTTGAATGACAAAATTAAGCGTAAATATTAATAAGATAGCAACCTTGCGTAATTCACGAGGAGGTAATACCCCAAATTTGGTACAGTCAGCTATCGACATTCAGGAATTTGGCGCAGAAGGAATTACAATACATCCGAGACCAGATGAGCGACATATTAAATACCAAGACGCCCACGATTTAAAACCTATTGTGACTACAGAATATAACATTGAAGGGAACCCAATTCAATCATTTATCGACTTAGTATTGAATGTGAAACCAACACAGGTGACCTTAGTTCCAGATGCTGTAGATGCTATAACGTCGAATGCAGGTTGGGATACAAAGACTCACCAAAACTTTTTAACTGAAGTAATTGCCGAGTTTAAAAGAAATAATGTACGTACTTCAATTTTTATGGATGCAGATTTGCCTTTAATTTCAGCCGCCGCCGAAACAGGGGCAGATAGAATCGAATTGTATACGGAAGACTTCGCTAAACAATATGCTCTTGGAAATAAGAAAGCAATTGAGCCATATGTAGAAAGTGCAAAATTAGCTACAGATTTAGATCTAGGAATTAATGCAGGTCACGATTTAAATCTAGAAAATATTCAGTTCTTTGCGAAGAATATACCTAACTTATTAGAAGTGTCTATAGGTCATGCTCTTATAGCTGAATCCCTTTATTTAGGATTGCAAAACGTCATTAATATGTACAAATACAAGATGCAATAATGGAGATATTACATTCTCAAATAATAGGTCATGGTGAGCCATTATTAATTCTTCATGGCTTTTTAGGAATGAGTGACAATTGGAAGACACTCGGAAACCGTTTCGCTTCCAATTATGAAGTGCATCTCATTGATCAACGAAATCATGGCCGTAGTTTTCATGCGAATGAATTCGATTACGAAGTGCTGGCGGAAGATTTATCACGATATATAAAACATCATGGACTAAAGAATATAAACTTATTAGGCCATTCGATGGGCGGTAAAACGGCCATGTTTTTTGCGGTATCATACCCAGATATTGTCCATAAATTGATGATTGCCGATATCGGACCCCGCTATTATTCTGCTCATCATCAAGACATTTTAGATGGTTTAAATGCAATAGATTTTTCTAAGCAAACTTCGAGAGGTGCTGTTAACCAGGAATTGGAGAAATATGTTCCTGAATTCGGTGTGCGACAATTTTTATTAAAGAATGTATATAGAAAGACCAAAGAACAATTAGCTTTTCGATTTAATCTAGAGGCCTTGACCGATTCTTATGATGAAGTTGGAGTTCAATTACCTTCGCTATCTAATTACAATGGTAATACCTTGTTTTTACGCGGAGCGAATTCAGGATATATTACTAATGATGATATTGTCTTGATTGAAGCTCATTTCCCAAATTATCAAGTAGTTACTGTCAAAAATGCAGGTCATTGGCTACATGCCGAAAATCCCAATGATTTTTATGACTATGTTGTCAGTTTTTTAATGCCACAGTGATTTTGGCATAATTGTAGTCATTCTTAATGTAAATTCGGTTTCTATGTAGTGAAATCGATTAAAAAAGATATTATGAAACTTATATTAAAAATGTTACTTACGGCGATAGCCGTGGTCATTCTTGCTGAACTATTACCGGGAATTCATGTTGATGGATATACCTCGGCGATTGTCGTTGCCATTGTGCTGGGCTTACTTCGAATATTCGTACGACCATTACTTATATTATTTACCCTGCCTATAACAATTCTTACCTTGGGTTTGTTTCTATTTGTGATCAATGCAATGATTATTTTACTGGCTGATAAATTAATAGATGGATTTGCCGTTTCTGGATTTTTGTATGCATTGCTTTTTAGTTTATTGCTGTCATTTTTCCAATCGATACTATATTCCTTTTTAAAAGAGAAAAAACAAAAGTGATCATAAGTTGTTTTATAACAGAAAATTACTAATTTTGCGCCCGCTTAGGTCTTAAATTAAGCATATTATTAAGCAAAGAGAAATTAAGAAGAGATGAACATTACTAAAGAAAATATCGACGCTCTAAATGCAGTTGTGAAAATTGATATTACGCAAGAAGATTATCAAAGTAAAGTAACCGAAATTTTACAGGATTATCGTAAAAAAGCGAATATCCCTGGTTTTAGAAAAGGGCATGTGCCAATGAGTTTGGTGAAAAAGCAATATGAGAAACCAGTTTTAATAGACGAGGTTAATAAATTATTACAAGATTCGTTGAGCAAATTTTTAGTAGAAGAGAAGCTCGATATTTTAGGGAATCCTTTACCGAAGGTACAAGAAGATTTTTCTTGGGATACTGAACAATTTTCTTTTGAATTTGAATTAGGTCTTTCTCCAGAATTTGAAGTGAATTTGAAGCCGAAAAAAGCGATTACACAATATAAAATTGTTGCAGATAAAAAAATGATTGATGACCAGGCTGCTAATATTCAGGAGCGTTATGGTAAAATCATCTCTCAAACTGAAGTTGTAGAAGGAGCAAATGTAACAGGTACATTTGTGAGTGAAGAAAAGGAGATTGAGAAGAAAACAACGTTTAAGTTAGATGTCGTTAAAGGAAAACCTAATGCGAAAAAATTCTTAGGAGCAAAGGCTGGGGATGTTATCAAATTAAAGACAAAAGGATTATTTAACGATGATCATTTATTAGAAACTCATCTAGGTGTTTCTCATGATGACGCGCATGGATTGGCAATTGAAGTTCAATTTACACTAGAGGAAACGAGTACAACAGAACCGGCAAAATTAGATCAAGAGTTATTCGATAAATTGTTTGGTAAAGATGTAGTAAAAACCGAAAAAGAGTTTAGAACTAAATTACAGGAAGATGCCGAAAAACAGTTCGAACAGCAAGCAGATCAGCAATTGTTAAATGCTGTTACTGAAAGCTTGATAGAAAATACAAAGTTCGATTTACCAGCAGAGTTTTTGCAAAAATGGTTGGCTGTAGCTGGAGAAAAACAGTTGTCAGAAGAGGAAGCTGCTGAAGAGTTTAACCGGTCAGAAAAAGGATTGCGTTATCAATTAATTGAAGGAAAAATAAGTAAGGATAATAACTTACAAGTTACCTTCGAGGAATTAAAAGAGTTTGCGAAAGGTTTTATAAAAGGTCAAATGGCACAGTTTGGCAATGCGAATCCAGAGGAAAAAGAATTAGACGATATTGCTGGTAGAATTTTAGGGAATCAAGAGGAAGCAAAACGTTTATCTGAACAATTGATGAGCCAAAAACTATTGACTTTTTATAAAGAGAATGTGAAGTTAAAAGAAAAAGAGGTTTCTTTTGATGATTTTGTAAAGGAAGTTTATAAATAATAATTAGTTAACGAACTATTAGCGATAAGCGAATAGTTAAAAATAAATAAAAACCGTTCTAAATAATTTGGAGCGGTTTTTTGCGTTTGAATTTATAGGTTTTTAAATTAAGCCAAAAAAGGTATCTTTGATACTATAATTGTAATATTTAGAACAAATGAAGCAATTTTTACTTATTTTTTTCATCGCGTTTACTGTAACTACAGTATGCGCGCAAGAGTCAGATTGTAATCAAACGATTAGTGGTGAAGTAAGAGATAAGATATCTACTGATGTCTTAGTGGATGCTGAAGTGACTTTGAGCGATGAAAACGGAACAATTTTACAGACACAAACCATTAAAGATGATGGTTTTTTCTCTTTTAAGATAGACTGTGAAACAAAGTATACCTTGAAAGGTATGAAAGAAGAGTTTACCGCAGAGTCAAAAACGTTTACCACTACGAATCAAGCAGGAAGAGTCTTACAGTTGATCATTTTATTAGATAAAGGAAATATTGATTTTGTAAGTGATGGTGCTGCGAATGCCAAAACTATTGATAGTGTGACAACAGCTCAAGTGGAAATATCGGCAGTTGAGGTGGACGTCCCAACTACAAGTCCAGATATTCCCGTTAAGACGATTGAAAAGCCTGTTGTTGTAAAAGAAGTTATAGAAAAAGAAAATCCAATGAAAAAACTTCCAGAAGAGACTAAGGTTGAGAATTCTGAGAGATATGCTAAAAAAATTAATCCTGTGTACTTTGATTATGAATCTTCATGGTTAAACCAAAAGGCGAAAAATGATCTTTTGAAAATTGTGGACTTGATGCGAAAGAATCCAAAAATGATTGTTAAATGTGCTGCACATACCGATGCGAAGGGAGATGTAAAGTACAATCAATGGATGTCTGATAGACGTGCGAAAAGAGTGATTGATTATATTGTAGGTAAAGGTATTTCGAGCTCGAGAATTAGCGGAAAAGGTTTTGAAGAAAAATTCATTATAAATAAATGTACCAATGACGTTGAATGTACCGATGAAGAGAGAGCTGCAAATCGCAGGGTCGAATTTGTAATTGTGAAAATGTAAATTAATTAATGGTACGTTTTTTAATTATAATTACAATGATTTGTGCTTGTTCGAATGGCTTTGGACAGGTTCAAAAGAGTTGCAGTCAAATAATTTCAGGCGAAGTAAGAGATAAGGTAACAATTAATTTATTGGAAGACGCCGAAGTAATCTTGAGCAATGATGAAAATATTATCTTAGAGACTCATGTTATAAAAGAAGATGGTTTATTTTCTTTTAAGGTGGATTGTGATTTGGTATTTAAGTTAGAAGTGAAAAAAGATGGGTTTATTGGTCAATCAAAGACTATAACCACCACTAACGAAGTTGATAAAGAAGTTAAACTACTTCTATTTGCGAATAAGGACATAAGTAATTTGTATGAAGGCGAAGAGTTTGAATCTCAATTTAAGAATGTGATCTGTGTCTTGTATAAGAATGAGAAATTAGAGCTTTTTGATAGAGATAAGTTTAAAGTGAGTATTCAACCTGTTTATTTCAATTATAGATCAGCTCATTTAAATATGAAAGCTAGAAAACACTTAAAAAAAGTAGTCAATTTAATGGAACAATACCCTAAAATGATTATCGAATGTGGTGGTTTTACTGATTCTAAACGCTCCTTACAATATAATCAACAGTTATCCGATAAACGGGCAAAAAAAGTCGTTGATTATATTGTTAGGAGAGGAATTGCCCAATCTAGAATTAGCGGCAAGGGATATGGTGCGGAATTTTTAGTTAATAATTGTAGAATCGAAAAGTGCACCAATGAGGAACGAGCATTGAATCGTAGAACTAATATGATTGTTATAAAAATTTAAGTAATACAGAAATAGTTGTAATTTTGGTACACCATTTGCTTATATAAAAGAAAACCAACCAATGAAACGATTTTTATGCTCCCTGATACTATTGTTAAGTAGTATGTTCATATCAGCCCAAATTGAACGGGCCGATTCTATTATGGCGGCTGCTTACAGTATTAAAAGTATCGATGCCAATACCAGATATTCTGATTTTGGTTCGACTTTTATGGGAGAAAAGATTGTATTCTCTTCTACAAGAAAAAAACCCGGAATTAATAATAGAGTTTGGAGAGGTAATAAACAGCCTTTTTTAGATTTATACGTTGGTGATTTGACCGAAAGTGGTGAGATTAAAAATGTAAAGCCTTTTTCAGAAAATGTTAACACCAAATACCACGATGCTTTTGTAAGCTTTACGGCCGATTTAAAAGAAGTTTATTTTACGTCGAATGATAAGGTAAATAGAAGAATAAAATCTAAGAGTGTAAAAATATTTAAAGCAACTATTGCCGAAAATGGTGAGTGGAAAAACTTAGAAAATCTTCCTTTTAATAGTGATGGTCATGACGCAGGACATCCATTTATTAGTAGAGATGGTGAGCGTATTTACTTTGTATCCGATATGCCAGGAACATTGGGCGATAAAGATATTTTTTATGTAGAAATAAAGAATGGTTACTATGGGAAACCCGTAAACTTAGGGCCTACGGTAAATTCACCTTATAAAGAATATACGCCCTATATAGATGGCGATTTAATATACTTCTCTTCGAACAGAAAAGGTGGCGAAGGCGGATTAGATGTATATGTCACTAAATTAGATGGTTCAATACCAGAACCTATCAATTTAGGAACAACAATAAATAGCAAAAGAGACGATTTTTCATTTATTATTAATAGTGAGAAACTACAAGGTTATTTTTCGTCTAATAGAGAAGGTGGTGAAGGTGACGACGATATTTACACCTTTGTTCAAAAAACAACAATTAGCCTATGTGATCAATCTGTAGCAGGTGTTATTAAAGATAAAGTAACAGGTTTTACCGTGCAGAATGCTTTAGTTACCCTCATCGACAACGAAGGAAACAAACTTAGAACAGTATCTACCTTGGCGGATGGTGTATTTTATTTCGGATTGGATTGTGCCGTAGATTATACTATTGAAGTTTCAAAAAACGGATTTTTTCCATCAACTACCATGCTAGCCACATCGAATGCAAATGGCTTAAAAAATGAATTGGAGATATTCATTGATGAGAAAGAATTCATTATGAGAGATAGTATTCAATTATTAAATGTTGAGAATATTCGCTTTGAGTTAAATAAAGCCGACATTAAGGAAGCTTCCGAAAAGGCCTTAGGTAAAGTAGTTCGACTAATGGAAAAATATCCAAACATGGTGATTGATTTTGGAGCTCATACTGATTCAAGAGGTCCCGATGCCCTTAATTTATGGTTGTCGAAACAACGAGCAGCTGCAACAGTTGCATATTTAGTGGCTCAAGGAATTGATGAAGGTCGAATTACGGGTGCGGGTTATGGAGAAACGAAATTATTGAACAAGTGCGCCAATAATGTCAAATGTAAAGAAGTCGAACACAATGTGAACAAGCGTACCGAATTTATAGTTATTAAAAAAGAATAATACTTTTGAGCATATATAGAAAAAAAGCACTCATTTGAGTGCTTTTTTTTATGCCATCTCTATAAGTTTCAATAAAATATGTAATTTCGCACATCATTAGAAATTTAAGGCTTAAAATGAGCATGAAGTATAGAGAATATAAAGGATTAGATCTTCCGAAAGTTGCAAAAGAAACCCTACAGTTTTGGGAAGAAAATGATATATTCAATAAGAGTATTATATCAAGAGACGAGAACAAGCCTTTTGTGTTTTTTGAAGGGCCTCCTTCAGCAAATGGTTTACCTGGTATTCATCATGTAATGGGACGTGCTATTAAAGATATTTTTTGCCGATATAAAACCTTACAGGGATATCAAGTCAAACGAAAAGCTGGTTGGGATACACATGGCCTGCCTATTGAATTAGGTGTCGAAAAAGAGTTGGGCATTACCAAAGAAGATATTGGAAAAAAGATATCTGTCGAAGAGTATAACGAGGCCTGTAAAAAAGCAGTGATGCGTTATACTGACGTTTGGGAAGAATTGACCCGTAAAATGGGGCATTGGGTTGATATGAATGATCCTTATATCACCTATAAACCCAAATATATAGAAACAGTTTGGTGGTTATTAAAGCAAATCTATCAAAAAGACTTATTGTATAAAGGATATACCATTCAGCCATATTCACCTAAGGCAGGTACTGGTTTAAGTTCACATGAGTTAAATCAGCCGGGCACGTATCAAGATGTGACCGATACGACGGTGGTGGCTCAGTTTAAAGCAAAAACAGCTTCGTTACCAGATTTTTTACAAAATGAAGGAACTATCTTCTTCTTAGCTTGGACGACCACACCATGGACCTTGCCAAGTAATACGGCCCTAACAGTTGGAAATAAAATTGATTATGTACTAGTAGAAACCTATAATCAATATACATTCAAGCCAATGAATGTGATCTTGGCTAAAAAATTAGTTGCAAAACAATTTTCAGGAAAGTTCGAGGAGGTTGAAAGTAAACATGATTTACTATCTTATGAAGCGGGGGCGAAGAAAATTCCTTTTTATGTGGTAAAAGAATTTAAAGGGAAAGACCTTGTCGGAATTCGTTATGAACAATTGTTAGAATATGCCTTACCAAATGATAATCCAGAGAATGCATTTAGGGTAATTGCTGGTGATTTTGTAACAACCGAAGATGGTACAGGTATTGTGCATACGGCGCCTACTTTTGGTGCTGATGATGCATTGGTAGCCAAACAAGCGGTTCCAGAAGTTCCACCATTATTAGTGAAAGATACCAATGATAATTTGGTGCCATTAGTTGATCTTCAAGGGAAATTTAGACCAGAAATGGATGAGTTTGGAGGGAAGTATGTCAAGAATGAATACTATGCTGATGGTGAGGCTCCCGAGCGCTCTATAGATGTCGAATTAGCAATTAAATTAAAAGAAGAAAATAAAGCCTTTAAGGTTGAAAAATATAAACATAGCTATCCGAACTGTTGGAGAACAGATAAGCCAATTTTGTATTATCCCTTAGATTCATGGTTCGTCAAAGTATCCGATAAGAGAGATAGAATGTTCGAATTGAACGAAACGATCAATTGGAAACCAAAATCAACTGGTGAAGGTCGTTTTGGAAACTGGCTCAAAAATGCCAATGATTGGAATTTATCACGTTCAAGGTTTTGGGGGATTCCACTACCAATTTGGAGAACAGAAGATGGTAAAGAAGAAATTATAATTGGTTCTGTTGAAGAATTAAAAAATGAAATGGAGCGTTCTGTAAAGGCGGGATGTATGGATGCCGCAATTTTCGAAGATTTCGAAGTAGGTAATATGGATGAAGAGAATTATGATAAAATTGATTTGCATAAAAATGTAGTTGATCAAATTGTATTAGTATCTCCGACAGGAAAGACAATGAAACGCGAATCTGATTTAATCGATGTATGGTTTGATTCTGGTTCAATGCCATATGCTCAATGGCATTATCCCTTTGAAAATAAGGAATTAATAGATGAAAATAAATTCTTTCCAGCCGATTTTATTGCTGAAGGTGTTGACCAAACAAGAGGTTGGTTTTATACACAGCATGCGATTGGAACTTTAGTGTTCGATTCTGTTGCCTATAAAAATGTAGTATCTAATGGATTGGTATTGGATAAAGAAGGTAAAAAGATGTCAAAACGCTTAGGGAATGCTGCGGATCCTTTTGAAACAATGGATACATATGGGCCCGATGCAACACGTTGGTACATGATTTCCAATGCAAACCCATGGGATAACTTAAAGTTTGATATTGATGGGATAGATGAGGTGCGACGTAAATTCTTTGGAACGCTATACAATACCTATTCGTTTTTCACTTTGTATGCTAATATTGATAAGTTCACGTATGCCGAAGCTGATATTGCTATTGCTGAGCGTCCTGAAATTGATCGTTGGATTTTATCTGAATTGAATACTTTGATCAAAAATGTCGAATCGTTTTATGAAGATTATGAACCTACAAAAGTGACAAGAGCAATACAATACTTTGTAACCGAAAACTTAAGTAATTGGTTCGTTCGATTAAGCAGAAGACGTTTTTGGAAAGGAGACTATGGTCAAGATAAAATATCGGCCTATCAAACGTTATATACGTGTATGTTAACTGTGGCTAAGCTAAGTTCTCCAATTGCACCATTTTTTATGGATCAATTATATAGAGATTTGATTGCTGCAACGGCAAAGGAAAATGTTGAATCTGTTCATTTGGCCAATTTTCCTGCATACGAAAAAGAGTTAGTAGACGTTTCATTAGAACGTAAAATGCAAAAAGCACAGACAATTTCGTCGATGGTATTGTCATTACGTAAAAAAGAAATGATCAAGGTACGTCAACCATTACAACGCATCATGATCCCTGTATTAGATGCTCAGGATCGTGAAGATGTCGAAGCTGTTGCGAATTTAATCATAGCAGAAGTAAACGTAAAAGAAATAGAACTGATCGATGATGCTTCGGGTATTTTAGTTAAGAATATCAAGCCCAATTTTAAGGTCTTAGGACCTAAATTTGGAAAAGACATGCGTTTAGTAGCAGGAGAGGTACAAAAGTTAGATCAAAAAGATATTAACAAAATTGAAAAAGATGGTAAAATTGCCATTGAAATTAATGGCGAAAATATTATATTGAGCCTCGATGAAGTTGAAATATCTTCGCAAGATATAGAAGGGTGGTTAGTTGCTAATCAAGGCAATTTAACGGTTGCATTAGACGTTACTATATCTGAGATTTTACGAAAAGAAGGTATTGCTAGAGAATTGGTGAATAGAATTCAGAATTTACGTAAAGAATCTGGTCTAGAAGTAACCGATAAGATAAAATTAAGTATTAAAAAAGATGGAATTGTAGACGAAGCAATTTTAAGTAATGAAGCATATATAAAAAACGAAACCTTAACCAATGAATTAGTATTGATTGATGATGTAAAAAACGGTACAGAAATTGCTTTTGACGATGTAAAAACCGAATTATTAATCGAAAAAAATTAAAGTTATGATTGAAAATAAAACAAGATACTCTGATAGCGATTTGCAAGAGTTCAGAGAAATAATAGAAGAGAAGATACGTAAAGCGAAAGAAGATTTAGCCTTATTGAGAAGTTCTTACATGAATGATGGAAATAATGGAACTGAAGATACATCACCAACGTTTAAAGCTTTTGAAGAAGGTTCTGAAACAATGTCGAAAGAAGCAAATGTACAATTAGCAATTCGTCAAGAGAAATTTATTAGAGATTTGTCAAACGCGATCTTGCGTATAGAAAATAAAACCTATGGCGTATGTAGAGTTACGGGTAAATTAATTCAGAAAGAACGCTTAAAATTGGTGCCACATGCTACTTTGAGTATTGAAGCCAAAATGCGACAATAAAAAAATAAAGCTTCCTTCGGAGGCTTTTTTTATACTTCCTGTTGAAATTAAATATCTACATACTGCTGCTCATATCTTCATTCAATGTTTTTTCACAGAATCTTGAACAGAAAACCATAATTTCTAAATCAAAATCGCTGCTTATTGAATTTGAATCAGTGGAGAAGATCGTGCTGAATGTGCATGAAAGTGATAATCAAGTTATCGTTTCTTATCAGGATACCGATGATGAAAATATTCCTGAGATTTCAGATGCTAATGGCACTATTCGTATTAAGCCTAAGAAGAAAACAACAAAGCTAAAAGGAACAGAAAAGAACAAATATAGAGCAGGTCAGCCTGTTTACCCTAGTTACATAATACAGATTCCGAAAGACTTAGATGTGCAGTTGTTTTATGATAAAGGGAATTTTAAGGCATCTAATTTTAAGGGAAAATTAGATCTTCATTTAGATACAGGAAATGTTGTAATTGAGAGTTTTAATGGTGAATTAGATATCAATTCTTTTGCTGGATTAATTCAGTGTACCATTTCAGATGGGGTCGTGAATGTGGTTTCAACGAAAGGTAGTGTAGTATCTAATTTTCAAGATAAAAGACTGGTGCATACGATGAACTCCCTTAAAGGTATTTATGTGAATGCCAATAATGTGTTAAAGATTAAGAGTATTCATGGAAAAGTAAACTTGAAATCGATGCTAACTAAAAAATAGTAGTATTTTTGTTGACTTTAAAAAAAGAATTTGAAAAAACCTATCATCATAATTGTTATCATTTTATTAATAGACCAAATTAGTAAGGTCTATATGAAAACACATTTTTTGTTAAGTGAGGAGATTTCTGTGTTGGGGTTAGATTGGTTTAAGATTCATTTTTTAGAGAATAACGGTATGGCTTGGGGTACTGAATTTGGAGGTAAAAATGGCAAATTATATCTCACTTTATTTCGGTTGGTTGCCATAACGGGTATAGGGTACTGGTTGTGGTCAGCTGTCAAAAGTGGTGCGCATAAAATATTAATTACCGCGATTGCCTTTATTTTTGCAGGCGCTTTGGGTAACATCATTGATTCTGTTTTTTATGGTGTGCTTTTCAGTGATAGTTATAATAATATTGCAACATTTTTACCCGAAGGAGGAGGTTATAGCTCGATTTTTCATGGTAAAGTGGTTGATATGTTATATTTTCCATTAGTAGATACTCAGTTGCCAGAATGGGTGCCAAGCATCAGTTTTGTATGGCCAGATTGGTTGCCATTCATTGGAGGTGACTTGTTTACTTTATTTGTTGATCGCTCATTTTCATTTTTTGATCCTGTTTTTAATGTTGCAGATATGGCCATTTCTACAGGAGTAGGAATTTTGTTAGTCTTTAATAAGAAGGCATTTCCGAAAAAGGAAGAAGAAAAAGAATCACTCGAGATTGTGCCGCCCATTGTTGTGCAACATTACGAAAAACCAAAAGGGTAGTTTAGGAACTAAAGTTATTTGTTTAACTTCGCTTTGTGTCGAATACTACCTTAGAAATACAACTTAAAACCTTGCCAAATTCGCCCGGTGTTTATCAGTATTATGATAAAGACAAAACAATTTTATATGTTGGAAAGGCCAAAAACTTAAAAAAACGAGTGTCTTCATATTTTACGAAGAATCACGAGTATGGTAAAACTAAGGTGCTTGTTAAAAAGATTGCATCCGTAAAACACATTGTTGTCGACACAGAATCAGATGCGTTATTGCTTGAAAATAGCCTTATTAAAAAATATCGCCCACGATATAATATCTTGCTGAAAGATGATAAAACGTATCCTTGGTTATGTATTAAAAAGGAAGCTTTTCCAAGAGTGTTTTTGACGCGTAAAGTTATTAAGGATGGGTCAGAGTATTTTGGTCCTTACACTTCTGTAAGAACAGCAAAGGCCTTATTATCTTTAATAAAAGAATTGTATCCATTACGTACCTGTGCGTACGACCTTTCTTCAACAAATATTGAGAATAAGAAATATAAAGTTTGTCTAGAGTTTCATATCAAAAATTGTAAAGGAGCCTGCGAAGGGTTGCAGAAAGAGAGTGAATATCTAGAAGATGTCAAAGCAATTAAAAACATCATCAAAGGTAATTTTAAAGATTCTTTACAGCGTTTTCATGCATTGATGCAGAAATTTTCTGAAAACTTGGAGTTTGAGGAAGCTCAAAAAATCAAAGAAAAAATAGATTTATTGGCCAACTATCAGTCGAAGTCAACAGTTGTAAATCCGTCCATAACCAATGTAGACGTTTTTTCAATTATTTCTGACGAGAGCTTTGCCTACGTCAACTTTTTTAAGATTGCTAATGGTGCTATTATTCAATCTCATACGACTGAAATAAAAAAGAAATTAGATGAATCTGATAAAGATTTACTAGAATTATCAATTATAGAAATTCGACAGCGTTTTAACTCCCAGTCTAAAGAAATTTATGTGCCTTTTAAAGTTGATTTAGGAGATGCAGTTAAGGTCACGACCCCCAAATTGGGAGATAAGAAACGTATCGTAGATTTATCACTGCGCAACGCTAAATATTATCGACAAGAACGATTTAAGCAAATTAAAATTGTAGATCCCGACCGTCATATTAAGCGAATTATGGCCCAGATGCAAAAGGATTTACGATTGCCTGTTGAGCCGAGGCATATCGAATGTTTCGATAACTCGAATATCCAAGGATCACATCCAGTGGCATCATGCGTGGTATTTAAAAATGGAAAACCAAGTAAAAAAGACTATCGACACTTTAATATTAAAACTGTTGTCGGTCCAGATGATTTTGGCTCGATGGAGGAAGTAGTTCATAGACGTTATAAGCGTTTACTCGATGAAGGTCAAGATTTACCACAATTAATCGTTATTGATGGAGGGAAAGGACAATTGTCCTCCTCATTAAAAAGCTTAGATGTTTTGGGCTTAAGAGGTAAGATTGCGATAATCGGAATTGCTAAGCGTTTAGAAGAAATTTATTATCCCGGAGATGCGATCCCAATGTATCTCGATAAAAAGTCTGAAACTCTCAAGATTATTCAGCAGTTAAGAAATGAAGCCCATCGTTTTGCAATTAATTTCCATCGTAATAAACGAAGTAAAAGTGCTATACAAACCGAGCTAGAATTGATTCCTGGAGTCGGAAAACAAACTATAGAAAATTTACTCAGACATTTTAAATCTGCTAAGAGAGTCAAAGGAGCCACCAAAGAGAATTTGGCTAGTGTCATAGGTAATGATAAAGCAACAAAAGTTTTTGATTTTTTCAATTCAAAATAAGTACATTTATAAAAAAAAGATTCATGAGGGTTTTGCTGCTACTGTTCTTCTTAGTCTCGACCATCGGACATACACAAAATGACACGCTTGTTCAAAAAGATTTAAAGATTGGGTTGGTGTTAAGTGGAGGAGGAGCCAAAGGTTTCGCTCATGTAGGGGTGCTGAAAGTGTTGGAAGAAGCTGGAGTACGCATTGACTATATTGGTGGAACAAGTATGGGGGCAATCATCGGGGCGCTTTATTCGACGGGATATTCGGCTCGCGAATTAGATTCGATTGTTCGTGCACATGATTTTGAAACGTTGATGCAAGATCGCTTACCTCGAGATGCAAAATCTATATATCAAAAAGAAAATACTGAAAAATACGCCCTTTCTTTACCAATTATTAATAGAACTGTTGGTTTTCCGACGGCGTTATCTAAGGGTCAGAATGTTTTTAATTTATTGACCAAGCTAACCTCAAACGTAAGTCAGATTGATGATTTTTCTAAACTGCCTATTCCATTTTTTTGCGTGGCGACAAATCTTGAAACTGGTGGCCAAGAATTGTTAGAGTCTGGTTTTTTACCCGAAGCTATTAGAGCCAGTGGAGCTTTTCCCTCATTATTAGATCCTGTCGAAATAGATGGAAAATTATTAACGGATGGTGCAGTTGCTAATAATTTTCCTGTTGAAGAAATGATGGCAAAAGGAGTAGATATTATTATTGGAGTAGATGTTCAGGATAAACTAAGCGTAAAAGAAGAATTGAATTCGGCGCCTAAAATATTGATGCAGATAGTTAGCTTTCAGATGTATGAAAATTTAGATATCAAGCGAAAAGTATTGGATGTCTATTTACATCCTGATATTTCTGATTATTCAGTCGTTTCCTTTGATAAAGTTGATGAAATTGTCGAAAAAGGTGTAATAATTGCTGAGGAACAATTAAACTATTTTGAGGAGTTAGCTTCTCAACAACTACGAAATGATGTTGTCATCGAGCAAAAGCTTTCTTCGAGTAATTTTAAGAACTTTGGGACTGAAGATTTTGTAATTAAGGGGCTTGAAAATTATACGCAACGTTTCGTGTTGGGTAAATTAGGAGTGCGAAAAGAGAAGACAATTACCTATCAAGATTTTGAAAAAGGATTGGATGTACTTGCGGCTACTAATGGGTTTCAAAGTATACAATATAAATTTCTAAATACCGGTAAAATTGAATTGAAATTAAAAGAGAGTGCCGTCACGAATTATTTGCAGATAGGGGCGCACTTTGATGATTTGTTTAAGACATCGGCGCTGTTAAATGTCACCTCAAAGCATTTGTTGTTTAAGAATGATATTTTTTCGGCAGATTTAATTTTAGGAGACAACATTCGATATAATATTGATTATTTTATTGATAACGGATTTCATTGGAGTTATGGTATTAATACCAGACATGATCGATTTGAAAAGGCTGTTCTAAGAGGAGCGTTTAGTAATTTAGAGGCTGGTGAAATAGATATAAAGGCAGCTACCAAATACAATGATTTTACAACACAATTGTATGTTCAATCTGCGTTTACAAATACTTTTGCTTTGCGCCTAGGGGCGGAAGGAAAATATTTACGTGTATTTACAGAAGATATTACGAATAATGAGACCATTGAAAATTTTTATACGAATAACTTGTACGTGAATGCCTTTGCGGCAATAAAGATCGATACATATGATAAGAATATCTTTCCGAAAAAAGGATTTTATTTAGATGTAAGTTATAAAGGATATGCATTTTCTTATGATGCCGACGGATCTCGAGAGGAAGAATTTAATCCGTTTACCCAATTAAAGGGAAGTTTTGGTTTTGCTCATACTTTTGGAGAGCGAGTTACTGCACATTTGAGATCTGAAGCAGGCGTTACTATCGGAGAAAATAACGACCGAGTGCTTAATTTTCATTTAGGAGGAAATAATGAGAATTTTATAAATAATTTCACAAGCTTTTATGGATACGACGTTGGAGATTTAAGTAGCGAAGCCTATTTAAAGTCTGCCTTAACCTTGAGATATGAATTTGTAAAAAAGAATTATTTATCGTTTACAGCGAATGCAGCTCGAGCCGAAGAGGATTTAATCAATGATGGAGCCATATTCGAAAATACAAAAACCGGTTTTGGAGTAGGATATAGCCTTGAATCGTTTTTAGGGCCAATAGAAATAAAATATACTTGGACACCGGATACAAATCAGAATATTTGGTTTTTTAATATTGGTTACTGGTTTTAGAAATAAAAAAGCCCAATGATATCATTGGGCTTTTTCTTTATTTATCCAGCGCTAAATTTCCTGGCACAGGTAATTCTTCATCCTTGGCTTTAGGACTTTTTCTACTTCGTAGATACATTTTAAACTTTGTAATTAAGTAGAATAAAATAGGTACTACGATTAAAGTTAAGAAAGTGGCAATTACCAATCCGTATATTACGGTCCAAGCAAGAGGACCCCAAAAAATAACATTATCACCACCAACATAAATGTTAGGATTAAAGTCACTAAACAAGGTAAAGAAATTGATATTGAATCCTGTTGCTAACGGAATCAACCCTAAAATAGTGGTAATGGCTGTTAAAAGAACGGGACGTAAACGTGCTTTTCCTCCGTTCACAATGGCATCTAACAACTCGTCATTTGCTAAGTAATCCTCATCTTCAAGATCTTGCTCGACTTTTTTACGATCAATTAAAAGTTGTGTATAATCTAATAGCACCACTCCATTGTTCACTACAATTCCGGCCAATGATATAATACCCATCATGGTCATCATAATTACGAAGGCACTTCCCGTAGTTACGATACCACCGAATACTCCAATCAAACTTAAGAAAATTGCAATCATAATTATGCCAGGTTTTGACACTGAATTAAATTGAAAAATCAAGATAAAAAAGATCAATCCAAGTCCGGTAAAGAAGGCGCCCATTAAAAAGGCCATTTGCTTATTTTGCTCTTCAATCTGTCCTGTATAATCAACACTTACACTGTCTGGTTGTTCTGTGAAATTGTTCATTTCATTCTGAATCTTTGAGACAATAGCAGCGGCATCTGTATATCCTGGAGCTAACGCAGAGTATAATGTAACAACCCGTTTCACATCGCGATGCTTAATAGCACTAAAACCTGAGGCATTACTTTGTTTAGCCACTGCAGATACGGGAATAGCTTTTATTTTGCCAGAAGCTTGATCTCTGAACGTAATTTTTTGATTAAATATGGCGCTTTTATTATACCTATTCTCTTCATTAAATCGAACATAGATGTCATAATCTTCTCCACCTTCTTTATAGATACCTGCTTTGGCTCCAAATACAGCGTTTCTCAATTGTTGACCAACTTGACCGGCAGACACACCTAATTCTCCAGCCTTTTCTCGATCTACCAATACTTGCATTGTAGGTTTAGAACGATTTACATCGATTTTCAATTCATCTATTCCTTGAATGTTTTTTGAATTGATATAATCCCTCATTTTCTCAGCGGTAGTGATTAATTCAGCATAATCTTCTCCTTCTAGTTCGAGATTGATTGGAGCTCCAGCCGGTGGGCCCACAGGATCCTTTTCTACCGATATGGTCACGCCCGGATATATATCTTTTACAGCTTCCTGTATTTTTTTATAAAGTATTTTACTATCGGCGCCTTCTCTAAATTTAAACTCGCGCATCGTAGCAGTTATCTTACCTCTATGGGGCATTTCGGCGGCAGAACCACCATCCGTCATCGGGTTTCCGGCACCTTCACCCACTTGAGAAACTGCACTTTCAGTCATGAAATTATAGTCATCATTTAGATAAGCGTCTTCATTAATGATTTTATAAACACGCTCCTCAACATCTTTCGTAATAGCGTTCGTTTTTTTAATGTCCGTTCCTTCGGGATACTCAATATAAACTACAATCTGATTAGGCGTGTTATCTGGAAAAAATTCTACTTTGGTACGTTGGGTAGCGACTGACATACCAAATCCAACAAAGGCAATTATCAATAATACAACTGTACTAATTGTGATGACACCAGGTTTACTGCCTCCGAGGGCAGCGCGCAATACTTTTTCATAAAAACGTTCCCATCTAGGAAGGATCTTATTTTGAAATCCATTCGCCCAACCTCTTAAAAATAATCGATATGCCCAAAGTAAAACAGCAGTTACTATCATAACGGTCCCTAAGGCTCTATATGCACCTCCAAAAAATACAATCAGTAATCCAATCACAACAAGAATTGCCGAGATACTGATCATGTTATTAAGAGGCATCTCTTCATCTTCCGTCTTCATATATCTTGATACTAAAACCGAATTAAAAAAGATGGCTACAAATAATGAAGATCCAAGAACTACAGACAATGTTATTGGGAAATATTTCATGAATTGCCCCATAACTCCTGGCCATAAACCAAGTGGAACAAATGCAGCTACGGTGGTAAGGGTGGAGATAATTATTGGGAATGCGATTTCTCCAATTCCTTTCTTGGCTGCTTCCATTCGACTCATGCCTTCTTTGTCCATCAATCGATATGCGTTTTCAACTACTACAATTCCATTATCAACCAACATTCCGAGTCCCATGATAAGACCAAAAAGAATCATGGTATTCATAGTATATCCCATTAGATTTAATATCATCAGAGACATGAACATGGACATGGGAATTGCAAAACCTACAAATAAGGCATTTTTAAACCCTAAAAAGAACATCAGTACCGTAACAACGAGGATGATACCGAAAATGATATTATTTACTAGATCATCTACTTGACCAATAGTTTTTGCCGATTGATCATTGGAAACTGTGACGGTTAGATCTGTAGGGAAGAAATTTTCTCTCGCTTCTTCAACAATTACCTTAATCTGATCAGTCGCAGCAACCATATTTTTTCCTGATCGCTTTTTAACGTCGAGCATTACTACTGGAGCACCAAGTTCACGGGCATAAGTTGTTTGATCTTCATCTTTAAAGGTAACGGTGGCGATATCTTTTAAATATATGGCATTATTGTTTTCCGATTTTACTACAAATTTTTCTAGTTCCTCAGGTTTTTCGATTTCACCAATAATTCGAATCGTTCTTCTTTGTCCACTTGTAATTAAATTACCCGCCGACATAGTCATGTTTTCATTGTTTATTGCTCCAATAATATCGTTGAAACTTACTTGTGCTGCCATCATTTTGTATATATCTACTGCAACTTCAACTTCTTTATCCTGAGCCCCTCGAATATCTACAGCTTTAATCTCTTCTAAACTTTCGATCTTGTCTTCGAGATATTCACCATATGCTTTAAGTTTGTCGACAGGGTAATCACCCGATATATTGATGTTTAAAATCGGAATTTCCTCTGACATACTCAGATCAAAAATATTCGGTTCAACCTTTGCTCCATTGAACGTTGGCCAATCCTCACTAGAAGTTTCAGAATCTACTTCATCCTTGATTTTTTGCTTGGCAGCTTCAACTTTTATCTTTGAATCAAACTCGACAATAATTATAGAATAATCCTCTTGTGAAGTAGAAGTAATCTCTACAACATTACTTACAGTTTTTATCTTATCCTCGATAGGGTCGGTGATTAACTTTTCAATATCTTCGGCTGTATTTCCTGGAAAGACAGAACTTATATAAATTTTCGTTTCTTTTATTTCTGGAAAATTCTCTCTTGGCATACTTAAATAGGCAGATGTTCCCAAGAAAAGGATCAACGCAATAAGTACATACATCGTAGTCTTATTCTCGATTGCCCACGAAGATAAACCGAATTCTTTGAAGACTTTTTTCTTTTTATTTTCAGTCATGATGTTGTGCTTTAAAAATTATTTAGAGGCTTCAAGCTGTATTATTTTTACTTCTTGACCGTCTTTAACACTTCTTGCTCCCTCGTTGATGATCTCACTACCATCTTGTAATCCTGATAATATTTCTATAAAATCACCGTCAGTTTTTCCAGTTTTAATAATAACTCGTTGCGCAATAGCTTTGTTAACTGTTTTATCTGTTAAAGTATATACATATTGTTCTCCATTGGCATTTTCGGAAATAATACTCTGAGGTATTAAAATTGCTTTTGAATTTGTATAATCGTTTATTTTAAGCTTAGCTGTAAGATTTGGTTTAATAGAATTATCTTTATTAGGTACAGCCACTTCGACCTTAAAAGTTCGATTGGCCGGATTGATGAAATTTCCTGCTTGTCTAATTTTTGCCTCGATGGTCTTACCCAATATTGGAAACTCCACTTGAACTGATTTTCCCGGCACAATATCTCTAATATAACGCTCAGGCACATCAGTTTCAATATACATATCTCTTAAGCTAACAATTCGAAATAATTGAGATTGGCCCGGAGCGACCACACTACCTTGTTCTGTAATTACGTCGTCAATACTACCAGAGAAAGGCGCTCTAACTAATGTTTTACCCAATTGATTTTTTAGTTGATTCACCGATTGCTGTTGGGCTTCGTAATTTGATTTAGCCTGTAAATACTGAATTTCAGATCCAATTTTTTGTTCCCAAAGACGTTTTTGACGATCAAATGTAGTTTTAGCCAAATCTGCTTGAATTTGTAATTGAGCAACCTGCTGACTCAAGCCACCATCATCAATCTTGGCTAGAATCTGCCCCCTTTTAACACGCTGTCCTTCTTTTACATATACCCTTACAAGTTGGCCAGAATATTCAGGATAAACTACCAAGTTTTGCTTAGTATTTACATTTCCTTGTAATTCTAAATAATGATCAAAAACAGACTCCTTAGCGGCAAAAGTGGTGATTAGAGGAATTTTTTCTTGAGGATCGAGTTCCTTAATTTTTCCTTCAAGCTGTTTCAATTGCGAAGACAGTTCCTGTTGCTGAGTATCGAGTTCGGCTTTTTTAGCTCTTAGTTGTTCAAGATCTCCAGAAGCAACTAAATCTTCTACCGATTGAACTTTATCACTTCCACAAGCTACTAGTAAAAGTGTGACGAGGATGGTTGATGCTATATTTTTCATAATTATATGTATTGCTTCTTAGTTTAATTTGTTTTTATTGTATTGAGTACTGTTTCGAGAGCCGTTTTATTATTGATCACATCTAACATAGCTTGCAGATATTCTTGCTGTGCATTGTATAATTGTGTTTGGGCTTGTCTTAATTCAAAACTTGAACCTACTCCTTCAAAAAATTTAGTTTGATTCTTTTTCTCAATACGTTCGGATAGATCAAGATTTTTTCGAGCCGTTTGGTATTGTTCAATCGCAAATTGATAATTACTTTTTGCATTGGCCGTTTGTAATTTTAACTGTTGCTCTGTTTCTGAAAGATCCGTTTTCGCCTTTTCAAAATCTATTTTTGCTCTTTGCGTTTTCGCAGATCTACCTAAGGAACTAAATACAGGAACATTCAAACTTACGCCGACTAAAGAGGAACCAAACCATGGTTGATCACTCTTTAAAAAGTCAAAATTATTACTAAAACTTGTATACCCTCCGTTGACAAATGCAGTCAACGTTGGTAATGCTTTTGTTTTTTCATATTTCAATAAAAGTTCCTGAGACTTCTCATTATTTTTAGCGATTTTAAAATCTATATTGTTTTCTAAATTTAATGAAGTATTCATTAAATTTAAATCAATACTTTGATTGGCTAGCGATGGTAAATTGTCTTTTAATAGAACCTTGCTTTTTACGTCAATTCCTAAGGTAATATTTAACATTTTGTAAGAAATATCTTTGAGACGAATAGCATTGTTAAGAGCACTTTCAACACCGAGCAGTGTTATCTGTAACTGTTCAACACTTTCTTCTTCTTCTAAACCATTTTCAAATATTTTTTGAGTTTCATTTACATTAGTAACTAATGTGTTCTTATTTTTTTCGAGAATTGTAATACTTTCTTCGGCAAGTAGTACATTTCCGTATGCGTCAATTACCATTTGACGTATTTGTAAATCAGTTTTTTCCTTGGCATTCCTAGAAATAGCTAAGAATACTTTTGAAGACTGCAAGGCTACAATATAGGATCCATCGAAGAGTAATTGCCTTAGCGTTGCCGTAGCGTTTAAGCTCTGTTTTGTTCCGAATGTTACCGGAAATTGGTCGTCAAGTGAGAGTCCAAGGTCTAATCTGTCTTGTTCAGACAGTAAAGAAGCAGGAAGTAATGATACTTGTTGTTTCAAGAAGTTCTGATAATCAACAGAAATATCTACTTGTGGAAGACCAGTGGCCGTAGTTTCCCATTTTTGTTTTTTCGCCGCCTCAATATCACGTTGTGCATTAATAATAGTTCGATTGTTTTCTAAAGCATATGCAATGGCTTCATCTAAAGTCAAATTTAAGACGCTCTCTTGCGAAAAACCGTTTGAGATTGTCGTAAATAAGATGATCATAATGAGTATTTGTTTCATTATTATGATTGATTTGTGGTTATAAAATTGTTTAATATGTCTAATCCTTTCTCCGTTACAATAGCTCTTAGATGATATTCAAGGTAACTCTCCATTAAGTATTCAACGGTAAAAAGCTTCTGCGGGAAAATAGTAGGGTCTTTGATACCCATCATTCCATTAAAATACATTCTGGCAATAAAATCTATATCAATATCACTTCTAAATACTTCGGTTTCTGTTCCTTTAGCCAGACTTTCTTTTACCGATTCATGCATCACATCAAACTGTTTCATTTTTAATTGCTCATAGATGCGTGGGTAGTATTTTTTTAATTGATATTGTGGTGAAGTTCTTTCATTTTTTAAATGATTCATCACCAACATTTTAATATCGTATAATTCTTCAATTGGGTTGTTAGAATTTTCGCATACATCATCGATGTCGTTACAAATAATGTTAAATAAATTAAAGGTTACATCTTCAACAAGCTTACTCTTGTTAGGAAAATGTTGGTATATCGTTTTTTTAGATATGCCCATTTCTCCTGCAATGTCATCCATGGTAACACTCTTAAAACCTAAGGTTAAAAAGAGTTCGGTGCCTTTTAAAATAATTTTTTCTTTCATAATTTGAGTGCAAATATACGTTGGAAACTTTAAAAACAAAAAAAGTTTCCATGGTTTTACAAAAATTTAACATACTGTTAATTTTTACTTAAAAGGGCTTTCGTATCGTTCGTAAAATCTTATTTTTACCAAAAATCGAAATTTGAGAATCGAAGATTATAAAAAGACTTTTTTAAGTCATTTGTCAGAAAAAATAAAAGCTCCTGAACCTAAAGGTTTATATGATCCAATTTTGTACATCATGAATTTAGGAGGTAAACGTTTACGACCTATTTTAATGTTGATGAGTTGTAAATTGTTCAATGGTGATTATCGAAAAGCGCTCGACGCATCTTTAGCGATCGAAATGTTTCATAATTTTTCATTGGTGCATGATGATATTATGGACAATGCTTCATTAAGAAGAGGACAAGCAACGGTGCATGAAAAATGGAATTTAAATACAGGGATCTTATCTGGGGATGCTATGCTTGTATTGGCCAATCAACTTTTTGAATCGTATGATGATGTTCTGTATAAAAAACTCATGACCATATTTAATGATACGGCACTAAAGGTTTGTGAGGGTCAACAATTGGATATTGATTTTGAAACAAGAAATGATGTTACCATACCGGAATATTTAAAAATGATCGCCTTTAAAACGGCTGTATTAGTTGCGGCTTCTTTAAAAATGGGAGCATTGATTGCTCAAACGGATCCGAATGAAGCGCAAAAAGTTTATGATTATGGTGTTAATTTAGGAATAGCTTTTCAGTTACAAGACGATTATTTAGATGTTTTCGGACTGGATGATTTCGGTAAAAAACACGCGGGTGACATAATTGAGAATAAAAAAACATGGATGTATCTAAAAGCGTTGTCGATAGCAACTCCCGTAGATAAGGAAAAACTTACATCATTGTACAGTTCAAAAAGTCATGAAAATAGTAAAGTCGAACAAGTGATGGAATTGTTTAGAAAATATGAGATTCCGACATTAGTTAAGTTGGAAATCGAAAGTTTTACGAAGAAAGCTTTTTATCATTGCAATCAATTGAATCTCAATAGTAATAGTAAAAAGATTTTAATCGATTTTGCAACAATGCTCATGGATAGAAAAATTTGATATTTTTTTTCGAGTAAAAAATTGTTCATCATATAAATAATTGGTAATATTGCACTCCAAAATTTTTTAAACAAAATGGACCCATAGCTCAGTTGGTTAGAGCACCTGACTCATAATCAGGGGGTCGAAGGTTCGAGCCCTTCTGGGTCCACAAAGTCTTGTGTTTTTAGAGCATTTGTTCATGTAATTTAGACTTAAAGCGCGCTAAAAAAGAGAATTTTACGTTTATTGCTAAAAAAGAATTTATATATTTGCAATTAATTAGACAGTTAGACGTTAGCTATTTTGTAAAAGGGGAAAGTTTTATGTTCAAAAAATATTCATTGTTAATACTATTTATTTCACTGTTTCTAGTATCGAGTGAGATGTATGCGCAGGAAAGTGGTGATTGTAATGATGGCCCACCCGGACCAGGCAGCGGAGTGCCCTGTCCTCCTTCGACACCTATTGGTGGTGGTGCTGGAGTTGTTATTTTACTATCTGCCGGTATTGCTTATGGAATAAAAAAATTTCGAGAGTAGAGTTTTGATTCTATAAGTTTGCTAGACGAGCAACATATTTACCTATCACGTCAAATTCAAGATTTATTTCAGTCCCCTTCTGTATAGTTTGAAAGTTAGTGTGTTCATAGGTATAAGGTATTATGGCTACACTAAACTTATTTTTTTCTGAGTCAACAACTGTTAAACTTACTCCGTTAACTGTGATGGAACCCTTTTCTATCGTGATATTGTTTTTGGAAGTATCGTACTCAAAAGTAAAAATCCAGCTTCCATCTTTTTCCTCTTTGTGAATACAGATTGCCGTTTGATCTACATGACCTTGAACAATATGTCCGTCTAATCGATCACCTAATTTCATAGCACGTTCTATGTTTACAATATCACCTGTTTTTATAGTATTTAAATTGGTTTTCATTAAAGTTTCTTCAATAGCAGTAACCGTATATATATCACCTTCTATTTTCACCACGGTTAAACATACACCATTGTGTGCAACGCTCTGATCTATTTTTAGTTCTGATGTTACATTACTTTTAATCGATAGGTGAAGATTGCTACCTTCTTTTCTTAATGACGCTACTGTGGCAATATCTTCAATTATTCCGGTAAACATAGTTGTGTTTTGGGATTTTTAGCTGGACTAAAAAGGATTTAAACCTAAATAGTAGCATATTTTTTTTTACTTTCGTCTCATTAAATAAAAGTCAACAATGAGGTTGATTTTCCTTGTCAAAAATAGGAATAATAGCACAGCTAGATGAAGAAAAATGAAAAAATAAAAGTAGGGATCTCTGTTGGGGATATTAATGGAATCGGAATTGAAATTATTTTAAAAACTTTCGAAGATGCTAGGATGCTCGATTTTTGTACTCCAATTCTATTTTGCGATCCAAAAATAGTGGCTGTACATGGAAAGGCACTTAATTTAAATGTGCAACTGAATACAATTAATAAGATTGAGAAGGCCGTTTCAAATAAATTGAATGCCTTTTCAGTATCTGATAAACACATTCCTGTAGATTTAGGAAAGGAAACTCCTGATGGTGGAATGCATGCATTTCTATCGTTACAGGCTGCGACTAATGCATTGAAAAAAAAGGAAATTGATGTATTAGTTACGGCACCTATCAATAAACACAATATACAATCAGATCAATTTAATTTTAAAGGTCATACCGAATATTTAGAATCTCAACTACAAGGAAGTAGTTTAATGATCTTAATGACTGATGAAATTCGAATAGGTTTGATAACTGGGCATATTCCAGTAACAGAGATAAGTGAAAAGATTACGAAGGAATTAATTGAGAAAAAAGTAGCTATCATGTATCGTTCTCTAATTGAAGATTTTGCTATTTCTAAACCAAAAATCGCCGTATTAGGGTTGAATCCACACTGTGGAGATAATGGCGTTATAGGTAAAGAAGACGATGAAATTATACGGCCAACATTAGCTGGTATACAAGAGACTGGCAAATTGGTCTACGGACCTTATGCTGCGGATAGTTTTTTTGGATCAGAATCATATAAGGGGTTTGACGCTGTTCTAGCAATGTATCATGATCAAGGACTAGGGCCTTTTAAAACCTTAGCATTTGGAAAGGGAGTTAATTTTACTGCGGGACTAGATGGTGTCAGAACTTCTCCAGATCATGGTACGGCATATGAAATTGCCGGTCAGAATAAAGCAAATCACAGTTCTTTTAAGGAGGCCTTATTTTCTGCAATAAAAATATTTAGGGCAAGACAGAATTATATAGAGCTGTCAGAAAACAAATTACAAAGGAAAAAGCACGTAAAAAGTTAATTTTTTTAGTTGATATTATCAATTATTTTCTATCTTTGCGCGCTCAAATTGATGTTGCAGGAAAATGGATAAAACGTATATTCTTCCTTTTGTAGGATTAAAAGAAGGAAAACATCAGTTTGATTATGTTATAGATAACAAGTTCTTTGAAACTTATGAGTACGATGAAATTTTAGGTGCAACAATCAATGTACATCTAGATTTTGTTAAAAAAAGTACCTTACTAGAATTAAATTTTAGTGCTACTGGTGAAATCAATGTTGTTTGTGATGTGACAAGCGAACACTATCTAGAGTCAATAGATACAACATTGAGTTTGGTTGTTAAATTTGGAAATGAGTTTAATAACGATAACGAAGAGATTTTGATTATTCCTCACAGTGAATTTCAATTAGATGTTGCACAATTTATTTACGAAATGATTGTGTTAGCAGTTCCAGTAAAAAAAGTACATCCGGGTATTGAAGATGGCACATTACAATCTGATATACTTGATAAGTTAGAAGAGTTAAAACCGAAAGAAACAACAAATAATAAGGATACAGATCCTAGATGGTCTAAGTTAAAAGACCTGTTAACAGATAAAAAAGAGTAAAGATGGCACATCCTAAAAGAAAAATATCAAAACAACGAAGAGACAAGAGAAGAACTCATTATAAGGCGAGTACACCTCAGATCGCAGTAGATCCAACAACAGGTGAATCTCACTTATACCATAGAGCTCATTGGCATGAAGGTAAATTATATTACCGTGGTCAAGTGATTATTGATAACAGTGAAACTGCTGCTTAATCATCGCTAATGATAAAATTATAGAGCTCTCATTTATGAGGGCTTTTTTTATGATTTTAGCCAAAACCATATAGGATTGTGACTTTTTTGTCAAGTTTATTTCAATCTAATTAATTAGTATATTTACCAGATAATACTTTTAAAAATATATACATGAATTACGGAGAAGAATTTAAAAAATACGCGATAAAGAACCAAGGAATTAATAGCATGTACTATGATAAAATGATAAGTGCGATGTATCCGGTAGGCTTGACGCCAAATATTATAGAAGAACGTCAAATGAATATTGCTGTTTTCGACGTATTTTCTCGATTGATGATGGATCGAATTATATTTCTAGGTACTGGTATTGATGATTATGTGGCGAATATCGTACAAGCACAATTACTGTTTTTAGAAAGTGTAGATGCATCAAAAGATATTTCAATTTATATAAACTCACCTGGAGGAGGTGTATATGCTGGTTTAGGTATCTATGATACCATGCAATTTATAAAGCCAGATGTAGCTACAATTTGTACCGGTATGGCGGCTTCGATGGGAGCTGTTTTAATGTGTGCTGGTCAAAAAGGAAAAAGATCAGCCTTACCACATTCAAGGGTGATGATTCATCAGCCCTTAGGAGGAGCTCAAGGACAAGCGTCTGATATTGAAATTACAACACGTGAGATCTTGAAACTAAAAGATGAGTTGTATGAAATTATCGCAAAGCACTCTGGCCAAACGAAAGAAAAGGTGAGTGATGATTCTGATAGAGATTATTGGATGAAAGCCGCAGAAGCGAAGAAATATGGTATGATTGATGAAGTTTTGACTAGAGATAAATAATAAATCAAGGCTTATTTAGTTTTATATCTACACTTAGAAGAAGAGTATGGCAAAGAAAGAAGAATTAGAATGTTCATTTTGTGCACGTAAAAAACCAGAGACTAACTTATTGATAGCTGGTTTAGACGCGCATATCTGTGATCGATGTATTGAACAAGCTCATGGCATTGTTTTAGAAGAAATTACAGATACAAAAGCCGAAGGGCTTTCGGGTGAATTAATATTAAAAAAGCCGCAAGAAATAAAAGCGTTTTTAGATGAATATATAATTGGTCAACACCAAGCTAAAAAAGTGATGGCTGTTGCTGTATACAATCACTATAAACGGTTGTTGCAGAAACCTTCAAGTAAGGAAGATGATATTGAAATAGAAAAGAGTAATATTATGCTCGTTGGTGAAACGGGAACTGGTAAAACATTACTGGCCCGTACTATTGCTAGGATGCTCAATGTACCTTTTGCTATCGTCGATGCAACAGTATTGACAGAAGCCGGTTATGTTGGTGAAGATGTTGAGACTATTCTTACGCGTTTATTACAAGCTGCAGATTACAATACACAAAAAGCCGAAAAAGGAATTGTTTTTATTGATGAGATCGATAAAATTGCAAGAAAAAGCGATAACCCTTCAATTACAAGAGATGTTTCTGGTGAAGGTGTGCAACAGGCCTTGTTAAAGTTATTAGAAGGTACGGTAGTGAATGTACCGCCTAAAGGAGGTAGAAAACACCCCGATCAAAAATTTGTTGAGGTAAATACTCGTAATATATTATTTATTGCTGGGGGAGCATTTGACGGTATAGATAGAGTAATTAGCAAGCGCTTGAATATGCAAGCAGTCGGTTATAGTGCATCAAAAAATGAAGAACGTGTAGACGAAGATAATTTATTGCAATATATAGTGCCCAAAGATTTAAAAGATTTTGGGTTGATACCAGAAATTATAGGTCGTTTGCCAGTATTGACGTATATGAATCCTTTAGATGCTGGTACACTTCGAGCAATTTTGACAGAACCTAGGAATGCCATTATGAAACAATATGATAAATTGTTCGAAATGGATGATATTAAATTTGATATCGATGAAAAGGCATTAAATTATATCGTTGAAAAAGCGGTAGAATATAAATTAGGAGCTCGAGGATTACGTTCTTTATGTGAAGCTATTTTAACGGATGCTATGTTTGAATTACCGGGAAGCGACGAAAAAGTGCTAAAGGTTACAAAAAAATACGCGCAAGGTAAACTCACAAAATCTACATTAAGTAAGTTAAAAGCGGTATCATAAGTCTCTATGATAACCAAAACTACCATAGACAAAGTTTTTGAAACGGCTCGTGTCGAAGAAGTCATCGGTGATTTTGTACAATTAAAGAAAGCAGGTAGTAATTTTAAAGGTTTGAGTCCTTTTGCAGACGAGAAATCGCCTTCTTTTATGGTGTCCCCAGTTAAGCAAATTTGGAAGGATTTCAGTACAGGAAAGGGGGGGAATGCCATTTCTTTCTTGATGGAACATGAGCATTATTCATATCCTGAAGCGATTCGTTATCTCGCTAAAAAATACAACATAGAAATTGAGGAAACCGAGCAGTCTGATGAGCAAAAAGAGCAACAGAATGAGCGTGAAAGTATGTACTTAGTTTCTGAATATGCTCGTAATTATTTTCATGATATATTACTAAATACCCAAAAGGGTAAGGCCATTGGCTTATCCTATTTTAAAGAACGCGGATTTACGAATGAAACCATAGAAACCTTCGAATTAGGTTATGGGCTAGAAGACTGGAGTGCCTTTACGGATACCGCGATTAAAAAAGGGTATCAACTAGAATTTTTAGAAAAAACAGGCCTGACCATAGTTAAAGAAAATAAGCAGTTCGATCGTTTTAGAGGACGTGTTTTATTTCCGATTCATAGTATGTCTGGTAGAGTACTTGGTTTTGGGGGACGTATTTTGTCTACCGAAGCTAAAGCTGCCAAGTACTTAAATTCACCAGAAAGTGAGATTTATCACAAGAGTAAAGTACTTTATGGTATTTTCCATGCAAAACAAACCATTGCCAAAGAAGATAATTGTTATCTAGTAGAAGGGTATACCGATGTAATCTCATTTTATCAAACTGGTATCAAGAATGTGGTAGCCTCCTCTGGTACTGCCTTGACCTCTGATCAAATTCGTTTAGTAAATCGGTTAACGCAAAATATTACCGTTTTATTCGATGGCGATGCTGCCGGTATCAGAGCCTCAATTCGAGGTATAGATCTGATTCTAGAACAAGGTATGAATGTGAAGGTAGTTGCGTTTCCCGATGGAGAAGATCCAGATAGCTTCGCAAAAAATCATTCATTAGAAGAATTACAAACATATCTAAAAGAACACTCACAAGATTTCATTCAATTTAAGGTATCATTGTTAATGGATGAGGCCCAGAATGATCCTGTGAAAAAAGCCGCGTTGATTCGAGATATCGTGGTGAGTATTTCGAAGATTCCAAACAATATTCAACGAGAAATCTATGTGCAAGAATGTTCACGTATTATGGATATTTCTGAAAAAGTACTGTTTAGTGAACTGGCACAATTGTCAAAACGAGAATTACGGGATGCTGCGAAAAAGCCATTACAAAAAAATGAAGAACCTTCTTTTGAAGTAGTGAAAGGGAAGCCCCAAGAGTTGAAAAAGGTAGATCAACTTAATAGATTAGAGAAAAAACTCATTGAAATTTTGTTATTGTATGGTGATAGAGAAGTTGACTTTACCGATTTTGTGGAGGTAGAAGATGATGAAGGGAATGTAAAAATTGTTAAAGAAGACTATCAAAACACGGTTTCGAAAGAGATTTACTTGCATTTACATGATGATGAAATAGAATTCAGTAATACCGTTTTTAAGAAGATTTATTATCATATTATTCATCAATTAAATCAAGATGAAGCTGTAAATATTGATACATTTATCAATAGTGAAGATGAAGAAATAGGGCAAGCAGTGACTGATATTTTGATGGACGATGAAAAGTACGTGTTGAGTGATTGGCTACGTAAAGAAATATATGTCAAAGGAAAAGATAAGAACCTGTCAAAACTCGTGATGGATGCCATCTTAAATTTACGCCGGATATTGATCGAGTTAAAGATCAAAGAATTGATAGACGAAGAACAGCCTATCGAAGAGCGCCAAAGTATGCTCGAAATGATCGTGAATTATACCTCTCTTAAAAAATTACTATTTGAGAAATTGAATCGAGTGGTTTAAAAAAATCCATTTGATCAAGAAATAACTTTTTCTCGAAAAAGGATGATTTTCCACCTTTTCTAACTCATTACTTTTACTATCTTTGGTCACACTAAATGTTGCTAATTTTATAATACTATTCTATGAAAAACTATTTCAAAGCTTTGGCTTTATTATTCACGTTTATTTTATTAACGAATTGTGAAAAAGATAACATAACAGGAAATTCAGAAGTTGAAATAAAGAAAGCACCTTTTGTTTTAAAAAGAACTAGTCTTTCCGAAATCCCAGATATTAAGAATTTTTTAGTTGGTAATAGTGGAGAAGATATTTTTAATAAAAGTACCGAGATATACGGGGCAATTTTTGATGTAGATAATGTGTTGGAAGTTATAGACACCTTAAACAATACCGATTATTCTTTTCGATTTATTTACCCTGATACGCCAATAGGTACATTTTATAATCTAGTCGTAGGAAAAACATCACAAGGAGATCATAAAGTACCTTACGTTACTAAATATGTTTGTGATGAAGATCAGTTGGAGGAGTATATTTCAAATGACCTTGATTTTAGATTTTTTGTAGGTAAAATCTATAGATATAAATATACGGACTTTTTTCTTCTAGGTAGTTTCTTGAAAGCTGGCTCTACTTGCTCAAATGATGAAACAGATGTTAATGGAGATCCAATTCCTTGCGACAATTCTAATGTTAATAGTACTGGCACTGGAGGAGCCGCAAATGGAGACTCTACTACAGGAGATGGTCATGGTGCTTATTCAAGTGGGTCAACATCAAATAGTGGTTCATATACAGTTTATTCTGGTTCTTCTACTGGCGATGATGGTGGACGATCAGGAATGTGCATGGAGAAATATGATTATTTTGATAATGGTAGATATGTAGGAACTACTACGCATTGGCGTCCATGCGATGATATTGACGATAAATCTGCATCTTTGAAGAATGCGTCTTCAGATTGCCCTGAATGTGCAACAGATGGAAATTCAGGCGTAAATACTTATGCAAAACCTGTTCAAAAAACGAATTACTACTTAGACAATGTATTATCTACAAGTGAGTTAAATTTTCTCAATCGATATACTCATATTGCTGAAGAAATTAACGAATTATTACTTGCTAATAGGAATGAGGATGATTCTTTTTCAGGAGAAGTAAAGAGATTGGCCGAAGAATTGATTCAAGTTGATGTAATATTAAATAGTGAATTTGAAATAAAAACGACAACAAGGATACCATTTGAATTAAATACTTGTTGTCCTGGAGATTGTTGTCCTGACCCTCTTATTTATGAAGATGATTTAATTATTCATGAATATGGTATCAAACCTATTCAAGCATCAGTTGATGCTACCTTCAACATAATAGTTGGTGGGGCCTCTTTATTAATGTCTGATGATGGATATGGAAGAAGAGTAAGAAGTTTAATGACGTCAATTGGAGTGCAGGTTCCTTCCGATGTTAGTAATGAACACTTATCTCGCATTTATCAAATTAAGAAAAGAGATGGTATTGTTATTGTTGAATATAGACCAGGAATTTTGGGAAGTATGCTTGACGTTGGTCTGACAACATTAGATCTATTATCCTTTTTATCGCCAAGTAAAGGGGGAGGAGCTTTTTTGGCTATTCGTTCTGGTGGTAATGCAACAATTACTGCTATAACAAGTCACCTTAGAAAAATCAGTGTGACGAGTGATAAAATATCAAGTACTATTGATATTTATAAAGATAGAGCTAGATTCGTTCTAGAAGGCACGGGGCCTAATAGCAAGGTTAAGGGGCATCATCCACTGGCCAAAAGTGCATTCAAAAGTGATAAGTTTTACGATCTTAAAAAAGCGTTCAGTGTTTCTGCGGATGCCTTGGGTGGCCAGGCAGTACATAATGCCATTACGGGTAATCAGAATAGGCTTTATACTGCCTTTGCAAGGAAGGGTGAAGTTCTAACAATAGATAAGATGGCAGATATTGAAATTCAAGCTATGGTAGATGCAGGTATCCCGAGAGATGTAGCATCAGGATGGGTGATAAAGGCCTTAGAAGATTTATCTGCGCAAGGAGTTAAAATGATTACCAATATTCCTTGGAATGGTTTAAATTAAGTGAGATGAAAACGAATAAAGAAATATTAGATGATTTTGGGAAAGAAGTTGTCAGAAATGTGTTCGATGATAACTATAGATACTCAAAGAACATATTATTTGACAATACTAAATGGGGCGAAGGCAAGGAGTTTACGGAAGTTTTTAATAAGCTAAGTTCGGAAGATAAAACAGTGATTTCGAAGTACTTTTCGGAATCTCTAAAAACTACAATATTTAGTTTTTTGTCCATTTTTGAGGAAAATGATCAATTCAAATTGTATTATGAAGAAGGTCAAGAAAAGGTGAATTTAGCAGATATAAGTGAGATGCTAAAGGGAGAACCTATTATTGAAAATGGTTGGATAGATCGTTTTAGTGAGGAGTTGAAAAAAGATTAAAATAAAACTTTAATATGGTTATTTTGTTTTTATAATTCGATTACTATGGAGTCAAATTATGAATGAGAAATTTCGAATTATTAAAGAAACCATTTTTCGTACTTACGAGAAAAAAAGAAATGGACTTAGATTCTGTAATTAGTCGAATCATTGAAATTGTTCCAACGAAAATAGGTGAAGATGAAATGGTGTAAAATTAAAAACTACCCCTTCAACTCCTTAGGAATCACACAAACCGGAATAGGGTCCATTTTATGTTTGTTAGCCTTGTTTCGCCAGGTGTAAATTTCCATGACACGTTGCTCTCTACCTTCAAAATCATCGGCGGTTTTGCCTTCATCAGCTCTATACATCGCCCATTCTAATTCGTCATAACTCGCACCAATCTGGTCTTCATCAGTTCTAGAATCTCCAAATAAACCATCAGTAGGCTTCGCCCCTAAAATCGAGGCAGGTACATTCAAATACTTTCCTACGGCATAGACTTCTGATTTCATCAAGTCAGCAATCGGACTCAAATCAACACCGCCATCACCGTATTTGGTATAGAAACCTACACCGAAATCTTCTACCTTATTTCCAGTGCCACATACTAAATAGCCGTTAATACCTGCAAAATAGTACAAGGTTGTCATACGTAAACGAGCTCTGGTGTTCCCTAAAGATAAATCTACCTTGTCTTTGTCGCCATCTGTGGGCAAGGTGTCTTTTAGAACATCAAAAGCGGCGGTTAAATCTACATTCTTTGAACTTACATTGTCATAGCGTTCTTTTAATTGGGCAATATGTTCTTTTGCTCTGTTAACTTGATTTTGTCCTTGATGAATTGGCATTTCTAAACATAAAACATCAAAACCAGTTTCCGCGCAAAGCGAAGAGGTTACCGCAGAATCGATACCGCCAGACACTCCTACCACAAAGCCATTGACGTTGGCGTTTGTTGCATAATCTTTTAACCATTTAACAATATGTTTTGTAACTTTTTCTGTATGCATTGCGAAACAATTTAGTAGTTTTGTCGTTAAAGCGAAAATACTAAAAAATCTAAAAATTGTGAAGGCGATTTACAAATATAATATACTCTTTTTATGTGTAAGCATATTATTTTCTTGCGCAAAGGAAAATAAGCTGACTGTTGATGTTTCAGATATTGGGGTAAATCTTAAAGTGGATCGTTTCGACACCGCTTTCTATAATACACCAGTTGACCAACTTGGACATTTAAAAAAAATGTATCCTCGTTTGTTCCCTACAAATACACCGGACAGTATTTGGGTGGCCAAAATGCAAGATAAAGATGAGCAAGAGTTGTTTTCAGAAACACAAAAGCTTTATGAGAATTTTGATGAACAAAATGATCGTTTAATTTCATTGTTTAAGCATGTAAAATACTATTATGAAGGGTTTGAAGAACCAACGGTAGTAACTTTACTAACGAATGTCAATTATGAAAGTAAAGTGATTTCACGAGATAGCTTATTATTAATTTCATTAGATGTTTTTTTAGGCGCAGATAGCCCTATTTATGATGATTTTCCTGAATACATTAAAAGAAACTTTACTAATGATCATATTGTAGTAGCTGCTGCTGCTGAATTGGCTAAGAGAGAGATACCAAGAACAAATGATAGAACATTTATTGCTAGAATTATACAGCGAGGAAAGTTATTGTATATGTTAGACGCTTTCTTGCCCGAAGAAAATGATGCTCTAAAAATAGGCTATACCGAAGCTCAAATACATTGGGCAGATTTTAACGATGTTGATGTTTGGAAGTATTTTATCGAAAATGACTACCTTTTTAGTACCGATCAAGAATTATCTAGACGTTTTATAGAGGAGGCGCCATTTTCGAAGTTCTTTTTGGCAAATGATAATGAGTCTCCTGGTAAAATAGGGGCATGGTTTGGTTGGCAAATTGTAAGAGCCTATATGCAAAATAATGAGGTGAGTTTACAAGAAATGCTTCGAACTGATAATGCAGTAATTTTTAAAAAATCAAAATATAAACCAACAAAGTAATGGCAGTACATACATCTGAAATTAAATTTACAGTTGAATTAGATGATAATAAAATTCCAGAAAAATTATCTTGGGATGCGAAAGATGGCGGCGTTGATAATGAAGAGACTAAGGCCTTTATGATTTCTGTGTGGGATCCAAATAAAAAGGAAACCTTGAAAATGGATTTATGGACTAAAGACATGCCTTTAGAGGAAATGCAGCATTTCTTTCATCAAACATTATTGTCAATGTCAGATACCTTTTTTCGGGCAACCAACGATGAAAAAATGACAGCCACCATGCGAGATTTTTGTGCTTATTTTGCAGAAAAATTAGAATTATTGAAAGAGTAATTCTGTATTTAGACTTACCGTACGATAGGAGTAGGGCTTTTATTTAACGGTTAATTCTACCTCATTAATTTGCTTAATGATAGCATGGTAGTCCTGTTTTTTATTCACAAAATCAAGTTCCGAAACATCAATGATCAAGGTGTTTAAATTTTGCTCAGTTTTGATGAATCCAGCATATCCTTGATGTATTTTTTCTAAATACTCGCTAGCAATATTCTGTTCATAATCTCTTCCCCTTTTTTTGATATTTTTTAAAAGGCGTTCGGTGTTCTGATATAAATAAACATAGAGATCTGGTTTAGTGATTTCTTTATACATAATATCGAACATGCGTCGATACAATACATATTCTTCTTTAGCTAAGGTAACTTGAGCGAATATGAGAGATTTGAAAATATAATAATCAGAAACAATAAAGTTTTTGAAGAGATCAAATTGGGCAAGATCATCAGATAGCTGTGAATATCGATCAGCTAAAAAACTCATTTCCAATGGAAACGCATATCGCTCTTTATCTTCATAGAATTTTGGTAAAAAAGGATTATCCGCAAAACGCTCTAATACCAATTTGGCATTAAAGTCATCACCAATCATTTTCGCTAAGGTTGTTTTACCAGCACCAATATTCCCTTCAATAGCAATGTAATTATATTTGTCGACGAGCGAAATAGGACGTTCTAGTTGTAAATCAGTTTTTTCAATGTCAGAAGCATCGTTACAACTCTGTAAACAAATCAGAATTGTCTTTTTAGCAATTGGATGCCTCATATTAGGAGCAATTTCGGTTAAGGGTACCATGACGAATTTTCTGTCAAGCATACTTGGATGTGGCACTTTTAAGTTCTCATAAAAAATTATTTCATCATCAAAAAGCAGTACATCAATATCAATGATTCTTGCCTCATATTTCTCAGCAACACCTCTTTTTCTGCCCATAGCAGTTTCTATTTCGAGTACCGTTTTGAGTAGTTTTTCTGGAGTTAAATTTGTAGATACTTCAATACAAACATTTAAAAAATCATCACTTTTAAAACCCCAAGATGCGGTTTTATAAACCGAGGAAATCTGCACAATTCTACCTACTTTTTGAGCGATTTCGTCACAGGCTTTTTGCAAATTCGACAAGGTATTTCCTTGATTGGTACCGAGTGATAAATATGTAGTACGTTGAATTTTCATCTTGTTAGGACAAAGAAAATAAAATCAGTCAATAAAAGTTTATATTTGCTGCTTTAAATTTATGAACATTTTAAGAAGTTAAATGTAACGGAAGCCTTTAAAAGAAGACTTATTTATTAAAATAATAAACGAATGACATTTTTAAGAGAATTATTAGCAGTAATATTAGGTGTATTTATAGCAGGAGGAATTATGTTTTTAATATTTCTTGCTTTTGTGAGCGCTTCAGCATCCTCTTTTAGTGAAGATGCGGCTGTGGTTGTTGAAAGCAATTCTGTTTTAGAGTTGAAATTAGAAAGCACGATTAAAGATGATTATAGCGTAACTGACCCTTTTGCTAGCTTTCTAGGAGGTAATGATAGTGATGTTTTAGAAATGCACGAAATTATTAGTGCCATAGAGAATGCGAAGAACGACGATAATATAAAAGGAATTAGTATTAATTCACTGTATGTGAATGCTGGAATTTCACAAACGCAAACCATTCGTGATAAACTGTTAGAGTTTAAAGAGTCTGGTAAATTTATTGTGGCTTACGCGGATGTGTTTACGCAAAAAAATTACTACTTAAGTTCAGTAGCAGATTCAATTTATATGAATCCTGTTGGAGCAGCTGATTTTAAAGGGTTGTCGAGCGAAATACTCTATTTTAAGGATTTTGAAGATAAATATGGAGTGAAAATGGAAATTATTCGTCACGGAAAATACAAAAGTGCGGTAGAACCATTTTTAACGAATAAAATGAGTGATGCCAATAGAGAACAAATCTCTTCTTTTTTAAATTCAATTTGGAGTGAAATGGTAAGCGATATTGGAGAGAGTAGAAAAAAGTCGAATGATGAGATCAATCGTATCGCTGACGAATTACTAATAAGAACACCAAAATTAGCGCTTGAAAACAATATGATTGATGGTCAATTGTATTATGATCAATATGAAGATAAATTGAAAACTTTGGTGGGTACTGATTCTGCCAAAAAATTAAATATATTGACATTAAGTGAGTATGTTTCTTCTGGAAAAGGTAGGATAAAATCATCGGCTTCCGATAAGATAGCAGTATTATATGCTCAGGGTAACATAATGTACGGAGAAGGAGATCAATCTTATATTGGACAGGGGAAAATGATTGAGGCTTTAAAGAAAATAAGAAAAGATAAAAAAATAAAAGCTGTCGTGTTACGTGTAAATTCTCCAGGAGGAAGTGCCTTAGCATCTGATTTGATTTGGAGAGAGCTAGAATTGACAAAAAAAGAAAAGCCATTAGTAGTTTCTATGGGTAATTTAGCAGCTTCAGGAGGATATTATATTGCCTGTAATGCAGACTCAATTGTTGCTGAACCTACAACGATAACTGGCTCAATAGGGGTATTCGGAATGATACCTAATGCAAATGAATTAATAGGTAGAATAGGAATTAATGCCGAGCAAGTAGGTACAAATAAACAGTCTGTCGGATATAGTGTTTTCGAACCAATGTCTGACGATTTTTATAAGGTAACCAAAGAAGGTGTTGAAGATATATATACCACATTTGTGGATAGAGTTGCTACTGGAAGAGGGATGACTGTGAGCGAAGTAGATAGTATTGCGCAAGGGAGAGTTTGGACAGGAGCCGAAGCATTGGAAAATGGGTTGGTAGACAAGTTAGGGAGTCTAGAAGATGCTATAGAAATAGCGGCAGAATTAGCCGAAATTGAAGACTACAGAACTACCAATTATCCGAGGTTTAAAGTAGATTTTCAAGATGCTTTTAATCCATTTTCAATATCGATAAAAACAAAAGAAAAATTACTAAAAGAAGAATTAGGTGTCGAAAACTATACTATTTTTAAAGGGATGAAGGAATTTATAGATATGAAGGGAATTCAAGCGAGAATGCCTTATATCTTAGAAATAAAATAGTTATTGAATTATACGCTTCATTTCTCCGCGATACTTAGAAGCGCTTTTTCCGGTAAATTCTTTAAATAATTTATTGAAATGCGAAAAGTTATTGAAACCACATTCAAAACAAATATCGGTAATACTATTTTGACTTTCCGATAAAAGCTTCGTTGCGTGTACAACGCGGTATTCATTTACGAGTTTCGTAAACGTTTTGCCTGTTGCTTTTTTGAAATATCTACAGAATGCAGGTACGGTCATACTTACTTTGTCAGCAATTTCGTCTAAACTTATATGTCGTTGAAAATTACCATTGATGTGTTTAAATATTAAATCAATCTTTGCGCTATCTTGAGGTTCGGTTTCGAAGGCAAAACCATCAGCATTTAAGATCGTATATTCTTTTGCAAGGGAGAGTTCATGCAATATTTCTAGCAATTTGTTGATACGTTCAAAACCTTCAAGGGTTGCTAAAGATTCTATTTTCGGCCCAACTATTTTTTTCGTTTCAGGAGTATATAAAATGCCTTTTTTTGCTCGCTCAAATAATGTACTTATGGCACTCATCTCTGGAATCATAAAAAAACTAGTTCCTAGAAAGTCAGGTTTAAACTGTACAACAGTTTCAGATCCTTTTGCTGTTAAGCCGTCTGTAAAGCCATTATGAGGAAGGTTAGAACCTATTAATATAAGCTGACTATTATTGAAGTAAGACAAGTGGTTTCCAATATGTCTTTTCCCCCTTCCTTGGTTTACATATACGAGTTCTATTTCTGGATGAAAGTGCCAAAACATATGACTGTTCTTTCTCTTCTCAGTATGTTGTTTGACCAAAAGAGAACTTCCAAATTCTGGACTTACTTTTTCAAAAGCGGGTTTTCTCTGTAGCATTTATTCACAATTTTAAAACAAAGGTACGGCATCAGAAATAATCAATCTATAGTAATTTACCACAATTATGTGTTATTTTAACCCAAATATGGACTTAACAATTTGTTAACGTTAATTCTGTATATAAATTAGTCAAAACTGATGTTTTTTTGCCTCGAGATTGGTTTTACTTTTGTCCTGTTTAATAATGTAAAATAATAAATTATGAAAACAGTAATTAGAAAAAGTTTACTACTTGTAGTGCTCTTAGCGGCAGTTACAGTAAGTTACGGAAATGAGATTTCAGGTAACACAAACAAAGGGAAAATTGTAAGAACGAACGTAACATTTAAAGATGTAAAGAAAGGTTCCATTCTAACTATTAAAGATACGAATGGTTTGATTTTGTATAAAGAAGCAATACAATTAAACGGAACATACACTAAAGGATTCGATTTGACATCATTGCCTGATGGTAATTATTATTTCGAAATGGATAAAGATGTAGAAGTGAAAATAATTCCATTTAAAGTAGCTTCTTCGGTGGTAACCTTTGATAAAGATTCTGAAGCAAGTATTTTTAAACCAGTCGTATTTGTGAGCAATAAAAAATATGTACATGTTTCTAAAACAGCTGTGAATAGTGGTGATCTAAACATCGAGATATTTGCAGAAAATGGAGATTCAGTTTATTCAGAAAAAATTGAAAAAGAAGGAGATATTTTAGGGAAAATCTATGATTTTTCAACTTCTGAAAAAGGAATATATACCTTCGTAATGAAGACAGATGGTAGAAGATTTGTACAGAATTTGAAGATATAAAAGATTATGATCAGTAATTGATTCATAAGTTTAGTTAATTGGTTAAAAAGTGGGCTATTAGCCCACTTTTTTGTATGTAACAAAACTATAATTGTATTGATGCTTATCGTCTTTTTGATGTTCTTCTCGGGTAATTTCTTTCCATATTTTTTTATCTATTGGAGGAAAGAAAGCGTCAGCATCCAACGCCGCATCTACATGAGTAAGGTCTAAATAGTCTGCCAGAACCATAGCTTGTTTGTAAATCTCAGCGCCACCTAAAATATAAGGATTCTCATCTTCCGCTGCAGCCTTAAGTGCTTCTTTTAGTGAGTGTACAATAACACATCCATCTGCTTGATAAGCTGTATTACGCGTAATAACAATATTAGTACGATTAGGCAGCGGCCTGCCGAGTGATTCATATGTCTTTCTGCCCATAATAACATGATGACCAGCGGTAACTTTTTTGAATCTTTTTAGATCATTTGGTAAATGCCAAATTAAATCATTGTCTTTCCCAAGTTCATTATTCTTACCAATAGCTGCTATAATGGTTATCATAGATCTAGGCTTTTTTTTTCTGACTCAGGAAGTTCATCGTTAGGAGTAATAATTTTATTCTTGATGAGGTTTTTCTCTAATTTTTCAATTTTTTTAGAATGTTTTGAAATTAATTTTTCTGTTTCTATGCGCTCCCAATCTTTACCAAAAAATCGATTCGTTATAAATACGTTTACAAAATGTAAAATCCATAAAAATAACCAAGCAGCAACAGCATATTTAAACCACTCTCCAAATTGTTGACCAACATTAAAAACGACATTCAGTACAATTAAGAATATTGAACCCACTAAAAACAATAAAAAGTGATAATACAATCGCTTTTTTTGCTTCACTCTTTTACGAGCCTTTTCATAAACTTCATGTTGTTCTTTAGATTCCAAAAATATCTATGTTTAAGCTAGGGTAAATAACTTAAGGAAAATATCATTCGTATAAACCAGTCTCCTTATATATTTACCTGATATCATTTAAGGTAACAATAGGCCGAAAAGCTACATATTTTTTAACCATTCTTTGATATATCCCGAAAAGTCTTCAGTCTCCAAAGCATCATTTACTTCTTCTAAACTGATCTGTTCACTTTCTAATGTGTTGAGTATTGTTTGAATTGCAGATAACCTATTTACATCATCAATTTTTTCGATTCTTTCTAGAATACTTCTTTTTAATTCTCCTTTTTCCATTTCTCTTGCTATTTAATGAAAGTAAACATTGGTTTTTGTCTACATCAAAGTTAAACTATTTATCTAATTAACGGTTATAGATGTTAGGTTACGTACAAAAATACTAGTATTTGATGAAAAGTAACTGTTAAAAAAAAGATAAAATGAAATTTTAACAGTACATTTTTTTGTATTTCCGTTATTTAACAATAGCATAAATTTTATATTCATAAAAATAACCTAGAGTTTATATAAAACAGAGACTTTTTCTTGATTCTTCACTAACTTTATATCATAATTTTAAATAAAAAATGATATGGCAATTAAAAAGCAATATTTAAAAAGTAAACCTATTTGCAAGGTGACTTTCACGGTACCTGCGAAGGAAGCAAAAAAAGTAGTGGTTGTTGGGTCTTTCAATAATTGGAACACCAATGCTTCTAAATTAAGAAAACTCAAGAATGGCACTTTTAAAGGTACCATAGATCTTCCGAAAGACGAGAACTATGAGTTCAGATATTTAGTCGATAGCGAGTACAAAAACGATGATCAGGCCGATAGTTATATTTGGAATAACTATGCAGGTGCTGAGAATGCTGTTTTAGAACTCTAATTCTAAATCGCAACTGCACCTTTAATATGTGGATGCGGATTGTAATCGACTAGCGTAAAATCATCAAACGTAAAATCTGTGATGTTTTTAATTTCGGGATTTAATACCATTTTAGGTAAAGGTCTTGGATCACGTGACAGCTGCAATTCTAATTGCTCTAAATGATTATTATAAATATGGGCATCACCGAATGTATGTATGAATTCGCCTGATTCGTAGCCACATACTTGTGCCATCATCATGGTGAATAAGGCATAAGAAGCTATGTTAAATGGTACACCCAAAAATATGTCAGCACTACGCTGATACAGTTGACAGGAGAGTTTACCATCTGCCACATAAAACTGAAAAAAAGCATGGCAGGGTGGTAAGGCAGCTTTTCCATCTGCTACATTTTCACTAAAAGACACTGAAGTGTTAGGTAAAACACTAGGATTCCAAGCAGAAACTAGCATTCTTCTGCTGTTTGGATTATTTTTTAAAGTTGTAATGACTTCTTCTAATTGGTCTATTTCATCACTATTCCAATTTCGCCATTGATGACCATAAACTGGACCTAAATCACCATGATCATCAGCCCATTCATTCCAAATCCTTACTCCATTTTCTTGCAAGTATTTAATATTAGTATCCCCTTTAATAAACCATAGCAATTCATATATAATTGATTTTAGATGTAGCTTTTTTGTCGTAACCATTGGAAAACCTTCATTCAGGTCAAAACGCATTTGATGGCCAAATACACTTTTGGTTCCTGTACCAGTTCGATCTCCTTTCTCGTTACCGTTTTCTAAAACGTGTTTAACTAAATCTAAATATTGTTTCATGTCGTCATAATTTTCTAGAAAATAAAAGTAAAAAAAAGGAGTAACTACAAAGAGAAAGTACCCTAAAATTATATAAAAGTTATCAACGTAGTATTTGAATTTGGTTAAGAGAAGATTAACAATATTTGGGATTTTATTTATTAACTTGGGCGAAAATAATTTTGCATAAACGGTGACATTTAAAGATCCAATACTTTTTTTTATTTGTTCAGTAGGAGTTTTTAACGGCTTTTTAGCGAGCTTTTATTTCTTATTCTTTTCTAAACAAAAGCGCCCCCAAAATATCTTTTTCGGATTACTTGTATTAATGTTGAGTATTCGAATCGGAAAATCGGTATATATGATTTTTACCGAAGCTTCAGAGAAAGAACTAATAATACCTCAAATAGGGTTGTCGGCCTGCTTTTTAATAGGGATATTCTTATACTATTATTTAAGGTCGTCGGTCAAAAATATAAGAGTGATTCCAACTTCCTGGAAAATTCATATTGGCATTTTATTTTTAGTTGTCTTAATTGTTGGAATTATCAAACCTTATGAAACGAATATTGAGTTTTGGCATGTCTATTTTGTTCATTTTATTTATTTCATTTGGGGTATTTATATTGTATTTTCTGGAGTGGTACTTAAAGATATATTTTTAAAACTATTTAGTAAAACTCAAAAATGTACAACAGCAGAATTATGGCTAGTGGCTGTTTTTGTTGGAAATGTATTAATATTTTCTGCATATATGATTGGCTACTTTTATTTGTATCTAGTCGGAACAATTACATTTTCAGTCGTCTTTTATGGTTTGTTATTTTTCTTTTTATTTAAGAAAAATAGGAATACTATTTTTCAGGATATTCCGCAAAAGTATGGCGCTAAAAAGATTGATGAATCTGAAGCGAACTTTTTAATTAAGCAGTTAAATGATTTGATGAAAGATAAAGAGCTTTACAAAAAGACAGATATAAAATTACAATTGGTTGCGAAAGATATCCATATTTCTACACATAAATTATCACAATTATTGAATGATAATCTAGGGAAAAGCTTCGCTTCATACGTAAATGACCATCGTATAAATGAAGCAAAACGCTTACTGAAAGAAAATAATCAATTCACCTTAGAGGCTATTGGTTACGAGGCTGGCTTTTCTTCTAAATCAAGTTTTTACGCTACTTTTAAAAAGGCCGTTGGCAAAACTCCAGCAGCGTTTAAAAAACAATTTAGTTAGGAGTTTACCTTCTTATTCATCGATTTCTTTTGTCTTAAATAATGGGTAAAATGATTCAGTGGTTCTTGTTCGGTGATCTGATCCATCTCTATATACCTCAAAAGATGCTCCCCATACCGTGTTCGGATTCTCTAAAATATGTTTGAAAATATCTTTCCAAGCATCTACAATAGAATTTTCTATGACTTCCTCTAAAGACATCCATTTAAATTCTTCCATGGGAGCTGGTATTATGGGATTGCCACTGATATACTCGGCTACATAAAAGGCACGTCTTGTGGCAAATGGGTGATATTCATATTTAAAGCCAAAATATCCACGCAATTCTGGTTGGGAGATTGATAAACCATATGCATTTGCCAAACTATCAATGCTTTCTTTAACATACTGACGTTTGTTGAAAGGAAAAGATGGAGCGCCCCAAACATCTTGCTCTCGTGTCATAAAGATTTCATTTTTTTCGTTAAGAATAATAAGACGTTCTACGGTAAAATTATGTGTAGGCGTTGTATGGCTATTCTCATTTTGCATATCACAAGACAAGAGACATGCGAATACTATAACAATGATAAATTTTCTCATAACTATTTGAATTTTAGTGTTTTCATGTTTCGAATATCCGAAATTGATTGAGAAAATGGTTTATCATAAAGTAGTAATAACTCCAGAATTATAATTCAGGACGCCTAAATTATAACTGATTACACCGTTGTGCTGTTGTTTTTTCATGTTTGTATTCGAATCGAAAACATATTATCATGAAAAATTATAGTTTACTGTTTATCACCTTTCTACTTTTTCAAGGAATGAATGCACAATCAGAATCTTCATTAATTACAAAGACACTCCAAAATTATATGAATGGAAGTTCGTATAACAAACTTGAAATGCTTGAAAGTGCTTTTGCCGACAATGCCACCTTATATCTTACTGCCAAAGACGGATTCAAAATGTATACGCCGAAAGAATACGCAGGTTTTTTTAAAAGAGGTGAAAAAGGAAAGTTCAACGGACGTTATGCAAAAATTCTAGAGATTGAAGTAACAAAAGATATTGCGAATGCAAAAGTAGAAATTTCTTTTCCCGAAAGAAATATGATATATATCGATTTATTTTTATTAAAAAAGATTGAAAACAATTGGAAAATAATCAGCAAAACGGCAACTCGAGTTAATGACCCAAATCAAAATGCTGTATTATTTATCCTTTCGAATGCTCATTTCTATGGAAATACTAAGTTAAATACTGGCAATAGTTTTTCAGAAATAGTGCATGCGTATAATGTGTTTAAAAAGGCTGGTTATGTTATAGACTTTGTCAGTCCTAAAGGCGGTGCGGCTCCGTTATCATATATCAATACTTCTGATGAGTTGATTAAAAAGCATGTTTACGACAGAGATTTTATGAGTGCATTAAAAAATACAAAATCTCCTAAAGAAGTGCAGGCCTCAAAGTATAAAGCGGTGCAATACATTGGAGGTGGAGGAGCCATGTTCGGAGTCCCAGAGAATAAAGAGATTCAGGATATAGCGATGGAGGTTTATGAGCAATATAACGGAATCATTTCTTCAGTTTGTCATGGAACAGCTGGTATTATTAATTTAAAGACGAAAGATGGAAAATATTTGGTAGACGGAAAGAATGTGAGTGGTTATCCTGATGATTTCGAAAATAAAGAAAAAGCATACTTTAAGACCTTTCCATTTTTGATTAAAAAGACTATTGAAGATAGAGGAGGGAAGTTTCATTTTTCAGAACGAAGTAAATCACATGTTGAGGTTGATGGTAGATTGGTCACTGGGCAAAATTTTTTGTCCTCAGAAGAGGTTGCATTAAAAATTATAGAATTAATTAATGTTGCAGAAAAATGAAAAGGGAAATCAAATTAGGGTTATTGATAATTTTCCTTTCCTTTTTTAGCAAAGTTTTATTTTCTCAAACTCCGAACATTAAGTTTGTGGACGCTAAAATTTCAATCGATGGAAAATTTGATGAAGTAGTTTGGAGTAGTTTACCGGCATATACCAATTTCTATAATTATTTACCAACTGATATAGGGCTTGCAGAAAACCAAACAACGGTAAAACTGTTTCACAATGGAGAGTATTTGTACGTGAGTGCTACTTACAATGATTCTACCTCCGAAACACAGGTCAGTTCGTTGAAGAGAGATATTCCAATAGGATTGAGCGATGGCTTTGTGATGCTTATCGATACACAAAATCAAGAACAAAATGCCTATTATTTTTCTGTAAACGCTTACGGCACCTTAATCGATGGCTTGGTCGAGCGAATTAATGAAGGATTCGATTTTACAACGAGCTGGAATGCAGTATGGAATGCAAAAACACATATTAACGGAACACAGAAGCAATATGAAATGGCAATTCCATTAAAGGCCTTAAATTATAATAAGGGAGATACTGTATTCGGTATTCAGTTTTACGTTCGTGATATTAAAAAGAATGCCTGGACCATTTTGAAAAATGTAAAACGGAATTATAGATTATTTGATTTACGTTTTACTGAGAAATTTAATATCGAGGCATTACCGAATATCGCTACATCTCGTTTTGCAGTCACCCCATCTCTCACCGTGAATTATGAAAATGATGTGACTTCTAAAGCTAAAGAAACAATGATCAAACCAAGTTTGGATGTACAGTATAATGTATCTTCTTCTTTAAAATTGGATGCCACGATAAATCCAGATTTTTCACAAATTGATGTTGATCAACAAGTGACTAATTTAACTCGATTCTCTATTTTTTTTCCAGAACGTAGAAATTTCTTTTTAGAAAATAGTGATTTGTTTTCCAATTTAGGCGTTGTTGGTGTGAATCCGTTTTACTCGAGAAGAATAGGGGCTAGGAACGATATCCAATTCGGACTCAAGCTGTCAGGTAACCTATCTTCGAAAACAAGAATCGGTGTATTGAATGTTCAAACAGACGAAGAAAATGATGTTGCGTCACAAAACTATGGTGTTGTTGTTGCCGAACAGCAACTGTCAAAAAACTTCACAACAACGAGCTATTTCATCAATAGACAAGAAACCAAAAAGTTCGATTTTATAAATGATTTTAATCGTGTTGTTGGATTGAATTTGAATTTTAAATCGGATGATAATAAATGGATTGGATTACTTAATTATGGTAAAAGTCTGAATGATGGTATTTCTGGAAATAACAATTTTTATAATGCAGGTGTTTGGTTTAATAAAAGAGGACTAAATTGGAATACTTCCATAAGAAAATTAGAAAAAAATTATATCACAGATGTTGGTTTTACCCCGAGACTCTACAATTATGATGCTCTAAATGAGGTGGTTGTTAGAGAAGGGTATACACAAACTTCATCTGGAATAGAATATGAAAAATTTTATGAAAAGTCCACTTGGCTGAATTCTATTCGTTTTATAAATTACGGCCTGAACAATTATTTTGACGAAGAAGGTAAACTTTCGCAATCACAACATTTTTATAATTCGGCATTGTTCTTTAAGAATCTATCAGCAGTTTACTTTGTAATTAACTATGATTATATTGATTTAAAATACGGATTTGATCCTTTAGGGAATGGAAATTCGCTCACTCCAAATATTTATCGTTTTGGTACTTTAAAAGTAGGATATAATTCTGCAAACAACCAAAAGTTACGTTATCGAGTGAATGTGAGAAAAGGAAATTATTATAGTGGTAAAAGAACAACTGGAGGCGTATATCTGAACTATCAATTATTACCATTTGCGAACCTCGAGGCCTCATATGATATTAACAAGATCGATCTAAATGAGTTAGGAGAAGAAACCTTTCATCTTGCTCGTTTTACCGGAGAAATCTTTTTCAATAATCGTTTAAATTGGACAACTTATGTGCAATACAATACACAAGCAGATAATTTTAATGTGAATAGTCGTTTGCAATGGGAATATAAGCCTTTGTCGTATGTATATCTAGTTGTATCAGATAATTTCAATCAAGATATTGTTCGAAAAAATTGGGGCGTGGCATTTAAGATGAACTATAGATTTGATTTTTAGAATAATAAGTTAATCTATTTGCTGATACAATAAAGGTATCGTTTATGCTACAATGAGATACTAGAAAATGTCTTTTCTAAGGCATTTTCATTATCCTATTATCATTCCAGCAATAGTTGCTGAAATTAAGGAAGCGATCGAACCTCCAACCAAGGCTTTCATACCAAATTCTGATAAAGTTTTACGCTGTCCTGGAGCTAGTGAACCAATACCTCCAATTTGAATACCGATAGAGGCAAAGTTTGCAAATCCACATAGCATATAGGTAGCCATAATAATTGATTTATTATAGGTTAAATGCGTTGCGTTCGCTACATTCTTAAGTTCTGCAAGTTGAATATATCCTACAAATTCGCTAGCTGCTAATTTGATGCCTAATAATTGCCCCATCAACATAGTGTCAGGAGTAGCAACTCCAATTAACCACATGAGCGGTGCAAATATCGTTCCTAGAATAGCTTCTAAAGAAAGAGCAGGGTAAGCTGTATTAGCAGCTATCCAACCATTGAGATTAGTCACATCTCCAACCCAACCGAATATTCCGTTGATCATAGCAATAAATGCTACAAATACTAAAAGCATGGCGCCAACATTCACGGCAAGCTTTAAACCTTCGGTCGTTCCATTTGCAATCGCATCTAAAATATTGGAACCAATTTTTTCTTGAGAAACTGAAACATCAGTATTCACTTTTTCTGTTTGAGGATATAATATTTTAGAAATCACAATCGCTCCAGGCGCGGCCATGACAGATGCCGCTAATAAGTGTTTAGCAAATACCAATTGCAACGCTGCGTCATCACCACCTAAAAATCCAATATAAGCTGCTAATACTGCTCCTGCTACGGTTGCCATACCACCAATCATAACCAATAGCATTTCTGACTTATTCATTTTTTCTAAATAAGCCTTGATCAATAACGGAGCTTCTGTTTGTCCTAAAAAGATATTACCAGCAACTGAGAGACTTTCCATTCCTGAAATTCCTAATATTTTAGAAAGCAACAGCGCCAGTACTTTTACAAGCTTTTGTATGATTCCAAGATAAAATAATAGGGAAGTTAATGCCGAAAAGAAGATAATCGTTGGAAGTACTTGAAAAGCAAAAATATAGCCAAAAGTATCCATATCGACGACTAACCCTTCAAATAAGAATTTACTACCAGCTCGCGTATAATTTAATATTTCAATAAATAAGCCCCCAATTAACTCGAAACCTTTTTGAATAAATGATATTTTTAATACTCCGATGGCAATTATTAGTTGTAATGCTAATCCTATCCCTACTTTCTTCCAGTCAATTGCTTTTTTATTGCTACTAAATAGAAATGCGATGAACAGTAGCGAAATCATTCCAAGAACTCCTCGCCATAATGAGTTGAGCGAAAAGCCTTGACTAGGAACAATGGCGTTATTTTTAGTTGGAGCGACACTATCAATAGTAGTATGACTAGCAGCGCTATCGGCTATTTTAGAATTTACATTTTCTATTGCAATAGAATCCGTTGCTATAACTTTCAAAGAATCTTGAGCATTTAAGTTGATGGCAAAAAAGGCAATAGCAATACAAAGTAAATTTCGCATAATGGGCTAGATAGTTATGTTATTTTTGACGTTTAGAGATTTCATCTCTTAATTTAGCAGCCAATTCATAGTCTTCATTGACCACAGCTTCGTCTAATTTATTGTGAAGTTCATTTAAAGAAATGTCTTTAAAAGAAGTATCTTGTTTTGGTGACGGTTCTGCAATAGCTTCTTCAACTTCAATATTGGCGACATCTTCTACCGACTCTTCTTTTGACTTTAAAAAAATACCGGCTTTATCTAGAATATTTTCATAAGTGAAAATGGGCGCATTAAAACGTGTGGCTAAAGCGATCGCATCGGATGTACGCGCATCAATAATTTCTTCTATTCGATCGCGTTCACATATCAAGCTAGAGTAAAACACACCATCAACTAATTTATGAATGATTACTTGCTTTACTTTAATTTGAAAACGATCGGAAAACGTTTTGAAAAGATCATGGGTTAAGGGTCTTGGAGGTTTGATTTCTTTTTCTAGAGCAATTGCTATAGATTGGGCCTCGAAGGCGCCTATAATAATTGGCAAGGTTCTTTCTCCATCTATTTCGCTTAAAACCAACGCATAAGCTCCACTTTGTGTTTGGCTATACGAGATACCTTTTATGTTCAGTCGTACTAAACTCATAGTTCTTTCTAAAAATGCAAAAGCCGTCTAATAAAGGATTTTTTGTCCTAAATTAGACAGCCTTTTGCAGGCACAATTTAATAAATTTTATGAGTTTTGTGCTTTAAAGTCTTTTAATTTTTCAATTAATTGTGGAACGACTTCAAAAGCATCTCCTACAATACCATAGTCTGCAGCTTTAAAGAATGGCGCTTCAGGGTCGGTATTGATTACGACTTTTACCTTAGAAGCGTTGATTCCGGCTAAGTGTTGAATAGCTCCTGAGATTCCAATAGCGATGTACAAATTCGACGCGACCGGCTTTCCAGTTTGCCCAACATGTTCACTATGAGGTCTCCAACCTAAATCAGAAACAGGCTTTGAGCACGCTGTTGCAGCACCTAATACATCTGCAAGTTCTTCGACCATTCCCCAGTTTTCAGGGCCTTTTAAGCCACGACCTGCCGATACTACAACATCGGCATCAGCAATTGTAACAGTGCCACTTGCCTTGCTAACACTTTCTGATTTTACACCCATTGCTGGAATCGTTGCACTAAAACTTTCCGCTGAACCTGAAACAGGATTTTCATGAGCACCATATGAGTTTTTGGCAACACCAACAACCTTTTTCTCTGTAGAAATAATTGTATGATTAAAACCTTTATTAGAGAAGGCCTTTCTTTTTACTGTAAACGGACTCGTATTGCTTGGTAAGTCAACTACATTTGATGCATATCCTGCATCCATTGCTACCGCCACTAAAGAAGCTACTGTTAATCCGTCGACACTAGAATCAATAATGACAAGGTCAGCATTTTGAGTCGCCGCCGCTTGACTAATAATAGCGGCATATGATTTGGCATTAAAAGAAGAAAGACTACCTTCTTTTACCTCTAGTACTTTTTCGGCACCATAAGTATGTAATTCTGATGCGTCACCTCCATTAATAGTAAGTGTCGTCATGGAGCTTCCTATTTGCTCGGCTACTTTTTTTCCGTAAGAAACTACTTCAAAAGCGGTTTTTTTAAATTTTCCTTCCGATGAATCGGCAAAGACTAAAACAGACATATATTTTTTATTTGTATCCTGAACAAATGGCAGGATATGTTAAACTTTATCTAAATTTTATAAGGTTTCGAAGAAAATTCGAAACAATTAAAGTCATCATTAAATAACTTTCGCTTCGTTATGCAATAGACGAATCAAATCATCAACATTTTCTACTAAGCTTACGGCACCTTTCGCCGCTGGTTTTTCGAATGATTGTGAGTGTGTTGTCGCAGTTGCACCGCTTGGCTCTACTACTTGTAAAGGTTTTTTACGTGCCATCATAATACCTCTCATATTTGGAATTCTTAAATCTTTTTCTTCTACAATTCCTTTTTGTCCTGCAACCACCAAAGGCAAGGTTGAAGATACTTTTTCTTCACCACCATCAATTTCTCGAGTAAGTGTTGCTGACGAACCGTCAACTTCAACCCCAACACATCCATTTACAAAGTTAAAATCAACTAAAGAGGCTAACATTCCGGGAACCATCTGACCATTATAATCTGCCGATTCTTTTCCAGCTAATATCAAATCATAGCCACCTTCTTTAACAATAGCTGCTAACTCCTTAGCTACAAGAAAACCATCTGTAGCCTCAGTATTTACGCGAATAGCATCATCTGCACCGATCGCTAAAGCCTTTCGCAATGTGGGTTCTGTAGTAGCATTACCAACATTTACAACAGTAACTGCGGCTCCTTGCTTTTCTTTAAACCACATTGCTCTAGTTAGTGAAAACTCATCATATGGGTTGATCACAAATTGAACTCCGTTCGTATCAAATTTAGTGTCGTTATCTGTAAAATTGATCTTCGAAGTTGTATCAGGTACATGACTTATACAAACTAATATTTTCATTTTTTAAGTGTTTTTATATGTAAAAATCGTTAAATAATTAACTGAGGCGAAGTTACTACATTTTTTTCAATTTACTATGCATGCATAGTAAAAATATTCTTTTTTTCTTTCACATCTAGTCTTTTGTTTTTTCTTATTTTTGTCTTTCAATAATTATAATAAATGAGAACAATTCAATTTAGAGAAGCTATCTGTGAGGCCATGAGCGAAGAAATGCGCCGAGACGAAAGTATATATTTAATGGGAGAGGAAGTTGCTGAGTACAATGGTGCTTACAAAGCCTCGAAAGGAATGCTTGACGAGTTTGGAGCAAAGCGCGTAATTGATACACCGATCGCTGAGTTAGGTTTTGCTGGAATAGCCATTGGTTCTACAATGACAGGAAATAGACCTATTGTTGAATATATGACATTTAACTTTTCATTAGTTGGAATTGATCAAATTATAAATAACGCTGCCAAGATTCGCCAAATGTCCGGAGGACAGTTCAAATGTCCAATTGTGTTTAGGGGACCTACGGCTTCTGCTGGTCAATTGGGAGCAACACACTCACAAGCTTTTGAAAACTGGTTTGCAAATACCCCAGGATTGAAAGTAATTGTTCCTTCAAACCCATATGACGCAAAAGGATTATTAAAGGCAGCTATTCGTGATGATGATCCGGTAATTTTTATGGAGTCAGAACAGATGTATGGAGACAAGGGAGAGGTTCCAGATGGTGAGTATGTATTGCCTATAGGTGTAGCAGATATAAAAAGAGAAGGTACCGATGTGACCATTGTTTCTTTTGGTAAAATAATTAAAGAAGCCTATAAAGCCGCTGATGAATTAGCTAAAGAAAATATTTCTGCTGAAATTATAGATTTGCGTACAGTGAGACCGATGGATCATGAAGCTATTTTGAATTCCGTTAAGAAAACAAATAGATTAGTGATTTTAGAAGAAGCATGGCCTTTTGCAAGTGTGGCTTCCGAAATTACCTATCAAGTTCAAGAACAGGCATTCGATTATTTGGATGCTCCTATTCAGCGCATCACAACTGCCGATACTCCAGCACCTTATTCTCCAGTATTATTAGAAGAATGGATACCTAATCATACCGATGTTGTTAAAGCAGTAAAATCTGTGTTGTACGTAAAGTAAATTGGCATCAATATTGTTATATAGATTCCTTTCAAGTTCAACTCTGAAAGGAATTTTTTATTTAAAATATATGAATACTAAACTAATAACACTAGTGCTGCTTTTAGGCTCTATGATTCTATCAGCACAGGTAAAAGTAAGCGGTATTGTCATTGACGAATTAAACGAACCCGTTCCTTATGCAAATATTGTGTTTAAAGGCTCTACGGTAGGAACCGTTTCAAATGAAAATGGAAAATTCTACTTAGAATCTGATAAGACCTATACCGAATTAATCATTTCTTTTTTAGGCTATGAGACGAAGATAATTCCACTTAAAGCGAGGAATTTCGATTTGAAAATAGTTTTGGCAGAAGGTGCTCAATTGGATGAAGTAGTGCTTTATTCAGGGAAGCAAAAGAAGAAAGGGAACCCAGCAATTGCTATTTTAAGGAAAATTTGGGCGAAAAAAAGACAAAATGGCATCTATTTGTATCCGCAATACCAATATGACAAATATGAGAAAATCGAATTTGACCTAAATAATATTGATGAAAAGTTTAAGAAAAAGAAACTTTTTAAAGGAATGGAATTTGTTTTTGATCAAATAGATACTTCGAGTGTTACCGGAAAACCATATTTGCCCATTTTTATTAATGAAGCTATGTATAAAACGCATGGTAAAAACAGACCTTCCAAGAAATTTAGAGAAGAACTAATTGCAAATAAGAATTCTGGATTTGAAAGTAATCAAGAACTCATAGAATTTGTAAAACAACTGTATGTAGATTATAATATTTATGATAACTATTTAAAGTTTTTTGATAAGAGTTTTACGAGTCCACTTTCTCGAACAGGCGTATCAGTTTACAATTATGTATTGACAGACAGTGCCTTCATTGATAATAAGTGGTGTTATAATATTTTATTTTATCCGAGAAGAAAAAATGAATTGACTTTTAAGGGAGATTTTTGGGTGAATGACTCAACCTTTGCGGTGAAGGAAATAGAAATGGATGCAACGAAAAGTGCAAATATCAACTGGGTAAAAGAAATTCATATCGAACAGGAGTTCAATGTATTGAACGATTCGGTCTTTTTATTAAAAAGAGATCATATGATGTCTGACTTTGCTTTTAGGAAGAAAGATGAGTCGAAGGGCGTATATGGAAGAAGAACAACCTTGTTTAACAACTATGAATTTGATAAAGTACTCGATGATAAATTCTATGCGAAACGGGTAGATGCTTATAAAGAAGAAATTTACAATAGACCTGATGATTTTTGGAATGAAAATCGAATGGAAAAGTTGAATGACGATGAAGTAGGGATCTATAAAATGCTGGATACGTTAAAGACAGTTCGAAAGTTTAAACAACTTTACAGTCTCGGCGCAACATTGGCTTCGGGATATTGGGAATTATTTGAAGGTTTCGACTATGGGCCCATATTTTCAACTTTTGGAAGTAACGATGTTGAAGGTACTCGAATTAGAGTAGGAGGGAGAACATTTTTTACACAAAATGACACCTGGCGTATACAGGGGTTTATGGCATACGGTACTCGAGATAATAAATTTAAGTATGGTATTGGTGGTAAATGGATGGTTGACAAGAAAAATAGAATCATCTTATCCGGTGGGAACAGAAGGGATGTCGAGCAAACGGGAGTGAGTTTAACAACGGCCAATGACGTGTTAAATAGAAGTTTTGCTTCGGCTGCCTTTTTTACACGTGGTGAGAATTTTAGATTGACAAATTTAAACTTGACAAACTTTGCTATTGATATTGAACCGATACGAAATCTAAATTTCAAATTGGGTGCAACATATAAAACACTTCAGGCGGCGGCTCCTGATTTATTTGATGTTACCTATCTAGGAGAAAACGGGGTCATAAAATCAGAAGTTAGACAAACCGAAGTTGATTTTGCAGTTAATTATACTCCTGGCAGGAAAAATGCGGGCTTTGGTGTTGATCGTGATGTTAGTAATGCCGGTAGATACCCAACTTTATACATGAGTTATACAAAAGGCTTGAAAGGAGTATTGAATAGTGATTTTAATTATGATAAATTACAATTATACTATCGACATAGATTGTTGATGGGTGGTTTTGGAAAATTGAGATATACCCTTGAATTAGGAAAAACCTTTGGTGATGTTCCTTTGTCCTTATTAGATGCCGTTCCCGGAAATCAAACGCTTTTTAGAGCACCAAGAACCTTCGATTTACTCGATTATTATGAGTTTATTACCGATGAATATGCCTCCTTGCATCTCGAACATAATTTTAACGGACGTATATTTTCAAGGATACCATTATTAAGAAAATTGAATTTACGAGAAATTGTGGGTGTTAGAGGAATTGTTGGTAATTTGTCTCCTGAGAATATACAACTAAGTACATTTTTGCGAGAAGGTAATGCAGGAGCACCTACAAAACCCTATTATGAATATAGTTTCGGTGTAGATAATATATTTAAACTGATACGCATAGATTTTATCTTTCGTGGTAACTATTTAGATATTCCAGGAGCAACCAAGTTTGGTGTTAAAGGTGGAATCGGATTTTTCTTCTAAGATAGAGGAAATTTAAAAATCGAAATACCAATTAAATAGATCTGTTCTTAAACCAACGGTAACCCAAGTAGTATTTTGTTTTGCAAAGGTACTTGTCTGAGTCGTTGGGTCAAAATTTCGAACCGTTAACCCACCAAAAAATTGGAGGTTCGTTGCTGGATTTACAACATATCCTGCCTGAATATCACCTATAAATATGGAGGTCTTATTGCCTTGACCAATTTCGATACCTGTATTTGCAATTCTTTCATCATTCGATCTATAAATGTCACCACCATAGTTGAGACCATCTTGATCGAATCCTTTTTCACCGAGGACTATTTTTGCATTTGCAAACCATCTTCCTTTTTTATAGCGTGCAATTCCAACAGTTTCCCAAAAGTTGCTACCCCATAGATGTCCTAAAGGTTGGTTGAAATGGCCATAGTTTAGCGTGCCATTACCAAAATGACTAAACGTATAAGGTCTCGCTATGTTGAATTCTCCTTGTAAATACAAATTGTCAATTTTGAAAGCGTCAAAATATTTGGCTCCAATTTGAAAGGCAAATTTATTTCCCCAATAACCATCTCCATCGAAAAATCGTCCAACAGTTAATTCATCTAATACGAATTGAGAATAAGCGGTTATATTATCTGTAAGTTTATATTTCCCGTTGAGACCTATCATTGCATTTCCACTTTCAGATCCCTTTGTAAATTCTACAGCTCTGTAAAAAATTACTGGATTGAAAAAATTAATGTCAAAACCATTACCTGTATTCGCTGAAACGACTGCTTCAAATAATCCAAGATTTAAACGTTTGTTAACATTCCAACTTAAATGATGAATAGCAACATATTTTCTAAAGTTATTATTATCAGTACTAACTTCTCTTCGGACGTCATCTAACCACATCCATATATTGGTGTATTTGATTTTCCAAAATTTCGTGTTTATTTTAAAAAAAGTTCGAGGAGATGCGACATCAGATAACATAAATGATCGATAACCGTCCCCAATAAAGTTTTTCCCATTTCCAAATTGGAAATTAAAATGTTCATTGGGAGTATATGATATGTATGCCTCAGCAACGGGATAATCAAATCCTCCTTCAGGTAGAACTTTTCCTTTACCGCGACCAGGGATGACAGCACTTGCTCCAACAGGAGGATTGACTCTCGCCGATTTATTTATATAATCGGCGAATCTTCCTTGACTTTCGTAAAACGTAGTTGAAAAATTAAAATTCTTGCCTAAACCACCTTGAATTTTAAGAGCTCGTGTGTTGTTATAAGTAAAAGAGACATCATCTGAATTGTCTTTACCTAGTTGTAAGTCGAAGGCCGGATCAATAGTAAACCAATAATCTTCTTTTTGAACAGAAAAGAAGTGCTCATTCCATATTTTTCTTCCAATAAATGATGATTTATTTTTTAAGAGCTCAGATTTTAGCGCACTTAAATCTGCATATCGAGCAGCATCCATAAATGCATATGGTTTGGCGGTAGTGTGCGAGTTATCAGACTTATTGAAAAAATAATCCAATTCAGTATATGAATTATGCGTAAAAGGAATGTTTAACTGACTTTCGTGTTCTGGAAAAAGGTCATTTTGAGCATTCGTATTTCCTTGTGCAGTTGCTAACTGAATAGTTGCAAAAATAAACCCGAATAAAAGAAATTGCTTCATATAGATAAGTTAGACTTTAGTAAAGATTATTGTTTCTTGACTCTGTTGTTTTTTAATTCATAACGATCATTACTTTCAGGACAAATAGCTATGTTTTGATCATTGAATTCTAATCTATGCCCGTATTCACTAATCCAGCCGATCTGTTTCGAAGGATTGCCTACAACGAGTGCATAAGGAAGTACTTCTTTAGTAACCACGCTTCCCGCTCCAATAAGCGCAAATTCACCGATATCATTTCCGCAAATGATAGTGGCGTTGGCCCCAATACTTGCACCCTTTTTTACAATAGTTTTTTTGTATTCATCTTTTCTTATAACCGCACTTCTTGGATTAATAACATTTGTAAATACCATAGAAGGCCCTAAGAATACATCATCTTCACATTCTACGCCTGTATAAATAGAAACGTTATTCTGCACCTTTACGTTGTCTCCTAGAACAACATCTGGAGAGACCACGACGTTCTGTCCGATATTACACTTATTTCCAATTTTACAATTCGGCATTATATGACTAAAATGCCATATTTTAGTATGATCTCCAATAATACAATTATCGTCAATGACGGCGGTTTCATGAGCAAAATAGTTAAGATCCATTTGTTTAGTAGTTTGTGTTATTTTTTTGTTTTTGTACAATTTTTTTTGCCGAAGAGGTTCCAATTCTATCGACTCCTAAAGTAATCATTTTTAAAGCTTCATCATAAGTTCGAATACCTCCTGCAGCTTTAATTGACAATGGAGCAGCATTTTGAACCATTAATGTTATAGCTTCAAACGTTGCACCATTTGGTTTATTATCTTTGGTTTTAAAGAATCCAGTTGAGGATTTTATAAAAATAGAACTGTAATGTTCAGTTCCAAAATTAGTCAAAATAGTATCGCGAATAAGTTTTGTTATTGTAATTATTTGATTATCTGTCAAGGCAGCAATCTCAATAATCCATTTAATGGTTTTGTTGGCATTTAAAACGAGTCTGGTACACTGAATAATTTCGTTCTTAACACTATCAATTTTTCCTTCTAAAAATGCAGTGTAATTTATAACAAAATCTAGATCATCAGCATCATTTTCAATAGCTAGACGAGCTTCTTCTATTTTTTGTTGTAAAGTATGTGTTCCTTCATGAAATCCTATAACAGTGCCAACTAGTATAGTACTTTTAGAAGTTGTAATGAGTTTTTTTGCCAATGAAATGAATTTAGGCCGTACCATCACCAATTTAAATTGATACGCAATCGCTTCTTTTACTAAAGCTCTCACTCTCTGGTAGGTTTCACTATCTGTACTATTCGCTTGCGCGGAAGTCTTTAAATAGGTACTCTCTAAATATCGATTGACATTCATCGAATTTGATTTATACGAATGTAACAAAATCCACAAAAAAAAATCCAGCTTTAAGCTGGATTTTTATATTTCTTAATAAGTCTGAAAGACAATTGGGAGCGTATATTTTACGTTAACGGCCCTTTTTCGTTGCTTGCCAGGAGTCATTTGAGGCAATTTTTCAATTACACGGATGGCCTCTTTTTCAAGATTTTTATAAGGTGATCGAGCTCTAATATTTGTAACTGTTCCTGTTTTGTCAACGATGAACTGTACCCAAATTTTTTGTTTTCCATTTAATCCTTCAGCAATATCAGTATTGAATTTCTTATTGACAAATTTTGAAATTTTATTTGCGAAACACTGTTTTGAGGCCTTTTGATCTAGGTTTTCGCATCCTGGAAAAATAGGAGCATCTTCTATTTTTTCAAAAATAATATCATCTACTGGAGGTTCAACGGGCTGCACATCGTTACTAGGTAATTTATTAATCAAATCGTCAATAGGAACAATGTCATCTTGATCCACTGGAGGAAAGACATTGGTTACTATTGGCTCATGGTCGTCTATAATATCAATAACATCTATTATGGTTGCCTGAGGTTGCTCTAATTTGGATTTTGTTCTTTCGATGGTGAAAATTCTGTCAGGAACAATTGCTATTTCGGGGTCTCCCGTATTCTCAACGGTAAAGTCTGATATATCCGATTTGATACTTTCAAACTCGAGAAGGGCGTAGGTGACAAACAAGGCTAAGACCAAACCCAGTTGAAGAAATAATACTGAACTTTTTTGTAACTTGTCATTTCGGTGTTGTTTTTGTGTTTTCATAAGATTTTAATTTAAGACGTTAAAATTATGTTAACAACCACAAGAAACATACCAAAAAAAAATCCCAACCGAAAGGTTGGGATTTTGACTTTATAAAGTATTTTTATTATTCTACATTAAATGAAATCGGTAACATATATGTTACGTTCACAGGTCGCCCACGTTGTTTCCCTGGAATCATTTTAGGTAATAAATTTACAACACGCTTTGCTTCTTTTTCAAGACGTGCGTGTGGAGCTCTTGCACCGATAATCTGTATCGTACCAGTTTTTGTAATTTTAAACTGAATGAATATTTTCTTCTTGCCTGGAGCTAAGCCTAAATCTGTTGCTAAGTCAGCGTTAAACTTACGCGCAACGTGTTTTTGCATAGATTTATTCAAACAAGCTTTTTTCTGAGCTTTCGTTCCTTTACATCCAGGATATACAGGTACATCTTCAATAATTGCAAAAGGTACATCTTCTGCAACTTCTTCCTCTTCAACAGCTTCTTCTATTTCTTCAATTTCTACAACTTCATCTTCATCAGTTTCTGTAGATTCTAATACCGTTTCTTCAACCTCTTTTTCATCCTCAACTACTTCTATCTTTTCAGGAGCAGGTGGTGGTGGTGGTGGTGGCTTAATTTGCTCAATACGTTCTGTAATTGGAATATCTTCATCAATTTCTTCTTGATTCGTTCCATCACCTAAGTCTGCTAAACTTCTGTCAAAGGTTTTATACTCAATACCTACATATATAATAAGTAAGGCAAGCACTAAACCTAGCTGTAGAAACAACTTAGTATAGCTTTCAAGATTTGCTTTCGGGTTTTTTTTAACTTCCATCTGTAAAAGAGATTTATTTGTTTGCTAATTTAATAAATAAATAATGATAAAAACAACTTTTTTTAAATAGAATCGAACCAACGGTTGAGTCTAGGAAACAAAAATGTTGCTAAAAGTACTCCTAGAGAATTCGCCAAAATATCCAACACATCGGCTTGTCTATGAGTTGTCATACCACCTTGTAAAGCCTCAATAATTATGCCATAAGATATCAACGATACAATAAGAATAATTTTCGTTTTTCTATTTTTCAATAAAGTTTGCATCGCAAAAAACCAACTTAACGTAAGTAAGAAATACGAAGTAAAATGAACAATTTTATCGAAATTGCTGATATCTAAAGATACTGTCTTTATACCTTTTAGAGACACTAAACTTGTAATAGCAATGAAAATTGTTAGGGCAATTGCAATTGTATAAGCGTTATGCGCCAATAACTTCTTTATATCCATCGGCGTCTAAAAGTGTATCTATTTCAGCTGTATCACTAATTTGTATTTTAATCATCCAACCGGCCCCATATGGGTCACTGTTCACACTTTCTGGACTATCTTCGAGGTCTTCATTAAATGCTATCACTTCTCCTGTTAACGGCATAAAAAGATCTGAAACAGTTTTCACCGCCTCTACAGAACCAAAAACTTCATCTTTTTCGACAGTTTCATCAAGTGTATCCACATCGACATATACAATATCACCCAATTCGCTTTGTGCAAATGCCGTGATACCAACAGTGGCTACATCACCATCAATTTTGATCCATTCATGGTCTTTTGTGTATTTTAATTCAGCTGGAATATTCATTGTGTTTAATTTAGTAGTGCGAATTTAATTTTTTTCGTTTAATTTCCAATAGTATATCGTAAACTTATTCCTGCATTGACAGATTTCCTTGGAAAGGTTGTAGAGATTAAAAATTCAGAAGAATTTTGATCAAAGAACAGCGAAGCTAGTAGATTTTGATTCAAAGCATAATCAGCTACAAACTTAAAAGAGATTAATTTTTGACCACCAGTAATTTGATTATTGTTAATATCGATAGATCTAATAATTGTAGAGTTATTTCTAATACCTAAATCAGCTTTTAAATTAATATCTCCTTTAAAGGTAGTTTTAACTTCACCTGTTTTAATTTTAAGTCGAACATCTTTTAATCGATAGCCTAAGCCAACAATAAATTCGGTTCCTCTGATTTCGGTTAGTGTATTATTATTGAAATTTAAATTAAGAGCCTTGTCTTTACGAATTTCTGCTCTTAAAGAAAAAGAATTACGCATTTTCATATCCACTTTTATCAATGGAGAAAATTCTTCAACTAAGTTAATACCGGTAAATAGCTTCTCGGGTTGTAAATTTCCATTAAGGTCATTTGCGCCACCAAACAGCAAATTATTACTAAATCCAATAATAGAGTAAGTCGCATTGTATTTATGTTCTAATGTAAAGCTTCTAAAGTGTTTTTTAAACCAAGCAAATTGCATTAGCCCTTTGTAATTTACTCGCCAATTCGGAATAGGAATATCTCTAAACGGACTTGTTTTAACTTTTTCAGGACTCTGACCTGTATAGGTTGCTAAGAAAGCCGGAAGTAAAACATCAGAACTATTGGGGCCATATCCAGTAGGAAAAGTAGTAGCATTTGGGTTGATTGGTGCACCAGCTAAACGCTGTGCAACAATTATACGGTTCGCTTTAAACTTTTCGAAGGTCGCATCGCCATTACCATCAAAGGCATTTTTAAGCATGAACGTGCTAATGCTAAAATTTCCAACTTCATTAGCAGGGAAGCTGGTATCCAGCGCATCACCTGCATCATTTAGGGCGATTTGCTGCGATATATTACTTGCAAAAATTCTGCTCGCTGATAGTTCAATGTTTAAGTTCTTAGCGGGTCTCAATTCAGCACTCAAATCTAACTTGGTTAAGTTACGCGTACTAAAAGTTTTACTAAAATCATCGTTTGTGAGTAACCAGTCATTGGCTATAGCTGTTTGTCGAATGTCACGCTGGCTACCAAATACAAAGCCCAATGTAGGAGCCGAACCTCCTCTAAAACGATTTCTTCCTAAAAAGCCTATTTCTGGAATATAGCCAGGTAAAATAGTACCGTTATTTTCGGTGTAACCCACACGAATTTTTTTAACAGAAGTCAACACATCTACAAATCCTTGTAATACTTTTTGCCCGCCTGTTTGTTTTTTGATATTATTTCTGGCCGTTTTTGGCTTAGTAACCTTAGCGATTGTCCTTTTAGATGATCCTTTTTTCTTAGTGTTTTTGGTATTCTTTTTCTTTTTCCTTTTCGGTTTTGCTAAATCTAATAGGCCTATGCGCTTGTAAAATTTACGCATGTCTAAATCTGCAGACAATGAATGCGTATTGGCATTTTGAATTGTATTACCAATCTGCTCAACATAACTTTCAGAAGGTGCTTGCCAATCAAAATCGGCAGTATATTTATAGGTGGCAGTAATAAAGTCGAAAATTGGTATTTTATTAATTGGAACCTTATAATTTGCATCCAAGGTTTGATGATAATTATTCGGACGTCCTACCTCAAAAAAATTGTTGAAAATTGTCTCATCATTTTCTGGATCGAATGTATCATAAATGAAGTTATTTGCGGCTCTAAATGAAAACTGCAATGATTTTGTGAGGTTATAGCCAACAGTATAATCCCAATCAAACATAAAACGACGTTGTGTCAATACAGGCAACGCAGGAAGACTCTCCACCAAGGATCGAGATTCTTGTTGATTAAAACTTCGTACAATATTGGAATTTACAGAAATCGTAGTCGGTAATAAATTGATATTAAAATCTTTGATAAATTTTAAGTAACTGCTCTTATTTAAAAATTTCCAGTTTTTTAGTGGTTCTAAAGGGAGCGGTTTAAAACTATGATTATAACTCGCTGAAGCTCTTAAATTTTGATCTAAAAAGCGCACTATGTTATAATCCTTATGATACGTTTCACTAAAGGAATAAGAAGCAGAAACATTTTCAATGTCATAAAAGCGTCTCTTTTTTTCATTATTAGTCCTTTCTTTACGAACGTTAATTAAGTTGATGCTACGTCGCTTGGTATAATCTCTTGAATTTTCACTATTTGGATTGATATCTTTTGCATCTTCAAAGAGCACATCCTGATATTGCGGATCCCACTTAGGATCTTTGAATTCTTCGGAAATGCTATAATTTAATGGTATTTTAATTCCCGCTTTTTTAGGAAGTAATTGTCCGAGATTTACGTTCGTCACTATATCATATTGCTTCACATCCTCTTGACTTCTTTCTTGCACACGCTGTTCTAAGGAGCCAAACCCATCAGAGTTCGCCCGTGCCGATACAGAAACATCGGCAAAGTCAGCAAAATTAGCATCGGCATTTAATACTGCCGCCCATCCTCCTTTGTTATCAAATTCGGCAACACGTAATTCATTAAACCAAAGTTCTGCAGTTTTATTCGTTGTTGCATCATTTCTCACGCCAATCATGATAGTTCTCAAATTCGACAAATTCGGATTTCCACGCACTCTAATTCTGGCTTCTGGATCAGATGCGATGCTTGGAAATAATTGATTTGTAGGTGCCGTAGTATTTAAACGTTCTAATTTTAATTTTCCTAGGTCCTTTAGTCTCGTATCGAAATCATTCTTCCAAATACTATCTGCTAGCGATTGTCCAGATTCTGTGATTTTTAAAGGAATTTCTAACTGATAAAAGTTGTCATCAGTGTCACTTCCTAATCTAATAATGGCAGTTAAATCGTTATTATCAGTATCTGGTAAGCCAGGAATACTCTCGGCATGAACAAACATCTTCAATTTGTTAAACATTCGCATGTCATAACTTGTATTTTTAAATACAGCACGCGTTTCACCTGGTTCTAGTTCTTTAACTCTTACTAATAAAGACTGTTCATTTTGTTCTTGTATGGTTGTGCTTCCTTGCAAACGCTCTCTTCGAACACCCGGCGGTAAAACATATGGAATGGGTTGTTTGTTTTCATTTTCTTGAATGTTAACAACTCCAACTTCAAAGTTTCTATTTTCATCTTCATCCAATTCGGGATCTGCTGGTAATGGTTCGACTAAAGACCTGGTATATCTTCTCCAGTCACCTCTTATTAATTCTAATTCTCCAAAACGTAGAACAACTGGTATTCTAAATTTAGTAAGATACATTCGCATAAATCGAATAGCATTAAAACCTGTTATTCCGCCTATTGGAGTACCAGTCGTAATTGGAATTCTAAACTGATACCACGTAGATTGTTGCGTGGATCCGTTTGGTAAGTTTACGGTAACATTTTTTTGATCTACGATGTTATTTTGGCCAACGATTAAATCTGCAGGATTTAAAGAAATACGATATTGATAATAACTCTCTACCGCACTCATAGTTTGATCTCGGTTGATATCTTCGATATCTGGGAATGATGTTCCAGACGTTGGGAACGACTCTGTTGAATTATTAATTGTTGGTGAGTTCCCCTCGGCATTGTTAAAATTACGATAGCGCGTTAAGATAGATGCGTCAATGGCATCCAAGTTACCACCTCTAAAGAAATTATAGTTATCGTTAGAAGGGTCGGATCCAAAACCAGGAAATCTCGCTGCTTCTTCGGCATCCGTTAGACCATCAAGACCTACATCTTGGTTTGGGCGTTCATCATCTTCTTCTGAAAAGGCATAAATTAAAGATTGATTAATAGGTACGTCAGACCATTCAGTTCTATTGATATTAGGTGATAATCCTGTTTCATCAACTTTTACACCATCTCTTGGCAACCCATTTTCGTACATCCTTCTATTGTCTGGCAAAATATCTTCAGATACATTACCCAGATTAAAGTAAAGCTCACCGCCAAAATCGGATGGATTCACTAGTGTTTCGCCACCTTCTTCAGGCGTAATCGAATAATTTTCATAAGGATCCATTAACCAAAATTGGATATACTCAACATTAGCCTGTTGAAAATCGGTGGTGTTTAGTGCACGCATAATTCCCGCCCATTTATCCTCCGGGTTCAGATCATAGGTGTTGTTAAGTACATTCTCGTTAAAATTATAGGGCCCTCTTTCTTTTGGGTAATATGCTAAATCGAATGTGTTTACGATATTACTTTGTGTAACATCAAGATCCAATTCTGGAAAGAGTTCTTGAAAACCAACACGACGAACTTCTGCTCTCGAAAGCTCTATATCGTTGATATTATTAGGTTTTAAGGTAGTGCCATAAAAAAGTCGGTCAATAGTATACCAAGCTAACTTTGAGCGTTCCGCGCCTAATCTTAAATTTGCGTTATTTGCACTAGGTATGCCTGGATTTAATCCGCCTGCAACATTGGCATTCGTAAAGTCTAAAGTTGGATCTGTTTGTTTTGTAGGGACACTCGCTAAAAACCATTGTCTCGGAGAACTAATATCTAATGGTATTTGAGAACCTTCAAAATCATCGACATAAGAGGCCGCTTCGCCGCTAAGATTAATTCCTTTTGGAGATCCGGGCAATAAATAAGCTGCTTCTGCCCTCAAAGAAAAATTCGATGTGGCATCTGTATCAATGTTTGGTAATTTATTCACCCATTTCGTGAATTTTGGTACTTCTGTACTATAATTAAGATTAAAACCAATAATTGTATTATTAACCGGTTCAGCACCAAACTGAGGTTTTTGAGTGAAAGGACGCTCGTTTAGGTTTACAATGGTTCCACCAACGGCAAATTGATCATTAAAGATATGTTGCACATCAATTCCCATGAAACTTCGACGCTGTTGATTGAAGCCATTATTATTTTCTACAGATACGTTAATAGGAGCGTTTGAAGCCACTAAATTGGGATTGATAATTTGTACTGTTCCACTTTGGTAGTCCACAACATAATCCGAACCTTCTAACAATTCTCGACCTCCAGAAGTTACGGTTACTGAACCTCTAGGTACATTAAAAGCATTTAATCGAATACCGCCACTAGATTCTGATTTAAAGTAACCAGATAAAGAGTACTTGTCTTTGCTCTGAAAATCATTTTGAGCTTGCGCCTTTGGGAGATCATATAATTCGTTAAATACAAATCTGTCGTCAGCAGGATCTGTTAAAATTTGGCCTAGTTCACCTGTTTCAAGCAGGTCAGTGGTCGCGGAACCACTTGCGCCAAAAGGTTCAACTGTTGGAAAAATAATGTAACCATCTTGTGAATTGATTGTAACACCCTCGACAAAGTCAAAATAACCATCACCTCCATCTAGAATATTCCTTGTTCCATCAAGAATATCTAAACGTAACAGATTTAACAATGGTTGTTTACTAACAGAATCGGTATCAATGATCGTTTCAGCATTTTGTAAAAAATTTACAGGTACGCCTGTTGCATCATCTTGATAAAGTACTTCAAGTCGAAAACCATCAGGCTGTAATTGAAATGCCCCAGGTAAACTGTACACATTTTTCATCATTAAATCCCATAATGGTAGATTGGTATCAATGATTTCACTACGCAGTAATTTGACTACTAAATTATCTGGAGCTGTAACCCCATCACCACTTAATTCACCTACTCGAAAAACATTTTCGCCAGGATTACTCGCATTCGGATTGTTCTCGGTATATTCATAGGCTACTGCTAACACATCACTATCTGCCAAGCGTCTATTAAGTGTTATATAACCTAGTTGTGGGTTTAATTCAAAATCAATTCCGAGAGTTAGTTTACGCGCATTTTCTAAAATAGAATAGTCACTACCTTGAGAAAATCCAGCTAAAGCACTATTTACCGTTGAAATGTTTCTAATAGCATTACCTGATGTCAGAAAGGTGCTTAAACTATTTGTTTCATTCGAAGGGTCTTGAGATCCGTTAACGGTAACAAGAGCAGATGCTCCTAGATTCGCAGCGTCACCTTCTCCTAAATCAGCTAAGGCTACAATATTTCGAACATTCTCGGTTGTTGAATTTCTATTAGTGATCCAAACCTCTACTCTCGTAATATATTTAGAGCTATTAACTAATGGTAATTGTTTTAGAGCGTCGTTATAACTATCCCTAAATTGTTGAGATAAGAAAAAGTGTCTGTTATCATCATAATCACTCGCTCTTATGTTAAATTCTTGTATGGTTGAGCCCCCTTGAGCTTGCACCGATCTTGTTTGTGAACGTTGCTGCGAAAAGACACCAGTAACAGTCGTTTTACCAAATTGTAATTCTGTTTTTACCCCAAAAAGATTCTGAGCTCCTGAGATTAAGGAACTTTGAATAGGCATACTTACATTACCTACTTCAATTTTACGTATAATATCATCTTCTGTTGGGGTGTATTCTAGCTTAACCTGATTTTGAAAATTGAAAGTCGATTGTGTGTCAAAAGCTGCATTTACTTTCAATCGTTTCCCTACTTGAGCATTTAAACTTGCATTTATTTCTTGACCAAAATCGAACGTTCTGCTTCGTCTATTTCGTTCTGATAGCTGAGGGTTTTCAACCCGCTGAAATAACAATCCCATTTTAACCAAAACAGAACCTTGTGGGTTCACTTCAATTTTATTGCCTCCAAAAAGATTCTCAAAAAATTCAGACTTCACGTAATAGGCGGGTAATAGATTCTTTTGAGCTTCGGCTGCATTTTTCTTTCTACCACCAACTGCGCTTATTTTGTCTTTAAAATACTTTAGCATATCGCGTGTTAAACGATATTCTTCGTACTCTTTTTTGGTCATGTAAAAAGGATGCTTAATGAAATAATCACCGATTTTTTCAACAAAAATATAGTGCCCTTTAACGGGGTCAAAAATGACCTCCATATTTTTAATCTCATTTAAGAAAAGACCTCCTTTTTGGTTTGATTTAAAAGGGTAGGGCAGCGTGCCTACTGAATCTATTTTTATAGTGTCCTTTTTAACGGGAGGAACAATAGTCGTATCTTTCTTTGCAGTTGGTTTTGGTTTTGGCGGGGTAGGTGGAATTTGAGACTGCACAATTGCTGTTGTAAAAAACAACGCAAAAAATAAGAGGGAGCTATATGTTCTTAGCATTCTAAATTTCAACAATTACAAGTTTTTAAGTGCTTGTTTAATAATGTTTTCAAGACTTATACTTGGGGATTCTTGAATAATTTTCTGTATCATTTTCTCTACTTGCTTTCGAGTGAATCCAAGAACCTCTAAAGCAGATAACGCTTCTTCTTTCAAGGTATTGTTATTATTAACAGAATCTTCTTGAAGTTCGTAGGTTTTGAGAATTTTATCTTTTAAATCAATAATTACTCGTTGTGCTGTTTTAGCTCCAATTCCTTTGACAGATTGTATTGTTGGTGTGTCTTCTGACGCGATGGCTTGTTGAATTTGATCTGTGGTCATTGAAGACAACATTGTTCTTGCCGTACTAGGACCAACACCAGAAACTGAAATAAGTAATTTGAATATTTCACGCTCGGTTTTGTCGGCAAAACCAAAGAGGGTGTGTGCATCTTCGCGAATTGATAAATGCGTGTATAGCACAACCGCTTCGCTATCCGGAATTTTTGAAAATGTGTTCAATGAAATGTGCAAAAAATAACCTACACCATTACATTCAATAATAGCATAAGTAGGATTTTTTTCAACTAGTTTACCTCGTATGTGAGTTATCATTTGGACTGTAGGTTTAAATGACCAAAACTACATATATTTTCTGCTTCGCAGATTAATAGTTTTGGGAAATAGATACTAAAGTAGTTTTATATCATATTTTAGCTTTAAACCTTTATGATGCAATAATACAAAAACAAAATTAATTTTTGGATTTTTGTTGGGCATCAATGACAGCAACAGCGGTCATATTTACCATCTCATCAACACTAGCTCCTAACTGTAGAATATGCGCTGGCTTGTTTAACCCCATCATTATCGGGCCAATAGACTCTGCATCGTATAATTCTTTCATCATTTTATAGGTAATATTTGCAGAATCTAAATTGGGAAAAATTAACACATTTACTTTTTTATCTACGAGCTTAGAAAATGGAAATTCTTTTTTTAACATATCAGGGTTCAAGGCGAAATCAGCTTGTAATTCACCATCGATTACAACGTTCGGAAAGTTTTCATGAATATCTTTAATGGCTTCAGCTATTTTCGCCGAATGTTCATTAGTTGAAGCTCCAAAATTTGAAAAAGATAACATCGCTATATTAGGTTTGATGTTAAAAAATTTCGCTAAAGAAGCTGTTAATTGAGAAATTTTAGCCAACTGTTTGGCAGTTGGGTCTATATTTATCGTAGTGTCGGCTAAAAACATAGGGCCACGCTTGGTAAGCATCAAGTTCGCTGCAGCAATTCTACTTACACCTTTGGCCATACCAACTAATTCGAGAATTGGTTTTACAACGGTTGCATAATTTCTTGTATAACCTGTTATAAGTGCATCAGCTTCTTGTTCATTAACCATCATCGCGGCAAAATAATTGCGTTGTCTCATCAATTTTTGAGCATCTAAAAGCTTGATCCCTTTGCGTTGACGAGATTTCCAGTATTTTTGAGCAAATTTATTTCTTCTTTCTTTTTCTTGAGGTGTTTTAGGATCTATAATTTCAACAGTATCATTGAAACCAATTTCGGCTTTTAACTCTAAAATAGTTTCACGATCTCCCAATAAAATTGGATGGGCAATTTTTTCATCATGTACAATTTGAGCAGCTTTCATAACGTCTAAGTGATCTGCTTCAGCGAACACTACTTTTTTAGGATTTGTCTTAGCTCGGTTATGTAATAAACGAACAACTTTGCTTCCTGTTCCTAATCGTTCCATTAATTCATCCCGATAGGCAGTCCAATCTAAGATAGGTTCGGTAGCGACACCAGATTCCATCGCTGCTCTAGCAATAGCTGGAGGAATTTCGTAAATAAGTCGAGGGTCAAAGGGTTTAGGAATAATATATTCTTTCCCGAAAGTCAAATTAACCTCATCATATACAATATTTACCTGCTCTGGTACTGGATGTTTCGCTAAATCAGCCAAAGCAAGTACGGCAGCCATTTTCATTTCTTCATTAATCGCAGTCGCTCTAACATCTAAGGCTCCTCTAAAAATAAAGGGAAATCCTAAAACATTATTCACCTGATTAGGATGGTCCGAACGTCCAGTAGCCATGATAATATCTTTTCTTGTTTTGATAGCCAACTCATAATTGATCTCTGGCTCTGGATTTGCCATAGCAAAGACAATTGGATTTTTTGCCATCGATTGTATCATTTGTTCATTGACAATATTGCCCTGCGATAAACCAATAAAAACGTCAGCATCTTTCATGGCTTCCTCCAAAGTATGTACATCTTTTGATGTGGCGAATTCGGCTTTTTGAGAAGTCAAATTGCCTCTATCTTTTCGAATGACTCCTTTGCTATCTGTCATCACGATATTTTCTATTCGGGCACCTAATTTTAAGTATAGACGTGTGCAGGAAACGGCTGCTGCTCCAGCACCACTTACAACTATTTGAGCTTTCGCGATATCTTTTTTGGCAATTTCACAAGCATTTTTTAACGCTGCTGCAGAGATAATTGCAGTACCATGCTGATCGTCATGCATCACAGGGATGTCTAGTTCTTCTTTTAACCTGCGTTCTATTTCGAAAGCTTCAGGAGCTTTGATGTCTTCTAAATTAATGCCTCCAAAAGTTGGAGCAATTGCCTTAACGGTTTCCACAAATTTATCCACGTCAGTGGCATCTACTTCAATATCGAACACATCAATATCCGCAAATATTTTAAACAAAAGACCTTTTCCTTCCATAACAGGTTTAGAAGCTTCAGGCCCAATATTTCCCAGACCCAATACGGCCGTTCCATTAGAAATAACAGCAACCAAATTACCTTTAGACGTATATTTATAGACATCTTTTTTATTGGTTGCAATTTCTAAACATGGTTCAGCAACACCGGGTGAGTAGGCTAATGATAAATCTCTTTGAGTTGCATATTTTTTAGTAGGAACTACCTTGATTTTACCTGGAGTAGGTTTTGCATGATAATCTAATGCTTCTTGTTTTTGTTTATCGGTACTCATGAAAATTAATTAGCGTTTGTATTTAATGTAAAATTAGTTAATATAATTAACTAATTTTAATTCTTAAGTGGCTTTTGCTTCAAATAAAGAACGAATATATATAAATATTCGCCTTTAATGGACTATTCTTTTAAGAATTCAATATTTCGTTGTAACCCAGAGAATTTGGTTCGTTTTACCGCCGATTTTTTGAAGATTTTTTTGAATACATCCTCAGTAATTTCTTGCCAATCTTTTTTTGTCATTTCCAATAGGTCAGGATGTGGATTGAAAAGGGGTTCATTATGAGATTTTGAAAAACGATTCCATGGGCATACATCCTGACAAACATCGCAACCGAACATCCAATTGTCGAACTTACCTTTGACAGATGTTGGAATTTCATTTTTTAGTTCGATGGTGAAATATGAAATACACTTACTGCCATCTACTTTATAAGGGTCAACTATGGCCTGCGTTGGGCAAGCATCAATGCAAGCGGTGCATGAGCCACAATGATCTGTTACTGGAGTATCATATTCTAAATCTAAGTCGATAATTAACTCCGCGAGAAAATAAAAAGAGCCTACTTGTTGGGTCAATAAATTACTATGTTTGCCGATCCAACCCAATCCACCTTTGGCGGCCCAGGCTTTTTCCAATATCGGAGCCGAATCTACGAAGGCACGTCCGTGCACCTCACCAATTTCTTCTTGTATAAAATTCAATAAAAACTTCAGTTTGTCCTTAATCACGAAATGATAATCGGTGCCAAAGGCATACTTACTGATTTTAGGAGCCAATTTATCATTTTGAGTTTCTGATGGATAATAATTATACAACAGTGAGATTACTGATTTAGAGCCTTCTACCAACTTTGTTGGATCTAAACGCTTGTCAAAATGATTTTCCATATAGTGCATTTCACCATGACTATTCGCATGGAGCCATTTTTCTAATCGCGGCGCTTCTTCTTCTAAAAATTCAGCTTTCGATATACCACAAGATAAAAATCCGAGGCGTTTTGCTTCGGTTTTTATCAGGGAAGTATAGTTGCTTTTAGAATTCAATGAAACTTACATTTAAAGGTAAAAGTACTATTATCTTTCTTTAAAAAGAATCGTAACATCCAATGGTTTTAATGTAATTAACGGATTTAATTGTACTTCTTTTTGCGTTGTACTTAGGTAGTATCTTTTGGCAATATAAGAAATTGTCAGTACCATTTCATATATGGCAAAGCCAAGACCAATACACATGCGAGGGCCCGCTCCAAAAGGATAGTAATGACCGGCTGTTTTCTTTTTATTGTCTCCCAAAAAGCGCTCAGGAATAAATTTATTTGGGTGCTCCCAATATTCAGGGTGACGATGCAATTCATAAAAAGAAACCCCGATAAGAGTGTTTTTTCTAATATGAAAATCTCCAATCGTATCATCTTCGTAATTCTCTCGATCGGTAATCCAAGCTGGAGGATACAGTCGCATGGCTTCATCAATACAAGCCCTGGTGTAGGTTAATTTTCCTAGTTGTTCGATTGTATGTTTAGTTTCATTTTCAACTTTAGTTATTTCGTCATGAACTTTACTGTAAATTTCGGGATGCTTAGCCAATAAAAATAAGGTAAAAGTCATGGCATTTGCTGTCGTTTCATGACCAGCAACAAATAAAATCGAAATCTCATCAATTAATTGTTTCATAGACATTGCTTCCCCAGTATCTTCGTATCTCGTAGACAGAAGCATGTCTAATAGGTCATCTTGACCAACATTAGATTGTTGTCGTTCTTTTACAATTGTTCGAAGAATTGAACGACTTTCTTCTGATAGGTTTTTATGGTGTCGTACTTGTCCACTTAATTTAAACCACCAACCTTTGTGTGGAAGACGCACTTCTTTCACTAAAAATACTTGAATCTGTTCGATGATCTTTTGTAAACGAGAAAGCGTTTCATTTTGTTCTGAGTCACTAAATAAAGACTTGGCAATAACATTAAAAGCGACGGTGTTCATTAAGGGAAAAACAGCAACTGCTTTAGTCGTTTCTATATGCTCTAAATTTGTCTGGATAGTATGCTGCATCAAGGCAATAAGTTGTTCCATTTTTTGCTTGTGAAAAGCAGGTTGGATCAATCTCCGTTGTTTCAGCCATTGTTCTCCATTTGAGGTTAATAGACCAAAACCTAAGTATTTGGTTAGGTATTTTGTTTGAATTTTTGATTTAAAATAGTTTTTATGATTTTTTTGGAGAATATGCTTGACAATAAGTGGATCTCTTGTTAACATAATTTTTCTATTTCGACCTAAAGAAACAGAAAAGGAATCACCGTATTTTTCGAAATTCTTGTTGTGAAATGGGATGGGGTTTTTACGAATGGTTTCAGCATTCAAAAAGAAAGTGAATAGAGAAAGCGCTTTAGGATATTTATAGTTTGCCATAGATTAACATCAGAATAATCCACCTTGGACTCCTCCTTTTAGTTTCCCCAAATGCTTGTATGCTGCTTCGGTTACTTCTCGTCCTCTAGGAGTACGTATAATAAAGCCTTGTTGAATTAAAAATGGTTCATATACCTCTTCGATCGTTTCTGAGCTTTCGCTGACCGCCGTTGCTAAAGTCGTAATACCAACGGGCCCTCCTTTAAATTTGTCGATAATAGTATTCAATATTTTATTATCCATTTCATCAAGGCCATGAGCATCTACATTCAATGCTTTTAAGGCAAACTTGGCAATTGCAATATCAATATGACCATCACCTTTTATTTGTGCAAAATCACGAACTCTTCTCAATAAGGCGTTGGCAATTCTTGGAGTACCACGACTGCGACCAGCAATTTCAATAGCTGCCTCCATAGAGATGGGTACGTTTAGGATACTGGCGCTTCGCTGCACGATAGTTGTGAGTAGCTCAGTTTTATAATATTCTAACCGACTACTAATTCCAAAACGAGCACGCATGGGTGCCGTTAACAATCCAGAACGCGTAGTGGCGCCAATCAGGGTAAAAGGTTCTAAGTTTATTTGAACAGTTCTAGCATTTGGGCCAGATTCTATCATAATATCAATCTTGTAATCTTCCATCGCTGAGTAGAGATATTCTTCAACAATCGGACTCAAACGATGAATTTCATCAATGAACAACACATCGCGTTCTCCTAGATTTGTCAATAAGCCGGCAAGGTCGCCAGGTTTATCCAATACTGGTCCCGAAGTCACTTTAATACTGGCATTTAGCTCATTCGCAAGAATATGTGCGAGGGTTGTTTTGCCCAAGCCTGGTGGTCCATGAAATAAGGTGTGATCTAAGGCTTCGTCACGTTGATTCGCAGCCTCAACGAATATTTTTAGGTTTTCTAATGTTTGATCTTGACCAGTAAAATCACTAAACGATAAGGGTCGTAATTTCTTCTCTAGATCTAGCTCTTCATGTGATAAATCTTCACCGGAAGGGTTTAAATTGTCATTCATAAAAACAAAGATAAAACAAAAAGCATTCTCTTTGAGGAGAATGCTCTTTATATATAGTATGCGTTAATTTGAAACGCTAATTTCTAACTTTCGCATTTACTCGAATAGCGCCAGGAAAACCTTCTTTTATTTCAACCAAAGCTCTGGCAGCTTCTAACTTCGTTTTGTACGATCCTACCCAAACTTTCCAATCTGGTGATTTGAATTTTAGTTCAGATGGTATATCCGGAAACACACTATTAAACTTTTCTTTCAAGCTAATAGCGCCTTGTTCGGAGCCATAGAATAACTGAATTTTATAACCCTTAGTATAGAGTTGATTTTTATTGTAGGCTTTCTTTTTAGCGATGAGTTTCTTGATGTTCTGATTGCTTTGAACCTTAATGGTGCCTTCTTCGGTTTGAGCCGCTAAATTTAGACTGCAAACGAATGCGATAATTAGGAAACAAAGGCTCTTAATATGTGTTAACTTTCTCATTTTGAATATTAATATTGGCAAATTTAAAATTTTGTTTTTATCATTTTACAAAAAACCCTTATTTAGAATAATTATAAATTACATTTAACATTATTTTTAGATTTTCTATAATGTATATAAATGCTATTTTTGTGCAATCTTAAAAACTTGGCATTACTATGTCTCGTTAGTTAAGAAAAAATCATACCAAAAAGACAGAAATATATTCTACCATATGAAAAGTGTGAATCAACACAATCGAATTTTAAGATTATTCCTATCAAGTCTTACATTTATTTTACTTTTTTCCGCACAGCTTTCGGCACAAGAAATTGACTCTACCCAGGTTCGAACTGGTAAGAAAATTTTTAACGCCAATTGTGCTTCTTGTCATAAACTTGAGAAAAAATTTACAGGTCCGGCATTAGGAAAAATTGAAGAAAGAAGAACAAACGAATGGCTAAAGGCTTGGATTAAGGACAATGCTGCTTTAAGAGCAACAGGTGATGCTGATGCAATTGCTATTTTTAACGAGTATAATGGGTCTGTCATGACGGCATTTCCACAGTTGTCGGACACGGATATTGATGCTATTTTAGCCTACACCACTCATGGTGATATTGACAAGGTAGTTGTTGCTGGTGGAGGTGAAGAAGTAGTAGAGAAAGAGCCATCAACAGCATGGATGTCATACGTGGTCTTAGCTGTTTTGATCTTGCTTGTATTGTGGATTTACTTTAAAAGTGATAACCAATTTTTAAAATTGGTATCGACCATAGCGCTACTCTTAACAGTGGCTTATTTTGGATATCAGGCGATGATGGGAGTTGGTTTAGATGAAGGCTATCAACCAATTCAGCCAATTGCTTTTTCTCACAAGATTCATGCTGGTGAGAATAAAGTAGACTGTCAATATTGTCACTCTTCAGCAAAACATTCTAAGCATTCTGGTATACCTTCGTTGAATGTATGTATGAACTGCCATAAAAGTATCGCTGAGGTTGCTGAGACAACTCAAGTGATGATAGGTGAGGAGAAATTAGGGAAGACCGAATTAGATTTAGAGATTCAAAAGCTTTATGATGCTATCGGATGGGATGCAGACAATTTCGCTTACAAAGAAAATTATGAGCAAAAACCTGTAAAATGGGTTCGGATCCATAATTTGCCTGACTTTGCATATTTCAATCACTCACAACATGTTACGGCCGGTGGTGTTAAGTGTCAGACATGTCATGGTCCAGTTGAGGAAATGGATGAGTTGTATCAATACTCGCCGTTAACAATGGGATGGTGTATTGACTGTCACAAAGAGACACAAGTTGATTTGAAAGGGAACGAATATTATGCAAAAATACACGAACAGTTATCGAAGAAATATGGTATTGAAAAGGTAACAGTTGCGCAAATGGGTGGTATGGAATGTGGTAAGTGTCACTACTAGTCGATTGTATAGAATTATAAATTAAAGAATTAGACGCGAGTCAAATATAAATAGTCAATTTAATATGGCATCAAACAAGAAATACTGGAAAAGTGTTGAAGAGCTAAACGAAAATAGCTCTATTGTTGAAAAGCTTGAGCAAAATGAGTTTGCTTCGGATATTCCAACAGATCAATTTCTTGGAGATAAAGAGGCGCTAGCTTCTTCTGAAACATCACGTAGAGATTTCTTAAAATATGTTGGTTTTACAACTGCGGCAGCTTCTTTAGCGGCCTGTGAAGGACCAGTAATTAAATCTATACCTTATATAGTAAAGCCCGATGATATGGTACCAGGCGTGCCTGATTTTTATGCTTCTTCTATTGCGGATGGATTTGATTTTGCGAATGTATTGATAAAGGTTCGTGAAGGGCGTCCTATTAAAATTGAGCCAAATAAACTGGCAAAAGTAAGTGGAGGTACCAACGCAAGAGTGCAAGCTTCTGTATTAAATTTATATGATAATAATCGTTTAAAAGGGCCAAAAGTTAAAGGCGCGGATAGTGATTGGGCCACCCTAGATAGAGAAGTAGGTGAGGCCTTAAATAAATTGAAAGGAAGTGATAAGTCAATTGTTTTTATGACAGGAACATTGGCAAGTCCTTCAGCACATAAATTAATCAAGGATTTCATAGCTTCGTATCCGAATGCGAAACATGTAGCTTATGATGCAGTTTCTGAATCAGCAGCCTTAGATGCTTATGAAGCAATGTACGGTGAAAGAGCCTTACCGGATTATGATTTTAGTAAATCGGAAGTAATTATATCTATTGGAGCTGATTTCTTAGGAGATTGGCAAGGGGGTAACTTTGAAGTTGGTTATGCTAAAAGTAGAATACCGCATCACGGTAAAATGTCACGTCACATTCAATTTGAGTCTAATATGACATTAACTGGTGCAAATGCTGATAAGCGTTACATGGTGAAGTCTGCTGAACAAGTTCAAACGTTGGTAGCCATTTATAATGCAGTTACCAATGGAACTAAACCTGCAAATGAGGCTGTTGCGAAAGCAGTTTCTCAATTAAAGGCAGCAGGGAGTAAAGGAGTTGTTGTTACCGGAATCCAAGATAAAAATGCGCAATTGGTAGCCTTGGCTATTAATAAAGCACTAAAAAGTGCCGCAGTAGATGTAATGGCGCCTAAATATGTGAGAAGTGGAAGCGATGCAAAAGTTTCTCAATTAATAAATGACATGAAAGCAGGTAAGGTTGGTGCGTTAATTACGTATAATACCAATCCGGCGTATACCTTATATAATGGTGCTGAGTTTGCGGAAGCGCAAAAAAATGTGTTGTCTGTAGCGTTCACAATGAAAGAAGATGAGACTTCTACAAACGCACAATATGTTGCAGCAACCCCACATTATTTAGAGTCTTGGGGAGATGTAAACATGAAAAAAGGACACTATAGTTTGGTTCAGCCGACCATTCGACCCTTATTTAATACACGTCAATTTGAAGATTCAGTATTGAAATGGATGGGTAGTAGCCAGTCTTATCATGATTACATCAAAGCGAATTGGACGACAAATGTACTAAACGGAAACTCTTGGAATCAGGCATTGCATGATGGTATATTTAGTAAGAATGTCGCCTCTGTAAAAGTTGAACAAAATAATGGTGAGCTTGATGAATTGTATAGTGCACCAGCGGCAAATATAGCAGCAGCAGTTTCGGCATTGGCAAAAAGAACAGCTTCAGAAGGATTAGAATTAGCTTTATATACAAAAACAGGATTAGGTGATGGGCAAATGGCAAATAACCCATGGTTGCAAGAATTACCGGATCCTATCACTAGAACATCTTGGGATAATTATGTAACTATGTCAAGAGTAGATGCCGAAGCAAAAGGTATCGAAAACACAACAGTTTCTAACGGTGCCTTAGATGGTAACTTAGTAAATGTTACGGTGAATGGTGTTACGGTAGAAAATGTGCCTGTATATATACAACCTGGCCAAACACCAGGAGTTATTGGTTTAGCCTTAGGGTATGGTAGAAAAGTTGGTGTAAGTGATAATATGAAAGTAGGTGTAAATGCATATCCTTTATATCAAAACTTTAATACTGCTCAGTCTGTAAGTATCGAAAAAGTGGCGGGTAATCATGAGTTTGCGTGTATTCAATTACAGCATACGTTAATGGGTAGAGATGAAATTATTCGTGAGACTACTTTAGACGATTTCATCAACAAACCAAAACATGATTGGAATCCTGCGCCACATGTCCAAATGGATCATCAAAATGTTGCCTTAGAGAAAGTAGATCTTTGGGAGAAATTCGATGATAGTATCGGACCAAAATTCAACTTATCGATTGATTTAGCAGGATGTACCGGTTGTGGTGCTTGTGTGGTAGCATGTCATGCGGAAAACAACGTGCCAGTTGTTGGTAAAGAAGAAATTAGAAAGAGTAGAGATATGCACTGGTTGCGTATCGATAGATATTACAGTTCTGATATGACTGTAGAGAGAGGTAAAGAAGAAGGGATCTTTGGAAGTGGTTCGTTCTTTGAAGCGCAAACACATCCCTCGGATAATCCTGAAGTTACTTTTCAACCAGTAATGTGTCAGCATTGTAACCACGCTCCTTGTGAAACTGTTTGTCCAGTAGCGGCAACTTCACATGGACGTCAAGGTCAAAATCAAATGGCGTATAATCGTTGTGTAGGTACTCGTTATTGCGCAAATAACTGTCCGTACAAAGTACGTAGATTCAACTGGTTTAAGTATTTCGATAATGATGAGTTCGATTACAACCTGAATAATGATTTAGGTAGAATGGTATTGAACCCGGATGTTGTGGTACGTTCTCGTGGAGTGATGGAGAAATGTTCAATGTGTATTCAAATGACACAAGCGACTATCTTGAAAGCGAAAAAAGAAGGAAGACCTCCGGCGAAAGATGAGTTCCAAGTAGCTTGTGCAAACGCATGTAGTACTGGAGCGATGCAGTTTGGTGATGTGAATAACAAGGAGAATACAATAGCACATTTAAAAGAAGACGATAGAACATTCCATTTATTAGATTTTGTGGGAACACAACCAAATGTGTTCTATCAGTTAGATGTGAGAAATACAAAAGAAGCATAATAATAATAATAAAGAATTAGATATAATTATGGGTCATTACGAAGCGCCTATTAGAGAAGCCATCATTACAGGTGATAAATCATATCACGATATTACTGTTGATGTTGCTGCTCCTATCGAAGGTAAAGCGAATAAAAAATGGTGGATTGCTTTTATCATTTCATTAGTTGCATTTCTATGGGGAGTTGGAGCCATTGCGTATACAATAGGTACAGGTATTGGTGTTTGGGGTCTGAACAATAGAATTAACTGGGCTTGGGATATTACCAACTTTGTATGGTGGGTAGGTATCGGTCACGCCGGAACCTTAATCTCTGCGGTATTATTATTGTTCCGTCAAAAATGGAGAATGGGTATTAACCGTTCCGCGGAAGCAATGACCATCTTCGCAGTAGTACAAGCAGGATTATTCCCCTTAATTCACATGGGTAGAATCTGGGATGGGTTTTATGTATTGCCAATTCCGAATCAATTAGGTTCGTTATGGGTAAACTTTAACTCACCATTATTATGGGATGTATTTGCAATCTCAACATATTTATCAGTATCGTTGGTGTTCTGGTGGACTGGTTTATTACCTGATTTTGCGATGATTCGTGATAGAGCAACCAAACCTTTTCAGAAAAAGATATACAGTCTAGTAAGCTTCGGATGGAGCGGAAAAGCAAAAGACTGGCAACGTTTCGAAGAAGTATCGCTGGTATTAGCCGGTTTAGCAACTCCTTTGGTATTATCGGTACACACTATTGTATCATTTGACTTTGCCACATCCGTAATACCTGGTTGGCATAGTACGGTATATCCTCCATATTTTGTGGCAGGTGCGGTATTCTCTGGATTCGCAATGGTACAAACCTTACTCTTAATTATGCGTAAAGTATCGAATTTGGAGTATTATATCACCAGAGTTCATATCGAGAATATGAATAAGGTAATTCTAGTAACTGGAGGTATTGTTACAGTCGCCTATTTGTCAGAATTGTTTGTAGGTTGGTATACAGGAAGTAGTTATGAAGACTTCGTATACTTATCCGTTGGTGCGGCTACTGGACCTTATTGGTGGGCATTTTGGTCATTGATAATTTGTAACTCGGTCATACCACAGCTCTTCTGGTTTAAGAAAATTAGAACCAATTATATTTGGACCTTTATCATCTCAATATTTATCAATATTGGTATGTGGTTCGAACGTTTTGATATTATTGTAATTAACCTAAGTAGAGGGCATTTACCATCTTCATGGACCATGTTCTCTCCAACATTTGTTGATATCGGTATTTTTATAGGAACGTTAGGTTTCTTCTTTGTATTATTCTTATTATATGCGAGAACGTTCCCTGTAATTGCACAGGCTGAGGTGAAATCAATCTTAAAATCAACAGGTGATAATTATAAGAGAGCTAGAGAAGGTGGTGATCCGGTTGAAAAGACAATTGCTGAAGTTGTTGAGCAGAAAGTTGAAGCACAGACAGTAACTCCAGCTGAGGAAATCATTGCTGATACCGATGATAAAGCAGCGCAAACTAGCAATTTATTAGATACTTTAGGAGCTTTTGATCCTAATACACAACAAGCTGATGATTTAAAGAAGGTAAAAGGAATTGGTCCAGTAATGGAAAAAACCTTGAACCAAATAGGAATTTATACGTTTGCTCAAGTGAGTAAAATGACCAAAAAAGAATATGATCTGTTAGATTCAATTACTGGTTCTTTCCCTGGAAGAGCAGAAAGAGATGATTGGGCAGGTCAAGCTAACAAACTTAAATCGTAATTATGAGTTCGAAAGTAATACATGCTTTATACGATGACGATGATGTGCTATTAAAAGCCGTTAAAGAAGTAAAAGCGGCACACCATCATATAGAAGAGATTTATACACCTTTTCCGGTGCACGGATTAGATAAAGCCATGGGTCTTGAACCAACAAGATTGGGGATTACCGCCTTCATGTATGGTTTAACAGGTTTAGGTTTCGCTGTTTGGTTTTTGAATTTTATTATGATTCAAGACTGGCCTCAAAATATTGGGGGAAAACCAAGTTTTAGTTTTGCCGAGAATATGCCTGCATTTGTCCCAGTGATGTTTGAAATGACGGTATTTTTTGCAGCACATTTAATGGTAATTACTTTCTACATGCGTAGTAAGATTTGGCCATTTAGAGAGGCTGAAAATCCAGATCCAAGAACAACTGACGACCATTTTTTAATGGAAGTAGCCGTGGAGGGTGATGAAGATAAAATTGCCTCGTTGTTAAAAGGTACAGGAGCAGTAGAAATTAATGTTAAAGAAAAGCACTAATAGAAGATATATGAAAAGCTTTGTTAAAATAATAACGGTACTTGCAGTAGTTATGGCGTTGTCATCTTGTCAAGATAATAGGTCAAGACAAGTACAATACATGGCCGATACAGATATGTATACCCCAGTGGGTTATGAAACGTATGGTGAGTCGAGCATAGGTGCCGATAGTGCATCTGTTAGACTGCCAGTATCAGGAACAATTGCTAGAGGAAATGTACCATATGACTATCCCGACACACCGGCCGCCTTATTAGTGGCTAAAGATTCGTTGTTTTCACCGATAAAAGTAATAGCTCCGAACGACTCTATTCGTAGAGTCTCTAAGACAAATTTAGAACAAGGTAAATATTTATATGGTATTTACTGTGTGGCTTGTCATGGTGCGAAAGGTGACGGACAAGGGCCGTTGGTGATGAATGAAAAATTTTTAGGAGTACCAAACTATAAAGACAGAGATATTACAGAAGGTAGTATTTATCATGTATTAATGTATGGTAAAGGAATTATGGGATCTCACTCATCTCAATTAAGTGCAACAGAAAGATGGCAAGTAGTGCACCATGTTGAGAAATTAAGAACTGATTTATTAAAATAAACGTTTACACGGAATATTATAGATATGTACACATTTTCAAGTAGATTAAAAACCACAGCGATTGCATTCATGATTATTGGTGCACTTGGCATAGCATATGGTTTTATCACTGCACCGAGCACAATTGAGGAATTAAAAGAGCAGATGCTTCATGCTGAAGATGGTCATGGTGCGGCAACAGCAACTCATAGTACAGTTGCCGAGGGTCATGATACTGATGCCGGACATGCTAATAAAGAGCATACCAAAGAAGCGTTACATACCACAAATGGAGATGCACATGGCAGTGAAGAAGCGCATGGAGTTTCAGAGGCTGAGCATATGCAACATTCGCTGGATCAGGCAAAAAATAGACCATGGGCAGCCATCTATATTGCGATGTTATTCTTCTTATTATTAAGTGTATGTGCTTTTGTATATTATTGCATCCAAAGGGCTTCTACTGCAGGATGGTCTCCGGTATTATTCAGAGTGATGGAGGGTGTGTCTGCTTATATTGTACCTGGTTCAATTATCGTATTGGTATTTTTAATTGCTTCTTCTGCAGGACATGCAAATCATATGTTTGCATGGATGTATACTAGTGTAGACCCAACAGCTGCTAATTATGATTATGCTATGGAAACTAAAGGATGGTGGTTAAATATCCCATTCTGGTTGATTAGAGCTGTTATTTATGTCTTGATATGGATAGGCTTTCAACACTTTATTATTAAAAATTCAAGATTACAAGATGAAGCAAGTGACTTAAAACCTTACAAAAGAAACTTTACGCTTTCAGTAGTGTTTTTAGTCGTGTTCTTAGTGACTGAGTTGTTTATGGCTTTTGACTGGTTAATGGCAATTGATCATCACTGGTTTAGTCAATTATATTCATTCTATGTATTTGCAAGTATGTTTGTTTCTGGTATTACAGTGATAACGTTTGTAACAATATACCTAAGAGCTAAAGGCTTTTTACCAAATGTGAACGATTATCATATTCACGATTTAGGAAAATATATGTTCGCTTTCAGTATTTTTTGGACCTACCTTTTCTTTGCACAGTTTATGCTACAGTGGTATGCAAATATACCCGAAGAAACGGCTTATTTTTATCCAAGATTGATTGGTAACTATCAACCTTTATTTATTGGGATGATCGTAATGAACTTTGCGTTTCCAATATTAGTGTTAATGAATAGTGATTATAAAAAAGTGCCTTGGTTTGTGGTAATTGCTGGTTTGGTAATTCTTGCCGGACATTACTTAGACCTTTTCTTACTTGTATCTCCAGGTACGGTAGGTAACAACTGGCATTTTGGATTACCTGAGATCGGTGGTATTCTTTTCTTTGCAGGATTGTTTATTTATGTGGTGTTTAATGCATTAACAAAAGCACCATTGCATCCGAAAGGAAATCCGCTAATTAAAGAGAGTGAAATTTTTCATCATTAAAAGAAATTATATCAAGTATAACAAATGAAGGCATTATTTTATATTATCATAGGTGTAGCTCTAATGGTTGTTTGTTGGCAATTAGTAAAATTGTTAGGATTAACTAAAAAAGAGGATCAAACTGCAACGCCAAAAGAAAATGACGTTAACGGAAAGCTAATGCTTGTGTTAATGACATTTATATACGTGCTAATGGTATGGAGTTTGTGGGGCACAAGAGAAGTATTGTTACCACAATTAGGAGCGTCTGCTGAGGCGTATCATATTGATATATTATTTAAGTATTCAATGGCGCTTATACTGTTTGTTCAATTTATTTTACAGGCTTTGATATTTTGGTTCACCTTTAAATATAGAGGAACCGAAGGTAGAAAAGCGTACTTTTTTGCCGATAGCCATAAACTAGAAATGTGGTGGACGATCACGCCGGCCGTAGTATTAGCCGGAATGATTATTTATGGACTCATGACATGGAACGCCGTAATGGATGCCTCGGATGTTGAAGACCCATTAATTATCGAATTATATGCCCAGCAGTTCAATTGGAATGCACGCTATGCAGGTGAAGATAATACGCTAGGTAACGGTAATGTACGTTTCATAAAAGGAGCGAACGTTATGGGGGTTGATATGACAGATAAGAATGCTGCAGATGATATTCCAGTAGTGGCTGACCCAGTATCTTTTGTGAAAGAATTGCACTTGCCAAAAGGTAGAACAGTTATTTTTAAATTACGTTCTCAAGACGTGTTGCACTCAGCGTATATGCCTCACTTTAGAGCACAAATGAATTGCGTACCGGGTATGGTGACACAGATTAAAATGACACCTACAGTTACCACAGCAGAAATGCGAGAAAATGCTGACACCAAGAAGAAATTTGAAAATATCAATATCTTGAGAAAATCACAAGGGAAAGAGGAAGTAGAATTCGACTATGTACTTTTGTGTAATAAGATTTGTGGAGCTTCGCATTACAACATGCAATTAAAGATTGTTGTAGAGGAAGAAGCCGATTTTAACGCATGGTTGAAGAAGCAAAAAACGCTTGCTGAAAGTTTATAATAATTAAAAGAATAAAATAAAATAATAGATATGTCAGATCATCATCATAAAGAAACCTTTGTAACAAAGTATATCTTTAGTCAAGATCACAAAATGATTGCCAAGCAGTATTTAATTACTGGGATGATTATGGGAATTATTGGTATTTTCATGTCAATGCTATTTCGTTTACAATTAGCATATCCAGGAGAGTCATTTGGAATTATTGAAGCATTCCTTGGTGAAGGAGGCGAAGGAGGCGTAATTACTCCTGATATGTATTTAGCCTTGGTAACAATACATGGTACTATTATGGTATTCTTTGTATTAACTGCCGGTTTAAGTGGGACGTTTAGTAACTTATTAATTCCATTACAAATTGGAGCACGTGATATGGCATCAGGCTTTTTGAACATGCTGTCATATTGGATGTTCTTCCTATCTAGTTTGGTTATGGTATTGTCATTGTTTGTTACAACAGGACCAGCATCTGCTGGTTGGACAATCTACCCACCACTAAGTGCATTACCGCAAGCGATGCCAGGTTCTGGAGCAGGAATGACCTTGTGGTTAGTGTCGATGGCCATTTTTATTGCTTCATCATTGTTAGGTTCATTGAATTACATTGTAACTGTCTTGAATTTACGTACAAAAGGAATGAAAATGACAAGATTGCCATTAACAATATGGGCATTTTTTATCACGGCGATTATCGGTGTAATTTCGTTTCCAGTTTTGTTATCTGCAGCTTTATTATTGATTTTTGATAGAAGTTTCGGAACATCTTTTTACTTATCAGATATTTTTATAGCTGGTGAGGTGTTACATTATAAAGGAGGGTCTCCAATTTTATTTGAACACTTATTCTGGTTCTTAGGACATCCAGAAGTATATATTATCTTATTACCAGCTTTAGGATTGACTTCTGAAGTAATAGCAACAAATGCACGTAAACCTATTTTTGGATATCGTGCCATGATCGCATCGATTATTGCGATTGCATTCTTGTCAACAATTGTTTGGGGTCACCATATGTTTGTAACGGGTATGAATCCTTTCTTAGGATCAGTATTCACATTTACAACGTTGTTAATTGCGATTCCATCTGCGGTAAAAGCATTTAACTATATCACTACCCTCTGGAGAGGAAATCTGCAGCTTAATCCTGCCATGATGTTTTCTATTGGATTAGTATCCACATTTATTACGGGTGGTTTGACAGGTCTGATCTTAGGAGATAGTGCCTTAGATATCAACGTGCATGATACCATGTTTGTAGTGGCGCACTTCCATTTAGTAATGGGTGTATCTGCAATTTTCGGAATGTTTGCTGGAGTCTATCATTGGTTCCCGAAGATGTATGGTAGAATGATGAACAAAGATTTAGGATATCTGCATTTTTGGTTAACAGCAATTTCAGCATATGGAGTATTTTTCCCAATGCATTTTACAGGATTAGCCGGATTACCTCGTAGATATTATAACAATACAGCGTTTCCAATGTTTGATGATTTACTAGCGATTAATGTAGTGATTACAATTTTCGCATTGATTGGTGGTTTTGCTCAATTGATATTTTTAGCGAATTTCTTTATAAGTATTAAGAAAGGCCCTAAAGCTCCGCAAAACCCATGGAAATCAAATACCCTTGAATGGACAGCTCCAGTTGAGCATATGCATGGTAACTGGCCTGGAGAGATTCCTCACGTAGAACGTTGGCCTTATGATTATAGTAAGACCGATGAGAACGGAGAATTATGGGGTGGACAAGATTTTACACCGCAAAATGTTCCTATCCGAGAAGGAGAAGAAGTTTTTTAAATGCATACTTAATAGACACAAAGCAGCCTCATTTTTTGAGGCTGTTTTTTGTTTCACTATATTTGAGAAAAAGTAACTCCTTTTCCATGCGCGTTCTCAAAAAAATACTCCTTGCTATTTTAGCTGTTATCATTTTATTTTTAATTTTCGGATTCTTTTTTACTCGAAGTTTAAAACCAACCTATGACGGAGAATTACAACTAGCAAACCTACAAAATGAGGTGTCTATTTTTTATGACGATTATGGAGTACCGCATATTTATGCGCAAAATGAACTAGATGCAAGACGTGCTCTGGGTTATGCACATGCTCAAGATAGGCTTTGGCAAATGGAACTAATTCGTAGAATTGCCGCAGGAAGATTGTCAGAAGTGTTCGGTGAAAAATTGGTTAGAAATGATAAATTTTTCTCAAGTTTGGGCATAGAAGAAGCCGCAGAAAAAACAATTGCAAATCTTGACACTAGTAGTGAAGCCTACCAATTGGCTATAGCATATCTCGATGGCGTCAACCAATATATCGAAAATGGCCCTACGCCCATAGAATTTTATTTGGTCGGTCTCGACAAAGAGCCATATACTTTAAAAGATATTTATAACGTGATTGGATATATGGGTTTCAGTTTTGCCATTGCTCATAAAACGGAACCTGTTCTGACTGAAATAAAAGAGAAATTAGGCGCTGAATATTTGAAAGAACTAGATGTGCCAATCGAAAATCAAACACTCATTAAAAACGAGAAAAATGCGATTCTAGAGAGTCGCCTTGCAGAGGCAGTTACCGAAGTATATGAAGCCCTACCTATTTCACCATTTATTGGAAGTAATAGTTGGGTATTGGGGCCTGAAAAAACGAAAAATGGAAAGGTAATTTTTGCGAATGACCCTCATATAGGTTTTTCACAACCCTCGGTATGGTATCAATCTCATATTGTGACCCCAACATATGAAATGTATGGTTATAACTTGGCATTAACACCTTTTCCGCTTTTAGGACATAATAGGAGCTATGCTTATGGTTTAACTATGTTCGCGAATGATGATGTTGATTTTTATTTTGAGGAAAATAACCCAGCAAATGATGACGAATATCTAACTCCGCAAGGTGCGCGACCTTATCAAGTAATTAAAAAGAATATTAGAGTCAAAGATGGAGAATCTGTATCTTATGATTTAAGAGTAAGTCGACATGGACCAATTGTAAATGATATGATTGAACAGATTAATGATGATAGACCAATCGCCATGGATTGGGTTTATACCAATTTTGAAAATAAAATGCTAGACGTTTCCTATCAAATGTCACATTCGAAAGATTTGAATGAATTTAAGAAAGCAGCAAGAATGATTCATGCTCCAGGATTAAATGTGATGTATGGTGATGCCGAAAACAATATTGCTTGGTTTGCTTCTGCCAAATTACACAAGTTTAAAAATGATGTGAACCCTAAGTTGATCTTAAAAGGGAATAGCAATGATGACGAAAAAGAATATTTAGATTTTGAAGAAAATCCACAGGCTATCAATCCGTCATGGAAGTATGTGTATTCTGCGAATAACCAACCAGATTCGATTGCCGGAATTTTATACCCAGGTTATTACCAACCGAAAGATAGAGCAACCCGTATTGTAAATTTAATAGAGGCAAAAAATGACTTTACAAAGCAAGATGTAATGACAATGATCAATGATGTTACGAGTGCTACGACCCCTCATATTGTGAAAGACATGATTGCTGGAGTACAAGGTGTTGAATTTTCTGATAAAGAAGAAAATGTATTAAATCTTTTAAAAGAATGGGATGGTAATTATAACCTTGAAAGTGTGGCTCCAACAATTTACAATCGCATCATGTATGAATTTTTGGTCAATACGTATAAAGATGAACTCGGAGATACTTTTGACATTTTTCTAAATACATCGCACCAAAAAAAGACAACGCCGGCACAGATTGCAAGAGATAGTTCCGTTTGGTGGGATGACGTTAGTACCGACGACATTAAAGAAACCAGAAGGCTTATTTTAAGTAAATCTATTCAGGGGGCAGTTGCCTTTTTAGAGAATCAACTAGGAGAAGATATCTCAAGTTGGACGTGGAAACGGGTGCATAGTATAGAACATAACCACCCAATGGGTCAAGTAGCATCATTGCGGAAGTATTTTAATGTAGGACCTTATGAAGTAAATGGAGGAAAAGAAGTTATTAATAATTTAGCATTTAGCTTGAACAGTTCAGGTTATTATAAGGTGAGTTCAGGACCTTCTACACGACGTGTAATTGATTTTTCTAATGTTGAAGAAAGTATGAGTATTTTGCCTACCGGACAATCCGGTAATCCTTTGAGTCCGCATTATAGCGATCAGGCGCAAAAATTTGTAGATGGAGAATTTATTCCCATGTTAATGAACAAACAGGCAATTGAAAAATCAACACGCAAGTTGGTCTTAAAACCCGAAAAGTAAGGTTGTTAAATCGTAAGGAGCATGAAAAAAGTTGTTAGTTTACTGATTTTGATTTTATTGGTTGCTTTTGGATGTGCAAAAGAAAACAAGGGCGAAATTATAGTTGACGAAATAGTAGAAGATGAAGAATTAAAGGAATTGACAATCTTCTTTGTAAATGATCAACATGGACAACTGGATAATTTTTCAAAAATAAAACACATAATTGATCAAGAAAAGTTGAAAACTAATGTAATTACAGCCTGCAGTGGTGATATTTTTTCAGGCAATCCAGTGGTCGATAATTATCCTGAAAAAGGGTTTCCGATGATTGATATCATGAATCAAGTTGGATTTGATATTTCAGTCTTAGGAAATCATGAATTTGATTATGGAGAATCATCATTAAAAGACAGAATGAATCAAGCCAATTTTCAATGGGTTTGTGCAAATGTTGATATGGGAAATTCTGATATCCCTAAACCTAACCCTTTTGCATCCATTACCGTAGATGACGTAAAAGTTACTTTTCTAGGATTACTTGAAACCAACGGAAGCAACAATAGTATCATTCCCTCGACACATCCTGGCCGCATAAGAAATCTTACTTTTGAAAGACCCGAAAATGTTATAAGTGATTATGCTGATGTAAAAGATCAAGAAAATGCCGATTTATTTATTGCCTTGACGCATTTAGGGTACAACGCCGGAAACGCTTTAGGAGATGCTCAAATTGCAACTCAATTTCCTTTTTTTGACCTAATTATTGGTGGCCATTCTCATCAAAGAATAGAGAGCAAGGTGAATGATGTTCCGATATTTCAATCTGGTTCGTATTTGAATTATTTAGGCAAAATTGAATTGACCGTGAAAGATAGAAAAATAGCATCTCTAAACTACCAATCAATTAATTTAAATACCTATGCCGAAGAAGATGCACCTTTGAAAGAAGTAATTGAAGAGTATAATGATGTGCCTTCTTTAGATGAAATCATAGGAGCTTCTGCATTGTTTCATAGTCGACAAGAAGTAGGCTGTTTTTATACAGATGCGTTAAGAGCAATTATGAATGTAGATGTGACAATTCAAAACAACGGTGGTATTCGTTCAGGTTTAAATCAAGGAGATATTTTACGAAGAGAAATTTTTGAAATTTCACCGTTTAACAATGCAACTGTAAAATATGAAATGTCGGTCGCTCAAATCAAGGAGTTCATAATTGGTTCTCGATCGGGTTTTCATTTTTCGGGAATTCAAGTTAATCAAGATGACAATGACATTATCATCAAAGATTTAAATGGAAATATAATTTCGGATGCTACGATCTTAACTTTAGGTACAAACGATTATATTCCTGCGGTATTTGAAAGCTACTTTCCATCTAATGGTGCTACACAATCATTAACGGCAGCCGAGACATTGATGTCTTATTTGGAAACCGTACAAAGTCATGTAGAATATCCTGGCTGTAATCATTATTTTAGGTATCAATAAAAGATTGATAAAGAAATCAAACATCATCACCAATACAATAATTTGAATGAAAAAAATAGTAACCTTAAGTATTGTAATCCTCTGTTCGCAACTTATCTTTTCTCAAGAAGTGTCTTTTTTTAACGCTGATGGTGCATTCTCCATCGGAACACAATCCAATCGAACGGCGTCAATAACACTGTTTGATATTGATCAAGATGGAGACTTAGATGCACTTGTGGCTAATGGCCGACATTGGGCACAACAAAATTATATTTATTATAACGGAGGGAAAGGAGGATTTAAAATGGCACAGCCAATAGGTCAATTTATGGATGCTTCATATGCTATAAAGAGTGCCGACTTTAACAATGATGGTTTCATGGATATAGCTGTTGCCAATGATAATGTTGATAATATGCTCTATTTCGGCAAAGCCGATCAAACCTATTCGAAGGGTATCTCATTCGGCTCGAAGTCGCCGTCTAGAAATTTAGAAATAGCTGATGTAGATAATGATGGAGATGTCGATTTAATTCTTTCTAATCGCAGAGCGAAAAACGAAATATGTTTGAACAATGGGCAAGGAAATTTTGATAAAATTATTGCTTTTGGCGATGCTACTAACCAGACAATTCAAACTAAAATAGTAGATATTAATAAAGATGGGCATTTAGATTTAGTAACGGCAGAAAGACGTAGTAAAAACAATATTTATCTAAATGATGGGAAACTGAGTTTTTCGAGAGTTCTTTCATTTGGTGAAGAAACTGATGAAACGCGATCTGTAGATGTTGGCGATTTTGACAGAGATGGATATTTAGATATTGTCGCTGGTAATTTAAAGTCAAAAAACAGTATTTATTTCGGAAATAAGGATTTTACATTTAAGCGCATTTTTGATTTTAAAAATGTTCATATGACCGCCTCCATCAGAATTGCTGACTTAAATCAAGATGGATATTTAGATATTGTTGAAGGCAATAGAGGTGAACGAAATTATGTTTACATGGGTAATAAAGAAGTAACATTTACAGTCATCGGATTAAGAGAAGACTTGAAAGAGGATACTTATAATATTGAGCTTGGAGATTTGAATGCAGATGGCCTTCCAGATATAGTTGAGTCGAATTCTGGAAATTGGAATTTATACTATAGAACTCGAAAGCAATAGTTAATTTCGAGAATAAAATCTCATTGCAAAGTGTTGAAGACGCTAGTTAGATTGTTGGAAATCTCAATTAAACCTCCTTATAAACGGTTTCAAAAGGTACTCTAAATCGATCACCATATACACCTTCAGGTTTACGAATACCGCAGCTAATGACCATATTTATTTCAGCACCCAAGGGTAAGTTTAGTAAACGTTTGATACGCCATGTGTCGGTACCTTCCATAGGGCAGGTATCATAACCAATTGCTGCCATGCTCAACATAAAATTTTGAGCAGCAAGTGCGGCACTTTTATGCGCTACTACTCGAATATCTTGTTTACGCACTTCTCTATATGTTGGCTTAAAGATGCCGAGAATAAGAATGATCAAATATTTTAAATAGCCGAACAGTCCTAAAAAGTCAGTATAGGCAAATGGCATTAATTTTCTATAATAGGATCTTGCTACTTTTTCTCGACTTGATTGTTTTGCCCTTGGGGTTTCATGTCCATAAATAGCATCAACATTTTTTAAATTGGCTTGTTGTCGGTTTTTCCATTGATCTTTTCGAACAGTAACCACTACAAATTGCTCCGCGGTTTTGGCTGTATTTTGCCCTAAACACAAAGGAATCATTTTCTTTTTGATCTCGTCGGAAGTAATATGATGAAATTCCCATAATTGCATATTGCTACTATTCGGAGCCAATGATGCCAATACAATACACTCTTTTACTTTGATAGGATCGATCGGTTTTTCAGGATCATAAATACGCACGGATCGTCTGTAATGAATGGCTTCAGAAACGCTTTTTTCTTGTATCATAAATTTGAACAATTAAGGCTGAAAGGTAGCTATTTTAGCATTCATATATTTAAACCATAATGGTGGAATCAAACAAAATAACATCATACCTGGATATCCAGTCGGCATCTGCGGACTTTCTGGTAAGGATTTAAGAACCTGATAATGCTTGCTTCCATTATAATGATGGTCAGAATGTCTGGATAAATTGAATAATACCAATCTGCCAATAATATGATCTGAGTTCCATGAGTGAATATGTCTCACACGCTCATATCGACCATGCTCATTTTTAGCACGTAACAATCCGTAGTGCTCAATATAATTAACAGTCTGTAATAATAAAATTCCAATAACTGCCGCGGCAATAAAACTTAATAACACAGATAATCCAAAAAAATAAAAAATCACAACTAAAATTATAATATTGGCGATGGTATATTTTACCATTTTATGATGCAGCGAACATAAATTTTTACCAATTTCTCTCATGCGTTTATTCTCTAACTGCCAAGCTTCTTTGTAGCTAGAAAAGTGAGATCGAAACCAAAAAATATATAGTGCTTCATTTTTTCGAGCCGTCGCCGCATCGTTTGGGGTTGCAACATTAAAATGATGCCCCCCATTATGATAAGGTAAAAAATGAGTGTTTAGAGAAGTAAGGAGCATCAATTCACCTAACAATTGATCCATTGTATTTAGTCGATGTCCTAATTCATGACCAAGATTGATTCCTAAAACTCCGCACATAATTCCCATTGATGATATTCTACCAATTTGTTCGGTTAGGGTCAATGGTTCTTGCATGGCATAAAAAAAGAAAATGAGCATCCCGATTTGAACAGGAACAGCAGCATATAATATCCAACTATACAACTTGTTTTCTTTTTCAAATTTCGCAGTTTCCTTATCGAAATTACTGGCATCTGGTTTGAAAAATAGTTCCAATAAAGGAACCAATCCGAAAAACAACAATAGCGGAAAAAAAGTAAAAATTCCTTTAGAAGTCAAGGAAATATAGGTTACTAAGGGTAAAGAATATACCAATAAATATTTAATTCTTTTAAGCATGAGCTGATCGTTTTACTTCAGAAAAATACGAAAAAACGCTTTTATTTTTGAGTTTTAAAAAATATTTACCAATATTTGTAAGGTAAATGAGAAACAATTTTTTAAATATCGTTGTCATTATTATTGTGATTTTTTCACAATAAGGAGGACGGTATCTAATAATTAGCATATAATTGAAAGCCTTCCTAAATATTTAGGAAGGCTTTTTTAATTAGACTAAACATGAAAAATAACGGAGTCATTTTGAGCATTCTTATTATTGTCATTTCTAGAAAGATTTGATGTGGGGTTTGTTTTGATAAAATCTAAAGCCTGTATCATATACGATTCAGGCTTTTTTTATGAGCTAAAATAGAATGCATGAGTATAGTAATAATTAAAATTTTAAAATTATGATAATCAGAATATTAAGTTAAAATAGTAGTCTGTGAATTTAACCTTAAAATAAGAAGGTGAATTCTCAAAGAATCACAAAAAATTAAATTCGAATAATAATTGAGAAAATTAGTTAATGAAGTTAAATAAATATAGCAAAACAGTCACTCAAGATCCAACGCAACCAGCCGCGCAAGCGATGTTGCACGGTATAGGGTTGACTACCGAAGATTTTAACAAGCCAATGATCGGAATTGCGAGTACTGGTTATGAGGGGAACCCTTGTAATATGCATTTAAATGATTTGGCCAAACTAGTAAAAGAAGGAACTCATAATGAAGATATTATTGGCCTGATTTTTAATACCATCGGAGTGAGTGATGGCATTTCAATGGGAACTCCAGGAATGAGATATTCGTTACCATCACGAGATATTATTGCAGATTCTATGGAAACTGTGGTGCAAGCGATGAGTTATGATGGATTGGTGACGGTAGTGGGTTGTGATAAAAATATGCCTGGTGCTTTAATGGCGATGATTCGATTAGATAGACCTTCAATTTTAGTGTATGGTGGTACCATTGATTCTGGTTGTCATAATGGAAAAAAACTAGATGTTGTATCTGCATTTGAGGCTTGGGGAAGTAAAGTTGCCGGAACGATGGGTGAAGAAGAATATCAAAACATTGTTCAAAAAGCAATTCCAGGTGCAGGTGCATGCGGAGGGATGTATACTGCGAATACGATGGCATCGGCAATTGAGGCTTTAGGAATGGCTTTACCGTATAATTCTTCAAATCCTGCCACAGGTAAAGAGAAAGAACAAGAAGCTATTAGAGCAGGAGAAGCCATGCGTAATTTATTGGAAAGAGATATTAAGCCTTCTGATATTATAACACGAAAATCTTTAGAGAATGCTATTCGTTTGGTAACCATTTTAGGAGGTTCGACGAATGCCGTATTACATTTCTTGGCAATTGCCCGGGCCGCACAAATTGAATTTACATTAGCCGATTTTCAAAAAATAAGTGATAACACGCCGTTTTTAGCAGACTTAAAACCGAGCGGGAAGTATTTAATGGAAGATGTGCATGCAGTTGGCGGAATTCCGGCTGTAATGAAATATCTATTAAAGAAAGGACTATTACATGGGGATTGTTTAACTGTTACTGGTAAAAGTTTAGCCGAAAATTTACTAGACGCTAATGATCTAACCGAAGGTCAAGATGTAATTAAATCTATTGAAAACCCGATTAAAATTTCTGGACATCTTAGAATGCTTTATGGAAACTTAGCTGAAGAAGGAAGTGTTGCAAAAATTACGGGTAAAGAAGGTTTAAAATTCTCTGGAAGAGCAAAAGTATTCGATAGTGAGTATGAAGCTAATGACGGGATAAGAGATGGTAAAGTTGAAAAAGGAGATGTAGTTGTAATTCGTTATGAAGGGCCAAAAGGTGGTCCTGGAATGCCTGAAATGTTAAAACCAACAGCCGCAATTATGGGTGCTGGTCTAGGAAAAGACGTCGCGCTAATAACTGATGGGAGATTCTCAGGAGGTACGCATGGTTTTGTTGTGGGTCATATCACACCTGAAGCACAAGAAGGTGGTGCTATTGCACTCGTGAAAGATGGAGATATCATTACGATTGATGCAGAAACAAATGCTATCGTAGTAGAGATTAGTGATGAAGAGTTATCACTTCGTAAAGAACAATGGAAAGCACCAAATTTAAAATTTAAAAGAGGTGTGTTATATAAATATGCAAGAACGGTTTCATCAGCATCCCAAGGATGTGTTACAGATGAATTTTAGTGCAAGCTAAAATGGAATTCTTATAAAGAAAAATTAGTATGGAGACACAAACAGCAGTAGCTTCAAAAGCAACAACGAATAAAGCGGTACATATTTCTGGTGCCGAAGCGGTTATAAAATGCTTGTTAGAAGAAGGTGTAGATTTAATCTATGGGTATCCTGGCGGAGCAATTATGCCAATTTATGATGAATTGTATAAATACCAAGATAAATTACAGCATGTACTAACACGCCATGAACAAGGAGCAACGCATTCTGCGCAAGGGTTTGCCAGAGTAACAGGAAAGGTTGGTGTGGCTATGGCTACTTCTGGCCCAGGAGCAACGAATTTAATTACGGGTATCGCTGATGCACAGATAGATTCGACACCTATGGTTTGTATTACTGGACAGGTCTGGAAACACTTATTAGGATCCGATGCATTTCAAGAAACCGATATTGTTGGTATTTCTACTCCTGTTACAAAATGGAATTATCAAATAACAGATGCCTCAGAAATACCTGAAGTGATGGCGAAAGCTTTTTACATTGCACGCTCTGGTCGGCCAGGTCCGGTACTCATTGATATTACTAAAAATGCTCAGGTAGAAACCTTCGATTTTGAATATAAAAAGTGCACATCAGTGCGCAGTTATAAGGCGAAACCTACGGTTGATGTAAATCAATTGAAGGCGGCTGCCAAATTGATTAATGCGGCTAAAAAACCAATGATTGTTTTTGGTCAGGGTGTAATTTTGGGTGAAGCTGAAGCTGAATTTAAGGCTCTAATTGAAAAAGCTGGTATTCCATCTGCGTGGACAATTTTAGGCTTATCTGCATTACCAACGGAGCATCCACTAAATGTGGGTATGGTAGGAATGCATGGAAATTATGGGCCAAATAAATTGACAAACGAATGTGATGTACTTATCGCGATCGGAATGCGTTTCGATGATCGAGTGACGGGTAATTTAGACTCATATGCCAAACAAGCTAAAGTAATTCACTTCGAAATAGATCCAGCCGAAGTCGATAAAAATGTAAAGACAGATGTGGCTGTGTTAGGTGATGTTAAAGATACCTTGGCGGATATACTTCCAATGATTGATGCAAATTCACATACTGATTGGCATCAAGAATTCAAAGATTATGATAAAATTGAATTTGATAAAGTTATTAAAGGTGATTTATATCCGTCAAAAGATGGATTGACCATGGGAGAAGTATTGAAAGAAATTAACAATGCCTCTAAAGGTGATGCTGTAATTGTTTCTGATGTTGGTCAGCATCAAATGATAGCTTGTCGATATGCAAAATTCAATCAATCAAAAAGTAATGTGACTTCTGGCGGTCTTGGTACTATGGGCTTTGCCTTACCAGCTGCTATTGGTGCAAAAATGGGTGTTCCGCAACGAGAAGTAGTGGCCATTATTGGAGACGGAGGTTATCAGATGACTATTCAGGAATTAGGTACCATATTTCAAACAAAAGTACCCGTTAAAATTGTGGTGCTAAACAACGAATTTTTAGGAATGGTGCGACAGTGGCAACAGTTGTTTTTTGATAAAAGATATGCATCAACTGAACTGATAAACCCTGATTTTATAACTATTGCCAAGGGGTATCATATTGAGGCAAAGAAAGTAACAAAAAGAGAGGATTTAGCAGCAGCAGTTGAAGAAATGATGGCTTCAAAAGATGCCTACTTCTTAGAAGTAGCTGTAGAAAAAGAAGACAACGTATTTCCGATGATTCCTTCTGGAGCATCGGTATCTGATGTAAGATTAAGTTAAGGATATGGAAAACGAAAGAACATATACGATTTCAGTATATACAGAAAATAATATAGGATTATTAAATAGGCTATCGGCAATTTTTCTTAAACGTCATATTAATATAGAAAGTATGACGGTGAGTAAATCAGAAATTGACGACGTACATCGATTTACGTTCGTGGTAAATATTTCGGAGGCACAAGCGCGAAAAATTATAGGTCAAATTGAAAAGCAAATAGAAGTTATTAGAGCGTTTTATCATACTGATGATGAGGTGATTTATCAAGAATCAGCTTTGTTTAAAATTTCGACTGAGCATTTATATGACGAAGAAATTCAAGATAAATTAAAATTCCGACGTGCCAATATTATTACGATTACGGAGCATTATTTTGTGATCGAATCTTCTGGGTCAAAAAGCGAAATCGATAAATTATATGACCGCTTAAAGCCATACGGTCTGATGCAATTTGTACGCTCAGGTCGCATTGCTATTACGCGCCCTAAAATGGCCATTTCAGAATTATTACAAGAGTTCAACTAATTAAGAATAGAAATAAAATAAAAATGACAAATTACTTTAATACCCTTTCATTAAGAGATAAATTAACTGAATTAGGTAAATGTAGATTTATGGAATCTTCAGAGTTTGAAGATGGAGTGAATGCTTTAAAAAATAAAAAAATTGTTATTGTAGGCTGTGGGGCTCAAGGTTTGAACCAAGGTTTGAATATGAGAGATTCTGGTCTGGATATCTCTTATGCGCTGCGAGCACAAGCGATATCTGAGAAACGCGCATCTTTTCAAAATGCCACGGAAAATAATTTTACAGTAGGTACGTATGAAGATTTGATTCCAACTGCTGATGTTGTATTGAATTTAACTCCAGATAAACAGCATACTAATGTGGTAACCGCAGTAATGCCTTTAATGAAGCAAGGAGCGACGTTGTCATATTCTCATGGCTTTAATATCGTTGAGGAAGGCATGCAAGTTCGCAAGGATTTAACCGTTATTATGGTTGCACCAAAATGTCCGGGGTCTGAAGTAAGGGAAGAATACAAAAGAGGATTTGGTGTACCAACACTTATTGCGGTACATCCAGAGAATGACCCAGAAAATAAAGGATGGGCACAGGCAAAAGCATATGCAGTTGCTACAGGTGGACATAGAGCAGGGGTTTTGGCTTCTTCATTTATCGCCGAAGTTAAGTCTGATCTAATGGGTGAACAAACTATTTTATGTGGAGTTCTTCAAACTGGAGCTATTTTATCATTTGACAAAATGGTGGAAAAAGGCATCGAACCTGGATATGCCGCGAAATTGATCCAGTATGGTTGGGAGACAATTACTGAAGCTTTAAAGCATGGAGGAATCACCAATATGATGGATCGTTTGTCGAATCCTGCTAAGGTAAAAACATTCGAAATTTCAGAAGAGTTGAAAGATATTATGCGTCCGCTATTTCAAAAGCATATGGATGATATTATGTCTGGTCACTTTTCAAAAACGATGATGGAAGATTGGGCGAATGACGATCAAAATTTATTGTCTTGGAGAGCGGCCACCGGTGAAACGGCTTTCGAAAAAACACAGATAACTTCAGCAGAAATCAGTGAGCAAGAATACTTTGATCACGGAGTTTTGTTGGTTGCTTTTGTTCGAGCTGGTGTTGAATTGGCTTTCGAGACGATGACGGAATCTGGAATTATAGAAGAGTCAGCATATTATGAGTCTTTACATGAAACACCATTGATTGCGAACACCATAGCGCGCAAGAAATTATTTGAAATGAATAGAGTAATTTCAGATACTGCAGAATATGGTTGTTATTTGTTTGATCATGCTTGTAAACCCTTACTAGAAGATTTTATGAAAACAGTAGATACCAATGTGATTGGAAAGGCATTTAGTAATTCTAATCAGGTTGATAATCAGCAATTAATTGCAATCAATGCAGCCATAAGAAATCATTCCGTTGAAAAAGTAGGAGCAGTCTTAAGAGCATCTATGACGGCCATGAAGCAAATCTAATGAAGGTTAAAACCACATATGTTCCGAAATTGGTAGATATTAGAAAGGCCGTAACTACATTGAAGGATGTTGTTACGGTAACTCCCTTGATACCCAATTATAGTTACTCAAATAAGTATTCTTCGAATGTTTTACTAAAGAGAGAAGATTTACAACAAGTGCGCTCTTATAAAATTAGAGGTGCCTATAACAAGATGAGTTCATTAACAGCACAACAACTCAACAACGGAATTGTATGTGCGAGTGCTGGAAATCACGCACAAGGTGTTGCTTTTGCTTGTCAAAAATTAAAAATTCAGGGTACTATTTTCATGCCGGCTCCAACACCAAACCAAAAGATAGAGCAAGTACGAATGTTTGGAGGAAGTTATGTGACAATAGAACTTATAGGAGATACTTTTGATGATGCGTATAAGGCTGCTAAATCGCATTGCGAGCGTTTATCCAAAACCTTTGTGCACCCGTTCGATGATCAAAAAATAATAGAAGGCCAAGCTACTGTTGGTTTAGAGATTTTAGAACAAAGTAATGAGAAGATAGATTTTGTTTTTGTTCCGGTAGGCGGAGGTGGATTAGCTGCCGGCCTCTCGAGTATTTTCAAAATAGTATCTCCAGATACAAAGATAATAGGTGTAGAACCCGAAGGGGCGCCTTCCATGAAAATGGCGTTAGAGAAGAATAAAACGGTACGATTAGAGAATATAGAGAAATTTATTGATGGTGCTGCTGTCCAGCAAGTTGGAGAATTGACATTCAACATATGCAAAGAAAATTTGAGTGATATGGTGACTGTAGCAGAAGGAAAAGTATGTCAGACGATTTTAGATTTATACAATAGAGATGCAATTGTTGTTGAACCAGCGGGCGCCTTAACGTTGGCTGCATTAGATCAATATGCTGAAGAAATTAGTGGTAAAAATGTAGTCTGTATTGTAAGTGGTAGTAATAATGATATTACCCGGACAGCCGAAATAAAAGAACGAGCCTTATTACATGCCGACTTAAAACATTACTTTATCATTCGCTTTCCTCAAAGAGCTGGTGCTTTAAAAGAGTTTGTGGCTGACATTTTAGGCCCCAATGACGATATCACTCATTTCGAATATACGAAAAAATCAAGTAGAGAAACTGCTCCAGCTGTGGTTGGAATTGAGTTAAAACATCCTAAAGATTTAGCGCCTTTAATAACGAGAATGAAAGAAAGAAACTTCTTTGGCGACTATTTGAACAATAAGCCTGATTTATTTCAATTCTTAGTTTAATTATCCGAACTTTGTATTGAAGAATCATATAAGAATTCAACATGACAACTATAGATACAATACCACAAAATTTACAATTAAATGCTCCATTACATCAAGATCGATATTTAGTTAATAACGAATTAGTGCAGTGGAAAGGTGAAATGGCTAACGTATATTCGCCTATTTTGACACCCAATGCGGATGGAGAACTAGAACAAACTTTTTTAGGTACAGTTCCAAATTTAGAAGAAAAGCAAGCGCTGGAAGCACTAGATGCTGCCTGCAAAGCTTATGATAAAGGACAGGGAACTTGGCCTACTATGAAAGTGGCGGATAGAATTAAGCATATGGAGGCTTTTGTTGAAAAAATGAAGACCAAACGAGATGAGGTAGTGAAGTACTTGGTTTGGGAAATTTGTAAGACGCTTGCCGATGCTGAAAAAGAGTTTGATAGAACAATAGATTATATCTACGATACTATTGAAGATTATAAAAACATGGATCGTGATAGTGCTCGCTTTGAAAAAAATGGAGGAATTCATGCGCATATTCGTAGAGGTCCATTAGGCGTTGTGTTATGTTTAGGTCCATATAATTACCCATTGAATGAAACATTCTGTTTGTTGATTCCGGCACTGATCATGGGAAATACAACCGTATTTAAACCAGCAAAGCATGGAGTGTTATTAATCTCACCATTATTAGAAATTTTTAAAGACAGTTTTCCAAAAGGAGTTGTGAATGTAGTGTATGGTAGAGGACGGGTTGTTGCCTCACCTATTATGAAATCAGGAAAAGTAGATGTGTTAGCATTGATCGGTCATAGTTCTTCTGCAAATGCCTTGCAAAGCTTACATCCAAAATCGAATAGGTTACGACTTGTACTAGGTTTAGAGGCAAAAAACCCAGCGATTATTTTACCAGATGCAGATATAGACTTAGCGGTAAGTGAGTGTATTGCTGGTACATTATCATATAATGGTCAGCGATGTACAGCATTAAAAATTGTGTATGTACATGAAGATATTGCCGACGAATTTAACAAGCGATATACCGAAAGTGTAGATGCCTTGAAATTTGGAAACCCTTGGGAAGATGGAGTGAAATTAACGCCATTACCTGAACCTGGAAAGGTAGAATATATTCAAGAATTGATTAATGACGCAACCTCTAAAGGTGCCAAAGTAATTAATGCAAAAGGAGGAGAATTACTAGATAATTTTATATTTCCTGCAGTATTATATCCTGTTACAAAAAGTATGAAGGTGTATGAAGAAGAGCAATTTGGCCCTGTAGTACCTATAAGGTCTTTTAATAAAATAGATGACATATTAGATGATATTGCCGACTCGAACTATGGACAACAAGTTAGTATTTTCGGAAAAGATGTGGATCAATTATCTAGATTGATAGATACCTTGGTGAACTTGGTGTGTCGCGTGAATTTGAATAGTTCGTGTCAGAGAGGACCCGATGTTTTTCCATTTACAGGAAGAAAAGATTCTGCAGTATCAACATTGAGCGTACATGATGCGCTGCGTAGTTTTTCGATTAGAACCTTTATTGCTTCAAAAGATAATGACTATAATAATGGTATTTTGGAGGATCTATTAAAGTCCAAAAAATCAAATTTTGTAAGTACCGATTATATTTTATAAGTAGTTGTTATTGAACTAGCTACTATGTAAAATTCAATGAAAGACGTTTTAAATGCATTTTTGAAAATAAAGTCATGCAAAAATTTAAAAATTCATAATTCTTATTAAAAAAGGCATGACTTTTGTCGTTTATAAAAAATAATTACCTAGTTTTACCTTATGAATACTTCAAAAAATAAAGTACGTTTCGAAATACCCAGTTTGCCCGTGCGCTTTCGCCGCCGCTAATCTTATAGCATCAAACGAACCGATTACGTCATTTTATTTTTAACAATTGTATACAAAAATTTCCATATTATTTTCTCAAGCTCAAGTTATTGTTCCCAATAGCATTGCAAGAGTACGCCGTATGTTGCCGCGTCGCCCGTAAGGGTACTACTATAATTTAGAGCTTAGGTGTGTCCAGCTCTCCTTTCAAGAATAATATAACTTTTTAATCATCATTAAAATCACAAACAATGAAAATTGTTATTGCTGATAAATCACATAGTGTATTTGCTTCTGTTATCTGTAAAACGATTGCAGAATCTGCTAGTGTACGAGGTACTGGAATCGCCAAGCGTACTCCAGAATATATCATTACTAAAATGGAAAATGGAAATGCTGTTATTGCCTTAGACGGAAAGAATTTTGTCGGTTTCTGTTACATTGAAGCTTGGAGTCATGGGAAATTCGTGGCGAATTCGGGCTTAATAGTACATCCCGATTATCGAGGTAATGGTTATGCGAAACAGATCAAACAAAAAGTTTTTGAACATTCAAAAACCAAATTTCCAAATGCTAAAATTTTTAGCATCACAACAGGTCTCGCTGTTATGAAAATGAATAGTGATCTGGGGTACAAACCTGTGACTTTTTCGGAGTTGACCGAAGATCAAACTTTTTGGAACGGCTGTCAAACATGTAAAAACTATGACGTGCTGCAGCGTACAGAACAAAAAATGTGTTTATGTACCGGAATGTTATATGATGCAAAAGTGAAACAAAAAGAGGGTAAAAAAATTAAAAAGAATGTGTTTCAGAGATTAAAACATATCAAAGAAACCATGTATTTAAAAAAAGATAAAAAATGAAGAAATTAGTATTAGCCTATAGTGGCGGTTTAGATACATCATATTGTGCTGTTCACTTGTCGAAAGATAAAGGTTTTAAGGTACATGCTGTAAGCGTAAATACTGGAGGTTTTGACCAGGTAGAAATAAGGGATATTGAGCAAAAGGCCTATAAAATGGGCGTTACAACATATAAGAATATAGATGCGATTGAAACCTTCTATACAAAAGTTGTCAAATATTTAATTTATGGTAATGTATTAAAAAATAATACCTATCCGCTATCGGTGAGTGCCGAAAGAATTGTACAAGCCATTGAGGTGATTGAATATGCCAAAAGTATAGATGCTAGTTACATAGCACATGGTAGTACTGGTGCAGGAAATGATCAGGTAAGGTTCGATATGATTTTTCAAACCTTGGCTCCAGAAATTGAGATTATCACTCCGATAAGAGATGAGAAACTATCAAGACAGGAGGAAATAGATTATCTTATTAAGAATGGAGTTGATATGTCTTGGCAAAAGGCAAAATATTCAATCAACAAAGGTCTTTGGGGAACAAGTGTTGGCGGTGATGAAACCTTAACTTCTAACACCCCATTGCCTGAGAGCGCCTATCCTTCACAGGTTTCAAAAAAAGGAGAAGAAAAAATAGTTTTAACCTTTGATAAGGGAGAATTTATAGCATTAAATGGAGTAAAGAATAGTCCGCAAAAAAATATAGAAGAATTGCATACAATTGCTTCCGAGTTTGGTATTGGTAGAGATATTCATGTAGGAGATACGATTGTGGGGATTAAAGGAAGAGTTGGTTTTGAAGCTGCAGCGGCTTTGATTACGATCAAAGCACATCATTTGCTCGAAAAGCATACGCTTACAAAATGGCAATTGCAGCACAAAGAATACTTGGCGAGTTTTTACGGAATGCATTTACACGAAGGTCAATATTTAGATCCTGTTATGAGAAATATCGAGGCCTTTTTAGAAAATAGTCAAGAGCACGTTTCAGGTGATGTCATGGTGTCTTTAAAACCATATCATTTTACGCTTGATGGAGTGCAGTCAAAACATGATTTGATGAATGCTAAATTTGGGAGTTATGGTGAAATGAACAAAGGTTGGACTGCCGACGAAGCGAAAGGATTTATAAAAATTCTAGGCAATCAAAACAAAATATATCAACAAGTAAATACAAAATAAATGATACAAATTGGAATCATAGGAGGAGCAGGATATACGGCAGGAGAATTAATAAGATTGTTATTGAACCATCCAAAGACTACAATTAATTTTGTGTTTAGCACATCTAACGCGGGTAATGCAATAAGTAGTGTTCATCAAGATTTAGTTGGGTCTACAGATATGCGCTTTACGAATAAGGTAAATGCCGAAGTAGAGGTGTTGTTTTTATGTTTAGGACATGGTAATTCTAAAGCTTTTTTATCTGAATTCACATTTTCAAAGCATACTAAAATTATTGATTTAAGCAATGATTTTAGATTAGTGAAAGATCAGCTATTTCAGGGTAAAGAATTCATTTACGGATTGCCAGAATTACAAAAAGAAACAATAAAGAAAGCACAATATATTGCAAATCCAGGATGTTTTGCAACTGCCATTCAATTGGCCTTGTTGCCTTTGGCTAAGTCAGACTTCATTCAGGAAGCAGTGCACGTCAATGCTGTTACGGGAGCCACAGGGGCAGGAACTTCATTATCAAAAACTACACATTTTACATGGAGAGATAATAACTTTTCTTATTACAAACCTTTTATACATCAGCACCTAGATGAAATTCATCAATCGTTAAAACAATTACAAGAAGGAATGGATTCGGAAATTCATTTTATGCCGAATCGAGGCAATTTCTCACGAGGAATTTTTGCAACTGCTTATACCTCTTTTAAGGGAAGTCTTGAAGAGGCTAAAACGCTATATAAGACTTTTTACAAGGACGCCGCATTTACCGTTGTATCAGATAATGAATTGCATTTGAAGCAAGTAGTAAATACCAATAAATGCTTGGTCCACTTGCATAAACATAATAATACATTACTTATAACTAGCTGTATTGATAATCTTTTGAAAGGAGCTTCAGGTCAAGCTGTTCAAAATATGAATTTACTGTTCGATTTTGAAGAGAACCAAGGATTACAATTAAAAGCGAACTTTTTTTAAAAAATAACTATGAAAATAGCAATAATAGGAACAGGAAATTTAGGAGCTTCAATAGCCAAAGGTTTAATTACTGCAAATGCCATAACAAGTCTGTATTTAACTAAACGAACTATTGAAAATATGCAAGACTTTGATGGCTATAAAGATGTTGTGTTAACTACTGATAATATAGAAGCGGTCAAACACTCTGACATTTTAATATTTGCTGTGCAACCAAGACATTTTGAAAATATATTACAACAAATAAAGCCGATTTTAACAGAGAAGCATGTGTTAATTTCTACCATAACTGGCTACTCAATTGATAACATGGAGGCCATTGTTGGAAAGGAACAATTCTTGATTAGAGCCATGCCAAATACAGCTATTGCAGTTGGAAAATCAATGACATGTATTTGCAGCAATGAATTGGGTAAAAAACGATTAAAAATTGCCGAGGCTATTTTCAATCGCTTAGGCACTACCATATCGATACCAGAGACTCAAATGCAAGCAGCTACCGTGGTATGTGCTAGTGGTATCGCCTTTTGGATGCGGTTGATAAGAGCAACGACCCAGGCGGCTATTCAGTTAGGTTTTGATGCCAAAGAAGCGCAACAATTAGCAATGTATACCTGCGAAGGAGCGGCCAATTTATTGATTACATCAGGCAATCATCCAGAACAAGAAATTGACAGGGTAACAACACCAAGAGGTTGCACGATAGAAGGCTTAAATGAAATGGAACACAAAGGTTTGAGTTCATCTTTGATTCAAGGTATGGTATCTTCATTTAATAAAATTAACACGATAAAAACAGAACAATTATGAGCTTGTTTAACGTATATCCACTGTTTGATGTAAATCTTGTGAAAGCACATGATGTTTTTGTATACGACGAAAACAAGACTAAGTATCTCGATCTTTACGGAGGACATGCTGTTATGTCTATCGGACATACACATCCAACCTATGTGAAGAATGTCAGTAAACAACTAAAAAACATCGGATTTTATAGCAATTCAATTCAAAATCCTTTACAGCAAGAATTAGTAGCTAAAATTCAGAAACTCTCAGGGTGCGATACTTATAGTTTGTTTCTTTGTAACTCAGGCGCTGAAGCTAATGAGAATGCTTTAAAGTTGGCATCCTTCCATACGAAGAAAAAGAAGGTAATTGCCTTCAAAAATTCCTTTCACGGAAGAACATCAGCAGCAGTTGCAGCAACTGATAATCCCAAAATTGTTGCGCCAATTAATGGTCAGCAGGAGGTAGATTTTTTTGAGCTAGGAGATTTAAAAGGTGTAGAGGCTTCTCTTAAAGAAAATGATACTTGTGCTATTATTATCGAATGTATCCAGGGTGTAGGAGGACTTGATGAAAGTACAATTGAGTTTTATCAAGGGTTAGAAAAATTAGCCAAGCAATATGAAGTACTACTGATAGCTGATGAGATCCAATCAGGTTTTGGAAGAACTGGAGACTTTTTTGCTTTTCAAAAACATCAGATCCAACCAGATATTATTTCAATGGCGAAAGGTATGGGTAATGGTTTTCCTGTTGGAGGAATATTAATTCACAATAAAATTGAAGCGTCGTTTGGATTGTTAGGAACCACCTTTGGAGGTAATCATTTGGCTTGTGCAGCATCTTTGGCAGTATTAGAAGTGCTTGAACAAGAAAAACTACTGCAGAATGCGAATAAAATGTGCTCTTACTTTTTAGAGAAATCAAAAAGTGTTTCTAAATTAAAAAAGGTAAAAGGTAGAGGATTGATGCTTGGATTAGAATTTGATTTCCCGATTAAGGAATTAAGGAAAGCGCTCATTTTTAAACATCACATTTTTACAGGAAGCGCCAAAAATCCGAATTTATTAAGAATACTACCACCTTTAACTATTCAAGCGTCACATATTGATATGTTATTTGATGCATTAAACAAAGAATTATGAAAAAATATACAAATATTGGTGATATTTTAAATCTTGAAGAAATAATTCATCAAGCGATCGAACTAAAGAAGACGCCATTTGTTTTCGAAGGTTTAGGTCAGCATAAGACACTGGTTATGCTATTTTTTAACGCGAGTTTAAGAACAAGATTGAGTACCGAAAAGGCAGCTAAGAATCTAGGGATGAACGTTATGGTATTGAACGTTAGTGATGCGTGGAAATTAGAATTTGAAGACGGAGTAGTGATGGATTTAAATACCACAGAACATGTCAAGGATGCTGCTCAGGTTATTTCACAATATGCCGACGTGATTGCCTTAAGAGCATTTCCTAGTTTGACCGATAAGAAGAAAGATGAATCAGAATGGATTCTCAATAGTTTCGTTGAATATGCTTCAGTACCAATTGTAAATATGGAAAGCGCCACAGGGCATCCATTACAAGCATTGACAGATGCAATTACAATCGCAGAGTTAAAAACAAAAAAGAGACCAAAAGTTGTGCTGTCTTGGGCACCACATCCTAAGGCACTACCTCATGCAGTAGCCAATTCGTTTGTACATATGATGCGGCGATCAGACGTGGATTTTTCAATTGTCCATCCAAAAGGATATGAACTAGATTCAGCTATCACAAAAGACACCCCTATATACCATGAACAAATTGCAGCCTTTGAAGATGCAGATTTTGTATATGTGAAAAACTGGAGTAATTATATTGACTATGGAAAAGTGCTAAACAATGATACCGATTGGAAGATTACAAAAGAAAAATTAGCGAATGCTAAGTTTATGCATTGCTTGCCCGTAAGAAGAAATGTTATTGTTGAAGATGCAGTTTTAGATAGTGATAGTTCTGTGGTTATTCAGCAGGCAAATAATAGAACATATGCAGCACAAATAGTACTCAAGAAGCTCTTAGAAAATCTAACGAAATGAAGACATTAAAAGTAATAAAAATCGGTGGAAATATCATTGATGATGTCGACGCCTTGGATAAGTTCATAGAGAATTTCTCTAAGATTAAAGCTCCAAAGATTTTGGTGCATGGAGGAGGGAAATCGGCTTCTCATCTGACACGAAAAATGAATATCGATGTAAAAATGACTAATGGAAGACGCATAACCGATGCAGAAACATTAGATATTGTTACTATGGTTTACGCCGGAAAAATCAATAAGAATATTACAGCAAAATTACAGTCCAGTAAATGTAATGCCATGGGTTTTTCGGGAGCTGATGCGAACACTATTGTATCTGTGAAAAGACCAGTGAGTACTGTAGACTTCGGATTTGTTGGTGACGTTATAAAGATAAATACGAGAATAGTACACCTGTTATTAGAGCATTCCATTACGCCAGTATTTTGTGCTATTACACATAATGGTAACGGGCAACTGCTGAATACCAATGCTGATACTATCGCTTCTGAGCTTGCGGGTGCTTTTACGAAAGAATATAAAACTGAATTATACTATTGTTTCGAAAAAAATGGCGTGTTACGAGACGTACAAAATAATGATTCGGTTATAGAACGAATAAATACGAAGAATTATCAGCGATTAATTGATGAGCAAATAATTAATGATGGTATGTTGCCAAAATTGATTAATTGCTTTAATGCCATTAAAAAGAACGTATCTAAAGTGTGTATTGGGAATTCTAATATGCTTTTTGATACTTCAACTAAATTCACTACAATACAAAAATAATGAAATCAGCTATTACACAACATGCCATTGATTTACTGAAGCAATTGATTGAAACACCTTCTTTTTCTTCTGAAGAAGAGCAAACAGCTACACTTATAGACAATTGGCTCAGGAGTTATGATATTCCGTGTAAACGAACCGACAATAATGTTTGGGCTGTCAATAAGTATTTCGATGAGAACAAACCAACCTTATTATTAAACTCTCATCACGATACGGTCAAGCCGAATAATGGATATACCAAAGACCCATTTAAAGCCAGCGTTGAAGATAATCGGTTGTATGGTTTGGGTAGTAATGATGCCGGTGGCTGTTTGGTAGCTCTCATGGCTACTTTTGTTTATTTTTATAATCTCGAAAATTTAAAATATAATTTGGTTTTGGTCGCTTCCGCGGAAGAAGAGAGTAGTGGAGATAAAGGATTAAATAGTATGCTTTCCGTAATTCCGGCAATTGATGTTGCCATTGTTGGAGAACCAACCCTAATGCATTTAGCAGTTGCCGAAAAAGGATTGGTAGTTTTTGATGCTTTGATTAAAGGAACACCAAGTCATGCGGCACACCCTAATCTGAACAACCCTATTTATAAATTAGGAGGCGTGCTCAAATGGTTTGAAGAATTTTCTTTTGAAAAAAAATCTGAAGTACTTGAAGAAGTAAAAATGACAGTTACGCAAGTCAATGCGGGAAAACAGCATAACGCAGTGCCTTCGGAAGTGAGCTTGGTAATCGATGTACGTGTAAATGACTGTTATAGTAATCAAGAAATTGCAGATATTTTGATTTTAAGTTCTCCATGTGATACGATGACGCCACGGAGTCTTAGATTAAATTCATCATCTATTCCGGTTGATCATGATTTAGTACAAGCGGGCATTGCCCTTGGACGTTCTACTTATGGGTCTCCTACACTTTCCGATCAAGCGGTTTTGACCTGTCCTTCGCTAAAATTAGGTCCGGGTGATAGTAGGCGTTCTCATTCAGCTGACGAATTTATTTATGTTTATGAGATAGAGGAAGGAGTCGACATTTATATAGAATTATTGGAAAAAGTATTGTAAAATGAATAAAGATAAAAGATTGAATTGAACGTATTTTTTATCTAATTTTTAAACATCTAAATTTAAGTAAAATGAAACTCTGGGATAAAGGTATAAGCATCGACAATAAAATTGAGCAATTTACTATTGGAAACGATAGGGAATTAGATATGAGCCTTGCTGCGTATGACATACAAGCTTCTTTGGCACATGCGAAAATGTTAGCGAAAATACACGTTATAACTTTTGAGGAGTTAGAGCAATTAGAGGAAGGGTTAGAACTACTTCAACAGCAGATTGATGAGGGCACATTTCAGATTGAAACTGAATTCGAAGATGTACATTCGAAAATAGAGTTTGAACTTACCGAAAGATATGGTGAAATAGGTAAAAAAATTCATACGGCTCGATCTAGAAATGATCAGGTGTTGGTTGCGTTGCAACTGTATTATAAAGATAATTTGACGCTGGTTCATGGAAAAGTTAAGTCGTTATTTGACATTTTATTGGACTTAGCAGAGGTGCACAAAGAGCAACTCCTGCCTGGCTATACTCATTTACAAGTCGCAATGCCTTCTTCGTTTGGGTTGTGGTTTTCGGCGTATGCAGAATTACTCATTGATGATGTCTATCTATTGGAGGCAGCACTTAAAACTGTTGACCAAAATCCCTTAGGTTCAGCTGCGGGATATGGAAGTTCTTTTCCGATTGATCGAGAATTTACAACAGAAGAGTTAAATTTTTCTAACTTAAAATACAACGTAGTAGCAGCTCAAATGGGCAGAGGTAAAAATGAGCGGACAATTGCTACGGCTTTAGGTGGCCTGTGTAATACCTTGTCGAGATTCGCCATGGATATTTGTCTGTATATGAGTCAGAATTTTGATTTTATTTCGTTTCCCGATGAATTGACAACCGGTAGTAGTATAATGCCTCATAAAAAGAATCCAGATGTATTTGAATTGATTCGAGGTAAATGTAACAAGATTCAAGCCTTGCAAACTGAGATGATATTGATATCTAATAATTTACCCAGTGGTTATCATCGAGATTTTCAATTGTTAAAAGAAAACATGTTGAATGCATTTTCCGAAGTACAAGACATTTTGGATATTTTTAGCTATTCGATTCAACAAATTATTGTAAAAAAAGTGAATCTAAATGACGAAAAATATAAATATCTTTTTACCGTCGATAATATAAATACAATGGTCGAGGATGGAGTTTCATTTAGACAAGCATATCAAAAAGTAGGAAATGAAGTTGCAAATGGTACCTATAAACCAGACACTTCAAAAAAACATACACATCTTGGTAGCATACATAATTTATGTTTGGATAAAATTCGAGCCAAGTTTCCAAAAAAAATGAAAACTTAATTCCCCTCTAACCATTTTTTAAAGCTGGTCACTTTTTCCCGACTTACCACGATTTCTTTATCGATTTGAATATGCGGCGTGATTTTTAATCGGCTATTCGAATAGACAATTACATCATTAATTGCGTTAAGGTGTACAATGAATGTTCTATTAACTCTAAAAAATAACGTAGGGTCTAATAGTGCTACTAATTTCTCTAAGTTATATTCAACGATAAATTTCTTTCGCTCGTTGGTCATTAAGAATACTGTTCTACCTTCTGCATAAAATAATGAAATATCGGTCGCGTTAATGGCGTGAATATGATTGCCAAGGCGCACTAAAAATCGATCTTTTACTTTCTTTTCTGAAACGACTTTTGCAACATTCTCAACTGCTTTATTAATACTATACGAGGCTTGCAACCTTTCGTGTTTATGCAACGCTTTTGATAAGTCTGTGAATGTCACTGGTTTTAAAATATAATCAACACTATTCACCTTAAATGCATCAATGGCGTATTCATCAAAGGCGGTGATAAATATCACAGGTTTCTCAATGGTAATTTGATTAAAAATTTCAAAGCTCAATCCATCTGACAGCTGAATATCCATAAAAATAAGATCAAATGAATTTTGCGCGTTCGAAAACCAATCAACTGAGCTTGAAATACTAGGTAGTTTGGCAACGATTTCAAAAGTTGGGTTGTATTTTAATAAATAACGTTCAAGCTTCTCTATGGCCGGTGTCTCATCTTCTATAAGGACAATTTTCATGGTGTAGGTGCAATTTCTAGTTTAGGAATAGTTATAATTCTTTCAGAATGTTCATTGTGTACTGTAAGTCTTTCAATACTATATATTTGATAGACGTTATTTAGTTTCGACAACTTTTGAACTGTTAATTCATCATTTACTCTATCAACAGCCACATATTTTAGTGTTAGTGTGTTTTTTTGTTCTTCCAATGATAGCTCTAGCTCAGCCTTTTCAGAGCGTATTGAACTTCTCATAATTTGTTCTATAATATAAAGAAGACTATTAGGTACAGTTAATGAGGTAGTAGTTATACGTGCATTTAAAACTAATTTTCGATGAGGCAAATAATTAAAAAGTTTTACAAACTCATGTAGGTTTGAGATTTCTTCATCAGTGGTTACTAATTCTCGATTTTTAGTTGATAAAATATATCGATAAACGCGTCCCAAACAATCTAAAAAATCATCTGTTTTATCTTTATTTTGATGTAGTAAAATTATAAGGGTGTCTAAACTTTCGAAGAGTAATGTAGGGTTGATGGCTTTTTCAAATTGTAAGAATTCATCTTCGACGTTTTGTTTTAACAACAATTCATAAGCTAATTTTTTTGAATTTACGCTGTGCAAATATTGATGACTCACATAAAGTGAAATGTAAATAAGACAAATACTAGAAAATATACTGTTAAACACCCAAAGTTCTTCACTATTTGGTGAAAACCCTAAAACAAATTTGAAATACAAAATCATCGCGGTAGTAACTACTAAGATGCACAGTACGAGCGAAGCAAGTACTTGAAGAACGAGTGTTGAAAGTTCTGATTTAGCAAGTTTATATTTTTGAAAAATCCAAAGCAGAAAAATGGAAAGTTCTTGAATTAAATAAGAAAGAACAATGCAAACATATAATTCTTGACCCAAAAATTGCTCTTGTATTTGGTCGGTGTTATTATTTATTAATAGAATGAGCAAATACACAATGACCCCAATAAAAATAGGACTCAATATGCGAAATAACGGATGGTATATGAATAATTTTTTCATGCCACAATAGGTAATTTTACGCTAAAGGTTGCCCCATGATCAATGACAATCTCCTTGTTAATCAAAAGCTTATAGCGCTCTTTTATATTTGTTAAACCGATATTAAAGGATTCGATTATTTGAGGGGCAGACGTTAGGTTGTTTTCAACACAAATGTAATCGCCGACCGTTTTTATACTTATTGAAAGTGGTTTTTCAGAAGTTAATTCATTATGTTTTATTGCATTTTCAACCAACATTTGTAATGTTAATGGTGGAATATTACTTTTTTCATGTGCTTCCGAAATATTTATGGTCCAACGAATCTTATTTTTAAATCGAATATCTAATAAGTATTGATAAGAGGCAATAATATCGAGTTCTTTACTAAGAGGTACTAATTTTTCGTGATAACTACTCAGGGTAAACTGATAGATCTTGGCTAATCGTCTAATATAATGTTCGGCTTTTGAAGCGTCCTCAAAAATTAATGATGAAATGGTATTTAGGTTATTAAATAAAAAATGAGGACTTATTTGGGATTTCAATGCTTTTAGTTGAAGTTCTATCTGAGTTCTTTCTTGTTGTACCGTCTCAATTTGTAACCTTGCAAATGAGTAATATGAATACAAGGCAAAATAGATAAGCGTATATAAAATAGACAATATAAAAAGTAGGATAGAAAGTTTGATCAAGGTTTGCTTGTAAGCAATAAAAAAATCTGGCTCTAAAATAAAGAACGCATTATAGACATAAAAAAGACTGAGTACTATGAATAAAGAAATAATAAAATGGGAAACAATACCAATCGCCAGTCGATTTGGCATTTGATTTTTCCACGGAACTAGTTCATCTAGTTTTAGTGTTAAACCATACAGTATATAACCGACAAGAACTCCACAAAGTGCTGCAGCAGAAACACCACTAAATGATATAGATTCTTCTACTTTTTCCCCATTTAACAGAAGATAATAGTAAATCAATATACCCAATAGAATGCCTATAAAACATATAAAAAAATGCTTTTTCACGCCTTTATGGTTTAAGATTCGTTGATAGATTTGTTGCATAAAGCCAAGGTACTCAATCTTCTTAACTTAAAGAAGATTAAAGTACCCGCTGGCCTACTGGTTAATTTAAGGCTTTGATAGCCTTTCCATAATAGCTATCTGAATTGATTGTTTTTGCAGTATTTTTATAAGCCTGTTTTACTTTTTCCGATGCACGATTAACAGAACTTGAAAAAGCTAAAAGCGTTTGAGATAGATAATGATCTGAACGTATAGTTTTTGCTGCATTGAGGGTTACTACCAACTGATCATCTGATAGACGCTGCTTTGCCAGTTTTTTAAAGATAGTCATGGTATAATGATCTGATGATATATTTTGGTCTACTAAGTCAAGTAAACTGCTTAGGGAGCTCGTTTTACCATCAAATTTAGAATCCAATAATTTCTTAATGACCTCGGTACTGTAATGATCTGATCGTACATCCTCTAAAGTCTTCATGTAGGCAGTATAGGCATCGCTTGGCAAGCTCTTTTTGTCAATGACTTTTTTAAGAACAACTGTTTTATAATGATCAGATTGTATGTCTTTAGAGAGTTCAATAATTCGAACAGTATTTTTAGCATTTATAGTTCTTTTATCCATGATTTCTTTTAAGATCTGAGTCATATAATGATCTGATTTTACATCCTTAGAAATTTCTAATAAGGAACCCATCTGATCATCATTAATCGAAGCGTCGTTAATAACTTTCTTTAAAACATTTGTCATATAATGATCCGATTGGATGGTTTTTGTCGCTTGTATATAGGCAGCCACGGTCTTATCATTGGCTAAAAAAGCTTTCTGATTTTCTTGAAGTATACCAGATAAATAGTGATCAGATTTGATCTCAACTCCAGCTTTTTGGATCGTAGATACTAGCTCATTAGTAGTCAATTTGTTTCTGATTAATAATTTAAAGTATGTCGATTTTACATAATCACTTTTGATATTACTAATTTCAGTTAAAACACCTGAAGCGCCTCCTTTTGAATAGAAACGTTGCACTCTAGATTCGGCACCAATTGTAGTAGTTCGAACTACTTCTGGTAAAATTTCTGATAACCAAGCTTTTCCTTCGCTGTTATAGTTTTTTTCACTACGTCCTACATAATAACTTTTAGTAAGTTGGCCATTACTATTGGCTTCAATTACAATTCGTCTTCTATTTCCAAAAGAAGATTTTCTGATTTCGATATAACCTCCTTTTGAAATTCCAATAATATCTTTATCATCATTAGAAATAGTAATATCCCCTTTATATTCGATATCGAAATTGTTGGTTTTACTTTTATATTTTACTCTTGTACTTCCATCAGCATCTTTGTCCGAATGATAAGAGAAAGAGACGCTTTTGGTTTTGGTTTTAGAAGTTTGGGCCCAACTATGCGGTGCACTTATAAGGCATAAGGTCAACAAAAAGGACGCTACTATATAATTTGATGCTTTTTTTATCGAATACATAATTTTTAAGTTTTAAATACAGTTCAAATATATTAGAGCTTTCTACTTTATAAAAATGAAATGTAATGAACCCTATGATTTATGTAATGAATTGTATTTTAAGGCAAATAACACTTCCGGGATCACCTTCGAAAATGATAATTCGCTTAGTTTTAATATCAAAGAATTGTACGCTACCCGAAATGTTTTTAACTTAGTGAAGAATTCAAATGTCTAAGATAAATTCAAATGAAACATAACGGTGCTATTGAGATTAATCAAACTCTAGAAAAGGTGGCTGCTCTTTTTTCTGATCCGAGAAACTTGAAAGAGTATCAGGATGGGTTCGTTAAAAAGGAATTAATAAGTGGTGAACAAGGTAAAGTGGGTTCAGTATCTAAAATGATCTATAAACATGGAAAACAAGATATGATCTTAACAGAAACCATTACCAAAAATGAACTTCCACATTCTTTCGAGGCTTATTATCGTCATAAGCATATGGATAATACAATGAAATGTAATTTCACTGCTCTTGATGACAAAACCACGAACTATGAGTTTGAATATGAATACACTCGAATTGATTGGATCATGCCTAGATTAATGGCAATACTATTTCCTAGCATGTATCGAAAACCCGCAGAGAAGTGGTTGAGACAGTTTAAAGACTTTGCGGAAAGAAATTAAATCAACAAACATGGTTGAAAAGATAGACCACACTATACCGTTGCTGGCGGATAAAATCTATGCTGTCTTTCAGGTTTCTTATAAGGTTGAGGCTAAATTATTGAATGCGGTAGACTTTCCTCCCTTGAGAAGAAAAAGTATTGACATTATAAATAGTTCTACTGAATTTTACGGTGCCTTCTCTGATTCAGAAATCGCAGGAGTTATTGAAATAAAGAGAGAGGAAAGAGATATTCATATTCAAAGTTTGGTGGTTGACCCTACGTTTTTTAGGAAAGGAATCGGTAGTGAGCTTCTTACTTTTGTGGTAGACAACGTACTGGCAAAAGTTTATACTGTCGAAACAGGCGTCGACAATTTGCCGGCAATTGCATTGTACAAGAAATTTGGTTTCATAGAAATACAACAATGGAATACAGATCATGGTGTTAGAAAGGTCAAATTTTTGAGAGAAATGTCTTGAGAACCTGATCTATGTTACTAGCAGATTGCACAAAAAAAGAGCACTCTTTAAGTGCTCTTCATATACCCGAGGTTTATGTTAATTATCTAATTACTAATTCAAATAATCAATTAAATAATTGTAGATTGACCAATATGAATATTTTGGAAATTAATATTGGTATCTTCGGGGTATTCGATATAATCGGCAATAAAATCACCCACTTTACTAGTTGTTACATTGTCATATTCTGTATTGATATCTGGAGTTGAAATTTTTAGCTTTAATGATTTGTCAACTGCATTTCGAATTAACTCAGCTTCTTCTGAAAGTTCAAAGTGTTCTAAAAGCATTGCTGCTGATAATATAGAAGCTATAGGATTTGCAATACCTTTACCAGTAGCTTGAGGGTAAGACCCATGAATTGGCTCAAATAATGCAAATTTATCACCTATAGAGGCTGATGCTAAAAGTCCTATTGAACCACCTATCACGCTGGCTTCGTCAGAAATAATATCACCAAACATATTCTCTGTTAAAATGACATCGAATTGACTAGGATTTAAAATCATTTGCATTGCAGCATTATCAACAAATAAAAAGTCAAGCGCTACTTCGGGATACTTTTCACCAATTTCTGTAACAACTTTACGCCAGAGGCGAGAACTTTCCAAAACATTTGCCTTATCGACTAGTGTTAGTTTTTTACTACGCGAGTGTGCAGCTTTAAAAGCCAAATGAGCAATTCGCTCTATTTCATGTTTTGAATATTCGCATAAATCGGAAGCGGTATTACCATCTTTACTCAAGTTTTTTTCTCCAAAATAGATACCGCCAGTAAGTTCTCTATAGATACTAATATCGGTACCCTCAATAATTTCTTTTTTCAATGGAGATTTATCTAAGAGCGTCTCATAGGCTTTTACCGGGCGAATATTCGCATATAGACCTAATGATTTACGTAATTTTAATAATCCTTGCTCTGGCCGTATCTTTGCCGAAGGGTCATTATCATATTTTGGGTGACCAATTGATCCGAACAACACGGCATCGGTATTACCACAAATATCTAAGGTTTCGTCTGGTAGCGGATTGCCAGTTTTATCTATGGCAATAGCACCAACAAGAGCTTCTTTATATATAAAAGTGTGATCAAATTTATGAGCAATTGCATCCAATACTTTTTTGGACTGCTCAGTGACTTCTGGCCCAATGCCATCTCCTGATAATACTGCGATTTCTAACTTCATAATTTCTAAAATTGATGTTCTTGTTCGTACGCTATTATTTTGTCTTTATTGCTTAATAAATAGTCAATGTCATCATACCCATTTAATAAGCATACTTTTTTGTAAGAGTCTATTTCAAATTTTTCTACGACCGTTTTCCCAACAATCTGTAAAACCTGATTCTGTAAATCAATATCGACGTTGGTATCTGGATCCTCAGTAATTAGTTTTAATAAGGTTTGCAGGTAATCTTCGGATACTTGTATGGGTAAGATGCCATTATTCAAAGCATTACCTTTAAAAATATCTGCAAAAAAACTACTGATAATAACTTTAAATCCGTAGCCTGCTAGTGCCCAAGCGGCATGCTCTCGACTAGAGCCGCATCCAAAATTATTTCCTGCAACTAAAACACTGCCGCTGTAGCGAGAATTATTCAAAACGAAATCAGTATTGATACTACCATCTTTATGATAGCGCCAGTCTTTAAATACATTATCACCAAAACCTTTTTTATCCGTTGCCTTTAAAAAACGCGCTGGGATTATTTGATCAGTATCAATATTTTCTGTTGGTAACGGAACGGCTGTTGATATTAAACGCTCAAATTTTTCCATTTATACTAATTCTAAAGTTGATGATTCTTCTAAAACATTTATAATTTTTCCAGCTACTGCCGTTGAAGCCGCAATAAGCGGACTTGCTAAAATTGTTCGAGCACCTTGCCCTTGACGTCCCTCAAAATTTCGATTAGAAGTTGAGACACAATATTCGCCTTCTGGTATTTTATCATCATTCATGGCTAAACATGCTGAGCAACCAGGTTGACGTAATTTAAATCCGGCAGCTGTAAAAATTTCATCCAAACCTTCTTCCTTAATTTTCTTTGCTACTTGTTGTGAACCTGGTACCAACCAAGCATTTACATTAGGAGCTTTTTGTTTCCCTTGGATATAACTTGCTGCAACTCTAAAATCTTCAATTCTCGAGTTAGTGCAACTCCCGATGAAAACATAATTAATGGGTTTATTTAAGAGTTTTTCTCCTTTCTGAAAATTCATGTATGCCAATGACTTTTCGAAAGAAGCATCATTATATGAAGGTATAGCTTCCGATATTTTAATACCCATTCCAGGGTTTGTACCATATGTAATCATAGGCTCGATATCTTCTGCTTCGAAAGAATATTCTAGATCGAAAACAGCATCTTCATCCGTTTTTAGTGTTTTCCAGTACGCTACTTTTTTATCAAATTCTGCATCTTTTGGAGCGAACTTTTTACCTTTTACATATTCAAAAGTTGTTTCGTCTGGCGCTATCATTCCGCCTCGAGCTCCCATTTCAATACTCATATTACAAACCGTCATTCTCCCTTCCATCGACATCTCTTCAAAAACATTACCTGCATATTCGCAAAAGTAGCCAGTTCCAGAATTGGTCCCTAATTTGGCAATGATATATAAGATCACATCTTTAGGGAGTACTCCTTTTCTGAGTTTGCCATTCACATTGACTCTCAATTTTTTAGGTTTGTTCATCAATAAACATTGACTTGCAAAAACTTGTGCAACTTGGCTAGTGCCAATTCCAAATGCAATAGTACCAAAAGCACCGTGTGTAGAGGTGTGACTATCACCACACACAATGGTCATTCCAGGCTGTGTAATTCCTAACTCCGGACCGATAACATGTACAATTCCATTGTACTCATGGCCTAAACCATATAATTCAATATTGTTAGTATTACAATTCTCAGTCAATTGTTTTAACTGATTTCTAGAAAGTGCATCTTTAACTGGTAGGTGTTGGTCTACAGTAGGTGTGTTATGATCGGCTGTTGCCACAATTTGCTGTGGTCTAAACACAGGAATGTTTCGTTCAGATAATTCATTGAACGCCTGAGGACTCGTAACTTCATGAATCAAGTGCTTATCAATGTAAATAATTTGTGGTCCATCATGAATCGTATCCACAACATGTTTGTCCCAAACTTTATCAAATAAGGTCTTTGCCATTTATGCTAATATTGAATTTGTACTAACGCATAATTTCATAATCTCATGAATATCTTCGTCTACAACTTCTTTCTTTCTGTCAGCGTATGTCAAGAACATCGTATAGACTTCATCTAATTGATCTTTAGATAATTCATATCCTACTTTTTTAGATCGATACGCCAAAGCAGCTCTTCCGCTTCTCGCAGTTAATACAATAGCAGAATCGGTAACACCAACATCTTTTGGGTCGATAATTTCATAGGTCTCTCTATGCTTTATTACGCCATCTTGATGAATTCCTGAACTATGCGCAAATGCATTATCACCAACAATCGCTTTATTTGGCTGTACCACCATGCCCATATTTTCAGAAACCATTTTACTGGTACTGAATAATAATTGAGTATTAATATTTGTATCTAAGTTTAAATATGGATGCTGCTTTAATATCATAACCACTTCTTCAAGGGATGTGTTACCAGCGCGTTCACCAATTCCATTAATAGTACATTCTATTTGTCTTGCTCCATTGATCACACCCGAAATTGAATTAGCGGTTGCTAAGCCAAGATCATTATGGCAATGACATGAAAGGGTTGCTTTTTCGATTCCCTTTACGTTTTCTTTTAAGTATTTTATTTTCCGCCCATATTCTTCTGGCAAACAATAACCAGTAGTATCAGGAATATTCAAAACAGTAGCACCTGCCTTTATAACTTCTTCACAGACTCTTGCCAAATACTCGTCATCCGTTCTTCCTGCATCTTCGGCGAAGAATTCAACATCTTCAACAAAAGATTTTGCATACTTAACCGCGCGTACAGCACGTTCAATAATTTCTTCTCTACTTGTTTTGAACTTGTGAAAAATATGTGAGTCTGAGGTGCCTATTCCGGTATGAATCCTAGGTCTTTTGGCCTGTGTTAGCGCCTGAGCAGCTACTTCGATATCCTTTTTTACGGCTCTGGTTAAACCACAAACAGTAGCGTTTTTTACAACTTTTGAGATTTCTACAACCGAGTTGAAATCACCAGGACTCGAAATCGGAAAACCAGCTTCTATGATATCAACACCTAGTTGATCAAGCCTACGGGCAATGACTAATTTTTGTTCGGTATTTAGTTTACAGCCAGGTACCTGCTCACCATCGCGCAAGGTAGTATCGAATATTTGAACTTTATCTGTACTCATTATTTTTAGAAATATATTTCTTTATTGTTATACGAATTTATATTTTGGTTTTATCTAAGCGAAAAATCAATAAGCTTTAATTACAACGTTTAACTGTCTTTATGATGAATTAAGTAATTGAATGTTAGTTTTTTAGACCTTAAATTCATACAATGATTAATACTCAAAAAGATAATTTATTTGTACTGGTAAAATCACTTTCTAAGTCAGAAAAGCGTCAGTTTAAGCTTTATGTAGGAAGATTAGGGGTAAATACCGATTCAAAATTTTTAGCATTATTTAATTTATTGGATAAGTTATCGAAGTATAACGAAGCTGAAATTTTGAAGAGTAACATTGTAAAAAAGGCGCAACTTTCTAATCTAAAGGCTCACTTATATAAGCAGATTTTGATTAGCCTCAGGTTAAATCCGTCGCATCAAAATATCAGAATACAAATTAGAGAACAATTAGACTTTGCCACTATTCTATATCACAAAGGGTTGTATAAGCAGAGTCTTAAAATTTTAGATAAGGCGAAGAGTGTTGCAATTGAACATGAAGAGAAGAACATTGCCTATGAAATTGTAGAGTTAGAAAAACTTATAGAATCCCAATATATTACACGAAGTATTACCGGCCGAGCTGATGAACTAACTATTCAGGCGAAACAGCTTAGTATGGAAAATGTCGTGGCGAGTAAATTGTCCAATTTATCATTGCAACTTTACGGTATATTACTAAAAACGGGTTATGTAAAGAATGATGAAGAATATAAAATAATAACCAATTATTTCAATGATAGATTGCCAAAATATAATATTGAGGATCTTGGTTTTCGAGAAAAATTGTGGTTGTATAAATCCTATTTATGGTATAGTTTTTTAGTTCAAGATTTTTTATCCAGTTATAAATACGCGATGAAATGGGTAGATTTATTTTACAATAATAGAGCTATGATAAATCTGAACCCAGTGTTCTTTTTAAAAGGGAATCATTATTTATTGGAGTCGTTGTTTTTTGCAAAACATTATGCTAAGTTTAAGCAGGCCTTGCATCGTTTAGAGGAAATTATTCAGACGAATGACTTTCCTAAGGATGATAATATTGAAGCCTTGAGCTTTTTATACGTTTACAATAACAAATTAAATCTACATTTTTTAGAAGGTAGTTTTGTGGAAGGAATTCCCCTCGTAGACGAAATTTCAGAAGGTATAAAAAAATATAGTAATCGTATCGACGAGCATCATATAATGCTATTCTACTATAAGATTGCAAGTTTATATTTTGGTGCTGGAGATAACAAAAAATGTATAGAATTTTTAGAAAAGATAATTGGGAATCGTACTTTAAAAATGCGAGAAGATTTGATGTGTTTTTCGAGAATTTTGAGCTTGATTGCTCATTACGAATCGGGTTTAGATTATCATTTAGATATTCAGTTGAAAAGCACATACAAATTTCTTATTAAAATGGATGATCTTCATGAAGTGCAAAAGGATATGATAGGATTTTTAAAAGGACTTGGAGATATTTACCCTCATGAGATAAAGAAAGAATTTATCAAACTATACGAGAAGTTAAAAATTTATGAAGATGACCCATATGAACGACGCTCTTTTTTGTATTTAGATATTTTGTCTTGGCTGGAGAGTAAAATTCAAAATAAACCAGTAGCAGAAATCATCAAGGACAAATTTAAAATGTTGAAACATTAAACTAAAGGCAGTTTTTCCAGATTATATCATCGTTTTGTATAGGTGCAATAATTGCTATCATTTTCTTCGATACTGGATGCTCAAATTCAATTTTTCGGGCATGTAAATGAATGCCTCCGTTTTTGTTACTTCTGTCAAATCCGTATTTTAAATCACCTTTGATAGGGCTCCCGATGGTGGAAAGTTGTGTGCGAATTTGATGATGTCTCCCGGTTTCTAAATCTATTTCAAGTAATGTGTAGTTGTCTAATTCTTTGATAATCTTATAGTGTAAAATTGCCTTTTTAGCGCCTTCAGTCGGTTTTGTAAAAGTAGTAGATTTATTGTTTTTAGGATTTTTTCTTAAATAATGTACTAGGGTGTCTTGTGTTTTTAGCGGTTTGTTCTTTACAATCGCCCAATATGTTTTTTTTAATAGTTTATCTCTTAGCATTTTGTTCAAACGCTCCAAGGCTTTAGAAGTACGCGCGAATACAATTACACCACTTGTAGGACGATCGAGTCGATGTACAACACCGAGAAATACATTGCCAGGTTTGTTGTATTTTTTCTTCAAATAATCTTTAACAATATCACTTAACGGAGTATCACCCGTTTTATCACCTTGTGAGATATCACCAACTTGTTTATTAATGATAATTATGTGATTATCTTCATAAAGTATTTGAAGATCAGATACAGTGGAAGCCATTAGATTTTCTTATTTACATCCTCGATAAAATTTAGGAGATCTTCTCGTCCAGTTTTATGAGAAGCCGAGGTAACGAAGTGTGTTGGCATCTCCTCCCAGGTTTTCAATAACTCTGTTCTATAAATAGCTAAATTTTTATTGAGATTACTGTGGTTTAGCTTGTCGGATTTAGTGAAAACGATACAAAAAGGAATTTGGTTCTCGCCTAAAAAGTGCATGAATTCGATATCTATTTTTTGTGGAGCATGTCTAACATCCACTAAGACAAAACTGCAAACAAGTTGCTGTCTTTGAAGGAAATATTCGGTAATAAATTCTTGAAAGGCTTGTCGTTTGGTTTTAGAAATTTGAGCGTAACCATAACCTGGCAAATCGACTAAAAACCAATTTTGATTTATTTTAAAGTGATTAATGAGCTGTGTTTTTCCCGGTTTACCTGAGGTTTTAGCCAAGCTTTTTCTACCGGTCAACATATTGATTAACGAAGACTTGCCTACGTTAGATCGTCCAATAAATGCATATTCTGGTAGTTGCTCTTTTGGACATTTTCGTACGTCGGTATTACTAATGACGAATTCAGCCGATTTGATCTGCATCGGTTAAAGATTTTCTTTGTTGAGCCAGTCTTCAAGTAGTTCGTTAAATTTATCTGGATGTTCCATCATCGGTGCATGACCGCATTTGTCTATCCAATATAAGCTTGCCTTCGGCAATAATTTATTAAACTCTTCGGCTACATCAGGAGGTGTGACTGAATCGTTCTTTCCCCAAATTAGACAGGCAGGCATTGACATGTCTGGTAAATCACCAGCCATATTATGACGAATGGCACTTTTGGCGATTGCTAGGGTACGAATTAATTTATTGCGATCATTTACCGAGTCGTAGACGTCGTCTACAATTTCTTTGGTGGCAATTTCAGGGTCATAAAATACATCTTGTGCTTTTTTCTTTATGTACTCATAGTCGCCTCTTTTCGGGTAGCTTTCTCCCATGGCACTTTCATACAAGCCTGAGCTGCCAGTTAGCACTAAACCTTTTACTTCATCAGGGTTGTGTTTGGTATAATAAAGCGCAATGTGTCCTCCTAATGAATTACCTAACAGTATGTAGTTCTCCAAGCCCTTGTGTTTCACAAACTTTTTTACAAATTTCGATAAATTTTTAACGTTTGTCTGCAGAATTGGTAATGAATAGATAGGCAATTCTGGCATTAAGACTTGGTAGCCTTTTTTTGAAAAATAATCAAAAACACCATCAAAATTACTGAGGTTTCCCATTAAACCATGTAAAATAATAATCGGTGTTCCTTCGCCAGCTTCTAAATAGCTATAGTCACCTTCTGTTTTGTAATTATCTCCCATTAATTGGTTTGGTTTAGTGCAAGTCACAAAAGTAACCATTTTGGTTCAAAATACAGTTTTTCTTTAAAAATCAGCAATCTTTTTTTTCGAAAGAAAATAACCCCACTATAAAATCTTGTTAATCAACACAATAAATGTATAATTGGAAAGTTATTAACAAAGTGGTAAAAAATGGTAAAAAGTGGTAAAATTGAGTATATTTGTCATTATAATAGCTTCATCCAAATACTAAAGTGGTAAATCTAATAGGGACATATGAGTGTAAGGCAGACATCAAAGGAAGGTTGATGGTGCCTTCTCCTGTCAAAAAACAGCTTGCCGCTGTTTTACAGGATGGCTTTGTGCTGAAGCGCGCGGTTTTTCAGCCTTGTTTGGAGTTGTATCCCATTAGTGAGTGGAATATTTTGATGCAAAAAGTAAATAAGTTGAATCGTTTCGTGAAAAAGAATAACGATTTCATACGACGTTTTACTGCGGGTGTAAAGGTGGTTGAGTTGGATGCTTCTGGAAGGTTATTAATACCCAAAGACTTGCATTCTTTTGCAGGAATTTCGAAAGAAGTAGTACTGTCTTCTGCGGTAAACATTATTGAGATTTGGGATAAAAAACGCTATGAAAAAGCAATCGATGAAGCTGCTGTAGACTTTGCAGAATTAGCTGAAGATGTGATGGGCGGTGATAATATGATGGATGATGAGTTATCATAATCCAGTTTTGCTCTTTGAAAGTATTGATGGTTTAGAGATTAACCCTAATGGTGTATATGTTGATATAACGTTTGGTGGTGGAGGTCATTCTCGAGAAATATTAAAGCGTCTAGGTGAAAATGGAAAACTGTTTGCTTTTGATCAGGATGTAGATGCCCTAGATAACGCTATTGAAGATGATCGTTTTGTTTTGATTAATGAAAATTTCAGATTCATAAAGCGGTATTTAAGGTTTTATGGTGTAAAGGAAGTAGATGGAATTTTAGCTGATCTAGGAGTGTCTTCGCATCAGTTTGATGTCGCCGAACGAGGATTTTCTACGCGATTTGATGCTGATTTAGATATGCGAATGAATCAAGATGGGGAGCTTTCTGCATTTACGATTATAAATAAATATGGTGAAGAAGAGTTGAGTAATGTGCTGTTTTTATATGGGGAATTACGAAACGCAAGAGCAATGGCAAAGCAAATTGTAAATGCGCGTATCGAGCAGTCGATTAAAACAAGTTTTGAATTAAAAACAGTATTGAAGCAATTTTTACCGGCTAGTAAAGAACATAAAATTTTGGCTCAGATTTTTCAAGCGATTCGCATAGAAGTAAATGAAGAGCTAGAGGCGTTAAAAGAATTTCTAATACAATCGAAAGAGGTACTGAAAAAGGGAGGAAAATTGAGTGTGATTTCTTATCACTCTTTAGAGGATAGATTAGTAAAACGTTTCATGCGGAATGGATTGTTCGAAGGTGAAGCGGAAAAAGATTTTTACGGAAACGTAGAGCTTCCTTTTAAAAAAGGAAAACTAATTATACCATCAGCCGAAGAAATAAAGAGTAATAACAGAGCGAGGAGTGCGAAACTAAGAGTGGCAACTAAATTATAATGGCAAACACAAGACAGCAAATTTACGATGTCCTCAAAGGAAAGTTCTTGGTTGATGAAGATGCACCAAAAAACTGGAGGCTTTTGATCTTTTTGGCTGTTTTAGCACTTATTATGATCGCTAGTTCGCATAGTATCGACAAGAAGGTTCAAAAGATAGCGCAGCTCAATAAGGAGAGGCGAGAGTTGAGATCACAATTTGTGGCAACGCGCTCAGACTTGATGAAATTAAAAATGGAATCTTCCATTACAAAAAAGTTAGAAGAAAAAGGATTGTTTGTGTCCAAGAATCCACCTCAAAAAATTAAAGTTATAAAGTAAGTACAATTGGCAACAGAAAAGAAGAACATATTAAATAAACTCTATATGCTTTCTGGCTTTATGTTCTTGTTTGCCTTGGCTATAATCTACAAAGTAATTGATATTCAGTTCGTTAAAGGTAATTTTTATCGACAAAAAGCAGAGGAGGGTACTATACGAGATTTTGAGATACCTGCGAACAGGGGAAATGTTTACACTGTAGATGGGAGCTTGTTGGCAACTTCGGTTTCAAAATTCGATGTATACATGGATCCCGTAACGGTGTCTAGTGAAGATTTGGAAGAAGGGTTGAAAGGATTAAGTGAATCGCTATCTAGAATGTTTGGTGTTCATTCTCCAAGACATTTCGAAAATAAAATCCGTAAAGCTCGAAAAGAGAATATGAGATATCTGCCAATAGCTAAAAACTTAAGCTATACGGAGTACCAGGAAATGAGAAAATTTCCAATTTTCAAATTGGGTACGTATCGCGGTGGATTAATTAACGAACAGCGAACGGTTAGAGAACATCCTATAGGTAAAATTGCCGAACGTTATATTGGTTATGATGATTATAGAGGGCGTGTAGGGATAGAGGGCAATTTCCATGAATTTTTAAAAGGAAAAAATGGTAAAAGGCTCAAACAAAAAATTGCAAAAGGACAATGGAAACCGTTGAATGATAATAATGAGGTGGAGCCTATTGATGGTAAAGATATATATACAACCATTGATTTGAACGTACAAGATATTGCCCATCATGCGTTGTTGGAGCAGCTAGAGAAATATAGTGCTGATCATGGAACTGTTGTTGTTATGGAGACAGAAACTGGTGAAGTAAAGGCTATTTCAAATTTAGGTCGAAATAAAGAGGGAAAATACTATGAACGATTAAACTACGCAGTTGGTGAATCTCACGAGCCGGGATCTACTTTCAAACTGATGAGTATGATTGTTGCTTTAGAAGATAAGGTAGTTGATACAGCCGATGTAATCGATACAGAAGATGGAACTTTTAAGGTATACGACAGGACTGTAAGAGATTCTCGCAAAGGTGGTTATGGAAAAATTTCGGCCGCGAGAGTATTCGAAGTCTCTTCAAATGTAGGAATCGTAAAAGTTATTGAAGAGAATTATCGCAATAATCCGAAGAAATTTATCGAAGGGTTGAAAAAGATGGGGGTAGGTGAAAAACTTAATGTGCCTATTAAAGGCGAAGGAAGCCCTATCATACCCGATCCTAAAAATAAAAAACAATGGTATGGTACTTCTTTGGCGTGGATGACTCATGGTTATGGAGTGCAATTAACACCCTTGCAAACATTAGCAATTTATAACGCTATTGCAAATGATGGCGTATTAGTAAAGCCAAGGTTTATTAAAGAAGTAAGAACTCAAGATAAGGTTATTGAGCAGTTCGATAAGGAAATAATCAATGATAAAATATGTTCGCAGCCTACCATCGACAAGCTAAAGGTCATGATGGAAAATGTTGTAAAAAGGGGTACTGCTGAGAATATCTATGACAAAAATTATTCGATGGCGGGTAAAACAGGAACATGCCAAACCGATTATTGGATTAAAGGAGGGACACAATATATCTCTTCTTTTGTAGGATACTTTCCCGCGACAAAACCTAAGTATTCATGTATTGTAGTAATCCATAAACCAAACAAAAGCATTGGATATTATGGTAATGTAGTGGCTGCTCCTGTGTTTAAAAAAATTGCTCAAAAAATCTATACCGATACTCCATTGCTAGAAGAAGTGAATCAATCTGATTTGGCTTTTGTAAACATTGAAACTAGCTATGAAAAATACAATACGCTTTCGAATAAAAAACATATGACAGTGCCAAACGTAAAAAATATGCCTGGCATGGATGCAATTGCATTGTTGGAGCATTTAGGACTCCGTGTAGAATCAGATGGAACGGGAGTGGTCAAAACACAATCCATTAAGTCGGGTAAGAAAATAGAAAAAGGAAAGATTATCAAGTTAAAAATGTCATAAGATCTTCGTGAAAAACTTAAAAGACATATTATATAGAGTTCCAGTAGAAGCAGTATTTGGTAGTACAGATTTGCTTATTAAGAACGTAGCTTTCGATTCTAGAAAAGTAGAGCAGGATGATTTGTTTGTGGCTCTTAAAGGAACTGTTAGCGATGGACATGTATATATTTCTGATGTCATCGCTAAAGGAGCGAAGGTCATAATTTGTCAAGAAATTCCTGAGTATAAAGAGTCAAATGTGACTTATGTACAAGTCGATAATTCTAATGAAGCATTAGCAATATTAGCTGCTAATTTTTATGGAAATCCATCAAGTAAATTGAAGCTTGTGGGTGTGACTGGCACTAATGGTAAAACAACTATAGCGAGTCTCTTATATGACTTATTTAAAAAAGCGGGACATAAAGTTGGATTGCTTTCTACAGTTAAAATATTGGTTGATGAGACAGAATTTACAGCGACGCATACAACACCTGATTCAATAACGATCAACAAGTATTTGAATGATATGGTCGTTGAAGGGGTGGAGTTTTGCTTTATGGAGGTGAGCTCGCATGGAATTGATCAAAAGCGTTCTGCAGGACTTGATTTTGATGGAGGTATTTTTACAAATCTTTCGCATGACCATCTTGATTATCATTCTTCATTTGCAGAATACAGAGACGTTAAAAAGTCGTTCTTCGACAAGCTACCTAAATCAGCTTTTGCTTTAGTAAACATTGATGATAAGAATGGCGGAGTAATGCTTCAAAACACCAAAGCCAAGAAGATTACATATGCACTAAAGACGATGGCAGATTACAAGGCGAAAATCCTAGAGAATCAGCTAAATGGTCTTTTATTAAATATCAATAATAATGAAGTTTGGGCACGACTAATTGGCAATTTTAATGCCTACAATTTACTGGCCATCTATGCAACCGCAGAATTACTTGGGATGGATACTTTAGAGAGTTTACGATTATTGAGTGAGCTAGAAAGTGTAAGTGGTCGCTTCGAATATATGGTCTCTGATCATGGCATTACAGCTATTGTAGATTATGCCCACACCCCTGATGCTTTGAAGAATGTACTAGAAACAATCAATACGATTAGAACTTTTAATGAAAAAGTAATTACAGTTGTTGGTTGTGGAGGGGATAGAGATAAAACCAAACGACCAAAAATGGCACATATCGCCTCAGCATTGTCTGATCAGGCGATTTTCACATCCGACAATCCAAGAACAGAAGATCCGGCAGCCATCATTGCAGAAATGGAGGCGGGTGTTGAACCACAAAATTATAAAAAAACACTATCAATTGTAGATAGAAAACAAGCGATAAAAACAGCGAGTCAATTAGCAGATACGGGAGATATCTTGCTTATCGCTGGTAAGGGACATGAAACATATCAAGAGGTGAATGGAGTTAAAACCGACTTTGATGATTATAAAATAGTAACCGCCATTTTAAAAGAATTAGAAAAGTAACCACACCGAACTATGTTATATTATTTATTCGAATTTTTAGAAAAACACTACGAGCTAGCAGGAGCCGGACTGTTTCAATACATCTCCTTTAGATCTGCCCTGGCATTTGTATTTTCATTACTGTTTTCCACCATTTTTGGAAGACGGATCATTGACAAACTACGAAGTTTACAAATAGGCGAATCGGTTAGGGATTTAGGTTTGGAAGGGCAAAAAGAAAAAGCGGGTACTCCAACCATGGGTGGGATCATTATCATCTTAGCAACTCTTCTGCCAGTATTGTTAGTTGCAAAGCTAGATAATATATACATCATCATCTTATTAGTTACCACTTTATGGATGGGTTTAATTGGCTTCTTAGATGACTATATAAAAGTCTTTAAAAAAGACAAAGATGGATTAAAAGGAAGGTTTAAAATTTTAGGTCAAGTAAGCCTCGGAATTTTCGTTGGATGTATGCTTTATTTTTCACCTCAGGTTGTGGTAAAAGAAAAGATAGAATCGGCCCAAGTTGTGCAGGCCGACTTACAAACTACAAATGTATCAGAGCTTTTCGGAAAAGAACAAAAATCATTAAAAACAACAATCCCTTTTGTAAAGAACAATGAATTTGATTATTCAGTATTCGTTACATGGTTAGGGGAGGATTTTAAAAAATATAGTTGGATAATTTTTGTGTTTATCGTGGTATTTATAATCACAGGGGTGTCTAACGGAGCCAATCTTACAGATGGAATTGATGGCCTAGCCGCAGGTTCTTCAGCAATAATTGTTACCGCCTTAGGGGTTTTCGCTTGGATTTCGGGTAACATTATTTTCTCAAACTATTTGAATGTGATGTACATACCATACTCTGGTGAAATGACCATTTTCATTAGTGCGTTTGTTGGAGGTCTGGTTGGATTTTTATGGTACAATACCTATCCCGCTCAAGTATTTATGGGTGACACAGGGAGTTTAACAATTGGAGGAATCATAGCTGTGCTTGCTATCTCTGTGAGAAAGGAATTTTTATTGCCAATTCTCGCTGGAATTTTCTTCGCTGAAACATTGTCAGTCATGTTACAAGTTAGCTATTTCAAATACACACGAAAAAAATATGGTGAAGGAAGACGCATCTTTTTGATGTCTCCTCTGCACCATCATTTTCAGAAGAAAGGATATCACGAAAGTAAGATTGTCGCTAGGTTCTGGATTATCGGAATCATGTTAGCAGTTTTATCCATCATAACATTAAAAGTGAGGTAAGTTATGAAAATAGCTGTATTAGGAGCAGGTGAGAGTGGTGTAGGAACTGCAATATTGGCACAGCAAAAAGGGTATGAAGTGTTCGTTTCTGATAAAGGAATGATAGCGAAAAAGTATAAGGAAGTTCTTTTACATAATGACATTGTTTTCGAAGAAGGAAAGCATTCAGTAGCAAAGATTATGAACGCAGATTTGGTCATGAAAAGTCCAGGAATTCCTGATACCATTCAGCTAATTCAGGATTTAATAAAAAAAGGCGTTTCGGTTATTTCTGAAATTGAATTTGCTAGCAAATTTACGGATGCTACAATTGTTGGAATTACAGGTAGTAATGGTAAAACCACGACAACATTATTGACGCATCATGTCCTTAAAAGAGCGGATTTAGATGTAGGAGTAGCAGGAAATGTTGGAGATAGTTTTGCTTGGCAAGTTGCTCGACAGGATCGTAAAAATTACGTGCTCGAGTTGAGTAGTTTTCAGTTAGATGGGATAAAAGATTTCGCGCCTCATATTGCCATAATCACCAATATATCTCCTGATCATTTAGATCGCTACGATTATAACTATGAAAATTATATCGCGTCTAAATTTAGAATAACAATGAATCAAACCAAAGATGATTATCTGATTTATGATGGAGACGATGAGGCGATCATAAACTGGTTAGAAAACAATATAACAAAAGCAACACTATTGCCTTTTTCACTTAAAAATAAAGTGAATAAAGGTGCTTATAAAGACAATAACAACATAATAATACAAACCAATACAAATAAGTTCACAATGAGTATTAAAGCATTAGCATTACAAGGATCACACAATACCAAGAATGCCATGGCATCTTCTATGGTGTCACAACTATTAAATGTTCGAAACGAGACTTTGAGAGAGAGCCTCGAAGACTTTGAAAGCGTTGAACATCGATTAGAGCCAGTTTTGAAAATCAATGGAGTTCATTATATCAATGATTCAAAAGCAACAAATGTAAACGCTACATTTTATGCGTTAGATAGTATGAAATCTGACACCATCTGGATCGTCGGAGGTGTTGATAAAGGGAATGATTATAGCGATTTGTTGCCGTTGGTTCATGAGAAGGTAAAGGCTATCATTTGTTTAGGAGTGGATAATGAGAAAATTAAAGAAGCCTTTGATAATGTGGTAGATTTTATTATCGAAACTCAAGGTGCTGAAGAAGCAGTAAAAGTTGCCTATAAACTCGCTAATAAAGGTGATTCAGTGTTGCTTTCTCCAGCATGTGCAAGCTTCGACCTCTTTGAAAATTATGAGGATCGAGGAAGACAATTTAAAGCCGCAGTTAGATTATTGTAAATGACGAAGATCCTCAAAAATATAAAAGGTGATCGTACCATTTGGGCTATTGTTGCTTTATTAGCAATATTTTCCTTTTTACCTGTGTACAGCGCAAGTACTAACCTAGTATATGTTGTTGAAAATGGAACTACATCTGGTCACTTGCTGAAACATGCCATGTTATTAATTTTGGGGTTTGTAATAATATATGCGACGCATAAAATACCGTATCGATATTTTAGTGGTTTGTCAGTTCTATTAATTCCAGTAGTTGTTGTGTTGCTGGTCTATACGTTAATGCAAGGTAAAACAATTAGTGGTGTGAATGCAAGTCGATGGATACGCATTCCGTTTGTTGGTATTGGTTTTCAAACGTCCACATTAGCTGGTGTTATTATTATGATGTACGTGGCGCGATATCTTGCAAAACATAAAGATAAAGCCATTACTTTTAAAAAGAGCCTGTTGCAATTATGGTTGCCTGTTGGACTGGTTCTTATCCTTATTTTACCGGCAAATTTTTCGACTACGGCGATTATTTTTGCTACGGTAGTCATGTTAACATTCTTAGGTGGATATCCCATAAAATATTTGGCATCGATTATTGGAATTGGTGTGATCGTATTTGCACTCTTTTTATTGACGGCAAAAGCTTTTCCAGATACCTTTAAAGGGAGTAGAATAAATACCTGGGTAAGTCGAATTGAAAACTTCGCACAACCGAATGAAGAGGCAAATTATCAAGCCGATAAAGCCAAGATAGCCATTGCTTCAGGAGAAATACAAGGTAAAGGTCCTGGAAAAAGTGTGCAGAAGAACTTTCTGCCGCAATCTTCTTCTGATTTTATTTTTGCCATTATCGCCGAAGAGTTTGGATTGATCGGTGCTTTTTCACTCTTAATATTATATCTAGGATTACTTTTTAGAATGGTAATTGTTGCCAATAAAACAGAGACCATTTTCGGAACTCTTTTAGTCCTGGGTGTTGGTATTCCTATCATATTTCAAGCATTTATTAATATGGCGGTCGCCGTTGGGCTTTTTCCTGTAACGGGACAACCTTTACCGCTTATTAGCGCAGGAGGAACTTCTATATGGATGACCTGTTTCGCTGTCGGAATTGTATTAAGTGTTAGTGCGAACAGAGAGATGGAAATGAATAAAAAAAATGAAGATGATAATCCTTTAAAAATTTTGCATGAAGCAATCGGTTAATATTTTGGTTAGCGGAGGAGGTACAGGAGGACATATCTATCCTGCCATTGCTATTGCAAATGAAATAAAGCAGCGCTATCCGAAGGCGAATTTTTTATTCGTTGGGGCGAAAGATCGCATGGAAATGGATAAGGTGCCGCAAGCTGGATATGAAATTAAAGGGTTGTGGATTTCTGGTATTCAAAGAAAATTAACTGTAAAAAATCTGCTTTTTCCTTTTAAGTTACTTAGTAGCTTATGGAATGCACGAAAGATCATAAAAAAATTCAACCCAGATGTGGTAATAGGAACTGGAGGTTTTGCGTCAGGACCAACATTGCAAATGGCAAACAAAAAGAACATACCAACTGTCGTGCAAGAGCAAAATTCATATCCTGGCATCACAAATAAATTGTTAGCGAAAAAAGCAACTACTATTTGCGTTGCCTATGATGGTTTAGAACGGTTTTTTCCAAGAGATAAAATTGTTAAAACTGGAAACCCTGTACGTCAGGACTTATTAGAAAATGTTGGTAGTAACGAAGAAGCAAGGCAATTTTTTAAGTTAGATAGTAACAAAAAAACAGTTCTTGTGTTGGGTGGTAGTTTAGGTGCAAGAGCCGTGAATAGATTGATTGAAAGCCAGTTGAGTTGGTTCAATAAAAACGACGTACAGTTAATTTGGCAAACGGGGAAATTATATTTTGAGGAGTACAAAAAGCATGGAAATGATACTATTCAAGTGCATGCTTTTTTGAATGCAATGAATTTTGCTTATCAAGCAGCAGACATTATTGTGAGCAGAGCAGGAGCTAGCTCAATATCTGAACTATGTATTGTAAGTAAACCAGTCATTTTTATTCCCTCTCCTAACGTTGCTGAAGATCATCAAACGAAGAATGCAATGGCAGTAGTATCTAAAAATGCCGCCATTCTATGTAAAGAAAGTGAGCTCGATAAGTTTCAAGATAAATTAGAGACACTCATAAACGATGAAGAAAAACAAGACGAATTAAGTAAAAACATGAAGAAGTTGGCATTGCCAAATGCTACGAATGATATTGTAAACGAAATAGAGAAATTAATACTGTGAACTTAAAAAATATACATAATATCTATTTTATCGGAATTGGGGGTATTGGTATGAGCGCTCTAGCTCGTTATTTTCATGCGTCTAAATTCAATGTGGCTGGGTATGATAGGGTGAATTCTCCAATAACACATGGATTATCACAATTAGGAATTCCTATTTTCTTTGATGAACATGTTGAGGTGATTCCGAATGAGTTTCTGAATGAAGAAAATTCCATTGTTATTTACACCCCGGCAGTATCAATAGATCATAAGCAGCTTACACATTTCAGAAATAGCAATTTCAACCTATTCAAAAGAGCAGAAATTTTAGGTGAAATTACGAAGAATACATTTTGTTTTGCCGTTGCTGGAACTCACGGTAAAACGACTACTTCAACGATTTTAGGTCATATTTTAAAAGAAACAGGTGTAAATGCTACTTCTTTTTTGGGAGGAATTTCAGAGAATTATAATTCAAATCTAATTTTAGGAGGAGATGAAATTAGTGTTGTAGAAGCAGATGAATTTGATCGATCATTTTTGCAATTATCACCAAATATGGCGTGTATTACATCTATGGATGCTGATCATTTAGATATTTATGGAGCGTCAGATGTCTTAGAACGCTCATTTAACGATTTTGCAGCTAAAGTGAGCGATACACTTTTCGTGAAAAAGGGATTGCCATTACCTGGGATTACTTATGGTATTGAAGAAGGTGCTGATTATGATGTTCAAAATATTTCGATTAAAAATGGAACTTACATTTTTGATGTGAAAACGCCATCAGAGATTATAAAAAATATAGAATTAAACCTATCAGGAAGACATAATGTGCTAAATACTGTAGTTGCCTTGGCAATGGCGAATCATTACGGAGTTACCCTCCCCGCCATTGCCAAAGCTTTAAAAACGTTTAAGGGTATTAAAAGACGTTTTAACTTTAAGATTAAAACCGATAGTTTGGTTTTAATTGATGATTATGCACATCACCCTACCGAAATAAATGCGGTTGCAGAAGCGGTTCGGGAATTATACCCAACTAGAAAAGTCTTGGCAATTTTTCAACCCCATTTGTTCAGTAGAACACAAGATTTTATTGATGACTTTGCTCATAGCTTGGCTAAGTTCGATGAATTAATGTTGCTAGATATATATCCAGCCAGAGAAGCACCTATTGAAGGAGTTACATCTGGCTGGTTATTGAGTAAAGTTAATCTAACCAATAAAAAATTAATTAAAAAAGCCGATTTGATAAATGAAGTGTCAAAGTCAAAGACAACAGTTATTGTAATGATTGGCGCGGGAGATATTGGTGAATTAGTTGGTCCGTTAACGAAAAAAATGTTAGAAAAAGCACAATGAAAAAGTACTATACATTCATAAAAGCATTGTTATTTGTTGGTGTTGTAGTTTTTCTTTTTGGCTTTGCAACACACCGAAATAAGCTGAAGGAAGTCGATAAAATTGATCTAAAATTTACCAACGGAGATAACCTTTTTATAGATTACAAAACGGTTAATAAATTGTTAATACAAAATTATGGAGAACTTAAAAGTCAGCGAAAAGAAAACATAATTTTGAGGAGGTTGGAGCAAACTTTGATATCGAATGATATGATAGAGGATGCTGATGTATTTCTAACGATTGAGGGTACTATTGGTGCAACTATTAAACAAAGAACTCCGATTGCAAGGGTAAATGATGAAGGCGTTGCTTACTATCTTGACAGTAAAGGAGATAAAATGCCTTTATCGTCTAATTATTCGGCACGAGTACCATTGTTAAATGGTTTGGAGAGTCATAATTCTAAAAAAGTTTACAAAATGGCTCATCTGATATTTAAAGATTCTTTTTTGCGAAAGCAAATCATAGGAATTCGAATAAATAAAAAGGATGAATTTTCGCTAAGCACTCGAGTAGGGAATCAAAAAATCGAATTTGGACAACTCGATAATGTCGATACGAAGTTTAAAAAACTAAAAGCTTTTTATCAAAAGGCATTAAAGGATAAAACATTAGAAAAATACCAAACCATAAACTTGGTTTATAATAAGCAAGTTGTGTGTACTAAAAAATAAGATAATGGAACACGAAAAAATAGCAGTTGGTTTAGATATTGGTACAACAAAAATTATCGCCATGATTGGTAAAGCCAATGAGTATGGTAAGATAGAAGTGCTTGGTATTGGAAAGGCCAAAAGTATGGGTGTTCATAGAGGTGTAGTTAATAATATTACACAAACTATACAATCTATTCAACAAGCAGTAGAAGAAGCAGAGAGTGTTTCAAATCATAAAATTCAAGATGTGGTGGTGGGTATTGCCGGGCAGCATATCCGTAGTTTACATCATAGTGATTACATAACTCGTCCTAATTCTGAAAAGGTAATTGATGATGCCGATATAGAAAAGTTGATTAATCAAGTGCATAAATTAGTGATGTTGCCGGGTGAGGAGATTATTCATGTGCTTCCGCAGGATTATAAAGTAGATGGACAGGCAGAAATAAAAGCTCCGAAAGGAATGTATGGAGGAAGGTTAGAAGCAAATTTTCATGTTGTTGTAGGACAAGTTTCTTCTATTCGAAATATTGGTAGATGTATAAAAAGTGCTGGTCTAGAACTTTCGAATATTACATTAGAGCCTTTAGCGTCTGCCGATGCAGTATTGAGCCAAGAGGAAAAAGAAGCTGGTGTTGCGTTGATTGATATTGGTGGTGGGACTACCGATTTGGCCATTTTTAAAGACGGAATTATTCGCCATACTGCAGTAATACCTTTTGGAGGTAATGTTATAACAGAAGATATAAAAGAAGGTTGTTCAATTATTGAAAAACAAGCGGAATTATTAAAAACAAGATTTGGTTCAGCATGGCCTGGTGAAAACAAGGAGAATGAAATTGTTTCTATTCCTGGGTTGCGTGGCAGAGAACCAAAAGAAATTACGCTGAAAAATTTATCTAAAATAATTCATGCTAGAGTAGTGGAGATCATTGAGCAAGTTTACTTAGAGATCAAAAATTATGGACATGAAGAAACAAAGAAAAAATTAATCGCCGGAATTGTGTTGACTGGTGGAGGTGCCGAATTAAAACATATCAAACAACTGGTAGAATATATCACGGGTATGGATACACGAATCGGGTATCCAAATGAACATTTATCTGGTAGTTCTGATGTAGAAATGTCTAGCCCATCATTCGCCACAGCAGTAGGTTTACTAATGAAAGGCTTAAGTCAACGAAGTAGAGAATCTATTGAAGTAGAAGAAGTAGAAACAACAGCCACCGATGCATATAAAAGAGAGAAAAAATCAACTCCTAAAACGATGATCGATAGAAAGTCAATTTTTGAAAAATGGGCCGATAAGTTTAGAGAGTTTTTAGATAATGCCGAGTAGCATTAGCGCATTGAAAATGTTCTAGAACGTTTTAGAACTAGCCAACTATAAGCGATTGGTATGAATAGAAAAAGATGAAAAAAAAATAATATCCCAAAAAGAAAAAATTATGAGTACAGAGTTTGAAAACCTTTCATTCGACTTACCAAAGCATCAGTCAAACGTGATCAAAGTCATCGGTGTTGGTGGTGGAGGTAGTAATGCGGTAAATCACATGTATCAACGAGGAATCACAGGTGTTGATTTTGTGGTGTGTAATACTGATGCACAAGCTTTACAAAATAGCCCAGTGGCGACTAAGATTCAGTTGGGTGTTTCCTTGACGGAAGGATTAGGAGCTGGTGCCAATCCAGATGTTGGTGAGCAAGCGGCAATGGAAAGTATGGAAGAAATCAAAGCGATGTTATCACCAAGATCGAAAATGGTATTTATTACTGTAGGAATGGGAGGTGGTACAGGGACCGGAGCTGCGCCTGTAATTGCAAAAATTGCCAAAGAAATGGATTTATTGACTGTTGGGATTGTCACTATACCATTTTCTTTTGAAGGTAAAATGCGAAATGATCAGGCTCAAAGAGGTATAGAAAAGTTACGTGAGCATATAGATTCTTTAGTTGTAATTAACAATAATAAACTCAGAGAAGTTTATGGTAATTTAGGCTTCAAAGCTGGCTTTTCTAAAGCAGATGAAGTGTTATCTACTGCAGCATCGGGTATTGCTGAAGTTATAACCCATCACTATACACAAAATATTGATTTAAAAGACGCAAAAACAGTCTTGTCTAATAGTGGTACGGCAATTATGGGGTCTGCAACTGCTTCAGGAACAAATAGAGCACAAGAGGCGATTACCGAAGCTTTAGACTCACCATTATTAAATGACAATAGAATTACCGGTGCCAAAAATGTATTGTTGTTAATTGTTTCAGGTACTACAGAAATTACAATCGATGAGATTGGTGAAATCAATGACTATATTCAAAGTGAGGCGAAGAGTAATGTAGATATTATTATGGGTGTTGGTGAAGACGATACCTTAGGGGAAGCCATTGCTGTAACTGTGATTGCAACAGGATTCAACATGGAACAACAGTTGGAGATTAGTGCTACTCAGTCTAAAAAAGTTGTACATACCTTGGTTGAGGAGCCTACAAAGAGAATTGATCAACCTGTAAAGGAAGTGGTGTCTGCAAGTAATGTTATAAAACACACGTTAGAGGATATCGAAGAAGAGGTGCCCTCTAACTTAATTGCAACTACAGATCTTATAAAGAATATAGATGTTGTTTATGATGAGGTATTGCCCCAAGATATCAATGACTTTATCATTACTCCAGTTGTTACCAGTGAGACCGAGGAAGAAGAGATTGAAGATGAAGAAAACCAAATCACTTTAACCTTCGATTTACCTCTTACTCCAAGAAAAGAGGTTGATGACACAAATGAAATTACTACACATGAACTAATTTCTAAGATTGATGAAATTAAGGTGATAGATCCAGTTCAAATTAAGGCTGAGCATACCGATGATGGTAAAATCAGATATGGTCTAGAGGATTTTATGACGAAAGAATCTGATATGGTAAATGAGGCCCCGAAAAAGGAATTGGAAGATGAGGAGTTACAATTTGGATTGCGCGTAGAGCAAGAAAAACATGGTGCTGTTAAAGCCGAATCTGATGAGGATATTTCTCCTCTAAATTTAACAATTGCAGAGTTAGAGAAAAAGGCAGATGAAAGAAGACAAAAAATGAAGGAATTCAATTATAAGTTTGTCAATAAGATGAATAAAAATATTGAAGAAATTGAGAACCAACCGGCATATAAGCGCATGGGGGTAGATTTAGAAGAAGTTCAGCCTTCTTCTGAAGTGTCATCTACGAATCAATCTAGAACAACTTTAGATACAGACGATAACAACGACATACAGTTGCGCTCTAATAATTCATTTTTACATGATAATGTAGATTAACCCTATTTAGTTTTTGTTTGTTTAAACCCAAATTTGCTACTAGCAGGTTTGGGTTTTTAATTTGCTTGAATAACTAATAAAATGAATTTCTCACGTAGTTCTTTTTACTATCTTTGTGTTCTTAAAAAAATGATCCATGGGTTTACAAGATGAAATAATGATAGCGATGAAAGCTGCCATGAAAGGGAAAGATCAAACTGCCTTGACTGCTTTAAGAGCTGTGAAATCGGCTATTTTATTAGCACAAACAGAGAGTGGAGCCAAAGAAAGTTTAACAGAGGAACAAGAACTAAAAATCTTACAGAAACAAGTAAAGCAACGTAAAGATAGTGCAGCTATTTTCTTAGAACAAGGTCGTGAAGATTTGGCTACACCAGAATTGAGCGAAGCGGCGGTTATTGAACAATTTTTGCCAGAGGCATTATCTGAAGAAGAAATTGAAAAGGTGGTAATTACAACGATTGCATCTACTGGTGCTAGTGGAATGAAAGATATGGGTAAGGTTATGGGAATTGTTTCGAAAGAATTAGCTGGGCAAGCTGATGGTAAAACAATTTCAACATTAGTGAAGAAAAATTTAATGCAATAGCATAGTACTTGGCCCCGTAGTTCAACTGAATAGAATACTGGATTTCGGCTCCAGCGGTTGCAGGTTTGAATCCTGCCGGGGTCACGAATAAACAAAAAACTCGAGATGAAATCAAGCTTGCTTGAATTTCTAAGCTCGAGTTTTTTGTTTTCAAAGCGGAGCAAAAAGGATGCCGAAGGCAATCCTGTTTAGGCCGAGTTTTGTAGGAAGATCGCGAACAATCTTGATGTTTTCAAAGCGGAGCAAAAAGGATGCCGAAGGCAATCCTGTTTAGGCGGATCTTAGTAGGAAGATCGCGAACAATCTTGATGTTTTCAAAGCGGAGCAAAAAGGATGCCGAAGGCAATCCTGTTTAGGCGGATCTTAGTAGGAAGATCGCGAACAATCTTGATGTTTTCAAAGCGGAGCAAAAAGGATGCCGAAGGCAATCCTGTTTAGGCGGATCTTAGTAGGAAGATCGCGAACAATCTTGATGTTTTCAAAGCGGAGCAAAAAGGATGACGGAGGCAATCCTGTTTAGGCGGAGCTTTGTAGGAAGATCGCGGACAATCTTGATGTTTTCAAAGCGGAGCAAAAAGGATGACGGAGGCAATCCTGTTTAGGCGGAGCTTTGTAGGAAGAT
>CANLUS010000006.1 GCA_947494325.1 uncultured Flavobacteriaceae bacterium
AATTGAGCAAAAAGAATATAAATATTTTTTTCATAGTAGTTATTATTAAACCTAACGGTTTGGCTATGGTTTCGTTGTGGTTTGGCGATTGTTGCATCAAGAGTTTTCATTTCTATAAACATTACCTACTTACGTTCTTTTATGAAGTAGCAACAATTGCTTACCACAAGATTCATAACTTACTATAAAGTTTAAAAGTAATGAATTTTTACTTCCGATTAGGAAGTAAACAATGAATTATAGCCGTTGTTGTAAGCTGGCTTTATTTCCATATTTCCCACCATTTTTTTGATTCGGCTATTTTCGGTTCAAGCGTTATTTTTGGTTTAAACTTCTTTTTTGGTTTAGTCAATTCGAAAGTCTCTAAATTAATACTAAAATTCGTTTTATCGTAATTGTCCCAAGCGTTATAGTCATTTAATACTCCGCTTAAAATTCCATTTTCTATTTTAACATCTTCGATAAAATCCCAACATAAATCTCTAAATCTTTCTATTTTTTCAGAACTCTCAACTATTGCAATATTTCTCGTTCCAATAAGGATAAACTTATCATTGTATTCAAATACTTGCTTAAAATCATAACCAAAATCGCAGATGCTTTTTTCTTTGTTTCGGTCAATTATGTAACAGTCACCATTTGAAATGGCAAGTATTTCATTTGGATTTTTTAATTCATTAATGTAGTTGAAACTTTCTTGTCCGTTTGCAATATTCGCAACCCATTTTGTTCCATCGTCTTTTGTGAATTCCACAGCTAATCCCTCTGACCAATTTCCACCTGGAATTGGTACATACATTTTTCCGTATGGTGGAAGTCCTTTTAAGATTTCAAATTTTGAATTCAATTACGAAGTTTTTTAGCTTGCTTACAACGGTTTGGCTATGGTTTCGTTGTGGAATTGTCCGCTAGGACCATTCCGCTAGAAACAAGCGATTATTTAAAGGTAGGAATTTTCCGTGGAAAATTCCGCCACAATGAATTATAGCCATTGTTGTGCTTTCGTTATTTTATTTCTTTTGTGATTAATTCCTGTATTTCTTCAATCAATGCTATTCCACTCTTAATTGAATAAATTCCAGTACCATAATTATCACGATTTAATTTTAATATATTTCTTTCTTTTGATGGTTTTAGTAAAACCGTATAATCTTTTAGTTCAACCAATTTTTTAAATTCAAATTCAACTGTTTCTTCAAATAAAATAGGTGTCCAATGGCTATTAAAAGCTATTTCTATATCATTTATTGATTTTACAGTTCGCAAGGCTTCATCATCATAATATCTTCCTAATAAGAAACGTAATTTTTTGTCTGAAATTCTGTCCAAACCATTTGATTTCAATACTTCATAAGCATTGGTAAGAGGTTGAAATCTATCAAACTGAATTATTGAGCCAAGCCAAATTTTGACACTATCCGCAGTTTGTTGAGATACTTCGGCTTTTAATATCTTATCTGAAGATGAAATAGCTTTGCCAAAATTTATCTCAATTTTTCCCAAGACTAATCTATCGCTTTTTAAATTTTCTTGAATTTGAGAAAGTATTTCCTTTTCAAATACATTATTTTTTTTCTTCTCATTTAGATTGTTCAGTTGCAGAGCAATTAGAATTCCGATTACCACAAGTATTATTTCACCAATTGCATATTTAATATACTTTCCAGTTTTTCCTTCTGATAGTAGATTTTGTCTAATTTTTCTAAAGAATTTTATCATTGGTTAATGGTTGGTTATAATGAAGCACAACGGTTTGTGTATGGTTAGTTGCGTAAGCGACTAAGATAACAAAAAAGCGTAGGAGTAAGGAAATCCGCCAGGATTTCCGTGGCACTCTTTACCCACCTTCAAGCAATTAATTATACACGTTGTTGTGCTTTCGTTTTTTATTATTTAGTTGTTGTCAATTCAATAATTCTGTCTATTGTTTTATTCATTTCTTTTAACTCACTTCCAAATATTACATCACTCAATAAAATTATTCTAAGTGCAATCGCACTTTCGAATTCTATGCTGTTTAAAAAAGGATATTTAGCATTGGGTAAATCGAATAATTTCTCACCTTTCATGAATGCTGCAACTGAAATTTGTTTACTCATGTATGGCACGTAATTATCCAAACTATATTCTTTAAAAACTAATTCTTCTTCCTGATAATCTTTGACTAGTTCATCCCATTTTTGCAATAATTCCCTCAATTCAAGATTTGATATAATTTCAAAAGAAGATGTGCTGATCAAAGAATTAACTGAAGTTTGTTGTGGATTAAATGTAAAATGATTAAAAGTTTCTGAAATATAAAATGATAGAGAGTCTTTATTAACTGTTTTAATGTCAATTGGCATTAAATTCAAAATTTTAGTAGCATTATTATATACTATATGGTGAGAATAAGTAGCGGAATCTAATTGTGTTCTATTTAATCGAAATTCTTTATTAATATTTTCAATGTAATTCGATTCTTTTTTCCGTTCAATTCTATTTTGATTCCAATTATTAATCTGCAAAGCAATTAAAATTCCGATTACTACAAGAACAATTTCTCCAATAGCATATTTCAAATACTTTCCAGTTTTTCCCTCTGAAAGCAAATTTTGTCTAATTTTTCTAAAGAATTTTATCATTAGTTAGCGGTTGGTTATAATGAAGCACAACTTGTTATATACAAATTAAACATACCGTTTATCGGCCTGACATTTAAGATAAACGTAATAGTTAATTGGGTTTATTAAACGTAAATTCAAAAGTGTCTTTGTATACTTCAATGTTAACCAAAGATAAGTAATTAATAATTTTCGGATAATCTTAAATTCCCTTGACCATTATTTGTTTTTATCAATTTCTTTAATGCAATATCTAAAGGGCTTTCAATATTTAATAAATCTTTTTTGGCCACATGTGTATAAATCATTGTAGTTTCAGGTTTAGAATGTCCTAATAATTCTTGAATATATCGTAAGTCAATACCGTTCTCTAATAAATGAGTAGCATAGCTGTGTCTTAAGGTATGCGGACTAACGTTTTTAGAAATAGCAGCTGCTTTACAAGACCTTTTTAAAAAAGCGCGTACACTTTCGGCACTATATTTAGTAGAAGGTTTTCCTTCGGCAAAAAATACAACGGGTCTATACGTCTGTATATAATTTAATATTAGCGGCATAACAGATTTTGCTAAAATCACATTTCTGTCCTTTCTCCCTTTACTATTTGCTATAATAAGTTGTCTCCTATCCATATCAATGTGTTTCAATTGTAAATTCAAAAGCTCACTAATGCGCAAGCCTGCCGAGTATATTACTGCGAGAATAGCACGATGTTTTAAATTTTTTGTACATCTGAGAATATCTATTACTTCTTCTTTTGACAAAACAGAAGGTAATTTCTTTGATCTACTAGGTCGAGTGAGCGCAAGATTTTCAATTTGACTATGAGGATAAAAAATTATAAATAACTTAATAGCACTAATGAATTGTCTATGTGTACTAATACTATATTTACGCGGTATAAATACGTTTTCGATAAACGTTTCTACATCTTTATTAGTTAGACTTTCTAACGAATGATTGTTAAAAAAAGCAACAAAATCCGCAATGAATGTAAAATATGTACGTATGGTACTTTCACTATATCTCTTTCCTTTTAGGTATGAGACATAAGAACGAACAATGTCTTTTTTTTCATCAGAAATTACTCTTTTTTTTCTGCTTGAGGACTGTTTTGGGGCTATAAATATTGATTTGTCCAAAGTAATAGTTGCCTTATTTTTAAAAGAATCTTTAAGGAGCTGGATATTCTCTTTTGTAAAATTTCCATGCCAACAGTATTGGGATATGCTCCATTTAAAGGTGCCAGAATTCTTTATAATAGATATAAGTTGATGATTAAATTTGAAATAGATTAAAATTGAATCTTGCTTTTTTTGAAAAGCTCGTTTTAGTAGGATGTTAGGTAATGATTTCATGTAGTAAATATCTCTGTAAAAATCATTATATTCGCATTATTACACGTTTATATACGTATATAAACGTAAATGGATACTATTATGAAGTTAAGATTGTGTTTGTCATGCGAAAAAGAATTGAAAGGACGTTCAGATAAAAAGTTTTGTGATACCCAATGTAGAAGTATCTATCATAATGTAAACAGACCTTCTCATGAACTTTCAATTCGAAAAATCAATAGTGACTTGCGTAAAAATAGAAGTCTATTAGCTCATTTTTGTCCAAGTGGTAAAAGTACGGTCGAGAAGGAAGTCTTGGTAAATTTGGGATATAAGTTTGAGTTATTTACACATATTTTTCCCTTTAATAAGGGAACCTATTTTTTTTGTTACGAATATGGATATCTACCAATTCTAGAAAAAGGAATCGAGAAAATGCTAATTGTTCATAAACAAAAATATATGGATGATTTAAATTTCCATCCTTGGAATATTAAAATTACAAAGTATAAATAGTTTGTAGATAACTTAAAATTAATGTTTCAACAAAACGATGTAAAAGATAAAACATTACTATGTTAAGCACTAAATAAAAAAACTGAACAAATTGTTCAGTTTTTAGTTGTCGGGATGAGAGGATTCGAACCTCCGATCTCTGGTCCCCCAGACCAGCACTTTAACCGGACTAAGCTACATCCCGAAATACTACTGCAAGTATAAAAAATCAAACTACATCATACAACTCTAAATCTAAGTATTTAATGTATTTTTATTCAATAGAATTCAACATACTAAAATGAAATTATTTGACAGTGCCATTAGTAAAAATATACTTCCTTATGATGGCGAAACCTATTATTACGGCGAAGTGCTATCAATTGAAGAATCGAATCAATTTTTTGAAAGCCTCTATCATAATATTGCTTGGAAACAAGATGAAATAATCATTTTTGGAAAAAGAATTATCACAAAACGAAAGGTTGCCTGGTACGGTGATGTCCCATTTGAATATACTTACTCTAATAGTACCAAAAGGGCGCTGCCTTGGTCGAATGACCTCCTCACGCTAAAAAAAATAATCGAATCGCGCACGAATGAAACCTATAATTCATGTCTTTTAAACTTATATCATAACGGCAGTGAAGGCATGTCTTGGCATAGTGATGACGAAGTAATGCTCGTTGAAAATGCTTCGATTGCATCATTAAGTATTGGAGTAGGCAGAAGGTTTGCTTTCAAGCATAAAGAAACAAAAGAAAAGGTACACATAACCTTAGAAAATGGAAGTCTTCTCGAAATGAAAGGTACTACTCAAAAATGTTGGCGCCATGCCTTGCCAAAATCAACCAAAATTTCTGCGCCAAGAGTCAATTTGACCTTTAGAAAAATGCATATTAAATAATTCTTTCCTCTCATTTTTAAAGTATCCTAACAATCAATTTCTGGGCAAAACTTTAAATGTGTAATTTTTTTTTATCGAAATGTGACTTTATTGAAATGTTTGTGTCATAACTATAAAGGGTAAATAAAATGATTAAGAGTTATTGAGAGCGCTAAATATCGAAACGTCATATTGAAAGGTTGAATTGATCTTAATATATGAGTTAGTTAGTTGGAAAACTGTCTTTTTTAAGGCAGTTTTTTTTATAGACAAGATTATCGCATCACCAAAAAATGAAGGATAAGATCTTTGTCTTTCAGCACTTCTAAAAACAAAAAAACTTTTCATGTGAATGAAAAGTTTTCTTTTTGTCGGGGTGGCAGGATTCGAACCTGCGACCTCCGCGTCCCAAACGCGGCGCGATAACCGGGCTACGCTACACCCCGGACTGAGTGTTGAGAACATGTCTTTCAGACATTTTAAGTGAAAGAACCAGTTAGATAACGGGCTTTTCAATTCATAACTCAAACCGTAATTCTTTTAATTAGGTGAATTAGTCCTTTGAATTTAGGTCGGCAAAGATAGCTTCTTTTATACAAACTATAAAAGGTTTTTGAATTTATTTATTGTGATGATTTTAAGTGAAAAAAGAGCAAAAAATAAAGTACTTTAGCACCGTTTTTTAATCTTCCTAAAGTAAGCAATGCAGCTCAAAACTATTTCTTTGTTCATACTATTTTATCTGGTGTTTATTGCGGTACAAGCGCAAGATGAAATAAGAGGAAAAGTAATTGACATTGAAAATAATGCGATCTTGTCGGATGTCCATATTTTAAATCATGCCGATAGTACGATAGTCATTTCTAATGAACGTGGTGAATTTGTTATCGCTAAATTGGGGACATATACATTTTCCCGATTAGGATACCACCATAGAACGATACAGGTTCTAGATAGTAATTTTTTGATTGTTCAGTTACGTTTAAAACCTACGGAGTTAAACGAAGTTGAAGTAAGTACAAATCGTTTAGGGCAGCGTCTTAAAAATACTGCGGCGACAATTGATATCGTATCCCAAAAAGATATAGAGTTTGCAAATCATATAAACATAGCGCCAATACTAAATAAAGTTCCAGGTATTTACATGCATACCGGAGCACTTAACACCAATAGAATAACCATTAGAGGAATAGGCGCACGCAACTTATTTGGTACTGCAAAAATAAGAGCTTACTTTGAAGATATTCCATTAACAACAGGCAATGGAGAAACCACTATTGAAGATTTTGAATTGAAAACATTGGCACGAATAGAAATAATAAAGGGTGCCAATTCTAGTATCTACGGTGCTGGGCTAGGAGGAACCATTCATCTTTTACCAAAAAAATCCTTTGTAAAATCCAATGAGATATCGAGTGAGTTTTCTTTTGGATCTTTTGGTTTTCAAAAGGGAATACTAGAGGCCGATATTGCCAACGCTAAACATAGCGCCAAAATTGTCTACAGTAATACGCATAACGATGGCTACAGAGATAATAATGAATATGATCGGCAAACCTTTACAGTAACGTCAAACCATTTTTTGAATACCAAAAATGACCTGTCTTTTGTGGCGAGCTATGTCGATTTAAAAGCTTTTATTCCGAGTGCTATAAATCAAGATGACTTTAATACTAATCCTACATCCGCCGCATTTACTTGGGGAAGAGCGCGTGGTTTCGAAGATACTAAACGTGGAATTTTCGGAGTATCATGGAAACATCAATACAGCAAAAATGTAAGGCATCAAACGAGCATGTTTACATCATTTCGAAACGGATACGAACCTAGACCCTTTAATATTCTGTCGGAAAAAACCGTTGCTTTGGGCATTAGAAGTCGATTGATAGGAAACACAAGGTTCCTAAATCATAAGCTAGATTGGACATTCGGAGGAGAATTATTCCGTGATACGCATCGCTCTGAAACTTTTGAAAACTTATACCAAGATTTTCCTATAGGTACGGGTAGTGTGCAAGGATTAAGACTTTCTAACTTTAAAGAAAAACGTAGATATGTTAATTTGTTTTTTGAAACCAACTATCATTTGTCAACGAAAACCTTACTCTCAGTAGGCTTGAACTTTAATAGAACGAACTATAACTTAGATGATGCATTTAATCCTGTTGGAAATATAGATCAATCCGGAACTTATACTTTTGATGAAGTACTATCTCCTAAATTGGGTATTTCTCATGAATTAAATAGCAATGTTAGCTTTTATAGTTCGATAAGTCATGGCTTTTCACCTCCCAGTATCTCAGAAACCTTACTGCCAGACGGACAAATAAATACCGATATTCAACCCGAAACAGGTTGGAATTTTGAAGTGGGTACACGAGGTACATTGATCAAAAATCGATTGCAATTCGGTATTGCTGCTTTTCGATTAGATGTGCGAAATTTATTGGTAGCAAGACGAACCGCACAAGATCAGTTTATTGGCGTAAATGCGGGTAAAACTCAACACGATGGCTTGGAGACATCATTTCGCTATAGATTGGTAAAAAATAAACCAGTTACCATAGACACCTATCTTTCGTATACCTTGAATAATTTTACGTTTAAAGATTTTGTTGATGAACAAGAAGATTTTTCGGGAAATGACCTTACAGGGGTGCCTTCAGATGTAGTAAACGCCGGGCTAGAACTCACCACCAAGATAGGATTGTATACGAATATTAATTTTCAATATGTTGGCCGCATTCCAATTACCGATAGTAATAGCATATATGCAGATAGCTATTCTTTAACACATATGAAATTTGGTTATAAACAAACATTCAAGAGATTAACACTCGGGGCATTTCTCGGCGTTAATAATATATTTGATGAGAAATACGCATCTCAATTATTGATCAATGCCAGTAGTTTTGGTGGCAATGCCCCAAGGTATTTTTACCCAGGAAATCCGGTTAATTATTACACAGGAATCAACATAAACTATTCATTTTAGATAAAATATATATCTTTAGATAAAAATCATCACTCATGAAACATTTTACCGCAATTTGTATAACCATTATGATCACATTTTCGGCTTGTGCACAACAAGCAGAGACAACCATAAAAGCAGAAGCTCCACTTAAGAAATATCAATCTGAGGTCGTAGTTTCTGAACTATCAATTCCTTGGGGTTTTACTTTTTTACCAGACAATTCCATGCTGATTACCGAAAAATCTGGAGAGTTAATTCACTTTAAAGACGGCAAGAAAACCGTTATCGAAGGTTTACCAGAGATCTATGTGCGAGGTCAAGGTGGTTTATTAGATATAGAGGCACACCCTAATTATGAAAAGAATGGGTGGCTTTATTTTTCTTACGCTTCCGCGGAAGGAGAGGGTCAAGGAGGTAATACTGCGATTATGAGGGCGAAGTTAGATGGTTCCAAATTAAAAGAGAATCAGTTGCTTTATAAAGCTGGGCCAAATACAAGACGAGGTCAACATTTTGGCTCTCGAATTACATTTGATGACGAAGGATATGTATTTTTCTCTATTGGAGATAGAGGAAGTAGAGATGTGAACCCTCAAGATATCACAAAAGATGGTGGAAAAATATATAGAATTCACGATGATGGGAGAATTCCAAAAGACAATCCGTTTGTAAACGAAACTGAAGCTAAAAAGGCAGTATATTCTTATGGACACAGAAATCCTCAGGGAATGACCAAAGATCCAGAAACCGGTGCTATTTGGACAAATGAACACGGGCCACGAGGCGGTGATGAAATTAATATCATTAAACCAGGTAAAAACTACGGATGGCCAATAATTAGTTATGGCATCAATTATAGCGGTACAACATTTACTGAGATTACAGCAAAAGAAGGGATGGAGCAACCACTGTTTTATTGGGTACCTTCTATTGCCCCGAGCGGAATGGCCATTGTGGATTCTAAGCAATACCCAAACTGGAAAGGTAATGTATTAGTTGGATCACTGAAATTTCAATATTTAGAGCGCCTAGAATTGAAAAAAGGAAAAGTTGTAAAACGTGAAAAACTTCTAGAAGGCATGGGACGTGTGCGTAGTGTAAAGCAAGGGCCAGATGGTTTGATCTATGTAGGTATCGAAGGTGTAGGTATCGTTAAAATAATTCCAACAAAGTAAATATGAAAACCTATTTGTTTTGTCTATTTTTTGTTGGCGGTTCGTTGCTCGTTTCTGCTCAAAAAGAAGCTTCCAAAAATGCCGTTTTCACAAAAAGTATTGAAGAAGGTCAATTCATCTATGAAGATTTTTGCATGAATTGCCATTTACCGAATGGTAAAGGGGTTGAGAAAACTTTTCCGCCATTAGCGAAATCCGATTATTTAATGACCAAAAGAGAATTGAGTATCAAGGCCATCAAATTCGGACAAAAAGGAGAGATCGTTGTAAACGGTATTACATATAACAATGTCATGGCCCCTTTAGGTTTGACAGATCAAGAAATAGCCGATGTCATGAATTATATCACAACATCTTGGGGAAATAAAAATAAAAAAATGATCACCAAGGCAGAGGTTTCGGCAATTGAACAATAAACATTCTATAAAATTAGTTAACTTTGTTAACTAATTAAAACTAAACAGTTAATTATACATGCTCATAATAGGAATAGCAGGAGGAACAGGAAGTGGTAAAACAACGGTAGTGAATCAAATTATTAATGAACTTCCAAATCAAGATGTAACGGTCATCTCGCAAGATTCTTATTACAAAGCAACCGACGATCTAGCTTATGATGAGCGAACAAAGATAAATTTTGATCATCCAAGAGCGATAGATTTTAAATTATTAGTCGAACATTTGATTGAATTGCGAGCGGGTAATGCCATAGAACAACCGGTTTATTCGTTTGCCGCTCACAATAGAACAAAAGATACTGTTAAAACCCATCCTAGTAAGGTCATTATTGTTGAGGGTATTTTAATATTCTCGAAGAGAAAAGTGAGAGAGTTGTTAGATATTAAAGTTTTTGTACATGCCGATTCCGATGAAAGATTGATACGCAGATTGAAAAGAGACATTCAAGAGCGGGCGAGAGATATGGATGAGGTTTTATTAAGATACCAAGAAACTTTAAAGCCCATGCATCAGCAATTTATCGAACCAATGAAAGAATATGCCGATATTATTATACCAAACAACAAGTATAATACTGTTGCCGTAGACATTGTACGTACCATTATTAATGAAAAGTTGTAAGCAGTTAGATGACGTTTAAAGAGTTTAGAAAGAAGCCCATTGTTCAATTTTTGAGCAATAGATATGTACTAATTATAGTGCTGTTCTTGGTTTGGATGTTATTTTTTGATGAGAATTCTTTCTTGAACCATCATGAACTGAACAAAGAGATTGATAAGCTAGAAAAGTCAACTGATTACTATGAGAAAAATATAAAGAAAGATAAAAAGGATATTCAAATATTAAACAACCCTGACTCTTTAGAACGCTTTGCTCGTGAGGAGTATAGAATGAAGAAAAAGAACGAGGATATTTATATTATCGAATTTGATACATTGAAAAAAAACTAGAATGCGTACATTTTTATTTGACGAGTTTTCTGAAGTTTCAGCTAAACAGTGGAAGCAAAAAATTCAATTCGACCTTAAGGGAGCAGATTATAACGAAACATTAGTTTGGGAATCAAATGAAGGCATCAAAGTTTCACCATTATATCACCAAGATAATTTTGAGGCATTAGAGATACCTGTTATAAAAAAACAATATGCCATTTGTCAATCAATTTTTGTTTCAGACGAACAAACGGCTAATTTTTTAGCGAAAGATGCTTTAAAAAGAGGAGCGACAACTATTCAATTCGAAGCAAACGAACCTTTTGATGTTTTAGAGCTATTTAAAGAACTTGTGATCCCTGCTGAGACAGGCGTTCATTTTAAATTACAATTCTTGTCAGAAAGCTTTTTAGCTGATTTAATTGCCCAAACCAAGGGGCACAAAGTATTTCTAAACATTGACCTCGTTGGAAATTTAGCAAAAAGTGGCAATTGGTTTTATGATTTAAAACAAGATCATAGTATTCTAGAGAATACATTAAAAAATGCACCTGAGCTGCTCAGTACCTTATCTGTCGATGCTTCTTTGTATCAAAATGCAGGGGCGAATAACATTCAACAAATAGCGTATGCCTTGGCGCATGCAAATGAATATTTAAATCATTTTAAAGAGCAAGATGCCCTATCAACAGCTATCGAAAAAATACAGTTTCAATTTTCGGTGGGCAGTAACTACTTTTTTGAAATTGCGAAAATAAGAGCTTTTAGATATCTATGGAAGTTATTATGTGACGATTATAACATAAAAGATGCTGCAACCGTATTTGTTACTCCTAGTCTACGAAATAAAACGCTGTATGATTATAATGTAAATATGCTACGAACAACGACAGAATGTATGAGTGCCATTTTGGGAGGAGCTACCACTATATCAAATGCGTCATATGATGTAGTTTTTCATAAAAAGAATGAATTCGGAGAGCGTATCGCGAGAAATCAATTATTGGTTTTACAAGATGAAAGTTATTTTCAAGAAGCAGCACAATTTGCGAATGGTTCATATTATATTGAGGCTTTAACAAAGCAATTTGCAGAAAAAGCACTGAACTTATTTAAAGATATAGAACGATCTGGTGGCTTCATAAAGCAATTATTCGAAGGAACCATTCAACGAAAAATAACAGAAAGTGCAACAAAAGAACAGGCACAATTCGACGATGGATCACTCGTATTATTAGGAACGAATAAACATCCTAATCAAGATGATAAGATGAAGGCGACTATAGAGTTGTATCCTTTTGTAAAAACAAACCCTAGAAAAACCTTGATCAAACCAATAATTGCGAGGCGTTTAGCTGAAAAGTTAGAGCAAGAACGATTAGCAGAAGAAGCGTAATTATGGAATCTTATAATACAATAGTTAGGTATTTTTTTCCCCTTATCTTTTTTATGCAATATTTTGGTTGCGATTCATATACTAAGATGGTGAGTCGGCCAGCACCAATAGACGCTATAGAAGTTCAAAAATCCGACTGTACGGAGCTAAAAAAATATACATATAACGGGTTTTATGCGCCATCCGAAGAAGGAAAACTATTTAAAAAGAAAGGTACATATACCTTAGATAGTTTACGCGTTGCAAAACAGCCTGTAATTAGTATGAATGAGGTAAAATCAATTCGTAAGACCTATGATGCCATGGGCAATCCGAGTATGCAAGTGACCTTCACTGAAGTTGGAAAGCAATTGTTCAAAGAACATACGGCAAATAATATCCGAAAGAAAGTAGCCATTATTGTAAAGAACAAGTTGATTATGGCTCCGATAATAAATGCTGAGATTCCGGGAGGGATGGTTGAAATTTCAGGGAATTTTACCCAAGAAGAAGTAAACGAGATGTATGTATATCTCCAAAGAACCTTGTCATGTGTCAGCGTAAAAAAGTGACGTACAGTTGAGGGGTACAATAAGAAGTATAGTAAAAATTATGAATAAACCGTTTCACATCGTACTTATGTTAGTGCTTTTGGTTTCTTGTAAAAAAGACACCTCGAAGCAAGCGACCTATGAGAAGTACTTGATACAACCCGAAGATGTTGGTGAGTTTCATAAATTAGAAAACGACAATATCAAAATTTTTCTACCAGAAGGGTTCCAATTAGTATCTGATGAAGAGATTATTTCCTTTCAAAAGGAGATAAAAGATGAGAAGCTAAGGTATTATTACGAACAAACTTTTGTGCAGCGTAAGGCAATGAAAGGCAATTTCTATAATTTTTATGGAAATAATTATGCCACTGAAGTAAGTGTGCAAACCTTACCATATATGCCTTTTAGCAAACAAAATGCTAAGGAGTTGTTGTTTTATCTGAGAAAGGGTAACGAGCGTTTTCAGGAAGTGACTGGAATCTATCATAATAAAATAACATCAACATATTCTGGAGATGCATCACTCCAAATTTTTAAGGCAAAATATCGATTGAGTTATTTTGAGCAAGAAGATGAAGAAAAAGAAGATTATGAAATGTTTAGAACAGTGTATTTAATTACCTCAAATAAGAAAACATTTTCAGTAACTATTTTATCTCCTTTCGAGGATGATTTTGATCCATATATTCGTAAGATTAAGTTGTAATGAGTAGAAAAGATATCCAACATATTCGGTTAAAAACCAAAGACGAAAAATCGGATGTAAAGAGACAAGAGCACGAGAATTTCGTGGCCGGAATTGCGCCTAATTTAAGAGGCCCTTATTCAACCATGTACGTACGTCGTCCTTGGACGATACGTCAGTATGCAGGCTTTTCAACTGCCGAAGAAAGTAATGCTTTTTATAGGAGAAATCTGGCAGCAGGGCAAAAGGGATTGTCTGTGGCTTTTGATTTAGCAACGCATCGTGGCTATGACTCTGATCATGAACGTGTGCAAGGTGATGTCGGAAAAGCAGGAGTTGCGATTGATTCGGTCGAGGACATGAAAATATTGTTCGATCAAATTCCATTAGATCAGATGTCAGTTTCGATGACTATGAATGGAGCTGTATTACCCATTTTAGCCTTCTATATCGTAGCGGCCGAAGAACAAGGTGTAGCGCTAGAAAAACTTTCAGGAACCATTCAAAACGATATTCTAAAAGAGTTTATGGTGCGTAATACCTATATTTATCCACCAACGCCGTCGATGAAAATTATCGCTGATATTTTTAAATATACCAGCAATAACATGCCGAAGTTCAATTCGATCTCAATTTCTGGATATCATATGCAAGAAGCGGGTGCTACGCCTGAGATAGAATTGGCCTATACCTTAGCTGACGGATTAGAATATATTCGCACTGGTATTGCCGCTGGAATGGATATTGACAGCTTTGCGCCGAGATTATCTTTCTTTTGGGCCATTGGGATGCATCATTTTCAAGAAATCGCCAAATTACGAGCTGGGCGTATCTTATGGGCGAAAATGGTAAAACAATTCAATCCGAAAAACGAAAAATCTTTGGCCTTACGAACACATTGCCAAACAAGTGGATGGAGTTTAACAGCACAAGACCCTTTTAACAATGTAGCACGAACGGCGATCGAGGCAATGGCCGCAGCATTTGGAGGCACACAAAGTTTACATACCAATGCTTTAGATGAAGCTATTGCACTGCCCACTGATTTTTCTGCTAGAATTGCCCGAAATACACAAATTTATATCCAGCAAGAAACAAATATTACTAAAACGGTAGATCCTTGGGGAGGGTCATACTACGTAGAGCAATTGACAGATGCCATTGCTCAGAAGGCGTGGACCTTAATTCAGGAAGTTGAAGAACTAGGAGGTATGACGAAGGCAATTGAACAAGGTATACCTAAAATGCGGATTGAAGAAGCTGCGGCTATTAAACAGGCACGTATTGATAGTGGTCAAGATATAATCGTTGGCGTTAATAAATTTCAGTTAAAAGAAGAAGATCCACTACATATATTAGAGGTAGACAATAATGTAGTGCGCGAAGCACAAATAACCCGTTTAGAGCAGTTAAAAGCGAGTAGAGATGACGCAAAAGTCGCAGAATGTCTATCTAAATTGACAGAATGTGCGAAGTCAGATGAAGGAAATTTATTAGATTTGGCAGTAAAAGCAGCAAGAAATAGAGCGACTTTAGGTGAAATATCCAGTGCTTTAGAGTCTGTTTTTAGTCGTTATAAAGCGACAATAAATGCAATTTCAGGTGTGTATAGTAGAGAGATAAAAGAAGATAAATCGTTTAAGCATGCAGTTGAGTTGGCTGATAAATTTGCGAAGCTCGAAGGTAGACGTCCGCGTATTATGGTGGCCAAAATGGGACAAGATGGTCATGACCGTGGAGCCAAAGTTGTCGCAACCAGTTTTGCAGATTTAGGCTTTGATGTTGATATTGGTCCTTTATTTCAAACTCCAGAAGAGGCTGCTAAACAGGCAGTTGAGAACGATGTCCATATTTTGGGAGTGTCTTCATTAGCGGCCGGACATAAGACGTTGGTACCTCAAGTATTAAAAGAATTGCAAAAATATGGACGTGAGGATATTATGGTGATAGCAGGGGGAGTCATTCCACCGCAAGATTATCAATATCTATTTGATGCAGGAGTCGTTGGCGTTTTTGGTCCTGGAACAAAAATTGCAAAAGCCGCGATTGAAATCTTAGATATTCTGATAGATAGCATTGCAGAGTAATTGCACTTGATTTGTGCTTGAAAGATTGTTAATAACTGTTATATTTATTGAATAACTATTATTTGTAATTAAGCTACATAAAGTTTATATTTGTGTGTAATCAGTTAAATAAAAAACAAAAATCACAAATTATGGAAGGATATTGCGTAAAATGTAAATCAAAAAGAGAAATTAAAGATGCTAACGAAGTGACGATGAAGAATGGTAGAAAAGCGATGAAAGGAAAATGCCCAGAATGTGGAACAGGAATGTTTCGTATTTTAGGAAAAGCCTAAGGGTACGATCTTAATAGATATACAAAGTAAAAGCTACTATCCACGATAGTAGCTTTTTTTTGTGACCCATTTTTAAAATAGTTGAGCTTACTTTTTATTTTTAAGTGCAATTACTTGAGCAGCTATACTAATGGCTATTTCTAATGGTGTTTGACTGCTTATCTTAATGCCAATAGGCGCATGTACCTTTTTTAAAAGATGTTCGCTAAAACCTTCCTTTCTTAGCACCTCAAACATAACATCAAGTTTCGCATTACTTCCAAGTACACCAACAAACTTATATCCTCTATCAAGAAGTTTACTCAATACTAACTTATCATCAGTGTATTTATTGGTCATAATAACTACAAACGCGGCAGGGTCTTCAGGTATCTGCTCCGCAATTGATGGATAAGATATAATTTTCTTCTCATTAGCATAAATATTCGCATCGAAAGTATTGAGGTCAGTTCTATTGTCAAAAACAATTGTGTAAAATCCCAACTCATTAAAAAGCTTTGTAGTAGCCAAACTAACGTGACCTCCTCCTACAATATATATGGTATCTTTTTTATTGATGTATTCTTGATAACTCCAATTTTGATCGTTTTCATAGGTATAGCCGTAACGCGTTGTCATACTTTCATTTTCAGAAAAACGAATCGATTTTGAGTCGATACTTAACAAACCGCCACTATTAGAATCAATAGCCCGCTGTATGTCGGTTATCAATGGTAAATCACCATGCTGTAAAGGAATAAAAATAATAGTCTGTTCTCCTGAGCAAATCATACCTGAACCATCGGTAATGGTTCCTTTATGAATTTGATGCTTTATGAAGGAAGAATAGTGCTGTTGAGCCAATAATTCTTTACAATGCTCTACTAAATTAAATTCCATTACGCCTCCACCAATAGAACCAAAAATTTCTTCTTCCGTCACGACCATTTTAAATCCTTGACGTCCAGGAGAACTGCCTTTATGTTGGATTACAGTTAATAAATAGACTGCTTTTTTCTTTGAGATCTTCGAAGATATAAATTGCCAATAATTCATTAGAAAATTGAGATAACTATCAGATTAACAATACCATTATAATGAATGTATTTACCAATGATTTTATAAATTCTTGAGGGGAATAAAAAAATATCTTACGGAAAACACCATCTTTATTTAAAATTGTATAATTTTTTAAAATATAGTGCGTTAATTAAGTGCATTTAATTCCCATTCCGTAAGATTTTAAGCTAAATGTATGAAAAATCATTTACTTTACTTGCGGAATGTTTTTTTTTTACTTTTTTTCTCAATTTTTAATTGAGAACGGTACATCACGACTACTTTTCTGAAGGTGATTCGTCTTCAAGTGGCTCATCAACAACAATAGCTATTTTATTGCCAAGAGGACTTACCGCAAGACGCGTAATACCATTTAAATTGAATTCCTCTAGAGAGGCAATCTCTATCCATTCCTTATCGGTACCAGGTTTTAATTTATACAATTTGTTAGCACGCCCCATAATAATGGTTTGATCAGGTGTCCAAGTCATATCTTGTGAACCTTTTAAGGCATCTGCAAGGTATTTTTTTTCGCTATTAATAGGATCAATAGAGTATATTTCGGGCTCATCATGTTCGAAACTAATAATACTCATTAATTCTGTTGTCGGTATTTTATGAATCGACCGACCAATATTTTTATCGATAGGATATTTGATCTTATACTTGAGGTTATTAACCTGTAAAGTTGCCGGATCTCCTAATACAAATGACACTACTACTTTTTCATTTAACCAAGCATGGTAACCAATTTTTAGTTTATCGACCAACACTCTAGGTTTTTTTCTTCTAAACGAATAATGCCATAATAGTTGTGTATCATCTGTATCCAACTTAATGGCCGAAAAAAACTTCTTATTAGGCGTTTGTTGAGGTGAATATTCACTACCGGTTGAATTGGTCATCCATCTTTTTTCTTTACGTTCAATGTCATAGAGAGCAATATCTGTTTGATCGTCGCGCGTAGAAGAAAACAATACACCCATACCATCATTTAAAAAAGAAGGTTGATTATCGTAAAAACCTTTGTTATTAGATATATTTATAGGGTTCTTTAAAGTATAGGTTTGTGTACTGTCATTCTTGATAAAATCAAACAAATACACCTCATGTGCTGGCTGTGCCCACAGTATATTTGAAATAAGCAGAGTTACTACCAAACTTAATTTTCTCATCATAATCCTCTTTTCTTAATATTTAGCCGCTGCACCGTTCTTTGGTGTACTTTTAATTATAAACTCTCTAATGTCTTCATTTGCCTTTGCCAAATCTTCTTGACGAAGATACATCATGTGTCCGCTCCGATATCCTTTGAAGGTAAAACGATCTTTCATTTTTCCACTAGGATCTATTTGCCACATACTATATTTTGCACTAAAATAAGTCGTTGCTCCATCGTAATAACCAGACTGGGTCATCACATGTAAATAAGGGTTTTGAGCCATTGCTTGACGGAGACCCTCTCGCACATTGTTATTGGTTCTATCCCAAGGACGTACTGGGCCAAACATATTGTATTTTAAATCTGTTTTATAATTTAATCCTTCACGTAAATAATAATTGATAGCTGGCGTAAATGAATGCAGCCATGACGTCAATTCTGCACTATAATCCGGTGAACTACCAGTTTCGTTTTTATCAATACCTAAATAGCGAGAATCTAATCGTCCTATAGTTTGCCCGGTTTTATCCCTCAATAACTCTTTCCAAAAAAAGCGAGGTGTCACATCTAAGTTTCTTTTTAAAATTACTCTTTCGGATAAACCAGAATAATAGGACATCTTTTTAGCAACCGCCTTGCGATCAGTATCACTTATGAAGCCACCTTTTGAAAGTGCAGGAATTAATTCATCGAGCGCAAATTTTTCAGCCTCGGGTAAAATCTCTAGTAAATCTTTACTTTGTAGTGCAGAAGGTAGCATTTTATGGTGCCATGCTGCGGCCGTCATATATGGAAAGTCAATACCCGTTGACACAGGCACATCCGATTCAAAAACCTTATAATCTGCAGGAGATACCATAATTACTCCGTTAAGATACATCCATTGATTGTTTTGTAATTCATTGGCCAAGCCCATAACACGTGTACCTCCATAACTCTCACCTATGATATATTTAGGAGAGCGCCATCTATTGGTTCGCGTCACGAAGGTATTGATCCATTCAGCTAAATACTTAATATCTGCGTTGATACCAAAGAATTGCTTCTTATCAGGATATTTACCGTCTTTATTTTTGATCATTCTAGAATACCCTGTGTTTACCGGATTTACATAGACAATATCTGCTACATCCAATATAGAATGAGGATTCTCTTTAACACCATATGGTTGTACTGGATACCCTTCACTATCAATTTTTAAAATACGTGGGCCTGTGTAGGCAACATGCATCCAAACGGAGGCAGATCCTGGTCCTCCGTTAAAAGATATGATCAATGGTCGTTTAGTATCATTTTTAATATCCGAACGTTTGTAATAGGTGTAAAATAACGAAGCGATAACAAGTCCGTCTTTATCCCAAACGGGTTGAGTTCCGGCAGTCGCAACATAAGGGATTACCTTATTTTTTATAGTAACGGTGTGTTTTGAAATTGTGGTAGATTCTGCTTCAATTATTCTGTTTTGTGCAGACACGGAAGCTATACACACAAATAGCATTGCAATTTGAATGACTTTTTTCATTGTATAATATTTTAGTGATCGCTTGTAGGGTTAAGGAATCACACAAATATAAAATATTTTAGATTCTTATAAGACATTTTTACAGATCAATTAGCGAGATCCTCTCGATTTTATATTTTGCTCACAAAGCGAAATAATTTCTGTTATTCTCTTTTGTCTTGTTTCCATCCGTTTTGCTTGATTTAACCAATAGAGATAACTTTTTCTATATGACGGTGCGAAGCTCTTATAATTTTTGAACGCCATCGGTGACTTCTTAAAAGCAAGCTGTAAATCTTCTGGGACAATACCTTTTTCAACGGCATCTAAGGCAGTCCATGATCCATTTTTTTTGGCAATCTCAATAACCTCCAAACCACTTTTGTGCATCAAATTGGCGGCCATCAAATCAACAATATACTTTTTGTTTACGGCACTCCAAACACTTTTTGGCTTTCTTTGGCAAAAATATTGTCGCCTTTTCCCATTTCCAAGACTTTTAACGGTTGAGTCTATCCAACCATAACAAAGGGCAACTTTTACAGCTTCTTCCCAGCGCATGCTTTCTGTTTCATGAGAAACTTTGTAAAAGATTAAATAGATACCCTGTGATTCTTGGTAATTCATTGCCAACCAAGAACGCCATTCGATAGCTGTTTTAAAGTAAAGTTCAGGCAGTTTATTCATGCAGACTGCAGGTAATTACCCTTTTATTTTATTTTTAAATTTATCAAACTCAGAAGCTTGTTTTTTCGGCCAGCTATTGTTAGAGGTATCTACATCTGCTGTTTCTAAATCAGGATCAATAATGATGCTTGTAATTTCTTTATCAGAATGGATTGCCTTCGTCACTAATTGATCATTAAATCTCCAAATCTGAGCCGGATAGGTCTTTCGCTCCTTAGTTCCATCTTTGTAGGTGAACTCAACAATAATAGGCATTACAAGTCCTCCAGGTTTCTCAAATGTAATCTCATAAAAGAACTTAGAATTTGCACCTTTTTTAGCACTGAACTTTGACCCTTCTGTAGTGTCTTCAATAAAATCTACTTTACCATTTGCTCCCGATTTGGTATAAAACTTTTTGATTTTATGAATACCAATATCGGTTACATCGGTCGTATAAAACCAACCTCTCCAGAACCAATCTAAATCCATAGCAGAGGCATCTTCCATAGACCTAAAGAAATCTGCTGGGGTAGGATGTTTAAATTTCCATCTTTGTGAATAGGTTTTAAATGCATGATCAAATAACTCTTTACCCATAATCGTCTCACGTAAGATCCATAAAGCCGTAGCAGGTTTACCATAAGCGTTGTTCCCAAAACTATATACATTATCTCCTTTAGACATGATTGGTGCTATTCTAGATTGATCTCCGCTCATGTAGTCTACAATATTTTTTGGCAGGCCTCTCCTTAATGGATATCCTTCTTCGTAATCCATCATAGCTAACATCTGCATAAAAGAATTTAACCCTTCATCCATCCAAGTCCATTGACGTTCATCTGAATTTACAATCATTGGAAAAAAGTTATGCCCAACTTCATGAATTGTTACTCCGATCATTCTATATTTTGTTCTATCCGAATAGGTTCCGTCTGGATTTGGTCTCCCTGGGTTGAAACAAATTTGTGGATATTCCATCCCCATTTGACCATCAACAGAAATTGCTTTGTGATACGGATAATCAAATGTATGTCTTGAGTATGTTATTAAGGTTTGGGCTACCGCTCTAGTAGAGTGTTCACCATATAGCGGGTTTGCCTCTTTCGAGTATAAAGAATAGGCCATTACTGAGGTCCCGTTAATGTCAACGGCCATACCATCCCATATAAATTTTCTTGAAGTTGCGAAGGCATAATCTCTTACATTTTCTGCAAAAAATTTCCATGTCTTTGTTTTTTTAGATCTACTTTGTTCAATCTTTTCTGCTTCCTTTTGTGAATGGATTATAACAGGGTTATCAAATGTTTTCTTTGCAAGTTCTAATTTCTTAAGTTGTTTTTTTGTCAATACCTCTTTCTCATTCAATAAGATACCTGTAGCTCCAAGCATGTGATCTGCCGGTGTCGTAATATTTACGGTATAATCTCCAAATTCTAAGGCAAACTCACTTCTTCCCCAAAATTGATCATTCTGCCAACCTTCTACATTATCGTATACACATAATCGTGGGAAAAATTGTGCAATAACGTAATTATTATTCCCGTCAGCAGGGAAATGCTCATAGCCTGATCTCCCTCTATTGATTCTATGGTTATTGATATTATACCACCAAGAAATCTTAAATTGAAAAGTATCGCCAGATGCTAAAGGTTTTGGTAAGTTTATGCGCATCATGGTTTGATTGATAGTATGCGATAAGTTACTATCGTCACTATTCAAAACACTTGTGATATTAAAACCTCCATCGAAAGGTTTTTCTATATAATTTTTGTTAAACCTATCTTTCGATGTGGATTTCGGAATTCTACTCGGTTGAATATCGGGGGTTTTAGAATCAGCCGCACGCATATTTTGATCTAATTGTAACCATAAATATGTAAGTTCATCCTCAGAATTATTATGATATGTTATGGTCTCCTTCCCCGTAATTCTTTGGTTTTCATCATCTAGAACGATGTCCATTACATAATCTACTTTTTGCTGCGTGTAAGCTTTGCCTGGGGCACCAGATGCCGTTCGCTGGTTATTGGGAGTTGCTAAAACATCTTTTAACTGTCTAAATTTATTTTGATTTGTATGTCCTTGCTGCGTTTTTCTTGGAGCGTCTTGTGCAAAAGAAAAGGTTGCTATAAACAAGGTAGACAGCAATAGGGTAGCTAATTTTTTCATGTCGTAAATTTTAAGAGATGGTTAAATTAACGAAAACTGTTAGTACTAAAAAAGGAATAATTAAGTTTTAACATTGGCTACACAGGACTTCATAGTATACCGTCAATTTTTGATCTTGTTTCGACCGCATAAATTACTTTTCGTTCTTATACGTATCGAAGACTTTTGTGCTTACCCAATAAATATCTTGGTTACTCGTGTAGAATAAATAATTACCATCTTTTGTAACAAATGGACAAAGTTCATGGCCTTTTGTATTGATCCGATTTCCCATATTGACAGCGCTTTTCCAAGTTCCGTCTTTTCGTTTAAAACTAATGTATAAATCGCCTCTTCCCAGACCATCTTTTCTATTACCACAAAAAATAATGTATTTCTCATCAGGATCTATAAATACGTCAGCCTCATACGCAGGTGTATTAATGGAATCACTTAAGGGAGTGGCTTTTTGAAATTTTCCGTTAACGAATTTTGAAGTGTAGATATCGAAATTGTTTCCTATTTTATTTGATGAAAAATATATGGTGCCACTATTCGTAAAGGATATATAATATTCATTAGCATTAGTATTAATGTTCGAACCTGCATTAATTGGTACTGACCATCCATTTATAAGTCTTTTAACATACCAGATATCATAATCCTCTTTCTTGTCAAGTCCGTCTAAGGTTCTCTGAGATATGAAGTAAAGCCGTTGTTCGTCGGGAGAAAGAAATGGGTCATTATACCCATATTTTTCATGAGATAAAATGGTGCGAGGTGCACTCCATTGGTCTCCAATTAATTTTGAATATCTAATTTCTTCTTTTCCATTAACATTTACTCCATAAAAGAACTCAGTAGCATTCTTATTAAAAACCGATCCAAATTCGTATTCCCCTTTTTTAGAAATTAAATTAGGAGCAAAAATTGAAGGAGTAATTGAAGGAGGTTTTTGATTTAAATAGTTGAGATTTTTGGTTGGTGTCGATTGCCCGAATAAACTAATCCCCATAAATAGACATAGAAATAGGCAAAATGGTTTTATGTTTTTGTAGTTCATTGCTCGATGTTTTTTGATTTAAAACCTGAGTTATACTCAGTTTATAGACCAAAATAATCATAAGAAGTTACATACACTTAAAGTTATACGACATTTTTTAATTGTAAAGAAGAGTAAAAGGAATGAAATAAAGTATATTTATTGACTATAAATTAAACCAAAGCATATGAAAACTATTCGCCTACTTTTTATTTTTCTTATTTCAATTAGCGCAAACGCTCAAGAAGAAAAATCAGAAAAGTTACCCTATTACGAAATGCCCGAAGCATCAGAGAAATATACTGCTGGATCTACAGCGGCAAGAATGATTGATGGGTTAGGATTTAGATATTATTGGGCAACCGAAAGCTTAAGGGCCGAAGATTTAAGTTACGAACCCGGAAACCGTGTTCGTAGTAGCGCTCAAATTATTGATCATATTTATGATCTGTCAAAGGTCATTGTGAATGCTGCGACGAAAACAGTAAATGATCGTACAGTAGTCGACAAAAAGGAACTAACCTTTGAAGAAAAAAGAAAAAGAACATTGGTTAATTTTCAAAAGGCGAGTAAAATAATAGGGGCAAGCGATGATTTATCTGTATTTACCATAGTTTTCAAAAGTGAGAATGGCGAACGTTCTTATCCTTTTTGGAACAATATAAATGGTCCAATTGCGGACGCCATTTGGCATGCTGGGCAAGTGGCATTGTTACGTCGTGCGTCTGGAAATCCGTTTAACGGAAAAGCAAATGTTTTTACTGGTAAGGTAAGCCCATAATTTTTTTAAAAATATTGTCCAATTTATAGATTCAGGATTGTCATACTAGTGAACATTAAAATTAAAACAATGAAGAAATTTATTTTATTATTACATGACGAGTTAGAAAAAGAGAGAGGATATTCGCCTGACGAAATGCAACGATTGATACAAGCCCATATGGGATGGGTAGAAAAATTGAGTAAAAATGGTACTTTCCTTGGTGGTGATGGTTTGGTACCGGATGGTAAGTTTATTACCGGAAAAGATGGTCTTGTAAAAGATGGCCCTTATATTGAATCAAAAGAAATCATAGGTGGTTATTATCTGTTACAAGCGAACAGTTTAGAGGAAGTCACAGAAATCGCCAAAGAATGCCCATGTCATCTCTGGGGAGGAGTTACCGAAATTAGACCGATTATGGATTATGAGTCATAAAGACGAGCTAAATACCAATCAATTTACCGAACACCTCTTTAGAGAATTCTATCAAGAGGTGTTTTCGTCTCTGGTACTAAAATTTGGATCGAAATATGTTGACATTATTGAAGATGCTTTACAAGAAACATTTTATAAAGCGCTTAAATCTTGGAAGTACAATGATTATCCATCAAAACCAAAAGGTTGGCTCTTTACTGTGACTAAGAATCATATACTTAACAATCTTAAAAAGAATCAAAAAAATGTTTCGCTACATGATGTTGAAGGGGTTGGTGAGCTGTCTATTCCGCAAAAGGAAGATGCGCAGCTACAACTGGTTTTAGCATGCTCAAAACTAGCGATAAAACAGCAATCGAAAATAATTTTCACCTTGAAACATATCTGTGGTTTCGGAGTAAGTGAAATTGCAACTAGTTTATTGATTTCGGAAGAGAACGTCTACAAGAATTTACAACGAGCGAAACAAAAACTGCAATTGGTTCCGAAGGAATTTTTTCATCGAGAGAACACTTTGGTGTTTTCTGAGGTCGATATTGAATATATTGAAACCATTATTTACTGTATGTTCAATGAGGGATATGATTCGATGAACAATGCATCAAATTCACCTATACACAAAGAAATTTGCTTTGAGGCAGTTCGTTTAGGGCATCTGTTGGAAAAAAAGAGCAAAATAGTGCGAACCAGACATATCTTGGCTTTGTGCTATTTTCACATGGCACGTTTTGAATCAAGAATAAATGAGCATAACGAATTTGTTTCTTTACGTAATCAAGATAGATCAAAATGGGATCAACAACTCATTCGGCTAGGTTTTACTTATTTGGAGAAACCTTCCGTTTTAAATCGATATTATATAGAAGCATTAATAGCTTCCATTCACCTAGGAGCGAAAACCTTCTCGCAAACCAATTGGAAAGAAATCTTAACGCTTTACAATACTTTATTAAGAATTATTGATACACCGATAATTCGCTTAAATAGGGCTATTTGTATGTTTGAATTGCACATGAATGATGCAGCAATAAAAGAACTAGAATCTTTGAAACCGCACTTGGAAAATAGGTATATCTATTTTTCTGTAAGTATGGCCGAATACTTAGAAGATAAAGATGTCGAGTTGGCCAAATTCTGGTATCAAAAGTCACTCAACACTACCAAGCAAGAATTTAGAAAAGAGTTAATAAAAAGTAAGTTAAACAGACTTTGATACTATTTTTTCAGCCCAAGAATCTTGCGATTTCAGTAAATTTCGAAGGGCATGTTTAATAATCCATTTTCTTTCTTTTGAAGAGTTTTTTGACCATTTTTCAATCAAATTTTTACCAATCTCTACATTATCTTTTAAGATATCATTGATACAATTTGCCACAGATTTTTGAACATACTTTGAGGGGTCATCTTTAAGGTTTTCTAGAATGGGAATAATCGGAATAGGATCTTCGATAAAGATCTGCAATTTTGAAGCCCACGGTAATCTTGGTCTTATGCCTTCACTAGACAATCTTCGAACATGTTTATTTTGACTATGAGACCATGTTTCGAGAACCTTTAAAGTTTTAATTGGATACTTTTCTAGAAATGGACGAATGGCATATTCACCGGTATTTCTTTTTGTAATCTCTTGAATAGCGGTCATCGAGATATCAAAATTGTCTAAGCCATATTTTTCTACATATTTCGCAATCGGCATGATCCAGTAAAAGTTTGTAAACATACCCGTTTCTTCTGTGTTTTCGGGCCCTAAAATTTTGCTTAGTAAGATGATATTCTTTTGATAATCCGTTCCCAGATGTTTTTGAAATTGATCGGCAATGAATTCGACGCGATCTTTTAATTCCATTTCTTTTGTGCTTATATGAATGATATTGATGAAACCTTTTGAGTTAAAATCTGACTTATACGTAGTAATTTTCTCTGCTAATAAGATAGCAAGTTCTTTATCAAACCAATATTTCAATTTTTTAAATGCCATATATATCCAATCACATAGTTGTGTTATACAGATGTATCATAAGCTTCTTTTATCCAAGAGATGACTTCGGCAGTAACATCATCAACGCTTGTTAATTGCACTCTATGTGTACACATGGTACCAAAAGGTCCAGAGCCTTCTAGTTTACCACCAATAGGTTTATCCTTTATTTTTAAACCAAGATCGATTCGAGTTTTTGTAGCAGGTTTTATTAAGGCAAACTGATGTTTTCTTCTCATACTAACACTCCCTTTTTTTGGGCTATTAGTAATGTCTGTACCAAATTTACCAATTTCAACTATCAGTTTCTCATAGATAGGCTTTAAGAGTTCTTTCCCTTTATATTGGTTCGTTAGTAAATCATTTGTCGTGCTCTGTTCATTTTTTGATAGTGTAACGATGGTGTTTGCAAAACCATGAGTCACACCATGTTCTGTTTTTAAGAATTTCACGGCTTGTCCATGTTTTTCAAATCCTTTTGTTTTGAGTATTACTACCCATTCAGCTAAGGATTTACCCGTTTTCGCAGGCATATTATCGATCATTGTTTGTAATGCTTTGTCCATAATTAATAGTTTACACTGGGTTTTCCTGTTTCTAAATAAGATATTAAATTTACGTAACTCGTGGTATTACCTTTGATAAAAAACTTCATGAGTGACTTATACTTTTTAGTATTCTTATAGCCTATTCCATACGAAGTAACTTTTGTACGATTAGGCCCGAGATCTTCAAAATACACTAAATTATATAGATTTTTTTCATCGGCTTTCATAAACTCTGGGAAATTTTTAGTCAGTTCTGCTTGTAAAGTGAGGATTTTTTTTGGGACATAATTTTTTACATGCAGTACAATTGTTGTACTATCACCAATGTAACCATTTTTGTTATAATTAGTACGTATGAAGCCACCATTTTTAATGTTCACTTCTGCAAGGGAAGTAGCCCAACTTTCCCAACCCATTTTTGTTGTATAGGCATTCCAAACAGAATCGACAGAAACATGAATATTAAATTCTTGAATCAATACCAGTTCATTCAAGTATGTTGAATCAATTCGTGAGGTAATTCTTTTTTCTAATGTTTGCTGATTTTGACTATGGCTAATTTGTAAGAAAAATAAGCATAGAATAAGGAGTTTTTTTATTTTCATACCCTAAGATTTATGCTACAATAGTACTAAAGTTGACGTACGTGTCATAGTAAAAAATGAACCTTCTAATCTAATGGGAAAAAATTTGGTTCGTTTTTATTGAAATCATTATTGATAAATTCTTGAGGGTTAAATCCTGAGAATTCCTTAAACTCTTTGATAAAATGAGATTGATCGGCATAGCCACATTGATAGGCAATTTGAGACCATTCTACAGATTGTTTGCCCTGCATTTGCTGCAATATTTCATTGAATCTAAATATACGTTGAAAGTTTTTCGGAGTTAAGCCAAAGTATTTCTTAAATTGATTAATGAGATGTTTTTGCGTTTTGGAATACGTAGCTATTGCATCTTGATGTTTGTCATCTCCTTGAACAGCAATTTTATTAAATAAATCTAATAATTCTTGGTCAGGGCCACTTTCTCGATGCCGACTAAGTAACCAATTTTCCGCAAGTTCAAATTTATCTTGAGATGTAGATGCTTGCAATAATTTGTCATGAAGTTCCAAAATTTCATTTCCTACTATTTTTTGAGCATCAATAACTGAATTGTTAAGTTTATGTATAGGGGTATGTAGAAAAGGATATGCTCCGGTTGGTTTAAATTGGATTACAAACATTTCTGAATTTTGAGGAGCCGAGATTGATAAATAGTTCTTGTGTATTCCCGAAATCCATACCTTAGAAAAGGTTCTATTGGGTTCTAAACTCACATTATCAAAAGTATGCCTTTCTATACCATCTAATTCAAATAATATAAAAAGATGTCCAGTAGGAACAACACGTTCAATAGAATGATCGGGCATAAAACCCTTAAAATGAAACATAGCTTCAATAAACTTATTCAATGGAGGTTGAAGTATGTTATTTTCAAAAATCATTCGTTGATTCTAAGTTCAAGTTGGTGGTAGAATTTTTGTTTGTCATCAATAAACAAGGCAATTTTTCGAAACTTCTTTTTGGTTCCGTAAACTCCATTTAAAATATAAGGTGTTCTCATAGTGATCAACATATTATGCCCTTCTGAATTGCCTAATATTGATAAATAAGTAGTAGTATGATCGTTTTCGTCACTATTTTTTGTTGTCATTTCAACAGCTGCGATATCTTTTATTTTAATATCAACCTCCTTCATAATACCATATCGTAATTTTAAACTATCCGAATCGAGAACAATGGGCCTCTTACTAATAGATTTTAAGAAACCAAAAACTTGAAACCCTGAGTAGATACTTATTCCCGTTAAAATCCATGCGGCAATGGGACTCCATTGATTAAGAAGTAAATGCAAGGCTACTGTTTCGATAGCGATTAAAAAAAGAACTGCCACGAAAAGCACCTGACTTCCAGTGTTTTTATGATAGCTAAATTCGTTGTTTTTAAGGTTGATCTTTCGCCAATGAATGAATCCGTAATAGAATGATAGAATTTCTAGTGACAAGAATCGAGCGACTTTGGCAGGAAAGATTTCTGCACAGGTGGATCGAATAATACTCCCAATATCTAATGTTTTACTTTTCTTGTTTTTATAAATTTTAATGGCTTTACGGATATTCCATGCCACTAAAGAAAATACGCCAACCTCAACGATAGGTACAACCCACGTTTTAATATTGTTTAGTAAACCTTGCTGCTCTTTTGGTATCACAAGCGTTGCCAAAACAACACCCATAATAAAAAAAGGAACAACCGTTTTTTTAGCAATACTACTGTTACGGATTAGAAAAAAATAAACTATCGGTACTGTAAAGACAAAGTCTAAAGTTGTGGCAATAGATAATTCAGAAGCGTTGCGATAAAAAGCTTCAGAATTGATTAGCAAAATTAAGGATACAATTAACAGTAAAGGAATGCCGAAAATAAGGAACCGGTTATTTTGAGTATTTGTCAAATTCATAAGATATATTTATCAATTCTATGCTACTGTATTAGTCTCAAATAAAGTACTATTGTTACCAGTTTTAACTTTTAAATATAGCATTTTTTAGTAGCTATTTTGCTTCATTTCTAACGCTTTTTTTACACCGGGCCATTCTTCTCGAGTGATCGAATAAACCACTGAATCTCTTAAACTACCATCAGTACTAATACGGTGATTTCTGAGAATACCATCTTGCTTCGCCCCTAAACGTTGTATTGCATTTTTAGATGCCTCATTATGAATATGTGTTCGAAATTCTACCGCAATGCAATTTAAAACTTCGAACGCATGTTGTAGCAGTAATAACTTACATTCGGTATTGGCTCCAGTTCTTTGATAAGATGTTGCGTACCACGTATATCCAATTTCTAATCGCCTATGGTCAGGAGTGGCATTACAATATCTCGTAGACCCAATTAGAGTATCAGTTTTTTTATCGACGATAACAAAAGGCAATCCATTGCCAATTGCTTGTTCATCTAACGCAAATTTAATATAGTTGTCGACTGTATTGATAGAGGGCACCGAAGTAACTTTCAAATTCCATAGTGCCCCATCAGAAGCCGCGCGTACCATATCATTAGCATACGAAATGCGCATGGGTGCTAATCGTACATTATTACCAATTAATTCAGTTTCGAATAACCATTTTTTCATGTTAATCGTCGATTATTATTCATGCCCAACGAGACATCCACAACCAGGTGTGGTAAAACTTTGAGCATCTTCATGCCATTTGAAGGATTGATTATACTTATTGTTTTCCCAATAAAATTTGGTTCTCGATTTCGGACGATTTCCAATTTCATTCATGGATGCTGTATCATACAATCTACCATTTACCATGGTGTAAGACACACTATTTGTATGTTGAATGTCATCTAAGGGGTTCTTTTCTAGGACAATTAAGTCAGCTAGTTTTCCAACTTTTAAAGAACCGACATCATTGCCCATTCCGAGATATTGAGCACCATTTAAAGTCGCTGCTCTTAACGCTTCCATATTGGTCATACCTCCTTGTTGTAACATCCATAGTTCCCAATGCGCTCCTAGCCCTTGTAATTGCCCATGAGCACCCAAGTTCACTTTTACACCGGCATCTGTCAATGCCTTACAAGTTTTAGAAGTAAGAATATGGCCATTCTCATATTCTTCCATAGGTACCATTGTTCTATGTCGAGATCGCGCATCAATGATTCTTCTTGGCGTATATTTTAATAATTTTTCGTTTTCCCAAATATTATCTTTTTGATACCAATAATATTCACCACTCATTCCTGCATAGTTAACCACCAAAGTAGGAGTATATCCTGTGTTGCTATTGCTCCATAACGTTGTAACATCTTTATAAACTGGCGCAATAGGAATATTGTGTTCAATACCTGTATGACCATCCATTATCATTGACATATTATGATAAAATGTTGAACCGCCTTCTGGCACCACAAAAATTCCTTCTTCGCGTGCAGCTTGTAAGACCTGTTGACGTTGTTCACGTCTCGGTTGGTTATAACTTTTTACAGAAAGAGCTCCAAAGGCCTTTGTACGACGAATTGACGATCTCGCATCTTCTAAACTATTTACAACAGCCTTAAAATCACCATCAGCACCGTATAAAATAAAACCAGTCGAATAAAGACGAGGACCAACCATTGCACCACTTTTAATCATCTCTGCTAAGGTAAATACGGTTTCTGAATTGGCAGAAGGATCGTGTGCCGTAGTGACTCCATAGGCAAGATTTGCGTAGAATTGCCAGTGTTTTTGCGTCGTCAAACCAGCTCTAAAGCCACCGATATGAGCGTGCGCATCTACAATACCTGGCATAATAGTTTTTCCTTTAACATCAATTACTTTAACATTTTTAGGAATCGTAATAGCTGTACTCGCACCAATAGCTTCAATTTTATTTTCATTAATAATAATGGTACCATTTTCGATTACTTTATCACCTTCCATGGTAATGATTCTTGCTCCTGTGAAAGCAATTTTTCCCGAAGGTTTATCTGATTTAATAGTCAAACCGACTCTTATTCCTTTTTCAGTAATAGGAGGGATGCTGTCAGGCGAGTTTTTCAAGAATGTAAAGCGATTGGACACGGCGTTAGTAAAATATGTATCACCAAGGGTCCAATGAATCTTTGTACTATTCTTTGACCAATGTAAGTTGAGCCCAGCATCTTTTGAAATTTGAGACACAGGTACTATTTTGGTTTTATTATCAAGATCGATTGTCTTTCCTGTTTTCGGCATTGGCGCTACATAGGCTTTATGTAAGTTGCTAAATGCGATCCATTTATTGTTAGGACTAGGAACCAAACGGTTTGCATATTTAGATTTAACCAGTGTCTTTTCCTGTTGACCGTTGAGGTCTATACTTTTTAATGATTTGGTTAAATTCCCAAAATACTTGCCACCAGTTTGGTAGAAAATATGTGTGCCACTCGTACTAAATGTTGGAAATTGGCCATTTTTTTTCAACCATTTTTTATTACTGCCATTTGCATTCATTGTATAAATTCCGCCTTTTTTAGCAAAAGTTCTTCCTTGATCTCCATTTCCACCATCTTTAACATACACAATTTTGGTACCTGTATTATCGTACTTCGGCGTTCTGTATATTCCTTTTTGGGAGGTAAGTTTTACGGGAGTCCCGCCTTTGATAGGAGCCTTATAAATAGCGCCTAAATTTTCATCGTTCCAAGTTACGAAGACGATGTTTTTCCCATCTGGCGAAAAACAAGGTTCGGCTTCCAGATCGCTACCTTTTGTCAATCTTTTCGGCTTTCCATTGGGTAATTTTTTTATCCAAACAGCTCCTAAGGCATTAAACGCAATTGTTTTCTCATCTGGTGATGTTACCGTATTTCTGATGACCTTAGAACTAAATTCTTTGCTAAAAACCGGAGTGTCAAAGGCGACCGTTTTTGCAATTTTTATAGATGCTTCCGCCTTGAAAGGAATAGTCGAGACTGCTAAAGAATTTATGTCAATCTTATGAATTTTACCACCAGACCAAAATACAATTTCAGTATTATTAGGCATCCAATTAAACCCTGGATAAACACCAAAAATCGCCCATGCTTCTTGCTGGTCTTTATTTAATTGATCATACAATGGCCACTCTTCACCTGTTTCAAGATCATGAATGAATAACACACTTTTGGTTCTTACACGTTTTACAAATGCAAGTTTGGTACCATCTTTAGATACTTGCGGCCGTGCAGCACCACCTGGACCGCCTACAATCGTTTCTGTTTTTCCTGTATCTAAACTGTATCGCTTGATTACATAAATTTGTTTATTCGGGTCTTTATTATATTGAAAAAAGCCTCCTGGATATACATCTTCGCTGTAATACACATACTTGCCATCTAGTGAAGTAGAAGGTTCGTTTAAATCTTGTTGATCATTTTTTCTTTTGGTGAGTTGTGTTCCTGAACCACCTGTAATATGATACATCCATAGTTCACCTGCTCCTAGCGAGCGTTGTGATGTAAAGTGCTTTCGCGCAATGATATAATTTCCATCTGCTGACCAAACACCATTATTTACTAAGCGAAATTTTTCTTTCGTAATTTGTTTGGCATCAGAACCATCGATATTCATTATCCAACAATTATCTCCTCCACCAGCATCACTCGTAAATAGTATTTTGCTGCCATCTGGACTAAAGCGCGGTTGTACTTCAAACGGTAAACCTTCTCTCAATAAAGTTGCATTACCTCCGGTAATCGGCATTTTATAAATATCTCCGAGTAAATCAAAAACAATCGTTTTTCCATCAGGACTAACATCTAAATTCATCCAAGTACCTTCATCTGTGGAAAGATTTACTTCCTTAAAATTCCAATCTCCTTGAGGGTTAGATACATCCCATTTTTTACTGTCTTTTTTTTGAGCACTTAGATTGAGGGCAAAAGCGATTCCAATAAGGAGAAAAAGTTTGATTTTAGACATAGTTTTAGTTTAGTTATTACAGAGCTAATATACTTAATAATTGAATTCTTTTAAACAAAAAAAAGCTGTAACATTTCTGCTACAGCTTCTAAAAATTTCAAAATAAATTGAATTATTTAATTTCTTTTAAGGCATTGTCAATTAGAGTTCTTAAATGTTGTTTATGAGCTCTTGAAGAAACATCTCCAGATGGCGCCGCCATTCTTCTTATGTTCTTCAAGTTATACAAAGCCATTGATTTTGCAGCATGTGTATATCTTGCATTCTGTCTTCCTGTTAAAGCACTAATTAACATATTAGTATATTCTAACTGTAAATTTTGTCTAAAAGAATTTACACTGCCATAAATATCTGCTTGAAAGATAGCATTATTTAAATCAGACATCATTTCAGAAAGTTTATATTTATTACCATATAACTCAGAATCAGTAATTCTTTGCGTTGTATTTGGGTGTAATAAATGTCTTAATATATTTCTCTGAATTCCTAATACTCGAGCATGAATTTTTGGATCCTCTGGTCCTCCAAAGAAATTATAACCTCTACGCTGTCTTGCCGTATAGTTATACAATTCATTTGGTACCGTAAAAGCATTTTTAGCGAATACATAATCTTTCAATGCTTTCATTGCTTTCTTTTGCTTTTCTCTTTCAACAGGAGTATAAGGTTGAGTAGCTCCTGGCTGACCATTCATGGCTCTATCAACATAAACACCTCCAATATAACGAGAAATTGTATTAGCTGAACCAGCTTGTTGTCCAGTAACTACAAAGTAAGAAAATAACAACTCTTGAAATGATTTACCTGCTTCATTTTTCTTGTATTTTCCAAGAATTTCCTTACCAACTTCGTTAGCTAATTTCATTCTATTTATAGCATACTGTATAGCATCGCTACTCATATCACCAACATTTACTCTTGGATCAATAGCTTTTCCTGGAGCACGCATGTCATCAGCATCATTACCGAAACTTAATTCAGGTTGTGAAGATTTTGCCAATAAAGCTTTCATTTCACTATCGTTCATTGGCTGATATCCAAATTGAATTGCCCACACATCATATGGCCCAGGTCTAGTTGTCCAATATTCTCCTTGGTTATCTCTATCCATATTATAGTTTACTGCTGGGTAATCCATTACAGATCCCATCAAGCCAACTTTAGAAGTAATAGCTGGATTATTCACATCAGCAATTGAATGCAACTGACTCGATTTCATATTGTGGTTTAAACCAAGTGTGTGACCCATTTCATGTAAAATTAGGAAATGTAAAAATTCATTAACCATTTTACTTTTTTCTAGTTCTCCAACATCAAAAGCGGCATTTGCTGCCATTGCAAACATATTGTCTAACTGGGCCATTTGACTTGCAGCACATACTTTATCATGACCTTTCTCATTAATTTTAGTCGACATTTCTTCATAGAAATTTGCCATACCTGCTTTTGAGAATAGTTTTTCATTTCTTAATGAACCTGTAAGAGAAGAATACTCTAACATAATATCAGCTCCTAAGATCTGCCCCGTTTTAGGGTTTACAAAGCTTGGTCCATATCCACCAAACGGAGGGTTAGGAGAAGAGGTCCAACGTAAAACGTTATAACGAATATCACCTGCATCCCAGTCAGCATCATCAGGTTGTTGCTTAATCACCACTGCATTTCTAAATCCGGCTTTTTCGAAAGCTAGATTCCATTGTTCTCCGGCCTTCTTAATGATAGGTCTAATTTCTTCTGGAGTCGTGTTTTCCATCCACCAAGTAATTGGCTCTACCGGCTCAGAAATCGCGGCATTAGGATCTTTCTTTTTTAAGTGCCATCTATTAATCAAATCGCGATATGGCGTTGCCGTCATTGAAGACTGATCATTCACACCTACCATGAAGTATCCTACTCTTGGATCGTCAAATCGAGGCTCAAAATCATTTTCAGGCATTGCAATAATGCTATGATTCACTTTAATACTAACGTTACGACCATCAGTAACAGCAGCAGAACCGCCATTTAAAACGGAAGGCTTAGAGTATACATACTCAATGGATAAATCAGTATTTTTAGGGTAATTTTTTATGGCATTAATTTTTGTTTTACCCTTATCTAAATTACCTAAGGTAAATGCAGTTGGTCTTTGACCAGGAAAACGAGGAGGCTTTATTTGAGCGAATGTTTCTTTTAAGAATAAACCATCGGCTTTAATAAGATATAGTCCTTTTTCTTTATTATGAGCTTCAATTTTAATGCTCGCCATATTTCCTTCGCTCATGTTCGCTTCTTTCGCTTTTGAAATGGCATTATTTGGATCGAAGTAAAATGAATTGTTTTGAGTAACAAATTCTAATTTGTTAAAATATTTTTTGATTTTAAATATTTTTTCTCCTCCGTATGCCCCTCTAAATCTTCCAGCATCTAATACACCATCAGCAATTTGATTAAAATGAATAAACTCTTTGCCAATTTGGTCTTCCTTAACGATCATTTGTAATGACCCAGTAATGGTGTCTTGATAAATTTTAAAAAGACCATCAATCTCTTTACTAGATTTTATGAGGTCCTTTATTTTTTTCGTTTTAGGTTTTTTAGGTGCCGGCTTTGCAACAGCGGCGGTTTTTCCTTTTTTCTTTTTTCTCTTTTTTTGAGCGTCAATGTTTTGCGGAGCGATAAACGCCGCTAACATGAGCGTCAAACACATGAGCTTAAATGTTTTTAACTTGTGGATTTTCATAATAGTACTATGGGTTTAAGTAAGTGTATAATTGGCTTATATTTTAAGCTTGGCTAATATAGAAAAAAAGACTCCTAGGTTTAGCGGAAGAAGTGTTAAAAAGTGTTAATTATGTAAATTTACTTTTTAACACTACCTGTATGTCTTTATGAATTTGATAAAATTAAAGGTGTTTTTATGAGATAAAATCATTGAATCAAGGCTTACCAATATTTTTTTTATATATAAGATAATTCGTAAAAATTATAATCAGAGAATTTTACGATTTTACTGCTTAATATTTCTTAAATTGCGGCTTCTAAAAATGACAGAAAAGTAATGGCTAAATTTGAACTAAAATTACCTAAGATGGGAGAAAGTGTTGCAGAGGCGACCATAACATCTTGGTTAAAGGAAGTTGGTGATACAATCGAATTAGACGAAGCAATTGTAGAAATTGCTACTGATAAGGTAGATTCTGAAGTACCAAGTGAAGTCGAAGGCGTTTTAGTAGAACGGTTGTTTGATGTAGATACTGTTGTTGAAGTTGGACAGACATTGGCGATCATAGAAACTAGTGCAAATGGAGAAGCACCAGCGGATGTTGCAGTAGAAGTGAAAGTTGCAACACCTAGAGTGAATGAAAACGAAGAAGCACCCGGTAAGGTTGAAGAAAATGCTGCAGTTTTAGAAAACGCTATTAGCGATTTGACCAGTTCTCCTACGGGTAAATTTTATTCTCCTTTGGTTAAAAATATTGCTCAGAAAGAAGGGATTACTATGGATGAGCTCGAAGCAATTTCTGGTTCAGGTAAAGAAGGAAGAGTTACAAAAAATGATATCTTAAGCTATATTGATACTCGAGGTACTGTTGCAACAAAAGGAAATGTGAGCACACAAGCATCTGTTAGTGCCGCTCCAGAGAAATCAGCTCCAAAAGCTGCTCCAGTTTCGGTAAATGGAGAAGATGAAATTATTGAAATGACACGGATGGGGAAATTAATTTCTCATCATATGGTAGAATCGGTACAAAAGTCAGCGCACGTGCAGTCTTTTATTGAAATCGATGTAACCAATATTGTTAAATGGAGGAATAGGGTGAAAGATGCTTATTTTAAACGAGAAGGAGAAAAAATCACGTTCACGCCAATTTTTATGCAGGCTGTTGCGGCTACTATAAAGAAGTTTCCAATGATTAATATTTCTGTTGATGGTGATAAAATCATTAAACGCAAAAATATCAACCTAGGAATGGCGGCAGCTCTTGATGACGGTAATTTGATTGTACCTGTTATAAAAAATGCTGATCAATTGAACTTAGTTGGAATGACAGCATCTGTAAATGATTTAGCTCAAAGAGCGCGTGCAAATCAATTAAAGCCAGACGATATTCAAGGAGGTACCTACACTGTGACCAATGTTGGAAGCTTCGGAAGTGTGATGGGAACACCAATTATAAATCAACCACAAGTTGCTATTTTAGCGCTCGGGGCTGTGCGTAAAGTACCGGCAGTTATAGAAACTGCTGAAGGTGATTTTATCGGTATTCGTCATAAAATGTTTGTCTCTCATTCATATGATCATAGAGTGGTGAATGGTGCTTTAGGCGGTATGTTCATAAAATCGTTAAAAGAGACGTTGGAAGCTTGGGATATAGCCCAAGATTTTTAAAAAATTACTGAGTATAAAACTAAAAGCGTCTAGATTTTCTAGACGCTTTTTTATTTAGTAATAATTCATTTTAGTCTAAATCGTCAAAGAATTTTTTATCGCGAATGTTTTTTTGAACAGCGACCACCGCAAATAAACTTAAGACAAAAGACATACCATAAAATCCTTTTTCGCTCAATTCTAAGTCTGCGTTCCAAAGTCCTATAGTCAAAAGTAATATTGAGGCTACAGTTGTAAACCAACTAATACTATAATAAATATCTGTAACGGGAACACCTTCTAGTTTGTCTCTCACACTTTTTTGAACGGATACTGCCGAAAATAAACCAAATAACAATACTGTAAAATAATATCCTTTTTCGTTTAGCTCCATGTCTATATTCCATAAACCAATGCAATATGAAGCCATGCCTATTAGTAAGGCTGTCCATGATGCAGATATGAAAGCAGCCGTTGGGCTTCCATTGAACTCTTTCGTTTCTTTAAAAGTAGAATCATAACCTTTTTTGAATTCATTGTTTTGATTTTCCATTGTATAAAATTTAATAGTTAATTATTTAAATACGATGCAAATATGAGCAGACTTTAAAATGATAACAATATGATTTTGTTTAAAAACTTACGATTAAAAATAATAGTATTAATATTAAATTAATATATTTAAACATTAAATAACTTATGATTAAATGAAGAGTATAAGCAAAATTATAGCTATCCTAAGTGAAGAAGAAAAGCGAGAGTTTATACTTCAGTTAAACAGAAAGAATAGAATAAGGAATGTTAAAAATGTGTTGCTTTTCGAACTGTTGGATAGTAATATTAATGATGATTTAGACATCAGATTATATGGGAAACCTTCTAAAAATGCTTATCATGCCCTTTGCAAAAGACTTCAAGATAGTTTACTAGATTACATCGCTTATAAAAGTTTTGCCAATGAAATTTCAGAAGAATTTGAAATTTTAAAGTTATTACGTGCCAGCAGAATATTTTTTGAACATAGAGAATACAAAATTGCGTTTAAGACTTTAACAAGAGCTGAACGTATTGCAGTTCAATTTGATATTTATTCAATATTAAATGAAATATATTATACTAAAATACAGTATTCCTTTCTTGATTCAAAAATTAATTTAGAGCTTTTGATAGCAAAAGCAAATAAGAATATGGAACAGCTTCAGAAAGAGACTCAATTAAATATGGTTTACGCTACAATTAAGTATAGATTAAAAAAATCATATGAAAAAGATGCCAAAGAAATTATCAAAAGTGCTTTTGCAAACTTTAACTTAGAGATAGATAAAGCACTAACATATAAATCTTTATATAAACTTATGAATATTACCGCAGCAACCGGTAAATTGCAAAATAATTTTTATACCGTTTTGCCTTTAATGATTGATATTTATAATGTTATAAATCAAAAAAAAGATAAAGCGCAAAAACATATATTTTATCATCTTGAAATTTTATACATACTATCGGCTAGCTATTTTAGAAATAAAGACTTCAAAAAATCATTAAATATTTTAAAGTTAATGGAAAATGAAATGGATGATAATAAAAAATATTACAATCGTTTTTCAGAAAAACTAATTAAAATGAAGGCACTTAATTTCAATTTTACCGGAGATTTCAATAATGCCATTAAGTTGTTAAAAATACATATAGGTGACTCGTTGGATATCACTTTGATTTTAATTATGTGCTTATTTCAACAAAATAAATTTGATGAAGCATATCAGGTATATAAAACCTTAAATCATAGTGATATTTGGTATGAAAAGAAAATGGGTTGGATTTGGGTGATTAAAAAAAATATTATTGAAATATTGTTATTAATTGAATTGGATAAAATGGATTTAGTACTTATTCGATTAGATAGTTTTAAGAAAAGGTTTGGTAAACATTTAAAGGAAATTGGTGAAGTTAGAGCATTAACTTTTATAAATCTCGTGAGTGAGTATTATAAGAATCCTAAAGAAGCAATTACAGAAGAGTTTAAAAAAAAGGTAGAGGTTTCTTTTGAATGGATAGGTAAGGATCGAGAAGATATCTTCATCATGAGCTTTTATGCTTGGTTAAAGTCAAAAATGGAAGAATCAGATTTATATAATACTACACTAAGGTTAGTGAGATAGTAAGCGAATTTTATCGTTGCTCATAATTACAGGAGTTGAGAGACATTCAGAAGCTTGGGATATTGCGCAAGATTTTTAGATAGCTAACTTTTAAATTCCACAAATCATATCTATAGTTCCTCAAGAACTGATTGTCCTTTCGAGAGGTCACCAGAGGTCCATTGCCAATTTTCATGTAATCGAATTTTACCATTAGCCATGATTTCTGGACTAGATGTACAGATTCCTGTCATTAATTCGCCTTTTCTATTAACTTGATGATAGCGCATATCTATATTTCCTGTTTCATCAACTATGGCGATAAGCTGACCTTTTGTTATTTGTCCTCCCGAATATGTGCAAGTTAGAATAGAGCCCTGCTGTTCATAATGAAATATAGTATCTTCTGAAGTTTCAGCATTTGGAGTGTTTTGGACTGGTTTGAATTTTTTATTGTGATAATTCATGGTGGTTTTGTAATTGGATATCATAGCGAAGTTCGAGTAAATTTTATTTATAAACAAACGACTTTTGTTACCATATTGGAGCAGTCTAAATAAATTTTGTAACATTTTTAGGGATCATGAGTTACCCCTATAAAATCAATTTAATTTTAAATAACATGAAAACATTATCCAAATTACTTATCGTATTCGTCATGTCTGTATTAACTACTTCAATGGCAATAGCTCAAAATAATGGAAAGCAACCAAGTAAAGTTGGTTCGATTTCTATTAATAATTTTTCTGGATCATTAGAGATTTCAGAAGGATTTTGGACTGCAACAAAGGAAAAAAATACCGTGCACATTCAGCTTATGAATTCAAGAAAGACCAACGGTTCATTTTTTATAAATTTTACGGTCGATGAAACTGAGCTTACAAAAAATGATGCCACCAGTTTTGAATTAGATAGGCAAGTTGGAAAAATTACTTTTAAAGGTCAATTTCCAATAGGCGAAAGTACTGGTAAATTTTTATTCGTTCAGCATGCTGACTTCAAGGGTTTTCTTAAAGGAAAGGTATTGACCAATTTATCAAAAAAGGAGGATTATTATTACTTCAAATTATTTTTAGGAAATGTTACTAAAAGCTATGTAAATAATATTATCAAGAGGGGATATAAACCTACATTAAAACAACTAGGTAAATTGGCAATTCATAATGTAAGTACAGCGTATATGGATGCCTTAGATAAAACGAATTATCGAGATTTAGAGTTAGATATGCTTGTGAGATTTGCACAGCACGATGTTACGATCAACTATCTAAAAGAACTTGATAAAGCCGGATATGGGCATATTGATGCACAAATGGTAAAACGATTTGCCATTCACGGTGTTAGTTCAAATTATATTAAAGAATTAGCTGCGGTGGGCTATGGAAATTTGGAAGCGAATATGTTGAAGAAATTCGCCACTCATAAAATCAGTTCGAATTATATTAAATCCTTATTAGCGACCAAAATATATAAACCAGAAGCAAATGATATTAAAAAGGCAAAAATTCATAAGATTTCTGCAAGTTTTATAAAAGATGCACAAAATAAAGGGTATGATTCTCAAGAACTTGCTTATTATGTAAAATTAAAAGTAAGAGGGAAGCATAAATCTAAATCTAAATACAAAATTTGAAAACTACGTATTAAACGATAATTACAATTTATAGACATAAAAAAACCTCGAAATTAATTTCGAGGTTTTTGATATTATTAAAGTACAAAATTTACTTTTTGAACTTCGCATATTTACTTTTAAATTTATCAATACGACCTGCAGCATCGATTAATTTTACCTTACCAGTATAATACGGATGAGATGTTCTAGAAATCTCTAATTTGATTAGAGGATACTCAACACCATCAACTTCAATTGTTTCTTTCGTATCAGCAGTAGAGCGTGTTAAAAATACATCCTCATTTGACATATCTTTAAAAGCTACCATTCTATAATTTTCTGGATGAATTCCTTTTCTCATCGTACACTTTTTTAATTTGTTAAATTACAGCAAAAATAAAGCCTTGCTGTTTTGAGAGTGCAAATTTAATACTATTTTTGAAAAATCAAACTTTAAATATACTTTTTCTATAAAAAAATATACTATGAATTTAAAATCTTTTTTTGGTGTAGTAATTTTAGGCCTTTTCGTTGCCTCATGTGGTAATGAATATAAATTATCATTGACTTCTCCAAAAGAGATAAAAGTGAATGAACAACTAACTTTAGAAGTGTCAGAAAAAGAAAATAAGCCTATAGATTCTATCCGTTATTACCTCGACGGAATTCGCATTGAGAAAAATTCGGCTATTTCAAATAAGAAACTCGGTAAGCATGCCGTATCGGCTACTATTTTTTACGCTGGTCAGCAAAAACAATTAACAAATACAGTACATTTTTATGCTGCTCAAGCTCCCAGCATTTATACCTATGAGATTATAAACGAATTTCCTCATGACGAAAAAGCTTTTACACAAGGATTAGAATATCGAGATGGTTTCTTGTATGAGAGTACGGGTCAATATGGACAATCTTCACTACGAAAAGTTGAAATAAGCACAGGTAAAGTTTTGCAAAAACATGCACTTGATAAGGAGTACTTTGGTGAAGGTATCACTATTTTAAATGATAAGATTTATATGCTAACTTGGAAAAAGATGAAAGGCTTTATTTTTGATTTAGAAAGTTTTGAGCAACAAGGTGAGTTTCTATACAATCAAAGTAAAGAAGGATGGGGCTTGACACATTCAACTGATCAAATCATCAAAAGTGATGGTACTGAGAAAATTTGGTTTTTAAATCTGAATACCCAAAAAGAAGAACGTTATATTGAGGCTTATACGCATGATAGAAAAACCGACGAGTTAAATGAACTTGAATTTATCAAGGGTAAAGTTTATGCCAACAAATGGCAAAGAAATAGTATTTTAATTATTAATCCAGATACAGGAGCCGTAGAAGGGGTTGCAAATTTAAAGGGTTTACAAGAAAAAGCAGGCGAGAAAGGATCAGATAATGTCTTAAATGGAATTGCTTATGATGCTGAAAATGACCGACTATTTGTAACCGGTAAACGGTGGAAAGTCCTTTTTGAAATAAGACTAAAGAAAAAGTAAGAATATGCGAAACGTATATGTCGTCTTCATTATAGTGCTACTTGTTTTTTGTAATTCGTGTCGTAAAGATTTTAGTACGATTAGAAGTAGTGGAAAGTTAACTTTTTCTAAAGACACTATTTTTTTAGATACGATTTTTTCGAATATCAGTTCAAGTACACGGAGTGTTAAAGTGTATAACAAAAGTAATAGTGCAATTACCATTCCTACAATTGCGCTAGGTCGTGGAGAAGACTCTTTTTACAGATTAAACGTTGATGGTATTGCAGGTAAGACATTTACCGATATCGATATTTTAGCAAGAGATAGTATTTTCATTTTTATTGAAGCGACTATAGATTTTCAGCAAGTTACAAATCCGATTTACACAGATTCAATAGTTTTTGATGCGGCTAATAATGTGCAGGATATAGATCTAGTTACTCTCGTACAGGATGCCAATTTTTTATTTCCGAGCAGAGATGCTCAAGGTATTACAGAAACTATAGTTTTGGGGCAAGATGAACTAGGAGAGGATATCCTTATCAATGGATTTCTATTAGATGATGATACTACGTGGACGAATGATAAGCCGTATGTTGTCTATGGTTATGTAGGTGTTCCTGAAAATAAAACACTTACAATAGAAGAGGGGACAACTGTGTTTTTTCATGCCAATTCTGGTTTATTAACGCAGCCTGGTGCTTCCTTAAAAGTAAATGGTACTCTAGGAAATGAAGTTGTTTTTGAAGGAGATCGATTAGAACCTGCATTTTCTGATGTTCCAGGTCAATGGGGAGCAATTTGGTTACGTTCTGGTAGTACGAATCATGAGATTAATTACGCTGTCATTAAAAATTCGACCATAGGCCTCCTCGTAGATGATAAAAATAACAGTGATATCACTTTAGAAATTAAGAATAGTCAACTCTATAATTTTTCCAATTTTGGGATCTTAGGTAGAGGCGCACATATCGAAGGAGAGAATATTGTTATGGGCAATAGCGGACAATCATTATTGGCATGTACCGTTGGAGGCATCTATAATTTTAAGCACTCAACCTTTGCCAATTATTGGAGAAATAGTGTGCGTAATTTCCCCGCGGTATTAGTAAATAATTTTTTAACGTCGTTTGATGCCAATGGCAATGAAGTTGTGACGACAAACGATCTCCAAGAAGCCAATTTTTCTAATTGTATTATAGATGGAAATCAGAATATTGAATTTGTTGTGGATAGAATCGACGGTGCTTTGTTCAATTTTAATGTAAAGAATAGCTTATTGAAATTTGACACTAGTGATCCAACCCTCTTAAATAATCCTTTATTTGATTTTAATGACGGAACACTTTATCAGAACCCTATTTTGAATGGAATCGTCAATTTTAAGGATACACGCACTAATAATTATATCATTGGTCAAAATTCTGAAGCCATTGGCAATGGGGATATGACAACTGCCCTATCAGTACCGTTCGACATTTTGGGAGTAAACCGTTCCATTTCACCAGATATTGGTGCCTATCAACATATTACTTTTGAAGAAGATAATTAATTCTTGATTATTTTTTTTTCAGCGATTCGACCATTAGTATCTGTTAATCGCAACATATATAAACCTTCCTGAATACCTTTAAGGTCTATAGTTTGTTGCGTCAAATTGTTTTGTGACCTTATTAACTTCCCAGTTGTACTGTATAACGCTACATTTTTCAGCTCAACTCCTTCTAAGTTTTGAATAGTTAAATTATTTGTAACCGGATTTGGGTAGATAGATAAGCTTGATGAAAAGAGCTCGTCATTAATACTTAGGGTTCCGGTATTCCAAACCGAAGCACCATTTTGTGTTCCGTTACCGCTATAAACAAAAGGACCAGATCCTGCAAGAAATTCACCCGAGGTCCATAAACCAGCAGAATTTGCAACGCTCTCTCGACCATTTCCAGCATCACCCCACTGCATAAAATCAGACATTGCCGCAGCTGATCCGAAAGAATTGGTCGTATATAACCCAAGATCAGCATCGCTATCTCTTAAGTTTAAACCCGATAATTTCACGGTTGCACCTGATGCTAAATTTAACGAGCCACTATCAATGGTAAATGAACTTAATTGATTGTACACAAATAAGGTACAAAACCAATAATCATTGATAGGTACCATTGATGCACCAAAATTTTGTATCGTCGCTGTATCGTTTACTGGATCAACTTCTACGAGTCTTATCTGAGCATTTAATTGGTGAGAAAAAATAATAGCAAGAATTAAAAATGTAATACGGGGTACTACTTTAGAGATGTTAGAGGTTTTCATGGTATTTGATTTAGTTATAAAGATAGTCTATAGAAGTGATTAAAACTTACATAAAGTGTTCATTTAAAAAAAGATATGTTCTGTTGTAAGTTTAGTGAATGGAAGGCCGACTGAAGGCAAAACAAAATTTTAGTTATGAGAAAAATGAGTATCCTGGTCGTTTTATGTAGTGGTCTGTCTTTGTTTACTTATGGTCAATCTATGAATGCTGTGCCTCTAAAAGCGGCGAAGATTTTACCCAATGGGTGGCATAAATTTCAATTGCAAGGAGTACTATTTGATGTAGAAGTTATTGATCGGGTATATGTAAAAGGAAATATAAAATGGTCTGATGGATCTCTGTATTCTGGAAGCTTAGGAAGCAAAGGAATTTCTGGAAGAGGCACCTATACTTGGCCGAATGGGGAGCGCTATGAAGGTTCTTCAAGAAATAACAAGCGTCACGGTAAGGGCACCATGTATTATAAAAACGGGACAAAGTTTAGTGGAAAATGGCGAGAGAATATTCAGCATGGGAAAGGAAAATTATTTGATGTTAACAATGAGGTTGTTCAGCATGGAATTTGGGAGATGGGAACCCTTAAGAACAAACAAAAATAACAACCTTTTGAAACGGCCGAATTTTTTATTTATGAATCTAATTGTTTCTGTAGACTCCTAGCAACAACTGTGTCATAAATAATTTTGAGTTTTTTAATTTTATATTGAGTATCAAATTCTAGAATATCTATAACATCAAATACTACTTGCTTGCTGTTTTTTAGCGTCCAGATGTAGTTAAAATAAATTGCCAAATTACCTGTTTCGAAATCCTCAAATATTCCTTGTAACTTTAATTGAGAATTTTGAGTATCATTGTTCAATTTAGGATAAAATAACGAAGCTTTCATAGAACCATAGATTGGAGAATCGACCATTCCTTCCGAATGGAATAAGGCAATTATTTGCGGAACATTCCCTTGTTCTAAAAATTTCAAATAATCAATTGCGATGTTTCTTTTACTCATTAATTTAATTTTAGATTAAACTTAAAACATATCCCAAGACAGCTCCAAATAGCACAATAAAGGCACTGTTCATTTTCTTCAAGAAAAAAACAAGAGCCAAACTCACAATGGTAATGACAATGGTACGCCAATCCGTCAATGAATCTTTACTCATTTCGATACACACGGCAATAATTAAGGCCACTGCAGCAACATTTACAGTATCCAAAAAGGCAGCAACGACCTTCGATTTTCGCATTTTCGGAATTAAAGGATTTAAAATGAGAACAAATATAAAGGAGGGTAAGAAAATTCCAAGAGTAGCGACGAGCGCACCAGTTAAACCATTCAATTGCCACCCAATAAAAGTAGAAGTTGACAATACAGGGCCTGGTGTAATTTGACCAACGGCTACAGCATCAATTAATACCTGTCTAGTAAGCCATCCTGAGGCAACTAGCTCAGCATCTAAAAAGGCGAAAAGTACATAACCACTGCCGTATAAAATGGCACCGATCTTTAAAAAGGTTAAAAATATTTTTAGACTTCCAATCTTTATGGGATTTATAGAATTCAACAGTAAGAATGGAATCACACTATGTAAGGTTTTATTATTTTTTCTAATAAAATAAAGGAATAAACCTAAAAGACCACCGCCAAAAAGAATTAATATTTCATTCAGACCCAAAAGTGATCCTGCTACAAAAATAATTCCTAGTATTGCCAGCTGAGAATCTTTAATTGCTTTTTTTCCAAGTCTATATGCAGCCATAACAATAATGGCAATTACTGCTGGTTTAATACCATAAATAAAAGGTGCAATTTTTGGTAGTTGCCCATATTGCTCATACAAATGTGCAAAAAAAGCTGTGATTACAATAGCGGGGGAAATAAAACAGAATCCAGCTACAAATAGTCCTTTCCAACCTGCTCTTTCATGACCACAATGCATAGTCATTTCGGTAGAATTGGGCCCCGGAATAAGATTTGTAGCACCTACTAAATCAAGAAAATGTTCCTGCGTCATCCACTTTCTTTTCTTTACAACTTCATCTTCCATCATGGCAATATGAGCTGCAGGGCCTCCAAAAGCAATACTGCCTAATTTTAAGAATACAAGAGCAATTTCAGTAAGTTTATGCTGTTCTCGGGGCATGCTATTATCAGTTATGGGCGACTGTAAAAAGTATTATTAAAACCAATTATGAGCGTTTACTGCTTATAAATTTCACCATTTTTCATAACAAAGCTTAGATTCTCCAGCGTAGTAATATCCTTGGTGGGATCTTCATCCGAAGCAACAATATCAGCTAAAAATCCAACAGCAATCTGCCCCAATTCTTGCTCCATATCTAAAAGCTTAGCATTGGTAATAGTTGCAGATTGAATAGAGAACATCGGAGACCAGCCATATTCAACCATATATCGAAACTCTTTCGCATTTTCTCCATGAGGAAATACGCCGGCATCGGTACCGAAAGCAATTGGTACATTTTCTTTTTGAACCATTTTAAAAGTTTTTTCTAAAGTAGCCACAGTACTTGCAATTTTTGGAAGAATTATTGGAGGATAATAATTTGGAATTTTTGCTTTTTCTTCAACGTATTTACCGGCAGAAAGGGTAGGAACCAAATAGGTATTGTATTGCTTCATAAGCTCGGCAGTTTCTTTATCCATAAAAGAACCGTGTTCTATGGTTTGTACACCTGCTTTTATAGCTCGTTGCATTCCTTCTTTTCCATGAGCATGCGCCGCTACGACCATTCCATACTCTTTCGCAGTTTTTACAATTTCATCAACTTCAGCCTGCGTGAATTGCGCATTTTGCCCATTCTTACTCACACTTAAAACACCTCCAGTGGCAGTTATTTTAATTAAATCTGCTCCATTTTTGTATCGTTGACGTACCGCTTTCCTGGCATCTTCCGGACTATTAATAACACCGGCTTCAGGGCCAGGATCACCCATTAATTCTTTTCTTCTGCCGTTGGTAGGATCGGCATGTCCTCCGGTTGTACCAATAGCTTTTTCTGATGTGAATATTCGGGGACCAGGTACTTTTCCTCTTTTTATGGCATCTCGTAAAGCCACATTCACTCCGCTTCCGCCAAGGTCACGAACAGTGGTGAAGCCAGCTTTCAACGTTCTTTGTGCAATTTCGGCAGCATTAAAAGCCACATCTGCGTCGTTTTTCGTAAAAACATCTAAGTATCTAGTTGGACTCGTTTCCCCTTCAATATGCACGTGCATATCTATAAATCCGGGCATGACCGTTTTCGAGGTCAAATCAATAACCTTATCAACATCGTTTGTTTTTAGTTTTATATACCCTTTTAGCACCTTCACTATTTTTGTTCCCGAAACAACAACGGTCATTTGTTTTTGAACCTTGCCAGTTTTGGTGTCGATTAATTTTCCACAATGGAGATAAGTACTTTGAGCAGCTAAAGTAATACTCATACTAAAGCATAAAAAAAATAGTATTTTTTTCATTTTTTAAGATTTGGTTCATAAATGTACTGAAAATAATCGCACTTGTAAAACCCGAAATAAAATTGCACTTTTGAAATTGTCAAACAAAAAGAAATTCATGGATTTAATCTCAGTAAAATCAAGGACAAAAGCAAGTTTAAAGTACCTAGGTGAAGGTACCGAATTTGCTATTATTTATTTAAAAAATATCATCCTTACCTTACTGAGCTTAGGCTTGTATTACCCATGGGCAAAAGTAGAGATATTAAAGTATCACTATCAATCAACTGAATTAGATCAAGCACGATTTTCATTTCACGCTACTGGAAAGGAAGTTTTTAAAGGTTTTATTAAAATATATGTTATTTTTATTTTTCTCTATGGATTTCTCTTTTATGCGCTGCGTACACAGAATCAAGTTTTAACAGTTGCTGCAGTAAGTATATTTTATTTGTTGCTTATTTTAATAGTACCCTTTGCTATACATGGAGCGGTACGCTATAGATCTTCGAGAAGTTCATGGAAAGGAATTCATTTTAAGTATTTAGGTGATCGTACAGAGTTCTTTTGGTTATATATGAAAGGTGCTCTACTTACCATTTGTACTTTGGGTATCTACGGAGCTTGGTTCCATGTAGATATGCGAAAATATATTTTTAGTCATTTGAGATTCGGTAATTTGTCTTTTAACTTTAAAGGAAATGGAGGAGATTTATTTGTGATCAATCTAAAGTTTGTCATTCTGTTCTACCTAACTTTAGGTATTTATTCTTTTTGGTATTATAGAAATTTGGTTCGTTTTTATGTTGATAATACAAGCCTGGTCCAAAATGGAAAAGAAGTGAAATTTAAAACGAATATGCAGGCTGGTGATGTTTTTGAGCTACTATTCATAAATGGTTTGTTACTTGTTTTTACCTTGGGTATTGCAATGCCATGGGTAACTGTTCGAACCTTAAATTTTTTCTTTAGATTTTTAGAAATAGATGGTGAGTTAAATACAAATGCTATTCAACAAGCTAGTTACGATAATTATGACGATGCTATAGGAGATGATATGTTAGATTTCTTTGATATTGATTTATTATAGACAAAGATGGCTTTTAAAGTGCATTTTTTTGACGGTAAGACGTCTAGAACACATGAGGCAAGTGTTTCAGCAAATTCTGTTAATTGGAAGATATGCTATGTTGACGAAAACGCAATGCCGATAGAGATTTCTTGGAATCCTCAAAAGATAAAAAAAGCCGACGTGTATACTGAGGGCTTAGTTTCTTTTACATATGGAGATACCTTTCCATTTCAAAAATTAGAAAGTACCGATGAACAATTTATCAATTATGTGAACAACAGTCATCAACATTTAAGAAGTTCTATCGATTTGCTATTACACAAATCAAAATGGCGTTCAATTGTATTTTTATTGATTGGTATTTTGGGTATTGGTTTCGTTTCTTATTTTTACGTCATTCCGACTGTAGCAACGGGCTTTGCAACAAGTTTGAGCCAAGAAAATGTCATCGATTTTGGAGACCATGTATTTAACGTACTATCGGTAGAATCAAAAATGAATGAAAACGCTTCTAAGGAGTTACAAGACTTTGTAGATGAAATGGAAATTAGTTCAGAATTCCCTTTAAAAGTTTATGTAGCTGAAAGCGAAGAGCTAAATGCCTTCGCACTTTCGGGAGGCAAAATAGTGGTGTTTTCTTCATTACTAAAAAAAATTGAAACAAAAGAGCAGCTTGCAGCGTTGATTGGTCATGAAGTGTCACATATAGAAAATCGACATATGCTCAAAAACATTGCTAGAAACTTTGGAGGTGCTATTTTTGTATCTGTTTTGTTTGGTGATATAAATGGTGCGACAACTGTTTTAATGGAAAATGCACACTTATTGGGTCAACTTTCATTCACTCGAAGTCTAGAGAAAGAAGCAGACATTTTTGGCTTGGATATTATGCGTGATAACAATTTGAACCTTCATGGAATGCCTGAACTATTTGAAATTTTAAAAAAAGAAACTGCCGTCGATGTCCCATCATATTTGAGTAATCATCCGATGTTAAAAGATAGAATTGAATACACAATAGAGATTGCTGAACAGCAAGAAATGATATTAGAAAATAGAGTGTTAGACTTAAAATGGAAAGCAATTAAAGAAGCAATTTAAGATGAAAAAAAATATTATAATTACAGGTGCCAGTAGAGGCATAGGGTATGAGATGACTAAACAGTTGCTAAAAGAAGGACATCAAGTTTTAGCAATTTCTAGAAATATCTCTTCGTTGGAAAAAATCGAAGCAACTAATTTACACAGTTTGTCATGTGATATTGCGCAAGAGCATGATATGGACAAAATACAGTCTTTTGTAGCAGATAACTGGCAACAAGTGAATGTGATTGTTCATAACGCTGGTCGATTAATTAACAAGCCTTTTAAAGAAACAACTACTGCAGATTTCCTTGAAGTATATAAAGTGAATGTTTTCGCTGTAGCGGAAATAACTCGGTTATTACTACCATTTTTAAAAAATCAAAGTCATGTTGTAACTGTGAGTAGTATGGGCGGTATTCAAGGAAGTATGAAATTCCCTGGTTTGGCAGCCTATAGTTCATCAAAAGGAGCCGTCATAACACTTACGGAGCTGCTTGCCGAAGAATATAAAGAACAAGGTATAGCTTTCAATGCTTTGGCGTTGGGGGCAGTACAAACTGAAATGTTGGCAGAAGCTTTTCCGGGTTTTAAGGCTCCAATTACTGCAGATGAAATGGGATCCTATATTGCTGATTTTGCTTTAACAGGACATAAATATTACAACGGAAAAGTACTTCAAGTTTCTTCATCGACGCCTTAATAATGAAAGAATTATTGTTAAAATATGTTCCAGAGACTTCTATTGACTTAGTAATTGATTTATTAAAAACATATCCATGTAAACTGAAAATTGTAAATAATAGAAGAACAAAGCATGGAGATTTCAGAAAGTTACCAACTGGGCAATACCAAATTACAATTAACAATGATTTAAATCAGTATCGATTTCTATTGACGTTGATTCACGAATTGGCGCATTTGGTAACACATCAGAAATATGGTCGAGTACAACCACATGGATCACATTGGAAGCTGTGTTTTCAACATTTAATGTTACCGTTCTTGCGTCCAGAAATTTATCCGAACACCTTACTACCAGTATTAGCTAATTATCTAAAGAACCCAAAAGCAAGTACAGATTCAGATGTGAAACTATCGCTGGCATTGAAACGACTCGATGCCCCCAATGACAAGAATTTTATTTTCGAAATTCCCTTACATAAGAAATTTATATATAATAAACGTATTTTTGTACGTGGGCCAAAAAGAAGAACTCGTTTTGGTTGTGTTGAAATTACCAGTGGAAAAACATATTTATTTCATCAAAATGCTGAAGTAGATATGATAAACTAATTTATTGATATGAGTAAAAACTATTATGCAGTTATTATGGCTGGAGGTATAGGATCGCGGTTCTGGCCTTTAAGCACACAAAATTTTCCAAAACAGTTTCACGATATGCTGGGAACTGGTGATTCTTTATTACAAAAAACGTTTAGCAGATTAGCAAAAGTGATTCCGAAAGAGAATATTCTTATTGCAACTAACAAAAGATATAAATCTTTGGTACTAGAACAATTAACAGATGTTAAAGAAAATCAGTTATTATTAGAGCCGGCTATGCGAAATACGGCGCCATGTATTTTATATGCGGCTAAGAAGGTGCAACAGTTAAATCCGAATGGCGTTATGATTGTAGCACCATCTGATCATTGGATAGAAGATGAACAAACCTTTATCGAATCTATTGAAAAGTCCTTTAAAGCCTGCTCACAACAAGACATATTAATGACTTTAGGAATACAACCTTCTAGTCCAAATACTGGCTATGGTTATATTCATTTTGATAATAAAAATGAGGACATAAAAAAAGTAAAACAATTCACTGAAAAACCCAATTTAGAGGTAGCAACTCAGTTTCTAAAAAGTGGTGAGTATTTATGGAACGCAGGTATTTTTATTTGGAGTGTTGAAAGTATTATAAAGGCTTTTGAAAAAAACTTACCAGAAATGTTGAATTTATTTTGCAAAGGTGATAGTGTGTACAATACTGAATTTGAAGATGACTTTATTACCAATAATTATGAGCTCTCTGAAGATATATCTATAGATTTTGGAATTATGCAATATGCCACTAATATTTACGTACTACCTGTAGATTTTGGTTGGAACGATTTAGGGACGTGGAGTTCCTTGTATGAGAAGCTAGATAAAGACAATGAGAATAACGCCTTGGTTAATGGAAGAGCGATTTTTAAAGATGCAACTGGTAATATGGTTCGCACACAATCTAAGAAACATGTTGTAATTCAGGGCTTAGATGATTATATTGTGGTTGAAAAAGATGATGTACTGCTTATCTGCCCAAAAACGGAAGAACAAAATATAAAGAAAATTGTGGCGGAAGTTCGAAACGAATTTGGTGAAGATTTTGTGTAATTAAAGGACAAAAACCGATGTATATTGCGACAAACCTATAGACATGGAAGAAGAAAATAACAAAGTAGAGATTGATTTAGATGTGACCAAGAAAGATGTCAAGAAGGAATTTTCTGGTTTTTTTGGTAGTTTGAAACACTTTCTAAAAGAATTACTGGAAATTCGTCATGACACGAACAAAGAAGGTACTGTTCAACAGATCAAGGATGGTATTTCAATGCAAGGTCATACAGCATGGATTTTAGTGTTTTCTATAACTATTGCGTCTATTGGTTTGAATGCAAATTCGGCGGCCGTAGTGATTGGCGCCATGCTTATTTCTCCTTTAATGGGACCAATTTTAGGTGTTGGTTTGTCCATTGGGATTAATGATATAGATACTTTACGGAAGTCGATCAAAAATTTGGGCGTAATGATAGGTTTGAGTCTATTAACCTCCTTTCTGTTTTTTAGTATTCCTTTATTTCAAGAGCAAACACCAGAAATTTTAGCTAGAACTAGACCTGACGTACGAGATGTATTTATTGCGATGGCAGGTGGTTTGGCTTTAATTGTTGCAGTAAGTAGACCTTCAGCACAAACAAATACTGTGGCCGGCGTTGCCATTGCTACTGCTTTAATGCCACCATTATGTACAGCAGGGTATGGACTTGCAACTTGGAATTTTAGTTTCTTTTTTGGTGCCATGTTTTTATTTACAATTAATACTATCTTTATTGCATTGGCGACATTTGTTATCGTAAAATATTTGCGATTTCCAATGGTAAAATATATCAATTCGGCCAGAAGAAAATCCATTGCTCGTTTAGCATCGTTTTTAGCTTTTATCATTTTTGCAGGAAGTATATATTCATTCTATAACTTGTTTAAGGAAAATGAATTCAAGCAAATGGCACATGATTTTATCCAGGAATTAAAAGATGAAGGTCAAGCTATATTAGGTGAGGATGATGAAAACATTGATTATTTGAATCGGACGATTACACTTCCTTTACTTGGCGGAATGGTTGATGATTCGAAAAAGCAAGAATGGCTTTCGAAAATGGAAAAAATCGGATTAAATGATACAAATCTTAATGTTCAGCAAGGAAATGATTCTGAAATTCAAGAGCAGGTAGAAGACTTAAGAGATCTGTACTCTCAAAATCAGAAAATTATTACTTCTCGTGATGAAACAATCAAAGAAAAAGAAGATAAAATACGCTTGTTAGAACGACAGCTTACCATTATTTCAAGTAAAAGTATCCCATTTAAACAAGTAAGTGCTGAGGCAAAAATAATAGCATCTGGATTAGAAGAACTGTCCTATTCTGATGTTATTAAAACAAACTTCAAAAGTATTGATACAGTGCGCATGTTTTATTTCAAATGGTACGATTCAATTCCGAGAAAAGTTATTCGTGCTGAAGAACCAGATTTGAAAAAATGGTTAAAAACTAGATTGCAATTAGATACAGTAAGAGTAGGGAATAAGTAAAAGCTAGTTGTTTTCTTTTAACTGAGCAGCTCTTACTTTTTTAAATAAGTTCGACGAATATACAAAGTCGGTAAGGGCTTCATTATCGGTCTTAAAAACATCATCGCTACTGCCTTCCCATTCTTTGATTCCGTTTCTTAAAAAGATAATTTTTTCTCCAATTTCCATGACTGAATTCATGTCATGCGAATTGATCATGGTGATCATATTATATTCTTTTGTGATCTCCTGAATTAAATTGTCGATCACAATAGCCGTTTTTGGGTCAAGACCAGAGTTAGGCTCATCACAAAACAAATACTTAGGGTTATTTACAATGGCTCTTGCAATGGCAACACGCTTTTGCATCCCTCCAGAGGCTTCACTAGGCATTTTTTGGTGGGCATCAGGTAAATTAACCCGTTTTAAAACAACATTCACACGATCTTGCATTTCACTTTTACTTTGCTTTGTAAACATCCGTAAAGGAAACATTACATTTTCTGCAATCGTCATAGAATCAAACAAGGCACTGCCTTGAAATACCATCCCCATATCCGCTCTTAAATCTCTTTTTTCGTTATCTGAAAGACCAGAATATGTTTTCCCATCATAAGAAATTGTACCACTATCTGGAGTGAAAAGACCTAATAAGCATTTTAAAAATACTGTTTTTCCCGAGCCGCTCTGCCCAATGATAAGATTGGTTTTTCCCTTTTCAAAAGAAGTGCTAATTCCTTTTAAAATTTTAGTGTCACCAAACGATTTCTCTAAGTTTTCTACAACGATCATTAGCTTAATAACAATTGGGTTAATATATAATTTAACAAAATAATAATAACACTCGTCCAAACGAAAGACGTGGTACTTGCCTTACCAACCTCTAAGGCACCACCTTTCATAAAGTAACCATAGAAAGAAGGAACAGTGGCCAACACAAAGGCGAACACAACCGTTTTTGCAAATGCGTAAATGATATGAAAAGGAATAAATTCTGTTTGAATACCAATAATATAGTCTTCCATGCTCGTAAAACCACCATATACACATGCAGCCATTCCGCCAAGAATCCCTAAAAACATAGCAATCGAAATAACAAATGGATAAAGCATTAAAGCAATGAACTTCGGAAATACTAAATAATTAATCGCATTGATTCCCATAACTTCTAAGGCATCGATTTGTTCGGTAACGCGCATAGAACCAATACTTGATGTGATAAAAGAACCTACTTTTCCTGCCATAATTATGGATATAAATGTTGGAGCAAATTCTAGAATAACAGATTGTCTTGTAGCAAACCCCACCAAGTATTGAGGAATTAACGGATTTGTTATATTTAATGCGGTTTGAATAGTAACCACACCACCCACGAAAAAAGAAATGAATGCTACAATACCAATCGAACCGATAATTAAATCGTCAATATCTTTCAGGATCAACGTTTTCATTACAGCCCATTTTGTAGGCTTGCGAAACATTTCCACAACCATTAAAAAATAAGCACCAATATTCTCTAGGTATGTCATTTAGATTTTAATATGATGAAATTGTTATTTCTTGTAATATCCATATTCAAAAATAGAATTTTAAATGTAAAATGAGCTACATTTGAAGAATATTAAATTTAGATTTAGATGAGATTTTTACTTTCCATAGTTTTTATAGTATGTTCATTGAATTTTGGTTTTACTCAGACTATAGAAGATGAGCGTCCCAAGTTAGTTGTAGGAATTGTAGTTGATCAAATGCGCTATGATTATTTGACGCGATTCTATAATAAATACGCCGATGATGGATTTAAAAGATTACTATCAAATGGTTTCAATTTAGAAAATGCACATTTTAATTATATTCCTACCTATACGGCTCCTGGGCATGCATCTGTATATACCGGAACAACACCGAGCGTTCATGGTATTATAGGAAATAATTGGTATGATAAGAAATTAAAGAAGAGTATCTATTGTGTAGATGACTCCAATTATCAAAGTATAGGGAGTTCTCATGGAGGTAAAAAATCTCCCAGAAGAATGATGACCACGACAATTACCGATGAGTTGAAATTAGCTCAAAATAGACAGGGAAAGGTTATTTCATTAAGTATTAAAGATCGCTCTGCAGTGCTTCCAGGTGGTCATACAGCCGACGGGGCCTATTGGTTTCTTGGAGGTAAAGAAGGTAAATTTATTACCAGTTCTTATTACCAAAATAAGTTGCCAAAATGGGTGTCAGATTTCAATAGTTCTGATGTAGCAAAAACATACTTGAATACGACTTGGAAAACCTTAATCGATATTGACACTTATACAGAGAGTATGACCGATAACAATAGGTTTGAAGGTTTGTTCAAAGGTAAAAAGACGCCTACTTTTCCGTATGACTTAAAAAAACTAAAAAAGAAAAACGGACGATATGACTTATTAAAGGCGGTTCCTTATGGGAATAGTATTGTAAAAGATTTTGCTGAAGCTGCCATTGTTGGTGAACAACTGGGGCAGGGGCAAGTGACCGATTTTTTAGCTATTAGTTTCTCAAGTACAGATTATGTAGGACATCAATTTGGACCTGATTCAAAAGAAATTGAAGACACTTATATTCGATTAGATAGAGATTTAGCTTCGTTTTTTAAGTTCTTAGATGAGAAAGTAGGGAAGGGCAATTACACCTTGTTTTTGACCGCTGATCATGCCGTGACTCAAGTTCCTGCATATTTAGAATCCTTAAAGATTCCGGCAGGTTATTTTGAAAATAAGAAGTTCAAGACTCGATTAAATTCAATTACAGAAAGCGAGTTTAACCTTCCACTGGATAGTATTGTTGAGAATATGTCGAATAATCAATTGTTCTTAAATAAAGAAACGCTCAAAAAGCATGATTTGCAAATTGAAGAAGTAAGTAGGAAAATTGCTAATGAGTTTGTTGATTATGATAATATATATCGTACGGTGACGGCAAATGCACTACAAAACGCAGAATTTAGAAATGGCATATTACATCGCTTGCAAAACGGATATAATCAGAAATTTTCGGGTGATGTGTTATTAATTCCGAATCCATCTACTATATGGCGTTCAAGAACAGGAACGACCCATGGCTCAGGGTACAATTATGATTCGCATGTTCCAATCTTATTTTATGGAAAAGGTATAAAAAAGGGCAGTTCTAAAAGAAAAGTGTCTGTTACGGATATTGCTCCGACTTTATCAAATTTGTTGAAAATAAGTTTTCCGAATGGTGCTACTGGGACTATAATCGAAGAAGCCTTAGAAGAATAGGCTATTTTTCTATTTTTCTTTTTTGAATTGCTTTTCTTTTTTTCTTATCGGAAAGTATGATTTGAATAATCAAAATAAACGCAAAGAGGAGAAGCGAAAGAATTATTTTATTAGTCATTTTGTGTAGGAGTTACAATATGTTTCATATTATAACGAGCTTACATGCAAAATATTATGCTAATATTTATAGACCACAGCATTAATGTTCATTCCAGCACCAACTGAGGCTAATATAATAACATCTCCAGGTTGAACTTCATGATTTTCTAACTTTCCTTTTAGAACTAAGTCTAGTAATGTAGGAACGGTAGCAACTGAGCTATTTCCTAATTTATGGATGCTCATGGGCATTACATTTTCTGGCGTGGGAGTTTTATATAATCTAAAGAAACGCTTAATAATGGCTTCATCCATTTTTTCATTAGCTTGATGTATAAATACTTTCTTTACATCAGTAATTGCCATACCACTTTTTTCTAAGGCGGTTTTCATAGCGTTCGGTACATTGTTTAAAGCATATTCGTAAATTTTACGACCATGCATTTTGATATATCTCACTTTAGGATCTGTATTTGGAATGTTAGATTTACCTAAAAACAAGTACTTTGCCTCTTCATAGGTATGAGATTGTGTTGCATGACTCAATACGCCCGATTTACCATTTTCTTTTCTTTCAACGATACAAGCTCCGGCACCATCAGAATAAATCATCGAGTCTCTGTCGTGCATATCTAAAACACGTGAAAGGGTTTCACTACCGATCACTAAGCATTTTTTTGCTATACCCGCCCTAATAAATGTATCTGCTTGTATAACACCTTCTACCCAACCCGGACAACCAAATACAATATCGTAAGCTACACAGTTAGGGTTTTTAATTTTTAAGAGATGTTTTACACGTGCAGCCAAACTTGGTAAAATGTCGGTCTGAATAGTCCCTTTTTTTATATCACCAAAGTTCTGAGCTAAAATGATATAATCTAACTCCTCAGGATCAATATCTGCATCTTCTATAGCTCTTTGCGCAGCAATTAACGCGATGTCACTTGATTGCATATCATCTTTAGCATAACGCCTTTCTTCGATACCGGTGATCGCTTTGAACTTTTCAATGATGACTTCATTAGAATTTTCAAAGGGTACATTTTTATCACTAAAAAAACGTTCTTGATTAAAGTCGGCGTTGGTTTTTACAATGGCAGGGATATAGCTTCCAGTTCCAGTTATAACTGAATTCATAGGTAGATTTGTTAGGTTCTTATGGCGAAACTAATCCTTTTTTAATAAAAGTTGAAAGGATATTATAATTACTTTCATGATATGCTAATTTTTTATAAATATGACAACCAAATAACTAATTGATTATGAACTTTGCATTTTAATTTTCATCACTGTGGCAATTGATAGCGCTCTTGTCTTAGCAATTACTACATGTTCACCTTCAAAATTGGTATCGAGTGTTCTATTAAAATGTTCTAACCATATATCAAAGTGTTTCAATAAGAAGGGTTTGTTTTTGTGCAATGCTAGATGTGGTTTCATAGCATTATTACCGTATTTGGATGTTTTTAAAAGTATGTCTTCCCAAAAATCTACAATAATATCTAAGTGATGCTCAAGCTCATCAGCCTTGATAATATCCTCGAAAAAATGCTTCAAACGCTCATCGTTTAAGAGTGCACCATAAAATTGATGTATGAATAACTTGATATCATCTCTAGTTTGAATATCATGTTTCATAATTAAGGTTTATAAAAAAGATTTGTCAAAACTTAAGGGAAGCAAATCTTTCAAAGAATTTGTTTTAATAATTTTACCCTTCTCACCAGCAAATAATAACTCAATAGGTGTGTCTTGTTTGAACTCATATTCTGCAATTGCTTGTCGACATGATCCACAAGGTCCTACAGGTTGATCTACAATTTTATGTGAAGAACTTGCCGAGATTGCAATCTTTACAATAGGGATGTTTGGATACAGCGCACCAGCACTATAAACGGCCACTCGCTCAGCGCACATTCCTGAAGGATATGCTGCATTTTCTTGGTTGTTACCCGTAATGATTTCTTTGTTTGCTAATAAAAGAGCAGCACCTACACTAAAATTTGAGTAAGGAGCGTATGCTGTCTCTCTCATTTTTATGGCTATATCCATAAGAATTTTATCGTTTGAAGATAACTCATTCATCGTTTCGAAAACGGTGAAGGTTGTAATATGTTCAATTTTTTTCATCTTAAAAAAGTAGGGTACAACTAAAAAATCATTCTAGCGAAAGTACTAAAATGATTTTTTATAATTTATGATAGTTAGCAATCAATTAAAAATTTTCGAAAGTATTTCCAAAATTAAAGGTTAACGAAAATCTCAAGGTATTTTCTAATGGATTGTTTACATCAGTTGAATTTATTAAATAAGATAAATCTAGGTTGGTACTTTTAAACTTAAATCCAGCACCAAGGGTGAAATATTTTCTTCCACCAGAATAGTCACTTTCATTAAAATAACCAAGTCTCATTCCGAATGTCTTGTCATACATATATTCGCCACCAAGCGCCCAAGTAAATTCTTTCAATTCATTTCCCCCAGGAGCATCTCCAAAAGATTGAAAAATACCTCCAATAAAACCAACATCATCATCTTTACCATCAATAATATTTCCGGCAGAATCTCTAATAGGAGGTGTAGGAACAAGTAATTTATTGAACTCTAAATTTGCTGTAATAGTGTTCAGATCATCGATAATAAACTCAAAACCACCACCTAATTTCAGATTCGTTGGGATGAAATTATCTTGACCACCGTCTGTTAAGGTAACTTTTGGACCGATATTAGAAATATTAAATCCACCGCGCCAGATTCCATTAAAACTCCCATAATTTTTTTCTTCAGATTGGTAATAACCCGAAACGTCTACTGCAAAGGTGTTAACCGTATTAATCACGGAGTTTTCAACACGCAAGGCATAGTCAGATCTCAAATAACGTACTCCAACGGCCATGGCGAACTCTGGACTTAATTTTAGACCATACGAAAGATCTAAAGCGAATTCATTAGGGTTTTCAGAACCAATTCCTTGTCCTTCAAAGTTAGTTAGTTCTATAGTACCTAACGAGAAATACTTTAGGGATGCTCCCCAAGCACTATTCTCACCAATTCGATTTGAAAATGTAATATTACTGACGAAAACGTCACTCGTTAAATTTCTTAACCACGGTGTATAGTTGACGCCAATCGCATATTGAGATTCTCCAAAAACATATTTGGCCGCATTAAAATGCTGCGAACTCGCGTCTGGAGAAGTAGCTACACCGATATCTCCCATTCCACCGGATCGTGCATCCGGTGCAATCAATAAGAAAGGTGCCGCCGTAGTTATGGGATTATCATCTTGGGCGTAACTTTTAAAAATACCAATTACTAAAATCGGAATTAATAGAAATATTTTTTTCATTGAATTAAGTTAAAATGTTATTTACATATATTTTTATTGTAATATAACTAGCTTTTCATATTTACTAGCTTTGGCATTTGATAGTGTAGAATTCACATTCAATTTATAAACGTATACACCTTTTCCAATTTTGTTTCCAAAATCATCCAATCCGTTCCAAGAAATCGTTCTAGATAAATTACCTTCGGTCTGAACAGTTTGATTTATTGTTTTAATCAATTTTCCAGAAACAGTAAATATCTGTATTTGAACTTCTAATGGCTCGTTTGGTTTATTGTGATTGAACCAAAATTGCGTGTAATTGATAAGTGGATTTGGATAATTTAGAACATTTTCAATTACTAAATCTCTGTCATCAACTACAACAAAATTTAACGTAGCTTCTGATGGATTATTGTATGTGTCCCAACATTTAAATGTAATTGTATGTGGACCAGGTTCTAGATTTCGAAAAGGAAACTTCGCCTTACCTTTTGTAAAGTCATCTAATTCAGTTTGATAGAAGTCGTTTAAGATAAAAGGATTGGCCTGATCTCCGTCTAAAATTGCGATAATATCGTGATCAACAGCAGTAATCGAAGTATTAATACCAGAGGCATCTTCGAGATCAGCAATAAAAAATGGCGATTCATTTGTATTTCCACCATCAACAAATGACTCATCATTCATAAATAATTTAATAGTTGGTCCCGTTGTATCATCGGCGGCGTTTTCATCAATACCACCAATAACGATATCTTGATTGAACCCAGATTTATCATTTTGTTGGTCGTCAGCATACATACTAATTTTTGCTTTACCAAAAGCAATTCGAATATCTCTAGGAACAACAAATTCAAATTTAAAATTGCCATTGGTTACTGATGCTTGTCCTCTAAAGATCTTACTTTCAATGGCTTCAAAATTCAGTTTTCTGCCAAAGTTGTCATTGTCTAAAGTTGTTCTTTCTAATGATTTATCGAAGACTGTAGTCGATAATTTTCCGTTAAAACCATTTAAAATATTATCTGAAGCATCTGTTACAACACCTTCTAATGTTACTCTTGATAAAGCCTTCAATGTATCGATAGATTGTGTAACATCAACATTGTTCATTTTAGTGATTTTCACATTTGGTTTCGGTTGCGCTAATTTCATTGCGGGATCGCCAAAATAATAAACAAATAATCGTTGATCAGAATTTGGAGAATCTGGATCGTTTTTACTCTCCATCAAAGCTTGTGCAATTGTTAAGTCTTCATTATTAAAAGCAAATAACTTTTTTACCAAGACCCTGTTAAAACTTTGACCTACACTAATAAAAATTTCCCTAGTCGTTGTGATCATGGCAATAGCACCACCGTTACTATTTGCAAAGGTAAATTCACCTGCAGTAACTCTATTTGGGTTATCAAATCTTGAAAATTCGCAGGTTACTGTAATAAGCAGAGGCAAGGTATTTGGATTTCTCCAATCGTTAATCTGGGGAACTTCTAAAATACGCTCATCGGCCCATCCATCCTCGCCACCATGTCCAAAATAATTAACAACCAACGAACCAGTCTCAACGGCATTGTCAATGGCTTCGTTAACGGTAGGATAGCGTTCTCCTCCAGAAGAGGTTTGTTGCACAAAGGCATCAGAATAGATCTTTGTAATATTAAACTCGGGTTTGTTGTCCTTTACATCGTTTGCAATGGTTTCAACCGTTTGTTGTAGTACAAATTCACCCGCATCATCTGGGTCATCCGCAATAACAGTAATTTTATTTCTCCAATCTCCAAAAGAAGAAGTCGCATAATAACTCAATACTTTGTCTACAGCAGTCTTAGCGTCTGCTAAAGTTGTTATAGGAAATCTTCCCGTGGCAACATCTTGCAAGTCAGTTGTTTTTAACTCACCATCTGAAGGATCCATCATACCGTAATAATCATCAGTAACATAGGACGTTGCTAGATTAAAACTTTCGAAGGACTCAAATGCTGGAACTACATTATTATTACCCGTAATTCTATTTTTATAGTCATAAGATGCATCTCCGAACAGGGCTACATATTTAATACGGCTAGTGATCGAGGTAGCATTTATATAAAAATGTCTAACAAAATCTCTAATAGCTGTGAGGTCTGGAGAACCAGAACCAAATTCATTATAGATCTGTTCTAAATCTATCACGCGGACGGTCAGACCAGAATTTGCACGATGATATTCGGCTATTCTTTCAGCTTCAGCTATTAAATAATCAGGTGAAATTAGTATGTAATCAATATCTTGAAGACTATGTAAGTTCTGATTTGGAATTATTGCATTGTCGAGAAGCTCTGGCGTAAAAAAATCACTTTCATTGAGTACAATAAATTCATCTAAAACACCTCCATTACGTTTAAATGAAATAGTATTAGCTACTGTCGATTCATTCGTAATTAATTGAGGTTCGATACTTTTGGTAACGTTCCATATTTGTGTTGTACTTGTGGTATTTTGTACCGTATATTTTATCACATCTGTGAAAGAAGCTTTAGCGGCATCAAAATTTCTAAAGGAAAATTGTTTGTCATTAGATGCCACTAGTTTCTTTGTACCAATAAGTTCGATATAATCTAAATGAGCTCTAGCTGACGGATTTCCATTATTATTATATGTTACTTCTACAGCTATTTGATCAGAATTTATAGATATATCACGAATTGTTTCTCTAGCAATAGCTAAGGTTAAGTTAAATGGAGAACTAGATATAGCAGGAAAATTAATATTTCCCAAATTTTGATCATTCACTCGAATTTCCATTTGAGAAGAGGTAAATGATTCAATAGCTCCACGCACCCTGACATAGATATTTTTTGAAGGTTCAATCGTAGAAAAATCAAAATTCACTGTCGTGGTGTTTATATTACTTAGATTTTTGCCTAACCATTGTTGTCCATTCGAAAAGAGATTAACATCGTCTTGTTCATATACGTGATAATCATTAAACGTATTAACGGATATGGTTTCTGTTGAAGTAATAGTCGTATTGTTTTGTATTCTCTTACCAGGAGCGTCACTAATTGTTAAAAAATAAAAAGCTTTATCACTATATATATTATTGATATGTCTCACTTGGTCCTCTTGTAAAGCTTCAGTGTTCCAACCATGAGGACCTTTTCCATAAAACAAAATATAATCATCAGAATCAAAACTATTGTCTTCTTCTCCGATGACGGTAATAGCATTTTCTTGAAGTCCGTCATATCTAAAGGCACTATTTAACATCGGTAATAGCTGACCACCATTTCCATAGATCTGAATATTCTTCGGATTAATGTCATTGGTATTGACCCCTAAGTTATCTAAGAAATTTTTATCGATTTTGAATATCCCAGTAGTGTCAATGGCAAATTTATACCAGGTACCTTGTGATAATACAGAATTTTTTACGGTAGATGATTTAAATTTTGGGGTTGTTTTGTTTTCACCAATTTGGGCTGACAGTAAGAGGGGTGTCAACAGGGTTACTATATATATGAAGTACTTATTTTTTGACATCATTAATCTAAACGCAAGTTAAGTAGACTTATTTTAATTTTTTACAAGGTTACATATAATAAAGAAATAAAACAATCGTTATACATGCATCTAATGGCATTTTATGTTATTGATAGTATTGAGATTTAATTTACAAATTTAATAGATTATAAGGTCTTAGACCCCCTAAATTAACACTAAAGTAAGTATGAAAAGGTTTATAGGAAAAAAAGTATTACTAACTATCCTAGTCACAGGTTTTTTGGTAAGTTGTGGTAAGAAAGGAAGAACTTCTTCAGAATTGACCGGATGGAATTTTAACGATCCAACGTATGGTGGTTTTACTGCTAATACAAATTATGCAGGTCAAAAGGTACCACCTGGTATGGTATTAATAGAAGGAGGTACATTTACCATGGGTAGTGTACAAGATGATGTTTTGTTTGATTGGAATACTACGCCTAAGCAACAACAAATTAGATCTTTTTATATGGATCAAGCGGAAGTAACAAACTTAGAATATTTGTTCTATTTACAATATTTAGAGAAAGTTTTCCCACCTTCTGATGATACGTATCGTAAGATCTATCAATCGGCTTTGCCAGATACATTAGTATGGAGAGACGCTCTTGGTTTTAATGAATTATTATCAGAGAGTTATTTACGTCACCCTTCGTATAGTGATTATCCAGTTGTAGGTGTTTCATGGTTACAAGCGACAGAGTATTGTAAATGGAGAACCGATAGGGTAAACGAGAAGATTTTATATGACAAAGGAGTATTGAACAAACTATTTGATCAAGATTCTTTAAAAGTTGAAGGAAAAAACAGATTCGACACAAGTACTTATTTAGCAAATCCTAAGTTGTTATTTGATGGAGATGAGAGCATCTATAACAAAGGTTTACCAGATTATTCTGTAAAACCTTCTAAAAAGAAAAGTAAAAAAGAAAGAAAAGCAGAAGCAGCTTCTGACGATGATGCGGCTTACGTAGAAACTGATACGGATAAAAAATCTAAAAAGAAAAGAGGTAGAAAAGCGAAGACTCCACAAGGTTTTACAGGGAGACACGTAAAAACTTCTGACGGGTTGTTAACACAACGTTTTAGATTGCCTACAGAAGCTGAATGGGAATACGCCGCAAAAGCTTTAATAGAAAATAGAGAGTACAATAGTATTAGAGGGAGAAAGAAATATTCTTGGAATGGTCGTTATACTAGAGATCAATCAAAGAAAAGAGCTGGAGATCAATTAGCGAACTTTAAGCAAGGTAAAGGAGATTATAGTGGTTTAGCAGGATGGAGTAATGATGGTGCTGATATTACTATTCAAGTAAAATCTTATGACCCGAACGCATTTGGTTTATACGATATGTCTGGTAATGTTGCCGAATGGGTAGCTGATGTATACAGACCAATTGTAGACAATGATGCAAACGATTTCAATTACTTTAGAGGTAATGTATTTAAAAAGCCTTTGATAGACGAGGAAGGGAAAGTAGTAGTTGTAGATTATAACTCTATCGAATTTGACACCTTAGACAATGGTAAAATTGTACCAAAAGATTTACCAGGAAGTGTAAAGTATGTGCCAATTACAAAGCGTGATGCTTTTATGAGACCTAACTACGAAAAGGCTGATAACGTATCGATAGGTGATGGAGATTTAGCTTCTACAAAGAACTTCTTCAAAGATGAGGAAGAGGCAGAAGAAGGAGATGATAAACCTCGTATGTATAACTCTCCAAAGACACCAAGACAAATAGGTGAGAGCGGTTTGATTATTCAACAATATGATACAAAGAAAAGAACAACCTTAATTAGTGATGAAACTAGAGTTTATAAGGGTGGTTCTTGGAAAGATAGAGAGTACTGGTTAGATCCGGCGCAAAGAAGATACTTGCCTCAGTATATGGCAACAAACTATATCGGTTTCCGTTGTGCAACTGATAAGTTAGGAGCAATGTCTTATAAGAGAAGAAGAAAATCTCCTTCAAAAAGATAAAACAAATTCTAAATCAACCAATATTTTAAAAACTCAATACCTCGGTATTGAGTTTTTTTTTAGCTTTACTCCATGAATATTGAACAACTACATAAGCTCTTTTTAGGGTGCTCGAAAGTAACTACCGATACTAGAAAAATTGAAAGTAATAGTTTGTTTTTTGCGTTGAAAGGAGAGAACTTTAACGGAAATAAATTTGCTCATGAAGCCTTGAAAAAAGGAGCATCGTATGCCGTTATTGATGAGGTTAAATATCAAACTGATAAACGTTGTATTTTAGTAAGCAATGTGCTAGAAACGTTGCAAGTACTAGCATCTTTTCATAGAAGTTTTTTAGCAATTCCAATTATTTCTTTAACAGGAAGCAATGGTAAGACAACCACTAAAGAACTGATCAATGCAGTATTATCGAAAAAGTATGAAACGACGGCTACCTTTGGAAATTTGAACAATCATATAGGCGTACCCTTAACACTATTGTCAATGACTTCAAATACTGAAATCGGAATTGTCGAAATGGGAGCCAACCATTTAGAGGAAATAGCTTTATTGTCAAACATAGCACAGCCAGATTTTGGGTATATTACTAATTTTGGTAAAGCACATTTAGAGGGATTCGGAAGCCTAGAAGGTGTAGTTCAAGGAAAAACTGAACTGTATGCGAATTTAAGAAAACATGAAAAGGAAGTATTTGTAAACACATACGACGCGCAACAAATTACCCATTCTAAAGGTATGGAATGCATTACTTTTGGTAAGGAAGCGTCAAGGTATTTTATTGAGTTTGTAACAGCAGATCCTTTTGTTGTATTGAAATTTGAAAATAAAGAAATTACGAGTCAATTAATAGGGGCTTATAATTTTAATAATATAGCTGCTGCAATTGCCATTGGAAAGCACTTCAAGGTGCCAGATGATCTTATTCAAGAAGCCATTGAACAATATATACCTACCAATAATAGATCCCAAATATTAAAGAAAGGAACGAATAAAATTATCTTAGATGCTTATAATGCCAACCCTAGTAGTATGAAGGTGGCCCTAGAAAATTTTTCCGGTTTAACCGATGAATCGAAGGTTGCTATTCTTGGAGATATGTTCGAATTGGGTAATGAAGCTGAGGCTGAACATCAACTTATCGCAGATCTTGCGAGTAATCTCGATATTGGTACGGTTTATTTGTTGGGAGAAAATTTTCAAAAAGTTTCATCTATCAATGACCGTACACAACAATTCGTATCATTTGAGGCTTTTAAAGATTACTTTTCGAAGCAGCAAACGAAAAATTCAACCATATTGATTAAAGCATCACGCGGAATGGCTCTTGAACGTATTGTAGATTTACTATAATCCGTTATGTCGATTCAATCAAATTTTGAAAACAATTACTTATTTTCCAACATAAAAGCTTTAAAAGCATTCCAATAACCTGTATATCCGCTGGTTGATTCCCAAACTGCACGAGATCCATGTATACCTGCTTCGGAAGGTTTGTAGTGAATTAATTGATCATTATCTACGAATCTTAACAATTTCTCAACCGGTTTTATTTCTCTTTTAGATGAGGTAATGAAGGTAGGTACGTTTAATAATTTTATAAGTACAGCCAAGTTCTTTCCGTTCAGATATTCTCCTGGACTAAATGCTGCTACTGCTTTTATTTTCTTATTTTCACTAGCTATCCAAAGTGCCAAAGAGGCAGAATAAGAGCTTCCAATTAAAATAATAGGAGTATTACCATTGACTTCATACATATAATTAATGGCAGCTTCTACGTCCTGTTTAGCTCCTGCAAAACCTACATTTCTAAGTTTAGACTTAGCATCTATGGCTGTTTGATTTTGGATGCCATTTACGGTATTTCCAGAACGTTGGTCAATTGCTAAGCACGAGAATCCTAAAGCATTTAATTTTTTGGCAGTTTCGATATATTCACCGCGACTATAGCCCGCCTGATGACATAATAAGACTGTAGGTTTTACATCTTTTAAATAGTAGCTATCTCCAGTAACCAGCACAGAATCTTTGGCATAAAAAGTAATGGTTTCAGTATATATCTCTTCTTGCGCGATCAGTGCTTGCGAAAAAATTAATAAAAATAGTAGGGTGAACGTACGCATATATATTAGTTTAAATGTTTAACAGGATCCTTACCAAAAATTACTTTTCTAAATTCCCCAGGTTTTTTCGTGTTTAATAATTTGAGTCCGTTTTGCGCCTTAATCAAAGCAGCAAAATGCTCTTCTCTTTTGTCGTATTGTTGTTGATTTGCATACGTGGTAATGAGCATAAAGTTAAAAGGGTTTTCTTTTGTTGAGGGAGTCTCTAAGAATTGATACGATAAAATATGTCCTTTTTGTAGAGCTTGTACCCGTAATACTTTCCAATTGTTCTGATAGTAGAATAAGACCTCTTTTGTATTATTATTTAATATTTGTACAAAGTCAATTGTGGAAATTCGATCCTCTAAGTTTAATTGACCGGCATCATTTAATAGTTGAGATTTTCCGGAGAGCCCCGTAAGAAGGATAAAACAAAAGAGTAGAGATCGCATGCTTTTATATTTTGGTGTTTCAATATACCAAATTCAGAATTCGATAAATAATCAATGCTGTAATTTTAACATGGGTTTAAGATTTTAAGAAATACTGCCTAATTGTCATTTTAACTATCTTGGCGTGATATTAGACAGTTCTAGTGTATGAGTAAACAAAAAGTATCCTTTGGTTGGGCATTTAAGGAATTTATATGGCCCAGAAGAAAAATCGTTTTCATTGGTCTAATCTTGATCATATTAAAAAGTTTAGCAGGATTTGTCATTCCTATTCAAACAAAAACTTTGATTGATGATATTGTGCCGAACAAAGATATGAATGCCCTATACACTCTGGTCATTGTTATCGTGTCAGCATTATTGATTCAAGCTTTAACCTCGTTTTCTTTAACGAGATTGTTAAGTGTAGAAGCACAACATTTAATCTCTTTGTTAAGGGCACAAGTACAAAAGAAACTCTTGAGATTACCAATTAATTTTTTTGATAATAATAAATCAGGTGCGCTAGTTTCTAGGGTTATGACCGATGTAGAAGGTGTACGAAATTTGGTCGGTACTGGCCTGGTACAATTAATTGGTGGTTCGATTACCGCAATTTTGGCATTTATTTTACTTATTAAGATTAGTATTACTATGACGTTTGTGGTTTTGGTACCTGTTATTGTTTTCGGAGTAGTAATGTTAAAGGCATTTGGTGTTATTCGCCCTATTTTTAAGGCAAGAGGTAAAATCAATGCTGAGGTTACAGGCCGACTTACTGAAACACTAAATGGGGTACGTGTTATCAAAGGATTTAACGCCGAAGCTCAAGAAAATAAAACCTTCGAAGAAGGTGTTGAACGTCTTTTTCAGAACGTTAAAAAGAGTCTAACGGCTACGGCATTGATTACGAGCTCGTCAACTTTTTTAATCGGATTAGCGTCTGCAGGTATCATGGGAATAGGAGGCTATTATATTATGAATGATACAATGTCGTTAGGTGATTTTGTGCAGTTTACAATTCTGCTTGGTTTTATGGTCGCTCCGATTGTACAGATGAGTAATATAGGAAGTCAATTAACCGAAGCTATGGCTGGCTTAGATCGTACCCAAGAATTAATGGAGTTAGAAGAAGAAAATAATCCAGAACAGCGAACTGTATTATTGAACAAATTTGCAGGAAATATTGTTTTTGATGACGTTTCGTTTAGTTATGAAGAAAGTAAAGAAGTATTGCATAATATCTCTTTTTCGGCTCCTGCAGGAAGTGTTACAGCGTTAGTTGGGTCTTCAGGTTCTGGAAAATCAACTATCGCAGGTTTAGCGGCAACATTCTTAAATCCCAAAAAAGGAAAAGTAACTCTAGATGGCACCGATTTGAGCACAGTGAATTTGAGTAGCTATCGAAGTAAATTGGGCGTGGTATTACAAGATGATTTTTTGTATGAAGGTACGATTCGTGAAAATATTTTATTCGCTAAAGCGGAAGCAACCGAAGAACAGTTGCAGGCTGCGGTAAAAGGAGCTTATGTGAATGAATTTACTGATCGCTTTGATGAAGGGTTAAACACAGTGATAGGGGAGCGTGGTGTAAAATTATCAGGCGGTCAACGACAGCGTATATCAATTGCAAGAGCGCTATTAGCGGACCCAAAGATTATTATTTTAGATGAAGCTACGTCTAATTTAGATACAGAAAGTGAGTCTTATATTCAAAAGAGTTTAGGTTTACTGATGCAAGATAGAACAACCTTCGTGATTGCACATAGATTAAGTACCATACAACAAGCCGATCAGATCTTAGTAATTGAAGAAGGAAATATAGTAGAGCGAGGAAAGCATGATGAACTAATTGCCCAGAAAGGGCGCTATTATGAACTATATACCTACCAAAGTAGAATATAAGCATGAAGCCATCGGTATTTAATGATTTTTTAAATAGTATCTCTGTCGAACCTTTGTATGTGATTGATACGGATATCGACCGTCAAAAATACGTGGCTATTGATTTATCTTCGAGTAATACGGACTTAGAGACTATTGATGCTTCGTCTTCAAAGGCGTGGGAAGACTACCTCAATGCATACTTATATGAGCACAATGCAATGGTAGCGGTTGGCGGCTATTTAGAACAACGTGATATTTATAGTCGAAGTGACTATTTCAGGCAAGAAAGTACTGAAAATGAACGAAATATTCATTTAGGTGTCGACCTTTGGTGTAAGGCCAATACCAAAGTCATGGCGGTGCTAGATGGTGAAATACATAGCTTCCAAAATAACACCAATTTTGGCGATTATGGACCTACTATTATTTTAAAGCATAAAAGACAACATATTGAATTTTATTCGCTGTATGGGCATTTAAGTATGACCTCAATAACCAATCTAAGGGTTGGGCTACGGGTAAGTCAAGGAGCCGTAATAGGTACATTAGGCGATAGTACAGTGAATGGAGATTACGCCCCACATTTACATTTTCAGCTCATTCGGGATTTGCAAGGAAAGTTTGGTGATTACCCAGGCGTTGCCAGTAAAAAGCAATTAGATTTTTTTAAGAAAAATTGCCCGGATCCTCAGTTGTTGTTGAAAGTTTATTAGAATTTTTATTTATTCCAGAATACTTCAATGTTCGAGGTTATTCACTAAGACAAATATATTATAGAAAGTTTAAAAAATAGGATTAGTTCAACACAGCACTGTCAATCTCAAATTGAAAATTTGATTTTTTATGAGTAATCAAACGATAGGTTTTTTCCATCCATTATGATAAGTTGCTTTTAATAATTTGTTCGCTTCTTCATTCTCTTTAAACTTATAGGTTTTAGGATCCCAGAATAACTTGTTACCAGTTTTGTAAGCAATATTTCCCATTTGAGCATTGATCGCGGCAATACTACCCGATTCAATCGGTGTATTTAAAATATTGGAGTTATTAGTTCTAACGGCGTGTACGAAATTTTGGGTGTGTACATCAAGATAATTGACACCTTTTGGTCTCTTTTTTGCTGCTACAGTTTTCATTTTATTATCTCCCCAATTACTATATCCTTGAGCCTCTTTTTCAACCAAAACTTCATAACCATCTCTATTAAGTACTAAAGTGCCATTATTACCAATAAAAGCAATTCCTTCTCTTTTTTCATAGGGTCCCATATCAATACCCACTGCATGTTCCCATAGCATATTGAAATTTTCGTACTCAAAAATAGCTTGTAAAGTATCCGGAGTTTCAGAGGCGTCATTTGGGTACGCTAACTTTCCACCACTGGCAACAACCGATTTTGGGAATGTGGCACCCATAGCAAATAAAGCGATATCAATTTCATGTACACCCCAATCTGTCATTAATCCTCCAGCATAGTCCCAAAACCATCTAAAGTTAAAATGAAATCTATTTGTATTAAATGGTCTATTAGGTGCTGGACCAATCCATGATTTATAATCAACACCGCCAGGCACATCTGTATCCTGGATGGGTAAAACAGGTTTCATCCAACCTTGGTACGCCCAAACTTTAACCAAACGAATATTTCCTAGTTCTCCTGATTTTACAATTTTTATCGCGTCTCTATAATGTGAACCACTTCTTTGCCACTGACCCACCTGCACAATACTGCGATATTTTTTAGCCGCAGCTAACATTATTTGACATTCTTCTATAGTGTTCGAAATAGGTTTTTCTACATAAACCGCCTTTTTTGACGCACAAGCATCTACCATCATTTTGCAATGCCAATGATCGGGCGTACCAATTATAATAATATCAATGTTCTTATTATCAAGTAGTTTTCTGTAATCAGTATAAATTTTTATTTTTTTTGCGGCTTTTGGATCTTGTTTTTTTATTTCCTCTAAACGTCTATTTATAACATTTTGATCAATATCACATATTCCTAATAAAGTTACTCCATCATTTTTGAGCATTGAAATCGTATTTGCCCATCCCATACCATTACAACCAATAACTCCTATGTTCAAATCATCATTTTTATTAATTGTTTTTTTTGAGAAAGCCGTTCCGAAGGAAGGAATACTCAATGCTACTAATCCAAGAGAAGTGTCTTTTATAAATTTTCGTCGCTTATTTTCCATTATCAAAAATTTTAAACCAAAGATAACATAATTGCTAAACCAAAGGGAATAAGTGTATTGTCCTTGTTCTAACGAATCAGTCCAAAATAATTCTATCAATTACTAGTTGAAAGTTCTCCACTTTTTTGTTACCAATAAGAAAGGCAATTTCCTCTAAATTTTCTCCGGGGTAATTAGGGATATCTAAGGTATATCCGCGAAAGGCAGGATACATATCACTCAATTTGATCTCAATCGTTTCCCATTTTCCCGACGTTGGAAACTTAGCAATATACGAATGTCGATCAAAGGCACTTGATTTTGTTCTAAATTGATAATTCTTTCCATCACCTTTTAGGGTTATGATGGCTTTTGTATAGCTCTTGATCTTTTTGTTGTCAAAACGATATCGAAGCGATGAAAAGCCTCCGTTATTCTCTAATGAAACAGCACCGCTAAATACCCCGTGACCATCGGCATTCAGTCTGAAGTTGCCATCAGAACGACCACCCATCACTACATCATCAATAACTTTCCATTGAGAAAGATCACTTTTTACGTTAAATTCAAATAAGACCATGGGTTTTAGCGATAGGAAGAGTAATGCATAAAAAATTGAAAGTCGCATACAGTAAAGTTAGCTATAATATAGTGATTTCTACATACGCTCAGGGACCTCAATTCCTAAAAGTCCAACCGCACTTTTAATTACATCACCTACTTTCTTAGACAATTGTACTCTAAAGATCTTTTCTTGCTCATTATCACATCCTAAAATTGGGACACTCTGATAAAATGAATTGTACTCTTTTACCAGGTCATAGGTGTAGTTCGCAATTAGTGCAGGACTATAATTAGCCGCTGCCTGTTGCACAACTTCAGGAAATAATGTTAGTTGTTTTAGTACCGACTTTTCTTTAGCATGAAGTGTTATATCTTCAATAGTTGTACCATATTCGAAATTTGCTTTACGCAAAATAGACTGGATACGGGCATAGGTATACTGTATAAAAGGCCCCGTATTTCCTTGAAAATCAATCGATGCTGCAGGGTCAAATAAAATCCGCTTTTTAGGATCTACTTTTAAAAGATAGTATTTCAATGCTCCTAATCCGATTGTTTTATATAAAGCGTCTTTTTCCTGTTGAGAATAACCTTCTAACTTGCCTAATTCTTCCGAAATTTCACGAGCTGTTTGGGTCATATTTATTAGGAGATCGTCAGCATCAACTACAGTACCTTCTCGTGATTTCATTTTTCCAGATGGCAAGTCTACCATCCCGTAGCTCAAATGATACAAGTTTTCTGCCCAAACAAAACCTAATTTTTTGAGGATTAAGAAGAGTACTTTAAAGTGATAGTCTTGTTCGTTACCTACAGTATATACCAAGCCGCCAACATCAGGATGATCTTTAATTCGCTGTATAGCAGTGCCAATATCTTGTGTCATATAAACGGCCGTGCCATCGGCACGCAATACAATTTTTTCATCAAGACCTTCGTCAGTTAAATCACACCAAACCGAGCCATCTTCTTTTTTGAAGAATACACCTTTGCTAAGCCCTTCTGTTACAAATTCTTTTCCTAATAAATAGGTATTACTTTCATAATAATAGTTGTCGAAATTTACTCCTAAATTTTTATAGGTCACCTCAAAACCTTCATATACCCAATTGTTCATGGTTTTCCAAAGGGTAACAATTGCTTCATCTCCGGCTTCCCACTGACGTAGCATTTCTTGAGCTTCTATTAAAATTGGAGCTTGTTTTTTTGCTTCCGCTTCAGCGACACCATCCGCGATAAGCGTTTGAATTTCTTTTTTATATTCTTGATCGAATTTCACATAGTAATTCCCAACCAATTTATCTCCTTTCAAACCAGTACTCGCAGGCGTTTCTCCATTTCCATATCGTTGCCAAGCCAACATACTTTTACAAATATGAATACCTCTGTCATTAATAATTTGGGTTTTGTAGACTTTTTTACCGGCAGCTTTTATAATTTCTGCGACCGCGTATCCTAATAAATTATTGCGAATATGTCCTAAATGTAATGGTTTGTTAGTATTTGGAGAAGAATATTCTACCATTACTGAAGTGTCATTCTCTGATGGTTTTATAAAACCATAATCTTTTGTTGTATATAAACTATTGAATTTTGATGCATAATAGGTATCACTAATTACTAAATTTAAAAACCCTTTGACTACGTTAAAATCTTTGACAGTACTTACCTGTTCTTTTAAATAGGTACCTAAACTAGTTGCAATCTCTACTGGATTTTCTTTGATCACCCTTAAAAAAGGAAATACTACGATGGTAATGTCTCCATCAAAATCTTTACGTGTTGCTTGAAACTCAACGGTATCAATACTAGTTTTATAAATGCTTTCAAAAGCTTGTTGTACTGCAGATTTTAACGTTTGCTGGATGCTCATTCTTCTTAAAAATTATACTGGCAAATTTAAGATAAATATGTTTGGGTATTAAAAGGATTTATTACTTTTATTACAGCTAATTTTGAAGAGATGTTTACAGATAAAACGAAGGTTAAAAGAGTGCCTAAGCGAGGGTATTATGATGCTGATACCGTTTATAAGATTTTAGACAATGATTTTATTTGTCAGGTTGGTTTTGTTTTTAATGAATATCCTGTTGTAATTCCAACTATATACGGTCGCAAAGCGGATGTTATTTATTTTCATGGTGCGAGTGTGAGTAGGATGTTAGTGACCATGGAAAAGGGAGTGAACATTTCTATCAATGTGACACAAACGGATGGTATTGTTTTGGCCAGATCGGCTTTTCATCATTCTTTGAATTACCATTCTGTGACTGTTTTTGGTAAAGCCGAATTAGTGATTGATGCTCAAGAACGAATAGAGGCATTGAAAATAGTTTCAGATCATATTATTCCTGGACGTTGGGAAGAAGCACGGTTACCAAATGAAAAAGAATTGAAGGCGACCAAAGTGTTAAAATTATCTTTGAGTGAAGCTTCAGCAAAAATCAGAACAGGCCCTCCAGGGGACGAAAAGGCAGATTACGATTTAGACATCTGGGCTGGTGTAATCCCTATTGAAAAGAAATATGGTACACCTATACCGGATCCTGATTTAAAAAGCGGTGTACCTATGTCTGAAAGTGCCTTAAACTTAATGGCGATTAAAAAATAGCGACATGAAAAATTATACGATACAAAAATCACCATTTGTCGTTCCAACGAACGATGGTAAATTAATCGAAGAACATTTTGGAAATGCAACTGATGGAAATAGCAAGATTAGTATTGCCCATATGATTGCTCCGCCAGGATGGAGTGAACCTTTTCAAACACCAGAATTTGAAGAGTACACATACGTTATTAAAGGAAAAAAGCAGTTTATTATTAATAATGAAACCGTTATTTTGGAAGCTGGACAATCGATAAAAATTGAAAAAAACACGCGTGTTCAATATTCGAACCCTTTTTTAGAGCCTTGTGAATATATCGCTATTTGTTCGCCGGCATTCTCTATGGATTTGGTGCATCGCGAAGATAGTTAACTGATAGTTAAAGTTTTATTAAAACTATTACCTCACCTAGTATACATTATTTTAATGGGTAACTTGACTGTTAAAACCAATAGATATGTCTTTTCGATACATTTTAATTTTCATATGCACGATGCCCTTTTTGATGAATGCTCAAGATAGTCAACATACTTCTTACGAAGTTTCTCAAGAATTTCCATACGGAAGAATGAATCCGAAAGCCCCACCGCAAACTGCTGATTATGCCGACTTAATTGGAGTATGTGATTGTAAATCTGAATCAAAAAAGGCTGATGGAACTTGGGGCAAATCGGTCAATATGACTTGGAAATGGAGATATATTATGAATGGAATGGGAGTGCAAGATGAAACGATTAAAGAAGACGGTAAGCATTCTGGTAGCATTCGACAATATAGTATAGATAGTACAAGATGGTATGTCCATTATTATTCATCAAGTGCAATAGCTACAACATTATCAACTTGGGAAGGAAATAAAAAAGATAATAATATTGTCCTTTATAGACCTCAAAAAGCGCCAAATGGAATGGATGGTTTTTATAGACTCACATTTTCTGGCATTAGTAAAAAAGGATTTAATTGGATAGGTGAGTGGGTGGATTCAGCAGAAAAAGTGGTATTTCCAACATGGAAAATAAGCTGCATCAAACGCGAAGATTAAGACTCCGTTAAATATTTGCTAAATGTGAGTTAACAGTGCATCTAGGACTTTGTAAAGTGTATCTTTGCTCTATGAAAAAACAAGAAAATGCTTAAAGTAATAATAACAATTATACTAATTATACTTACTGTTATTGTGTAAGTAAGAACTATCGACGACTACGTGCTAATAACGTATTTTTAAGTAACATAGCTATGGTCATGGGTCCAACACCTCCAGGTACCGGAGTGATATAAGCTGCTTTTTCCGCGACTTCATCAAAAGCAACATCACCTACTAATCGATATCCATTCTTTTTTGAAGCATCAGAAATCCTGGTAATTCCAACATCAATTACGGTAACTCCATCTTTTACCATATCGCCAGTTAAAAATTCGGCAATACCTAAGGCAGCAATGATGATATCAGCTTTCAGCGTAATTTCTTTTAAGTTTTGAGTTCTACTATGCGTAATGGTAACGGTAGCATTGCCTCTTGTACGTTTTTGAGAAAGTAAAATACTCATCGGACTTCCTACGATATGACTTCGACCAATAACAACTACGTTTTTACCAGAAGTTTCAATATCATAGCGATCTAATAATTCTAAAATTCCAAATGGGGTTGCTGAAATAAAAGTTGGTAAGTTTAAGGCCATTTTACCAACATTAGCAGGGTGGAAGCCATCAACATCTTTATCAGGATCTACAGCCATCAACACTTTTTGTTCATCAATATGTTTTGGCAATGGTAATTGCACGATAAAGCCATCTATATCATTATCTATATTTAAGATAGCTATTTCGTTCAACAATTTTTCTTCTGTTGTTTCAGCGGGTAAACGAATTAATGTCGATTCAAAACCTACCAGTTTACAAGCTTTAACTTTTGCATTGACATAAGTTTGACTGGCACCATCTTCACCAACTAGAATGGCAGCTAAATGTGGTACTTTTTTTCCTTCTTTTTTTAGTTGTTCTACGTCTGCAGCAATTTCTTGTTTCAATTCTGCTGAGGTTTTCTTTCCGTCTAATAAAATCATAGGTTAAGTTTTACTTTTTGCTATTGGCCCATTCCTTTCATCATTTGCATCATACGTTTACCGCCTCCACCTTGCATCATTTTCATCATTTTGCTCATTTGATTGAACTGTTTCATTAACTGATTTATTTCTTGTACACTAGTACCCGAACCTTTAGCAATACGCTTTTTTCGACTGTTATTAATGATTGTAGGTTTACTTCTTTCTAGTGGCGTCATCGAATGAATAATGGCCTCAATTCCTTTAAAGGCATCATCATCAATGTCTACATCTTTCATTGCTTTCCCTACACCAGGAATCATACCTACCAAATCCTTCATATTTCCCATTTTTTTGATCTGTTGAATCTGTTTCAAGAAATCATCAAATCCGAATTGGTTTTTGGCTATTTTCTTTTGAATCTTACGCGCTTCTTCTTCGTCATATTGTTCTTGCGCACGTTCAACCAATGACACAACATCTCCCATTCCTAAAATACGATCGGCCATACGATCTGGATAGAACACATCAATTGCTTCCATCTTTTCACCTGTACCAATAAACTTTATTGGTTTGTTAACAACAGATTTTATCGATAATGCTGCACCACCTCTTGTATCACCATCCAATTTAGTTAGAATAACTCCTTCGAAGTTTAGAATATCGTTAAACGCCTTTGCCGTATTTACAGCATCTTGCCCAGTCATAGAATCAACAACAAATAAGGTTTCTTGTGGATTAACGGCCTTATGGATATTAGAAATTTCGGTCATCATTTCTTCATCGACTGCAAGACGACCGGCGGTATCTATAATCACCACATTTTTGCTATTTGCTTTTGCGTGTTTAATCGCATTTTGAGAAATCTCTACAGGATTCTGATTCCCAACTTCAGCATACACTTCTACACCAATCTGTTCACCAACAACTTGTAATTGATTAATTGCAGCTGGTCTATAGACATCACAACCAACTAATAATACTTGTTTTGACTTTTTATTTTTTAAATAATTGGCTAATTTTCCAGAGAAGGTCGTTTTACCCGAACCTTGCAACCCAGACATCAGAATAACTGTTGGAGATCCCCCAAGGTTGATACCTACGGTTTCACCTCCCATGAGCTCTGTTAGCTCATCTTTTACAATTTTAACGAGTAATTGACCAGGATTTAACGTGGTAAGTACATCTTGGCCTAAAGCCTTTTCTTTTACGCGATTGGTAAATTCTTTCGCTATTTTAAAGTTTACATCGGCATCTAATAAAGCTCTACGAACTTCTTTTAGTGTCTCTGCAACGTTTATTTCGGTAATTTTCCCATGTCCTTTTAAAACATGAAACGCCTTATCTAATTTATCACTTAAATTATTAAACATAATCCTGCATCATTTTTTGTAAGCAACAAAGATAGGAATTTGGGATTAAAATTTAGGGCTGAATCAAGGGTGATTTCAGGAAACTTTTAGAGTTTATTTCTCTATGATATATTTCTAGAAAGACCTTCTTTTGAACAACTAGGCAACAGAGATTTTTCTTAATGTAATAAACAAAAAGATCAAAGCAGAAAAGAGAATGAAAAAGGGTATTATATAGTTCGATACATTCAAAACAAGCATACAGCTTATAATGAACAACTGAAAACCTAACCCGAAAACCGAAACGCATGTCATAAACCAACGCGGGAAAAGTTTACTGCTTACTGCAGTTGGATCTAACCAGTAAATAGCACGGTCAAATTTACCATACAAAAACTTATAGGCTGCAAAAAGTCTATTCACCACTTCTTGTTTTTCACCTTCCAGAGCAGTGGGAATGGTATTTTCAAAAACACGACTTGTAGTATCTCCGTTCGCTTGGTTACGGAGAATTACATAATAATAATTATATAAGGTCCCTTGTAATTGAATGCCAATGAAAGCCAAGAATGTATAAATGATATTGGTATTGGTAATATAAGCTATCGCTAATAGCAATAGTAGATTCAGAATTATATCAGCAACCGAGTCGAAATAGCGGCCCGTATACGAAGGTGTATTTTTCAAACGAGCTAATTCCCCATCGGCAGCATCTAAGATAGATTTCAATATGATAAAGAAAGCTGCCGCCCAAAAATTACCGTTTAGGATGCACAGGATAGCTATCAGTCCTGAAAAAATAAAACCAATAGTTACTTGAACTGGAGTAATGGAAGTGTTTTTGAGCGCTTTTGCAATCGTTCGCGCTATCGGCCTTCCGTAATCAGAAAGATCGATGAATGTATACGATTTGGGTAGTTTCGACATTAAAATCTATTGACCTGCAAGATACGGTAAATGGATATCTAATGAAAGCTTTTGATCCACATGTATAGGTCAATTCGTTATGAATTATTGATTAAAAATTGGTCAATTTTTTATTTTCTTCTAATCGGTTTCTTTTTAAATAAGCATTTAAAAAGATGTTATTAAAGAGATACATAACCAAAATGATTAAAAAAGTGATCAACAATAAGCTGAGTAGTAATTCCTCAATTTCATGTAAACCATTTATAAATAAAGAGTTGATTTCGGTCCCTACAAGAACTAAACAGAGCGTAATCGCTACTAACAATAATTTCTTTTTCAAACTCAATTTTTTTAAAATTAAACATGTGTGAAATTTTATTTTTTATTGTTAGGGGGGCACGTAAAAAATAAATGATACTCGGTTTATTAAAACCGATCGATACAGTATTGAAACAATTTAGATCATTAAATTCCTACATTTGTAAATAACAAATAATCATAAGTCGCTTATAAAAAGCAAGTTATAATTGCTCTTTTAACACCTTTATTTCGTCGCGTAATTGGGCAGCGGCAATAAAATCCAACGCCTTAGCGGCTTGTTCCATTAATTTTTGACGCTCTCTAATTCGCTTTTCAATCTCAGGTTTAGGTAAGTATTCAAGATCTTGTTCAGCAGCTTGTGTAGTGGCCGCATTATAATGAAAAGAACTAATATTGTTCTTAGTAAGACTGGCATCGATACTCTTTTTAATTTGGGTAGGTGTAATACCATGCTTGGTATTGTAGGTAATTTGCTTTTCCCGACGCCGTGTAGTTTCATCAATTGTGAGTTGCATACTACGGGTAATTTTATCAGCATACATAATTGCTCGTCCGTTCACGTTACGAGCTGCTCTACCAACGGTTTGAGTCAAGGAACGATGACTTCTCAAAAAGCCCTCTTTATCGGCATCCAAAATTGCGACTAATGATACTTCAGGTAAGTCCAATCCTTCACGAAGAAGATTAACCCCAACCAAGACATCAAAAATACCTTTTCGAAGATCTTGCATGATTTCGACACGTTCTAAGGTATCAACATCACTATGTATGTACCGACAGCGAATCGAAATTCTACTTAAATACTTCGTCAATTCTTCGGCCATGCGTTTGGTAAGGGTTGTTACTAAAGTACGCTCATCTTTTTCTACACGTACTTGAATTTCTTCAATCAAATCATCAATCTGATTTAAACTAGGTCGAATTTCAATTTCTGGATCTAACAATCCCGTTGGACGAATAATCTGCTCTATAAAAACGCCTTCCGTCTTTTGCAATTCATAATCTGCCGGTGTAGCACTAACATAAATAGTTTGATGTTGTAAGGCCTCAAATTCTTCGAATTTTAAAGGTCGATTGTCCATGGCTGCAGGCAATCTAAAACCATATTCTACCAGGTTTTCCTTTCTCGAACGATCTCCACCATACATCGCATGTGTTTGAGGAATAGTCACATGGCTTTCATCAATAACCATTAAATAGTCATCCGGAAAATAATCTAGTAAACAAAAAGGTCTTGTGCCAGCTTCTCTTCCGTCAAGGTATCGGGAATAATTCTCGATTCCGCTGCAATACCCCAATTCACGAATCATTTCCAAATCAAATTCTGTTCGCTCTTTTAAACGTTTCGCTTCTAAATGTTTTCCTATTTCTTTAAAATAGTCGACCTGCTTGACTAAATCTTCTTGAATTGAATGGATAGCATTCTGTAAGACGTCAGGAGAAGTAACAAATAGATTGGCAGGATAAATGGTGAGCTGTTCAAATTTTTCAATTACCTTATTGTTGACCATATCGAAGCTTTCTATTTCCTCAATTTCGTCACCAAAAAAATGTACCCGATAGCCATAATCTCCATAGGAAGGAAAAATAGTAATTGTATCTCCTTTTACTTTGAACGTACCACTCTTAATCTCAAAATCTGTTCTAGAATATAAACTTTGAACTAGCTGATGTAAGAATTTTGTGCGCGCTAATTGCTGATCCACTTCAATTGTGATCACGTTCTTTTGAAACTCTATCGGATTCCCAATACCATACAAACAGCTAACAGACGCAACAACCAATACATCTCTTCTGCCGGAGAGTAATGATGAAGTTGTACTTAGACGCAAGCGTTCAATATCATCATTGATAGACAAATCTTTCTCAATATATAAACCACTAACTGGAATATAGGCTTCCGGTTGATAATAGTCATAATAGGAAACAAAATATTCTACTGCATTATTCGGAAAGAACTGCTTGAACTCTGAATATAATTGTGCCGCCAAGGTCTTATTATGTGCCAAAACCAAGGTCGGACGCTGAATAGATTCTACAACATTAGCTACCGTAAATGTTTTACCAGATCCAGTAACACCTAACAGCGTTTGATACCCGTCTCCAGTGTTTATTCCTTCGACTAACTGTTCGATCGCTTGGGGTTGATCACCGGTGGGTTTAAAATCTGAATGAAGTTTGAATTGCATACTACAAAAATAAGGAAGCAATACTAGAACTCGTAACGATTAGAGTTAATATTTATTTAATATGGACTTAACACAAGCAGCATTATATCTCCTTAATTTTGATGAGACAAAGGTCATATTTATTTGAGCTGGTTAGGTTCGGAGCATTGTTTTGGTAGGCAATGCTCTTTTTTATAGATCTCTTTTTTTCAATAATCCGTAAGATAAATAGATAAAAACAAAGGTCCAAAATGACACTATAGCAATATCTAAAAATTGTACCTCTACATTTTTCGATAGATTTTCACCCATTTGTCTAGCAGCACTTTTTACCGCATTGAAAGAAGTAAAAGGCTCTTTAATCAAATTTGACATCGATTCTAAAGGTAAGAATTTCATTATGCCATTGACACGCTCAGATACTTCAGTGAAATCACTGTTTTTGAACTGCCAAAACAAATATCCTTTGAAAATACTCTCAACAATAAACCAAACAACAATACCTCCAACAGCAAAAGCAGAGCGTTTTACTAAAATTCCCATGAAAAGTCCAAAGGAGAAGAACCCAACAAGCTTTATAAAGAAAGCTAGCAAATATTCTAAATCAGAAAAAACAATACTAAATTCGTTATAATCAGAATACGCATACCCGAGAATTAAAGATACCAAGAATACAAATACAGTTGATATTGCGGCAAACGCTATTACCGTGTAGAATTTTGATAAAATAAACTCCTTTTTACTTAAACCATCTATTAAATTCTGTTTTAAGGTTTTATGGCTGTATTCATTGGCCATCATTGAGACTATTACAAGTAGTAAGAAGAACTTGAGAATTGCGGCAATATAGGTGTTAAAGTGCCAGATATAAGGAAAATTGAATATTCCTTGATCAGCTAAGTGAAATTCTATAGGTCCGATATCAAACTTTATCGCAGCAATTAGTGCTATCGAAGTTAATAGACCGAAATAGATAATAGATAAGACTTTACTTGCTCTATTATGTTTTAATTTATGAAACTCTATGTTTAAAAGACGAAACATATATGATTGATTTTGTGATTAGTTATTGTTGGTAAGATCTAGAAATTGTTGCTCTAATGTTGGCATACGTCTCACCAAGTGAGATAAGGCGATTCCTTGATTAAATAGGAAGCTGTTCATATCGGCTGCCGAAATTTCTTCTTGTAGTGTTGCGATGATTTTCCCATCTTCTTTTTTTACAGAAGCGATTGCGCTATGTTTTTCTAGAATTTCTTCTAATTTATCATTCTGCGCATCTGTTTTTAATTCAAATAAACCTTTTGAAGCTGTCATTGCATCAACTCTACCTGAATATAATTTTACGCCCTCGCGGATAACCACAACATGAGAACAAACTTTTTCAACTTCATCTAATAAATGGGAGGCCAATAAAATGGTAGTGCCATCACTTGCAATTTTTTTAATGATTTTACGAATCTCATGAATTCCTTGTGGATCTAATCCATTGGTTGGTTCATCTAAAATCAATATTTCAGGATCATTGAGCAAAGCAGAGGCAATTGCCAAGCGCTGTTTCATTCCTAACGAATAGGTTTTGAACTTATGATTTCTACGTTCGAATAGGTTAACAACCTTTAATTTTTCATCAATTTTATCATATGCTACTCCTTTTATTTTACAAATCAACTTTAGATTTTGAGTGGCAGTCATGTATGGATAAAAATTAGGACGCTCAATTATAGCGCCCACTCTTTTCAGAGCATCGTGTGTGTTTATGTTGCCGTCAAACCAGCTAAAACTTCCAGATGTTTTGTTAACTACGTTTAAAATAATACCTAAAGTGGTTGATTTTCCACTTCCATTTGGGCCTAAGATACCATAGACATTTCCTCGTTGTATATCAAAAGATAAATCATTTACAGCATGTACAGCTCCATATTTTTTATCGAGATTTTTAAGGGATAAGATTGTTTCCAAGATGAATAATTTTTGGTTGTTGTATAATATGACGAACTAAATTATATTTTGTAACAGAAAAGTCAATCTAATTTAAAGTTTCAACAATCAAGAAGGTGAAGAAATTGGGAGAAAGTTGTTTCAAACTAAGAAGTATAAATAATCAATAAGAGTAAATCTTATTCCAATAGTACATTAAGGTAGTAATTAATTCATAAGTTCATCGAAATTGTCAAAATCAAATTCATCGAAATCAATATCAACATCATCACTTGGAGCGGGATGACTTTCATCATTTGTTTCACTAATAAACTCTTTTTCAGGAGCCTCTGCTGGGATAGATCCTAAGGTAAAGAGTAAGGCAGGTAGTTCATAGTCATTGTGATCTTCTATAATATCTACTAATTCAACAAAGAACGACCACATCGAAAAGAAGTCATAGACATAGATAAGTTTTGTTTTTTCGACATCGATCACATCTGATATAATAAAGTGTTGCATGGTAACCGCATCACCGTTCTCGCTCATATCAAACAATGGTATTTCAGCACCTTGATTCCAGCTATCATCCGTCATATAGAAAGAGGCCATTTCGGTACCATCGAAGCCAAAAGCATTCACAATAGTATTATGTAAATCCTCGAGAGAGTCGCTTTGTTTCACTGCGATTTCTCGGATAACATCTTCCTTGGTATCTAGAATAAGACGAAGTTTATAGATCATATCACTACATATATTATAATTGGCAAAGTTAGCTATTTAACATTATAAAATAGTAAGATTTGATTACTTTTACCAAGCGAAATGTAACCTATCATGATGGATAAACAATTTATTGACTTTGTGAACAATGCTACCAAGAATACGCTAATGGATACGTTAAATATTCAGTTCATTGAGGCGACTCCCGAAAAAGTAATTGCAACAATGCCAGTGAATGCACGTGTACATCAACCTGATGGTATCTTGCATGGAGGTGCCAGTGTGGCACTGGCAGAAACCGTAGGGAGTTTTGCCGCCGCACTTTCGATAAATAGAGAAACACATTCGGTTAGAGGTATAGAAATTTCGGCGAACCATTTGAAAAGTATTCGAGAAGGGGTAGTCACAGCAACCGCCATTGCATTGCATAGAGGAAGAACAACTCAATTATGGGAAATTAGAATTGTTGATGAAAAAGACAATTTAATTTCTTTATGTAAATTAAGTACTATGGTCATAGCTAATAAATCATAATTGTATTTTGAAAAGAGTTCGGAAAATTGTCAAAATAGCCCTTTGGATTATCTTAGGTCTATTCGTTATACTTTTAATAGCTGCTCATGTCTTTTTAAAACCAGCCTCTGATGAAAAGGTCAAGACTGAACTATCTGAAGGAATAGGCAAACCATATATTTCTAAAAATACCTATCAAGAGTTTGAATATCGTTCGATAGCGATGCAGAAAGAATTAGATACGATAAAGCCCGTATTGGTGTTTGTGCATGGATCTCCGGGTTCTAGTTTAGATTATAAACGTTACTTGAACGATACTTTATTGAATGAAAAATTTAATTTAATCACTTATGATAGGGTTGGTTACGGCAATGATAATCTGGGAGAAATACAAGGAACTTTAGCGTTTGAATTGGAGGTATTACATGACTTGATAAAGGATATTCCTGTTGAACAAATTGTTTTAGCCGGGTATTCTTACGGCGGTCCAGTTATTTTAGCTTCTGAGAAGAAATATAAGTATAAAGTTTCTTTAGCTAGTGCGGTTGTTGGTGAATATGAACCTATGTTTGGAATACTCAATTTTTATAAATGGAAACTAACAAGACCTTTGGTGCCTTCGATGTTGAAAGCGGCAGCAAAAGAAAAATTTGCCCATTTAAATGACTTGCCAAATTATAAAGATAAATGGAATGTAAGTCCGTCAAAAATTATCAATATACATGGAGATAAAGACTTTATTGTTCCATATAAAAACTCTATGTTTTTACAAGAAGTTATTGATAAAGAAAAGTTTAAAATGGTGACTATTAAAGATGGAGGACATGATCTTATCTGGTCACACTTTGATTTGATTAAGACCGAAATCTTAAAAACACTCCAGTAAATGATGGCGTTGAATTCGTTGTTGCAAACAATAGAAAATGCTTACAAAAAGGATCTTCCTTTTGTTGCTTATCGTGCTCCGAATGAGATGCTTGTAAAATCTCTCATTCAACTAGATTCACGATTACATCTCACAAAACGATATGGTGAGAGCGGATTTGTTTTTGCCCCTTTTAACGAAGAAAAAAATACTATATTGATTCCATTCGAGCATTCTAATTATGCGGAAGCTATGTTAGAGCAATCGAACGTTTCCTCTGTTGACTATTTTGATGACCTGTCAAACGAAAACACAAAAGAAAGTCATATAAATCTAGTCAATAAAGGTATTGAATATATTAAAAAGGGAATTTTAAAAAAAATAGTACTTTCTAGAAAAGAAGTAATTAATGCAAACAAATTTTCGGCATTTATAACGTTTAAAAAACTACTAAATTCGTATGAAAACGCCTTCGTCTATATTTGGTTTCATCCGAAAAAAGGTCTTTGGTTAGGAGCGACTCCAGAAAAATTAATTTCCCTTAAAAAAAAGAATTTCAGCACAGTTTCCTTGGCAGGAACGCAAGCATTTAGTGATTTGGAGGCTGTAAATTGGAAGAGAAAGGAAATTGAAGAGCAGCAAATAGTTACTCAATATATAACATCTAATTTAGCATCAATTGCCGAAGATATTACTATCGGAGATACAAGAACAGTAAGAGCTGGGAACTTATGGCATTTGAGTACTAAAATTCAAGGTGTTTTGAAAGATGAAAATGACCTTTATTTAGCAGTACAACGGTTACATCCGACTCCGGCGGTTTGTGGCATGCCAAAACTTATGGCGAAAAAACTCATCTTGAAGCATGAGGATTACGATCGTGAATTTTATACAGGTTTCTTAGGCGAGATTAATATGGACGATTGCTCAAATCTATTCGTTAATCTACGTTGCATGAAGGTTTTAAATGAGACCTTGAGTTTGTACTTAGGAGGTGGTATTACCGAAGAAAGTAATCCAGAAAGTGAATGGTTAGAAACTGTAGAAAAGAGTAAAGTTATGAAGCGGGTTTTACGAAATTAGCTTAAATTTACACATCAAAAGATGTAAATGAAATACCCTAAAAAAGAACTCGCGCAATTGATCATTGAATATTGCGTAGTATATGGTATCGATCATGTAATTATCTCTCCAGGTTCTCGAAATGCACCTCTTACAATTGGTTTTGTGCATCAGCCAAAGATTAAAACGTATAGTATTGTAGATGAACGATGTGCCGCTTTTTTCGCCTTAGGAATTGCTCAGCAAACAAGAAAACCGACGGCGGTTTTATGTACTTCGGGTTCGGCGTTATTAAATTACTATCCGGCTGTTGCAGAGGCTTATTATAGTAATATTCCCTTAATCGTAATTTCTGCTGACAGGCCCAAGCATTTAATTGATGTTGGTGACGGTCAAACCATTCGTCAAGAAAATGTATTTCAAAATCACAGTGAGTTTAACGCAAATCTAGATGATGATTTATCTATAAATCAGAATGCTAGTTTACTAGACAACGCATTTTCAAACTGTGTGAGTAGAAGAGGTCCAGTACATATCAATGTGCCATTTGACGAGCCACTTTATGAGGTTGTAGAAGAATATACTCTCAAAGATGTTAAGATATCTTATAACAACCAACGCACTAAACATGTTTTACAACTTGAACGATTTGCTGATCTCTGGAATTCTGCGAAGCGCAAAATGATTTTAATAGGAGCACATTATCCCAATGCCGAACTTCAGAAGAAAATTGGAAATTTAGTAAAAGATCCTTCGATATTGGTCTTAACAGAAACCACTTCTAATCTGCATAGTAGTAAATTTATCGGTAGTATTGATAATTTGATATTTCCTCTAAGTGAGGAAGAACTGTTAGAGTTGCAACCCGAAATTCTATTAACATTAGGTGGAATGGTAGTTTCAAAAAGAATCAAAAAAATATTAAGAAAGTATCAACCAAAGGAACATTGGCATTTAGGCCCTAAGAATGCACCTGACACCTATCATAGTTTGAGTCATCATTTTTGCGTAGATGAGGTGGACTTTTTTAGGGAATTTTCAACGATAACCAGTTCTGTTGATAGCGACTATCAACAACGTTGGCTTAAAGTAGTACAAAGGAGAGAACAAAGACATGAAGGTTATTTGTCAAAAGCTCCTTTTTCTGATTTAACTGCTTTTGATACCGTATTAAAGACAATGCCTAAAGAAATAATGCTACAATCTGGTAATAGCTCTATTATTCGATATTTGCAACTTTTTAAAATGCAGCCTAGCGTAGAAACCTTTTGTAATAGAGGAACAAGTGGTATCGATGGAAGTACGTCTACTGCCATTGGAGCAGCACTAAATTCAGAAAAACAAACAATATTTATTACGGGAGATATCAGCTTCTTTTATGATAGTAATGCCCTTTGGAATAACTATATTGACAATCGTTTTAGGATTATTATTATTAATAATTCGGGAGGTGGAATTTTTAAAATTATACCAGGTCCAAAAGCATCTGAGGCGTTAGATTATTTTGAAACAACACATGCATTAAACGCAGCTAATTTGTGTCAAATGTATGGAATTGAATATATAAAAGCCTCGTCTCAAAAAACAGTTATAGAATCTTTAAATGGATTTTATGAAACATCTGATACCCCAAAACTGCTAGAGATATTTACTCCTCAAATTAAGAATGATGAGATACTCAAAGATTATTTTAAATATCTAACTGATAGTTAACTATAATGTTCATTGCAAATTTTTAGAATGTTCAAAATTTCTCTATATTTGGGTAATCGAAATCAACTTTAATAGTATTAATCAATTTAAAAATTAAATTATGAGTAAAAGAGATGATCTTATTGCTAAGTATGCATCAGATTTAAAAGATAAGTGCGGTGTGAATCCAGATATGGATTTATTGACCAAAGTTACCATTGGTTGTGGTCCATCTATTTATAATAGAGATTCAGCTACAGTATCTAGTTCTGACGAAAAAGAACTGGCAACCGTTCGAAATAACTTTTTAAATAAGAAATTAGGTGTGAAAAGTGATGCAGATGCAAATAAAGCAATTGATGCTGTCATGGATACTTACGGTCGTTCGAATAAATCGAAATATCGAGCCGTTGTATATTATTTATTGACAAAACATTTTAAAAAAGAGTCAGTTTATAAATAAACCATCTTTTATTCTTAATAAATATAGAACCTCATTACATTTGTAGTGAGGTTTTTTTAATGCGTTAACATAAGATAAAATGAAAGAAGGAGATAAAGTATCGTTAATAATTGGTCATGAATCACCATTAGGGTTTTCGGTGCTAATCGATGAACAAGAAGAAGGATTATTATATAAGAACGAAGTATTTCAAGAACTACGCGAGGGACAAGTCATCGATGGATTTGTTAAGAAAGTTCGAGAAGATGGTAAAATAGATGTTGCGCTACAGCCACAAAATTTTAAAAAAGCAATTGATGGCTTGACTGCGACAGTCTTAAAAAGTTTAGAACAACATAATGGTACGCTGAGCTTAACAGATAAAAGTACTCCAGAAGATATTAAGGCCCAATTGCAAATGAGCAAGAAGAATTTTAAAAAAGCTATCGGAATTCTATATAAAGAAAGGAAAATAGAATTAACCAAAGACGCTATCGTATTATTAAAAAAATAAAAATTCAAGATGATCCTTCATCTTGAGTTTTAAAAATTTTCTAAATAAGGTATTGTTATTTTTGACCTCCATCGTCCTCTACAACTTCTTCTTCATCAATAACTTCCTCCTCTTCAGGTCTTTCTCTTCCCTGTTTCGTTTTTGCTAAAACACGTTCTACATTCTCATAATATCCATCGCCATTTGGATCATCCGCAGAGATCTTAGCATAGCCATTTTTATAATATTTCAATGCTTGCTTGAACTGATTGCCAGCTTCGTAATATTGACCTATATAATAATCACCGATAGGAGATTCTGGATATAATCTATTAATCATTTTACCAAACTCCTCCAGGTAATCACCATTTTCTTTATCTAAAATAATAGATTCAATAGCAAAAATATCTCGTTGTCTTATTTTAATATTAGCACCAAATAGATATTGTATTTCAACATATTTTTTCTCCAAATATTCTATAGCTTCTCCCGGACTTAGCTCAGCAATATTATTGTTAAACTCTTCTTTAGAAATAGAAGAGTACATTTCAAAGATTTGTGCCTGTGCTGCGGCCATTCCCTGACCAATAGAAGATTCCTTAGTAGAAGCATCTAACCTGTCAAACTTATAAGTGAAGTTTTCATTTTCTACATTCTCTAAAATATAGTGGATCTTTTTGATAGCCTCATCTTTCTTTTCTCCATTATACTTTCCGCTATTCATATAGTAATAGATCTTTTTTGCATCTAAGTCAGGAATTTTCCCTTGAAAAAGGCCAGCTATTCCAGGAGGGAAAGAAGGGTTTATGTTTACATAAGCATTAAATGGAGGGTTATCTTCAACTAAAAAATAATTGATAAAATTACCGGTCAAGGTGTTTCCTACAATTGTCTTAAATTGAGAGATACGATATCTGTCTTCCATTTTAGGTAATAACTCTTTCTTTATAAACTTATAGAATTTAGAGCTACTCTCAGCTAACAAACTATTTTCAATATTAACTCTTGAATCTAATTTACGTTCACCTTTTTGATTCTGATAGATTCCAATTACAATTTGTTCAGGAGCTTTATCTTTCGAGGCAAACAATTTAGCGTTTGCTACATAAACATCAAACAAATATTCTGCATCTAACACCAAGGCAAGAGGATAGACCTTTGTAGAATCAGTTTTATAAGATTCAGGCACATATATTTTTAAAATTCGCTCATCCGACAATTCACCGGCAAGTTCAACAGATTTGAATTTTTCAGTCGTTATATTTTGAGAAAATCCACTAATAGTGATTAACAAAAAGAAAAACTTTAGGGCTAATTTTTTCATTTTCTTGATTAATTTTTAGTTTTTAAATGACATATTTTTTTAGTCATTTTCTTAATTATATATTTACAACGAATTAATTTGTAAAATATGATACGTATAGACTGGAAAGTTGCAAAAAAATATGAAGATATTACTTATCAAAAATGTAATGGTGTTGCAAGAATAGCGTTTAATAGACCAGATGTGCGTAATGCCTTTAGACCAAAAACTACTAGTGAATTGTATGATGCTTTTTATGACGCCCAAGAAGATACTTCTATTGGGGTCGTTCTGCTATCTGCCGAAGGTCCATCTTCGAAAGATGGAATTTATTCATTTTGCAGTGGTGGAGATCAAAAAGCTCGAGGACATCAGGGATATGTCGGAGATGACGGAATGCATCGACTTAATATTTTAGAAGTACAACGTTTAATACGATTTATGCCTAAGGCTGTGATTGCCGTTGTACCTGGATGGGCCGTTGGAGGAGGGCATAGTTTACATGTTGTTTGTGATATGACATTGGCTAGTAAAGAACATGCTATTTTTAAGCAAACTGATGCCGATGTTACAAGTTTTGATGGTGGTTATGGCTCCGCCTATTTAGCGAAAATGGTGGGTCAGAAAAAAGCTCGAGAAATATTCTTTTTAGGGAGGAATTATTCTGCCCAAGAAGCGTTTGAAATGGGAATGGTAAATGCCGTTGTTCCTCATGATGAATTAGAAACTACTGCATACGAATGGGCTCAAGAAATTTTGGCGAAATCTCCAACGTCAATCAAGATGTTGAAATTTGCTATGAATTTAACGGATGATGGTATGGTTGGACAACAAGTTTTTGCTGGCGAAGCAACACGCTTAGCTTATATGACCGAAGAGGCAAAAGAAGGACGTGATGCTTTCTTAGAAAAGCGCAAGCCAAATTTTGAAAAGAAGTGGTTGCCATAACTTAAACGATAAGTAAAGAGAACATATAAAAAGTGAAAAAATGAAGATTATTTGTATTGGTAGAAATTATGCGAAGCATATCGCTGAATTAGCAAATGAAAGACCAACACACCCTGTTGTTTTCTTAAAACCAGATTCGGCAATACTGGCCAAGAAAATGCCCTTTTTTATTCCAGCTTTTTCTACTGATATTCATTATGAAGTAGAGGTATTGGTAAAGATCAACAAGGTCGGGAAACATATTGATGAAAAATTTGCACATAAGTATTACGATGAAATCGGATTAGGAATTGATTTCACCGCGCGTGATGTACAATCTCAATGTAAAGAGAAAGGGTTGCCTTGGGAAAAAGCAAAAGCTTTTGATGGAAGTGCAGTTATAGGTGATTTTTATCCGAAATCGGATTTTGATTTGGACAGTATAAAGTTCCAATTATTGCAAAACGATACCCTAGTACAAGACGGAAATACCGAAGCGATGCTTTGGAAAATAGATGAGCTAATTGCCTATGTTTCTCAGTTTTTTACCTTGAAAAAGGGAGATGTAATTTTCACGGGTACGCCTGCGGGTGTAGGACGGGTAAAAGAGAATGATATTTTAGTAGGTACTTTAGAAGGAAAAGAGGCGTTTCGTGTTAAGGTTAAATAATGTTTATTCTACAATGATATCGTAATTTGAAAGTAAACCTTTGAGACCTTCCTTAGAAAATTTCGTTTTTTTGAGCTTATTTTTTTGCGGATCTATTTGAAAATGTTTTGAAGTTCTAAAATCGACTTGGCTTAAAATTGAGTCTTCAAATGTTGCTTGTTTTAAGCTGGAAGAATCAAAAATAGCCGAAGTTAGATCACTTTCGGTGAAATCAACCGACTCCAAAGAACAATGTTGGAAACGTATTCCTTTTAACCTTAGTAGATAAAAAGAACTAAAATTTAGGTTACAACCAGAAAAGTTCATTGAAAGTAGCATGGTATTACAAATGCTAAAATCTAAACCAATCATCTTACAATTGATAAAGTGTACATCATTAAAAACCGTATTTTTTAATACGGCTTTCCCAAAATTACATTCTTCAAATTCACATTCTCTAAAAATGAGGTTAGAAATGCTATGTTCATCAAAAATGCAATTGATAAAATTACATGCTTCGAACTCAACTTCATCAATTTTATTTGAAGAAAAGTCTATTTTTTCGAAAGTACTATTTTCCGTCAAAGAAAAATTAACTATAAATTAAACTACTTTTTGTATAATGCTTCGCCCGCCTTATAATATTTATCGCCCTTTGTCCAAAAAGGTGTCTTCGGATCGTTTGCAATTAAACGACAAGCTAATACATATGATTTGAAAAACTTAAATAAATAATCATAATCTACATTATCTGGATTGTCAGCAGCTTGATGATAGTATTTGGTAATTTCGGCATCGAAGGCTGTGAATCCCATACTATATGTAGGCGCCGGGATGCCTTTAGCAGCAAAATGCACATTATCAGACCTATCGAATAAGCCTTGTTCAGGAGCAGGATCATCAATTGCTGTAAGACCAAATTCAGCAGCTGCATTTACGATATGGGCGCTAACAGTTGTGCGACCTAGTCCAATAATAGTTGCCTTTGAAGTATCGTTATATCCTCCATTATCACTATTAAAACAGTACACCATTTTATGTAAAGGAATTACTGGGTTTTCAACATAATATTCACTTCCCAATAAACCTTTTTCTTCACCCGTAAATAGAATAAATAATGCAGAACGCTTTGTTGGGTATTTGGCAATATTCTCAGCGGCGCTTAAAACGGTTACAGTTCCTACTGCATTATCACGCGCTCCATTAAATATAGAGTCATTTTCAGCATTGGGTTTGCCAATTCCAACATGATCATAATGCGCAGAATAGATCACAAATTCATCTTTTAATTTTGGGTCTGTTCCTTCGACCATCCCAACTACATTTTTTCCTTTCACCGAAACTTTATCAATACCAGAGATAGACAATGTAGTGGCAATTTTTTTCTTACCTTCTAGGGCTTTTACCATACTTCCATCGATATCTTGAACCCAAAGGTGAATATTTTTATCTTCTTTTTCTGAGCTAGCAATACCTAGTTTATCTGCATTAAAAAAATGATCGAAATTATTCCATATTTGATCATTCAGGCCAGATAGTTCTATTAACCCTAATGCTCCTTTTTCTAAGGCCAGTTTCATTTTATCGTTTCGAGCTCCAAAAGCCGATCGCGCATCAGTTTTACCTTCATAACCGGCTTTTACAATAACAAATTTACCAGTTACATCTTTCTTTTTATAGTCGTCGGCAGCACCAAAATTCACAAATATGCTTTGACCATTAAAATCAGTATTGGCTCCTTTTAAAGGAAGTACTTTTTTTGAGGAGACTCCATTTAGAGTAACACCAATTTTTTTAGCCTTTGTTATTTTCTCTAATTTAACTTCTTGATAATAGCTGCCTTTATTAGCAGGTTTTACATTATAGCGTCTAAATGAGTTTGCTAAGTATGAAGCCGCAATATCTATTTCGGGCGTACCGGTTTCCCGACCCTTTAGTTCATCAGAAGCTAAAAAATAAATATGTCCTTCGATATTACTTTTCGAAACCGTAGCGGTTGTTTTTTCGGCCTCGGTTTGAGCATTTACCTGTATTGCAACCGTAAATAAAAATGCTAAGAGTATTGTTTTTTTCATAATTGATCTGTCTAGATAGGAATGGTTAAATATAATTCAATTTTTAATAGCGCGAAAATGAGCCCAGTAGTTTTCATAAACTTTAACATCAATGGTTTTAAATTTTACTTCTTTTAACCAGCTAATTTGATCTTGAAGATTATCAGGTTTGTCAAATTCGTCATAATGCTCTTTCAACCACTCCCATTTTTTTCCGTCAGGGAATGTTTGATGAACAAAATTTCTCCATTTTTCTTTCAATGTTGGATGATCCGGATTTTTTTTACTAATCATTAAATCAGAACACATAAAGATACCATTGGGTGTTAAGGATTGGTATATTCTTTTAAATAGAAATCGTTTTTCATCTGTGCTACAATGATGTAAACTAAAACCAGCGATTATCAAATCAAAATGCTCATTCTTAAATTGAAAATCTTGAAAATAAGAATTGATGTAATCAACCGAATACTCTTTAAACCGTTTCTTACATAATTCAAGCATCTCATTAGAAGCATCTAATAATGAATAATTAGCCTCTGGAAATTGCTGAACAAATGTAGCTGTTGCGTTACCATTACCACAACCGAGATCGAGTATTCGTGATGGACAAAACCCAATTGGTAGGTGATCAACAAAATGAGACATAAGTTCATTATAATAAGGAACGCAACCGATCATATCTTGGGTGTAGTTCGTTGAAAAAGCATCGAACTCGTCAGCTATATTATCTTTTATATTCATATGTAGAGCTTGTCAAAAGAAAGATTCCTTAGTTTTTTTGTTCTTCACCTGGTCGATATTTCGTGAGCGCTCTTTTGATGACATCTTCTTTGTAAAACGCCACATTTTTAAATTGAGCATCCGAATATGGTTGTGCCTGATCATCAAAGTGCGGAGAATTCGGATTTCCACTTTGACCTCCTGCCAACATAGATTTTGCAAAAACTTTGTCACCGAATTCTACTACCGCTACGAAACTATTACCTCGCGTACCATATATCTTCTTCGTGTTATTAGTATATCTTTCTCCATATGCTGCTAACGCTCCCCATCTACCAGAGGCAAAACCAACAGCTATACTTGGTTTATCATCATTAAAAGCTTGTTTGATATCTCCATTTAACCGTTGATATCTATTTACCTCACCCCAAGGCATTTTCCAAGTTCCAAAATCTTCTTCTAATTTTGAAATGACTTCCTTAAATATATCTAGACGTTCTTGTATGGGAGAGTTTTGTCCCCAATAAATCATCCGTTCCATTGGGGTAAGTCCAGCTGGATATTGACCTTTTTTGTAATATAGGGTTCCGTAATAGTGTGCCAGTGTCATTGGAATAGACGTCTTCGACGTTCTATAATCCCAGTTACGTAGTTCTTCTATAGCTTCTTTAATATCTGTTGAAGGCGTCTCGTTATATGCATCTATAAGCCCGGGAATTAATGCTTCAAATGCGGGTAAATAAGAGTCGTGTGCCAGTTCAATTAAACTTTCCAATGTAATTCCTTTTGCATCGGTTAATAAATTGATCGCATGTATACCACGAAAATTCTCTCGATCAATCGACATATAAGTAGGATAGTTCTTTTTTTGTGGACTAAATTCCAATGCTGAAGTATATGGTGTAGAATTACAATTTTGTAGCCATCCATTTTCAGGATTTAATAACATTATGTTTTCATCAACGCTATGCAAACCTTGCCAATCAGTTTTTGGATTACTACCGTCAACGGGTTTTCTATAGTTATAAGTTGTATCTCTTTTCGGAACAAAATTTCCATGAAAATAAGCAATGTTGCCTTCTGCATCTGCATAAACTGTATTGTTTGAGGAGTTGGTTCTAATATCCATCATTTCTCTAAATCCTTTATAACCCGTCTGTTTTGTTCTAATATACGATTGCTCCAATGCCTTTACAGGTTCCCACATCATAGCTGTTGAAGTCCATTGATCATTAATCATATGCGTGATGGGCCCGTGATGCGTATGATACATGGGAAATGTTTTCTCTTTGATGGTATTTCCTTCTTTATATTTCAACACTACTTCAGAAGTGTCAACGGGTCTTAATTGTTCTCCATATTTATAGAGAAGTTTTCCGTCTATTTTGACTATAGTTTCTTTAAATTCATCAATAACATCGGTATATGTTGAGGTATGCATCCAGCCGGTTTTCTCATTAAAACCTTGATAAACAAAAAACTGCCCCCAGGTAACTGCTCCATAGGCGTTAAGACCTTCGTCACTTACCACATGTACTTCACCTCTAAAGTAAAAGGAAGTATGCGGATTAATTAAGAGTAAGGGATTTCCAGATTTTGTTAATTTTCCAGCAATGGCAATACCATTCGAACCCTGAGGTTCTGCTAACTCTTTCTTTTGTTGAATCTCTAATTTTTCCATTTCTGGAATTTCCATACCGCTTTCGTAAAAAGCTTTGATCTTTCGAGTTGCAATTCGTTCAATATCACCACCAATAGACCCTTCACTAAAGTACATAGGCATCCATGGTTCGAAACGAGTCAATAATTTAGGTTGTACTTCTGGATGTTTTGAAAGGTAATAATTGATACCATCTGCAAAAGCCACGCATAATTTTTGCAACCATTTTGGACTTTTTTCAAAATTCGCTTCGGCCTCAGCTTGTGTCATAAATAGTTTGGCTCTTAAGTCGCTATAGAGTGCATTTTCACCTTCCACCTCGGCTAATCTACCAGTAGCCCAAATATAATTTTGTTCTACACGATTAAAATCATCTTCGCACTGCGCATATAACAGGCCGAATACGGCATCAGCATCCGATTTTCCATAAATATGAGGAACACCAAAATCATCTCTAATAATTTCAGTATTAGAAACATGTTGTGCCCAGCGTTCGGCTTCGGTAAGTGTGTCAGTTGTCGTTTCTTTTTTTGTACAGCTACAAAGTAGCATGAGTAGGAGGAGGCCTATTCTGTTCATATAAGAGTATATTAAAAATTCATAGAAAGATGCTCGTACTCGAATACATCGATATATAATGAACGAAGTTCGGCTTTTTAATTTAAAAAGTCAATATATCTGTTTCATAACCGATTTAACAATTTTAATAGGACTTTCAAATTTTATAATAAGTCTAGGTCAAGAAAAGTTTTGAAGTAAAAAAACACCTTGTCAAAAAATGACAAGGTGTTTCGTTCGTTCATAAAATAACCAACTTAATGAACACGTAGATTTAGATGTATCTACTGGTTAAATACTACTTATGTCTATTCAAATCACGATGCGTAATTTTGTAATCAATTAGTCGTATAGATACAATAAGTATATTCATTTTGTCATTAAACAATAACCATAACATCGCTTGTGATAGCCATTTTTGATTTGGTTTGTTTCATTAACAAGTTCATCCAAAAGTTTACTTCCTCTTCGCTCCATGATGGAAAACGAATATGCAGTAGTTCATGAATGATATCGTCTTCATGCAATGGTCTCGTGTGAAAAATGGTGCCTTTTCTTTTTTCAAACTGTATAGAAATACCCACGAATTCATGTCCTGGTGTATTTCCGTCTAAGGCGTCTACAACTTGCATTGAAGAAATAGATTCACATGAGATATTCCAATCTGTAAGTTCAAACAACGTTTTCCAGTGCTCAATTAATTTAGAATACTGAAATAAATGCTTGCTTATTTGTGAATGTTTATTTGAGTTTATTGGCTTGTTCTTTTGATAAAACTCTCCAACATTCGTGGCTGCCGCTTTGTGACGGGGTAACTGCAAAATATCTGTTGTTTTTTTCTCTGATATCATAATTGTCTGATTCAAATTTAGATTTGCTTTTTACATCGTAAAAACTTAATTTTTCTTTCATGGTTTTGAAATTTATGGTCGAATAAAAATTTTTTTAATAGTATCGACCTGGTTAATAAATATTAATGGATAATCTTACTTATATAGCATTATGATGCATGATGGCATAATAATGTATACGCAAGTTTGATATTGAAAAATGGAATGTATCTATATGAGCAAAATATCCTTAGATAGTAGGAGGTGCTCTACCTAGAATAGGTTCATCCCTATTGGAATGGACGATTAAAAGTGTTTGACTTTCAACTAACTCATTATGCGGTGTTATGAGAACAATCTCATATTCATTAAATGCTAATAATTGTCTTCTTGAATTGATGTATTCACAAAAGTCACAATCTTCTGTACTTTTAGAAAAATGGCGCTCATGTTCACAATGATTCTCTTGAAACTCACTATGATAAACTGAGAGGTGGCATGCATTTTTTTCTAATTCAGTATTGATTTCACAAGAATGAGATTCTTCCTTGTGGTTATGAGAGAAAGCACTTGACGGAAGCAATGTCATTGATAAACAAAGCAACAGAAAATATGCGATAAGTTGTTTATTACGCTTCCTCATTATGTAAATATAACTTAGTTTAGGCAGAATACAATGGATATCTACAATTAATCCATCTTAAAAATGTACAATTTTCTCATAAAAAATAAAAACACCTCTTAATTATAAAATAAGAGGTGTTTTTATGAATTAACGATATAAAAATGAAAGTCAGACTGACTTTCGAATGTTCGTCGTTTGGTATCAATTGTAGATTTTTACACCTTACTTCTTCTTATTGAACAATTAATTAATATCAATGTTAAAAGTTGCATCAATATCTGTTTCTCCATCAGCGTCGGCTAACGAACCATCATTTGGTTTTTTTGGTTCATGACGTAATGTAAAAGTAAGTGTTCCAGAACTTGCCGCTCCTGTAGTCAATGTAAATTCAGTTCCCAGAGGATTGCTATTTCCATCGAAATTAGTATAAGCAGTTGTTACATCTAGTCCACCAGTAATGGTATAAAAGAACTGATGCTCATCACTTAATTCTTCAACTTCTTCAGTAATATCTTCTGCCGGATTTTCTGTCTCATTAAGAAGTTCAATTGATCCATTATATGTTACTCCTGCAGCCAAATCACCAGAAACAGTAAGCACTGGAGCATTAGGTCCATCGCCATCTAAGTCTTGACTCTTTAAAGTAATGTCAGTTCCACCGCCATTAGGGCTTAGGGTAATCGTCATAGTCGTAATTACTTCTTCTTCTAGAACTGGGTCTGGAGTGTCATCACTCGAACAAGCAGATAATACTATAAGTGATAAGATAAACAGACTTGATAATTTTATTTTTTTCATAATTTTTATTTTAATATTAATAATATAATTTTAATAATTCAATTTAAGTGATACTAAAAAATTTCTCCCTAAATCATCTGCATAATATCGAAGACGATTTAGATAACTTCTATAGTCGGTATCTAATATGTTATTGATACCAACGCCTATGGTTAATATTGAAGTTTGACTCATATTTAAGTCGAAACTCGAATTAAAATTTAAAAGATGATATGCATTAGGCGGAGTGCTAACATCTACAATTTCGGAACTGCCAAGTTGTGGAATAAAAACTTCAAAATTATTATTTGGAAATTCGTTCTGACGGAAAACATATTGACTTTGCAGTGCTAATCGCACATTCTTTAATTTCTCATTTTTATAAACCAATTCATTTTTTGTTTCTACTGGAGGCATATTAATAAGAGGTTTATCGGTACTACGATCATAACCCTTTACCATTGAAAATTGATGCGTAAAACCAAGATTATTGGTGAAATCATACGATGCATCAAAATCGAAACCTACTAATAACGCATCTGTTTGACGATATTCCCAAACCTGAAAATTCCCTCGAATTGTTTGTTGAACTTCGGTTGGTTCGATCAAGTTAAAATCATTGATATAATTTACAAAAGGACTAATATTAAAATTAAAATTTGACTTTTCCTTTTTAAACGTTAATGCAAACTTATGCCCAACTTCAGATTTGAATCTTAGGTCACCTATTTCTATCCTTGATGCCGAATGATGCAATCCTTCACTAAATAGTTCAGACGGATTTGGTGCTCTTGAAGCCAATGAATAATTAATTAACAAATCGTAACTATTGTTTAAAGTATAACTCAAACCAATGGTAGCTGAAGCGTTATTATAATTTAGTTTTGGATTCGTTAAAATTTGATTCTCCAATTCTTCAACAACAATATCTTGAAAAAGTTCATCATAATTCCTTGCTTCCCAAAGTGATGTTCGATAAAATTTAAACGCATCTAAATGCACATAATCGAATCGTCCACCAAATTCTAAAGTGAACTCATTATTGATCTCATAATCAAGAATTCCATAGGCAGCTATGTCATATCTTTTATAATCTGGAATTAACCGTCTTACTCCAGTATTCGGATTTGCCGTATTATCTTGAAATCTACCTAAAAGACCTGATTTTAAACTAAGTTTATCCGATAAATTGGATTCCAAATCTAGGGCTAATGAATGTGTCAATAATTCTAGATCTAAAGATGCTTTATCTCGATCATCACCTCTTCGAATATCAAACTCAAGCCTTTTGTTGATTTGAAAGTCATACTGTAAGCTTAACTTTCCAAAGCCATCAAATAACTTAGAAGCCTTTATTCTAGCAAGATGGTGTGTCACATCTTGTTTAGGGGCGTTGATATCATAAGTAAAAGGATTTATAATTAGAGGCACATCACTACTGATTGCATTTACTTGATCTTGTGCACCTCCCAAATGAGAAGCTCTAAGAATGCCAATTTCATTTTTAAACAAAGAATAGTAGCCTTCTAATGTATAATTGAACTTATTAAGAGCAATTTGAACAGAAGCGTTTCTTTCGAACAAACCAGTATTGCTTAATATATAATCAGGAGTTTCAAAGTCTCCAAAACGTTTTAAAGTTCCTTGAATAGCAAAAGACAAACCTTCTTTTGTACTCTTAGTCAATCTTGTCGTAATGGTTCCACCTTGACCATTCGATAGACCTGATAAGATGGTCTTTCCAAAAATTGTGTCCTTTACAGGCGCTTTCGCTGATTCAGCAATAATTACACCTCCAATGGCATCACCTCCATATTGTAAGGCTCCTGCACCTTTAATTAGCGTTATATTGTCAGCTACGTTAATATCAATATTTGGCGCATGCTCCGCTCCCCATTCTTGATCCTGCATCCGAACGCCATTGTTCACAACAACAACTCGGCTACTGTGCAACCCATTAATCAATGGTTTTAGAATTGCATTGCCAGTACTTAATGATGAAACACCGCTAATCTTGCTCAAAGCATCTCCCAAGTTTCCGCTACTCAAACGCTCAATTTCTGCTCGAGATATTGTAGCGTTATTCATTGTTTTACTTTTTTCATCGAACGCTTTGCCAGTTACAGTAATTTCATTAAACTCTTCTAAGTGATGTTCTAGTTTAAAATTTCTCGTTGAATTTCCTTTAACTTTTACTGAGAATATTTTGGTAGAACAACTCGGATGAGCCACTTGAATACTATAGGACCTATCACACAAACCTTTAAGGATGAATTTTCCTTCACTATCAGTTTCAGCACTAATGTTTGTGCCAGCCACTAATAAAAGTGCTTCTGATAAAGGCTTTCCATCATGAAGATCTGAGACTTTTCCAGACATAATAAAGGTGCAATCTTGTGAATAAGATAGCATACTACTTGTAAGTAGTAGAATTAATACAATGCGCATTTGTGCTTTTTAAGTTCGAATTTTCCTTTTACGTTGATTAAGAAAAAATCGGGGGCGCTCTCGAAGATTTAAGTTTGAAAAAACCCAAAGAATTTACTTGGGTGGTCGTACTAATACGATCGAAATATATCGGAACAACAATGGCTTCTTCGAAAATATCAATTAACAGTGCACTATTGTTCACAGTAGTATGAAAAATACTACAATCATCGTTTTGTTGATGTATATGCTTTACATTCTTGGCAGTACAGGTAACGTGCTCATGATTTTCAAGTGCATGTATTACTTGAACTGTTGAAGGAAACAGCACTATTAGAGCGAATAGTATCGCAAAAACTCTATGTCGGTTTTGATTTTCCAAGTGTGCGCAAGGTAATGTATAATTGTAACTTATCAAAGTTAAAAAAAACTTAAAGCTTCTACTCTTATTCAGATAATTTTACAGCTTTTCCTTGTTGTTTAAAATTCGAATCCTTGTAGTATGCTTTGAAGGTATACGTACGATCTTTTACACCTGTTATTTTTACGTAAAAAGGTAAACTGTCTAATCCTTTTTTTGGATTTACCTTTAAAAGTTCATATTCGAAATTTGATTTCCACCTAATGGCGAATGTATCTCGAACATTGTTGTAGATTTCTATTTGAATAGAGTCATTTCTGATCGCCGTTGATATTTCGTCAGAATCATCAAGATAGGTTTTATAAGTACCAGTGCGAAACTCTAACACATCCGAGGTCTTACTATTGCAAGCAAAACATAGGAGAACTAAGATGAGGTAAAAAGTAGTTTTCCTTAACATTAGATTCCTGTATAATTACTGGGTGAAATTGCTTTTAGTTCTGTTTTTATCTCGTTCGAAACTGATAAACCATCTATAAAATTTGCAATTGACTGTTGGTTTATTTTTTCGTTGGTTCTCGTCAGTCCTTTGAGTGCTTCATAAGGATTTGGATAATTTTCTCTTCGCAATATGGTCTGAATTGCTTCTGCAACTACGGCCCAATTATTTTCTAAGTCTTGTTCGAATTTGTCTTTATTCAACAATAATTTATTCAGTCCCTTTAAGGTAGATTTAAATCCAATAATAGTATGAGCTAACGGAATTCCAACATTACGAAGAACAGTTGAATCTGTTAAATCTCGTTGTAGTCTGGAAATAGGAAGTTTAGCAGCTAAATGCTCAAAGAGCGCATTTGCAATTCCTAAATTACCTTCAGAATTTTCAAAATCTATCGGATTGACTTTATGAGGCATCGCAGAAGAACCTACTTCTCCTTTCTTAATTTTTTGTTTAAAATAGTCCATCGAAACATAGGTCCAAATATCTCTATTTAAATCAATTATGATGGTATTAATACGTTTTAAATTATCAAACAAGGCAGCCATATGATCATAATGTTCAATCTGGGTGGTAGGGAAGGAATGTTGTAACCCTAAACCTTGTACAAAGTTCTTTCCGAATTCTCTCCAATCTATGGTTGAATAGGCCACTTTGTGTGCATTGAAATTACCAGTAGCACCTCCAAATTTTGCTGCACTCGGAATATCATTTAACAAATTGAACTGCTCTTTTAGGCGCACTACAAAAACCTCAATTTCTTTACCTAATCTAGTTGGCGATGCAGGTTGACCATGTGTTCTGGCCAACATGGCAATATCAGCCCATTCAACAACCAATTCTTCTAATTTTTCTAGAACTTGTAAATACTCTTTAATATAGACATCACCGATGGCTTCCTTAATGGATAAAGGGATCGCTGTATTATTAATATCCTGAGACGTCAAGCCAAAATGGATAAATTCCTTGAATTCTTCAAGCTTAAGCTGGTCAAATTTTTCTTTGATAAAATATTCAACAGCCTTCACATCATGATTTGTTATACTTTCTATGCTTTTGATCTGTTCAGCATCTTCCGTTGAAAATTCTGTATATATGCTACGTAGTGATTTAAATAAATTCGTGTCGAAATTTGATAATTGAGGTAATGGAATTTCGCAAAGCGCTATAAAATATTCTATCTCAACCTGAACCCGATATTTAATCAATGCTTCTTCCGAAAAAAAAGGCGCTAATTCATTTGTTTTATTTCTATATCTACCGTCAATGGGAGAGATAGCACTTAAGCTGTTTAGATTCATTATTCTTAGATCAATTAAAGAACAAAAATAGCGATTTAGAAAGATTTAAACAGACAAGAATGAAGTTATTTTAGGCAATATTATTTTTTGACATGAGGTCTAATATTTTTTTACCTCGCGTTTCATATGCCGGACTTTCATCGGGGATATTTTTCTCAAGTATCATCTTCAATTCATAATGGATCCAAGAGTTTTTTAAACCTAAGAAATACAAGGCTTCCATAGCATGAGCTTTGGTTGCCACCTTGGTATCTTCTTTTCTAAGCCAATAGAAACATGTTTCGATAATCTGTTCTAATTGTTGCTGAGTTGCAATTATTTTAATGGGTGAATCAAATTTCGAATTGATGTCCTGGGCAATTAGGTTACATATTTTAGCTGCGGGTCTAATTGCACTGTCATTTTCGAGGTTTCCAATATTTTTTGTGAAATATGGTAAACTGTACGCGATCCAATCTAATCTATGCTCACAGACAATCTCTAATATAAGTGCGGCCTTTACTGAAGTTTCATTTTTATAGTCAAATGTAATTTCGATCAATGATTTAAAAAGCGTTTCCTCTTTTAAAACGATGCTACTAATCTTATCGCGATGAGATTTACTCATGCTCTTTATGGCATTTAATTCTTTGATTAAAGAATACTTCGTCATGTTTTTTACAGATTCCATTAGTTGAAAAGTTGTTGTGTTTAGGGTGAATACAAAAACTTTGGATTATATAAACTCTTTTTTATTGAAAATAGTATATGATTTGTACACTATTTTATCCTTAATAATTTAACTAAATGATTCTCTTATAATTGTGCTTATAAATTTTAAAAGAAAAAGCTTCACTCAAACCTAATTGAGGGAAGCTTTTTACAAATCTAATTAATCAAACTACTATGTATTTTAATTAGCGGTTAGCGGTGGTAAGATCACTTTATCAATAACGTGAATTACGCCGTTAGCTGCTTGAACATTGGTAGCAACAATATTGCTTATTCGGTTATTAGAATCGGTCAAAGTCGCACCACCAGTAATATTAGCAGTGATATCTCCCCCAAGAGTACCGACGGTCATATTATCCATTAATTGAGAATCAAGAACATTTGCACCTCCTACAACGTGATACGTCAAGGTTGCATTTAATGTCGGTTCTGCAATATCTGCCAATCCTGTAGCACTCAACTCTGTTAGTAGTGATGTGAACGCGTCATTTGTTGGAGCAAACACCGTAAAAGGAGCTGGGTCTGTGCCATCTGCGGTCGATAATATACTTACAAAATCGGTAGTTAATCTACTATCCGTCAAAGCGGCAACCAAGGTGCTAAACGTTGGGTCGGCCAATGCAAAATCTACAACTGTTGGTAAACCAATCACAGCATCTACTGCATGAATAACACCATTCTCTGCAATTACATCGGCTACTGCTACAGTCGAAACACCATTAAACTTCACGCCATCCGATGTGTTGTAATATATACTCATCGCATTGGCACCGGCACCTGTTGCTTTCGTATTTGCATATCCTGCTCCTGCAGTTGTTAAATCTGTTGAAAGTGTAACTCCGTCTAGAACATGATTCAATAAAACCTGGGTTAAGGTAGCAACCTCAATATCTCCTAGCGCCGCTCCATCTAAAAAGGTTACAAATGCAGCATCTACTGGTGCTAACACAGTAAAAGGTCCACCAGAATCCACTGTTGTTACTAAATCTGCAGCAGTTAAAGCAGCAACTAAATTAGAAAAAGATGAATTTGCTACAGCGTGTGTGGCAATAGAAGGTAATCCAATTACATTATCTACTAAATGGATAATTCCATTATCTACCAAATTGTCGGCACCAGTTACTGTTGAAACACCATTTAGTTTAACACCAGAGCTGATATCCACATACATACTCATTGCCTGAGCAGCAGCAGTAGAAGTCGCTAATGTTTTTATGTAACCAGTTTCTAATGCTGAAGATTGAACCGCACCACTTACTACATGATTTAATAGTATTTCTTTAAGTGTTGCAGTTGGTACTGCATCTAAGTCTGCAAATCCATTTGCTGCTAAAAACGCATCAAATGCCGCGTTGTTTGGAGCAAAGACAGTAAAAGGTCCAGCACCACTAAGTGTTGTGGCCAGATCAGCTTTCTGAACTGCCGCTAATAATGAACTATAATCTGCACCTGCATTTATTACAAAATCTGTCACTGTGTTCGTCCCCATTGGAGTTCCGTCGTCGTCATTACTACATGACAGGATAAGCACTGACATGAGTAAAATCATAATTACATTAAATTTTTTTGATAAGTTTTTCATTCATCTAAAGTTTAAATTCTCGACGAAGTTAGAAAATAATGTTTAATCTTTTTTATAAAAAATTAAACAAAAGTAAGTTTTATAATATATTTAACATTTGGTATAACCTTTGATTTATACCGAGAAGTTTCTTTCTTTGTTATTAAAAGAAGTCAATACAACAAAAACAACATTTAAGAGTTATAAGAATAATGAAAGCAAAAAATTATATACCTATCTTAGTTTTAGCATTGCTTTTTTGCGTCAATTTTACGTTTGCTCAAACGAATAAATTTGACTCAAACGGCAAGCGTCATGGAGTTTGGAAGAAGTACTATAAGAACAAAAGAATCCGATATTCTGGAACATTTGATCATGGGAAAGAAGTTGGAACTTTTAAATTTTATTCTGCAGCGAATTCTGATTTCCCGAGTGTTATAAAGGTGTATAAAAATGGAAGTGATTCGGCTGATGTAACGTTCTATGCCCTTGACGGAAAGTTAGAAAGCAAAGGTTTAATGATAGGTAAGAATCGAGAAGGGAAGTGGTTATATTATCACGAGGATGGTAAAACGTTAATGTCTGAAGAAACCTATAAAAATGGAAAATTACACGGTCCTTACAAAACATTTTATAATTCAGGTAAGCCAACTGAAGTTGCAAATTATTTAAATGGTTTATTGGATGGATCCTATAAAAAATATGCAATAAAAGGTCATATTTATCAAGACTTTACCTATAAACAAGGGAAGCTAAATGGATTAGCAACATATTACAATAGAAAGACCGGAGAAATTACTACAAAAGGTACTTTCAGAGATGATGTAAGAATTGGCACCTGGGAAAACTATGCTGATGGGGAGTTGGTGAGCACCGAACAACCGAATAAAAAGAAGCCACCAAGAAAAAAAACAAATAAGAATACTAAGAAACAATAGATTAACCGAGATTGTGCGCTAAACATACCTCAACTTTAACCGCGGCTTATGCTGCGGTTTTTTTATGCGTAAAACTTACAATTTCTGTATCTTTGCAACCTTATTTATAAAAAATGAAAAGAGTAATTGTAGGACTGTCGGGAGGTGTTGATTCAAGTGTTGCTGCCTATTTATTGAAGGAGCAAGGTTATGAAGTGATAGGTTTGTTTATGAAGAATTGGCACGATGATTCTGTTACAATTTCAAATGAATGTCCTTGGTTAGAAGATAGTAATGATGCTATGTTAGTAGCCGAAAAGTTAGGTATACCATTTCAAGTGGTCGATTTGAGCGAGCAATACAAGGAGCGAATTGTTGACTATATGTTTCGTGAATATAAAATGGGAAGAACGCCAAACCCTGACGTTTTGTGTAATAGAGAGATCAAATTTGATGTTTTTTTAAAGATTGCATTAGATTTAGGAGCCGATTATGTTGCTACGGGTCATTACTGTCGTAAATCTCAGTTTGATAGAGATGGAGAAACGATCTATCAATTATTAGCTGGTAAGGATGTAAACAAGGATCAATCTTATTTTCTGTGTCAATTATCTCAAGCACAGCTTTCGAAATCCTTGTTTCCAATTGGAGAATTGACAAAACCGGAAGTTCGGAAAATTGCCACTAGTTTAGATTTAATTACAGCAGATAAAAAAGATTCACAAGGCTTGTGCTTTATCGGAAAAGTTCGGTTACCGGAATTTCTACAACAGAAATTACAACCTAAAGAAGGGAGTATTATTCAGATACCAAACGAGTCTAAAGTGTTTGATACTCTGGAAGTAAAATATAAAACTAAAAAAGAAGAGTTAAGAGCAAAAGCATCTAAGTATAACTATTCTCAAAAAGATGGAAAGGTTGTGGGTACGCATCAAGGTGCGCATTATTTCACCAAAGGACAGCGTAAAGGTCTCGCTGTTGGAGGTACGTCAGAACCACTTTTTGTTATAGAAACGGATGTGGAAGAGAATATTATTTACACCGGAGAAGGAAAAAACCATAGAGGCTTATATAGAAATGTTTTGTTTGTTTCGAATGAAGAACTACATTGGATACGTGAAGATATGGTCTTAATCGATGGGCAAAGTTTAAAGGTGCAGGCAAGAATTAGATATAGGCAAGCCTTAGAGAGTGCTACCTTGTTTAAAGTTGAAGAAGGTTTATATGTTGAATTTGAAGAAAATCAATCTGCAATTACCGAAGGCCAGTTTGTTGCATGGTATCAAGATGACGAGTTATTAGGATCAGGAGTAATTTCTTAAATTTAACGATATGAAAAATAAAATTACCCAACTTTTCAATATTGAATATCCCTTGATCCAAGCAGGAATGATCTGGGCAAGTGGTTGGAAATTAGCCGCTGCTGTGAGTAATGCAGGTGGCCTAGGACTTATTGGTGCCGGTTCTATGTATCCTGATGTTTTACGTGAACATATCCGAAAATGTAAGAAAGCGACTGCCAAACCTTTTGGAGTGAATGTACCAATGCTATATCCTAACATTGAAGAAATTCTTAATATTATTGTGGAAGAAGAAGTTAAAATAGTTTTCACTTCTGCTGGTAATCCAAAGACATGGACTGCCTTTCTAAAAGAAAAAGGCATAGTTGTTGTACATGTAGTGAGTAGTTTAAAATTTGCTTTAAAAGCACAAGAGGCTGGGGTAGACGCTGTAGTGGCAGAAGGTTTTGAAGCAGGTGGACATAATGGTAGAGATGAAATGACTACTTTTACCTTATTGCCTATTGTGAAGGAACAACTAAAGATTCCTCTCATTGCTGCTGGAGGGATAGCGACAGGAAGAGGAATGTTGGCAGCAATAGTACTTGGAGCAGATGCGGTACAAATTGGAAGTAGATTCGTGGCCAGTATTGAAGCTTCCTCGCATATCAATTTTAAGGAAGAAGTTGTGAAAGCCAAAGAAGGGGCAACGCAGTTAACCTTGAAAGAATTAGCTCCGGTACGTCTTTTAAAAAATAAATTCTATGACGATGTTCAAGAATTATATAGTAAGGCACCCACGGTAGAGCAGCTGAAAGAATTATTAGGAAGGGCACGAGCTAAACGAGGAATGTTCGAGGGAGATTTGGAAGAAGGGGAATTAGAAATAGGACAAATAGCAGGATTGATACATGACATAAAACCAGCAAAAGAAATTGTAAAAGAAATAATTACTGAATACACCAATGTAAAACAACTAATAGCAACCCTATGAGAAAAACACTACTTATTGCAATGACACTTTTTTGTGTTGTTGCCACAGCTCAGAAAAAAGCTAAAATTAAAGGTAACAAGACTGTTATTACTGAAGAAAGAACATTTGAATTCTTCTCAAGTATTGAGCTAAACGACAAAATAGAATTAACCTTAAAACAGAGCGAATCTAATAGGTTAGTGATTGAAGCTGATGAAAATTTGCATGACGTGGTTGAATCTGAGATCGAAAGTGGAACTTTGGTTCTTTCTTTGAATAAGCGAATTACAAGTTCTAAGAGATTTCGACTGACGTTATATATAGAAGATTTAGATATAATTAAATTAAATGATGATAGTGAAATTCTGAGCGATGAGAAATTCGATTTTTTTGATTTGAAAATGATTTTAAACGACAAGTCTGATGTTGAAATGAATATTGAAGCGCAATTTTTTAGTTTAGAATCGAACGAAAAATCTCGAGGAAATGTGACAGTGAAAGCTGATAGTATTTCTATTCATATGAAGGAATCTTCAAAGATAAAATATTTCGTCAATACTCAGAAAATTCAAGTGAATTCTGAAGGCAGTTCTACAGGAGAATTTGTCGGAAAAACGAATGATTTAGTATTAGTTGCTAATGATAATTCTTCTTTTAGAGGAAATGAGTTAGAAGCTAAAGAAATCAAGCTTGATGCTTCAAACAGTACTAATTCATATGTACATGCAAAAAATAATTTGATTCTTACATTGCAAAATAAATCGAAAGTTTACATTTTCGGAAGTCCTACAATAGAGATTAAATCATTTGAAGATGCTTCGAGTATTTTTAAACGTGAATCGATGAAATTACTTGAGAAATTATAAACGCGAAGTTATTTGGGTATTTTTATATAATAAGCTTTACGTGATTTATTATTTAATTTGTTTTCTCGTAACCACGGATTATGGATTTTTAATTCTTTGTAATTCGTTTGAAATTTTTTAGCAAAACTCGCTATGTTCGTAATTGCAGTATCGACTTTTACTTTATAACTTTCAGGTAATTCATAAAGATCCTCTTGATCGTAATGAAATCCGTATTTTTTTGGTTGGGCTAAAATCTCTTTCGCCGCGATAATTCTAGGTACGTAACGTTGCGTATTTTCTCCAGCTAAAACATCATAATAACTATTCACTTGTTGAGTATTAAGTTTACCATTTAGACCGCCGTTGCCGTCATGATAAGCTGCAGCAGCTAAAGTCCAAGTGCCAAATTTTTTCTTAGCTTTTAATAAGTAATCGCAAGCTGCTCTAGTGGCTTTTTCTAGATGATAGCGTTCATCAACGTTGCCATTTACTTCCAAGCCATTTTCTCTTGCAGCTGCTTTTAATAATTGCCAAAATCCTTTAGCACCAGCCGGTGAAGTGACATTGCGTAAATTACTTTCAATAACTGCCAAATATTTAAAATCATCAGGAACACCTTTTTCCTTTAAAATTGGTTCAATAATTGGAAAATATTTATTGGTACGCTTTATCCATAACAAAGCATTCGACTGCCAATAAGTGTTGACCAAAAGTTCTCTATCAATTCTTTCTTTTATATCATGTTTTTCAATTGGAACACGCTCTCCAGCAAATGTCAAGTCTTCAGGAATTTTTATTGCTTTGATATTATAAGAATCACTAGTTATCTTTAGATCTGATTTTTCGATAACGATTGGATTTTGCTCAGGATCTTTTTCTTGTACTGCATTAATGAGCACACCACAAACGACAATGATAGCTAGTAGAAGAATTAATTTATGTGATTTCTGCATAATATGTTTTTAAAATGGTGATTTATAATCTGTAAAAGACAACCCATGTTTATCTTTTTCTGAAATAATTGGTTTTTCAATATTCCAATCAATATTCAAATTTTTATCATTCCAATCAATAGAAACTTCAGATTCTTTATGATAATAATTTGTACATTTATAATTGAAAATTGTGTCATTTTCTAAGACTAGAAAACCATGCGCAAAACCTACTGGAACATATAATTGTTGTTTTGTTGTACCCGACAAAATCATTTTAAAATGTTTGCCATAGGTTAAAGAATCTTTTCTTAAGTCAACAACAACATCTAAAACGCTACCAGAGATAACTCTAATCAATTTTCCTTGAGCATAGGGAGGTTTTTGAAAATGCAATCCACGTAATACGCCTTTTTGAGAACAAGATTCATTGTCTTGAACAAACTGAACCGCTATTATTTGATCCAACTTTATTTTATTATAACTTTCTAAAAAGTAACCTCTTGTATCTTTATGGAGAGTTGGTGTTAGAATTAACACATCTTTTATAAAAGTTTCTTCAATTTTCATTGCCGCAATGTACTAAATTATTGCCATTAAAAGTTCAGAAATCTTTTTCGCTTTGTTTAAAATCATAACGTGAGTACCTCCTTCAATTATGGTACAATTTTTAATGTGTTTAATAGGAAATACACCATCGGCATCACCATGTATATGTATAATATTAGGCAATGGAGTTTCTTGTTGCCAATGCAGAACATGATAGACCGCCCAGGGTAAATATATTTCATCTCGCATAGACAAATATTTTCTGTAAAGATCAATTCTTTTTTGAGCCATACTACCGAAAGCATATTTTGCGAAACTTTCAATATTTACTATGGCCTTCGTAGGGAATAGCTTATAAGCCTTGGTAGTTCGAGCAATTTGCAATCGTCTAGGTAATTCATATTTGGTCTTAACACTTGAAATGAGAATCGTTTTTCTAGTAGGTACAATCTTGCTCATTTCTTGTACCATAATACCGCCAAATGAAACACCAATTAACACGGGGTTATCATGTTGAATTCTTTTACACATGCGCGCCGCATAGTCTTCTAATGTTTCATTTTCAGATAGAGGAATTAGCCAATCTAGATAGTGAATTTCATAAGTTTCTTTTGGTAATTCTAAATATTCAAAAATATCAATACTTGCGGCTAATCCAGGGACAAAATATAAATGTGTTTTCATTTAATACTAAGTAAAAACAGGTTCTTTAATAAAATCAAAACGAACAACACCATCTAAACCTATTTCAGTAAGAACAATATCATGCAAGGTATTTACCAATCCAGGGTTCCATGGCGTCTTAACTTTGACATAATTTTCTGTAAAACCATATATATAACCTTCCTTGTTTTCGCTTTCGAATAACACTGTATGTTCTTGGTTTAGTTGACTTTCATAAAAAGCCCTTCTTTTTTTTACAGACAAGCCACGCAACATTTTGCTACGTTTGGTTCTAATATGTTTAGGCACGGTAGCATCGAAATGTATAGCTTCAGTATTCGGGCGTTCTGAATAGGTAAAGACATGTAAATATGAAATATCCAGTTCATTCAAGTAATTATAGGTTTCTAAAAACGCCTCATCTGTTTCTCCTGGAAATCCAACAATTACATCCACGCCGATACATGCACTCGGCATCATTTCTTTAATCTTAGAAACTCTATCCGTGTAAACGCTACTCAAATAGCGGCGCTTCATTTTTTTTAACAAAGTGTCGCTCCCGCTTTGAAGCGGAACATGAAAATGAGGAACAAAACTTTTAGAATTGGCAACGAATTCTATCGTTTCGTTTTTTAATAAATTGGGTTCAATGGAAGAAATTCTCAAACGATGAATTCCGTCTATTTTATCTAAAGCTTGAACGAGTTCAAAAAAAGTATGTTCATGTTTTTTATTTCCAAATTCGCCTTTACCATAATCTCCAATATTCACCCCAGTTAAGACAATTTCCTTAATTCCTTTTTTTGAAATTTCAGTTGCATTTGCTAAAACATTCTCTAGCGTATCACTGCGAGAAATTCCTCTTGCTAATGGTATCGTGCAATAGGTACATTTATAGTCGCAACCATCTTGAACTTTTAGGAAGGCTCTCGTTCTATCTCCAATAGAATAGGAACCAACGTAAAAATCAGCTTCTGAAATTTCGCATGAATGTATCTCTCCAACGTCATTTTTAGAGAGATCATTAATATATTGAGTTACTTTGAACTTTTCTGTCGCACCTAAAACAAGGTCGACACCATCTACGGCCGCTAGTTCATTAGGTTTTAATTGTGCGTAACATCCAACGGCAATTAGAAAAGCCTCATCATTTAACTTTAAGGCATTTTTTACAATCGTTTTAAAACGTTTGTCGGCATTATCGGTAACAGAACAAGTGTTTATAACATATATATCTGCTTTTTCAGCAAAACCAACACGTTCAAAACCTTCATCTTGAAAATTACGGGCTATTGTTGAAGTTTCAGAAAAATTAAGTTTGCATCCTAATGTATAAAAAGCAACTTTTTTTTGTGCATTCATTCATGTACATTTACAGAGTGCAAATTTACAATAATATTATAGTTTAATACAAATGCAGGTCGTTTTTGAAACCGAACGCTTTAAGGTGAGAAAATTAGTATTGCAAGATTTTAATGCATTTCATGAAATGCATAATAATCTTCAAGTGATGCAATATGTTCGAGGTAAAGCGATGACGTATGAGGAGAATAAAAAAGAATTACCCATGCTTATTGAAAAATACCAGGACCCTAATAATGATTTTTGGATTTATGCAATAGAAAGGAAAGAAGATGGCAATTTTGTTGGTACTGTGGCCTTGGTAAAAGATGAACAAGAGGAAGATGAAATAGGCTATCGTCTTTTAGAAAAATATTGGAAAAAAGGATATGGTTTTGAAATTGCTGAAGGGTTAGTTTCTTATTGCCGCGAGATTGGTAAAACTCAGCTTATTGCAAATGTTGTACATAAGAATGAAGCCTCTACTAAAATTATCAGAAAACTGGGATTTCAATTTGTGCAAGATTTTGTTTCAGATGATTTAAAATTACCCGAACGTAAATTTTCGTTACTACTATGATCGCCAAAACACCAGAACCACCTTATTACGCAGTAATTTTCACTACAATAAGAACAGAAATTGATAAAAATTATGAAGAAACGGCACATCAAATGGAACTGTTGGCGAAACAGCAAGATGGTTATTTAGGTATTGATTCTGCAAGGGACCAAGTAGGTATCACAGTTTCATATTGGGATAGTTTAGAGGCTATCAGTAGTTGGAAAAATAATTTGGAGCATACCGTAGCTAGAGAAAAGGGTAGAGCCGTTTGGTATCAGCAATATCAATTGAGAATATGTAAAGTAGAGAGAGCTTATGGGTTTACTAAATAAATTAGGCTTTGCTTGTGTAATCATAGGTTTCGTATTAATGACTTCTTGTGACAAAAAAAGGAGTGATTTTGATGATTCGCAAGTATTTCGATATAATGAACATTCTAACATAAGTTCATTAGATCCTGCCTTTGCAAAGAAACAAGCCGATATATGGCCGATACATCAATTGTTTAATGGCCTTGTTCAATTAGATGATAGTTTAAAAGTTCAACCAGATATCGCGAAGAGTTGGCAAATTTCAGATGATGGTAAAGTGTATCGATTTAAGTTGAGAAATGATGTTTTTTTTCATAAACATGAGTTGTTTGGTGTCGACTCAACACGTCATGTTGTTGCTAAGGATTTTGAATATAGTTTTAATCGTTTGTTGGACCCGAAAGTTGCTTCTGCTGGGAATTGGGTATTAAAAAATGTCGACACTTTTAAGGCGATCAATGATTCCGTATTTACGATTCAGTTAAAGAAACCGTTTCCACCTTTTTTAGGATTATTAACGATGAAATATTGCTCTGTTGTGCCTAAGGAAATTGTAATGCATTTTGGTAATGAGTTTAGATCAAATCCGATAGGTACTGGACCCTTTAAGTTTAAAATGTGGGTTGAGAATACGAAATTAGTTTTTCGTAAAAATGAACATTATTTCGAAAAGGATAGTCACGGTAACGCCCTACCATATTTGGAAGCAGTAGCTATTACTTTTTTACCAGATAAGCAAAGTGAATTTTTGCAATTGGTGCAAGGAAACATAGATTTTTTATCTGGATTAGATGCTTCTTACAAAGACGATATTTTATCAGTAACTGGGAAATTAAACAAGCGTTACCAAGAACAATTTAATATGATAACTGGAGCTTATTTAAATACGGAATATTTAGGATTTAAAATGGATCTTGATGAAAAGCATCCTATTTCTAGTCATTTATTGCGCAAAGCAATTAATTTTGGTTTTGATAGAGAGAAGATGATACTGTATATGCGAAATGGGATTGGTACTCCAGCTGTAAACGGATTTATACCAAAAGGATTACCAGGTTTCGTTGGATTGAAAGGATATTCATATCAACCCGAAACTGCCAAACAGCTGGTTGACACTTATATTAAAGAGACTGGAGATAAAAATCCTACCATTGCAATAGCCACTAATAGTCAATATGTAGATTTGTGCGAGTATATTCAACGGGAGTTACAGAAAATTGGAATTACTACGACTATAGATGTCATGCCTCCGTCAACGTTGAGACAATCTAAAACTAAGGGAGAGTTATCGATTGCTAGAGCTAGTTGGATTGCAGATTTTCCAGATGCTGAGAATTATTTATTTTTATTTTACGGAAAAAATTTCACCCCAAAAGGACCTAATTTTACACATTTTAAAAATAAAACATTCGATCAATTATATGAACAGACTTTTATAACAGTTGATGATAAGAATCGTTATGAATTATACCAGAAAATGGATAGTATAATTATTGCAGAAGCTCCAATAGTGCCCTTATATTATGATGCAGTTGTTAGATTCTCCCAAAAGAATATAAGAGGCTTAGGTATGAATCCTATAAATTTGTTAACCTTGAAAAGAGTTTCTAAAACGAAACAGTAGCTAGAATAGGGAAGTGATCAGAATACTGCACGTTGAAATTTTTATGAGTATTTACGGTAATTGATTCATCCACAAAAATATAATCGATGCGTAAAGGAAAATGATTAAAACTATAGGTTTTTCCAAACCCTCGTCCTGCCTCTAAGAACGAATCCTTTAAATCATTTTTTGTGCGTTTATATACCCAAGAGTAAGGAGTATTATTCATATCACCGATAAGTATCACTTTATAAGGAGAATTTTGAACATGCTCATTGAGTACATTAATTTGTTTTTGCTGTATTTTGAAAGATTCATTCAGCCGTTTAAGCAATTTTTCTGAATTATCGTGCCCAAAGTATTCTTTATCAGGAATAATACCCAATGAAACGAAATGATAATTATAGATTCTTATTGTATCTTTCTTTTTGACCAAATCGGCATAAACAATGCTCGTTTTATATGAATCGTATTTGATCACACCTTCATTTATAATTGGAAACTTAGAATATATTGCAAGACTGGTTCTTTTCGTATTTCTTTTTATGGAGTCACGATACCCTCCAATAAGGGGATTACTATAGTATGGATATTCTAACTTGAAATTTTCAAGATGTTGATATTCTTGAAAGGCCACAATATCTGGTTTCTCAAGATGAATGAACTGACTAATTTTAAGGGGGATGATTTCAGAGTTGATCCATTTGAATTTGTTGAATTTTCGGACATTATAAGACATAATAGAAAGTTCTTTTTCAGTTGTTTCAGAACTTAGATTTAGCCTAAAAAGAGAAGGAATAAAGAAAAAACTTGCAATAAGAACAACAACATTTGAGTATAACTGTTTTTTGCATTTAGTGAAGGTCCAATACAACATAAAGAGAATTGTTCCAAAGAACAAAAGAGGAACTACTAAGCTTAATAATGATATCGGACCAAATTTTTCGGGCGGCAAATACGGTAAAATGAAAGAAAACAAAAGTCCAACAATAAAAAATACATTTATTGAGAAGAGAATCTTGTGTATGAACGACAGTTTTTTCATTGGGTTAGGTAACCTAAACTATTTTTTTCTTACTGAAAATAGAAAATCTTTTTCTTCCTTCGAAAGTGTTTCGTAGCCAGATTTACTTATTTTATCTAAAATTTCATCTATTTTTCGCTGTTGGCTAGGATCATTTTGAGAAGAAGAAATAGGTTTAGATTTCTTATAAACTGTTTTTAAAGGTTTTTGTTTTTTTGATTTAAATAAATTTGATACCCATGATGAAGACGATTGCTTTTTATTTTCAAATTGAGTAGTCAATATAAATCCGATAAGAGCTCCCCCTAAATGGGCCAAATGGCCTCCGGTATTTTGATCAATAGGAATTTGAATTACATCAAGTAAAACAAAGCCAACTGCTATATACCAAAGTTTAATGGCTCCAATAAATCTAAAATGCATCGCGTAATTTGGTATTTTAGTTGCAATTCCTATTACAATAGCCATTATTCCAGCAGAAGCACCGATCAAATATGATCTATCGTTTTTAAGAGCAGGGAAGTAGTTATAGCTAAGCATAAAGACTATGCCTCCAGCCATAATCCCAAGAAAATAATAGTTCAAAAATTGTTTTTTTGAAAAAAAATCTAAGAAAAGATTTCCAAAATAAAACAGTAGAATGGAGTTAAATAAGATATGTAAAAAACCCCCATGTAAAAATCCGTAAGTGATTAAAGACCAAGGAATATTTATAAATCGTCCAAACTCGGCGGGCAAGGCAAACCAGCTATTTAATAGGCCTTCATTCCATAACATCAATGAAGCGAAAGCTTTAAATGAAAATGTTATAATAAAAACGACTAGATTTAAATATATAATCTGTTCGACAATGTTAGCAGATTTGAATCTGTGTTGTATTTTTTCAACGATACTCTTCATTCCATATTAACTATCTGTCCCAACGTTTAAATTGATTTTTTTTCCAAAAAAGCATAATTAAAAAACCAACTAGTGCTCCACCGATGTGTGCAAAATGTGCAATGTTTCCTACCGAATATTTTGTAAAACCAAAGAATAAATCACCAAATACAATTACTGGTATAAAATATTTGGCAGCAATTGGAACTGGAAAGAAAATTAAAGCCAATTTGGAATTCGGGAAAGACATGCCAAAAGCTACTAGAACACCATAAACAGCTCCAGAGGCACCAACCGCCACCGCTCCATAGTCCTGAAAGTAATAGTTTGCTAAAGTGTAAATTAATGCCGCTCCTAAACCTGCAGAAAAATAAAAAAAGAAAAACTTCTTTTTACCCCACATTTGTTCTAGTGGAGATCCGAAAGCCCATAAGGCATACATATTAAAAATGATGTGCATAGTTCCACCATGCATAAACATATGCGTAACTAGTTGCCATGGCTTAAAAAAAACGCTGGTTGGATAAAACAATGCAAATAATTCGAACATTGTATCCTGCATGTTAGGAATCAAATAAGTTACCGCATAAAAAAGTACATTAATGATTAATAAATGCTTTATAGCTTCAGTAAGTTTCCCCATTTTTTAATTATTAAACTTTAATTCTATTTCGTCTAAAGGTAAGGTAACAAAAGTGTTTTTACCGTATGGCGAATGATTTGGTTCCTTGCAAGAAAATAGTTGCTCTAAAATTTCCACCTGTTCTTGGTTATTCAATTTAGTGCCGTTTTTGATGGCTAAACTGCGAGCTAAACTTTTTGAAATAATATCCAATTGGCTAAAACTAGATTCCGGAACTTCATGCTTTACCGCTTCTAGTAATTCTTCTAAAATTGCTGTAATCTGGCCTTCCTTAACCAGTGTAGGCATTCCATTTATAACAATGTGTTCATCATTAATCATCTCAAATCTAAACCCAGCGCTTTCTAAATCGGTTTGAATTTCTTTGATAAGTGTTATTTCAGATTGAGAAAAAGATAGCTTGATAGGAAATAATAACTGCTGACTTATCGCATCTTCTACCGTGATTTTTGTTAAAAATTCTTCATAAAGTACCCGTTGATGCGCCAAGTTTTGATTAATAATAACAACACCTGATTTAATAACACTCAAGATGTATTTTTTATGAATTTGAAATGTTTTAGCTGTATTATGAATTTGATTTTCTCTAAATAATTCTTTTGTTACTAACTGAGCCTCCACTTCAATATTTTCAATTGCCAAGGCATCATTTTCAACATTTACGTATAGCGAATCCCAATTTTGGGTTGTAGATTTCTTTGGTGTTGAGATGATTTTTTTATCATTCTCAAATGGATTAAACGTTGGATCAACAGAAACTTTTGGTGTTAGTGAAGGTTTATCCTTAAAATGATAAGGAACATCCATGCTGGCATCTTTATCAAAATCTAAAATAGGAGCAACATTGTACTGTCCGAGACTATGCTTTACGGTGGAACGTAAAATAGCATATAGCGCTTGCTCGTTTTCGAACTTAACTTCAGTCTTAGTAGGGTGTATATTAATGTCTAATGTGTTGGTAGGTACTTCTAAGTATAGAAAATAAGATGGGTGATATCCAGGGGCTAAAAGCCCTTCAAATGCATTAAGAATTGCATGATGAAAATAGCCATGTTTGATAAATCGGCCGTTCACAAAAAAGAACTGCTCCCCTCTTTTTTTCTTTGCGAAATTGGGCTTCGCAATAAACCCATTAATTTTAATAATATCAGTATCTTCAGAAATTGGCACCAGTTTTTCGTTCATTTTAGTGCCGAAAATGGCAATAATGCGTTGTTTTAGGTTGCCTGATTTCAAGTTGAATAATTCTCCATCGTTATGATAAACAGAAAATCGAATATCAGGATGAGCTAGCGCTACACGTTGAAACTCATCAATGATATGTCTAGTTTCAATAGTATTAGATTTCAAAAAATTTCGTCTTGCTGGAATATTATAGAACAAGTGTTTTACAGAAATACTTGTGCCTGTTGGACTAGACACTAAATTTTGAGCAATTAGTTTACTTCCCTCTAATTTCAAATGACTACCTAGCTCACTCTCTGCAAGTTTTGTTTTTATTTCAACATGAGCAATGGCGACGATGGAAGCAAGAGCTTCTCCACGAAACCCTTTTGTATTCAAATCAAAAAGATCTTCGGCAGTCTTAATTTTCGATGTGGCATGGCGCTCGAAGGCAAGTCGTGCGTCAGTTTCGCTCATACCTTTACCGTTATCAATTACTTGAATTAACGTTTTACCTGCATCTTTTAAGAGTAGTTTTATTTCTGAGGCCTCAGCATCGATGGCATTTTCTAATAATTCTTTAACGACAGATGCAGGGCGCTGAACAACTTCACCTGCAGCAATTTGATTTGCAACGTGATCAGGAAGTAATTGAATAATATCTGACATTAAAACAATGTGTGTATTTCGAAAATATAAGATACTAACCCAGCTAAAACAGCAATGATAATTGCTACTCTTAAATTAGCCTTTCTATCGGCTGAGGATCTTTTGGCACGCGTCCATTTAGATTTCAAATTTCCTTTGCTAAATGCAATTGAGGCATCACTATTTTCATTTTCCAAATTTTTCAGACGTTCTTTACGAGCATCATAATAGCGCGGTTTGTAATTATATACGTAATGAGAACGGGGTTTAAATAAATTACCTAACATATCAGAAAAAGATTAAATACTAAATGTATTTCAAAAATACTGAAATTATAAAATGTGGTCAAATTTTGTTTATAAGATGACAGTTAAAACTATCATAAAGTTGCCATTTTAATGGCGGCAATAGCACATTCTACTCCCTTGTTTCCTAATTTTCCTCCAGAACGATCGAGAGATTGTTGTTTCGTAGTATCAGTCAAAACACAGAAAATTGTTGGGATATCGAACTGTAGATTTAAGTCTTTAATACCAAGTGATACCGCTTCACAAACAAAATCAAAATGCTTTGTCTCTCCCTGGATTACGCACCCTATGGCAATAACAGCATCGAATTTCTGAGAAGAAATTAAATGTTTACATCCATAAATCAACTCAAAACTTCCAGGCACATCAACTCGAACAATATTATGTGCTAACGTACCATTTTCAATTAAGGTTTCTTTAACTCCAATGTACAAGTTATCTGTAACGTCAGAATTCCATTCAGAAACAACAATCCCAAATCGAAGACTCTTCGCATTTGGGATTGTTGTTTTATCGTATGATGATAAGTTTGTAGTCGCCATAATTACATGGCCTATTGTTGAGCAAGTTTTGCTCTATTAATATACATATCTATGTCTGCTGCTTCATCAGATTTCGAATACGCTTCTTTTATTTTAGTAAATAAGCCTTCTGCTTTTTTGAAATCTTTTAATTCTAACGCCGTTTTACCCGCTTTTAATAGATATAGTGGTGTAGCAAAATGATCAGTTTTGAACTTAGCTGCTTTTTCATAATATTCTAATGCTTGTTGAGGTTGATTAATATCTGCGAAAGCATCGCCGATATTTCCTAAGGCTTGACTACCAATTATTTCATCATCAGTAGAAAAATTTCCTAAATGTGTAATAGCATTTTCATAATCATCCATTTTCAAATAGGAAAGGCCGGCCATATATTTTGCTAAGTTTCCAGCATTTGTTGAACCATAATTATCGATAATATCTAGTAATCCATATTGACCATCAGCTCCGTTAAGGGCTAGATTATATAAGGAATCATTTAAAATGGTATTCGCTTCGGCTTGATCGAAGAATTTTTTGGAATAGGCTAATTCATTAGCAGCCTCGACTTCCTGTGGGCCTTTAACAAATTTGTTATATCCTAAATAAGCAAAGATTACAGCTGCAACTATGATGAGCCCCATAAATAGTGCTTTACTATTTTTCTCTACCCATTGTTCTGATTTAGAAGCTGTCTCATCTAAAGTATTAAAAACTTCAGCTGTTGTACTTTGCGTATCAATTTCTTGCTGTTGATGTTTTTTAGAGCCTTTACCTCTTTTTTTATAAGTTGCCATTTATTTTCAAATTTGGATGGCAAAAATATAATTTTTTATTGAAATGTTACACTAGAAATTAATCTAAATTTCGTTTTTTTGCAATATTACGGCCGTGTTCTATGTATTTAAAAAAAATTGCTTTAGTAAACTATAAAAATTTTGCTTCAGAAGAATTTGAGTTTGACAAAAAAATTAATTGTTTTGTTGGGAACAACGGAATAGGTAAAACAAATGTTTTAGATGCTATTTATCATTTAGCTTTTGCTAAGGGATATTTTAACAGCGTTGCCGTTCAAAATATAAAACATCACGAAGATTTTTTTCTTCTTGAAGGGATTTTTCAGAAAAAGAATAGAGAAGAAGTCATTAGCTGTAGCCTGAAGCGAGGTACAAAGAAGGTACTCAAGCGAAATGGGAAGCAATATGAAAAAATTTCAAACCATATAGGGTTGATCCCTTTGGTCATTATTTCTCCTGCCGATAGAAATCTTATTATTGAAGGTAGTGATGTTCGTAGGAAATTTATGGATGGAGTCATCGCACAGTCCGACGCTCAATATCTTAAAGATCTAATTGGATATAATAAAGTGCTTGCGCAACGCAACTCGTTACTTAAGTATTTTGCATTGAATCATACTTTTGATGAAATAAATCTTGAAATTTACAATGAACAGTTGATAAAACTTGGCACAATAATTCATAAAAAGAGAGCACAATTTTTAGACGAATTTATACCCATTTTTAAAGAGTCATACGAAAATATTGTAGAAAAGGAAGAACCAGTAAGTTTAACATATAGATCGCATCTGGATACTGCTGAATTTGGAGAATTGCTATCGAAAAGTTTAGAAAGGGATCGTTTTTTACAATATACTTCGGTGGGAATTCATAAGGATGATTTGTTATATACCATTGGAGAACATCCAATCAAGAAGTTTGGATCCCAAGGACAGCAAAAAACCTATTTGGTGGCGCTTAAATTAGCACAGTTTAATTTTATAAAAAAACAAACTAAAACAACCCCTATTTTGTTATTGGATGATATTTTTGATAAATTAGATGCATCGCGTGTTGAAAAGTTAATTGGATTAGTAAATGATGATATTTTTGAGCAAGTATTTATTTCTGATACGCATGTCCAAAGAACGGAAGAAGTTATAAAAAAAACCCATCAATCTTACAAAATATTTCAACTATAAAACCTTATGAGTAAAAGAAAAAATGAATTCGTTTCTGTAAAAGATGTTATGCATGAAATGTTGAAGGAGAATAAGTTGCAAAAAGGAATTGATCAAGTTAATGTGAAGGACGCTTGGCAAACCGTTATGGGCAAAGGTGTTTACGGTTATACAGATGAAATTATTTTTAAGAATGACACCTTAATTATTCGATTGTCTTCAGCCACTTTAAGAGAAGAATTGAGTTATGGGAAGGAAAAAATAATCGATATGATGAATGAAAAATTGGGAAAGGTGATTATTAATAAATTGAAATTACTATAAAAGATATATAATTTGTATATTTGCGAATTAAGAAAAAGAATTTTAAAGGGATAATAATAACAATATACATGATGAAAAAATTACTATGTACACTTCTGTTGACGGTAATGGCTATTGGATTTTCGAATGCACAAAGCGTATCTGTTACGGGTTTAGGAAATGTTATTGCGGGAGATGGCACAAATACACCTTCTGTAACAGATGATACGGATTTTGGTTCTTTAGATGTCGCAGCAACAGGCGTAACACACACGTTTACAGTTACAAATACAACTGGAGCTGATATCGTTTTATTAGGTTTGAACCCACTGTCAGGAACTAATGCTAGTGATTTTAGCCAAGTTGATGTTGCAGACCCATTATTAACTGCGGGAGCAACAACAACTTTTACCGTTACTTTTGACCCTAGTACTCCAGCTGGTTTAAAAACTGCAATAGTGAGTTTAGGAGTTAATGTTTTAGGGGCTGGTACGGAGACGTATTTCTTTAATATTGAAGGTACGGCTACCGAAATTACAAATCCTAACATTAGCATATCTGGAAATGGAGAAACAATTACGAGTCCGGATTTAACACCATCTACGTTAGACGGAACAGATTTTGGAAGTGCAGATATTACTTCAGGTTCTGTAACTCAAACCTTCCTTATTGCAAATACAGGTAATGCACCATTAAATTTAACAGGAGGTTCTCTAGTATTGATTTCCGGAGGAGGTGGAGACTTTACAGTGACGAACTTACCAACAACGCCCATTCCGGCTTTAGGTACATCTACTTTCGATATTACTTTTGACCCTAGTGTTACTGGAGTAATTACAGCGAATGTTTTGATTCAAAATGATGATCCGGATACTCCAAATTATTTATTTTCCATAACTGGACTTGGTACCGAAGCAGAACCAGATATTGATGTTTCTGGAAACGGAGTTTCTATTGTTAGTCCAGATTTAGCACCTTCTGTAACCGATGACACGAATTTTGGTCAAGCAGATATCACTACCGAAACGATTACAAATACATTTACAATTACTAATACAGGTGATGCTCCGTTAACTTTAACAGGAGGTTCGCTAGTTTTAATTTCAGGAGGAGGGGGTGCCTTTACGGTGACTAATTTACCGACCTCTCCAATTGCTTCACTAGCTTCAACAACTTTTGATATTACGTTTGATCCATCTGCCGTTGGTACGGTAACCGCAAATGTTTTGATTCAAAGTGATGATCCTGATGCCGAGTCAAATTTTTTATTTGCAATTCAAGGGGAAGGTGTTATAATTCCTATAGAACCTGAAATTGATGTTCAAGGTTTGGGTAATTCTATTACTGACGGTGATACAACTCCAACTACGGTTGACAATACAGATTTTGGACAAGTTGATGTGACCAGCGGAAATTTGGAGCATACATTTACTATTTTGAATACAGGAAATGGCGATTTAACGCTTACAGGTGCAAGCCCGTTTGTTACTGTTTCTGGTGCCGGTGCTGCAGATTTTACTATAACAGCAATTCCTTCTTCAATTATAGGGGCATCTAGTTCAACAACTTTTGCGATTACGTATAACCCAAGTTCAGTTGGTGTAAGTAGTGCAACTATTACAATTGCGAATGATGATGCAGACGAAGGATCTTATACTTTCGATATCGAAGGAGAGGGTTTTGATGCAAATGCAGGAACTCAACTATTAATTACACAATATTATCAAGGATTGGATGATACTGGTTTGAACGATGGTAATAACAACTGGATTGAAGTTAAAAATGTTTCAACAACTGCTTCTCTTCCAGGATCGTACTTTCTGGCATTGTTTATTGATACCGCTGGTACAACAAATGGAGGTATAGCCTCTAATACGCCAGATGAATCGATTTTAATTCCTGCACTGAGTCCGGGGGAGGTAGCATTATTTAATAGAAGTGGAGCTTCTTTGCCTACAGCTGGTAATTTAGGAGCGGTTTCAATAACGGCAACTGAAGTTTGTCGTTTTGATGGTGATGATATTATCGTGATATCTACCACGAATGATTCGAATGCTTATAATAGTAGAATAGATATTATTGGTACAGTAGGAACAAGTTCAGAAGTTGATTGGGGATCTGATGTTTCTTTAATTAAGGGATGTGGAACAACCGAATCTCCAAGTACGGTTTATGATCCGAATAACTATATTACACTAACATTGGATGAAGTTAATGATGCAAGTTCATTTATTGGGAGCCCAGATTTACCAAATATTGCATTAGGAATTCAAACTGTTGGCCCCACCGTTTTTACATCGTCATGGAATAATGGTGTTCCTGATAAAACGAAGCAAGCTATTATAAATGGTTCTTATGTTGGTGGTACTTCTTTCGAATCTTGTGATTTGACAATTAATCCAGGAGCCAATATTAATTTAAATAGTGGCGACGCATATATATTAGTAGAAGGTAACCTGAACATTAACGGAACTTTTGATATTGGAGATACCGAATCTTTAATAATGACTGATCCTGATGCAACGATTAGTGGTCAAATTTCTAAGACTGAGGTTTCTGAACCTTTAAATAATTCACGTGATTATACATATTGGTCGTCACCTGTAAATACAACAACTGCCAGTGCCTTTCCAGGAGTGAGCAACATATTTGAATGGAATACTGCGTCTTTGGTATGGGAATTAGCTTCTAGTACTACAATGAATGATGGTCAGGGATATATAGCACAAGCCCCCGACGGTTCGACACAACATACGGTCACTTTTACTGGAACACCTTATAACGGATTAGTACTTAGACCAATTGTTTTTAATAATGATGGTCTTGATAATGATTATAATTTAATGGGGAATCCGTACCCTTCGGCTATTGATATTGATCAATTTATATCAGATTCTAATAACAATGAGATTTTCAACGATCCTATTGATGGTACTATCTATCTTTGGACGCATAACTCAGCGGCTCTAGATAATGGTGAAGATCCAGATTATGTAAGAAGTGATTATGCGACGTATAACTTGGCGGGAGGAACGGCCTCTGCTAATGGAGGCGCCGCTCCTACTAATAATATTGGTTCTGGACAAGGATTCTTTGTGAGGTCTGTAAGTAATGGAACGGTAGAATTTAATAATGAAATGCGTTTAGACGATAATGGAGATCCTTTATCGAATACTCAATTCTTTAAGTCATCAAAGGCAACTGCAGAGAAAGACAGATTGTGGTTGGATATGACAACAGAAGAAGGGGCATTTAATCAAGTTTTAATCGGATTTTTTGACAAAGCTACCGATAATGAAGATAGAGGATATGATGGAATCAAACTTGGTGGAGGTAATTTGACATTTTACTCTAAAATTGATAATGATACCAAGTATGCCATTCAAGGTTTGGGGGCATTTAATCCTTCTAAAGAAGTAACATTAGGTTTTGATACGAGTGTTGATAGAACCTTTAAAATTACAATGTCAAACATAGAAGGGGTTTTAAAGGATGAAGATGTATTTTTATTAGATAATGCTACTAATGTACTTCATGATTTGAAATTGGAACCTTACGAGTTTGAAGCTGTGGAAGGTAATTACTCAAATAGGTTTACATTGAAATTTAATAGCGGTGTACTTAGTACCGAAGACATTGAGTTGAATAATAGCTTTATTGTTTATAATGAGAATAATACCTTAAAAATTAAGGCGAGTGACGAAATTTCTAAAATAAAGGTGTTTGATATGACTGGCAGACTATTGTTAGATAATGAACCGAAAACATCTGCTTTTGATCTGCCAATACAAAATATAAAAGTTGGTACCGTACTTATTATAAATGCAACAATGAAGAATGGTTCTACAATAAGTAAAAAAGCGATTAAGTATTAATACAAATACTTATAATTAAATATAAAAAAAAGCTCTTGAATTTTTCAAGAGCTTTTTTTATGTAGTAATAATATAGGTTTAACTAGAACTGTTCTCTACTTGAAAAATGGAAAGCACCTTCTATCGCAGCGTTTTCATCACTATCAGATCCATGTACTGCATTTTCTCCAATAGAAGAGGCATATAACTTTCTAATAGTTCCTTCAGCGGCTTCAGCTGGATTAGTAGCACCAATCAATGCTCTAAAATCTTCAACAGCATTATCTTTTTCTAAGATGGCAGCCACAACTGGTCCTCGTGTCATGTAGTTCACTAATTCTCCGAAAAATGGTCTTTCATTATGAATTGCGTAGAATGCCTCAGCATCTCTTCTTGTCATTTGTGTTAATTTCATGGCAACAATTCTGAAACCAGAAGCATTAATTTTTTCTAAAATAGCGCCAACATTCCCTTTTTCAACTGAATCGGGCTTAAGCATTGTAAATGTTCTATTTGTCATTATGTGAATTTTTCTATAATTAGCTGCAAAAATAGCGGTTTTTATGAAAAGACAAAGCTATCATTGTGTTAATATTGATGATTAATACTTTCTAAAACTAAATTTTTGGCTCCTCTTATTTCCATAAGAATAGAGTCTGATTCTAGATTGAAGGTTAGGGTACCGAAATTTTTTTCTGTAATGACTTTAGAGACTCTGTTGGTATTAATCTCTGATTCAAATGCCTCATACGTATGAGTTAATCCACTTGATGTAAAATCAAATAATGGATACGTCAGATGCGGTAGACTGATCTTAGAAATTTCTGAGATATGCCTATCTCCTGAAAGAAATATTACCCCTTTAGCTTTAGAATTAATAATTAAATTTTCCATTTTTAAAATTTCACTGGGCATGTTGCCCCAAGATTCCCATCCATGTTCTTGAGATAAAAATTGAATACTGCTTATTATTACATTAAAATTAGCACTTGAATTATGTAGCTCATTCGTTAACCAGTGCCATTGGGCATCTCCTAAAATAGTTCCTTTATCGGTTTTGTTTGGAATATACCGTCTTTGCCCGGTAGGGTCTTTGGTTAGTGCAGTTCTGAAGAATCTAGTATCCAGTATGATAATTTTAATGATTTTATCACCAATTTTAAAAGTTTGAGTATGATAAATACCTTTTTTATTTCTTCTTTCGTCGTTATCTGGCACATCCAAAAAATCTAGGAACAATTGCTGAGAACTATCTTTTTTAACATATTCTAAACCGGCATCATTTTTTCCATAATCGTGATCGTCCCAAGTTCCTAGAACTACCGAATTCCTTACTAAATTTTTATAACTTGGATTATTTTTTAATTGCATATAATCTGATTCCATCTTTTGCATATCTTCTGTATCAGCATAGATGTTATCCCCTCCCCAGATCCATACGTCTGGTTCGTTTTTTAAGATATCATTCCAAAGAGTGTTTGATCGATTGTGATCATTACATGAACCAAAGGCAATAACAAACTTCTTTTTTTGTTCAGATTTAGGGGTTGTTTTGGTAGCACAAGAAAACAATAATACAAGTGCAATTAGCATTGAAAATTCTTTCATCGAATTATAAGTTAACTCCTCTAAAATTAAGCAATTCAATATTACCAAATAGTTATTTATTGTATATTCGCATTTCATGAATACGAACGAAATTAATGTAATTAGAGAGCGGTTATCTGGGAAGGAAAAGATCGTAATTGTTTCGCATAGAAATCCTGACGGGGATGCGTACGGGTCTAGTTTAGCTTTATATCATTACTTACAAGGCTTAGATCAAAATGTAAGGGTTATATCTCCAAATGACAGCCCTGATTTTTTAAAGTGGTTGCCAAAGCAAGAAGAAATATTGATTTTCGAAGAAAATGTTTTAGAGGCTACCGATACCCTTAATGAAGCATCCTTAATTTTTACGTTAGACTTTAATGCTTTAAGTAGAGTCGGTACGCAGATGCAATTGGTACTAGAGAAAGTTTCGGCAGATTTTGTTATGATTGATCATCATCAACAGCCAGATGATTATGCCTTTATAACCTATTCTGATCCGTCTAAGGCTTCAACCTGTGAAATGATATACCATTTTATTGAAAAGATGAAAGACTTAGATAGGATCAATATAGATATTGCCTCCTGTCTTTATACTGGTATTGTAACTGATACTGGTTCGTTCAAGTATCCATCCACTTCAAGTAGTACTCACAAAGCCATCGCACATTTAATGGATATTGGTATTGATCATACTAAAATTCATAATGATTTGTTTGATACCAATTCTTATCAACGATTACAATTATTAGGAATAGCCCTAAAAAATTTAAAGGTCGTTCCTGATTGCCATACAGCATATATTACAATCTCTCAGCGAGAATTAAATGCGCATAATTTTAAAAAAGGAGACACTGAAGGTTTTGTAAATTATGGTTTGTCGCTCAAAGGGATTGTATTTGCCGTCATTTTTATTGAAGATCAGAAGCAAGGGATTATTAAAATGTCCTTACGATCGAAAGGAAATTTTTCGGTAAATGAGTTCGCGCGTACTTATTTTAACGGTGGGGGGCATGATAACGCAGCGGGAGGTAGAAGTGATGATTCTATCAAAAACACAGTATTGAAGTTTTTAGAAATTTTACCAAAACATAAAAAAGAATTACAACTATCTTATGAGAACTAGTATTTTTTTAGTGCTGCTATTAATTGCAGCAAGTTGCACAACACCTACACCACGAAAGCCAGTAGTTAGAAAAACATCTACTTTCTTAACAGAATCTATCCAACGTAATAAAATCATAAATGAAGTTGAAGAAAAAGCGTTACTAGATTATATTGAAAACGATTCTTTAAATGCCTATATCGCTGCACCAAATGGGTTTTGGTATCGTTATATTGTAAAAGATTCATTGGAAACTCGGCTTCCTGTTAAAGGTGATGAGATAACATATGCATACGAAATTAAAGACGTTAATGACGTATTATTATATAGTAAAGAAGAGCTTGGAGATCGTAATTATATGGTGGATAGAGAGGAGCTTATATCTGGATTGCAGGATGGGCTGAAATTAATGAAAGTAGGAGAGCAGGTACAGTTCTTATTTCCCTCTCATAAAGCATATGGTTACTCTGGTTATAAAAAAATAGCAGGAAATCAACCTTTAATTTATAATGTAGAATTAAAAAACATATCAACGAAAAAATGAGAAATATCAAGTTTTCTATAATTGTATTCATATTACTAGTTGGAATTACTTCATGCAAAACGGCTAAATACAATGATCTTTCGAATGGATTGTACGCAGATATTGAAACAACAAAAGGAGATATCTTATTAGAATTGTACTATAAGACAGCGCCCAATACGACGGCCAATTTTGTTTCCTTAGCGGAAGGAAACAACATATATGTAAAAGACCCATTCAAAGGGAAACCTTTTTATAATGGATTGACTTTTCACCGTGTTGTAGAAAATTTTATGATCCAAGGTGGCGATCCCAATGGAAATGGATCAGGAGGTCCGGGTTATAAATTTGAAAATGAACGACCTAAAAATGATGATGGTACTGATATGTATTTATATGATAAACCTGGTGTTTTAGGAATGGCGAATGCTGGAGGTACCGATACCAATGGGAGTCAATTTTTTATTACGCATGTTGAGTATCCAAGTTTGAATGGCGGATATACTGTTTTTGGTCAGTTAGTGAAAGGACAAAATGTTGTTGACAGCATTGCTATCGGTGACAAAATGAATAGTGTCAATATTATAAGAGTTGGTAAAGAAGCGAAGAAATTCAATGCAGCTAAAGTATTTAGCACCTATTTTGCGAAACTAGAAGAAGCTGCCAGAATTAAACAAGAAAAATTGGCAAAATCAAAAGAGGATTTCTTGTCTTTGGTAGAAGAAAACAAAAAGAAGGCGAAGGAATTTCCATCAGGATTAAAAATGTTGATGACGGAAGAAGGTACGGGCATTAAACCCAAGTTAGGTACAAGTGTTCGAGTTAATTGCTCCGGTTATTTTAAAGATGGAAATTTGTTCTATTCAACATATAAGGAAGTTGCTGAAAAATATGGCAAATACAATGCTCAGGCTGATGCTAGAGGAGCTTACAATCCATTTAAAAGAGTATATAGTGGTGAGGCCAAACTAATACCAGGTTTCAGAGAAGGCATGTTAAATATGAACTATGGAGATAAGGCTATGTTATTTATACCTGCTCATTTGGGTTATGGAGCTCAAAGAAATGGTCCGATTCCGCCTAATACAGATTTAATTTTTGAAATAGAAATAGTTGATGAAAGTAAAGATCAATAAAATGAAAAGTGGGCCTACAGCTCACTTTTTTTATAATATAATTTGAGTAAATGTTCGGCAGCATCGAACGGTGTTACTTTTAGGTTATTCACTTTTTCTAATTGGTTATCAAAGCCTTTTTTTATTGAAGGATGAGAATAAAAAGTATCTTTCAATTGTTGATTGATAGTTTCTAATAACCAAAATTTATTTTGTTCATTGCGACGTTGTTCAAAATAGTTGCTCTTGGCTGTAAGCGCAAAATAATCCTCCATAATTTTCCAAACCTTATCAATATCAGTATTATTCTGAGCACTACAAGTAGTCACTTTTGGTTGCCAAGTACTTTCTTTTAAAGGATATAAATGCAATGCTCGAGCGAATTCTAATTTAGCCAATTTAGCGCGCTTTAAATTATCACCATCTGCTTTATTGATTACGATTGCGTCTGCCATTTCAATAATGCCTCTTTTGATACCTTGTAATTCATCTCCAGCTCCGGCGAGCTTTAGCAACAAGAAAAAGTCAACCATAGAATGAACAGCAGTTTCTGATTGTCCTACACCAACTGTTTCTATAAGTATCGTGTCAAATCCGGCTGCTTCACATAAAACGATAGCTTCTCTCGTTTTTTTCGCTACGCCACCAAGAGATTCTCCGGAAGGAGAAGGACGAATAAAGGCATTTTCATTGTTGACTAATGTTTCCATGCGGGTTTTATCACCTAGAATACTTCCTCTATGAATAGAACTACTTGGGTCTACTGCTAATACTGCTACTTTTTTATCCAATCCAGTAAGATAGGTGCCAAAAACTTCAATAAATGTACTTTTACCCACGCCTGGCACGCCAGTTACACCAATCCGAACTGAATTATTGGCATATGGAAGACACGCTGTAATTATTTTAGAGGCTAGGCGCTGATGCTTTAAATTGGTACTTTCGGCTAAGGTAATAGCACGACTTAAATAACTTCGGTCACCTTTTACTATATGATCGATAAATTCTTGAGCCGCAGGGAGCTTTCTCCTTTTCAATTTTATTTTATTGATGGAAGCTCCATCCGTTGTTTTCGGTTGATCGATTCCATCAATTTCATGTAAGGCACGATTATGTTGTTTTTTCTTACTCATATGTACTTTTAAACAATTACAATTTTTGTAAAAGTTGTAAGAATTGTAAATTTAAAATAATTATTTTTAGGAAACTGCAACACTACTTTTATTTCGTCGTATTTAAAACAGAAGCAACTTAATTAAATGAGCCAGACCAAATTTTTGCAATCACGACTGATAGCCGAATGTAAGCTTAACAATCAAAAGGCACAAATGCAAGTGTATGATATGTATTGTGGAGCAATGTATAATACGGCATATAATTTTGTGAAGAATGAAGCGGTTGCAGAGGATATGGCTCAAGAAGGATTTATTAAGGCTTTTAAAAAAATTGAAACATTCAACGAAGAAGTGTCGTTCGGAGCATGGCTCAAGAAAATTGTAATCAATCTTTGTTTGGATTGGTTGAAAAAAAGAAAACTAAATGTCATTTCGATAGATAATAGTAACATTCAGGTTGCTGATGAAGATAACTGGGAGGTGGATGATAGTATTACTATGAAATGCATTCATGAATCAATCCAAAAATTGCCAGACAAATACAAAGTAGTTGTGAAGCTTTTTCTATTAGAAGGATATGATCATCAAGAAATAGCGCAGATATTGAGTATTTCTGAAGTAGCCTCAAGATCACAGTTATTTAGAGGGAAGAATAAATTAAAAGAATTATTAAAACAATATAATTATGCCTAAAGATATAAGAGAGATATTAAAAGAGGCTCAAAATTCTAGAGAATTACAGGAAAATCATCGTGCACGATTTGAAAATCGATTGCAACAATTACATAAAACAAAAAAGAGACCTACCTATTTTTTCTTAAAAGTAGCAGCTTCTATCGCAATTATTCTAAGTGCAGGTTATTTTATGCTCGATACGAATCCTACTATAATTGAAGACCCTATTGATAGCTCAAATAGTATAAATTTAAGTAGTGTTTCTCCAGAAATGAAACAAATTGAAGATTATTACGTGACGGCTATTAACTATGAAATAGCAAGTTTAGAGGTCACATCCGAAAACCAAGCCATTTTAGATGATTATTTAGATAAAATTGGAAAGCTCACTGATGATTATGTTCGATTGAATACCGAACTTTCTAAAAATGGAATAAATGAAAAAACAATCAACGCCTTAATCACCAATTTACAATTACGCTTGCAGTTGTTATTGCAACTGAAAGATACTTTAAATGAAATGAAAACATCAAAAAATGAAGAGAATGAGAACGTTACGATTTAAGATGATTGCATTGTTATTGTGCCTAAGTTTAGGAACAATTTATGCACAGAAACAGAATAAAAAATATACCGAGAAGTTCAATGTAAATAAGGATGTGGCTATAGATATCAATACCAGATACACCGATATTGAAATAGAAACATGGGATAGAAATGAGGTAGTGATTGAAGGATATATTGAATATGAAGGAGAAGCAACACAAAAAGCTATTGACGATTACTTAAAAAGATGGAATTTCGAAGCTTTGGGTAATAAAAGTAGTATTAAGGTCACTTCAAATTCTTCAGGCCTATTTAATATACATACATTTAACTTTGATGAACCAAACTATGAGAATATATATCCTCACGATATACAGAGTACGGTAAAGAATTTACAGTTTGTAATTCCAGAAGTTTCTGTTGAAGCTTTAGGAGTACTAGATTCATTACACGTGATCATGCCGGAACTACCTGAAATAGCTGAGTTTCCAGAATTACAAGGAATTCAATCTTTAGGATCTTTCGCTTTCAATTTAGATGATTCATTTGATTTCTTTATACTTCCTGAAAAATTTGATTTTAAAAAATTTAAGAAAGATAAAAATTACCTGAAGGAATGGAAAAAAAGAAATGAGAAGCATTTAAAAGGGGCAGACGTAAAAGTTGGTAAAAATTCAATTTCTATTACAATTGATGAAGACGATGAAGTTTCAAAGGAGGAATTAGAGAAAAGATTGAAGGAGATGAAAGTGCGTCGTGAAGCGCGCCATAAAGAACATAAAGAAAAGTTGAAAAAGCGCCAGGCGGAAATTAAAATTAGGATGAATGAATTAAAAAAGAGAACAGAACAAAGAAATGAAGAGCGAAAAATTGCCTTAGTTAAAAGACAAGAAGCTCGAGAAAGAAGAGTGAAAGAATTAGCTTCAAGAAGAACAGAAGTTAGAGATATCTTAGCGAAAAGAGAAAAATCTAAGATCAAGAGGATTATTAAAATAAAAGCTCCGAAAGGCGCAAAATTTAATATGAATGTAAAGTACGGCTCGATGAGTTTCCCTAAAAATTAATATCATAACGCATTACTAAAAACCACTCTATTGAGTGGTTTTTTTGTTGTAAAAATGTTGTTACCTTTACGGTTCTAAATTTGTCATATTAAATGGAATTATTTAAGAAACAACAGCTCAAAATATACAATTCACTTACCAATAAAAAAGAAAATTTTGAACCCTTGATTGAAGGCTATATTGGAATGTATGTTTGTGGTCCTACGGTCTATAGTAATGTTCATTTAGGAAATGTAAGATCTTTCATGTCATTTGATATGATTTTTAGATATTTCAAACATTTAGGATATAAGGTACGATATGTGCGAAATATAACAGATGCTGGTCATTTAGAAAATGATGCCGATGTAGGAGAAGATAGAATCGCAAAAAAAGCACGTCTCGAACAAATAGAGCCCATGGAAGTTGTACAACAATATACTGTTGATTTTCATAATGTGCTACAACAATTTAATTTCCTGCCGCCAAGTATTGAACCAACGGCTACCGGTCATATCGTAGAGCAAATAGAAATAATCAAATCGATTTTAGCGGAAGAACTAGCGTATGAGGTAAATGGATCTGTTTATTTTGACGTTCTGAAATACAATGAAAAAGAGAATTATGGTATTTTGAGCGGTAGAAATATAGAAGATGCTATTCATAATACTAGAGTATTAGACGGGCAATCGGAAAAAAGGAATCCACAAGATTTTGCGTTGTGGAAAAAAGCTCAACCTGAACATATTATGCGTTGGCCATCTCCTTGGAGTGATGGTTTTCCGGGATGGCATCTTGAATGTACCGCAATGAGCACGAAATATTTAGGAGAACAGTTTGATATTCATGGTGGTGGAATGGATTTAAAATTCCCACATCATGAATGTGAAATTGCGCAAGCAAAAGCTAGTAATAAAAAATCACCTGTTCGATATTGGATGCATGGTAATATGCTGACCCTGAACGGAAAAAAAATGGCTAAGTCTACTGGAAACAATATTTTACCTAGTGAAATTATAAGTGGAAATAATGATATTTTAAGTAAAGCTTTCCCGGCTACAGTTGCGCGATTTTTTATGTTGCAAGCACATTACAGAAGTATTTTAGATTTTTCAAATGATGCTTTAGTGGCTGCCGAAAAAGGATATAATAGATTGATGAACGGTATCAACGATTTAGATGAATTGAAGGCTGCGCCAATATCTTCACTAGATATTGAACCTTGGAAAAATTCTTGTTACGAAGCGATGAACGACGATTTTAATACACCAATTTTAATAGCACAACTATTCGAAGGTGTGCGATATATAAATCAAATGAAGGAAAGTAAGGCTTCATTAAATGATGCTGATTTAAAGGAGTTTAAGAATGTGTTTAACGCTTTTACTTTTGACGTGTTAGGACTCGAAAATGTGTCTATACAAGATAATTCTGATAAACTTTCTGGGGTTGTAGAAATGCTTATAGGTATGCGTAATGATGCTAGAGCCAATAAAGATTGGGCCTTGTCGGATAAGATTCGAGATGAGTTATTAGAAATAGGAATTCAATTAAAAGATGGCAAAGAAGGAACAACATTTTCGATGTAACCATTATGGAATATCAACTTGCACAGATTAACATTGCAAAGCTTTTAAAACCAATTGATCACCCTCAAATAGCCGATTTCGTCAATCAGCTTGATGAAATTAATGCCTTGGCTGAAAAGAGCAAGGGTTTTGTTTGGAGATTGAAAGATGACGGAAGTAATGATGCCACAAGTATTAACCCTTTCGAAGATCCTCATATAATAGTGAATATGTCAGTTTGGCAAGATACAGAGACTTTAAAAGAATATGTATACAATTCTGCTCATGTTAGGGTGTTGACTAGAAGAAAGGACTGGTTCGAAAAACCAGCGAAAGCGCATATGGCCTTATGGTGGATAAAAAAGGACGAGTTTCCAACTGCTGAAGAGGGTAAAAAACGTATAGAATACTTGCAGCTACATGGAAATTCTAAGTATGCTTTTACATTTAGAAATATTATAAAACCTTAGTAAATATAAACTTCCTGAAAAAAATTACTAAAATAATAGCATTGCCTTTTATAGGTTTAGTACGATTTTATCAAGTCGCAATTTCTCCATATACACCCGCTACTTGTAGATATACACCTACCTGTTCTCATTATACAGTTGAGGCTTTACAAAAACATGGAATTTTTACAGGGGGGTGGTTAGGAATTAAAAGAATATTTAGTTGTCACCCTTGGGGAGGTAGTGGTTATGATCCGGTCCCTGAAAAAAGACATTCTCCAAAGAAAAACTAAATACCTTATCCTACATCATAAAGAATCTATTAATTTATATATTTACATTCTTAAATTATCTTATGAATATATCATTGTTTATTGATTGGAATTTCGATCCAGACTTATTTAAAATTGGAAGCTTTCCGATTAAATATTATAGCTTAACTTATGTACTGGCTTTTGTATTAGGCTTACAAGTCATGAAGCGCATATTTATAAAGGATAATATTTCATTAGATAAATTAGATCCACTCTTTATTTATACGATCCTCGCAATGTTAATTGGAGCAAGAACTGGACATTATTTATTTTATGAAGAAAATTATTCTTGGTCTGAGGTATTTTTACCATTTAAGTTAGATCCGTTTGAGTATACCGGATTTAGAGGATTGGCGAGTCATGGAGCAATTATTGGTATTGTGATAGCGATGTATTTTTATAGTAAAAAAGTTGTTAAGAAACCCATGTTATGGACTTTGGATAGAATGGTGATTCCTTCGGCATTAGGAGCTATGTTCGTTCGTTTAGGAAATTTATTTAACTCTGAAATTGTTGGTAAAGCCACCGGTTCTGATTCAGGTTTTAGGTTTATTAGACATGACATTGGAGATTATAAAGCAATGGGTAGCACCAATACGTCAACACCTAACGAAGCTTATGATTTGATTTTAAATAACCCTGCTTATAAACATATTCTAGATGATGTGCCTAATAGGTATCCCACTCAAATTTACGAGGCACTGGGGTATTTGGTTACCTTTTTAATTTTATGGTATTTATATAACAAAACTGATAAGAAACAAAAAACAGGTTACCTTTTTGGTGTTTTTATGGTGTTATTATGGTCTGTTAGGTTTGTAGTAGAATTTTTCAAGGAAGCACAGGTAGAAGGTCGAGAAGATTGGGTTTTTAATGCATTAAATACAGGACAAGTATTGAGTATTCCGTTAACCCTAATAGGACTTTATTTCATGTTCAGAAGTGTTAAAAAAACAGCATAAATTATAGGATGATTTCTCTCCATAAAGAAGGAATTACATTTTGTTAAGTTTTAAATTTATAGATGATGGTAAAAGAACAGATTTCATCAGCGGAGGCAATTGCATTAGAAGACAAATTCGGAGCACATAATTATCATCCACTTCCCGTGGTGTTGAGTAGAGGAGAAGGGGTATATGTATGGGATGTAGAAGGTAGAAAGTATTATGATTTTTTATCTGCCTATTCTGCAGTAAATCAAGGGCATTGCAATCCAAAAATCGTAAGCGCAATGGTTAATCAAGCGCAAACATTAACTCTTACATCACGTGCTTTTTATAATGATATACTTGGTAAGTATGAACAATTCGCTACCGATTATTTTGGTTTTGACAAGTTATTGCCAATGAATACAGGAGCAGAAGCTGTAGAGACAGCTTTAAAGCTTTGTCGTAAATGGGCATATGAGAAAAAAGGTATCGCTGAGAACGAGGCAGAAATTATTGTTTGTGAAAATAATTTTCATGGTAGGACGACCACAATAATTTCATTTTCTAATGACCCAGTAGCGCGAAAAAATTTCGGCCCTTTTACAAAAGGATTTATAAAAATTGAATATGATAATCTTGAAGCCTTAGAAAGTGCACTCAAAGCGAATAAGAATGTAGCTGGTTTCTTGGTTGAACCAATTCAAGGAGAGGCTGGAGTGTATGTGCCGAGTGAAGATTATTTGACAAAAGCACGTACGTTATGTGCACAATATAATGTCTTATTCATAGCGGATGAGGTTCAAACCGGAATTGCTCGTACCGGACGTTTATTAGCTACATGTGGAAATTGCAATTGTGCTGATAAGAATTGCTCAGGTGAACCTGAAGTAAAACCAGATATTTTGATTCTAGGTAAGGCTTTAAGTGGAGGTGCCTATCCAGTCTCTGCTGTCTTGGCGAATAATGAAATAATGGATGTTATACAACCTGGCAATCATGGTTCAACATTTGGTGGTAATCCAATTGCGGCAGCTGTTGCTATTGCCGCTTTAGAAGTTGTTAGAGATGAGAAACTGGCAGAAAATGCAGAATATCTAGGACACATTTTTCGCACTAAATTATCAGCTTTTGCCGCAACAAATGATTTAGTAAATTTAGTGAGAGGTAAGGGATTACTTAATGCTATTTTAATTAATGATACTGAAGAAAGTTCTACTGCTTGGGATATTTGCTTAAAACTTAGAGATAATGGCCTATTGGCAAAACCTACACATGGTAATATTATTCGTTTTGCGCCACCGTTGGTTATGAATGAAGAACAATTGAATGAATGTGTTGCTATTATAATCAAAACTATTTCTGAATTTAAAAAATAAGATATGAGAGTTTACAAGATTGTTTTCATAATTTGCTGTTGTTGTTTTTTTACAGGAAATCTTGCAGCTCAAAATGAAAAAGAGGATATAAAAAAGGTAATCAAATCATTTTTTAAAGGCTTGCAAAATGGTGATACAATAGCCATAAAAAAAACGATATCAGATGATTTAATACTTCAAACCAGTTTCATAAACAAAGAGGGAGCATCGGTTTTACGAAGAGAAGATGCTAATAAATTTTTAAAATCACTAGCGTCTAAAAAACCAGAAGATATTTGGGAGGAAAAATTAGAATCATATGCTATTCAGGTTGATGGTCCAATGGCAAACGTATGGACGCCATATAAGTTCTATTTAAATTATAAATTTAGCCATTGTGGTGTAAACTCATTTCAATTATTCAATAATGGAGAAAAATGGGTTATAATTTATTTAATTGATACGCGAAGAAGATTAGGTTGCAATGAGTAAGATTTTTAAGTACCGCTTATGACAAAAAAAAACGTAAAAAATAAACTCACTATAAAAGATTTTGAATCTGTAAGTTCAAATAATGAACTATTGGAACTTATTGAAAAAAAAGATGTCAATATTAATTGGATCAAAAAGCGCATGGCTTATGAAGAAGAACTGCGTAGATTACAAATCGAACTGGTGAAATTACAACGATGGATTACTAAAACGAATAAAAGGGTTGCAGTTATTTTTGAAGGTAGAGATGCCGCCGGAAAAGGAGGCTCAATTCGAAGGTTTGCTGAACATTTAAGTCCTCGTTCTTCTCGTACAGTGGCTCTTACAAAACCGACTGAAATTGAACAAGGGCAATGGTATTTTCAGCGATATATTAAAGAATTGCCTAATCCAGGAGAACTTGTTTTTTTTGACAGAAGTTGGTATAATAGAGCAGTAGTAGAACCAGTTATGGGATTTTGTACCGAAGCTCAATACAATAAGTATATGTTGCAGGTACCTGACTTTGAGCATATGCTTTATGAAGACGGTGTGCTAGTAATCAAATTTTGGTTCTCCATTTCTAAAGATGTTCAAAAAGAACGTTTCGATGCTAGACAAGATAACCCCTTGAAGCGTTGGAAATTTAGTCCAGTAGATGTCAAAGGACAAGAGTATTGGGATCGTTATACCCATTACAAAGGTCAAATGTTTAGTAAGACGCATACAACATATAGCCCTTGGATTATTGTACAAGCAAATAATAAGAAAAAGGCGCGTTTAGAAAGTATTCGGTATGTGCTATCCCAATTTGAATATGAAGGGAAAAGTGATGCTGAAACTAGTTTGTTTTCTGATCCGAACATCGTTATGCGATATCACCGTTCAATTCTACAAATCGATTAATTATGGATGAATTTAAACTAGACGAAGGCGGACTTAAAAAGCTAAATTCTAAAAAAGGGTTATTAGCATTATTATCTAAGGAACCATATAATATCTCGCGTGCTATACGATATGTAGATTATGAAAAGCGTTTAGCAAAAATGCAAGTAGAATTGATTAAACTGCAGACGTGGGCCATTGATAATAATGAACGCATTATAGTTATTTTCGAAGGGAGAGATGCGGCAGGTAAAGGTGGTGCGATACGAAGAATTACTGAGCAAATGAATCCGCGACAGTTTCGAATTGTAGCCTTACCAAAACCTACCGAAGAAGAAAAGACACAATGGTATTTTCAACGCTATGTAAATCAATTTCCAAAAGCCGGAGAAATTGTCTTTTTTGATAGAAGTTGGTACAACAGAGCAGTGGTAGAACCTGTAAATGGATTTTGTACGAATGAGCAATACAATACCTTTATGAATCATGTCAACAATTTTGAAACTATGATTACTGAATCTGGTATACGATTGGTGAAGATTTACATGTCAATTTCTAAAAGTGAACAAGCGAAGCGATTTTCTGATATTAAAAGCAATCCATTGAAACAATGGAAAATGACTGAAGTTGATCGTGACGCTCAAAAATTATGGGACGTATATACAGATTACAAACGAAAAATGTTTGAAAATACTAAAAAAGGAGAATTACCTTTTAAAGTAATTCGTGCGAACAGAAAGACATCTGCACGGGTGGCAGCTATTCAACATATGTTAAAGACGATTCCTTATGATAAAGATCTCGAAGTTTAAAATGAATGGAGACTAATTTTAAAACAGGAGATACAGTGGCAGTAGTTGACGATACGATCAAAGGTGTTGTTACTGAAGTTAAAGAAGCTATAATTACTTTAGAAACAGAAGACGGCTTTTTAATGACTTTTGAATCTTCAGAATTAGTAATTATAAAAGGCGATCAAAAAGAATTTTCTAAATATTTAGACATCAAGAATGATGTTTTGATAGAAAAAGAACGTTCATCAGTCAAGAAAAAATCTGCAAAACGACTCAAAGGCAGAGAACTTCCTCCATTAGAAGTGGATTTACATATTCATCATCTGATCAAATCTACTCGCGGTATGAATAACCATGATATGTTAACTTTACAGTTGGATACTGCTAGACGCCAACTTGAATTTGCTATTAAAAAAAACATCCAACGTGTAGTTTTTATCCATGGAGTTGGAGAAGGGGTTTTACAAAAAGAAATAGAATTTTTATTAGGTAGATATAACGTCGAAGTACGACCAGCTTCATTTCAAAAATATGGTTTCGGAGCTACCGAAGTATATATTTACCAGAACCAATATTCTTAAGGGTTTATGATCGCCGTATTTGTCACCGTAACTGTTTTCGTTCCAAAATCATAAACATCTAGGCTAATACTTTCTAAATCTGGATTGCTAAGTTGCAATGCATTAATGATAAATGTACTTCGGTAAGTTTCAATAAATTGATTCGCAATAAGAGTTCTAGGTGCTCGCTCAACTGCGGTGTCGGTATCAAGATAATCAGGCGTACCATCTAAATCATCATCCGATAAGTTCTCTAGAGCTGTAACTATACCATCGCCATCATCATCAGTATCTAAATAGTTGGGAATTCCATCGCCATCAGTGTCGTCATTCGTAGGGTCATTGTCCCCATCTACATCTTCATCTTCAGTCGTTACCCCATCTCCATCATCATCAAAATCTATATAATCGGCAAAAGTATCTCCATCGGTATCATCATTGGTAAGATCTCCGTCTCCATTCAAATCTTCATCAGACGGATCTACACCATCCTCGTCATCAATTGACAATGTTGTCGTAACCTGTAAAGTACCGGTTCCAATCCATTCATTGACAATATTAGGAGTTGTAGGCGGTATATTTTGACAAAAATAACTTGTTGTAGGTGAAGCATCGAAAGTTCTATATACAACCGTATTACTGCCGGTTTCGCTTAAAGTAAATGTTTCATCTTCTCTTTCAGTTGTAAAAAAAGCATTGTCTGTACTTGTATTGTCTTCTGCTAATTCAACAATAAGAACTTCTGTGCCATTTATTTTTGACAGTAACAGATCCCCGCAGGAGTTGATGTCATCATCAAAATTAAATTCTGGGACATTAAAATTTCCATCATCACAAGATAATAATGAGAAGAGGGTACAAAGAGTGACTATTTTTTTCATCGTCACAAAAATAAGTGTTTTAATACAGAGAATAAAAATAGATACTGTTAATTTTAATTACTTTTGTAGGGACAATTGAGTATGAAAACAGTTTATCTAGATAATGCCGCTACAAGCCCTATTGATCACAGAGTGATAGAAAGGATTTCTGAAGTAATGTCAAGTACTTATGGAAACCCTTCTTCAACGCATCAGTTTGGAAGAAAAGCTCGTTCTATAGTTGAAGGAGCTCGCAAAAGTATTGCAAAACACTTCAATGTAACCGCTAGTGAGATTGTATTTACTGCAGGAGGAAGTGAGGCCGATAATTTGATTTTAAAAAATGCGGTTCAGCATTTAAAAGTGAAACATATTATAAGTTCTAAAATAGAACATCATGCTGTCTTACACACAATTGAAGCATTAGCAGTTGAGTTTAATATTACTGTAAGTTATGTAGATGTTGATGAAAAAGGATCAATAGATTATGAACATCTTTCGCAGTTATTAGAAGAAAATACTGATAAGACGTTGGTTAGTTTAATGTATATTAACAATGAAATAGGTAATATACTAGACCTCAAAAAGGTGTGTGAAATATGTAAAGAAAAGGATGCGCTGTTTCATTCTGATACGGTGCAAGGGATAGGACATTATCATATAGATTTACAGCAAACGCCTATAGATTTTATGGTGGCTAGTGCTCATAAATTTCATGGTCCGAAAGGTGTAGGTTTTGCTATTATTAAAAAAGGCTTCGGCATTAAACCTCAATTAATCGGTGGTGAACAGGAAAGAGGTGCGAGAGCAGGAACCGAAAATGTTCATAATATTGCAGGTATGGAAACTGCCCTAGATATTGCTATAACTAGTTTGGAAGAAGATGCAAAGAATATTACTGAATTGAAATGTTATTTTATAGATGGTTTAATTGGATTAAACCAAAATATTCAGTTTAATGGACTCTCTAAAGATGAAAATGCTAGTTCTTATACCATTCTGAATACAAGATTTTCAAAAAATTTTCCAATGTTTTTGTTCAATCTAGATTTAAAGGGTATTGCGGCTTCAGGCGGTAGTGCTTGTCAAAGTGGAAGTACAAAGGGATCTCATGTTTTAAATGGAATACTATCGGATGAAGAAGCAGAAAAGACTTCTGTTCGTTTTTCATTTAGTAAGTATACAACGAAAAATGAACTGGCATACACATTGGAGGTAATTAAAGAAATTATTCAATAAAATGATGGAAAAAAAATGGAATTGGGGAATTATTGGACTCGGAAAAATTGCCAATAAATTCGCACATGATATAAAATTAGTTGAAAATGCCAATTTGCTAGGAGTAGCTTCAAGAAATATTGAAAAAGCAGAGGGATTTGGTGCCAAATATAATGCAGAATATTGTTATGGATCCTATGATGAACTTCTAAATAATCCAAATATTGATGTTGTTTATATCGCCACGCCACATGCGTATCATTGTGACCTGGCAATGGCAGCAATGGATAAAGGTAAAGCTGTTTTATGTGAGAAACCTTTCGGAATGAATAGGAATGAGGTAGAAAAAATGGTCTTAAAATCAAGAGAAAAGAATGTTTTTTTAATGGAAGCATTATGGACACGATTCATACCTGCTACTGAAAAACTACTTACACTTTTAGATGATGGTGTTATCGGTGATTTGAAATCTGTACATGCAGATTTTGGATTTGAGGCCTTATATGAACCAGAAAAGAGATTGTTCAATAGGACATTAGGTGGTGGCGCGTTACTTGATATAGGTATATATCCCATCTTTATGAGTTTACTTACGATGGGTGTGCCTACAGACATTAAGGCCTTAGCTACAATGTACCCAACGGAGGTGGATAGTTCTTGCAGAATGATTTTTGGATATGATAATGAACAGTCAGCACTTCTAGATTCGACTTTATTAGTAAACACCCCAATAGAATGTTGGTTGCACGGTACAAATGGATCCTTAAGAATGAGTAATCCTTTTCACCATACAAAAGAAATGTCACTATATAAAGATCGTGAGTTGGTAAAAACATATTCTCATGATTTTATAGGATTAGGTTATTATCACGAGATTATTGAAGTCCATGAATCTTTAAAAAAAGGTCTTATAGAAAGTGAAAAATTACCACTATCTTTTAGTTTAGAACTTATTACAATTATGGATAAAGTGAGAGAAGAAATCGGATTAATTCATTAATTTTTGCGTCGAGAACTTGGCTTATTATTGTTATTCTTTTTACGCCTCCAATTTTTAGAACTTGAATTAGAAGTTTTCTTTTTGTAATATGGTTTTTTAGAATTTTTTGGTTTGCCCTCTAATTGTTTGTGAGGTGTATCATCAACAAAAGGATGCTCTGCAATTATAGGAATTTTTTGATTGATCAATTTTTCAATATCGCGCAAGTAACTTCTTTCTTCTCTGTCACAAAAAGAAATTGCCAATCCGCTCGCACCGGCTCGTCCAGTTCTACCAATACGGTGCACATAAGTTTCAGAGATATTTGGTAAATCATAGTTAATAACATAACTCAAACTATCGATATCAATTCCTCGGGCTGCAATATCTGTGGCTATTAATACTTTGGTGGTACCTGCTTTAAAATTGCTCAATGCTTTTTGTCGAGCAACTTGAGATTTATTTCCATGTATTGCTTCTGCTTTGATTCCTTCTCGATCTAATAGTTTTACAATTTTATTGGCGCCATGTTTGGTACGAGAAAAGATCAAAGTCGCATCAAATATTTTTATATTGAGTAAATGAACTAATAGTTTAATTTTAGAACTTTTTGGTACAAAATAGACTTCTTGTTTTACTTTTTCAGCAGTGGCTTGTTCAGGCTTTATTGTAACGGTTTCATAATCACCTAAAATCTTTGTTGAAAGTTCGACGATTGCTTTAGGCATAGTCGCCGAAAAGAATAATGATTGTCTTTTATGTGGTAACTTTGCTAATATTTTTTTAATATCATGAATAAAGCCCATATCTAGCATTTGATCAGCTTCATCTAGAACAAAATATTGAATATCCCGTAAGGATATAAAACCTTGTTGCATTAGGTCTAACAATCTACCCGGGGTAGCAACAAGTACATCAACACCTCTTTTTAGCGCTTGAACTTGTTTGGCTTGCTTTACACCTCCGAAAATAACAGTATTCTGAATGCCTGTGAAGCTACCATAGTTAGTAAAACTCTCATCTATCTGAATTGCCAGCTCTCTTGTTGGAGTAACTACTAATGCTTTTATTTTACGTTGTTTATCACGCAGCTTTATATTATTGTAAATATTTTGTATAATGGGTATAGAAAAAGCCGCGGTTTTACCGGTACCCGTCTGCGCACAACCTAAAAGATCTTTCCCAGTAAGTAAAATAGGAATAGATTGTTCCTGTATCGGTGTCGGATGTGTATATCCTTGTTTATCTAGGGCTTTTAAAATAGGCTCTACTAATTGTAAATCTTTAAATCTCATAAAATTTTATAAGCGGCAAAGGTAGACTAATTGATTGGATAAGTATCGCTGCCGTAATTTAATATTATTTAAAATTGAGTTTCTAGAGTTATAAAGATTCTAACTGAGAATTTTTTAATTTAATGAAATCGTATCTAAACCATTTGCAAAAGCTGTAGTTAACGAATATTGTAATTGAATATGATTTATTTCGTTTAAATTTTATATTTTAGATTACAATTAATCGAATATATTTCATGTCAAATCAAGAAAATAATGCCTATATTTTAGGTACCGAAACTGCCGAATTACATCGGTTGGGCCTTCAACATCAAGTCTGGGCAAGTGAAGCTATTAGAGGATGGGATCTCGCAGGTTTTACCGCAGGGCATACCTTATTGGATATGGGGTGTGGACCAGGATTCTGTACTACTGAATTGGCATATATTGCTGGTGAGAAAGGGCGCGTTATTGGAGTTGATAAGTCTGCACATTTTATAAATTTCTTGCACCAAGTTACGGAACAGTTTTCATTAAATATTGAAGCACAATGTGCTGATTTTGATACTATGGTGTTGCCAGAAAATTCTTTAGACGGCATTTATTCTCGCTGGGCTTTTGCCTGGGTTCCGAATCCAAAAGAAATCATAGCGAAACTTTATAAAGCCCTAAAAAAAGGAGGGACCGTTGTCACACATGAATATTTTGATTGGTCGACTTTACAAACAGTACCACATAAGGCCGGATTGGCCAAAGGAATAGCTGCGGCTTTACAAAGTTTAAAAGATCAAAATGGTGCAATTGACATTGGTAGAAATCTACCTATATATTTTGAAAATGCAGGTTTTAAAATTGTAAGTACCCGACCCATGGCTAAAATGGCTACACCAAAAGAGTTCACCTGGAACTGGCCCAAAAGTTTCTTTACGATTTATTTGCCAAAATTAGTTGAATCTGGCTATCTAACAAATGATGAGGTTATACGAGCGCTTAAAGAATTTGATGAATTGGATACAGCGCAAGGAGCTACCATATTTTGCCCAACAATGAGAGAGGTAATTGCTCGTAAGTTGTGATTAATAATTATTTTTTAAGGAATGTAAATGATGCTCAGTGTGATGAGCAGTCCACATCACGAGTTCACGAACTGGCATTTTACCCATGAGTGGATGTGGCAAAATTAGATTGTCTAATTTTCTATCCTTCCATTTAAGAGTTTTATGTTGTAATTTCTTATTCTGAATCTTTAAACTTGTAAGGATTGCATCTTTTTTAGCTACCGTAGGTGCTTTTAGTTTCTCATTAAATTTTTCGGCTCTTTCTAAATTTGCAGCTAATTTTTCTTCGTATCGCTCTGCCACAGCATCGTATGACCTAACTTCTCTATTGGCCGAACCATATTTGTATTTTAGTAAAAAACTTGGGAAACTCATAGCATGATTTAATAATTGTAAACTATTCAATAAATGCTGTACATGTTGTCCGACTGTCCATTTACCTTCTGGTCCATCAATCCATTTTTCTTCAGGCTGATTTTCTAACCAATTAAAAAGTTCTTGATGCTTTTGTTCAAGCAATTCGGTAATCACTTTTTTGTCCATAAATAGAAGGTTTGATACGTTAAATATATAAAAAAACACAAAGAATCACTTCATTCTGTTGTAAACACTTCGTTTTTTATATCCAATGACAAATCCGATAATTCCGACAATAGGGAACGCCAAAAACCAAAAGAAAATATTTTGTTGGTTCATAAATGCTTTAAAGGTAATGGCTAGCATTAAAAATACAAATCCAATTTCTTGCCATATGGTATCATTTTCAAGTCGATCAGCCTCCATTTGTTTTGGTATTCCATTTACTATTATTTTGAAAGTATCCCAATCCCAGATAATTAGTAGAAAATTTGCGAGTAACATCAATGCCGTTATAATTGGGGTGCCATTAAAATCATATGAAATCGTTATGATAAAGATATTTGCGATTATAGGTAAATTCATGAGTGCACCCAGTTTCGCATAGCGTTGTGTTAGTAATAAAAAACCGGCAATGAATTGAGCAATTCCTATAAACCTCCAATAGATGCCAGATTGATACATTGTTTCAAAAAAATGCCATGCCGAATTTATTGGATTTTCAGCACCACTTTCCGCTGTAAATCTTAGGCCTTGTATTTTTACTAGACTAGCAAAAACAAACGCAAAACCGATTGCGTAACGGGTATAAATTATGAATACCTGAGGGAAAAACTTATCTTTCATAAGGCACTTAGTTGAGTCGTTTGTAGTATGACGATAAAGACAAGAGATTGTTACTTAAGTGGATAGGTCATGTCATTTTTAGCATGTAAATACTAAAATTAGAGGTCATCTGTGAAATGCCCACTGTGTTTCCCCTTACTAAACTTTTCATCATTAAAAGTTTTTGACTCATTTTTAGGAATCGATAAACTTTGCCATTCAGTATCTTTTATCAGTGTTCCTATAAAAACAAGTTGGCCAATATGATATGCGTAGTGTGCGAGTTGTCTATTGATTGCATCTACTACAGTTTGTCCTTGATTACGGATGTAAATAGTGCGACTCAGGTCTTCGGCTTTTAGCGGATCAATCGCATTAAATAAACATTGCCACCCTTGTTCCCAGGAGGCCATCATCTCCTTTTTGGAGTTGTAACTATCTTCAAATTCGCTATCTCTATGTCTCCACTCTTTTTCACCATCTTCGTCTAAAAAATTTGTCCAGCGAGAAAGCATGTTTCCAACGATATGCTTTACAATTATAGAAATAGTGTTACTATAGTGATTATATTTCCAATGAATTTCTTCATCATTAAGCTGGTCAAAAGTTTTATCTCCGAGACTTTTATAATAATTAAATTGTTTATATATACCTTCTAAATAATTCGTATCCATAGATAAAAAAAAGAGTTCTCTAAAATGAGAACTCTAATTTAACTAATATAATCTAATTTACTTAAGTCGTTTTTACAAATTTAATGGAGCTAGTATTTACACAGTAACGCTTACCAGTGGTATCTTTTGGCCCATCATCAAAAATATGTCCAATATGACCATCGCATGCAGCGCAGGTTATCTCGGTACGGATCATACCATGACTTAAATCTCTGGTCATTTCGATAGTACCTGGAATGGCATCATCAAAAGAAGGCCAACCACAATGTGACTCATATTTACTACCTGATTCAAACAGTTGCGTGTCGCAGGCTCTGCAATGATATGTACCTTTTTCAAAATGTTTTGTATAGCCATCCTCTCCGGGTCTATCGGTACCTTTTTGACGTAATACAAAGTATTCTTGTTCTGTCAATTGTGCCTTCCATTCGGCATCTGTTTTTTTTATTTTTGTCATGCAATTAGTCTTTTGAAGAAGTGAATTTTAAGGCAACACCATTGATACAATGCCTCTGACCAGTTGTTTTTGCGGGGCCATCGTTAAAAACATGTCCTAAATGGCCTCCACAAGTGCCACATAATAATTCATTTCGTGCAACTCCTATTTTATAATCAACATCTGTATCGATACTATTTTTAATAGCCCTGTCAAACGAAGGCCATCCTGTACCTGAGTCAAATTTATGTTGGGATTCATATAAGGGTGTATTACATGCAGCACAAGCATATACCCCTTTCTCGTATTTCTTATTAAGCTCACTGCTAAAAGGCCTTTCGGTTCCTGCCTGTCTTAATACAAAAAATTGCATATCTGTTAATTCCTTCTTCCATTCACTTTCGGTCTTAGATACTTTGTATGTCTTGGAAGTCTTTGCTTTCGATGAATTCTCTTTCTTTTCTTGCGCTGTCGAGTTACAGCTAACAACTAAGAATACTACAGTTATAAAAAATAGATGTTTCATTGATTTATGTACGTTTAATAAATTCGGCTATCCTGCTACTTATGTTTTTGTCTCTTAAAATACTTCGATGACCTAATCCATTGGTCACTAAAAGTTCTCCATGTTCTAAATTTTGACGCAATTTATAAGCACTACTTACATTTACATCATTATCTTGTGTATCATGAATGACTAAAGTCGGAATCGTAACTTTTTTAGCAGATTGTCCTGCAGCAAAAACTTCGATATCTCCTTTGAATTTACTATCTAATCGCTTTTTTAAGTGTGAAGACATTTTTTTCTTTAAGCCTAAAGCTTTCACAAGATTATCTAGAATAGTTCTTATTTTAAATTCTGTACCTATGAGCACTAGTTTCTTAATTTTCAAACCTTCAGAAACACTTTTAAGCAATGAAATTGAACCAAAAGAATGCCCAACAGCCGCTTCAAATGGGCCATAGGTTTCACTCAAGAAATTAATGGTTTCTACGAATTCTACCGGAGTAGTAGTTTTACCTTGAGACAAACCATGGGCTGGTCCGTCAAAGCTTATAATCATCATCCCATTTTCCAAAAGCTTATCGGCAATGGCATACATCTGAGTACCTCGACCTGACCAACCATGCGCCATTAAGACTTTGTGTTTCGAATAACCATAAGTATAGACCATAACTTCGTAACCGAGTGCGGGAATAAGTACCATTTCTTTTTTTGCACTTTCACGCATCATTTCTTCTCTTTCTGGAGTTTTATGTTTGAGTGGTGTTATAAATAGCTTTGCCATAAAAGAGGCCGTCGCTCCTTTTGAAAAGAGTTGCATCGTTTTAACTGTTCTCACAACTCGCGTCGGAATGCCATAGTTATTAGATTTATCGGATGTTGAATTTTCTTTCATAACTACGAATTTATGCAAAATTTGTATATTTACTGATAAATCAATAAATGAATAGTGAGATGAAAAAAACAATAGCAATTGTAGTTGTATTAGGCTTTGTAATAAGCTGCGCAACTGTACCGATTACTGGAAGGAAGCAGTTTAGTTTGGTTAGTGATGCGAAAATTTTGCCAATGGCATTTCAACAATATCAGGGCTTTTTAGAGCAGAATAAATTATCTTCAAATGCTGCAATGACAAATCAGTTAAAATCGGTAGGTAAGCGGATTTCGGGAGCGGTAGATCGCTATATGCGGGCAAATGGGATGGCTGCAAAGGCCGATGCATATAGATGGGAATTTAATTTAATAGAGGATAAAACTGTAAATGCATGGGCGATGCCTGGTGGAAAGACAGTATTTTATACTGGAATTATGCCAATTGCTAAGAATGTAGACGGTGTAGCTGCCATTATGGGGCATGAGGTAGCACATGCTTTTGCACGACATGGTGCAGAGAGAATGTCAACAGGTATGTTGGCACAAGCAGGAGGATTAGCTACGGCACTTCTTACCGGAGGTAAAGATCCTAAGCAACAGCAATTATGGATGACGGCATATGGTGTCGGTTCTCAATTGGGGCAGTTGAAATTTAGTCGCACACATGAAACCGAAGCTGATAAATTAGGCGTGGTATTCATGATTATGGCCGGTTATAATCCTGCAGAATCTGTAAATGTTTGGGTTCGAATGGGACAACAGCCAGGAGCACAAAACGCACCACCAGAATTCTTAAGCACGCATCCTTCAAATCAAACGAGGATTAAAGAATTGACAGCTTGGATTCCTCAAGCCAAGGTAATTGCTAAAAGGCTAAATGCTCAAACGATGGCAAATTAACTTTAACAATAAAATTAGTACATTGTGAGCCGTTCTATAATAGAACGGCTCTTAATTTATCAAGACACCCTATATGTTACAACGTGGCGACAAAAAACTAATCAATGCTTGGGCATTTTACGATTGGGCAAATTCAGTATATTCTTTAGTTATTGGAACAGCGGTATTCCCAATTTATTATGAATCGGTAACTGAAAGCGGAGATGGAATCGTAGAATTTCTTGGAACCGAATGGTATAATACCACAGTTTATTCTTATGCCCTAGGGTTATCTTTTCTAATTGTAGCTCTTCTCTCTCCAATTTTATCGGCTATTGCCGATTATACCGGAAACAAAGAGAAGTTTTTACGTTTTTTCTGTTTTCTAGGTTCTCTTTCAGTCATGGCATTATTTTTCTTTACAGGAAAGGAAAATGTATGGATTGGAATTGTGTTTACCATTTTAGCTAGTATTGGTTTTTGGGGAAGTATTGTCTTTTATAATGCATATTTGCCCGAAGTGGCATTTCCTGAACAACAAGATAAAGCTAGTGCTAAGGGTTTTATGCTTGGCTATGCTGGTTCTGTTTTGCTGTTAGCTTTTAATCTATCTATGGTAATGAAACCCGACTTATACGGAATTACAGACTCTACTTTACCAGCTCGAATTTCATTTTTAACCGTTGGAATATGGTGGATAGGATTCGCTCAATATACATTTAAGCATTTACCAAATAATCCATATAAAAGGAAGCCTGAAAAGGATTATATTTTTAAGGGATATAAAGAATTGCAATTAGTTTTTAAAGAAATCAAAACGCAATCTCAACTGAAAATATTACTAATCTCTTTTTTCTTGTATAGTGTGGGTGTTCAGACTATTATTTTGCTAGCCTCCGTTTTTGGAACAAAGGATTTAGGTCTTGAAACAAGTAATCTTATTGTGACCATATTATTGATACAGATTGTTGGTATTGTTGGTGCTTATTTGTTTTCGCGCTTATCAGATAAAATAGGTAATATTAAAGCGTTAAAAATTACTATCATTATATGGGCTTGCGCCTGTGTTGGAGCCTATATGCTTAATAAGGAAGATCCGAGTGTAAATCTTAAATTTTACGCTTTAGGAGGCTTCTTAGGCTTGGTACTTGGAGCCATTCAGACACTCTCTAGATCGACGTATTCAAAATTAATTCCGGACGAAACACAAGATCATGCCACCTATTTTAGCTTTTTTGATGTAACTGAAAAAATTGCCATTGTTGTTGGGATGATTATTGCAGGTATTGTTACCTCATATACAAGTTCACTTCGATTGTTTATTTTGATTTTGGCAGTATTTTTTATTGCAGGATTTATTGTGCTGAGTTTTATGAAGGGATCGAAATATGTAAAATAAAAATAGCCGAAGTTTAAACTATAAACTACGGCTATTTTAATAATCCTTTTATTAATTATTATCTTCTTCTACTTCTACGACCACCGCCAGATTGTCCTCTATGGCCACCACCACTATGAGATGAAGAACGTCTTTTTCCGGCATCATTTCTAGAGCTGCCTGAACGCCGACCTCCACCGAAGCCTCCACTTTTCCTGCCTCTTGAACGTCCTTTAGGTTTTGTAGTTACTTCAACGATTACGGCTCTTCCTTCAAATTCAGTATTTTTAAAAGATTTTAAAACTTCATCGCCAAATTTCTTATCTATTTCGAAAAAAGAAAAGTTCTTCAAAATTTCAATTTGACCAATCTCAGCACTTTTCTTATTTAGATTTTCATTGATAAAACCAATTAATCTAGCTGGATTTAATTTATCCATTTTACCCAAATTGATATAGAAACGAGTGAAATTTTCATCACTACTTCTTCTACGTTCCTTCGTATCATCACCATTTAAATCTTGAGCACCTTCATAATACGATAAGAATTGATTGAATTCTATGGACACAAATTTTCGAATTAACTCTTCTCTATCAACACCTTCTAATTGCGCATAAATACTATTTAAATAAGGTTCAATTTGAGAATCGTTTACTTCAACCGTTTTTATATTATCGATTAATTTGAACAGTTGTTTACCGCATATTTCTTCTCCATTAGGCACTTGTTTATGATCGAATTTCTTACCTATTTTCTTTTCAATTGGAGAAAGAATTCTCTTTTCTTTATTCGTAATAATAGCAATAGAAATACCCTTATTATGTGCTCTACCGGTTCTACCACTTCTGTGAGTATAAGATTCTATCTGATCTGGTAATTTATAATTAATGACATGGGTTAAACTATCTACATCCAATCCACGAGCTGCGACATCGGTCGCAACTAGAATTTGTAGATGTTTCGCCCTAAATTTTTGCATAACAATGTCACGTTGCGCTTGTGAAAGATCTCCATGCAATGAATCTGCATTATACCCATCAGCAATCAGTTTTTCTGCAACATCTTTGGTTTCTCGACGTGTTCTACAAAAAACAATTCCGTAGATATCAGGATTGATATCTGCAATTCTCTTCAAGGCTGGGTATCTATTTCTTTCAGAGACTAAATAATATTCATGAGAAACACTGTCAGTACCAGAATTACGTTTACCTGCGTCAATCTCAACAGGGTTATACATATAATTTTTCGCAATCGCATCTACTTCTCTTGGAAATGTGGCCGAAAATAAAAGTGTTTGTTTGTCTTCTGGTGTTACATGTAATACTTGATCTAGGTCTTCTTTGAAACCCATATTCAACATTTCATCGGCTTCATCTAGCACAACCCATTGAATATTCTCAAGTTTTAATTTTTTGCGATTTATCAAGTCAACCGTTCTACCGGGCGTACCTACTACTATTTGCGCTCCCTTTTTCAAACCTCTAATTTGGTCTTCTATGCTAGCACCTCCATAAACAGTTACAACATGTAAGTCTTTGATGTACTTAGAAAACTCCTGAATGTTTTTACCTATTTGAATCGCTAATTCTCTGGTTGGAGATAGGATAATTGCCTGAGTGTTTTTGTTCTTAACGTCTACCTTTTCTATGATTGGTAAACTAAATGCAGCTGTTTTCCCGGTACCCGTTTGAGCGAACGCTTTTATATCATCGGTCGATGCTAAAACTTGTGGAATTGATTTCTTTTGAATTGGTGTAGGTTGCTCATACCCTAAATCATTGAGCGCTTTCAATATCGCCTGACCTAAGCCAAGCTCTTTAAATGTAGACATATATTTTATTTATCAAACTAAGGCCCCAAAGTAATATGCTCGCTAGCAGATAAATAAGCCCCTTGTTTTATGAGGCTGCAAAAGTACACTAAATATAATGAACTAAACTATGTATTAGTCTTTTTTCAATTTCTGAAGTTGTCTCTCTAATTTTCTATTGGAGAAATGTGTAAATCCGTTTCGAAGGATGCCATTTTTATCAACTAAAATAATTCTAGAATAATTGATAAGCAACCAATCATTATCATTAGATTTAGTATCTAACCGAAATTGGTTGACCGGATTAAATTTATTCGCTTTTACATAGGATTTCCAATTGTAATCAACATGATTCGCGTCTATTCCCACAAATTTTAAGGTAGGGTGCTTTCTTTCTAAGTAATCAACACGTTTTGCTAAGTCTACAATCTGACGCGTACCTTTAGGCCAAAAATAGAGTACCGAATTAAATCCTTTGATATGTTTATATATAGAGATTTGATCATCTTCAAAATTGTAAACCTTTAATGTCGGAAACGGTGCTCCTCTTTTTGGCGATTCAGATGCCTTTACTAATTTATCGATGCGGTCCTTTAAATTTGCATCTTTACAATTTTCGAAGAACAATTCTTGAGCCCTTTTAGTCTCAGTCTCTATAATCTGATCATCCAACATAACATTCCACATGCCTTCATACAAAAACCTTGATTGTAAATCGTCAATATGTAAATGGTTCACCGTAGCCTCAATAAAGTTTGTCTTTACATTTGAACCTTCATTTATAATGGTCTTTTCAAAACTGAGATGTCGTAGATAATCTCTAATATAACTTGTATACGCATAAAAATTTTGTAGATCCTCATCCTTAAAATTAACCTCTTTTCGATACTTATAAAAAATAGGATTTATCGTGGGATACTTCTGTAATTTTAAGGCCATCTTGTTTCTAAAAGGATAAGCTTCCTTCTTTTTGTAAAGAGGTAAATGGATGGCAGCATTCATAAATTTGTCGAAAAGAGGGTTCACATCAGTGACTTCTTCTCGATACTGTTTATAAAGTAGTTTTTTTAGTTTTAAAAGAGAATCGATTTTTATCTCAAATAAACTATCATTTAGAGTATAATAATTCAAAATAAATTTATCGTCTTTCTCATTTTCCAAGAACATATTTAACAACAAATTATTCTTTTCAGCGCCTTTACCACTAAAAACTAAAGATTCGTCAAAGTCCCAAGTGTTCAAGCGAAGTAATAGACTATCACTTGGTTCTAGAAAGAGAAATTGGATTTCGTTACCATGTTCAAAGGTATAAAGACCTACCTGTAGAGAATCAAATTTGAATAGAAACTTATTTTTAACATCAAGTTGGGCAGAATCAAGCAGCTCATTATTTTTATAAAAATAAACTCCCTTTGATTTCGGATTTATAATTTTTCCACCAAAATAAGTAGCATCAGTCATATTTCTATCACTCGCACAACTTGAAATCAATACTAAAATAATTAAAAGTAATTTATATTTCAATAGACGTTTCATTAAAAAATCGCTCAAATCTAAACATAATCCAACAACCAAACAAAATTAGCCATAAGCACATTGCTATTTTGTTAATTAGATGTTAAATTATAAGTCCATTTATCCCAAAAAACAACTGCATTTTACTACTTTTGCCAAAAATTCAAAATAGATAGAATGTTAACAGTATCAAACTTATCTGTACAATTCGGTAAACGTGTATTATTTGATGAAGTAAATACCATATTTACGCAAGGAAATTGTTACGGGATTATTGGAGCAAATGGCGCAGGAAAATCGACTTTCTTAAAGATATTATCTGGTGAAATGGATGCAACTTCTGGTAGTGTTTCTCTTGAAAAGGGAAAGCGCATGTCCGTATTGTCTCAAAATCACTTCGCCTATGATGAATTTACCGTATTAGATACTGTTTTGAAAGGTAATAAATCCTTATATGCGATTAAATCTGAAATGGATAAGTTGTATGAGGATTATAATGATTCTAATGCGGATAGAATAGGAGAGTTGCAAGGGCAGTTTGAAGAGATGAATGGTTGGAATGCTGATAGTGACGCAGCCGCATTATTATCTAACTTGGGGATAAAGGAAGATATGCATTATGCATTAATGAAAGATTTAGATGGAAAATCTAAAGTAAGAGTGTTGTTAGCTCAAGCCTTGTTTGGGAATCCTGACGTATTGATTATGGATGAACCTACCAATGATTTAGATTATGAGACAATTACTTGGTTAGAGAATTTCTTAGCAAATTATGAAAATACTGTAATTGTTGTTTCTCACGATAGGCATTTTTTAGATGCTGTTTGCACACATATTTCTGATATTGATTTTGGTAAAATCAACCACTACTCTGGTAATTATACGTTTTGGTATGAGTCAAGTCAATTGGCTGCACGTCAGCGTTCTCAGCAAAATAAAAAGGCGGAAGAGAAGAAGAAAGAATTGGAAGATTTTATTAGGCGTTTTTCTGCAAACGTTGCAAAATCTAAACAAGCGACGAGTAGAAAGAAAATGATAGAAAAATTAAATATTGAGGATATTAAGCCTTCGAGCAGACGTTATCCAGCTATAATATTTGAACGTGAGCGCGAGGCGGGAGATCAAATATTAAATGTAGAAGGGTTACGCAAAACTTTTGAAGATGAAGTGTTGTTCGATGATGTGCATATCAATTTAACGAAAGGAGACAAAGTCGTAGTGATTTCAAAAAACTCTAGAGCTGTTACTGCTTTTTATGAAATTTTAAATAATAATGAGGAGGCCGAAGCTGGTAAATTTAATTGGGGAGTGACTACGAATCAGGCCTATTTACCTTTAGAGAACGCTGATTTTTTTAACAGTGATTTGAGTTTAGTTGATTGGTTACGTCAGTATGCTAAAACGGAAGAAGAAAGAGAGGAAGTTTTTATTAGAGGATTTTTAGGTAAAATGATTTTCAGTGGAGAAGAAGCTTTAAAGAAATGTAATGTGCTTTCTGGTGGAGAAAAAGTACGTTGTATGCTCTCAAGAATGATGATGATTCGCGCCAATGTTCTGATGATAGATGAACCAACGAACCACTTAGATTTAGAATCGATTCAGGCGTTTAATAATTCTTTGAAAAATTTTAAAGGAACGGTTTTGTTTTCTACGCATGATCATGAATTTGCACAAACTGTTGCCAATCGAATTATTGAATTAACCCCTAAAGGTGTAATTGATCGTTATATGACTTTTGATGAATACTTTCAAGACAAAAAAATCAAAGAATTAAGGGCGAAATTATACGCATAAAAAAAAGCCAGTGAAATTCACTGGCTTTTTTTTATTTAGATAGGTGTCTTAGTTTACACAACCTTTTAATTCAGCACCTGGCTTAAATTTCACTACATTTTTAGCAGCAATTTTAATCGCCTTTCCAGTTTGAGGGTTTCTTCCTTCTCTTGCAGCTCTTTTAGTAACTGACCAAGATCCGAAACCTACTAAAGATACTCTATTACCTTTTTTAAGTGAACCTTCAACATTATTCATCATACTATCTAAAGCTTTCTTTGCTGCAGCTTTTGAAATACCTGCATCAGCAGCCATAGACTCAATTAATTCTGATTTATTCATAATTAAAAATTTAAATTGGTTAAATAATAATTGTTTGCTTTTTTTAAGCGAAACAAATATATATTTTATGAGGTTTTATGCAAGGTTGAGCGCTAAAAACACCCTATTTTGTTGATAAATTGGGGTTGAATGTTAATAACCATAGTAAAAATCACCGTCAATGCCCATAAATAGGGGCTTACAGCACTTTTGCGTTTTCTTGAAATGTAAACCCATTTAGAAGATCTTGTGCTTGCATCTTTCGTTTTCCCGATAGCTTAATTTCATCGATTATAATGAATCCTTTTTTTACTGCAACTTTCAATTCTTTCTTTGATACGATAATAGACCCTAATTCAAAACGATGACTTTCCTTTTGTTTGAATGCTTTATATATTTTTAACTCAGTTTGGGAATCTCCATTAACAAGAACAGTCCAAGCGCCTGGGTATGGACTCAGACCTCTTATTTTGTTAAATATTTTCTTTCGAGAGTGATTCCAATTTATTCTGCATGTATCTTTAAATAATTTTGGTGCTTCTTTTTCTTTCTTTTTGGGTTGCTTACTTGTTTTTACTTGGTCCTTTTCAATTAAATGAACTGTTTGAACTACTAATTTAGCTCCTTCACTCATTAATTTGTCGTGCAGTTCACCAGCAGTCTCATGCTTGCTTATTTTTACTGTCTTTTGTAGGATAATTTCACCAGTATCAATTTTTTCATCAATAAAAAATGTAGTAACACCAGTTTTCTTTTCACCATTAATAAGTGCCCAATTTATAGGAGCAGCTCCACGATACTCAGGTAGGAGAGAAGCGTGCAAATTAAATGTTCCAAAATCTGGCATTTTCCAAACTACTTTTGGAAGCATTCTAAAAGCCACAACTATTTGGAGATTTGCCTTAAACGAAGCTAAATTATTTAAAAATTCACCATCCTTTAAGTTGGTTGGTTGTAACAGTGGAATATCTTTTTCTAAAGCGAATCGTTTAACAGCCGATTGTTGTATCTTTCTTCCTCTTCCTGCTGGCCTATCTGGTGCGGTTATTACCCCAACAACATTAAGATTCGCAATTAATAATTGGTTTAATGTTTCTACAGCAAAATCGGGAGTTCCCATAAAAACAATGCGCACGTCTTTCATTATTTTTTTAGTTGAAATTTGTGCTGCGAAGTTATAGTTATTTTATCGCTATCCAATAATAATTGCAGCACAGTTAGTACATTATTTTTATCCATGGTTAGAAGGGATACAATCTCTCGAGAGGATAATTGATGGTGTTTTTGTAATAGTTCTAATATGTTTTCCGAGATTGATGAATGATTTAAGTTTGATGAAACATCTCTCAAACAAATATCACAAATCCCACAAGTTTCGGTATTGTATTCATCGAAATAGCTCAGCAATAAATTGCTCCTGCATTGCTTCGTATTATGAATATATTTCAGTACTGCTTTTGCCTTATCTATTTTAACTTTTTGAAATCTCTTGATATTTTGTGCTATCCTGTTGATTGTTCGTTTATCATCTCTAGGAACTAAAAAATCAATAAAACTTGTTAAAATCGCCTGATCGTATGTTAAAATACCATCATTTGAAATGCTATTTAATGAATTAATTATTTGAGAATAACCAAGTTGTAGTTTTTGTCCAAGTAAATACTCATCAATCTTTTTTGAAGCACCAAAAGCACCTCCATAGTTTCTCAGTATCAACTTTATCAATTCACCAAAGTGCTGATTTTTTTCACAATATGCTAAGGTTTCTTTATGGCTAGCACAAAATGTGACCAATGATTTCTGATTGAAATTATCGCCAACCCTAATAATGGATTGATTGTTTAATTGTTGAACTGCATTATGAGTTTTTAATTTCGGAAGTTTATATCTTTCACAAAATAATTGAAAATTAAAGGCTCGCTTTTCTGATGATTTTTCTCCAATTGAAATTTGAAAGTGCTGATTTAGTTTGATATATACATCCGTAATGAACTCGATTGAAATAAGACTTTTTTCAAACCTATTTTTAAAGTTAAACTCGATAGCATTGTTATAAATGATGCTAGAGGTGGCTTGAGCTCCATTTCTTCCCGCTCGTCCTGCTTCTTGCATATAGTTTTCGAGGCTATAAGGAAGGTTGGTATGAACAATTGTTGATACGTTATCTTTGTCTATTCCCATACCAAATGCATTGGTAGCTACCATAATAGGTGTTTTCTCAGACAACCAATTAAAATAGCTTTCCTTTTTTTCATTTACAGACAAACCACCATGGTAATAGCTACATTTATATCCTTTTAAATTTAAAAAATCGGAAATATTCTTTGTTGCTTTACGACTACTTGTATAAATAATTGCTGAGCCATTATTCTTTTGAATTAGTTGCTGCAATGCAAAGTGTGTATCTTCCGTTCGGTAAATCTGATAAGAAAGGCTTTCTCGTTGCAGAGATTCCTTAAACAAGAGTTCATTTTTTAATGTCAAGTTTTGACTAATATCTTTAAGAACTTCGGAGGTAGCAGATGCGGTTAATGCGATAACAGGAGCACTTGGATGTAAGGTTCTTAAAACACTTATATTTCTGTACGAAGGTCTAAAGTCATGACCCCATTCTGAAATACAATGGGCTTCATCAACGGCAATTAACCCTACAGGTACTTGTTGAATCTTTTCTTGAATAAATTCCGAAGAAAGTCGTTCAGGAGATAGATATAAAAATTTATATTTCCCATATTTCAGATTGTCGAACATTGTAACGATTTCGTCCTGTGATAATGAGGCACTCAAAGCCATCGCTTTAATACCTTTTTCTTGGAGATTACTGACTTGATCTTGCATGAGTGCCACTAATGGAGATACCACAATACAAATACCATCATTAAGGAGTGCGGGTATTTGAAAACAAATAGATTTACCACCTCCAGTTGGCAGAAATGCAATAACATCTTTAGTGGTCAGTACGGCGTTTATTATTTTTTCTTGAGAATTTCTAAATTCCGAGTGTTTCCAATATTTTTGAAGTATGTGTGTTGGTGAGCTCATTCATTCTCAATTGAATTTAAAATATAATCAACACGTTCTTCGACTGTTCCAAACGGAACAAGTTTAATGTTGTAACCGTATCCTCTGTATGTTTTCTCTAGGTGGTAGTGTATTTGTTTTGCTTCATCAAAACTTTCGAACCTTTCGTTATCAGACACATAAATTTCTTCCCATGGAGGCAATAGAAAAATACTATTATATCTATATTTCTTGCAGGCTTCTATAAAATTAGTACCATATTCTTGATTAAAAAAGTCCATGTAGGCTAATACATCAGGAATTGCTCGGTCGAAAAAGATTGTTGGTTCGATATTTTTTTGTGATTGTAAATATTGATTAATTCGACCATTCAAAATCTTCGTATTGAATTCAAAAGGATCTTCAACAAATGCCAACGGATTCGTATTAAAAGTAGCAGGATCACCGTCTTTTGTTGCTTCTAAAGTAAAATCTCGAATGACTTCATGATAACAAAAATACCTGTCATTTTCTAATTTTTTGATAATCGAGGTTTTGCCCGTACCGGGAGCACCCGTAATAACTATTCTTTGTTGCATTTATTGATAAGACTTACTTTTAAACAAAGAAAAGAAAATATTTAGTTAAGAAGAATAATATCGGTAATTTTGTCAGCAATTTCTTCAATTATAAATTTGGTATTGTATTTGAATAGATAGGCTAAAATAATAAAATGAGTAAGCAAGAAGAGTTTTATAAAAAATTGAAGGTGAGTTTGGAAGAAACAACAGTTTTTCCGGCTGATTATATGTATAAATTTATTATTCCTTCCGACAAGGAGAAATTAGAGACTATTGAGAAGATTTTTGATTATAGCGGTGCTGTTATTAATACCAAACCTTCTAAAACGGGTAAATACAATAGTATCACAGTATTAGTTACGATGAAAAGTGCTGATGAAATTATAGCGAAGTACAAGGAAGTTTCAGTGGTCGAGGGGGTAATTTCTTTGTGATTTATTTAACAAGAAAATTAAAAATATCGGCTAATTTTGCGTAGGCTAAAATTATTCGAAGTACATAATTTTAGATTTTATTATAGTATGAGTTTGAAAAAATTAATTCCTATTGCTTTTGTATTTTTAATAGTACAAACATATGCGCAAAAAAAACAAGAGGTATTATTTACGGTAGATAATGATCCAGTTAGTACCGAAGAGTTTCTGAAAGTATTTAATAAAAACCGAGATATCGTTGACGATGAAAATAAAAAAACGGTAGAAGAATATCTTGATCTTTATGTGAATTACAAGCTGAAATTAAAACAAGCGTATCAACTACAATTAGATACCGTTAGCTCTTATAAAAAAGAACTCAAGAAATACAAAGAACAATTAATTGCACCTTATCTCAAAGATTCAAAAGTTACCGAATTGTTGGTGAAAGAAGCTTATGATAGAATGAAAAATGAGGTAAGTGCCAGCCACATTCTGGTAATGGTTAAGCCTAAGGCTACTCCAAAAGATACTCTAAAAGCCTATCAAAAAATTCTCGAGGCGCGAACTAAAGTTATAGAAGGGGTTTCTTTTGCTCAAGTGGCTAAAGAATACTCTGAAGATCCGTCTGCAAAGAGAAATGGAGGGGATTTAGGTTACTTCAATACTTTTGCGATGGTATATCCATTCGAGAATGCTGCGTTTAACACTGAAGTGGGTAGTATTTCAATGCCCTTTAAAACGAGCTTCGGTTATCATATTGTGAAAGTGAATGACAAGAGAGCTTCTAAAGGAGAAGTAGAGGTTGCGCATATTATGATTCAGAGTAAAGGCGGTGATGATGATGAATCTAAAGAGAAAATAAACGAAGTGTACGCAAAGTTACAACAGGGAGATGCGTTTGACTTTTTAGCAAGGCAACATTCAGATGATAGAAATAGTGCTATCAGAGGTGGAAGATTAGCTAAATTTTCTGCTAACAGAATGATCAAATCATTTTCTGATGTTGCTTTTGCGTTGGAAAAAGAAGATGATATATCCAAACCCTTTAAAACACAATATGGTTGGCATATTGTAAAACTTATAAAAAAGCATCCCGTTAGAAGTTACGATCAGGTCAAAGAAGAGTTGACGAAAAGAATAGAAAAAAGTGAGCGGGCTACAATTGTTGGAAAATCAATTGCAGAAAAACTTAAAGAAAAATATACTATCATAGTGGATAAAAATAGCTTTGAAGCTTATATGCAAAATGATACAGAAGTACTAGCGAAAAACGCGGATCAACCCATTTTCAATATCAATGATAAAAAGATTCCTTTAAAGAGTTTGCTAAAATATTATAGTTCACAACAAAAGAAAACGTTTAAAGCAGCATATGAGGATTTTTTAAATCAGGAAGTAATTTCTTACTATAAAGAAAATCTTGAAGAGACGAATAAAGAATTTGCTGGAACAATAAAGGAGTATCGAGATGGATTACTTTTATTTGATTTATTGCAAAAGAAAATTTGGACAAGAGCCGAGAAAGATACGCTGGCATTGCAAAAATTTTTTAAGAATAACAGAAGTAAGTATTCTTGGAAGGAAAGAGCAAATCTAATTCTTGCTTCCTGTACAAACCAAGATAAAGCGGAAAAGGTAAGAGAATTATTGTTAGAAGGAAAAACGATTAATGAAATAAAGCAAGCGGTCAATGAAGGAGCTACTATTCATGTCTTGTTTTCGGAAGGTATTCTAGAATCCGGTAATGAAAAATTACCAAAGAACTATACGTTTACTAAAGGTGTTTCAAAAGTATATAACGATATAAAAAATCAGTATTTGATTGTAGATGTTAAAGAGATTATGGCACCGGCATTCAAAGAGTTGAAAGAGGCGAAGGGATTAGTGATTAATGATTTTCAGAAAGAACTTGAAAATAAATGGATTGCCGATTTAAACACTTTATACAAGGTGAAAGTAAGAAAGAAAGTGTTGAAAAGAATTATTAAAGAAAATTCAAATTAAATTTGACCCAGCGTTTTACATATTGCATATTGTTTCTGAGTATCTTTTGTATAGCTTGTTCTAAACAACAAGACACTAAAGAAGCAATAGCTCGTGTTGCCAATTCATATTTATATGAGAGCGATTTAGAAGCATTATTACCAAGTAATTTTGCTGAACAAGACAGTCTACTATTAGTTAAAACATATATAAATAATTGGGCAAAAGATCAACTATTGTTACAAAAGGCGAAAATTAATTTGAATGACAATAAAGAAGTAGAAGAATTAGTTGAGCAATACAGGCAAGATATTTTGATCGATAAGTATAAGGGAGCAGCAGTAGCTCAGTACTTGGATACTGTTTTTACAGATAAAGATGTCTCAGATTTCTATGATGAAAACCAAGAAATATTTAAGTTGAATGAAGAATTAGTCAAGTTTAAATATATTCATTTTGGAAATGATTTGTTAAACCCTGAAGATTTTATTTCATTGTTTAAGTCACGAAAAAAAGAAGACTTAGACAGCCTAGTATCTCAGGAGATGCAATTAAAGTCATTCAATTTTAACGATTCTACTTGGATACGTCTAGAAGATGTTTTAGATAAAATATCTGTGCTAGATAAGTCGGACAAGAACGCTTTACTAAAAAAAACAAATTATTTAAAAAAAGAAGACTCTTTAGGAGTATATTTGATCGCTATTAAGGATGTGTTGAGGAGGAATCAAACAGCTCCAAAAAGTTATGTATTACCGACAATTAAACAAATGATTCTTCATAAACGTAAATTAGATTTATTAAAAAAAATCGAGCAGACGTTAATGGAAGATGCAATAAATAATAAGGAATTTGAAATATATGATATGACAAGGAAAGGTCAATAAATCAAATGGTTTTATAATTTCGAGATAAGAATAAAAAATGAAACATAATAATATGAAAATGATTGGTAGAGTTTTGATGATAGCAGTGCTAATATCATCACAAGCAATGGTTTCTCAAGAAACACGGGAAAAAGATTCAGTAAAATTAAAAGAAGTTAATTCGCAACCGAAAATTAAATTAGACGGTGTTGCTACCGTTGTTGGAAAGAACATTGTGCTAGATTCTGAAATTGAAGGATATAAGCAACAGTTATTGCAGCAAAGTGAGGGAAAGGTTGAGATATCTGATTGTGATATGCTCGAGCAAATAATGGATAGAAAATTATTATCGCATCACGCTGTTGTAGATAGTTTAATTGTGACCGATGCCGAGGCAAATAGTAGGGTAGATAGGAAATTAAGTTATTTTATGCAGCAATTGGGTTCTGAAGAAAAAGTCTATAAATACTATGGCTTTAATAGTATGGCCGATATGAGAAAGGATTTTATTGAGGTAGAAAAGGAAGCTGTTTTAATTGAAAAAATGCAAGCTACGCTTACTGAAAAAGTAGATGTAACACCAGAGGAAGTGAGGAGTTATTATAAAAGTTTAGAAGAAAAAGGTAATTTACCAGAATTTGGTGCAGAGATAGAATTGTCGCAAATTGTGTTGAAGGTGATGCCATCTGAAGAAGAGGTACAAAAGGTTTTAGATAAATTAAATGGTATCAAAAAGGAAGTTGAAGATGGAGCAAGTTTTACCATGAAGGCAATATTATATTCTGAAGACCCTGGAGTGACAAACAATAAAGGGTTCTATTCTATGAATAGAGAAAGTGGATTTGTTAAAGAATTCAAAGAAGCCGCTTTTAGCATAGATGAAGGTGAAATTACAGAGCCTTTTAAATCGCAATTTGGATATCATATTCTAACAGTTGAAAAGGTAAAAGGTAAGCAACGTGATACGCGACATCTTTTAATAAAGCCTAAGGTTGAGGAATTCGAGAAACTTAAAGTAAAAGATACCATTTCTAAACTTAGAAAGGATATATTAACGTATAAAATGACATTTGAAGAAGCTGTTAAGAAATACTCTCAAGACAAAATAACCAAAAGTAATGAAGGTCTTATTGTCAATCCTGTTACGAGTGACACCAAATTTGAATTAACGAATATGGATCCGGAATTATATTCAAGAATAAGTAATTTGAAAAAAGGTGAAATTACAGAAGTGTTTTATGATGAGACTCGAGAAGGTGAAATGATGTATAAAATAATTTTAATGAAAAGTAAGACTGATGCTCATATTGCCGATCTAGATAAAGATTATGTAAAAATTCAGAATCTAGCATTGCAAAAGAAGAAACAAGAGACTATTGATAAATGGGCGAAAGACAAAATAAAGGACACCTATATTAAGATTAACAATGAGTATGGAAAGTGTGTTTTTAAAAATAACTGGGCAAAAGTTAACTAAATATGTCGGATGTAACTGCGATCGAGAATCTCGTAAAAAAACACGCTCAGCTAAAGTCTGAAATTGCAAAAGTAATTGTTGGACAACATGATGCAATTGATCATGTATTACTTTCTATTTTATGTGGAGGGCATTCGTTGTTAATCGGTGTACCAGGCTTAGCGAAAACCCTTTTAGTAAACACAGTTTCTCAGGCATTAGGGCTTGATTTTAAGCGTATTCAATTTACACCAGATTTAATGCCCTCTGATATTCTAGGGAGTGAAATTTTAGATGAGAATAGGCATTTTAAATTTATAAAGGGCCCAATTTTTTCGAATATTATTTTAGCAGATGAAATTAACAGAACGCCCCCGAAAACACAAGCGGCCCTATTGGAAGCAATGCAGGAAAAATCGGTTACGGTCGCTGGACACCATTATAAGTTAGAAGCTCCATTTTTTGTGTTAGCTACTCAGAATCCAATAGAACAAGAAGGAACATATCCATTGCCAGAAGCGCAGTTAGATCGTTTTATGTTTTCAATCAATTTAGAATATCCAAGTTTCGACGAAGAGGTACAGGTGGTGAAAAATACAACTTCCGATCTAAATCAAAAGGTGCTTTCTGTGATGTCTGCGCAAGAAATAATAGAGGCGCAGCAGTTAATACGACGAATACCAGTTGCTGATAATGTGGTTGAATATGCAGTCAAATTAGTTGGAAAAACACGTCCGAATATGAGTGGAGTTCCCGAAATAATAAGTAATTATATTGATTGGGGTGCGGGCCCAAGAGCTTCTCAAAATTTAGTGCTTGCTGCCAAAGCAAATGCTGCTGTTAATGGAAAATTCTCACCGGATATAGAGGATGTCCAAGCTGTAGCTTCGGGCGTTTTACGTCATAGAATTGTAAAGAATTATAAGGCAGAAGCAGAAGGAATTACCGAAGATAAAATTATCAAAGAATTACTCTAATTCTTATGTTATAATTATTGGCTTAATTATTTGATTTACCCATTGTTAGATTGAAAAAATAATTGTAAATTTGCACTCCTTTTTTAGTGAGTATAGATTTAGAAAAGGGTATTTCATAAAATTAGTTTAATAACTCTTATGTTATTGTTCACATAACAATCTAGATAACAATAAGATACAAATTATTTATCAGCAACATGGCTGAAAAAGCAAAAAAAGAAGTAGCAACACCTGAAGTTGAAGCTACTGAAACAGAAAACAAAACTGCTGCCAAACAAGAAGTGAAGGCACAAGATCCACAAGAATTTTTAGCAAATTTCGATTGGCATAAATACGAAGAAGGTATTGAAGCTGTTGATGAGAAAAAATTAGAGGCTTTTGATAAAGCACTAGAAGGTACCGTAGGTTTTGTTGATGAGCGTCAAGTAATAGATGGTACTGTTGTACGTTTAACAGAGCGCGAAGCGATTATCGATATCAACTCTAAATCTGAAGGTGTAATTTCATTGAATGAGTTTCGTTACAACCCAGGTTTAGCGGAGGGAGATACGGTAGAAGTATTAGTTGATAAAAGAGAAGATGCAACTGGTCAGTTAGTATTATCGCACAAAAAAGCAAGAGTAATTAAAGCTTGGGAACGTGTAAATAAAGCACATGAAACTCAAGAAGTAGTGAATGGTTTTGTAAAATGTAGAACTAGAGGTGGTATGATCGTTGATGTTTTCGGCATCGAAGCATTCTTGCCTGGTTCTCAAATTGATGTGAAGCCAATTAGAGACTACGATCAATATGTTGAGAAAACAATGGAGTTCAAAGTGGTGAAAATTAACCATGAATTTAAAAATGTTGTTGTTTCTCATAAAGCATTAATCGAAGCAGATCTAGAAGAACAGAAAAAAGAAATTATAGGTCAATTAGAAAAAGGTCAAGTACTAGAAGGTATTGTGAAGAACGTTACTTCGTATGGTGTATTTGTTGACCTTGGAGGGGTTGATGGACTGGTTCACATTACCGATTTATCTTGGAGTAGAATTAATCATCCAAGTGAGGTAGTTGAATTAGACCAGAAATTAAATGTTGTAATTCTTGATTTTGATGATAACAAATCTAGAATTCAATTAGGTTTAAAACAATTAAGCAAGCATCCTTGGGAAGCCTTAGACGAAAACTTAAAAGTTGGAGATAAAGTGAAAGGTAAGGTAGCTATTATCGCAGATTATGGTGCATTTATCGAAGTAAGCGAAGGTGTTGAAGGATTAATTCACGTTTCTGAAATGTCTTGGTCAACTCATTTACGTTCGGCTCAAGATTTTGTAAAAGTTGGTGATGAGATAGAAGCTCAAATCTTAACATTAGATAGAGAAGACCGTAAAATGTCATTAGGTATCAAACAATTACATCCTGATCCTTGGACTGACATCACAACAAAATACCCAGTAGGTTCTAAACATACTGGTACAGTGAGAAACTATACTAATTTTGGTGTATTTGTTGAGTTAGAAGAAGGAATTGACGGTTTAGTGTATATTTCTGATCTTTCTTGGACATCTAAAGTGAAGCATCCATCTGATTTTGTAAAAGTTGGAGATAAATTAGACGTTCAGGTATTAGAATTAGATGTTGAAGGACGTAAATTAAATTTAGGTCACAAACAAACAACTGAAAATCCTTGGGATAAGCATGAAGATACCTACACTGTAGACTCTGTACATAAAGGAATTGTAAAAGAGAAAACAGATAAAGGTGCTATCGTGACTTTAAATGAAGAAGTAGAAGCTTTTGTTCCTGCTCGTCATATGGAAAAAGAAGATGGTACTAAAATGGATAAAGGTGAAGCTTTAGAATTTAAAGTATTAGAGTTTAACAAAGAATATAGAAGACTTGTTATTTCTCATACATCTATCTTTAGAGAACAAGAAGAAAAGAGCTTTAAAGCTGCTAAGAAGAAAATGAGTGATTCTAATGAAAAATCTACATTAGGTGACATTTCTGCTTTAGCTGATTTGAAAGACAAAATGGATGGTAAAAAGAAATAATGTACGATTCATTTAATAATAAAAGGCCGCTGAAATTTCAGCGGCCTTTTTTTTATTATAAAATTGAATAAGCATATCTTTGTTTTTATTAAAAAATAACTATGACATTAATTAAATCGATTTCAGGAATACGAGGTACAATAGGTGGTAATGTAAATGATAATTTAACACCGATTGATGCGGCAAAATTTGCTGCCGCATATGGAACTTGGTTGTTGAAAAGAAATAAAGATAAAGATAAACTCACTGTAATATTAGGAAGAGATGCTCGAATTTCGGGTAAAATGATCAGTAGTATTGTTGCCAATACATTGGTTGGCTTAGGTATAAATGTAGCAGATGTTGGGCTATCAACAACGCCGACTGTAGAAATTGCTGTGCCTTTAGAAAAAGCTGATGGAGGTATTATTCTAACGGCCTCTCATAATCCAAAACAATGGAATGCCTTGAAATTGTTAAATGAAAAAGGTGAGTTTTTAAATGGAGCTGATGGTGAAGAAATTTTAGAAATTGCAGCTAATGATAATTATGATTTTGCCGAAGTTGATAATTTAGGAGTGTACTCTAAAGAGAAAGGTTATATTGACAAGCATATTGAAGAGGTATTAAAATTAAATCTTGTCGACGCTGAAGCGATTAAAGCGGCAAATTTTAAAGTAGTAGTAGATGCTGTAAATTCTACAGGTGGTATCGCTATACCAGCATTGTTGAAAAAATTAGGTGTTTCATGTGTCGAGTTGTACTGCGAACCTAATGGTCATTTTCCGCATAACCCTGAACCTTTAAAAGAGCATTTGACAGATATCTCAGAATTGGTAGTAAAAGAAAACGCACACCTCGGTATTGTTGTAGATCCAGATGTTGATAGATTGGCTTTAGTTTGTGAGGATGGATCGATGTTTGGAGAAGAATATACCTTGGTTGCATGTGCGGATTATGTGCTAAGTCAAACAACCGGAAATACGGTATCAAATCTTTCTTCTTCTAGAGCATTAAGAGATGTTACAGAAAAACATGGCGGTATATATAAAGCGAGTGCTGTAGGAGAAGTAAACGTTGTTCAGTTAATGAAGGATAGTAATGCTGTAATTGGTGGTGAAGGTAATGGCGGAATTATTTATCCAGCGTCACACTATGGTAGAGACTCCTTAGTAGGTGTAGCGTTATTTTTAACACATTTAGCGAAAAATGGATTGACTTGCAAAGAATTAAAAGATAGCTACCCGAGTTATTATATGAGTAAAAATAAAATACAGTTAACTCCAGATCTCGATGTCGATGGAATTTTGGTAGCAATGGCCGAGAAGTATAAAAATGAGGATGTAAGTACAATTGATGGCGTAAAAATTGATTTCGCTTCAGAATGGGTACATTTAAGAAAGTCAAATACAGAACCAATTATTAGAGTTTATACCGAAAGTGGGTCTCAAACTAATGCAGATGAATTGGCCCAAAAAGTAATGAAAGAAATAGCGGCAATCGCTGGTATTTAAAAAAATGTAATAAAAGTGTAATAATCTTGAGAAATTATATACTTATACTAGTAAACAACTCAAAAAATAACAACATGAACAAATCAATCAACCTTATTGCCGCATTATTTACACTTCTTATTTTAAGCTGTAACAGTACTTCTAAAGCAGTAGCAACCGATGTAGTTGCTGCCGTAGAAAAACAAAAACCACTCGAAAACTCCCTGTTATGGAAAATTTCAGGGAATGGTTTAGAGAAACCTTCCTATTTATATGGAACAATTCACATGACTTGTAATTATAAGTTGACTGATAAAATTACAAAGGCTTTTGCCGAAACTGAGCAACTTACTTTAGAAGTTGATATGGATGACCCAAGTATGCAGGCGAAAATGATGAAGGGTATGATGATGAAAGATGGTAAAACATTGAAGAACCTGCTTTCAGAGGAGGATTATAAAGTACTAAACATCTTTTTTAAAGAGAATATGGGGATGAATTTGGAGATGTTTAATAAAATGAAACCTATGCTCGTTTCGACTATGTTAGTTACTAAAATGGTACCATGTGCAACACCAGTATCTTATGAAGCCGAGTTCATGAAAATTGCAAAAGAACAAAAGGAACAAGTAAATGGCTTAGAAACAGTAGAGTATCAAATGTCAGTTTTCGATTCAATACCTTATAAAGAACAATTAGATAATTTTTTAAAAATGGCTAAAGAGGGTATGGAAGAAAGTAAGTCAGAATTTGAAAAATTGAATAGTTTATATGACAAGGAAGATATTCAGGGATTGATGAAATTGATGACAGATGACGAGGATATGTCCGCTAAGTTTATTGATGAACTTTTAACTAAAAGAAATAAAAATTGGATTCCAGTAATAAAAAAGATGTCAAGTGAAAAGTCCACTTTTTATGGAGTAGGAGCGATGCACTTAGCTGGAGATCAAGGTGTCATAAGACTATTGCGTAAAGACGGTTTTACAGTGGAAGCAGTTAAGTAAGGTCTCATAATTATAATAAAAAAACCGCTCACTGAGCGGTTTTTTTGTTCTGTATTTTATGCGATTATTCTTCAACAAGCACCCATTCCCCTTTATCAATCAAAGGAATCGCTTGTTTGTATTTTACTTCTTTATTCTCACCACTCATTACATTCTTGATCGTAACTCGTTCATTTCTCCCAATCTTACGCTCAGTTCGAACAATGGTCTCGGTAACCTGCTGTTCTTGTGTTTGATTCGTGGCGGTGTCTTGCGTTGGACTTCTAAAATCCGCCTTACTTACTTGTACCTTTTCTCGCTTTTGTTCACGAGCCTGAGATACTTGCTGAGCATTTTGATTTGGTAATTCTCCTTTAAACAAGAAAGAAAGCACTTCTTTATTTACTTTTGTTATCATTTTTTTGAAGAGCTCAAAGGCCTCAAATTTATAGATTAACAAAGGATCTTTTTGCTCATAAGTAGCATTTTGAACAGATTGCTTTAGTTCATCCATCTGACGTAAATGATCTTTCCAAGTTTCATCAATAATGGCAAGCGAAATATTTTTTTCAAAATCAGTTACTAACTGCTTACCTTTTGATTCATAGGCCTCTTTTAAATTAGTAACAACATTTAATGTTTTTACACCATCGGTAAAAGGAACAGCTATTCGTTCATATTGATTTGCTTGTTTTTCATATACATCTTTGATTACCGGAAAAACAGCATCTGCATTGCGTTCTATTTTTTCTTGATAATGCTTATACACAACATCAAATAAATCATCAATAAGATCTTGTTCAGCTTTGTTTTCAAATTCCTCTTTGGTAAAAGGGGAAGAAGTTGACGAGAAACGTATTAATTCAAACTCAAAGTTAGTATAGTCATTAGTAGCTTTATTTTCTGATACGATACTTTCGCAAGTGTCATAAACCATATTCACAATATCCACTTGTAAGCGTTCTCCATATAAAGCATGACGACGACGTTTATAGACAACTTCACGTTGAGAATTCATAATGTCATCATATTCTAGCAATCGTTTACGAATACCAAAGTTATTTTCTTCTACTTTTTTCTGAGCTCTTTCTATAGATTTAGAAATCATAGAATGTTGGATCATTTCACCCTCTTTCAGGCCCATTCTATCCATCATTTTTGCCACACGCTCAGATCCAAACAAGCGCATTAAATTATCTTCTAAGGAAACATAAAATTGAGAAGAACCCACATCTCCTTGACGACCTGCTCTACCTCGTAATTGTCTATCTACGCGACGGGAATCATGTCTTTCTGTACCAATAATTGCAAGTCCACCAGCTGCTAATACTTCGTCCGATAATTTGATATCAGTACCACGACCAGCCATGTTAGTTGCAATTGTAACCACCCCAGATTTACCAGCTTGGTCTACAATATCTGCCTCTTTCTTATGTAATTTCGCGTTTAATACATTATGTGGTATTTTACGAATAGTCAGCATCCTTCCAAGTAATTCGGAAATTTCTACCGAAGTAGTACCCACTAAAACAGGGCGTTTAGCGGCAACTAACTCAACAATTTCATCAATAACAGCGTTGTACTTTTCGCGTTTCGTTTTGTAAATTAAATCCTCCTTATCTTTACGTGCTAAAGGTTTATTTGTTGGGATTTCAGTAACATCTAATTTATAGATTTCCCAAAACTCACCAGCTTCCGTAATCGCCGTACCTGTCATTCCAGCCAGTTTTTTATACATTCTGAAATAGTTCTGTAAGGTAACCGTTGCAAAAGTTTGTGTTGCATCTTCAATTTTAACATTCTCTTTTGCTTCAATCGCTTGATGCAAACCGTCAGAATAACGCCTTCCATCCATTACACGACCTGTTTGCTCATCTACAATTTTGATCTTGTCATCCATCAAAACATATTCAACATCTTTCTCAAAAAGAGTGTATGCTTTTAATAGCTGATTTAGGGTGTGAATACGTTCACTTTTTATGCTAAAATCTCTATATAAGTCTTCCTTTACCTTTGTTTTCTCTTCAGGCGTATTTTCTAGGTTCTCAATTTTTGCAATTTCAATTCCTATATCAGGAAGAACAAAGAAATCATCTTCATTACTTCCAGAAAGGTGTTCAATTCCCTTATCAGTTAGGTCTATAGAGTTATTTTTCTCGTCAATAACAAAATATAATGCCTCATCAATTTTTGGCATTTCCCGATTGTTATCTTGCATATAAAAGTTCTCAGTTTTTTGCAAGAGTTGCTTGATTCCTTCTTGACTTAAAAACTTAATTAACGCCTTATTTTTCGGTAAACCTCTATAAACCCTCAACAAATGGAAGGCACCTTCTTTTTCATTACCTTCTGCGATCATTTTTTTTGCATCTGCTAACACGCCTGTTAAAAATGTACGTTGTTTTTTTACAATACCATCAACTTTGGGCTTTAGCTCATTAAACTCATGACGATCTCCTTGTGGAGTAGCGCCTGAAATAATCAACGGAGTTCGTGCGTCATCAATTAATACTGAATCTACTTCATCAACAATGGCATAGTTATGAGGACGCTGAACCAAATCTTTCGGTGAGTGAGCCATATTATCACGCAAATAATCAAATCCAAATTCATTATTTGTTCCATAAGTGATGTCAGCATTGTAGGCCTTTCTGCGTTCATCAGAATTCGGTTTGTGATAATCAATACAATCAATTGTCAATCCATGAAACTCAAATATTGGCCCCATCCAAGCAGCATCTCGTTTGGCTAGATAATCATTTACGGTAACTACATGAACACCTCTCCCGGTAATCGCATTAAGATAAATGGGCAATGTTGCAACCAATGTCTTACCCTCACCAGTCATCATTTCAGCGATTCTACCTTGATGTAAAACAGACCCTCCGATTAATTGCACGTCATAATGAATCATATCCCAAGTGATTGCTTTTCCGGCAGCATCCCAAGAGTTTTTCCAGATGGCTTTATCTCCATCTAATGTAATATGTTCATTTGTTGCCGATAGTTCTCTATCGTATTGATTTGCCCTTACCGTAAGTGTTTCATTTTGAGCGAAACGTTTGGCAGTCTCTTTTACAACGGCAAAAGCTTCATTCGTAATTTCTTTTAAAACATTTTCTGAAGCTTCGTAAGACGCGTCATTTAAACGATCAATTTCTTTGTAAATTTCCTCTTTGCGATCAACATTGGCCGTATCAATTTCCTTTGTTAATTCAGTTATTTGATCTTCAAAAGGTTGTGTTCCTTCTTTTATTTTTTGTTTGAACTCTACAGTTTTATTTCTGAGTTCATCGATAGTAAGAGCCGAAATTTGAGTTTCAAAAGATTTTACCCCATCCACAATAGGTTGTAGTTCTTTTAAATCTTTCTTGTTTTTATCTCCTACAAATACCTTTAATACTGAATTTAGAAAACTCATAGTTTAGTTTAAATTTTATATAATGTAGACCTAATTGTTTTTATAAAACAACAGTTTACAAATATAGCCATTAGGGCTATACTTATTATGTTCGTAAATGTTTAAAATCACGTTTTAAACAAAAAAAAAGTCTCATAATGGAGACTTTTAAATTTTAATATTCATCTTCGTTCCAGAGAAAATCCTCATCTGTAGGATAGTCTGGCCATATTTCTTGAATTACTTCGTAAATCTCTCCTTCATCCTCTATGGCTTGTAAATTTTCTACAACCTCTAGAGGGGCTCCAGTTCTAATTGCGTAATCTATTAATTCGTCTTTAGTCGCTGGCCAAGGAGCATCACTAAGATAAGATGCTAATTCTAATGTCCAATACATAGCTTATAATCTATTTTTATTTTTTTGCAAATGTAATTTTTTTGAGCAAAAAAGCAAGTTTTTTATACACTATTTTTAAAATAATAAAAAGAACGTTGTTTTTAATCAAATTTTAAGAGTCGATTTTTGATGGAATCCATGGAATCTCGACAGCCTTATTATCGAGAGTCAATTTCCGTGCCAATACAAAAAGATAGTCAGAAAGTCTGTTTAAGTATTGCAAAATTGAAGTGTCAATAGATTCATTTTGATCTAGTTGCACGGCTAAACGTTCTGCTCTTCGACAAACACATCGTGCAATGTGACAGAATGACACGGTTTGATGTCCTCCCGGTAATATAAAATTTGTCATTTGAGGTAATAGCTTATCCATTGCATCAATTTCTTGCTCAAGGAATGAAATGTCATGAGAAGAAATCTTGTGAATATTTAGTCGATCCTTACCATTCTTTAATTTTTCCTTTTCAGGAGGGGTAGCTAACATGGCTCCTAGCGTGAAAAGTTCATTTTGTATTTTGAGCAAAGTACTGGAAGTTCTATTGTCTATTTTTTGATCCCGAATTAATCCAATATATGAGTTTAGCTCATCAGTGGTTCCATAGGCTTCTATTCGTAAATGATGTTTAGGAACACGAGTTCCGCCATATAGGGCGGTAGTGCCCTTGTCACCAGTTTTAGTATAAATTTTCATGATGTTGTCTTTGTTAATTTTTCTAAAATTTAAGATGTTTCACATCTATAGTATTTTTTTGATCTGATTTAAACCCTTATCATAAAATGCTGTTTAGGTTGTTCTTTTCGAAAGCTAACAATCCCCCAACGAAATGTGTCAATTGATACAGTAACTTTTGGATGATTTTTTATATGGTTCCAAGCAGCCAACATTTCTTTACTCCAATAAATGTCATCAAACACAAATATTGAATTATTATGAATGCTTTTGAGACATTGTTCAAAATAATCGATTGTTGGTTGTTTTTGATGATTTCCATCAAAATAAATAAAATCAAATGAATTTTCACCGAGTACTTTGGGTAATGTTTTGTTAAAATTCCCAATCTCAATCATTATAGAATCAAATTTAAAATACTCAAAATTTTCTTCTGCAATTGCGACAGTATTTTTGCAACCTTCTAAAGTTGTAATTTTTGTGTTTGGATTGGCTAAATGCATACTTGCCGTTGCCATACCTAATGAAGTTCCAATTTCTAAAATAGCATTTGGTTTCAAATATGCAATGAGTCTACCAAGTAATTGAGCTCGTTTTCTCGAGATACCTGCATTTTTAGCAATCTTGGAGATCATTCGTTTATTGTTATCAAATTTCTTTGATCCAGCTCCAAAATCTTCTGAAGTAATGATTTTATGGTTTTTGAGTAGACGTTGGCTGTATTCATGAAAAATGGGATACCAATCTTTGTTTTCAGTGTCATAAAAGCATTCAGATATGAGTTTAAATACAAAAGGAGAATGCACTCCATGATGATTAGTGGATTTCAGAAGAAAGCGAAAATATGATTGTATTTGAAAAAGCATAGGCATATTTAACGTGTCGAAAATAGGGAGAAATATTATTTTAATACACAATTAAAAATTATATTTGCCGTTGGAATAAAAAATAATTTAATGCGCAAACAATTATTAAAAATTTTACTTCTTCTTGTGGTAACTTCGTGCATACCGAAGAAAGATCTAGTATACTTTCAAGGTGAATCGAGTTTTAGTGCTGACGCTGATAAAATATTGAATGAACCATATAAGTTACAGGTAAATGATATTCTTGATATACGTATAAAAGCTGCAGATGAAAAGTTAGTGGCTTTGTTTAGTCAATCTAATCAACAATCAAGTTTAGCAAATCAGATTACCGAGGAGAATGTTTATTTTAATTCTTATAGTGTAGATAGGTTTGGTGCCATTCGATTGCCATATATTGGAGAATTGAATGTACTTGGCTTTACCCAAAAAGAAGTAAGAGAAAAAATTGAAGCTAAACTCAGGAGCTATTTCAAAGATCCAAATGATTTCTTCGTTACAATAAAATTAGCCGGAATCCGATTTACCGTTATAGGTGAAGTTGTTAATCCTGGCGTTGTTGTATTATTTCAAAATCAAGTTAGTCTAGTTGAAGCTTTGGCAAGTGCAGGAGATATTGTATTAACAGGCAATAGAAAAAGAGTCGTGGTTTTAAGACGAAACGAGGATGGTGTAAAGAAAATGGTTGTCGACCTGACGGATGTGAATATGTTTAATTCTAGTATGTATTATATTGAATCGAATGATGTGATATATGTTGAACCTTTAAAACAAAAATCTTGGGGTACCGGTGCAACTGGTTCTCAAACATTTTCTACGTTGCTCTCGGTTTTTTCTTTGGTCACTACCTCAATTTTATTAATAAGAAGCTTTTAATCTATGGCAAAGTTTAGCAAGTTAGATTTTGATTTAGATGAAATTAAATCCTTTGATGTAAAGGAGTATATCTTAAAGGTTATTTCACATTGGAAACTATTCTGTGCCATGCTGTTATTATCTTTGATCGTCGCATTTTACGTGAATAAACGAAAAAAAAGAATATATAGTTTAAATAGTACGATTGCTGTAAAAGAAGAAACGAATCCATTATTTAATTCAAGTACTAATATTGCATTTAACTGGGGTGGGCCGAGTGATAAGGTAGAAACCATTATTACCATATTACAATCTAGAACACATAATGAAAAAGTAGTAAAAAAATTGAAGTATTATATCACCTATCTAAAAGATGGTTCTTTTAGAAAGGAAGATGTTTATGGTAGTACCCCTTTTATAGTCGAACTCGATTCAATTAGGTCTCACCTTTTGAATGTTCCAGTTAAGATTGAATTTTTAGACAATAGTCAAGTTGCAATTTCGGTGGATTTTGATAAAGATCAAGTTAGTTTGATAAACTACCGAACAAATGAAATAAGATCTAAAGACGTAGAAAATAAGAATTATGTCAAGACATTTGATGTAAATGAAGTTATAGATTTTCCGTTTGGTAAGTTTAAAATAGTCAATCAAACGAAGGGTTTTGATGTGCCAAAAGGAACATTTTATGTTTTGTTCAAAAGTTTCAATGCCACCGTAAGCTCGTATCAAAACATCAATGCGTCGACAATTAAAAAAGGAACATCCTTAATTCAATTGGAATTGAAAGGGACCAATAAAAGAAAGATTGAGGACTATATTAATACTACTGTAGAAATACTTGACTTAGATCAGAAAACTCAAAAAATTAAGTACGCTACAAAAACCAAAGAGTATATCGATACGGTCTTTGATTTAGCTGACAATGATTTAAAGGATATTGAGAAGGATTTAGGTGATTTCAAAGAGAGAAATAAGGTATATAACTTAAGTGTTGAAGGTGCACGTCTATTGGAAGAAATCTCTGAACTTGATAGTAGACAAGAGCAAATTAAAAATAGACTTCAATATTTTAAAAATTTACAAAGTTATATTTCTACTAACAAGGAATTTGGTGATAATATTTTAGCTCCGGTAAATGTAAATATTGAAGATGCTAATATTTCAAAAAACATTGTTGAATTGGTTGAACTATCCAAACAAAAGAAAAGTTTGGAAGGGACGGTAACTTCTAATTATCCAGGATTAAAGAGAATCAATGATAACATTGAGATTACCAGAAATGTTGTTTTAGAAAACTTAGAAAACTTAAATGAAGCAACAGGCGAAAATCTAAAAAACTTAAATAAAAGAATTGGTACTTATAAATCAAGATTAAATTCATTACCGAAGAAAGAACAAGGGTTAGTGAAGTTTGAACGTAATTATAATCTTACAGCTGCCAATTACGAATATTTAAAGCAAAAACAATACGAAGCTGGTACGGCAATAGCGGCAAATGTTTCCGACATAAAGATTTTGGATAAGGCCTTGGATGTAGGGCAGGCACCAATTAGCCCAAATACAAGATTAAACTACCTAATTGCAGCTATGTTAGGTTTCGGAATTCCTTTTTTGTATGTATTGGTTAAGGAAGCACTCAATAATAAAATCTTGACAGTAGAAGAGATTGAAAAAATTTATGATGTACCAGTATTAGGTGTGATCGGAAGTAGTAAATTAGATAATTACCTTGCTGTTTTTAACAAGCCAAAATCACAAATTGCGGAGTCGTTTCGTGCATTGAGGTCAAATATCCAATTCTTGTTTAAGAAAGAAAGTGATTCGAAAACAATCGTTGTGACCTCATCTGTTAGTGGAGAAGGGAAAACATTGACCTCTATTAATATGGCTTCAGTATTTGCCATGAGTGATAAAAAAACAATTCTTTTAGGTTTGGATTTAAGAAAGCCTAAATTACATATGGATTTTGATATTTCAAATGAAAAAGGAGCCGTCAACTATTTAATTGGGCAAGATGAAATTAAAGATATTATTCAAACGACTCGTATTCCTAACTTAGATATTATAACTTCAGGTCCAATTCCGCCAAACCCATCTGAGTTATTATTGAATGATTCGACAAAAGAAATGATGGGGTATTTGAAAAAGGAGTACGATTATATAATTATTGATACACCTCCAATTGGTTTGGTTGCTGACGCTTTCGAATTGTTTAAGTATGCTGATGCAACCGTCTATATTATTAGGCAAAATTACACGCAAAAAGGCATGCCTAAAATGATTGATGATAAATATAAGAATGGTGAGGTAAAGAACATAAGTTACGTTTTAAATGATTTTTCAGCCAAAGATACTTACGGCTATGGATATGGTTACGGTTATGGATATGGTTATGGATATGGTTATGGAAAATATGGAAACGGTTATCATGAAATAGAAAAGAAACCTTGGTATAAAAGGATATTAAAAGTTTAATTGATCCGTTATAATTTATGATATCTAAAAAACAATTGTTTTTAAAAAGAATTTTTGATTTTATAGTATCATTGATGGGGTTGTTTTTTTTAGGTTTTCCGTTGATCATTTTGATCGTTATCGCGTCGTGTTCAACTCAAAGTTTTGGTATTTTTACTCAGACAAGAGTAGGTCAGCACGGAAATTTATTTGTGATATATAAGATTAAAACAATGCGAAATAGTAATGTAGCCGTAAATTCTGAATTAGGGAAGTTGGATTCATTTGGGATCACTTTACAGAATGATAAAAGATTGACTAAGTTTGGTAAATTTCTTCGAAGGTCGAAGTTAGATGAAATACCACAGTTATTTAATGTATTTATAGGGAATATGAGTATTGTGGGACCTAGGCCAGACATTATAGGTTATGCTGACAATTTGAAGGAAGAAGAGCGAATTATTTTAATGGTAAAACCTGGAATTACTGGCCCTGCGACATTGGCTTTTAAAAATGAAGAAGAATTATTATCTAATACTGAAGATCCCGTTCAATATAATAACGAAGTAGTATATCCACAAAAAGTTAAACTAAATATCAAGTATATTCGAGATTGGTCTTTTAAAAAAGATCTGATCTATATAAATCAAACAATTTTTAATTAAATTTGCCTCTTAAAAAAAAATAAATGAAAAATCCAAAAATTGCTATTATAGGTTTAGGCTATGTAGGTTTACCTCTAGCTGTTGAATTTGCAAAAAAGTATCAAGTAATCGGTTTTGATATCAACAAAAAAAGAATTTTAGAATTAAGAAATGCGAACGATACAACTTTAGAAACGTCTTCAGATGAATTAAAAAGTGTTAATGTAAGTTCTTTTGAAGAAGTGACAAAAAATTCAACAGGTTTATGGTTGACGGATAATGTTGATGAATTAAAAGAATCGAATTTTTATATAGTGACTGTACCAACACCAGTTGATAAGAGTAATCGACCTGACTTAACACCGCTATATAAAGCTAGTGAAACTGTCGGAAATATTTTAAAAAAGGATGATATCGTTGTTTATGAATCTACTGTTTTTCCTGGAGCGACTGAAGATGAATGTATTCCTATACTAGAAAGGGTATCAGGATTAACATTTAATAAAGATTTCTTTGCAGGGTATTCTCCCGAAAGAATAAACCCAGGAGATAAAAAGCACACAGTTACGAAAATATTAAAAGTAACTTCAGGATCTACCCCAGAGATTGGGAAATATATAGATGATGTTTATAAATCAATCATTGTGGCTGGAACACACCTAGCACCTTCTATAAAAGTGGCAGAAGCAGCGAAAGTTATAGAAAATTCTCAAAGAGATATTAACATCGCCTTTGTAAATGAATTATCAAAGATTTTTCGCTTAATGAATATTGATACGAATGAGGTCTTGGAAGCCGCCGGTACAAAGTGGAATTTCTTACCTTTTAGACCTGGATTAGTTGGAGGACACTGTATTGGTGTTGATCCATATTATTTAGCCCAAAAAGCAATGGAATTAGGATATAATCCAGAAATTATTTTAGCGGGAAGACGTTTGAATGATAGCATGGGGCCATTTGTTTCTCAGGAAACAGTTAAAATGATGATCCAAAAAGGAATTACTATTAAAAACGCAAACGTATTAGTTCTAGGAATTACGTTTAAAGAGGATTGTCCAGATATCAGAAATTCGCGTGCTATAGATATTGTTGAAGAATTAGTTACATATGGTGTCAATGTAGATGTTTTTGATCCTTGGGCCACTGTGTCTGCAGTTAAACACGAATATGGTATTGATTTAATATCTTCTAAAAATGAAATTAAAAAGAAGTACGATGGAGTGATTATTGCCGTTTCTCATAAAGAATTTAAGGAGATAGATTTAAATGATTATTTAGCTGACGCGAACGTCATTTTTGATGTTAAAGCAACATTGCCTAAGGATAAATCCCATACTAGACTATAAAACGTTAAAGAATGAATTTAACAGTTATTGGTACTGGATATGTTGGTTTGGTGACGGGAACATGTCTTGCTGACATGGGAAATAACGTAATCTGTGCTGATATCAATAAAGAGAAAGTTGAAAAAATGAAACAAGGTTTGGTTCCCATATATGAACCAAATTTAGACGAACTATTTCATAAAAACATACAAGGTAAGAGACTTCATTTTACGACGAAGTTAGAAGAAGCAATTAAACATTCAAATGTAATCTTTCTGGCATTACCAACACCGCAAGGTGAGGATGGGTCAGCAGATTTGTCTTATGTTGAAAGCGTAGCGCATGAGCTGGGGACGTTGATTGAAGATTATAAAATTATTATCAATAAGAGTACGGTACCCATTGGAACCTCTGATCTTGTAAAGAAAATAATTTCGAGTCACACGAAGGTTCCATTTGATGTTGTGTCCAACCCAGAATTCTTACGAGAAGGATTTGCAGTTAAAGATTTTATGGAACCTCAGCGTATTATCATTGGATCGTCTAGTGAAAAGGCAAAAGAGGTTTTAACTCAGCTATATAAACCTTTCATAGATGTTAATAGACCTATTATTTTTATGGATGAACGTTCTTCAGAATTAACCAAGTATGCTTCCAATAACTTTTTGGCTACCAAGATTACTTTTATGAATGAAATTGCCAATTTATGCGAAATTATAGGGGCTGATGTTGATAAAGTGCGAATGGGTATGGGTTCGGATAACAGAATAGGAAATCGGTTTTTATATCCGGGAATTGGTTATGGAGGCTCTTGCTTTCCAAAAGATGTGAATGCTCTTGTAAAATCGAGTGATGAATCTGGATATGATTTTAAAATTTTAAAGTCAGTACTTGAAATAAATAGAAAACAAAAAAAATCTTTAGTTCCTAAGCTTTTAAAGTACTTTGAAAACGATTTATCAAATAGAAAAATTGCCATATGGGGTTTAGCATTTAAACCGAATACAGATGACATAAGAGAAGCACCGGCTATAGATGTAATTAATGAACTTTTATTAATGAAGGCTTCAATTTCAGTTTATGATCCAAAGGCAATGCCGAATATGAAATGTATCTATGATGATAAAATCCATTTTGGTGAAAACGCCTATGATATATTGGAAGATGCTGACTGTTTGTTAGTTTGTACAGAATGGAGTGAATTCATTTCTCCTGATTTTAATAAAATGAAAGTATTACTGAAAGAACCTGTTATTTTTGACGGCAGAAACATTTTTGATCTAGAAACAATGAGGAAAAATGAGTTTCATTATGTCTCAGTCGGTAGACGAATTATTCAAGGTGATTAATTATATAATTATAATAAGAAATGGAAAAAATATTAGTTACAGGTGCAGCAGGATTTATAGGACATCATCTTTCGAAACTTCTCGTGGAGAATGATTATGAAGTTGTAGGTATCGATAATATTAATGATTACTACGATCAAAAATTAAAACTTGCACGCCTGGAGGATATGTCTATAAATACTTCTCAAATTGATTATAACGTTCCATTACAGGGGAAAATCAAATTTGTCAAGTTAGATCTTCAAGATCGAGAGAACATTTTTAAACTTTTTAATGAAGAAAAGTTTGATTACGTTGTGAATCTTGCAGCACAAGCAGGTGTAAGATATTCTTTAGAAAATCCGCAATCTTATATTGATAATAATATAACAGGTTTCTTATCAATTTTAGAAGCATGTAGAAACTACCCAGTAAAACATTTGGTATATGCGTCTTCGAGTTCTGTTTATGGATTAAGTGAAGAAATTCCTTTTTCTACGAGTAGTCATACGGATCATCCATTAGCGATGTATGCAGCGAGTAAAAAGGCAAATGAAATGATGGCGCATTCGTATTCACATTTATTTAATATTCCAAGTACTGGTTTGCGTTTCTTTACGGTATATGGTCCTTGGGGTAGACCAGACATGGCTTTGCATATTTTTACGAAAGCTATTGTAGAGGATAAAGAATTTGAAGTTTTTAACAATGGAAATATGAGTAGAGATTTTACATATGTTGGAGATATTGTTGAAAGTATAAAGCGTTTGGTGCCTAAAGCTCCAAAAGCAAATACTCCTAAATTTGACGCTTCAAAACCTGATCCGTCTTTGAGTTCTGCACCTTATCAAATTTTTAACATTGGTAATAATAGTCCTGTTGCTTTGATGGATTATGTAAGAGCTGTAGAAAAAGCTTTAGGAAAAAAAGGCAAAATAGTATATAAACCCTTGCAACCAGGAGATGTGCCTAGGACGTATGCGAACGTTGAAAGCTTATTTGAATATATTGATTTCAAACCTTCCACAAAGGTAGAAGATGGAATACAAGCTTTTGTAGATAAATATTTAGAACTCGACTCGTAAAAAAATGAAAGAAAATTTAAGGATTGCTATTGAAGCATCTATTGATGCAGGTGAAGAAATTATGAAAATTTATGGTAAGGAATTTAACTATGAATTGAAAAAAGATGCTTCGCCACTAACCATTGCGGATAAAAATGCAAATGATATAATAAATAATTATTTAACAAAAACTGCTATTCCGATTATAAGTGAAGAAAATGCTGAGATTGATTATTCGATAAGAAAAGAATGGAACCAATGTTGGATTGTAGATCCTCTTGATGGTACTAAAGAATTTATAAAAAGAAATGGTGAATTTACGGTAAATATAGCGTTAACTAAAAACGGAGTACCAATATTGGGGGTTGTATATGTTCCTGTTGAGAAAAAGTTATATTATGCTGACGTTGAAACCAAAGAATCTTTTTCAACAATACTTCTTGACGGTTTGACGTTAGATGAACAATTGAAACTTAGTATAAGAATAACATCAAAAAAAGAGAATGATGTAATTAGATTGGTTGGAAGTCGTTCTCATATGAATGAGGAAACAAAAAACTTTGTTAATATGCTTAAAAAAGGGAATGACAAAGTTGAAGTTGTATCGAAAGGAAGTTCACTTAAGTTTTGCTTAGTTGCAGAAGGAAAGGCAGACATATATCCTAGATTTGCTCCAACTATGGAATGGGATACGGCGGCAGCGCATGCTGTTTGCACAGCTGCGGGCGTTAATGTAATATCTGAAGAATCAAAAAAAGAACTAACTTACAACAAAAAGAATTTATTAAACCCCTGGTTTATTTGCAAAAATTAAAGTTATTATGAAAAATATTTCAAGAAAAAGGCATATCGCAAAAACATTTACTTGGAGACTAATTGCGACAGGAACAACAGTAATACTTGCTTGGCTTATTTCTGGTGATCCTATGATTGGTTTACAAGTAGGAGGCTGGGAATTCTTTATTAAAATGTTCCTTTATTATGTACATGAAAGAGCCTGGTATAAAATAAATTTCGGTGTTGGTTCAAGAGAGAAAAAAGATGAATAATATTATTCCCCATTCTTACGTCATAACGAGGAAAGATAGAAACTTAAAAAATAATCATAAATCGTTTCTGATTTGGTTTACAGGATTATCTGGCTCCGGAAAGTCGACTATTGCAAATGCGCTAGAGAAAAAATTATTAGAAGAAAAGGTATCGACCTATACGTTAGATGGAGATAATGTTAGAAATGGGATTAATAATGATCTGACTTTTACGCCAGAAGATCGCAAGGAAAACATTCGTAGAATAGCTGAAATTTCAAATCTTTTAGTGGATGCTGGAATTGTGACCTTGGCGGCGTTTGTTTCGCCATATCGTAACGATAGAAGTAATATCAAAGAGATTCTAGGGGAAGATAGTTTTATTGAAGTTTATGTAAACACGTCGCTCGAGGCGTGTGAATTAAGAGATGTAAAAGGGTTATACAAAAAAGCTAGAAAAGGAGAAATTAAAAATATGACAGGTATTGATGCACCTTACGAGGCACCTATCGATCCTGATATTGAAATTAAAACAGAAGAAATGACGATTGAAGAATCTGTTATAGAAATAATGAATATAATAAAAAAAAAATTGAAAAATGAGTAAGTATTTTTTGAATTATTTAGATGAATTGGAATCTGAAGCAATTTTCGTTTTCAGAGAAGTCTATGCACAATTTAGGAATCCAGTCATACTATTTTCTGGAGGTAAAGATTCTATTTTACTAACACATTTGGCAAAAAAAGCATTTTTCCCGAGTAAGATACCTTTCTCATTAATGCACATCGATACGGGACATAATTTCCCAGAAACAATTCAGTTTAGGGATGATCTAGTAAAGGAATTAGGGGTGGATTTATTAGTAGGTTCTGTTCAAGAGGCAATTGAAGATGGAAGAGTCCTAGAAGAAAAGGGTAAGAATGCAACAAGAAATAGCCTTCAGATAACGACATTGTTAGATGCAATAGAAGATAATAAAATTGATTGTGCTATTGGAGGAGGTCGTAGAGATGAAGAAAAAGCACGAGCTAAGGAACGTTTCTTCTCTCATAGAGATGAGTTCGGTCAATGGACACCAAAAAATCAACGACCAGAACTTTGGAATCTTTTTAACGGTAAGATGCGACAGGGAGAACATTTTAGAGTGTTTCCAATCAGTAATTGGACAGAAATGGATGTTTGGAATTATATAAAGAGAGAAAATATTGCGATTCCATCATTGTACTTTGCCCATGAAAGAAAAGTTGTTTGGAGAAGTGATAGTTGGATTCCAGTTTCAGAGTATTTACCGAAAATTGAAAATGAACAGGTATTTACCAAGAAGATCCGATTTAGAACTCTTGGGGATATTACGATAACAGGTGGAATAGAAAGTGATGCAGATACCTTAAGTAAGATAGTAGATGAGGTATCATCAATGCGAGAAACGGAAAGAGGGAATAGATCTGATGATAAGCGCTCAGAAACTGCAATGGAAGATAGAAAAAAACAAGGGTACTTCTAGGAAGGTCAAGTACACCAAGTATGCTTTATAAAAATTAAGAGAATAATAATATGAAAATAGATAAAAATCAATTATTGCGTTTTACAACAGCCGGGAGTGTTGATGATGGAAAAAGTACCTTAATCGGTAGGTTGTTATACGATTCTAAATCAATTTTTGAAGATCAATTAGATGCCATTGAAAAAACAAGCAAAAGAAAAGGTCATGAAACTGTTGATTTGGCTTTATTTACAGATGGGCTAAAAGATGAGCGTGAGCAAGGTATCACCATTGATGTTGCTTACCGATATTTTACAACGCCTAAACGTAAGTTTATAATTGCTGATACACCTGGTCACATTCAGTATACAAGAAACATGGTTACAGGAGCTTCTACTGCAAATGTAGCGCTCATATTGATTGATGCTAGAAAAGGAGTAATAGAGCAAACAAAACGACATTCATATATTGCTTCGTTATTACAGATATCTCATGTAATTGTTTGTGTGAATAAGATGGATTTAGTTGATTATAAAGAAGATGTATTCAACAGTATAGTACATCAATATGAAGATTTATCATCTAAAATGATGATTAAAGATGTTAGATATATACCTATTAGTGCATTAGAAGGAGATAATGTTGTACATAGATCAGAAAATATGAAATGGTACCAAAATGCACCTTTATTACACACGTTAGAAACAGTTCATATTAGTAGCGATAATAATATGATAGATGCTCGTTTTCCAGTGCAGACTGTATTGAGACCTCAAAATGATGAACATAGAGATTACAGAGGATATGTGGGTAGAATTTCAAGTGGAATTTTTAGAGTTGGTGATAAAATAAAAGTTTTGCCATCCGGGTTTACTTCAACAATTAAATCAATGAATATCCATGATAAACAGTTAGAAGAAGCGTTTTCAGAAATGTCTGTTGCAATGACATTAGAAGACGAAATTGATGTGAGCAGAGGCGATATGTTGGTGAAAGTGAATAATTCTCCTGAGGTAACACAAGATATCACGGCAATGTTATGTTGGTTTAATGAAGAAAACGCGCGTCCAAGGGCTAAATATATATTAAAACATACCACAAACGATCAAAAGGCAATAATTAAAGAAGTCTTATATAAGGTAGATGTAAATACTATTAAAAGGTTGGAAGATGATAAAGAGTTGAGTATGAATGATATTTGTAAAGTCAAAATTAGAACTACTGCACCTTTAATGGTCGACGAATACATACAGAACAGAAATACTGGAAGTTTTGTTTTAATTGATGAAGCGACGAATGAAACTGTTGGAGCGGGGATGATTATGTAATGATTTAAATTTTTAATAATCAGAATTAAGATAATGTCTAAAGTAGCATTAATTACTGGAGTTACTGGCCAAGATGGTGCTTATTTAAGTGAGTTTTTACTAAAAAAAGGATATATAGTTCATGGCTTAAAGAGACGATCTTCATTATTCAATACAAACAGAATAGATCATCTATATCAAGATCCTCATTTAGAAAATAAGAATTTTATTTTACATTATGGGGATATGACAGATAGTACGAATTTGATTCGTATTATTCAAGAAATACAACCTACAGAAATTTATAACTTGGCTGCTATGAGTCATGTGCGAGTTTCATTTGAAATGCCAGAATATACAGCCAATGCAGATGGTATTGGAACATTAAGGCTATTGGAGGCAATTCGGATTTTAAAAATGGAACGCAAAGTAAAAATCTATCAAGCATCAACTTCAGAATTATACGGGAAAGCGAAAGAAGTTCCGCAAACAGAAGACACACCGTTCTATCCACGTAGTCCCTATGGGGTTGCGAAGTTATATGCATATTGGATTACTGTAAATTATAGAGAAGCCTATGGAATGTATGCGTGTAATGGAATTTTATTTAATCATGAATCACCTGTAAGAGGAGAAACTTTCGTGACCAGAAAAATAACAAGAGCCGTTGCTAAGATTGCACTTGGATTTCAAGACAAGTTTTATTTGGGAAACTTAGATGCAAAAAGAGATTGGGGGCATGCCAAAGATTATGTGAGAATGATGTGGATGCTTTTGCAGCATGAAGAAGCGCAAGATTGGGTTATTGCCACTGGAAGAACAACTTCAGTAAGAGAATTAGTAAGATTGGCATTTAGTGAAATTGGTGTTCTATTAGAATTTAAAGGAAATGGAGCAGAAGAAAAGGGATATGTTAAAGAGTCAACAAATTCAAAATACAAATTGAAAATTGGGCAGGAGATATTAGCAATAGATTCTAGATATTTTAGACCTACAGAAGTAGACTTGTTAGTTGGTGATGCTACTAAAGCGAAAGAAAAGCTAGGATGGTTGCCAGAATATAGTTTAGAAGATTTAATTAAAGAGATGATGGAGAATGATTTAAAATTGATGCAAAAGAACCAATATTTGAAAGATGGGGGACATTCGATTTTAAATTACTATGAATAAAAATTCCAAAATTTATGTAGCAGGCCATAAAGGTTTAGTAGGAAGTGCTATTTTAAATCACTTATCATCAAATGGTTATGTAAATTGTCTTACCCGTACACATGAGGAACTTGATTTAATAGATCAAAATGCAGTAGCTAACTTCTTTAAAGCAGAAAATCCCGAATATGTTTTTTTAGCTGCGGCTAAGGTTGGAGGAATTGTAGCTAATAATATATATAGAGCCGATTTTATGTATGAGAATTTGATGATACAAAATAATGTGATTCATCAATCGTATGTCCATGATGTGAAAAAGCTACTGTTTTTAGGGAGTACTTGCATATATCCTAAGAATTGCCCTCAACCCATGAAGGAAGAGTATCTATTGACAGATACTTTAGAGTATACGAATGAACCTTATGCAATCGCCAAGATTGCGGGTATAAAGATGTGCGAAAGTTATAATATACAGTATGGTACAAACTTTATTTCCGTTCAACCAACCAACTTATATGGGCCAAATGATAATTTTGATTTAGAAAAGTCTCATGTAATACCAGCGTTAGTTCGTAAGATGCATTTAGGAATGGCTTTGGAAAATATGGATTGGCATTCTATTCGTAAAGATTTTAATATATTACCAATCGAAAAGGTTTCAGGAAGTAGTAGTGTTGATGAAATTTTATCTATTTTAGATAAATATGGTGTAAGGTCTAGGATAAATGAAGATGGTCAGTCGTTGATAGAAGTTGAAATTTGGGGCTCAGGGAAACCAAAGCGCGAATTTTTATGGAGTGAGGATATGGCAGAGGCATGTGTCCATTTAATGGAGAACAACGATTTTAACGACATTGTGAGACTTGGTAAAAGTGGTGATTTTATAGATGAAAAGAATGAAGTGAGCAATGCACATATAAATATTGGTACTGGTATAGATGTTTCAATAAAGAAATTAGCAAGTATGATTAAACAGATGGTTGGCTTTAAGGGCAATTTAGTTTTTGATCAAAACAAGCCTGATGGTTCTAGAAGAAAATTAACTGATTCGTCAAAATTACATAGCTTGGGATGGAAACATCGAGTTGAATTAGAAGAGGGAATTAGAAAAATGTATAAATGGTATATAAAGCAAAATTGAACTTATTAATTAAAGAATTCTATAAATAACATGTTAAATTTAAACGGAAAATCAATTTTAATAACTGGGGGTACAGGTTCTTTTGGTAAAATGTTTACTAAATTAATCTTAGAAAGAAATCCGGATGTAAAGAGGTTGGTTATACTATCTCGAGATGAGCAAAAACACTTCCATATGGCTATGGAGTTTCCAGACCATAAATTTCCGGCGATTCGATATTTTATAGGAGACGTTAGAGATAGAGAACGTTTATTTCGGGCTTTTGAAGGTATAGATATTGTAATTCATGCTGCAGCTATGAAACATGTGCATTTAGCAGAATACAACCCTATGGAGTGTGTAAAAACGAATATTTTAGGAGCTGAGAATGTTATTGCAGCGGCATTACATTGTGGTATAGAAAATGTTGTTGCATTATCCACAGATAAAGCAGCGGCACCGATAAATTTATATGGAGCGACAAAACTTGCTTCAGATAAATTATTCATTGCAGCAAATAATATAAAAGGAAAAAGAGACATTAAATTTTCAGTTGTGAGATATGGTAATGTAATGGGGTCAAACGGTTCGGTTATGCCATTTTTTTTAAAGAAACGAGGAGAAGGAGTTTTACCAATTACACATGAGAAAATGACCCGTTTTAATATCTCCTTAGAAGATGGATGTCAAATGGTTTTTGATGCCATTGAAAATGCTTGGGGGGGAGAGGTGTTTGTACCGAAAATCCCGTCATATAAAATTATAGATGTAGCCACTGCTATTGGTCCAAGTTGTAAACAAGAAGTAGTAGGTATTCGTCCTGGCGAAAAATTGCATGAAGAAATGATTACCGTCTCAGATGCTATGAATACATACGACTTAGGTAAATATTATACAATTTTACCTCAAAAAACGGTATTTGACTTAAACAAATTCATTGCACATTTTGATGCTAAAATAGTCGATGAAGAATTCAGCTATAATTCAGGCAATAATACAGATTGGGAAACCGTTGAAAGTTTGCGAGTATTAGTAAAGAAACATGTAGACCCTAATTTTTTTGTAGAATGAAATCAATACCTTACGGGAGACAAAATATAGAAAAAGACGATATTGATGCTGTTGTGCAAACATTGACTGCTGATTTTTTAACACAGGGCCCCAAGGTTAAGGAATTTGAAGATATGTTTGCCACATATGTTGATGCAAAGTATGCTGTGGCTGTAAATAATGCTACTGCCGGCCTTCATCTTGCTGTTTTAGCTTTAGGTTTAAAAGAAGGTGAGCGCGTCATTACCACACCAATTACATTTGCGGCATCTGCGAACTGTGTTAGGTATGCCGGAGGAGAAGTCTGGTTTGCCGATATAGATCCAAACACTTATTTGTTATCCTTACAGAGTACGAGAGAACTTATCGAAAGCAAGCCCAAAGGTTATTTTAAAGGAATTATTCCGGTCGATTTTGCCGGTCTACCGGTAAACTTAGAAGAGTTTAAAGAATTGGCTGACGAACACGAATTATGGATAATTGAAGATGCTTGTCATGCTCCAGGAGGTTATTTTTATGATAGTAATGAAACAAAGCAATTATGTGGTAATGGAAACTTTGCAGATATTGGAATATTTTCGTTTCACCCCGTAAAGCATATTGCATGTGGAGAAGGGGGAATGATCACCACTAATTCAAAAGAAGTTTATGAAAAATTATTGTTATTAAGAACACATGGTATCACGAAAAAAGATATGAATGAAAACCATGGAGGTTGGTACTATGAAATGAAAAGGTTAGGTTTCAATTACCGACTTACCGATATTCAATCAGCTTTGGGAATTACACAATTATCTAAGAATAAAATTGGCGTAAAAAGAAGAAATGAAATTGCCGAAACCTATAAAATAGCTTTCAAAAATAAAATCAAATACCAAAGTCTGCCGAATAACACATTAAACGCTCATCATTTATTTATTATAGAAATTGAGAATAGAAAAGGTTTGTATGATTTTTTGAAAGAGCATAACATTCACGCTCAAATACACTATATCCCATTACACACCTTACCGTATTACAAGGAAATTGGTTATGACCATGCGAATTTAGACAATGCTGAAAGGTATTATTCAAACTGTATCAGCTTACCAATGTTTCCGACATTGAGTCACCAGGAACAAGCATATGTCATTGAAAAGGTCTTAGAATTCATTTAAAACAATGAAAAAGAATAAGAATATAGCAATTATTCCGGCGAGAGGAGGAAGTAAGAGAATCAAGAAGAAAAATATTAAACTCTTTTTAGGAAAACCGATTATATCATATTCAATTGAAGCTGCTCTAGCCAGCCAATTATTTGATGAAGTAATGGTATCAACTGATGATATTGAAATTAAGGAAATTGCTAAATCTTTTGGTGCAAGTGTACCATTTTTGAGAAGTGACGTCAATGCCAATGATTTTGCCATTCTAGCAGATGTTATTGAAGAGGTCGTTTTGAACTATAAAAAAGAGGGAATTGAATTTAATAATGTTTGTTGTATACTCCCAACAGCTCCTTTCGTAAATGCGACTAATTTGGAAAATGCTTATGCACAGTTAATGAATAAGAATTTCGACAGTGTATTTCCTATGTTGGAATTTTCGTTTCCTATTCAGCGCTCCCTAGAATTTAAGGACCATAAAGTGAAAATGGTCTGGGAAGAACATATGAATACTCGATCTCAGGATTTAGAACTAAGATATCATGATGCAGGTCAATTTTACTGGATTAGAACTAAAAGATTCTTGAGAGACAAGAAAATATTTACAGACAATTCTGGAGGACTTGTTATTTCCGAGTTGTTAGCACAGGATATTGATACAGAAACAGATTTTAAATTGGCCGAGATGAAATACAAATTAATGCTGGATGCCTGAAAAAATAATTCTTCGAGTAGATGGGAATTCTGAAATAGGTTTGGGACATTTGTATCGTGGAATGGCCCTTTTAGATATTCTCAAAGATCACTATAGTTGCAGTTTTTTGATTAGAAAGAATACTACAATATCTCCTTTGAAGAATGCCAAAATCTCTTTTCAATATATCCCTGACGAAATAGAACTAGAAGATGAACCTGAATGGATTTGTGCTAGTTTACAGGAGTTCGATACGATTGTATTAGATGGGTATCAGTTTAGAGAAGAATATCAAACTAAAATAAAACTATATGGGAAAAGACTCGTTTATGTTGACGACCTAGCTAGAGACGTACAAAAGGCCGACGTTGTAATCAATCATAGTCCAAACATAAAAAAAGAAGACTATAACAAAGAAGATTATACGCAATTAGCTTTGGGTCTTGAATATGCAATCTTGAGAAAAACGTTTATCAATTGCATTAAAGAAAAACGAGAAGTGAACAGAACAATCAAAAATGTTTTTATTTTATTTGGAGGATCAGACCCTGATGATTTTACTTTTCAAGCCGCGCGAAATATAGTAAAATTAGAAAGTATAAACTCCGTTACTATTGTGCTGGGTGCAGCTTACATACATTCTGAAATTTTCAAAATTAAAAATGACAAATTAAACATATACAGAAATCAATCTGAAGAGGAGGTTTTTGATTTAATGAATCAATCAGATGTTGCAATCGCACCTGCTAGTACAACATCCCTTGAATTGGCTTCTGTTGGTGTGCCAATTATCTTAGGTTTTTTTGTAGAGAATCAAAAGAAAATATATTCAGGTTTTGTTAAGAATAATGCAATTTTCCCAATAGGAAATCTTAATACTTTTGACTTTTCTCGGCTAAATGGAATTATTAAATCTATTGATTCAAAAGCGATTTTACAGCAGAAGTCAAAAGCATTAAAACATATGTTTATAGGGCATGATAAAAAAAGAATACTTAATTTATTCCAAAATAAAGTAATCTCTATAAGAAATGTGGAAGAATCAGATATGAATTTTGTTTTTAGTTTATCGAATGAACTTGAAGTAAGACGTAATTCCTTTAATTCCGATCCAATTCTTTTAGAAGACCATAAAAAGTGGTTTGCAGATATATTAAAAAGTAAAAATTTATATTACATTATTGAGTTTAATGAGAACCCAGTTGGTCAAATAAGATTTAAATATCAGGAAAAATTTTCTGTTATTGGTATTTCAGTTTCGAATAAATATAGGGGCAAAGGACTTGCCACAATAAGCTTAAAACAAGCTGTCAAAGAATATTTCAAGAAAAATTCGAAACCAATTTTAGCATACATTAAAAAAACAAACACTGCATCAATCAATGTTTTTAAAAGAGTGGATTTCTTGCACTATAAGGAAGATTTTATTGATGGAGAACACAGTGTTGTATATATAAGAAGAAAATGAAAATAGATAATTTTGAATTAGGGAAAGGAAAAACATTTATCATTGCAGAAATGTCGGCAAATCATGGCCATGATATAGAGATTGCTAAAGAAACGGTACGTGCTGCAAAAAGAAGTGGTGCTGATGCAATCAAATTGCAAACATATACCCCAGATACAATTACTATAGATTCAAAAAAGGAAGATTTTATTATTAAAGGAACTATTTGGGAAGGTAAGAATTTGTATGATTTATATAAAGAAGCTTATTTACCTTGGGATTGGCATAAACCTCTTTTTGATGTGGCTAAGGAAGAAGGATTGATTTGTTTTTCTTCTCCATTCGATAAGACGGCTGTTGATTATTTGGAAAAGCTTAATGTTCCCGCATATAAAATTGCCTCATTCGAAATCACGGATATTCCACTCATAAAATATACAGCAGGTAAAGGAAAACCTATAATAATTTCTACAGGCATTGCAGATGAAAAGGATATTGAGCTAGCGGTAGAAAGTTGTCGAGCTGTTGGTAATAATGATATTATTTTATTAAAGACATCTTCTCAATATCCGGCAAAGATAGAAGATGCTAATCTTACAATGATACCAGAATTAGAAAGCAGGTTTGATGTAATCGCCGGTTTATCAGATCATACCTCTGGGGAATTAGTGCCAATAATTGCAACTTCATTAGGCGCTAAGGTTATTGAAAAACATTTTATTCTAGATAGATCTATTGGAGGTCCAGACGCTTCCTTCTCGTTGAACGAATCGGAATTCAGATCAATGGTTGATGCTGTAAGGTCTACCGAGAAAGGAATTGGAAAAATAGATTTTTCTTTGTCCGAAAAAGCTAAAAAAAGTAAAAGTTTTTCTAGATCTCTTTATGTCGTACAAGATATGAAAGCTGGAGATTTATTTACAGAAGAGAATGTAAAATCTATTCGTCCAGGATATGGAATGCATCCAAAACATCTAAGCAATGTTTTAGGTAAAGAAGCTACCATAGATATCGAAAAAGGAACTAGGCTAAGTTTTGAACATTTTAGTTAAATGAAAATAAATTTAAACTTTTTTAAGTCTAAACTAGCAAAAGATTCGCTGATTTATACAATTTCCGATGTCATAAACATGGCATTGCCTTTTCTTTTGCTTCCAATTCTTACACAATACTTAACTCCCGACGACTACGGAACGTTAAATGGTTTTTCATCAATAATAGCAGGAGTTTCAATCTTGGTCAGCTTAAACGTTAGTGCCGCGATTAATGTAATGTACTATAAGTTAAAGAAAGAGGAACTTGCAATTTATATTGGTAATACATTAATTATTGCTTTTTCAAGCTTTATGACACTACTAATAATAGCATTAATTTTCAGAAATTATATTGAAGTGTCTTTTCAAATCCCCTTTTTGTGGATATTTTTAGGTGTTATATTATCGTTCACTAACTTCCTTTCTGTTATAAATACCAACTTATGGATTATGGAACAAAAACCGATGCTATTTGGAGGATTTAAAATTTCAAATACTATGGTGAATTTTGGCATTTCCCTTTTTCTCGTAGTTGTGCTATTGATGTCATGGAAGGGTAGGGCTTTAGGAATTTTCATTTCAGGAATATTATACTCTATAATTAGTTTTATGCTATTATTTAGAAGAGGGTACTTGAAATTTAATTTCAATATAGACTATATTAAAGATGCTTTGAAATTTGGAATTCCTTTAATCCCATATCAATTAAGCGGATGGATTAGAAATGGAGGAATAGTGTTCCTTTTGATTTTTCTAGTAGGAAAGAACGAAACAGGCTTGTACGGAGTAGGGAGCAAATTTGCTTTGTTGATAATTGTTTTGTCGTTAGCCTTTAGTAAAGCTTGGGCTCCATATTTATTCCGTGAATTATCGAAGGAATTAACGAGAAGTAAAAAACAAAAAATAGTAAAATTCACCTATCTTATTTTTGCTTTTTACCTAGTTGCAGCGTTAATTTTAACCTTAATAGCTCCTTTTATTATAGATTTGGTTTTCCCAGAAAGTTATACCGATTCGTATAACTATGTCGGATATTTAGTTTTTGGCGCTGCCTTTCAAGGGATGTATTTAATGGTTGTGCAATTTATTTATTTTAAAAAGAAAACAAAGTATGTTGCATACATAACTTTTGCAGTGTCAATAGTGAACTTTCTCCTGGCTTATCTACTAATAAAATTTAATGGATCTATTGGAGCAGCTCAAGCTACAGTGATTAGCTTTTTTTTATCTTTTGTTCTAATTTGGTTTTATAGTGATAAGGTATATGACATGCCTTGGAATATTTTAAAGAAAGAAACTACCATATGAGATTCAATAGCTTTAAGTATTTAGATAAAGTACTTCATATAATTGATGTGGGTTTAATCGACGCATTAAACAATACTCCAGACAGTAAGAACAAAAAAACAACAAGTACTACTAAGATTGTTTTAAAAAGAGTCAATGATAAATTGAACCAAATTTTATGGTTTCCTTTGGGGTTACTGTTTAAGTCAAATGATAAGCAGGATGACGAACTTTTAAAAAGAAACTGGCTTATTTATGAATCTCGGAACAATTTTAATACGTTATCACCATTAAAAAAAGATCAGAATATTTTTGTTAAGCCAAATAAGACAATTATTTTCAGGTATTTGATTTTTTACAAAATAATTTATGTCATTCCATTAATAGTTTGGTTGCTTAAAAGAAATAAACTACGAAGATTCTTTTTATATTATGAGGTATTAGGAATAGTAGAGGAAAGTAGACGATTAATAAAAAAATATCAACCGAATAAAGTCATTTTTGCAAATGATATTAATCCGTATCAGATCGCATTAAAAATTGCAGCAATGAATCAAAAAGTAAAAACATATTATTTTCAACATGCCAGTATTTCTGGCTATATGCCGCCTCTTGATTTTGATGTTTCATTTCTGGAAGGTCAAGACTCTTATGATAAGTACAAAAAAATTGGCGAAATTAAAGGTGAAGTAGAATTAATAGGAATGATAAAATATCAATCTAAGAACTACCTCATGAACGAAAATAATGATGTCCGTAAAATTGGTATTGCGTTAAATTTAATTGATAATTTGTATGATGTTCGGGATGTTGTAGAGAAAATAACTAAGATGTTTCCTGAGCTTGAAATTTGTATTAGACAGCACCCGAGAGATTATCGTATTTTGCCTTTTAATAATGAAAAGATTAGACTTAGCTCTTCAAAAACTGAAGATGTATTCAAGTTTTTAGAAAAGGTGGATTTATTAATTGCAGGAGATTCTTCAATTCATTTGGAAGCGGCACTATTAAACGTAGTTTCAATTTATTATAAATTCACGGCATCTGATTTTTTTGATGTTTATAAATTTGTTGAAAATGATTTGGTCGATTTTGCGAAGAATATTGACATTTTATTGGCGTTCATTGGAAAACAGAAAGATAAAAAAACAAATGTTATTGATAGAACTAAATATTATAATGAATATCAAAAAAGTAAAATTGATTTTAGAGTCGTTTTGGAAAAATATGACTTATAACTTGATAGACAATTAAATTTTATGCCAAAGAAAATACTTATAGTTTCAACCTCATTTTATCCGTTGAATTCACCAAGATCTTTTAGAACAACTGAATTGGTTAAAGAATTTTCCCGTCAAGGCCATGACCTTACGATAGTAACCCCGAAAGATCAAAAAATACATGCTAAATTTGAAGAAGATTATAATGTAAAAATTATCGATTTAAAACTTAAAAAAAATGCAACGTTCCGCTACACAGGAAATATAAAGATTATTTCTCTTCTTAAAAGAGTGTTGAATAGATTACTTCAAGTTTTATTTGAATATCCAGATATTCAAATATTTTTTAAATTAAAAAACAGTCTTAAAGGTTTAAACAATTTTGATTTGCTAATTTCTATTGCCACACCGCATCAAGTACATTGGGGGATATCACGTGTTTGGAGAAAGAAGAAAACGCCATTAGCAAAAAAATGGATAGCAGATTGTGGTGATCCTTTTATGGGGGCAACCCTGGAAACCTTTAAAAAAATGTTCTATTTCAAATACGTTGAAAAGTGGTGGTGTGATAAAGTCGATCATATAACAGTCCCTTTTGACGGCGCGAAAAATGCGTATTATAAAGAGTTTCATGATAAGATAAGTGTAATTCCTCAAGGATTTAATTTTGAAAAATCTCAGGATGGCTTTACCAAATACAATAAGAATATTATACCGACCTTTGCTTATGCTGGTAGCTTTATTCCAAATGGTAGAGATCCACAAGAATTTATTGAATATTTACTTGAACTGGACTTAGATTTTAAATTTATCATATTTACGAATAATAAAAATTTAGTTGAACAATATTTGGAAAAAGCAAAAGGTAAGATTGAAGTTAGAAACTATATGCCAAGAAAAGACCTATTACTTTTTTTAAGTCAAATGGACTTTGTATTAAATATTAACAATAGTATTTCTACGCAATCACCGAGTAAATTGATAGATTATTATTTAACGAAGAGACCTATACTGTCTATCGATTCTAAAGATTTTAATAAAAATACTGTTGATTTATTTTTAAATGGGAATTATAGCGAGCAATTAGTCATAGATAATGTTGATCAATATCGAATTGAAAATGTTTGCACAAATTTTTTAAATTTAGGTAATTAATGCGTTTTAAATTTTCTCAAACTAGTGTTTATGTTAGTGGATTATTTCTGCTTTGGCCTTTTCTGAGTATATTTTTTGCTTTTGGGAATTATAAAGAAAGTTGGGCGAAAAACGTTTTCTGGTTTTTTGTAGCGTTTTTTGGTTATACAATGGTTATATCAAATTCGGAAATAGATGCAAACAGATTAGTTGCCGATTTCGAATTTTACAAGGATAATGTTCAAAGTTTGGATGACCTCTTTGATATTTTAAAAACGCAACCAGATTTTTTTATTCAAACCTATAATTATTTTATAACCCGAATTGTCGAGAACGTACGAATTTATTTGTTATCTCTAGCTTTAATCTTTGGTTATTTTTATTCAAGAAACATATGGTTTTTGTTAGATCGAAAAAAAGGGGACTTTAAGCTGTTAACCTTCTTTTTATTTCTTTTGTTTGTTTTTGTGGTACCTATGTGGAATATTAATGGTTTTAGATTTTGGACCGCGACCAGTATTTTCGTATTTGGAATTTTTAATTATTTCGATAAAAAACAATTGAAGTTTTTGTTATTTCCATTATTCACTATTTTAATTCATTATTCTTTTATACTTCCAGTAGCTATTCTCGCGCTTTATTTACTTTTAGGAAAAAGAACAAAGTCATATTACATCTTATATATTGTTTCATTCTTTTTTTTATCGATATCACCGAAGTTCGTTAATTCTTCGATTTCATCACTTAATTTACCTGTTTCAATTGAAAATGAAATCTCCATCTATTCAAGTGAAGAGTATGTTGCACAAAGACAAGAAAGAAGGGCAGGAGCTATGGGTTGGTATGTGACCCTAGGGCCGGAAACTGCGAAATATATATCTTTAATATTAATATCGATTGTTTTTTTTAAGTATAGACCTTTTTTAAAAAAAGAAAAGTTGGAGTCCATGTTTGCATTTAGTTTACTAATGTCCAGTGCTGCTTTCTTATTTTCAACCGTGCCTTCCGGCTCAAGATTTATAGCAGTTGCCTATTTATTTGTTTTCGCAACACTCTTTCTTGTCATTCAAAATAGAAATATTAAAATTAATAGCCTGATCCGAAATGCATCCATTGTGTCAATAGTTTTATATGTTCTACTAATCTTAAGAGTAGGTCTTGAAACTATTGGGGTATCGGCAATTATAGGGAATCCGATGTTTTCTTTTATCGGGAACGTTGATTTTGCCTTAATAGAGCTAATAAAATAAATATGCGATGAGACTAAGTGAAATTAAATCTTTTATTGGACGTAATTATCACAATAGATTGGGCTGGCGCTCAAATAGAAAAATTGTAGTAATAGAATCTGATGATTGGGGGAGTATAAGGATGCCATCATTAAAAGTGTTTAGAGAATTAAAGAATCTTAATATTGATGTGAGTTCAGATGAATTTACCAGTTATGATTCATTGGCGAGCTATAGTGATTTGGAAATACTGTTTGAAACGTTGTATAAACATAAGGATTCCGAGAACAACCCTGCTGTAATAACGGCAAATACAATTGTAGCAAATCCCAATTTCGAAAAAATCAAAGAATCCGGTTACAGAAATTATTTTTATGAAAATTTCACAGAGACTTTAAAGAGATATTCTCAACATGCATCTTCTTTTGAATTATGGAAACAGGGTATGAGTGAAGGGGTTTTTCACCCTCAATTGCATGGACGAGAACATGTAAACGTTGCATTGTGGCTTAATCATTTGAGAAGAGATGTGAAGTTTATTGAGGAAGCGTTCAAATTTGAAATGTTTGGTCTGTCTTCGAAATTATATTCGAAATCAGGAGAGAGCTATATGGCTGCTTTTGATTATGATGAGCAAGAAACATTAAATTTTATTCAACAGGCAATTAAAGATGCCCAGAATATTTTCGCTGAGATATTTGGCTATCAATCGAAATCTTTTATTGCTCCTAATTATATATGGAGTAACCAAATAGAAAATTTTTTAGCTGAAGTTGGAATCAAATATATTCAATCTTCGAGATATCAAATTTCTCCTAGATTTGAGAAGCGTAATGGAATCGCAAATTCGAAGCATAACTTGGGGGAAATAAATTCAAATAACCAAATATATTTAGTAAGAAATTGTATTTTTGAACCTTCGTTAAGGACAAGTATTAATCCAGTAGAAAATACATTGAAACAGGTAGAGACTTCTTTTTTTTGGAAAAAACCTGCCATTATATCGTCGCATAGATTAAATTATATTGGTTATATTAACCAAGAAAATAGAAATAAAAATATAAAATATTTGGACCTACTATTAAAGGGCATTTTAAAAAAGTGGCCTGATGTTCAATTTATGACATCTGATATGCTAGGGCATACTATTGAATTCGATTGATATATGTGCGGAATAGCAGGGTTTATAGATTTTAAGGGAAGATCTAATCAAGAAATGCTTGATTCAATGGTTACTACATTGAATCATAGAGGGCCAGATGATAGTGGGTCTGAATTATACTCATTCAACGATACCCAGATTGGCTTTGGTCATGCTAGATTAAGCATTATCGATTTAAGTATGGCTGGTCATCAGCCAATGCATTTTGAAGGGTTTTCTATTTTATTGAATGGAGAAATATATAATTACGAAGAAATTCGAAAAGTTCTTGTAGAAAAAGGACATAAGTTCACTTCAACGTCAGATACAGAAGTTGTTTTGAAATCTTTTATTGAGTGGGGTAAAAGTTGTGTACAGCGATTTATAGGAATGTTCGTGTTCGTTATCTATAATAGAGAAGAGCAGAAAATTTACTTCTGCAGAGATAGAGCAGGTGTAAAGCCATGCTACATATATAACAATAATGGATTGATATTGTTCGCATCAGAGCTTAAAGCTTTTCATGAACATCCTCATTTTATAAAGGAAATTGATCATTTTGCATTATATAACTATATGCAATATGGATATGTAATTGAAAATGATTCTATTTTTAAATTTTGTAAAAAATTGCCCCCTTCAAATTGGCTTACTATAGATTTGGAATCAAAAGAAGTCGAGAATTATAAATATTGGGATCTACTTGAGCATTTTAAGAAGCCAATTTTGAAGTTGGATCCTGTTGAGATTACTGAAACTGTAGAGTCTGTTCTGAAATCTTCGTGTAACTATAGAATGGTGGCTGACGTGCCGGTTGGAGTGTTCTTGAGCGGTGGGTATGATAGTTCGTTAGTAACTGCAGTTTTGCAAAAAGATAGAACGGAAAAAATTAAAACTTTTACCATTGGTTTTCCCGATGGAATAGATGAATCTGAGTATGCTCGAAAAGTAGCTGATCATTTAGGTACTGATCACACAGTCTACAATTGTACACACAAAGACGCTCAAGAAATAATACCTGATTTACCGTATTATTATGATGAGCCTTTTGCCGATATATCTTCAATTCCGAGTATTTTAGTTAGTAGGTTGGCAAGAGAAAAGGTTACCGTAGCTTTATCCGCAGATGGAGGAGATGAATTGTTTGCAGGATATTCTTGGTACAGTAATTTTTATAAAAGACTCGGAGAAATTAATACTGTTCCAGAGAGGTTGAAAATGGCCTCTTCAATAGGGCTAAATATTGCTGAAAAAATTATCCCAAATGGATTTATCCAATTAAATCATCGAGTGTTAGGACTAAGTGAAATTTTACGTTCAAAGAAAGACCAACGGCTAATTGAGTTGATGTACCATTCGAGGCGATTACCTAACGGTTTTAACAAGAGACTTTTCCTTGATATGAAAAGCTCAAAGCCTCAAATTTTTTCTAAATCATATGAAGGACTAAACTCAGAATTTGGATCGATGTTAGCTCTTGATTATCAAATGAACTTAACGGACTGTCTATTGGTCAAAGTTGATAGAGCAACAATGTCAACATCCTTAGAAGGTCGAGAACCCTTAATGGATCATAGATTGGCAGAAACTGCTGCCGTACTGCCGATGGAATATAAATATGATGGGAGTACATACAAAAAAATTTTAAGGGACATAACTCATAAATATATACCTTCTGAAATTATGGAACGACCAAAAGTTGGATTTGATTTGCCAGTTTTTGATTACTTAAATAAAGAATTATCTTATTTAGTAGAAGAATATTTATCAGATAGTTCAATTAAGGAATCACAAATTTTCAATCCAGTTTTTATATCTCAAATAGTATCTAAGTTTAAAGAAGGAACGCTTTTATACAAAACCGTAATTTGGAGGGTTTTAATGTTTCAAATGTGGTATGCTAAATGGATGAAATAGTGACTTATAACATTCTTAAAAAGTTTAATAATGAATTTACGATATGGCGCATTGTTTAAAGGAGTTAGAAAGTTAGCAAAATACTTTTTATCTTCTTTATATCCAGTTACAATAAGGATATTTCCTTTACCTAAAGTAAAGTCAATAGAAGAAACTTTAGATAAGATTATAAGAGATAAATCGTCTATATCACGTTTTGGAGATGGTGAGTTTCTATATTTAATGGATAAACTAAATTTACCATTTCAAAAATATGATGCGAATTTAGCGGAAAGGATGAAGATGATTTTGAAATCTAAGCATTCTAATTGTTTAGTAGGGTTACCTATTGGATATTACTCGTTAGAAAATCTTCATAAAGAAAGTAAAAGAACTTGGAAATCTCAAGTTAGCTGGATTTACCCACGATTAAGAAAATATTTAGATTTAAATAAGACATATTACAACTCTAGCATGACAAGGGTCTATGCTCCTTATGAAGATAAAACATATAGTAAAGAGTACTTTAAAAAACTTATGAAAATATGGGAAAGTCGAGAAGTGCTTTTAATTGAAGGTGAAAAAAGTAGATTAGGAGTTGGGAATAATTTATTCAGTAAGGCAGTTAAACTCGAAAGAATTATTGCACCCATGCATCACGCTTTTGAAAGATATGAGGATTTGTTTAACGCGTCACTCAAACATTCTAAAGATAAACTGATTTTAATTGCTTTAGGTCCAACAGCAACTGCCTTATCATTTGATTTGGCGCAGAAGGGATATCAGGCGATCGATATTGGAAACGTTGATATTGAGTATGAATGGTTTTTAAGAGGAGCCAAATCAAAGGTTAAAATTCAAGGAAAGTATACAAGTGAAGCAATTGGAGGTCGAGATGTCGAGGAAATTGTTGATGAGAAGTACGAAAATGAAATTATTGCTAGAATAATATAATTGTTTAGAATGGATAAGGTATATAAAGAAATTTCGATTAGAGAAATGGAAGGAATAATTGAGCCGACAATTCATGATAGACTTTCAAAAGAATCCTACCAGATATTTAGGACTCAAGGGGTTAATTTGTTGACATATAGCAGATTCGATCTAGCATTCAAACTTTATTTTCTAGAAACGTTTAGTAAAAATAGTCAACATGCAGCTAAAGTCTACTTAGAACATATAAGAGCATTTAGTTTTGGAAGTTTCAAAGAACCAAATAATGAAGATAAAAATAGTAAATCGAAGTTTATTGATACATTTTTGCAGTTATCCAATGATATTTCGAATATAGATTTTGACCCAAATAAATCCATACTCCCTTTATCGAAGAATGGCTTTATATTAAATGGAGCACATAGATTAGCATCAGCGATAAATAGTAATAAAGAAGTATTTTACATAAATACTACTGATGAAGGTACTAGTTTTACATATAATTTTTTTTATGAAAGGAATGTATCAGAAACGTATTTAGATATGGCCGCAACAATGTTTGCGAAAAAAGATACTCATACTTTTATAGCATTGGTTTGGCCATCAGCAAAAAGTAAGGATACTGAAATAGAAAATATACTTGATAAGGTCGTTTATAAGAAAAATGTTTTTTTGAATTTGAACGGGGCCCATAATTTGATGTCTAAAGTGTATAAAAATGAAAAATGGTTGGGCACCATTGAAGATGATTTTAAAGGTACCAAACCAAAAGTAATGGAATGCTTTAAAGATATCGATAATCCCTTGAGAGCTTATTTATTTCAAGCTGATACCTTGGAGGACGTTTTAAAAAAGAAAGATGATATTCGAGATGTTTTTAACATCGATAAGCATTCAATACATATAACAGATACACATGAAGAAGTAGTTGAGCTGTCGAAACTATTATTTAATAATAACAGTATTCATTTTTTAAATAATGCCAAACCAAATACGTTTATTACTTTTCATAAAAAACTGGATAAATTTAAACGTTTTGTAAGTGCAAATGAAATAAACGCTGAGGACATTATACTCGATTCAGGAATGGTACTGTCGTTATATGGGATCAGAAAGTCTGACGACATAGATTATATTATTAATGATAGGTATTCTATAACTTCAGATGATTCCGGTATAAATTCTCATAATTCTGAAATCAATTTCTATAACAAAGCATCAGACGAACTCTTGTATAATAGTGAAAACTATTTTTATTTTAATGACATTAAATTCATATCATTTAATCAATTATATCTATTTAAGAAAAATCGAAATGGAGAAAAAGATAGAAATGATCTTTTGTTAATGGACGCTGTATCAGAAAAAGATTCAAAAAAGATGAAATCGGCTAAAGTGAAACAAAAAATGTTCTATCTAAAGCATAGGATAAAATATGCCCCTATTATTTTGTCTATTAAATTATTAAAAAAAATAGGAATGTATGATTCAATTCGCCAAATCTATCACAGGCTTAAAAACTAATAATTTTTATAGAAATGAAAAAAATATGCATTATTGGGCCTTGTTTAAAAATGGGAGGTATTGAAAGATCAAGTTGTAATTTCGCAAATTCATTATACGACCGAAATAATAAAGTAACATTTATTGCTATTTTTAACCAAACAAAGTTTTTCAAACTTAACAAAGGAGTTGGTTTCAAAGAACCTGAAGATTTTAATAAAACAAATTTGAATTTTTTGAAAACAGTTTTTTGGTTAAGGAAGGTTATCAAAGAAGAAAGGCCCGATAGTATTTTTGTTCTAAATAAGTTCTATGCTGCGATTGTGTTGTTGTCTGTATCATTTCTGAATTTTCCGGTGTATATATCTGAAAGATCCAGTCCTTTTTTTAAATGGGATAAAAAGATAGATTTTTTTAGCCGTTTAATTTTTAGAATCTTTCCTCCAAAAGGAGTTGTGGCGCAAACAATGATTGCCATGAAAGTTCAAAAAAAGTTTCATAGAAATTCGGTTAAATTTAAGGTAATCCCTAATGCAGTAAGAAAGATAAATTATTATAACTTGAAGAAAGAGAATCATATTTTGGCCGTTGGTCGTTTTAATGATCCTAATAAAGGATTTGATAGATTGATAGATGCTTTTGCCGGAATTAAAAGTAAAGGGTGGAATCTAATTTTTGCAGGGGGAGATGAAGATGGTGATTACCTAAAAAAACAAGCCAAAGAATTAGGTGTTTTAGATAGCGTTAAATTCCTAGGGAAGGTGAAGGAAATTGATAAGGTTTTTGCATCATCCGAAATTTTCGTTATGCCATCCAGAAGTGAAGGTTTTCCTAATGCACTATGCGAAGCAATGGCCGCTGGACTTGCTTGTATTTCCTTTGATTTTGATGCTGGACCCAGGGATATTATTGTTCATAACACGAATGGTTTGTTAGTTGAAAATAATAATATAGCTGCATTGTCAGAGAGTATTGATGAACTTATTATGAATGAAAAAAAGAGAACATATCTGGCATCTAATGCTATAAATATAAAAGATCAACTAGACAGCGCAAAAATAGGCAATGAGCTTATGGATTTCCTTTTATTTCAAAAGTAATTAAATGAAAAATAAACCCAACGTTAGCATTGTTGTACCAATTTATAATGTCGAGTTATATCTTGAAAAGTGTGTAGATAGTTTGCTTGCCCAAACGATGTCTAATATTGAAATAATACTTGTAGATGACGGTTCAACCGATGGATCAAGAAGGATTTGCGAAAAGTATTCAAAAGTTGATCAAAGAGTACAGGTCATAAATCAGCAAAATGGAGGATTATCGAGTGCTCGAAATACCGGAACAATTGTAGCCAAGGGCACATATATTACGTATGTAGATGCTGATGATTGGCTAGAACATGAAACTTGTGAAAAGGTATATAATATTGCTGAAGAAGGGGAGTATGATTTGGTTTTTTGGCAGATGATAAAAGAGTATGAAAATGATTCAGTGTTTGTTCTCGGTCCCTTTGGAAAGGATGTTGAATTCGATGGAGCAGAAATGAAAAAGCTTCAAAGAAGAATTGCTGGTCCAATTGGGACTGAAATGAAAAAGCCTCAACTAATTGATTCTTTTGCTTCTGCATGGGGTAAGTTTTATAAAAATGAGATTATTAAGAGTAATAATTTAAAATTTGTAGATACCAAAATTATAGGTTCAGAAGATATTTTTTTCAACTTTCAATATTTCGGATGTATTAAAAAAGCCTATTATTTACATCGACATTTTATTCACTATCGTAAAGACAATTTAACATCTCTAACCAAAACGCACGGTTCAACTTTGTTTCCTAGGTTTTTAGAACTTTTTAACTATTTAGGAAATGAAATAGAAGAGAAGGTGTTGGATAACATATTTAAGGAAGCATTAAAAAATAGAATTGGCATTTCAATGATGAATGTGGGACTGAGTGAAGTAAGTCCAAGAAATAAAAAAAGTGCTTTGGCGCAAATAAAAAGTTTAAATGCATATTTATCCGAACCTGTTTATGTCGATAGTTTTGTCAACTTTTCCTTTAAACATTTTCCAATGCATTGGAAGTTGTTTTTTTATTTCTGTAAAATAAAATTTGGATTTGGGGTTTTTTTAATGTTAAAAGGGATGAGAGTAATTATAAAATAGAAATATGTGTGGTATAGTTGGGATTATACAAAAAGATAAACCGGTTGATTTTTCAACCCTAGAAGACATGTGCAATTCCTTGTCGTTAAGAGGACCAGATGCTGGTAATTTATGGATAAAAGACAATATTGGTTTAGGACACAGAAGACTTTCCATAATTGATTTAGAGACGGGTGATCAACCCATGATGACAGAAGATAAAAACCTTATTATTGTATATAATGGGGAGGTTTATAACTTTAAAGAACTGCGTGAAGAGCTAATTAAAGCAGGTTACAATTTTACAACTAGTAGTGATACCGAAGTGGTATTGAAGGGATACCTACATTTTGGCATCGACAAGCTTCTTTTGCGCTTAGAAGGAATGTTTGCTTTCGCTCTTTATGATAAGTTAAAAGAGGAAGCTTTTATAGTAAGGGATAAATTCGGAGAAAAACCCCTTTATTATTGTGAAGAGAATAATTCATTGCAATTTGCTTCGGAATTAAAAGCTTTGAAATCAAAATTTAATAAAAATGAAATAGATGAAATAGGTTTGAATTTTTTTCTTTCTCTATCATACATTCCAGCACCTTACACGATCTATAAGGGTATAAAAAAGCTCAAGCCCGGGAATTACCTTCATATTAATAAAAATAAGGAAGTAAAAAGTTTTGAATATTATAATTTACAAAAGCAATTAAAGGATTATATTCCAGAATCGGATTTTGATAACGCCTCTCGAAAACTAAATAAATTGCTTAGCGATTCAGTAAAGAAGAGAATGGTATCAGATGTGCCTGTTGGAGCATTTTTAAGTGGAGGTATTGATTCGAGTATTGTAAGTTCCTTAATGGCAAATCATTCGAATGATCCAATAAATACATTCTCAATTGGGTTTAATGAAAAAGCGTATGATGAGAGCCAAAGGGCCCAGATTATAGCAGATAGAATAAAATCTAATCATAAGACACATTTTTTAGATTATAAAGATGTGGTCGAGTTAGTTGACGAAATTGTTTTATATTTCGATGAACCTTTCGGTGATTCTTCTGCGTTGCCTTCTTACTATGTAGCGAAGCTGGCACGAGAGTCAGTTAAGGTGGTTTTAACTGGGGATGCGGCCGATGAATTATTTGGAGGTTACGAAAAATACCTAAGCCAGTATTATATTTCTAAGTTTAAGAAATTACCAAAATTTTCTCAAAAACTGTTTAAAAGTATCATCCAAATAATTCCTCATACAAAGATCACCAATTCGCTGTTGAGGAAAATAAAAAAAGTTATAAATAATGCCGAAAAGTCAGAGTTTGATGTACATTATAACATGATGTGTTTAGGCTTTAATGATCTTGAGAGAAATGCTATTCTGAAGAATAATCTATACGTAGATAACATTAAAAGCGAGGTAAACGAAACCTATAAATCTTTTAAGTCCTCTACGGTAATGGAGAAAGGTTTTTATACTGATTTGAAATTTGTCTTAGAAGGAGATATGCTTACGAAAGTCGATAGAGTGTGCATGATGAATTCATTGGAAGCTAGGGTTCCTTTTTTAGACTCTAGGATAGTAGAATTGGCTTATAATATTCCGCTAAGCTTTAAAATTAAAGGAAGAAATAAAAAATATATTCTGAAAGAAACTTTCCGTAACCTGTTGCCTCCGGCAACGGTAAATTTCAGAAAAAAAGGGTTTGGTGTACCTGTCGATTCGTGGTTTAAAAATGAGTTGAGAAATGAAATAAGTTCATTACTATCAAAAGAAGTGATTATTGAACAAGGAATTTTTAATTATGAAGAAGTTAAGAAACTTTTAGATGAACACCTTGATGAAAAAGAAAACCATAAAGGGAAATTATGGAATTTATTTGTTTTCCAGAAATGGTATTTGAATAAGATTTCATGAAAAATAAACCAAAACTAATTCGAGTCACTACGGTACCAATTTCAATGAATATTTTATTGAAAGGGCAATTGTCTTTTATGAATGAATTTTTTAATGTTATTGGTGTTACGGGTTATGATGAAAAACACTATAATGAAGTCAAAGAGAGAGAAGGTATTAGCTTGCATCGTGTTGAAATGAAAAGAACAATTTCTTTACTACATGATTTAAAGGCGCTTTGGAAACTCTATATTTTATTTAGACGAGAAAAGCCCCAGATTGTCCATACCCATACGCCAAAAGCCGGATTATTGGGAATGCTTGCATCTAAAATGGCTAAAGTTCCGATCAGATTACATACAGTAGCCGGAATGCCGTTGACCGAAGTTAAAGGTTTAAAACGGATAATATTAAATACGACTGAAAGAATCACCTATTTTAGTGCGCACAAAATTTATCCGAATTCAGTTGGTCTAAAAGATATTATTTTAGAAAATAAATTTTGCCGTAGAGAAAAACTTGAAGTATTGGCCAACGGTAGTTCAAACGGAATTGATACAGAATATTTCACACGTAATTTTGTTAAAGACCAAGATCTATTCAAATCTAATTTAAGAAAGGAGTTGGGGATCAGAAATGAGGATAATGTGTTTTGTTTTGTTGGAAGACTTTGCATTGAGAAAGGGATAGCCGAATTAGTAAATTCATTTTTAAAATTATTGAATACATATCCAGATAAGAAAATGAAACTGCTGCTTGTTGGACCTTTAGAAAAACAGAATGGTGCTTTGAGCGGAGCAACGATGGATATAATCAATAACACAAAAGAAATTCTGGCAGTGGGGCGTCATGATGATATAAGGCCATATCTATTTATTAGTGATATCTTTGTTTTCCCAAGTTACCGCGAAGGATTTCCAAATGTTGTATTACAAGCTGGTGCCATGGGATTGCCTTGTATTGTTAGTGATATAAATGGCTGTAATGAAATTATAGAAGATGGTAAAAATGGAATTGTTGTTACTCCTAAAGATGAAGAAAACCTATTTAATTCAATGAAACTTCTTTTGAATAATGATGGTACAAAGAAGAAATTTTCAAAAGATATAAGAAAGGATATAGTGGAGAAGTATCAAAGAGAAATAGTTTGGCATGCGCTTCGAAATACGTATAATAAAAGATTAAGAACTACTGAACAAAAATAAATGAATCTTTTTGAATTAAAACGAACATTAAATCTGACCATTAAAAATCAGTTCGGATGGAAGACAAAAAGAAAAATTGTCGTTTTTTCTGTTGATGATTATGGAAATGTAAGAATGGGTTCGAAAGAAGCCAGAAGACAGATGCAGTTGGAGGGTCTAGATACTGAATCCAATAGATTTGATAAATTAGACGCGCTCGAAGATGCTGAGGATTTAGAACAACTTTATGACAGTTTATCTTCTGTTAAGGATAAAAACGGAAAATCTGCAATTTTCACTACGTTTTCGCTCCCAGCGAATCCTAATTTCGAAAAAATTATAGCGTCTAATTATTCTGAATATTTTTTTGAAACTCTATCAGAGACCCACCAAAAGATTAAAGGTTATGAAAATGTTTTAGAATTAATTCATGAAGGGGTAGAAAAAAAATTGATTTTTCCGGAATTCCATGGAAGAGAACATTTAAATATTAAAACTTTCTTAGAGTTATTGAGGAAAAAAGATAAAGAGATTTTGTGCGCTATTGATAATAAGTCATATGCATCTATATCTTCGAAACCTTTTCCAAATATAAGTTATGCATCGGCTTTTGGATTCGAATCATTTTCTGAAGTTGAAAATCATAAAAAAATACTTGTTGATGGTTTGAATTTGTTCGAGGAAGTATATGGTTATAGAGCAAGACATTTTACAGCTCCAGAAACACATGCACATGGAAGTTTAGAAGAACTACTGCAGAAGGAAGGTATTGATTTTATAGATACAGATTTCATTAAAAGAGAACATCAAGGAGAAGGAACGTATAAGAAATCCTTTAATTATCTCGGAAAGAAGAATAAATTTAAGCAGCGGTATATTCTACGAAATTGTGTTTATGAACCGTTATTAATGCCCAATTTAAATTGGGAAGATTATTGTATGAAACAGATTGAAATTGCCTTTAAATTCAATAAACCAGCCAATATAAGTTCGCATAGAGTAAATTTCAGTGGGCATATTGAGTCAAGTAATAGAGATAAAGGATTAAAAGGACTGAGAGGTCTTTTAAAGAAAATAGTTGAAAAATGGCCTGAAGTTGAGTTTATGACTACTCGAGAGGTTGGAGATTTAATGAACCAACAAAAATAACATGTATAGATTTTTTTTTAAGAGGTGTATAGATTTACTTTTAAGTTTGATAGTTCTCATTTTGGTTCTGCCAATAATTTTTGTGGTATATCTTCTTCTTTTATTTCAAAATAAAGGTAATCCGTTTTTTTTCCAAAATAGACCTGGTAAGAATCAAAAAACGATTAGAATTATAAAATTCAAATCTATGACTGACGAAAAAGACGAGTTTGGCGTCTTGCTACCTGATAATCTTAGAATCACTAAATTAGGATCTTTTATTAGAAAGACTTCAATTGATGAACTTCCACAATTATTTAATGTTTTGAAAGGTGATATGAGTTTAATAGGTCCAAGACCTCTCTTATTCAAGTATATCCCCTTATATTCAAAAGAACAATTAAGGAGACATATTGTCAAACCTGGTATTACAGGTTGGGCACAAGTAAATGGGAGAAATAGTATTTCTTGGACAAAAAAATTTGAGTATGATGTGTATTATGTAGACAATATTTCTTTTTTATTTGATTTAAAAATTTTATACTACACCTTTCTTAAAGTGTTTAAACGGGAGGGAATAAACCAAAGTGATGACAGACCAATGTCACCTTTTACAGGAAATAATTAGATATGTTGAAACGACTTATTTACTTCGCTTATTATTTGAAAAATTTAAACAGGAAGAAATTTTCTGATTTTTTGACATTTGTCAGTAGTGATTACAAAATTTCTAAAACTCATCTAATAGTTGATGTTTTTATATCTTCTATAAAATATAATGTTTCAATACTAGATTATTTTTATTTTAAATTTTACAACTTAAATAAAAAAGAGAAAGAATCATTTGCTGGTACCGGTTATATGTATGAATACCAATTACAAATGAACCCTAAACAGAATAGAAATGTTTTAGAAAATAAATTACTTTTCTTAGAGAAGTATGCAAAATTTATAAGACATAGACATAGCAGTAAAGACAATTTTTTGAAGGATAAAACAGTTCAAGAGAATTTGTTGAACAATCCTTCAAATCGGTTAGTGCTTAAGTCCTCTGACGGGCAGTGTGGTGAAGGTGTTGAAGTGCTGAAATTAGATCAAATGAAAGGAAAAGAATTATTGTCAGTCATTGAAAATAGTGACAATGATCTTATTGAAGAGTTTATACTTCAGCATGACGCGTTAATGAACCTTTCACCTTCAGGTTTAAATACGGTTAGAATTTTTACCCAATTAAATAAAGATGGCGAAGTTGATTTACTTGGGTGTAGATTGCGAATTACTGTTGATTCTTATGTTGATAATTTAGCTGCGGGTAATATTGCAGCTCCTATTGATTGTTTTAGTGGGGTGGTTAACGGAGTTGGAGTTTATAGCGATATAACAAAGAATGATGAAGATAGACACCCGGTTACAAATGTAAAAATTAAAGGTTTTCAAGTCCCGTTTTGGGAAGAGTCGGTTGCCATGGCTAAGTCGGCTGCCTTAATGAATACAAACAATACCTCTATAGGATGGGATATAGCAATCACCAATGATGGGCCAGAATTATTGGAAGGAAATCATAATTGGTGTAAATTGCTATGGCAGCTTCCTGTAAAGCAAGGTTTGAAATCTAATCTTGAAAAATATTTATAATGGACGATTTAATAATTATAGGTGCGGGTAATGTTGGAGGATTTTTGGCTTTAAATCAAGATCTATTTGACAAGAAATATAATATAATCGGGTTTTTAGATGACGATGAAACTAAGATTGGGAAACAATTTTGGAACATTCCAGTACTTGGAAAGATTGAGGACATTAATAATTATAAAGATGCATCAATTGTGATAGGTATATCTAATCCAATTGCTAAAAGAAAAATTCTCGATAAAATAGGTAGCAACTATCATTTTCCAAACTTTATTGCCTCAAATGCTTGGATTTCCAATGAAGTTATTGTTGGAAAAGGTGTCATAATTTATCCCGGGGTATCGATAAATCATGAATCAGAGATTAACGATTTTGTAGTAATAAATATGAATTGTGCAATTGGTCATAACAGTATTATTGAAAAATGTTGCTCACTGGCACCAAGTGTTAGTTTTGGAGGCTTTTCTCACGTAGAATCTTACGTACAAATTGGAATTGGATCTTCAACGATACAGCAGATTAGAATTGGGGAGTGCTCAATAATTGGCGGACAGAGTATCTTGATAAATAATGTCGAAGCATATTCGCTTTATACCGGTGTTCCGGCTGTTAAAAAGAAATCACTCAGGTAATTCATTATTTCCTATGTTTTTTAACTCTATAGACTTCGCAGTATTCTTGCCAATAGTATTCGTATTATATTGGTTTGTTACGCAACGTAATTTGAAATTACAAAATATACTGCTACTTGCTGCGAGTTATGTATTTTATGGTTGGTGGGATTGGAGATTTTTGTCGTTAATTGCTTTTAGTTCGTGTGTTGATTATTTCGTAGGTACTAGTTTAGCATCTGCTAACAATATCAAAAAGAGAAAAGTGTTATTATGGGTGAGTATAGTAGTCAATTTAGGTTTTTTAGGTTTCTTCAAGTATTATAATTTTTTTGCTGAAAGTTTTGCGGATGCTTTTACGTTGTTTGGGAGTCAAATGAATGTCTCTAGATTAAATATTGTATTACCAGTTGGAATCAGTTTTTATACATTTCAAACATTGAGTTACTCAATAGATGTTTATAAAAAGAAATTAGAGCCTACAAAGGACATTATTGCTTTCTTTTCTTTTGTAAGCTTTTTTCCTCAATTAGTTGCGGGTCCTATAGAGAGAGCAAAAAATCTATTACCGCAGTTTTATTCGAAAAGACACTTTGTATATTCAGATGCTGTTAATGGAATGCGTCAGATTTTATGGGGATTGTTCAAAAAAGTTGTGATTGCAGATAATTGCGCAACTTTTGCTAATATGATATTTGATAACTCTGGAGATTATTCGGGAAGTACTCTACTGTTAGGAGCCGTGTTTTTTGCATTTCAGATATATGGCGATTTTTCAGGATATTCTGATATTGCTATAGGTACTTCGCGTTTATTTGGTTTTAATCTGATGCAAAATTTTGCTTTCCCGTATTTTTCAAGAGATATTGCTGAATTTTGGAGGCGATGGCATATTTCTCTGTCGACTTGGTTTAGAGATTATTTATATATTCCTCTTGGCGGGAGTAGAGGAGGAACATGGATGAAAATTCGTAATACTTTCGTGATATTTATAGTGAGTGGTTTTTGGCATGGCGCCAATTGGACATTCATTGCTTGGGGTTTTATAAATGCATTATACTTTTTACCACTAATGCTAAATAATTCAAATAGAACAAACACAAATACTATTGCCTTGGGAAAGGTATTTCCGAATCTAAAAGAAGTTGCTCAAGTTTGCTTTACTTTTTTTATTACAACAATAGCTTGGGTATTTTTTAGAGCGGAAAATATTAACCAAGCATGGGATTATACTTTAGGAATTTTTTCATCTTCACTTTTTTCGAAACCAGAACTATCTGAAAATGCAATTATGTCATTGAGCTTAATATGTTTTTTTTTAATTGTTGAATGGTTTGGAAGAAATAAACAATTTGCAATACAAGGTGTTGACGTGTTACCAATTTATGTTAGATGGCCTTTTTATATTGGGATTATTGTTATGTTATTTGTATTCACTGGTGAAGAACAAGCTTTTATTTATTTTCAATTTTAAGGATATATGAGTAAATTTCTTTTAAGAATTTTCATTTTAATAGCTATGGTCTATTGTTGTGGAGAAATTATTGTTCGAGTTTATAGACTCACTCCGGATATCCCGAGACGACTTATAGATAATTCTGGTATTCAACGGTATAAACCTGGTCAATCAGGTTATTATGCGAAATCAGATCATAAATGGAATGTAAATGATTTTGGATGGCTGGGAGTTGCAGAGATCAATTATGATAAAACCATTGGGATAATCGGTGATTCATATATCGAAAATATCATGAATCCAATTGATTGTAATCAAGGTACTCAATTGAAACAATATGTTGACAATGTTGGCTTTTTCGAAGCAGGGCGATCGGGAGTTTCATTTATAGAAGCTATGGAAATTACAAAAATGTTGGATACTCTGATTAGTACTGAGTACAATTTGATATATGTTAGTTCGAATGACTTTTACGAAAGTTTCTCGAGTAATAAAAGATACAAAGATCGGATCCAAGTAGATTTACAGAAAGATTCTATTTTAAAAGCTAAAATGAAGGCTCCGAAACTTAAAAATTTGATTTATAACTTTAAGTTAATTTATTATTTGTATTTGAGATTTCCACTGTTTGTAAATCAGGAGAATAAGAATGTTATTCAGACAACTAAAGTAAATAATGGTTTTGATTTTGTAAAATTTAGTGGTTTATTTGAATTCTGTAAGAAGAATTATAATTTTGAGAAGAACATATTGGTTTTTCATCCAGGTACAGAAGAAGAAATAATTGAGATTTCAAAAAATAATGGATTTAAAGTCATTGAATTAAATTCAGAAGGCGATAAGAGTTGGGTTTTAGGGAAACATGAAGGGCATTGGTCTTGTTATGGACATACTCAGGTTGCAAAACAGGTGCAAGCTTATCTGAAACCACTAATTAAATAATTAAATAATTTAAAAAAATAGCATGATGAAATTGGATATTATTGCAGGTGCAAGACCAAATTTTATGAAAATTGCTCCTATTGTCGAGGAACTTAAAAAAGTGAAGGATAGGATTCAATTTCGACTAATCCATACAGGGCAGCATTACGATAAAAAAATGTCTGGTAATTTCTTTGAACAATTGGGGATTCCAGAGCCTGATGTAAATTTAGAAGTAGGTTCAGGAACTCAAGCTGAACAAACAGCTCGTATTATGGAGCGATACGAAGCTCTTTTACTCAAAGATATGGCAGATTGGAGCCTTGTAGTTGGAGATGTGACTTCAACAATGGCATGCAGTATTGCTGCTAAAAAATTGAATGTTGGTGTGATTCATGTTGAAGGAGGTATACGTTCAAACGATATATCAATGCCAGAAGAAATCAATCGAATGGTTACAGATGCAATTACAGATGTTTTTTATACAACAAGTGAAGTTGCAAATGATAATTTGAGAAAACTTGGGCATGAGGAAAGTAAAATAAGATTTGTTGGTAATACCATGATCGATACGTTATTAAAAAATATTTCACGTTTTAATCAGCCACCAGCCTGGAAAGACTTTAACCTTGTGGAAAATGGTTATTTCGTAATGACGCTACATCGTCCGGCGAATGTCGATGAAGAAGAAAAGTTAAAAAAATTAATTGATGAAATCATAAAGGGAGCCAAAGGTTTTCCTATTGTTTTTCCCGTTCACCCTCGTACAGCTAAAATTTTAAAGGGTATAGGTATAGAAGCCGATAATTTACATATGATAGAACCTCTCGGATATTTAGAGTTTAATTATTTAGTTCAACATGCTTTTGCTGTTGTTACCGATTCAGGAGGGATAACAGAAGAAACCACCGTAATGAAGGTTCCTTGTATGACACTACGTGATAATACTGAACGACCAGAAACAATTACAGTTGGAACTAATGAATTAGTAGGTACTAATCCCGATAATGTCGCCCCTTTTATGGAAAAATTACATAAAGGAGAGTGGAAGTCTGGAGAGATCCCTCACTTATGGGATGGTCATACCGCCGAAAGAATAGTTCAGGATTTATTGACTTTATAAAAGAATGAAAGAAAAAATTTGGTTATCATCTCCTCATTTAACTGGTGAAGAACAAAAATATGTCAAAGAGGCATTCGATACGAATTGGGTTGCGCCATTAGGCCCAAACGTAAATGGATTTGAGCAAGAAATTTGTGATTATACTGGTATAAAATCTTGTGCCGTTTTGAGTTCAGGTACTGCCGCGATACACTTAGCATTAATTCTCCTTGGAATTAAAGATGGTGATGAAGTATTATGTTCCACTTTTACTTTTTCCGCGACTGCAAATCCGATTAGATATGAAAGAGCGATTCCTGTATTTATTGATTCCGAAAGAGATACATGGAATATGTGCCCTAAATTATTAGAAAAGGCGATTCAAGATAGAATAAAAAAAGGAAAAACACCAAAAGCAATTTTGGTCGTACATTTATATGGAATGCCTTCTAAAATGAATGAAATCATGGCTATTGCAGAAAAGTATGAGATTCCTTTAATTGAAGATGCAGCAGAAGCTATTGGTTCTAAATATGAAAAAAAGGCCATGGGAACTTTTGGCGAAATTGGCATATTTTCCTTTAATGGTAACAAAATAATTACAACCTCTGGCGGAGGTGCAATGGTTTCAAACAACTCTGAGTTTTGTAAAAAGGCAACTTTTCTGGCGACTCAAGCTAGAGATGAAGCTCCACATTACCAACATTCACATATTGGTTATAATTATCGGATGTCTAATATTTGTGCTGGAATTGGTAGGGGGCAGTTAGAAGTTTTAGATGATCGCGTAGCATCGCGTCGAAGGAATTTTGAATTTTATAAGGAAAAACTTAATGATATTGATCAGATATCGTTTCTCAATGAGCCAGTGGGATTCTATTCTAATAGATGGTTAAGCGCAATATTAACAGATAGTTATGATACTCGTGAAAGAATACGACTTTCTTTGGAAGGTAAAAATATCGAATCAAGACCTTTATGGAAACCGATGCATTTACAACCTGTTTTTAGTAGTTTTCCTTCGTACGATAACGGAATTTCTGAAGAACTATTTAATAATGGGCTATGTTTACCGAGTGGGTCCGATTTAACAAATAAAGAATTAAGTAGAGTTACTGATGCTATTTTATCGATTTTTGAATAACTTTATAAAGTTTTTGCAATGTTTTAATATGTAGAAACTATGAGATAGTTATTACCTTTGATGTCAAGTCAATTATTCTTAATTTAGTTACTTTAAAATCTACAAATGTTCAAATCCATTTTTTTAAAAGGAGCAAATGCGAATGTATCTCGTATTGTTGTGCTATTGATAGATGTTTTTATAGTTCTGCAAGCATTTTTCATTGCTTATATCATTAATTTTAATTTTACACTAAGTTTTCAAAAGTTTGGTTTTTTCTCTCAGATACCTTTAGTGGCGGTCATTGCGACGTTGTGTTTTTTAATTGTTGGCTCTTATAAAGGAACGGTTCGACAGACAGGCTCTAAAGACGCGGCAAATGTCTTTTACGGTGTGACAATTTTATTTGTCATTTTAGTTTTTATAACATTTCTGGATAGAAAATATGACGTAACCAAAAGATTTGCGGTACCATATTCTGTAATAACAATAAATTACTTATTGAATATTATTTTTCTTATATCAAGTAGATATATTTTTAAAAACTTTGTTCAAAAAGTGCTAACCGAATATAAAGCTCCAAAAAATACGTTGATTTATGGAGCCGGAGATTCAGGATTGTTAACCTATTCAACAATTAGCAATGACGTTAAAAACAGCTCGAATGTAGTTGGTTTTATAGATGATGATAAAAACAAAATAGGGAAAAAATTTAATCGAATAAAGGTATATCCTTCTACCGTTTTACATAAAGATTTTTTGGAAAGAAAGGAGATTGAAGAAGTAATCGTTTCTATTCAAAATATAGAGTCTTATAAGCTATTACAAATTGTGGACTCTATAATAGAATTACCAGTAAAAGTAAAGATTGTTCCATCTGTTGATAAATGGATAAATGGTGACTTAAGTATTGGCCAAATTGAGGAGGTAAGGATAGAAGACCTACTAGATAGAACACCAATAAAAATAAAGAATCCAATTCTCCAAAAAGAATTGAATGATAAATCAATTTTAATTACAGGTGCTGCCGGGTCTATCGGAAGTGAGATTGCCACACAGATAAGTAATTATAATTACAAGCAGTTGGTTATTTTAGATCAAGCCGAGTCAGATTTATATAATGTTCAACAGTCGTTTGTAAGAAATGGCATTGATAAGTATTCAGTAATAATAGCAGATGTTAGGAATGAGGAACGATTAAAGGAGATTTTTAGCGAACATAATTTTGACATTGTCTTTCATGCGGCTGCATATAAGCACGTTCCCTTAATGGAAGATAATCCTTATGAGGCGGTAAAAGTAAATGTATATGGAACCAAATTGTTGATGGATCTTTCCGTTGAATACAACGTAGATAAATTCGTAATGGTTTCTACTGATAAAGCAGTTAACCCTACCAATGTGATGGGAGCTACGAAGCGAATTGCTGAAATCTATGCAAGTTGTCTTAATTATGAAAGTAAAACAAAGTTTGTGACCACTAGATTTGGTAACGTGTTGGGCTCTAATGGTTCCGTAATTCCTTTGTTTAAAAAGCAAATTAAAGAAGGCGGTCCTCTAACAGTAACTCATAAAGAGATAACTAGGTATTTTATGACTATACCTGAGGCATGTCAATTGGTGCTAGAAGCAGGAGTGATGGGTAAAGGTGGTGAGATCTTTGTATTTGATATGGGAGAATCCGTTAAGATATTTGATATCGCAAAAAAAATGATCAATCTCTCTGGACTGAAATACCCTGATGATATTGATATAAAAATTGTTGGACTACGACCTGGTGAAAAATTGTATGAAGAGCTGTTAAGTGACAAAGAAAATACAATGCCAACATACAATGATAAAATAATGATTGCGAAGACTGATACGCTAGATTATACTAGCTTAAAACAAGCGATTGTCAGATTATCACTTTTAAGAGAAAAGAATAAACATGAAATTGTCTCTCAACTGAAAGACATAGTGCCTGAATATATTTCTAATAATTCTGACTTTGAAGAACTTGATAAGGTCGTTTAATATGTTGTACTCTTCATATATTTTATTAAGTATAAGTATCTAACACCTAATAGCACTATTATTGGGATTAGTGCGATTGAAAATACTTGAATTTTCAACACCCAAAGTAGTATGGTAATCGATAGACATACAAGTAATACAATCAAATACTTTTCTATCCAAGGTCTTAACTGTTTTTTTAATAACAAAAAACCTACAAACACATTAGGCACAAAAGCCCATAAAGAATTAAAATTTTGCTGAGTAGCTGTATGATCCGTTGCGAACCACAGTAAGATGACTAATAATCCTATGATACCAGTCAAAAAGAACAAAAAGAAATCCAACCATTTGCTTCTTGACTTCCTTTTGAAATCTCGATAGGTAATTACTAGTACTAATAAACTAAGACCTATAAAAACAAGTAACGGGGTGAAATAGGTGCTACTTTTCTTTTCAGGAATTGATTCAAATATGGTTTTTTCAGATCGCACTAACGGCTTGTCTAAAATACGTCCTTTTTCAAATGACTTAAAGACATAATCTGGTAAAAAAAGAAATTCTTGCGGTGTTGCCTTCCTATCTATGACAGATCCAAGAGCCAAATCAATACCGAATTTTCCCCATGCCTGATTATCTAAATATTTATGAATTAAATCTCTAAAAGTTAGGTCTAATTCATCAAAATCATAAGACAAATGAAGGCTTTGCGTAAGAACTTTATCAGATACATCCCTCAATCTAGTTGCGCAATTGTCAAAGAAAAAATCGTAAAGATAACTACGGTTATCAGGTCTCGCATTGAGTTGTAAAAACTCAAAAAAAGCCTGTTTCTGGGTAGTTGATAAATTCAATATTTGTTCAACAATTGTTCTGTTTTGCGCTTTATAACTGTTCAGAAAACTGTCAAATTTTGAGACACCTAGGATATAGAGGAGTTTACCTTGAGCGAACTTTGCATAAAAATTTGGGGTGTTAAAATCATAAACACCATAATTGTAAATGATATCAATACTTAAAAAAGGATCTCTGACTCTAAAAGCACTATGACCAAAAGAATCAACTAATTCATCACCCGGAGCAATAGTAATAATACTTATTTGCGCATTTGGGGTAAGTTTCAACTGTTGCTGAGCGTTTGTTGAATAAACGAAGGTTAATACCGCGATAAAAAGTAAAACTATTTTTTTCATAATTTATCTAAAGAAACTAAAATCTGCTTTAATAGAAAAAACATTAGAAAATAACGTTCCACTAGCGCCTCCAATGTTTGTCAGTGCATAATCTATTTGAATTCCATTATATTTAAATCCAACACCAAAATTTGGTTCTAAGGTGAGTGATTGACTTGCGTCAAAATTTGTTTGATTTTGTAAATTGTTAATGCCACCTCTTAGATATACTAAATCTGTGTAATCAACTTGAAATCCGAAAGAAGGTGAAATACTCACAAAAGATGATGAAATAATATCATTAGTTTGTGTAAACCTCATGTTTAAATCTAAAGCAGTTAACAATCCGAAATCTCTAGAAAGCGCAAATCTTCTGGCAACACCAAGTTGTAATTTGGGCTTGGTAATTTCAATTTTTTCTGGCACGACTGTAGGAATTATTTCACCATCATTATTTGGGTCACCATCATTTAAAATAACGGCATTTAGATCGTCATAAATAGCAATTATAGTATTGAGTTGATCATCGTCAAAAGACCAGGCGTTAAAGGTTGTAGTTACATCTCGTAACATAAGACCAAATTGCCAGCTATTTTTCTTGTATTGCAGTCCAGCATCAAACCCGAACCCAATCGATGAGGCAAAATCTCCAATTTTTCTTCTAACTACTTTTGCATTAACCCCAAAATTAAAGTGTTTATTTTTTAATTTTCTGGCATAGGCAACGTTAACTGCCCAATCTGCGGCAGAAAATAAACTTACCCTATTAAAATCAATCGTTCCATCAACAATCAAATTTGTTGTATTTAGGATGTCATCAACACCAAAACGAATAACGGCAATGGCAAAAGCACTATGCGAATCTATTGGTTTTGCAAATGCTGCATAATCATATTTGGCAATTCCTTGAAAATATTCGGCGTGCATAAGAGCCCCTTGATAATCATTAATTTCTACAAGTCCGGCCGGATTCCAGTAAATAGAATTGACATCATTCGTCGTTGCACTAACGGCATTTCCCATACCAAATGCAGCAGCGTCAACTCCTATATTCAAAAACTCGTTCGAGAATCCTCTAATGGCTTGTCCATAGGAACTCCCTAAAGAAAATATAAATATGATAATAATTATTTTTTTCAAAAAACGCTATTTAAGGCAAATATCTTATTTTCAAAGTAAACTTATAGTTATTTAACTATTTATTCTTTATTCTAGTGTATGACGTAGCAATTTAAACACCCTTGCTAAGAAATGATAAAATTCTATGTTCACACCATAGTAATTTTGAAATGTTCAAATGAGATACAAATCCAACATGCCCTCCATATTTCGGCGTTTCCAGATGAAAGTTTTTATGATTTTTAGCCTCTGAAATAGGAAAGCATTCAGGCGTTAAAAAAGGATCGTCTAAGGCATTGATAAGTAAAGATTTAGTTTTGATCATCGGAATGAATTGTTTACAACTGTTTTTTAGATAATAGTCGTCGGCATCTATAAATCCGTTGGCCGGAGCAGTATATAAATCATCGAAATTTCTAAAATTTTTAACGGCTAGAATTGCATCTTTCGTTAAAAATGAATCCGGGAATTGTTCTAATTTTTGAAATGCCTTTTGCTTCAAGGTTTTTAAAAATTGCAGCAGATAAAGTTTATTCGAAAATCGATTCAATGCTACCGATGAGGCCGTAAGATCACAGGGAACAGAAATAGCGATGGCAGTATTAATATATGGCCTGTTGTCTTCACCAATATATTTTAAGGTGAGATTACCTCCCAAACTAAAGCCAACAATATTGATCTCGTCATATTTGTGGTTTTGTTGTATGTATTGCACTACATCATGAACGTCTTCTGTCTTACCGCTGTGATATGAGCACATAAGTCGATTTGGTTCACCACTACAACCTCTTAAATTAATCGCTGCAGTGTCATATCCATTTTCATTTAATACGTTGGATAGTGACACAATATACGTTGAAGAGGAACTTCCTTCTAAGCCATGAATAAGAATAGTGACTTTTTTAGAATTAATTTTAGAAAAATCTAAATCAATAAAATCTCCATCGGTTAGCTCAACTCTTTCTCGGTTGAAATTTGCCTTGGAATTACCAAAGCCAACGCGATACATCGTGTTAAAATGAGCATTCTTAAATAGGAGAGAAGGAGCGTATGTTGAATTTTCTAAAAGTGGCATATCGTACTTTTCTTACTATTTTAAACCGTTGGACTATTGATAATAACGCCGTCTTGCATTTCTAACTTTCTATCGGTCATATTGGCGAGCTCTTCATTATGTGTTACAATAACGAAAGTTTGATTGAATTCATCTCTTAATTTAAAAAAAAGCTCATGTAAATTTTTAGCAGATCCTGAATCAAGGTTCCCACTTGGTTCATCGGCAAAAATAACTTTTGGGTTATTAATGAGTGCGCGAGCTACTGCTACACGTTGTTGCTCTCCGCCAGAGAGCTCATTAGGTTTATGATCAATTCTATGGGATAATCCTAAAAAATCGAGTAACTTTTTAGCAGCTGCTATGACTTCCTTTTTCGGTCTTTTTCCTATAAATCCAGGAATACAAACATTCTCCAGGGCTGTAAATTCAGGTAACAATTGGTGAAACTGAAAAATAAAACCAATATGTTGGTTTCTAAAGTTAGATAAACTTTTATCTTTTAAATTCAAAATACTATCACCATTTAGCGTAAGATAATTATCCGCAGAAGGTGTCGGTTTGTCGAGGGTACCTAAAATTTGCAACAAGGTAGTTTTTCCCGCACCAGATGGTCCTACAATTGCAATAACTTCTCCTTTCTTAATATGAAGATCTACTCCTTTTAAGACTTGCAAGTCTCCATAATATTTAGTGATATTTTTTGCTTCAATCATAGTTCAAAAATAGATGATGTGAAAATAATCAAAATCGTTAGAACTAATAACACTTTTGTGTAAAGTTTATCCCAAAAGCAAGGGATATTTTGAAATGGTTTGTTATTTTTGTCCTGACTTTATTCAAAAATTAACAAATGAATTTACACGAATATCAAGGAAAAGAAATTTTAAACAGCTTTGGCGTTAGAATACAACGCGGTATAGTTGCACATAATCATAAAGAAGCTGTAGATGCAGCAAAACAATTAGCTACCGAAACAGGTACGGGATGGTGGGTTATAAAAGCTCAAATTCATGCTGGCGGTCGAGGTAAAGGTGGTGGTGTTAAATTGGCTAAAAGTTTAGCCGAGGTTGAATCTATTTCAGAAAACATTATTGGAATGATGTTGAAAACACCTCAAACACCTCCAGAAGGTAAAAAAGTAAATCAGGTATTAATTGCAGAAGATGTGTATTACCCAGGTGATAATGAGCCAGAAGAATATTACATGTCTGTATTATTGAATAGAGCGACAGGTAAGAATATGATCATGTATTCTACCGAAGGAGGAATGGATATTGAAACTGTAGCTGAAGAAACACCTCACTTAATATACACTGAAGAAATTGATCCCTTAATTGGATTATTACCTTTTCAAGCACGTAAAGTGGCCTTTAATTTAGGCTTGTCAGGAGGAGCACTCAAAGAGATGGTGAAATTTGTAACGGCGTTATACACTGCTTTTATGAAATCTGATTCATCAATGTTTGAGATTAACCCAGTACTAAAAACTTCTGATGATAAAATTATGGCAGTTGATGCCAAAGTATCTTTAGATGAAAATGCCTTATTTAGACATAAGGATTATGCCGAAATGCGTGATTTACGTGAGGAAAATCCTATCGAGGTTGAAGCAAAAGCGGCAGGATTGAATTATGTTGATCTTGACGGTAATGTAGGTTGTATGGTAAATGGTGCAGGTTTAGCTATGGGTACCATGGATTTAATCAAACAAGCAGGTGGAGAGCCAGCGAACTTTTTAGATGTTGGTGGAACAGCCGATGCAAAGCGAGTAGAGACCGCTTTTAGAATTATCTTAAAAGATGATAATGTGAAAGCTATTTTAGTAAATATTTTTGGCGGAATTGTGCGATGTGATCGTGTGGCACAAGGAGTTGTTGACGCATATACAAATATGGGAGATGCCATTAAAGTACCTATTATTGTGCGTTTACAAGGAACCAATGCTAAAGAAGCGAAAGAATTAATTGACAACAGCGGAATGGAAATTATTTCAGCCACTGAGTTTCAAGAAGCAGCGGACAAAGTACAAGAGGTGCTAGCTTAATTTAAGTTTAACAAAACCTTTTTTTCAACAGAAATTCATAAATAAAAAAGAGCGACCAATTGGTCGCTCTTTTTTTCATTTTCATGTTGCTTTTCTACATAAACTTGCCAAAGAAAATGGCATTCATCATTAATTTGTTGGTACCATACCAAAATGCTCTAAAGTTGGTATTATCGGTAAACACAATAACTTTTCCACGTCCCATATTGGCTGTTTTAAACGGTAATGATCCAGATAATTGCTTGAGGTTCTCTTTAGAAATATAACCACTCATTAACGGATTTTTGGTGTACTGTAGTGGGTTTTTATAGGTACCTGAACTATCAGGTTTTACAAAAACCGTGGTATTTCTAAATAAAGCTATTTTGGAATCATTGTATCCAAAATTTATAGGATGCGTTCTATCTACATCGGCCTCGAAAATAGCACCACCAATTACTTGGGCACCTCTAAAGTTCTGACGCTGATCGAAAGAAATATTTTTGGTTTCTGCTTTTGATTTTTTAAAATCTAATTTGATAAACTTATTTTTAGCCAACCAACGCAGACTGTTTCTGTATCCTATTAAGGTTCCTCCATTTTGAACGAATGTTTTCAGCTTTTTTGTACTCGAGTTTAAGGTGTTTCCAGAAGTATTCGGTACAATGATCGCAGTATAACTACTTAAATTTGCCCAATTTAAATTTTTGGTACTCAATTTCGTAACTGGAATATCATATCTCGTATCCAGCACATGCCAAATTTCACCAGCATCATAAGAATTGATTCCATCTCCGACTAAAATCGCTATTTTTGGCTTTTTTAAGGCTCTAAAATTTGAACTTCCTAAGTCTATACCTTCTGTTAATCCGGTATTGGCAGCATCGATATTAACCCCAGTTTCCTTAGCAATAGTTGTCATCAACGAATACATTGCATTCGCATCTTTCTTCTGATTCTGCAACGGAATCATAATCGTTCCATAATCATATCTCTTCCCGTTTAGGGTAAAAGGTTTCATAGCTACTTTCGCGCGAAGTCCTTTTTTAAGAATCTGATATAAGGCCTTAGGAGTGTAATATTCGTCCCACTCAAATAAATAGGCATACGTACTTTTGGCAGATACTTTTCCTTCTGGAAATGAGATATCGGTCACTTGACTTCCCATATTTGCTGTTGAAGAACTATAACTATAATTGATATCGAAAGCCAACGGTAATGTCCATGCCGAGACATCATAAAATAAACTATCTTGAAATTTTGTACGTTTCTCAAACATCCCTTTAATCATACGATAGTTAGGCTGATTCATCGGTACAACGAAACTATGTTCCTTTTTACTATTTTTATGAAATTTAATTTTCTGACGCTTTAGCATTTCAGTAAAATGAAATGTTTTGGTTTTATCAGCAGCATCTCCAAAAACAATCGCTTTTGTTCTGTCTTTTGCAATTTCTTTTTGTGCATTTTTATAAAAATTACGTTGATAATTCAATAAATCAGTACGCATATTTTTACCTGCTCTCATTGTAGAAAGGGCCGTGGTAAATTGGTTCCTTATAGCGAAAGGAAAGGTTACTACACCATTGTCGCTATTCTGTGCATGCCCACGAGCACTTGCTTGTTCGAATAAAATACCAATTCCACCATTAATATCAGGGAAGGTTGATCCTTTTCCATAATAAAAGTCATCAAAACTTTCTTCAGAGTAATACAGAGACCCAATTTTATCAAAAGCTTTTGCATGATACGTGGCAATTTCTTTTGTAAGTTGTTGGTTTAACTTTGGTGTTAAAGGATGAGTTCTAGAAGGAATGCCTGGCTGAAAGAAAAAAGATGAGTTGGTTCCCATTTCATGATGATCGGTTAGAATATTTGGTTTCCATTGGTGAAAACTCTTAATTCTTGCTTGAGATTCCGGTAATTGACCAACAAGCCAGTCTCTATTCATGTCAAACCAGTAATGGTTAGTTCTTCCTCTAGGCCATGCTTCGTCATATTCACGATCATTATTATCACTGGTAATATTTTGATTTTTATGAGTATTTACCCAAGAGGCAAATCTATTTAATCCGTCAGGATTGTAAGAAGGATCAAATAAAATCACCGTATTATCCAATAGTTCGGTAATATAAGTGCCTTGTGCTGCAGCTAAATAATAAGCAACTAATAAACCGGCATTCGCACCACTTGGTTCATTACCATGAATAGAGTATCCTTGATAAATCACTAATGGCATATTTTCAACGACTGTAGAGGAAGATTTAGAAGCATCAGAAAGTTTTAAGTGCTCACTCCTTATGGCCTCTAAATTCTGATGATTTTTTGGAGAAGTTATGGTAAGCAATAGTAAAGGTCTACCTTCATACGTAGTGCCTCGGTTTTCAATAGTGATTCTATCGGAAGACTTTGCCAATGCCTTCATATATTCAGCTAGCTTGTCATGCGAAACATGCCATTCGCCAACTTGAAAACCCAATATACTCTCTGGTGTTGGGATATTTTTGTCGTAAGATGTGTCTTGAGGGAGGTAATAATTTAAATCAACTTTTTGAGCCGTTGCTGAAAAAAACAAGCAGCTTAAAGTAAGTAAGGAAAGAAATTTTTTCATGGAATTGTTAAGGTTAAATGATTGATTAAAATTACTGTTTAAAGTTGAACTGTCAAAATGATAGGTTCAATAAAAAAAGCCCCAACAGAACGTTGAGGCTTTTTTATTATTTATAAGATTTTATTTTACTGGAATTGAAAGTCTAGCTTTTTCCCAAGCAAAGTCTAATGAGCTTTTTCCAACATTAAATTGCATGCCTTCTTGAACATCAGCTACAAAAGTTGGAGCTATCTTCACTCGAACGACATCATTGGTCGCGCTATATTTATTTGAACCCCAGGCATTATTAACTGAGCTAAAAATGGCTACCCAATCACTATCTTTATTAGGAATAATGAAGAAACCATATTTTCCAGCTTTTAATTCTTTACCACCAATGGTTACATTTTTATCGAAAGAAACTGTTGTGTTTTCATTAGCACCCGCGCGCCATACTTTACCATAAGGTACAAGACCTCCCCATATTGTACGACCCTTTACGCTTGGAGAACCATAATCGGCAATAATAGTTGTTTTACTTATCATACCTTTTGCCTCTTTTCGAGGACTTTTTTGCGCACAACTAATAGAAGTTACAAGCACAAATAACAATAATAATTTAAATTTTTGCATCATCTTTTTATTTAGACCATTCAGCAATGGATTCTTTATTCATTTTTACATAATTCGCGTTACCTGCAGCTTCCGCTAAGGCCATAGATTTTTTAGCCGCTTCTATCGCACCTTTTTTATCTTTCATAGCAGCATGAACTAATGATTTTTCTCTCATCATCCAAAAGGCCTTTTTGTTTAATTCAGTTGCTTTCGTTACCCAAACTAACGCTTGCTTTAAATCTTTGCCATTTTTTCTATAGTAACTTGCTGCGTTAAAGTAGTCATTCGCTGATGGACCACTCATAACGGCCTCAATACTTTTCGAAGCGATAGCATCCGTAGGTACCGTAAAAGGAACCCCGATATAGGTGTTTTCCCACATAATACCAATAGACGCGCCATTATCTGTCATATCATCAAATGTGATCGTAAAAGTTTCTATTGGCATTGGTATTGGTAATGGCTTTATAGTTGTTTTCAATGCTACTTTACTATCATCCCAATTTCTTGGTGCACCACCCCCGGCATATTCAGTATAGAAATAAACTTCCCAAGCTTCTTGATTTGGTTTGGTGAATATTGCATACGTTCCTTTTTTCAATGTTTTTCCATCAATGGTAACATCATCACCAAAGGTAATTTTAGTTCGAGCATTAGCACCAGTACGCCAAACAACATCCCACGATTCGAGACCTCCAAATATTTTTCTACCTTTCATAGAAGGACGAGAATACTCAACACTTACGTCAGTTAGACCAACGACTTGTGTCACCTTAGAAAATGGACTTGGAGCGGGTGTTGAAATTTGCGCATTAGCGCTTAGTATTCCTGCAAAGAGGAATAAAAACAATAATTTTTTAGACATGGTTATAAATTTAGAATTTTAAGTTTTCCAAAGATACTACAATGGTTCACCTTTGTGAAGTCTTTAACTTTTCTTTAACTATATCTACGCTTTCTCAAAAAGCTAAAAATAAATCCAAATAATCCTAGCAGAAGAACTGGAGCTAATACATTGATAAGTTGCCATTTAGTTCTATTGGCAATTACTTTTTGTTTATCTAAAAACTGAAGATCAATAGTCTTGGATCGAAGTTCTATTAAGCCAGAATCATCTAATAAATAATTTACAGCGTTTAATAAGAACGTCTTATTGCCATATTGTTGATTTGTCCATTTGTCCAATCCTAATTCTAGAGGCTGTCCTTGATGGATTTGATTTGCTATGATATCTCCATCGGAAATCAAGATCATTTTATTTTGTTCACTCTTACTTTTATATAAATCACTTTTAAAAGGCTGAACTCTGTTCGCATAGGCAGAATTGAACTGCCCCTCTAATAATACCCCTAGTATTTTATTACCATTGTTATAGTCGGTCGGAATTGGTTTTTTGGAAATTTCCTCAAGTGCAATAATTTTAGGCGTGCCTTGTGGTTTAGATAAAGGTGAACTTTGCAATAATACGGTTTTGTTGATACCATTTTTTAACGTATCAATAGAACTAGCAAATTTAAGATTTACGGCCTCAATATTTGTCGTGATAGGGTGTTCGTTTTTGGAATTTATTACAGGATGATATTGCCATAAAAAGTCTTGAAATTGAGTCTGATCTCCAACATTTCCGGCAGCTAATCGTATGGTCGAACTATACATATCTTTAATAACATCATAATTCAATCGTACTCCGTAACTGAAGAGCAAATCTGTAATATTAAGATCTCGATTATACGCCAATGTTTCGCCGGTATCCATCAAACTGTCCATTTCAGCAACGATATTATCAACAAGCCATAAGGATTTACCTCCATTGGTTATATATTGATCTAGTGTAAACTTTTCTTTCTCACTAAATCGTTGCGTTGGTTTGGCAATAATTGATAAATCGTATCTGTTTAGAAGTTCTAAAGTTTGCTGTGGATTACGTTCTACAGAATCTAAGGTAAAGGAGGCTAGTCTATAGTATTGGCCTAATTTTCGCAGGAAACTTGCTACATAAATATCATCTAATTCACCATTACCCTTTATGACAGCGATGGTTTGTTTCTTTTCTGAAGAAACTTTATGAAGGGCATCTGCGAAAGCATATTCTAAGTTCTGAATCGAACTCTGCAATTGTTGCTCTTGGGTTGTAGTTGTCTGAGTCGCCAGTAATGATATATTTTCAACCTTGTTTTTATATGAAACAGTTGCCCAGGGAAATATGATGGTTTCTGAAACATTGCCTGCTTCTTGAGTAGAAAGTCTACTAGGTTGTAATCCTGCTTCCATCAATTCTTCAGCTTTGTCTAAAGGGTCAATAAACCGAAATCTAACATTTTTATTAATTGCTTTTAATTCTTCTAAATGTTGACGAGTCTCTGTTTGAAGACGCTTGAATTCTGACGGAAAATCACCTTCTAAATATACATTCACAGTAATGGTTTCATCCATTGGGTTGAGAATATTCTTTGTGGTGTCAGAAAGTGTATATCGTTTGTCGTTTGTAAGGTCAAAACGCTTATAGAATGAATTCGCTAGTACATTCAAAACGACTAATATCGCTGCTAAAACTATTATTTTAGAATACTTTTTCATACTTATTCTTGTGTTAATTTTAGGTTGGTTAAGAATAAAAAGAAAATGGTTGTACTCATAAAATAGATCAAATCTCTAGAATCTATTACGCCACGACTAATACTATCAAAATGTGATTTCATACCCAAGTTTTGAATACCAGGAACAAGGTCAAAATCTGCTAAAGCATCGAAACCAACATACAATAAAAAACAAATTATAATTGCTAGTAGAAATGCCACAATTTGATTGCTAGAAAGGGTAGAAGTAAACAGTCCAATACTGGTGTAGGTGCTCGCTAAAAATAAGAGCCCCACATATGAACCTATAGTGCTTCCTGAATCTAATCGACCTATTTCTCCGCCTAATGTATTAATACTTATTGTATAAATCAACGTTGGAAGGAGGGCCAATATGATTAAGGACAAGGCGCCAAAGAATTTTCCATTTACAATTTGCCAATTGGTAACAGGTTTAGTTTTTAAGATTTCAATGGTACCTAATCTAAACTCATCAGAAAAACTTCTCATCGTAATAGCCGGAATTAGAAATAGAAAAAACCAGGGAGCAATGAAGAAGAAACTATTTAAATCAGCAAAACCAGCATCAAGGATATTGAAATCACCCTTGAAAATCCATAAAAAAAGACCGTTGGTGATTAAGAAAACACCAATGACTAAGTAGCCAATAGGTGAAGAGAAGAATGAATTGAGTTCTTTTTTTAATATTGCAAACATTATTTTTTTGTTACATCTAAGTTGTTAAATCTATTCGATTTGATCTTTTTAAAAATCATTCGAAATTACTTTTTTTTTGCTAATCCATTACTACTAATTTATCAACACTCCAAGCCTCTGGTTTATCACTAAAAAGCAGTTTTGTTTGTGCCCAAACATTTTTGAATAAATCAGAATTTCTATAGTTTTCTAAATGATTTTCTTCTTGCCAATAACTGTAGGTAAAAAATACTGTAGGGTTGGCTTTATCTCTGTATAATTCTAATAATTCACAGCCTTCCGAGTTGCGAATTTTAAGTTGATTTTCATTAAAAATTGATATAAATCGTTCAATTTTATCAACATCAAATGTCATTTTTACAATTCTAACAAACATAACTATTTAAATCTTACGGTTATACTATCTCTATAATCTAAGCCTAATAAACTAGATGCTCCTCCAACAGTTTTTAGATTACTTCTATAGATAGCTATTTCTAGAAAATTAGCTGAATTAAAAATAGCCAATCTTTTACCATCGTCTTGTCTATTCTGGGATGGTGTTTCAAAATTTACAACTTCGTTATATTGTTGTTGAATTTTTTCAAATGAATAACTTCTAGCTATAACTTCAAATTCTCGACCTTTTCCAATTTCTTGGAATAGTTTTTTACTAATATTGCTAATAATATTTCCATAATTATCAATATAAATGACACTACCTACGATTTGTGTTTTGTCATCATTAATGAAGGGATGTACCTCTGTCAATTGTTTATAATTGTGAATTGTTTTCCCTATAACATCTAAAGTACCCCCTCGTGCTATATGCCCAGCAACTTTAACAAAAACGTCTAACACATTAAAACTACTAATCAACCTGTCGTGAATGGTAATTTCTACAATTTTTTCAGGCTTAATATCAGAGGCGATCATAGAGATCACACCATTGTCGGGACACACAAAATAATGGTCATCTAACAAAAGGGCAATATGCTTATTTTCAATGCTTAACTCTGAATCTACACCGATAATGTGAATACTTCCTTTCGGGAAATTTTGATAGGCGTTCTTTACAATATATGCCGTTTCAGTAATGTTGAAAGGTGAAATTTCATGAGAAATGTCAATAATTTTGACATCTTCTAATTCACTAAAAATGGCTCCCTTAATGGCACCAACGAAATGGTCTTTCGTTCCAAAATCTGTTGTTAAAGTTATTAAGGGCATTTGTTAATTATTTCCTTTGATAGTTCGGCATCTAATAAAATAATTTAATAGATTTGTTATACAAACGTACACAAATTATCAATCAGCATGACCCTGTTTACAGGCTAGTTTTTAACATATAATAAACATTAAAACGAATTCATTTGAACGAAAGAATAATTGAGTTAACAGAAATCAATCCTAAAGATTTTTTTGGTGCACAAAATAGTAATATTGAACAACTTAAGAAATACTTTCCCAAGCTAAAAGTTGTTGCACGAGGTAGCAAAATTAAAATATATGGTGAAAAAGAGCTGCTAGATGAGTTCGAAAAGAGGTTAAAAATGTTGATACAGCATTTTAATCGATATAATAAACTCGATGAAAATAGTATTGAGCGCTTGTTAACATCAAATGGTAATGAGTCTTCGTCTTCAAAAGCTGCTAGTGATGTATTGGTTCATGGTGTAAGCGGTAAATTGATCAAAGCCCAAACCGCAAATCAACGTAAGATGGTTGAGATGATGAAAAAGAACGATATGTTGTTCGCCGTTGGTCCAGCGGGTACCGGTAAAACGTATACTGCAGTGGCATTAGCGGTTAAAGCACTAAAAGAAAAAGAGGTGCGAAAGATAATTTTAACAAGGCCGGCTGTTGAATCGGGCGAAAATTTAGGCTTTTTGCCAGGTGACTTAAAGGAAAAGTTAGATCCATATATGCAACCTTTGTATGATGCTTTACGGGATATGATTCCTTATGAGAAGTTAGATTCTTATATTGAAAGTGGAGTGATTCAGATCGCGCCATTAGCATTTATGAGAGGAAGAACATTAGATAATGCTTTTGTTATTCTCGATGAGGCACAAAATACAACGCATTCGCAAATGAAAATGTTTTTGACTCGAATGGGTAAAAATGCCAAGTTTGTGATTAATGGAGATCCTGGACAAATCGACCTGCCGAGAAAACAGGTTTCTGGATTAAAAGAATCATTATTGGCATTAAAAGATATTAAGGGAATTGCAATGATTTACCTTGACGATAAAGATGTTATACGACATCGTTTAGTAAAAGAAGTAATCGCAGCATATAAAAGTATTGAAACAGAGTAATTGATGAATACTATTAATAATACAGATTTTAATTTTCCCAATCAAAAATCGATATACAAAGGTAAAGTTCGGGAGGTATATACAATTAAAGATGAACTATTGGTAATGATAGCCACCGACAGACTTTCAGCGTTTGACGTGATTTTACCTAGACAGATTCCGTTTAAAGGACAAATATTAAATCAGATAGCGGCTAAAATGATGGAGGCAACTTCAGATATTGTTCCTAATTGGATACTTGCTACTCCAGATCCAAATGTAGCCATCGGTCACCTATGCGAACCTTTTAAGGTTGAGATGGTGATTAGAGGTTATTTATCTGGTCATGCTGCACGCGAATATAAATTAGGTAAACGTCTACTTTGCGGTGTTCTTATGCCGGATGGAATGCAAGAAAATGATAAATTTCCTGAGCCTATTATCACACCTTCTACTAAAGCAGATAATGGAGAACATGATGAAGACATTTCTAGAGAGGAGATTCTCTCGAAAGGAATTGTCTCGGAAGCGGATTATATAATTTTAGAAGAATATACCAGAGCTCTATTTCAGAGAGGTTCGGAAATAGCTAAAGAACGGGGTTTAATTTTAGTAGATACGAAATATGAATTTGGTAAAACAAAAGATGGTAAAATTGTCTTGATAGATGAAATACATACTCCCGATTCGTCACGCTACTTTTATATAGATGGTTATAGAGAAAGACAAGATAGGGGTGAAGCTCAAAAACAATTGTCTAAGGAATTTGTGCGTCAATGGTTAATTGCCAATGGTTTTCAAGGGAAGGAAGGACAAGAAGTCCCAGTTATGAGAGACGAAAAAATTATTGAAATATCAGAACGGTATATTGAGTTATATGAAAATATTACTGGGGAAACTTTTGTTAAATCAGATACTTCCAATATCATGGAAAGAATAGAGGCTAACGTACAAGACTTTTTGAGTTCATCGGTAAAGAACTTGTAAGGGTATTAAATACTTTCATATGAACGATATTACATTAACTACTCCAGGATTATTATTTTCTGCAATTTCGTTACTTCTTTTAGCATATACGAATAGGTTTTTGGCGCTAGCTGCTTTGATTCGAAAATTACATGCTGAGTATCAATTAAATCCTGATAAATTAGTTTTGTACCAAATTAAAAATTTGCGAAAGCGCGTTCAACTAATTAAAAGTATGCAAATATGGGGTGTAGCGAGTCTTTTTTTATGCGTTTTGTGTATGTTTTTAATCTTTTCGGAGAATCAAGTAATTGGCACATGGATTTTCGGACTAGGTCTCTTGTTGTTACTTGTTTCACTCGGAATTTCAATAAAGGAAATACAAATATCGGTCAAGGCGCTTAATATGCACTTAAAAAATATGGATCAGGATGAATAACTGATAGATAGGTATTCTCAGGCTCAATAGAAAATTTATAAAATTCCTATTTCGACCATACACTGCTTCATTTCTTCATAAGTACGTTCAATATCATTATCTAATCCAATAGAAAAACGAATCAAGCCGTCTGTTAATCCCATTTCTTCTTGTTCTTCTTCAGGAATTTCCGAAGATGTAGAAGTGCCAGGTGCAGAAAATAAGGTCTTGTAAAAGCCTAAACTCACTGCCAAGTATCCTAAATTTCTGTGCTGCATTAATTCCATGAGTTCATTGGCTTTTTCTAAAGAGCCGACATCAAGGGTAAGCATTCCTCCGAAGCCATATTCTACATTCATCATTTTTTTAAACAGCTCATGCGAAGGATGAGAGGCTAACCCAGGATATACTGTTTTGATGCCATCATCTTCAAATTTTTTCGCTAAGTAGGCTCCGTTAGCACTATGCTGCTTCATTCTTATATGTAATGTTCGTAAATTTTTTAAGACAGACGCTGCTCTTAAACTATCCATAGTCGATCCCAAAAGCATACAAGCTCCATCATTCACATTACGCAATTCATCTATAAATTCTTGGGTACCGCAAACAACGCCTCCCACAGTGTCAGACGAGCCATTAATAAACTTGGTTAAACTATGAATTACCACGTCGGCGCCTAATTTTATTGGAGACACAGAGAGGGGAGAAAATGTATTGTCAACTACAAGTTTTAGATTGTATTTTTTTGCCAAAGTTGCAAGTCCTTGAATATCTGCAACTTCTAATAAAGGATTACTAACAGTCTCACAATAAATCACTTTTGTTTTATCGGTAATTGACGCTTCTACAGCAGCCAGTTTTGTTATGTCTACGAATGAAGTTTGAATAGATAATTTGGGAGTGAAATTCTTTAAAAAGGCATAGGTACCACCATAGATTGTTCTGCTAGAAACGATATGATCACCAGCATCACATAGTTGTAATAATACAGGTGTAATTGCTCCCATTCCTGAGGCTGTTACGTTAGCGGTTTCGGTTCCTTCCATTGCCGCCAAAGCTTCTCCAAGATATAAATTTGAGGGAGTCGAATGACGCGAATACAAATAACAGCCGTCAGCGTTACCTTCAAATGTATCGAACATTGTTTTTGCAGATAAAAAAGTATAGGTAGAAGAGTCTGATATTGATGGGTTTACACCTCCAAATTCTCCAAAATATTGTAGATCTTGTATTTTGTTTGCTGGCTTAAATTTCATTATATTAATTTTATGCTAAATAACAATTATGTAGATTTAAAATCAATGAATGTAGTTAAATTTAGATATATAATCTATAATTATTTATAAATTAGATATATTTTCTATAAATTTGATTCGTTTTAATAATTGTTAGAAAAATATTCACAATGGAATTTGATCATATAGACAGAAAACTACTTTACTTTCTTCAAACGGATAGCAAGCTAACCACAAAGAACCTATCTCATCAACTTAATTTATCGGTAACGGCAGTGTATGAACGGATAAAAAAATTAGAAAGATCTGGTGTTATAGAACAATATGTTGCGGTCATTAACAAGGAAAAAGCAAATAAGTCTTTTATTGTGTTTTGCCATATTAAGCTCATTCAGCACAGTAATGAATATATTACGAAGTTTGAATCTGAAGTGATACGTTTGAACGAAGTGTTAGAATGTTTCAATGTTAGTGGTGATTATGACTATATTTTGAAAGTGGTGGTGAAAAACATGAAGGCTTATCGTGAGTTTATCAATGAGAAGCTTACAAAAATACAATACATAGGTAGCACTCATAGCACATTTATTATCAGTGAACTAAAATATAGTACTCGAGTAGAGGTATAAAAAAAGCCTCGAAATTTTCGAGGCTTTAAAAGTTTAATTTTTCAATTCTTTTTTAAATGAATCGAATTGTGAGTCTTGTTTTTTCTTGGGCCAACTGTTATTGGTCACATCAATATCGGCAGTTTCAAGATCGGGATCTACAATGATATTGGTTATCTTCTTTGCAGTCGCATATACTTTTTTCACTTCTTTATCATTCTTATTCCATACTTGTGCAGGATATTTTTTTCGTTCTTTAGTACCATCTTCATACGTCAATTCAACGATTAAAGGTAATACGAGTCCTCCAGGTTTTTCATAAGTGACTTCATAAAAATAATTTGGAATTTCTTTGAGTTCTGCTTTTTGAGCATCGGTCATTGAAGCCATATGTTTTTTAATGACATCAATATCTGTTGCCTTTTTAGCATCTTTACTTGTGGCAGGATCTCCTTCTGCGTAAAAAACCAATTTATTTTTATATTCTTCTAACGGTAAATTGAATCTTTTTAAGTCAGCGATTGCCTTTTCTGTTGGCTTATCTGTAGTATAGTAGCTTTTAACGGACTTAACGCCAACGTCACTATAATCTGTAGTATAAAACCATCCTCTCCAAAACCAATCCAGGTCCATTGCTGAAGCATCTTCCATTGTTCTGAAGAAATCTGCAGGTGTTGGATGTTTAAATTTCCATCTTCTCGAATAGGTTCTAAAAGCTTCATCGAATAGTTCAGGCCCCATAATCGTTTGACGCAGCATATATAATCCTGCAGCTGGTTTTGTATAGGCATTTGGTCCAAAATTATATACATTGTCTCCTTGAGTCATAATTGGTGATAAACGATCTTGATCGATACTCATATAGCGAACAATGTCTTTTGGTAAGTTACCTGTGTCGAAATTAGGATCATAATCTAATTCTGCTAAAATTTCAACAAAAGAGTTAATACCTTCATCCATCCATGTCCACTGGCGCTCATCTGAATTCACAATCATTGGAAAGAAATTATGACCAACTTCATGAGTAATTACACCGATCATTCCGTTTTTCACTCTATCAGAATAGGTACCATCAGCTTTTGGTCTTCCGTAATTAAAGCAAATCATTGGATATTCCATTCCTTGTCTTGCAGCATGAACAGAGATCGCCTTGCTATAAGGATAATCGAAAGTCAATTTCGAATATTCTTCTAAAGTATTTGCAACAACTCTAGTCGAATGTTCTTCCCATAGAGGGTTTCCTTCTTTTGGATATAAAGAAACGGCCATAACTGATTTACCGTTGATGTTAACGGCCATAGCATCCCAAATATATTTACGTGAAGAAGCAAAGGCAAAATCACGCACATTCTTGGCGTTAAAATGCCATGTTTTGGTTTTAGTCGTACGTCCTTTTTCAGCTTTTTCAGCTTCTTCTTGCGTCACAATAAAAACAGGATCTTTGAATGACTTTCTGGCTTGCGCAAAACGTTTCCGTTGTTCTTTGGTAAGCACATCTTTTTCGTTTTGTAATTCACCAGTAGCATCTACAATATGATCAGCAGGAACTGTTAATTTAACATCGTAATCTCCAAATTCTAAGGCCCACTCGCTACGGCCCCAGAATTGCATATTTTGCCAACCTTCCACATTATCATAAACTGCTAACCTTGGAAAGAATTGGGCAATGGTATAGTTGTTATTTCCATCAGGAAAAGGTTCGTAACCTGAGCGACCACCTACTTCAATATACGGAGGCATATTAAACCACCATTTCATTTTAAATACGAAAGTGCCACCACTAGCCAGAGGAGTTGGTAAATTAATTTTCATCATTGTGCGATTCACCATATGGCTCAAATCTTTTCCTTGGGCATCCTTCACATAATCAATATTGAAACCCCCATCAAAAGGTTCCTTTAGATAAGAATTAGTAAAGCTAATCGGACCATTAAAGGCATTTCTAAAACTGCTTGATTGCGCGTCGGGTGTTTTAGAGTCTCTTGCTCTCATGTTTTGATCTAACTGTACCCATAGATATTCTAAATTGTCTTTAGAATTGTTTTTATAAGTAATTGTCTGTTCTCCGAAAAGCTTATTGGTTTTTTCATCGATAGAAATATTCATAACATAATCTACCTTCTGCTGCGTATATTCGTGACCAGGAGCACCAGATGCAGTGTGCTGATTATTAGGATCTGGCAACTCTTGTTTTAGTTGTCTGAACTTACTTGTGTCACCGTGTCCCGGTTTTCTCTCTTTTTTTTCAGTTTCTTGCGCAAATGCTGCGACACTGATGAAAAGAAATGAAAGGAATAAATAACCTAATTTTTTCATTTTTTATATTGTTTTTTAAAAATTTCTGCTCGAAAATACTCAATTTTAATCTAGCTATGTTAATTTATGTTAAAACTTTAACAAATCTTTATCACTCTCTTTCGAGAGGATAAATGACTTCTTTTTATCATTAATATTTAATTTTATAATATTTTGTTGCTCGTCAAATTGATCCACCAAGATTCTATTTTGTATTTCTATGGATTTTATTTCACTGATGTTCTCAATTTCGGCAAATAGGTAAACAACATCGGTTTCATATTTTTTACCGAGGTAATTGAAGGATGTGGCCTTTTTGTTAATAGTAACCTTCAGTAAATCAGTTATATACATATTGATGTATTTATCAACATCTTTTGACTCTTGTTTTGTAGCCAATTCAAAAGATCTCGAATTCTTATCATTTAATGCAGTCTCTAAGTCATCAATAAAAATTCGGGCTGTAATCTGTACGGATTTTGAGTCTTTGATATAATCAACTTTGGTAAGACTTAGGTAATATTTATGTGATTGAAATGCAAATAGAGGAATCAATAATAATAAAAGACAATATTTTTTCATTCGTTTTATATCAGATTGTAAAAGTAAAAATTTATCTGTAGAAATGACAATACAATGATTGTTCCACTTTTAATTTTGATCTTTTAAAGTTTTCAAAAAATTGGGACTTTCTTTTATGAAAATATCAATTACTTCTAACTTCCGATTTTTACTTAATAAATAATCTATGTTTTTGCTATCGCAGAATTGAATAAAAGTATCAATTTCTTGAACCGGGATTTTTAGAGTTTTAATAAAGAAGGAATCTGTTAAGTGTGCCCTAATATTTTGCCGTTGTTCTTTTTTAAATGCTTCATTTTTATCTCTTTGTAAAAGGCTTGTTAATTTTCTGTCTTTTTTTCTGTCACCAGAAATAATATAATAGAGATTATCAATACCACCAGCGCCACCAATAAGCGTAAGTAAAACGGCAACTGGTAAACTTGCTTTCGTATGAGCATTCAATCGACTTTCTACTTTTGTTAACGGTTTTTTGCCTGCATTTGGTAAGCCTAAGTCTCCTGCTATATTCCGTCGTTTTTCTATGGTCACTTCGTCGAGAGAATTGATTTCTTTTTCTAAAATTATTTTCAAATTTAATGATTTGATATTTAGATCATTAATTATAATTACTTTGTTTTTAAATTGAACTGATGAAATCAATAATTCATCGTTCTCTTTAACTGGAATTTCGAAGATTCCATTTGTACTGCTTATAGTTGCTTTTTTTGAAGTTTTATTGATTACATGAATGTTCTCTAATGAAATAGAATCACTATAAATCTGACCTGTAATTAAGACTCTTTTTTGTTGAGCCGAAACATCCAAACAAACAAGTATAACGAGAAAATAAAAAATAAGATTACTTTTCATCTTTTAGGTCTTTTAGATAAAATTTACTCTGTTCAATTAGTATATCAATGGCTTCAATTTTCTTACCGTCGATGTACTTTTTAATAACCCCTGTCGGTTTACAATATTTTATAAAATTATCAATATTTTTTGATGAAATTTTTAGAGCATCAACAAAGAAATTATCTCCCAAATCATTTCTGATTTGATCACCACCGTTTAGAAGCTGTAGATCATATTTTTTCTGTTCTTTTTTTCTGATACGTTTTTTTCTCCCAATTTTAGAAACCTCTTTTCCGAGACCTGACAAAAGCCCCAAAATATTACCTTGAGCCGCTTGCTCAGTTGGATCTGTGAGTTTTCTTGAGCTCGGGGCTTTTTCTTTATCTATTGCATCAAAGTCATCAACAATTCTCATATCTACCTTCCATGGTTTTTTTAATGTTTCATTTATTTCATCCTTGATAACGGTATTTGAAGCATCATTTTTTAAATTACCCGAGAGATCATGCTCTTTAATAGTAACAACATTCAATTTATTGATGCTAAGTTTTAAATTTATGATAAGTTGAAGATTATTCATGTGATTTCCATCAATTATAATTTTTTGAGTTTCATATTGAATATCCGAAATTAACAAGGTGTCATTTTTTTTTATGGGTATCCTAAATTCTCCATATCTATTACTGATGGTCCCTTTTCTTGAATTCAAATTAAATATATGCACGTCCTTAGTCGGAATTGAATCTGATACAATTTTACCAAAAAGAATTTTTCTCTCATTTTGAGAAAAAGAATAGAAACTAAGAAAAATAAAAAGAGGAATGAGTAGTTTTTTTGGCATATAATTTACTTGGTCTACAAATTAACCGATACAAGTCATAAATAATTATTAAAATTAGTGTAAATTTTTGTTAAAGATTCGTGTTGTCTTACTTTTGAATTTCTGCTAATTTAATGTTCATGAAAAATTTAATTATTGCAAGTACCTCTACTATTCATGGGAGTGATTATCTTGAGTATATAAAAGAAGATATAAAACAGCTGTTTAATAATGTTGAAGACGTTGTTTTTATACCGTATGCTCGACCCAGTGGTATTTCTTATAATGCCTATACCAACATTGCAGCTAAGGCCTTTGGGTCGATGGGTAAGAATTTACAAGGAATTCATACATTTAAGAATCCGAAAGACGCTATTAAAAATGCTAATGGTGTTTTCGTTGGTGGTGGAAATACTTTCTTATTAGTCAATGAATTATATCAGGAAGGGCTCATTGATATTTTAAAATTTAAAATAGAAGAAGGGATGCCTTATCTAGGAACTAGTGCAGGTAGCAATATTTGTGGGCCTACTATGAAAACAACAAATGATATGCCAATTATCATGCCCCAAAGTTTTATAACAATGGGTGTAATTCCCTTTAATATTAATGCGCATTATTTAGATCCTGATCCCAAGTCTAAACATAAAGGGGAGACAAGGGAAACTAGAATCAAAGAGTTCCATGTTTTTAATGATACCCCAGTACTAGGACTTAGAGAAGGTAGCTGGTTGGAAGTAAAAAATCAATCCATTATTTTGAAGGGAACTTTGACTGCTAGATTGTTCAATAAAAAAGGACTTCCGATTGAACTTGAACCCCTTACTAATATTGCAGAGAAATTTACTCAATAGAATCCTTTCGAACTGTAGTATTTGAAGCTAGGAAGTTAAAAATATTTTTTGAATATTCACTTTTCTTAACATCTTCGGAGAAGCCAGAATAAATAATATTCACCTCCTCAACATCTACTTCAGGAATCCTCAAGACAGATTGTAAAACAATACTCGAAATGAACGAATTAGGATTGTTTTTAGCGTAATTGAGACTGTAACGTGTGTTTTCATCATTAATAGCTCTCATTTTGTTGTTTATTTCGTTGATTTTTTGCAAATCATTTTCTGCTCTCGCCTTTTGTATTTGAATAAATAAGTCACCTATCTTCGAAACTATTTTTTCCGATCCTTTTTTGAACTCTTGCAGTTCATCATTTAGTTTAGAACCATTAATTGTTGGCGCAAATAAACTATCTTTATGTACTGTAACAAAAGTGGTCCCTTGATCCACTAAGACTAATAATTTTCCTGGTATATCATCTAAAAAAACGCCTAACATTAAGGGTGTATCTATACTTCCTTTAAATTCAACTTTGTTTTGGTCTACAACCGCGGAATCCATTAAAATGGTTGAATTGCTTTCTTGTTTTTTTAGTAAAACTTTAGTGCCTTTACTTATCCCATCAATTTCTATTTTTAAGTGAAACTTACCGGCATCAATTTGCTTGGAATTCGTATCGCATGAGAGTATTAAGAGAAAAATAAACGATAAAAAATAAAACGATTTTTTAGAAGTTTGCATAATAAAATTGTATTTCTTAAACTGTATGTTGTGCATTAAATAAAGTTACTTTTTCTGTAGTAATAACTCTTAATTTCATTAAAAAGTACAATTAAGTTATTAACTATTTCGAGAGTTATTAACAAACTAAAGAAATACGAAGAAACCTTTAGATTTCCTTCAGATTTCAAAATTAGTTTCGCACCAGATTATTTATTTCATAGCAGTTTTAAAAATCGATTTAAAATTTTTTTGTGTTGCACAATTTTAATAAGAAAAATACGTTTGGTATATGCTGTATAAGTATAGCTCCCCCAAAATTTTACGATTAAATGCACCTATTTCATTGAATGACACTTCATTTTTTGAAGTGAACTATTGTCAAAAATCTGCTATGATTTTGAAATGTTATTGTTGATTACAAAGGTAATTAACGAATGAATATTTAATATGACAAAAAAATTATTTTTTATTATTCTTGTTTTTACAAGTTTAAATTTATTAGGGCAATCTGCAGTTTTATCTGATTTTAGGATAGATGAAACCAATAAAAATAGAGTTTACTTTAATACTTCTAAGATACTTTCATCATTGGAAACGTCGGGTTTTACTATTAGTGGTAAATCGATTTCAAGTGCTGAGATTAATGCAGGGCAGTTGACTAATCATTATTTTACAGTAACAGAACCATTTACTTTTTGGGATAACAATACCATACGCTATAATGGTAATGATTCAAATATTGCCGCTTTTACCTTAACCTATATTTCAAATTTAATACCCGAACCTTCGAGTAATGTGGATAGATATGTTTCAGCTTCGGCAGGTGGTGGTGGAGATGGTACCTCTGAAGGGTCAGCTTGGACTTTTGAGGAAGCTGCATTAAACGCTGAAGCAGGGCAGACTGTTTGGATAAAGGCTGGAGAGTATGGTAATATAACAATTTCTATAGAGAATAGTGGAACGTCGAATAGTCCGATAAAATTCATTGGCTATACAAATAGCCCAGGTGATATTTTAGATGACATGCGTGATAGTTTTGTTTATTCAAGTAACGCACAAGCAACGGCATTTATAGATCCAAGTACGTATCCCGTAATTAGAGGCCGGAACTTAAAAGCGGGTTTTGGAATTAGAACAAGATCTAGTAGTAATATTGTTTTTAGAAATCTCTGTGTTACCAATAAAGAATATGGATTTTCGAATCATGGAACCAGTTCAAATATATTGTACGATAACTGTTTGGCAGGTAATAATTATAGAAGAGGCACGTTGTTTGGTCGAGGTTGGGACACAACAGCTGATACAGAGAGAATTAGGATAAATAATTCAGTCTGTTTTGATAGTTCGTTAACTAATGTAAGAGTGGACGGTTCATTTCATTTGATTAACAATACTAAGGCTGCATCTGGAGTTTTTAATCCGGGTGATTCAGGAACAGATTATTGGTTTTCTACGAACAAGTTTATAGATTGTATAGTTAAAGATAGTGAAGCAAGGAGAGTTGGTAAGCCTGGTCATAAGGGACATGGAATCGGAGGGAAGTCTTATCGTCATATCATTACAAATAGTCTATGGGTAGGTAATTATTCAGAAGATGTTCAAGAAGGCTTTTTTCTTGCGTATGAAGATTCTTATAATAACGTGTTTAAAAATAACAGATATTATGGCGATCCTTCGGATAAGGTACTAGCCGGAATTGTAGCGCGCGATGGAGCGCATGATAACATTTGGGAAAATAACTTTATTGAAAATGTAAAAACTGGAATTTTACAATGGCGAACAAGTGAGCAACGAAATCAACCATCTATTTATATTTCGTTGAATAATACGTTCAGAAATAATGTATTCAAAAATTATAATAGAGGGGTGGAATATTTTGCAAGAGCTGATGCACCTCGTTCTTCTTACACTTTGCGTGGAAATAAAATTTATAACAATACATTTTATGAAGATGATAGCCGTGTTTCTAACTACTTATTCGTTTATAATCAAGGTTCATTACCTGTGACCTTCGAAGGAAATGAGTTTAAAAATAATATAGTACATACTGCGCATAGAAATTATATTTGGGGTGCTAATTCAAGTCACTTTCAACAACAATACAATAATTATTATAATTGTTCAGAAGTAGATAGTGGTGTTGGTAATGTGAGTGTTAATCCGCAATTTGTCAATGCTAATACAGGAGATTTTCATTTATTGCCTTCCTCTCCAATAAAAGATTCAGGACTCGATATTAATAGTGTAAGTCTTGATAAAGATTCAATGCCCAGAGTTCTTGGAAAATATTCCATCGGAGCTTACGATGACGCAACACCAAGTGTGGGTACTGTTAGTCCAGATATTTCTATATGCGTTGGAGAAACAACTACTTTAGTCGCTTCTGGAGGTTCAACATATTTATGGGGAGGTGGAGAAACGACTCCTGAATTAATAGTAAGTCCGGTAGAAACTACGACGTATACTGTTACTATCACTGAAGGAGAAAATTCTGATTCTCACGATGTCACTGTAACTGTTAATGATGCTCCTTCTGTAGATTTAGGGGACGATGTTGAAATGTGCTCAGGAGAAACGATTGTATTGACCGCTCAAGGAGAAGGTGATTTTTTATGGAATACAGGAGAGACAACAGCGAGTATTAGTGTAAGTCCTTTAGATACTACAACCTATAGCGTTATAGCTAGTAATTCATGTAGTACTGAGGCCACTGATGAAATTGTTGTTACCGTTAATCCCGGAGTTGTTATTGATGCCGGTGAAGATGTAGAAATATGTATTGGAGAAACTGTAACCCTTACCGCTACAGGTAATGGTGATTTTTTATGGAGTACGGGGGAAACAACTGCTAGTATTGATGTAACTCCAACGACAACAACCTCATACACGGTTACTTCAAATTTGGGTGAATGTTCAAATGAGGATATTATTGAAGTTACAGTAAATCAAACTGCTGCAGTAAATATTTTAGAAACGGACTTTGAAATCTGTTCAGGAGATGATGTTATTACCTTAACGGCCGAAGGTGAGGGAGATTTTTTATGGAGCACAGGAGAAACTACATCTAGTATTAGTGTAAATCCAGAAAGTACTACAGTCTACACGGTTACAGCAAGTAACGCATGTAGTGCTGACGCGACTGATGAAATAACTATTACTGTAAATCCTGGAGTAACGGTAAATGCTGGCGATGATATTTCAATGTGCGTAGGTGAGACTGTTACCCTTACCGCAAGTGGGAATGGTGATTATTTATGGAGTACAGGGGAAACGACTGCGAGTATTGATGTAAGCCCAACTTCTACTACCTTGTATACTGTTACCTCTACCTTAGGAAGCTGTTCGAATACCGATGATGTCGAGGTGACTGTGAATGAAGCACCTTCAGTAGCTATAATAGAATCTGATTTTTCGATTTGTTCTGGTGATAGTGAAGTAACTTTAACGGCTAGTGGTGTCGGTAATTTTTTGTGGAGTACAGGAGAAACAACTGCAAGTATAACTGTCAATCCAACAACAACTACAACGTATAGTGTGACTGCAAGTAATACATGTAGTATAGATGCTAGTGATGAAATTACAATCACTGTAAATCCAGGTGTAAATGTAGATGCCGGTTCCGATGTTGCCTTGTGTACAGGAGAGAGTGTTACGTTGACTGCTAATGGAAACGGTGATTATTTATGGAGTACGGGAGAAACAACTGCGAGTATTAGTGTAAGTCCATCTTCAACTACGATATACACTGTTACATCAACTTTGGGAGATTGTTCAGATTCAGATGATGTACAGGTAACCGTTAATGAGTCTCCATCTGTTAATATATTAGAATCAGATTTTGAAATTTGTTCAGGAGATGAGGTAATTACGTTAACTGCAGAAGGTGTTGGTAATTTTTTGTGGAGTACAGGAGAAACGACATCAAGTATTAGTATTAATCCTAACGTTACTACAACCTATAGTGTTACAGCCACTAATTCTTGTAGTACAAGTGCTAGCGATGAAATTACAATAACGGTAAATTCAGGAGTAACAGTAAATGCTGGTGACGATGTTTCTATATGTACAGGTGAAAACATAACATTGACTGCAACAGGTAATGGTGATTTTTTGTGGAGCACTGGGGAGACAACAGCAAGTATTAGTGTAAGTCCATCATCGACAACACTATATTCGGTAACATCAACTTTAGGAGGATGTTCAAATTCTGATGATGTAGAAGTTACTGTTAACGAAGCTCCTACCGTTAATATTTTGGAGTCAGATTTTTCAATATGTTCGGGAGAGACTATTTCTTTGACAGCCTCGGGAAACGGAGCATTTTTATGGAATACAGGGCAGACAACATCAACAATAACAGTTAGCCCTTCAAGTACGACAACCTATAGCGTAACTTCAAGCAATACTTGTAGCACTGATGCTACAGATGAAATTACAATCACGGTGAACCCGTCAGTTACTGTAGACGCAGGAGAGGATGTGGCCATTTGTACAGGAGAAAATATTACTTTAACAGCTTCAGGTAATGGTAATTTTTTGTGGAGTACAGGTGAGACAAGTTCAAGTATCGAGGTAAGCCCATCTGCAACTACAATATATACAGTTACTTCGTCTTTAGGCGATTGCTCAGATACGGATCAAGTTAGGGTGACTGTGAATGAAGCTCCTGAAGTTACTATTGTAGAATCGGATTTATCAATTTGTTCTGCTGGAGAGTTAGTTACACTTACCGCAAGGGGTAGCGGTAATTTTTTATGGAGTACAGGTGAGACAACATCAACAATAGAGGTTAGTCCAATAGAAACAACAACATATACAGTTACGGCAAGCAGTGCTTCTTGTAGCACAAATGATTCTGACGAAATTGTTATTACCGTAGTTCCGGAAATTATATTTGATGTTAGTGAAGATGTGGTTATTTGTGAAGGAGAAGAAGTTATATTATCAGCAACTAGTAATGGTGATTTTTTATGGAGTACCGGAGAAGTAACTGGTAGTATTAGCGTAGCGCCGAAAGTTACAACCACATATACAGTGCGATCTGCTATTGGTAATTTTTGTTTTAAAGAAGAAGCGATCGTTGTTACCGTTATTGAAGCTCCAGTTGTAGACGCTGGACCAGATGTTACAATTTGCGAAGGAGAGGAAATTACTTTAGAAGCTTCTGGATCAGGAAATTTTCTTTGGAGCACTGGTGAAACAGAAGCTATGATTACGGTAAATCCTCAAGAAACAACAATTTACACAGTTGTATCAAGTACAACGGGAGATTGTGGAAGTTCAATTTCTGATACAGTTACTGTTAATGTAAATAGGAAACCTGTAGCTACGGCAAATGACGATATCGTTATAATATCGGGTACAAGGGTAGATTTAACTGTAAGTGGTGTTGGTTCCTTTGAATGGAGTACTGGCGAAGTTGGAAGCCGTATTTCAGTTAGTCCAACAACTACAACCACGTATACCGTTACAGCGAGTACTGGAGATGGTTGTTCCATTGATGATGAAGTGATAGTTACTGTTGTAGATGAATTTGAACCAACAGAAACTACAATTATAGCGGGCCAAAATATAACTATTTGTCCAGGAGATACAGTAATTGTAGAAGCTCCTACTGGTACTCAATATTTGTGGAGTTCAGGTGAAACCGATAGAAGTATAAAGGTTTCTCCTACAGAAACATCCATTTATTCTGTAAAGGTGTATAACGGAGAAGATTCGGAAACGAGTCATTCGACGATAACGGTTAAAGAAGATTGTACATCAGAGGCAGTTGAAGAAGCACTTAGTAGTTTCGAGTTAGATCAAGAAGTGACTGTATACCCTAATCCTACAAAAGGGATGTTAAATATTAAAATTAAGGGATTTAATAATATCTCTAATATTTCAGTCTACAATACAAGTGGTACCATGTTATATACGAGAACAATTAACAATGAATTAAGAGCGAGTGTTCTGAAGGAGCAGATAGACTTATCGAGGTTTCCAAAGGGATTTTATTTTGTTAAATTAAGTAACAATAGTAAAAGTGAAACGAAAAAAGTACTCGTTATATGATTCATTAACAGCTATTTAGGATAGCTCTTATTCTTTTTTTAAAAATATTTTTTACTCATTTAGAATTTTATTTTTGTCGAATTAAAACCATTATTTGGTTATTAAATTTGATTATATTTGCGTTGTTATAGAGAAAGAGAATTATAAAAATGATCACTTCAAGAAATTAATTACTATTCTTTAATAGAATTTAATTTCTATTTTGTCCTAAATTAAAAGGATGTAAACCATTTAGTATTTACATGTTTTGTAATTGTTAATTTTTTATAACATTTAATTTTCCTAAAGAAAAGATATTATGAAAAATTTCGCTTTAATTGGTGTTGGAGGTTATATAGCCGAAAGACATCTGAGAGCAATAAGAGATACGAACAATAATTTATTGGTTGCATTGGATAAGTTTGATAGTGTTGGTATTATGGATAGTTATTTTCCAGACACTTCTTTTTTCGTTGAGTTTGAAAGATTTGACAGGCATATTGAGAAACTACGAAGAAAGAATATTAATTTAGACTATATAAGTATATGTACTCCAAATTACCTGCATGATTCACATATTCGAATGGCTCTTAGAAGCGGAGCTGATGCCATATGCGAAAAGCCATTGGTTTTAAACCCTTGGAATATTGATGCCTTGGTAGATGTTGAAAAACAATATGGTAAAAATGTAAATACAATTTTACAATTACGGTTACATGATAGTATAATTGCACTTAAAGAAAAGATAGATAATGGTCCTAAAGATAAGGTCTATGATGTTGATCTGACCTATTTGACCTCTAGAGGAAATTGGTATTATACATCTTGGAAAGGAGATGTGTCAAGATCTGGAGGCATTTCTACAAATATTGGAATTCATTTTTACGATATGTTGTCATGGGTGTTTGGAAAAGTAAAGAAGAATGTTGTGCATGGTCATACTCATGATAGAGCTGGAGGATATCTTGAATTTGAGAAAGCCCGAGTGAGATGGTTTCTCTCAATTAATTATGATGTTTTACCAGAAGAAATTAAGAAAAAAGGACAACGAACTTATAGGTCTATAACAGTTGATAACGAAGAAATCGAATTTAGTGGTGGTTTTTTTGACTTACACACTAAAAGTTATGAGAATGTTATTTCTGGTAAAGGATTCGGTTTGAAAGACGCAAGACAATCTATTGAAATTGTCCACGAAATAAGAAATGCTGAAAAAAGTCCTTTGGTGGGAGACTTTCACCCAATGATGAAATTCCCAGATGCTAGTCATCCCTTTGTAAAAGGAGTTATTTAAAAATGAATTTTTTTAAAAACTTTGGTATTTATGGCTTAGTACCTGTTATTAGTAAATCTATAGGTTTTCTTTTAATTCCGCTCTATACTAGTTATCTGAGTGTTAGCGAATATGGTATTCAAGATATTTTTACAGTTTTTAAAAAATTAGCAGTTTTTTTTATCGTTTTAGAATTGTATTCGGGAGTTGGTAGGTATTTCTACGAATATGATAAGTTAGAAGATCGTAAAAAATTAATTTCTTCGGCTTTCAATTTTCAAGTGATTACTAGTATTATTGTTACTGCTGTTCTTGTTATTTTTCATCAAAATTTTTATGAACTTTTAATTGGCGAAGAGGGATTTAAAACTGTTTATTGGATTATTGTTGCTTGGATTCCTTTTGCTGGATTCATTGGCTTCTTTTCAGTTATTGTTAGATATGATAGTAAAGCCAAGCAATTTTTATATATCACGATATTCCAGCTCTTAGTACGACTTTCGATCACGATTTATTTGATTGTTAAATTGAATTATGGAGTTCTTGGTATTTTTATAGGTCATCTATCTGGTTCGATAATTGCAGCTATTAGTTACTTTATTTTATTAAAGAGATATCTTTATTTAACGATTGCTAAAGAGCCAATTTTAAAAGTTCTAAAGTATTCAATTCCATTGATACCAGGACTTTTAATAATGGGTGTTCAACCGAATATTACAAGATATTTGATCAGAACTGATTTGTCAAGTGTTGAGGTGGGGTACTTCGCTTTTGCGATGACTCTTATTTCTTTTTATGCAATTATTAGAATTGCACTAAGAATGGCCTGGCAACCATTTTTTTTTGAAAGTGCAAAGAAAGATCCTGAAAATTTAAATGAAAGAGTTATCGAAATTTTCAATTTCTTTTTTTATGTACTGCTATGCATTAGCATTTTTGTATCTTTATTTTCAGTCGAAATTGTAAAATTAGTTGCAAAACCTTCGTATTATGAATCGTCAAAATTAATAGGTTTATTAAGTCTTCCAATGGCGTTGACTATAATTTCGGAAATAGCTGGTATAGGTATAAATTATGCAAAAAAAACAAATTTAAAATCACGGATTAATATTCTTTCAGTAGTAATTATATTAGGTGGACTCTTTTTGTTTTTAAAACCTTATGGTTTAATGATGGTACCTTGGGCATTTTTATTAAGCGCGGTGGTAGCCTTATTTATTTCTATGTATTATACCAATAAGTTTATGGCAATTAAATTTTTATATTTGAGATATCTCATACTTATTGTGACAGTTGTTTTGTTGAATATATGTATGTTAGAATTTCCTATTTCTATTACATATAAGATTTTGTTTTTAGTATTAATGCTATTCATTGTGTTTTTTAAAAGGGCGAGTATTATAGGAAATATACGGAAGATTAATTCTAGAGGTTAGTATACTCAATGAATCCAAGAATATGATAATTTTAATATGATTTTAAAACCGTGAAATGGTAATTAAGTTAATGCATTATACATATTGGTTCTTAATATTTAATATAGGCACCTTTGGCTTATTGGGACTGCCAACTGCATTGCATAAAATTGGGATACCGTTTTTAGGATTTGCTTTGTTCTTTATCACTATGGCCAGAGATGGCTCAAACGTTAAATTTCCTTTTTTCGGATGGGTCGGTTCATTTCTTGTTATAATTATAGCAAGTAAGATGATTAACGGATCTGCAATGTTTTCTATGCTATCCTTTATTTTTTATACCCTCCTTCCATATTTCTATTTAATTGTCATAATTAATGAGAAGGACCCTAAACTTATTAATGCAATTACAAAATGTATTATTATTCTAATTTTGATTCAAATTCCTGCTTCATTAATTAAATATGGGATTATGGGACAATCTGAAAAAGGTGCAATAGGTACATTAAGTGTTGGTTTAGGAAGTTTTTCAACGGTTTTCCCAGTACTAATTATTGCCTTTTTAATGAGCTTTTATTTGTTTACTGATAAAGTAAAGTATATCATACTTGTTATGTTTTTTGTTTTATTTGGTATTATTGGAGGTAAAAGAGCTATTACGTTTATCATTCCTTTGGAGTTATTACTTTCTTATTTTTTGTTTTTAAAGTATTTTATAAAGAAAAGAGATTTGAAAAAAATAAGAAATCTACTATATATAGTTGTATTTGGGGCCATAGCTTTTTATGTCATGGTAAGAACGAATCCAAGTTTAAATAAAGAAAATGAAATTGGAGGTTCGTTTGATATAGAATTTTTAATGAATTATTCAGAAAGTTATACTTCTTCTGATGGGAAAGGTAAAAAAGAAATGAGGAGAAAAGATGGACTGATTTATTTTTTGACGTATAATATCAATTCGAAATTTGAAAATATGTTGTTTGGTGATGGTGCAGGTATCTTAATAATGTCGAATTTTGATAAAAATTCTGGAGATATGGAATCTCTCTATGGTGTGAGGTATGGTGGACGAATGGGAATGATATGGTTAATTCTACAAGTAGGTATGCTAGGGTTGTTTATATATATTGGATTTTTATTAAGAATGATTTATGTTTTGATCACCAAATTACCAATCAAAAATAATTATCTTCTTATGGGCTTTGCAGTAGCTTCATTTTTCATGTTGATAGATACACTCATATATTCAAATACTTTTATTGCTTTCGAAGTTGTGAAGAGCATCTATTTTTATATTATAGCACTATTACTTTTACAAATGAAATTATTAAAATCTAATAAGAAAGTTAGACTTTTATACGTTAATACAACCATATAATTAATACTAATTCAATTTATAGTTTAAAAATAGATGAAAAAGATAATTTTTATTGCAGGAACTGCAAGAAGCGGATCTACATTATTAGATTTAATTTTGTCGAATGATGAGAGAGCCATGTCTTTAGGAGAAATAGCCTCTTTATTCCATCCAACTCGGAAACATCATTTTGAAGAAATTGAGAAGCTTAAAAAGGATGAGAAATGGAATGTGATAATTTCAGGAGGTAGAAAGAACCTGTATCCCAATTTAGTGAAATTATTTCCTGAAATAGATATTTTTGTCGATTCATCTAAAAACCCTTTTTGGTTTAAATATCATATGAATAGTTTGGCTAAAAGTGATTTGAAAGTTGCGAATCTTTTGATACATAAAACCCCACTTGAATTGGCAAATTCTTATATGAAAAGGGGTAAAAAAACTGAATGGATACATACTTATATAAAGTATCATAGAAAGTATATAAGTGTGATTAGCGATTACATTGCTATTTCTTATCATGATTTAGTAAAAGATGAGGTTTGTTTAAAGCGACTCTGCGAGAAATTGAAAATTAATTATTTCGAAGGGAAAAAGGAGTATTGGAATAAAGAACATAAGAACTTTTTTGGCAGTTTTATTACTCGTGGTGTAGATGCAAAGAAGAATCCAGAAAAGCGTTCAAGAAAAGATGTTAAATACGATGGAATTGATGAGAAGTATTTAGCGTTTGCCAGTGAGAGTATTCTAAATCACGATTTAATCCCAGCGATTCAAAAAGAAATAAATACTAATGACATCTTTCTAGATGCTAAGGAAAAAGAGGAAGTAAATGTTAAATTCTCGTCTTTTTATGTCTTTTTATTAAAAATGAAATATACTTTTCATCAAAAATATAGGTTTTATTTCCCCAAAGAAATTAGAGTTAAATAATGATTAGTTTTATAATAATAGGATATAATGAAGGATGGAAACTTTTAAAATCGGTTAAACGAGTTTATGATATAATAGATGAATGCAGTTTAACAGATGCTGAAGTTATTTATATTGATTCTCAATCTAGTGACAATAGCATGGAATCTTTAAAGGAGTTTAAAGATTTGAAAAAGGTAGTTATAAAAGGACATGCAAATGCGGCTATTGCGAGAAATATAGGTGCCGAAATTGCACAAGGCGATTGGTTCTTTTTTATCGATGGAGATATGGAAATCGAGAAAGATTTTGTGCTTATGACTTTGGATAAAAACGTACCATATGAATTTTTTACAGGTCAGGTAATTGATTATATCTACGATTCAAATTGGAAATTTATTAATAAACAATCTCATTATAAAGAAAATAAAGAAGTAATAACTGTTAATTCCACAGGAGGCGTTTTTTTGATTCGTAAGACATTATGGAGAAAAGTTAATGGTATGCGAAACAAATACAAGAGAAGTCAAGATTTGGACTTTTCTTTAAGACTATCAGAATTAGGGCATAAGGTAGTTCGCTTACCACAAGCTATCTGTGCTCATCATACTATTCCTCATAACAATAGTTTACGAATGTGGAAAAACATTTATAACCAGAATGTTTTTTACCAAAATTCTGTGCTTTTTAGAGATCATATGTTCAATATGAAATTCTTAAAGTCTTACGTCAGAACTAATTATAGTCAAATTGTATTGATACTAGCCGTAGTGTCGAGTTTGCTCATTTCTCCATTCTTTTTTATTGCATATTTGATAGTTGTTTTATTCCGATCTTACTTAAATACAACCAAAGTTAGTGAAGCATCAATTAAGTATTTTTTTAATAGATTTTCATACCATTTAGTGAAGGATTTTCTTACTATTTTCCATACGTTATTCTTTTATCCAACAAATCATAAATTAGAGTATGAACAAATTAAATAAAGTCCTATGAGAGTATTATTTATTAGTAGTGGAAATTCAAAACTAGGAATTTCTCCTATTGTTAAAAATCAAGGAGAGTCTATAAAAAAGGAAGGAATTGAGGTTGAATATTTTAGAATAAAAGGAAAAGGATTTTTTGGATATCTTAAGGCAGTGCCAATTCTTAGGAGGTTCTTGAAGAAGAATAATTTTGATGTTGTACATGCCCATTATTCCTTGTCAGCTTTAGCGGCCTCGCTAGCAGGTGCAAAACCTATGGTGGTTTCATTGATGGGAAGTGATTTAAATGCTAAAAGTTATTATAAATATTTGATTAGATTTTGTAATCGTTTTTTTTGGTCTCAGATCATAGTCAAGTCAGAAGATATGAAGAGATCAGTTGGTATTAAAGATATATGTGTAATACCTAACGGAGTAAATTTTGATATTTTTAAACCGATTGACAAAAGTGAAGCTATTAAAAAGAATGAATGGTCATCAGATAAAACATATGTTCTTTTTGCGGCGAATCCGAATAGACCTGTAAAGAACTTTGCACTAGCAGAAAATGCTTTTAGTAAATTGGCAGATAGTAATTTAGAGTTAAAATATTTTGAAAATGTCCCATTTCATGATATTGTATATTATCATAATGCTGCAAGTGTAGTGTTATTAACAAGTCATTCAGAAGGAAGCCCTAATGTTATTAAAGAAGCAATGGCATGTAATGTTCCAATAGTTGCAACAAATGTTGGAGATGTTGATGAAATTATCTCTACAACTGAGGGTTGTTACTTGGCAGATTTTGACGCTGATGATATAGCGAACAAAATTAAATTAGGATTGAAATTTGATAAAACTAATGGAAGACAGAATATTAAGCATTTAGAAAGTTCTGTCATTGCAAACAGAATAATTGATATATATAAAACGTTACTATGAAAATACATGTATTTAAAAAAGGTATTTATCAATGGATTAAAATTCTTTTAAATGAATAAGTATGTATTTAAAACATACCAATCGATAAGATTTTTATATAAAAATTTTCCAATTAGTCCATTAAGACTTTTGAAAAGACTACGTAAGAGTGAATATTGGAATCGCGATCAAATGGAATCTTTTCAACTTGAGAAGTTGAATAAGTTAATAAGTGACGTTAAAGCAAGCACGGTTTATTTTAATGAGAGAGCAGCTGAAATTAATGATCCCTATAGGACTATAGAAGAATTCAAAAATGAGTTTCCTATTATGACCAAAGATGATATAAGAGGTCATGAAAACAAACTGATTAACACAAATTTAAAAGTTACGCATACCCACTCTACAAGTGGAAGTACTGGTACTCCAATTGTAGCAAAAATTTCATGTCTAGCACAATCATATAGGTTGGCAGGAATCATGAGATTTTATAGCTGGTGGGGTATTGAACAAAATGATAAAAATGCATTAGTATGGGGTTTTAAAGAAACAAAAAAAGCCAAATCAGGCGTATTTTTTAAAATTAAAAAGAAGTTTAAAAATAGACTTGATTTAAACGTTTTTGATTTAAATGACGAAACAATTTTTCAGTTTTATAATAGAATTGAACAATTTATTCCAGCTTATATTAGAGGATATACTTCTGGTTTGTATTTACTTGCTGAATTAATGGAAAAGCATAATTTACGATTTGAAAAAGTAAATCTCAAGGTAGCTATTGTTACAGGTGAAATCTTGTACCCTTATCAAAGGGATCTTATAGAAATGGTATTTGAATGTAAGGTTGCAAACGAATATGGATCAGGAGAATGTGGATTGTATGCACATGAATGCCCAGAAGGATCTATGCACATTAATGAAGAATCAGTGCTTTTAACAACTGATGAAAATAATAATGCCATTGTAACTGAAATTCATAATAATGGAATGCCATTGATTAATTATGTTAATACGGATAAAATTCAAATATCGAATGGCTATTGTAAGTGTGGTAGGACCTCGCGGTTAATAGAAAAAATTGATGGAAGAGCAACAGATTTTATTCTAACAGCAGATGGATCGAAAAAAAGTGACGCATTGTTTTATTATATTATTGCTGAATTAGATGATATCGATTTAGCTGAAAGTGTAAAACAATTTAAAATAATTCAAAAAAATAATCACTTTTTATTTCAAATAGTTAAAGGTGAGAATTATAACGACAGGGTGGCATCATATATCGAAAATAGGATGCGTGAAGAAATAGGACAGGATATTCTCATTAATATTCAAACTGTTGAAGAAATAAAAAGAGACGATAGTGGTAAACTCAGAATGTTCGTTCGTGAAAATTAGCGCTTTAATTTTAAGTAAGATTAAGTGAAATTTTAGACTAATAATAAGTTAACATTATTATTCCTTTAAAATTATGTATAAATATTTATATAAAATATATCAAATCGTTAGGTTTAGACACAAGAAATTTCCAATTAGCCCTTTGGTATTTTTAAAACAATTAGGTGAAAGTGAATCTTGGGATAGAGATAGGATGGAAGCGTATCAATTAGAAAAAATAAATGAACTTTTAAGAGATGCTAAGGAAAATACACCATTTTACAAAAAGAGAATTACGAAAGAATTGTCATCCATAAAAAGCTTAGAAGAATTTAAGGAATCATTTCCTACGTTAACAAAGAAAGACATTCGAACAAATGTTACCGATTTGGTAAATCATAAAGAAGAAAATGTACATCCCCATTCTACAAGTGGTAGCACAGGGACGCCTATAGTGGCAATAATCTCTGGAATGGCTCAATCTTTAAGATTAGCAGGTATAATGAGATTTTATAGTTGGTGGGGTATTGAACAGTTTGATAAAAATGTCTTGATTTGGGGAAGGCGAAAAACACAAAAAAAAGAAACAGGTATACTTGCAGGTATTAAGAGAAAATTTCTAAATAGATTGGAAATTAATGTTTTCGAGTTAAACAAAGATACTGTTTTAAAATATGTTGAAAATATCATACGCTTTAATCCAACGTATATAAGAGGTTATCCTTCTGGACTCTATACTCTTTCTAAATTGATGGGAGAACAGAAACTTACGCTGCGTAAAGTCAAACTAAAGGTAATTATTGTCACCGGTGAAATATTGTATGATTACCAGAGAACATTAATTGAGGATACATTTAAATGTAAGGTGGCTAATGAATACGGTTCTGCTGAGTGTGGTTTATATGCACATGAGTGCCCAGAGGGGTCACTTCATATCAATGAAGAATCTGTTTTTATACACACAGATGATAAAAATAACTCAATTGTGACAGAATTACACAATAATGGAATGCCTTTAATAAATTATGTGAATAATGATCGTCTTGAAATATCTAACGACTATTGCAGTTGCGGTAGAACGTCAAGGTTAGTTAAAAAAATATCTGGACGAGTGTCAGATTATATTATTGCGCCAGATGGGTCAGAAATAACTGATGGTATATTTTATTATATAATTGCTGAATTAGCAGATGTTAATTTAAATAATTCGGTTATTCAGTATAAAGTATATCAGAATAAAAATGATTTTTTAGTCGAAATTGTGGCAGGTGAAAATTATAAGGTTGAAGTTGCAAACTATATTGAAAAAAGAATGAAAGAACAAATAGATGAGAAAATTAATGTGAATATAAAGCTTGTAGAAGCCATAAAAAGGGACAAAAGTGGTAAATTGCGTGTTTTTGTCCAGAATTCATAAAATGAATTTAAAGCCATTAAAAAAACCAAAATTCAGCCCCGATTATGTATAAGTTTTTATTCAGAATCTATCAGTATTTTAGATTTAAGTACAAGAATTTTCCGCAAAGTCCATTAAGTATTCTTAAAGAACTTCAAAAGAGAGAATATTCTGAGCGAGTTGATACCGAGGAATATCAACTCAAAAAATTAAATGTTTTGATACATGAAGCACATGAAAATACATTGTATTATAAAAACAATATTCCATCGGATTTAACGCCCATTACTAGTTTACATGAATTTAAAGATTCCTTTCCCAAATTAACCAAAAAGGAAATTCGTGAAAAATTCGAAAATTTAATAAATTATAGCAAAAAAAATAGATATGCACATGCAACTAGTGGGAGTACAGGAACTCCGATAGTAACTGAAATTTCTGCAATGGCTCAAGCATATAGATTGGCAGGAATTATGCGATTTTATAGTTGGTGGGGTGTAGAACCCAATGATAGAAGTGTTTTAATTTGGGGTCTGCGTAAAACATTAAAGAAGAAAAACGGTATCATTAGTAGAATTAAAAAAAGATTTAGAAATAGGCTTGATATTAATGTATTTGATTTAAACGAAAAGACCATTTTTAAATACTTTGATGCGATTGAACAATTTAATCCTATATACTTACGTGGTTATAAATCTGCACTTTTTTCTTTAGCAGAATTGATGCATAGAAATAACCTAGAATTTACAAAAATTGATTTAAAGGTTATCATTGTCACTTCAGAAGTTTTGCATGAGCATGAAAGAAAATTTATGGAAGAAGTTTTTAAATGTAGAATTGCGAACGAGTATGGCGCTGGAGAGTGTGGTTTATATGCCCATGATTGCCCTGAGGGATCTATGCATATAAATGAAGAATCAATATTTATCACCACGGATAGTGAAAATAATTCAATAGTAACGGAGCTTCATAATGATGGAATGCCATTAATAAACTATATGAATAATGATCGAATCGAAATTTCGAATGAGTTTTGTACCTGTGGACGGACTTCTAGGCTAATTAAAAAAGTATATGGACGAATTAACGACTATATAATTTGTACAAATGGCTCTAAAAAAAGTTCACATGTGTTTAATCATCTCATGAAAGAACTTAATGATATTGGATATGAAAACAGTTTTAGATTTTTTAAAGTAACACAGAGTAATAAAGATTTTCTTTTAGAAGTGGTTGCAGGAGATAATTATACTCAGAAAGCTTCAGAATATTATCAACAGCGTATGCGAGAGGAGATTGGAGAAGGAATAAATATAACAATGAAGCTAGTACCAGAAATTATACGGGATAAAAGTGGTAAATTAAGATATTTCGTCAACAATAATAATAAATAAATAGAGTTTTGAACTTTGACTTTCAGTTCTTGATAGTTAAAGACGAAATTAATGTAATTTATGTTTGCTAAACCTTTAAGATAAAGAATAATGAAAATTTTATTTCACTTAGGTCATCCGGCCCATTTTCATTTGTTTAAGAATGTTATTAAAAACTTAAAAGAGAATGGAAATCAAATTTCAATTCTGATTAAGAAAAAAGATGTTCTTGAAGATTTGTTGAAGGAGGAAAATTTTGAATACAAAAATATTTTGGAAAAGGGTAGGCTGAACACAAGTGTGGGCATGGCCTATGGTTTAGTATCGCAAAATTTATCCATATTGAAGTATTGCCTTAGGAATAAGCAAGATTTATTGGTAGGCTGTTCTACAGGAATTGCCCATGCTGGTTCTTTGTTGGGTGTTCCATCTATTTATGTAAACGAAGATGATGTAAGTGTCATTAAGACTTTTGCCAAAATTACGTTTCCTTGGATAAATTCCATTGTTGTTCCAGAAGTCTGCGATATGGGAAAATGGGAAGGAAAAAAAGTCGGATATGCTGGTTACAATGAGCTTGCCTATTTACACCCAAAAAATTTCGTGCCAAATCGAAAAATTGTAGATAAATATTTCGATTCTACTGAACGTTATTTTATCATCAGATTGGCAGAACTTACTGCACATCATGATGAAGGGATAAAAGGAATCAACAAAGAAATAGTAAGGAAAATAATTAATTTATTAGAGCCTCACGGTAAAATCTGGATTACTAGTGAACGAAAAATTGAGAAGGAATTTGAAGGTTATAGAATTGCTATCAATCCTAAAGATATGCATAATGTAATGGCCTTCGCTTCATTTTATATTGGTGATAGTCAAACAATGGCTGCGGAAGCCGGTGTTTTAGGAGTTCCTTTTATTAGATTTAATGATTTTGTAGGTAAAATTTCATATTTAAAGGAGTTAGAAGAGAAGTATAAATTAGGTTATGGAATCAAAACCGATGAGGTAGATAAACTTTATGAAACTATTAAAGAGCTTTTGGAAATGCCTAATCTTGGGCAAGTGTTTGATGAAAGAAGAAAAAAGATGTTAGATGAAAAAATCGATTTATCTCAATTTTTGACCTGGTATTTAGAAAATTATCCTGAAAGTGAAAATAAAATGAACGAAAACCCAAACTATCAATACAAGTTTAAGTAGAAATAGCAACTTTAGGCGGGTTGATAGAGATTTTTTAGCGATGAAAAAAATAGTTATTCTTGGAATTGGAAATATTGGGTTTACCATAATTAAAACACTTTTAAGTGAACATAATAATGTTCAAATTATAGCTATTGATAGAAGTTTACCTTCCTATTTTAAAGAATTCTTAAACAAAGCCAATAACTTAAATTTTATTGAATGTGATTTGACTAGTGCTGATCAAATTCAACATTTATTAGTAAAAGAAGAGCTAAATGATATTAATGTGCTCATATCGACGGTGGGAATATTATCTAAATCTGTTGATTTTAATAATTATAAAAAAGAATTCGATATTAATTTTTTCGGAAATGTAATTCCTGTTAAGGCCTTCCTTAAAAAAATAAAAGATGATCAACACAATAGAATAATTATTTTGAGTTCTATTTCTGGCAACATTGCACCAACAGATTTGCATTCTTATGCGCCATCAAAATGGGCTCTTGAAAGTTTTTCGAACGCGCTTAGACAAGAATATGAACCCAAAAAGATTTATGTTGATATTGTAAGACCAACAAATATTATAAATAAGTATTCTGCAGTTTTTGATATTAAAAAAGGTATTGATGTCGAAGATGTTGTGAAACATATAAATATAAAAATTCAATTTGCATTGAATGAAAGACCTAAAAAAGGGAAAAGTTTCTTTGTACCAAGACATTTTCTTTTCTATAGAATAATTGATAGAGTTTTTCCTAGTCTATTAAATTTCTATTATAAATTGAAACCTGAATTTTTAAGAAAAAAGACTTACAAACAGATAAAGAAGGAATGTGTTTTAATTACTAATGGCACTACCAAATTAGGTAAAGAACTTGCCTTAAAGTATGCAAAACAATCGAAAAAAATTTGTTTAATCGGAGATAATGAAACGTCTTTACTTCGTATTAAAAATGAAATTAATGAAATTGCAAATTGTATTGTTGAAACGTATTCTATCAATTTGAATGCAAATGAAGATTTCACTTCATTCATAGAAAAAAATAGTGATATTGACTTATTAATAAATAATGATAGTGCCTTCGTATCTAAACCAGTGAGTGAGGCCGCTATCTCACAATATCAAGAAATGTTTGATACCAATTTTTTTGGTCAGGTACGTTTAATTCAATCGTTATTGGTGGAGAAAGAAAAATTGATGAAAATAATTAACATTAACACTGTAGATGCCATTTTTAGTAAAGAGCGTTTTAGCGCTTATGCAGCTTCTAAATCAGCTTTTTGGTGCTATATAAAGTCCATTCGACGAAAGTTTGGAAATAAGTCGCACATTTTAGAAGTGATAGTGGAATCGATGAATTCAGATTATTTTACACCAGAGAAAACTAATGAAATTACTTTAGCTATTTGTAAAGCAGAACTAAAGGGTAAGGATAGAATATTGATCCCGAAGAGATTATATTTTTATATGTGGTTAGAAAGCTTATGTCGACCACTATTTAACAACATATATTTAAAATAAGTAAAATATGAATGTATTAGTAAATACTCAAGTACAAGAAACCAAATGGATGGAGTTGTTAGAGAGGAGCAAATATGCTACTCCTTTTCAAACACCAGAATGTCACAAACTATATAATGAATCAGAAGGGTTTTCTTCTGATGTTTTTGCCGTCGAAAGTGACAATGAGTATAAGGCTTTGGTAGTAGTAACAGTACAAAAGGAAAGTGGTATCAAAAGGTTTTTATCAGTGCGCGGTATTGTTTATGGAGGTGTGGTTTTATTACCTAATAACTCTATATATTTAGAAAACTTAATTGATAAAGTGAGATCTTTTTATAAAAGAAAATTAATTTACTTAGAAATTCGGAACCACTTTGACTATGGTGAACATGCAGCTACTTTTAATAAATATGGATGGAATTTCAATGAGCATTTAAATGTAATCATTGATTTTCAAGATAAAAGTATTGAGGATGTAATGGCCAATATGAATTATAATAGAAGAAGACAGATTCAACATTCATATAAACACGGTGCAGAAGTTAGATTGGCCAAAAACGAAGAGGAAGTAAAAGAGCTTTTCTATATTTTAGAGGACCTTTATAAAAATAGAGTAAAACTTCCCTTAAGTCCATTATCTTATTTCTTAGACTTATACAAAAGCCCTGTAGGTAAGGTGTTTATTGTATCTCATGAAGGCAAAGTAATAGGGGGTGCATTTTGTGTTTATTATGATGAAATGTCGATTTATACGCTTTACTATGCTGGTTTAAGAGGTTATCATAAAAAGATTTATCCAACGCATTTAGCGGTGCATGGAGGAATTGAGTACGCCTTGGAAAACAAGTTAAAAATGTTTGATTTTATGGGTGCAGGAAAACCTGATGTTGATTATGGAGTTAGAAAATATAAAATGGAATTTGGCGGCGAGCTAGTTGAACATGGAAGGTTTTTAAATGTATTCAATCCATTTTTATATAAAATAGGTATGCTAGGTTTAGAGTTATTAAAAAAAATTAAGTAATCATAAATAGGTCGTTATCCATTTTATAGAACCATTTTCCAACGAATAGAATTTCATTGTTTTTTATATATTTGATTCTAAATTGCTATTATAAACCCCGCTGCTATGAAAAATAAATTAAAAGAGAAAAGCTGGTATCCAGATGTTTTCAAAAAAGGAGAAGAAAAAGACATTGTCGATTTGATGGAAGAAGATATTAAAGCCAGAGGCAGTGGAGCTATTTTTGATAATGAACATTGGCAATGGAAGTTTAAAGATAATAATGCTGGCTTTTTCCCTAATTGGATCCATTTGGCGAAATCAAAGGCAACTAATTTTATTGGCGGCCATTATACTGTTATACCTGCTTTTTTAAAGGCGAATGGGAATACTGTTTTATCCTGTCAATCTGTAGATACGATGACGCATAAAACATTTCGACGACAAGGAGTATTTACTGTGTTAGCGAATGCATGTTATAATGAACTTATTAAGAGTAATGTAGATATTATTTACGGTTATCCGAATGATAGTTCTTATCCCGGATTTGTTAAAAAACTTGAGTGGGATCATATATTTACGGTTGATGAGTTTGGTTATATTCTGGATGTTCCGAAGTTAGTTGACTACAAGTACAAAAATTTCTTTAAAAATGTTACCGTAAAAGTTGGCTTATCAGCATTAAGTGTATCTCGAAAATTTTCACGGAATGTTCCAACAAAAAATAGATTTCAATTTCAAACTATACCTATTGATGATGTTGATCATGCTATTATTGAAGACTTAATATCGAAAAATTATAAATACTATCTCGAAAAATCTAAAGACTATTTTAAATGGAGGTATGTAAAAAACCCTCATGATAGAGAAGTTATGGTCAAGAAGGTGGTACATAATAAAAAAATTGTCGGCTATTATATTTTAAAATTTAAAAATTATCCGCATCGAAATAATATAAGAGCAGCTCATATTATGGAGTTAATTTTAGATCAAGATGTCAAAGAAATTTATAATGCAACTTTAAATGATATATTTGTAGTGTCGAAAGAAAGAAAGATGTCTATGATATACACTTATTCTCACGACAAGCAATTTGATTATTTACCATATAAGAAATTCGGATTTATGAAACTGGATAATAAGAACTTTATTATCAGAATTAATAAGAATAAACAAAATTATGAAGGTATTTTCAATGCGAATAATTGGTTCATTACCCAAGGTGACTCAGATAGAGCTTAGTAGTGATGAATAATAAGTTAGTTCCACGATTTTACTATACATTACCGATTCATCTTTATGGTACCTTTTTTTCATGGAAAAAAGATTTTAGTTTGGAAGGATTCTTAAATTTAGAAAATAGCTATTGGTTAAATAGTTCTAGAGTTGGTTTGCGATTGTTACTTAATAGTATTGGAGACAAACCCTTGAATATTGGGGTGCAAGCATATACATGTCATACTGTGTTTCAATCTATTGAAAAAGCTGGTCACACTCCAGTTTTTTTGGATTTAAGTTTGGATTTCAAATTAGATTTAAAAGATCTTAAAGAAAAAGTAGATACGATCGATGTTCTTTTAATAACTCATACTTTTGGATTTTTAGACGCCATTGAAGAGATTAAAACGATTGCAGCAGGAAAAATAATTATTGAAGATTGCGCTCACTCTTTCCTTTCTAATTATAATGGAAATTTTGCAGGTTCCTTGGCTGATGCTTCTATTTTTTCTACAGGCTTAGGAAAATTTCCAGCAGTTGGAAGTGGTGGGCTGTGTTTAATTAATGAAAATAAAAAATTTCCTTTATTTGAAGAAGAATATGCCAAAGTTAGTAAGCCTAGTGGAATTTCTTCATTGAAAGTTTTTGTAAAAACTATTGTTTTTTCGTTTATGATGAAACCCCCGTTTTATGGTTTAATTACCTATAAACTTGGTAAAAAACTTGATAAAAAAATGGATTTGGGGAATAAATTCACTTTTGATGAGTTTAAAGGTTATTCATGGAGCAAGAAGGTATTTAAGAATAATATTTCGTTTTATCATCGAATAAAGCAGCGACAAACGAAAAATGCGAAATCCTTAAACGATTTAATTAAGAACGAACGCATTAAAATTTTAAGAGATGTAAATGAGAAAAATGTTGCAAATAACTATATTTTTCCATTGTTAGTCGAGAAAAGAGATAAATTGTTTGATGTCTTATTGGAAAATGGGATTGAACCAGGCAAGCATTTTCATAAGTCTTTGGAATGGGCGTCGGAGTATGGTTATAAGGAAGGAGATTGCCCGAACTCAGAAGTTATAGTTAGAAATATAATTGCAGTGCCTATTCATTTCGGCGTATCTAAAAAATCATTAATTAAAATAGCCAAGATCATAAATGAGCACGAATAGTAATAAAAGATATCTCTTTCAACTCAATCATCCGGCCCATTTTCATTTGTTTAAACATACTATTCGTATATTAAAGGAAAATGGACATGATGTTTTGATTTCTATAAAGGATAAAGATATTTTAAAAGATCTTGTGAAGGATTATGAATTTGTGCAACTTTCTGAAGGATATCGCAAGAAAAATATATACTCTATTTTAAAATCTGTTATTGATAGAGATCGAAGACTGCTTAGTATTGTTAAAAAATTTAAACCCAATCTTATGATCGGAACATCTCCAGAGATTGGTCATGTTTCTAGGGTAGTGGATGTACCTTCATTATTTTTAGGCGAAGATGATGTAAATTTGTCTACGACCATGTACCTCGCAGCTTTTCTTTGTTATCCTTTTTTTAGCAATATGTTAACTCCTTATTGTGTTAATAATGGTATCTGGAAAAAGAAAGCTACCTATTATAATGGTTTTCAAAAATTGGCTTATCTCCATCCTAATTATTTTACACCAGATCGCAAAAAAGTCAGGATCAAGAATGATGAAAGATATTTCATTATCCGTTTTTCGGGATTAACAGCTTATCATGATACCGGAATAGAAGGAATAAGTGATGTTTTTGCGAAGAAAATAATTAAAATACTTTCTGATAAAGGAAGAGTTATTATTAGCAGTGAGCGACCTTTACCCAAAGAGTTGGAGAAATACAGATTCGATGGTGATGTAAGTGATATGCATCACTATTTAGCTTTCGCGGATTTATTTATCGGAGATAGTCAAACTATGTGTGCTGAAGCGGGTTTATTAGGAACTCCTTTTATAAGATATAATGATTTTGTAAATAAAATAAGTTATTTAAATGAAATAGAAAAGAAGTATAAGTTAGGATATGGTATTAAGATTGGTAATGATGAAGAGGTACTTGAAAAAATAAAAGAGTTATTGAGTATTAAGGATTTGAAAAATATTTACGTCCAACGAAAAGTTGACCTTTTAGAGGATAAGATTGATGTAACTGCCTTTTATGTTTGGTTTATTGAGAATTATCCCCAGAGTGTGAAAATTATTAAAGAAAACCCAGAATATCAAAACAAATTCAAATAACTATGGATTTTACGGTAAAAATATATAAAAGCCTTTTAGAGACTTTGATAGGAGAAAAATATGAATTTCAAACATTTGATGAATATTTAAAACAACCTGCGGACAAAACAATTATTCTGCGACATGATGTCGATCTATTGCCATTCAATTCTTTGCGGTTTGCAAAAATACAACATGAATTAGGCGTTAAAGGAACCTATTATTTTCGAGCGGTTCCACAAAGCTGGAATGAAGATGTTATAAAAGAGATTGCTGCATTGGGTCATGAGATTGGATATCATTATGAAAATTTAACGACTTGCAATGGTGATATTGAAAAAGGAATTACGGATTTTAAGCATAATTTAGAAGAACTTAGAAAACTTGCTCCAGTTAGCACGATTTGTATGCATGGTAGTCCAATGTCTAAGTATGATTCCAAAGACCTCTGGAAGGAATATAATTATGAAGATTATGATCTTATCGGGGAACCATACTTTGATGTAAACTTCAACGAGGTTTTTTATTTAACGGATACAGGAAGAAAATGGGATGGTAATAAAGTAAGTGTTCGAGATAGAGTAGATAGCTCATTTGATCTCTCTTTTCATTCAACAAATGAAATTATCGAATATGCTAAACAAACAGGGTTACCCAATAAGATCATGTTTACCTATCACCCTCAACGCTGGAATGATAATCTCTTTATGTGGACCAAAGAATTAGTATTTCAGAACGCCAAAAATATTGTAAAAAAACTTTTTTTCGTTAAATAAATTGGGACTGTTTTCTTATTTAGTTTGTCGTTAACGCGATTATCTGACGTATTTTAGCGGAAATTTTGCCATAAAAGCATTTCATTTCAATATTTAATAGTTTGATAATCAAATAATTATCCTAAAAATTAATTTATTTTTATTGTTTAAAGGGAAGTTATGTCAAAAAAACTTATCTTTGCTAGGCTATTAAAAAAGAAAATCCCCTAAAGTGTCAAATCGAGAAAAAGTTGACATACAATGTTTAAACATGAAGGAAACTAAAACCTTTGTGAATTTTGATAACAAAAATTTAACTGTTTTGTTATTCAATTCTTGTTTAAAAAAAGCTAAATTTTCTGGGAATAAATTTTTTGGTAGGGAGCGACTATTGTTTCATAATTGTGTTACTAATTAGTTGAATAAAGATCATTAAAACTTTTATGCTATGAAAGAATTTTTAAATGAGACTTTAATATTAGATCGAAATACAGAAGAGAAGTTTTCTTTAATGAAAGACCATATTTCTGATAGAATTTTTAATCCAATATTAAAAGAAAAAAAGAAAAAGTCAATTTTTTTCGAGTTACCTACTCGAATTTGGAAAACCAAAACAACATCTGATTTTACTTCTTTAGAACGTATACGAATTGTAGTAGATGGGCTAATAGGAGATTTAAGTAAATCAGAAATTTGCAGAAAGGAGAAAATTTCACCTGAAGTTTATGATGAATTAAAGCAAGAATTTTTAGGTGCTTTTAATGAATTTTCTGAATTCAAAGAGCTTCAAAAGACGCTTACTGCACATAATAAAGAACTTATTATTGAAGAACTTGGTAAGAATCAGTTTGATTTTTATCAAAAATTTAATGATGTAACTTCGTATGATAGTCTTGTTGTTCCTAAAGAAAAAGATTTATTAAACTACAGTAACGAGTTTATCAAAATTAATAATATAGTATTACTCGATAAAATCAACAACTTTAGACAGATTAATAAGAAATTCGAAGATGCAAATGCTAAATTACCTATGGGTGGTTTTTTTATGGGTAGCTTCGAAACTTTTAATGCTAGAGTTAGAAAAACTAGATTTTGCAACGTACCTGTTCTAAAACATGTATGTTCAACAATGAGTTTTTTGATGCATAGAGTTTGTCCAAAACTACCATATATAAAGAAGGCATATTTCTTTTTTACGAAAGGAAGAAATCGAATGTTATCGAAGGCAGAAGCTTTAGGAAGACTAGTTTCTTGTGGATTTGATATTTTGGATTATACTGAGATAGATGGAATTCATTATTTTGCTTCGATTAAAATTAAGGAGCCTTCTTTTGATATGAATCCGAGTTATGGACCATTGTTTAAAATGAGAAGAGTTGGGAAGAATGGTAAGATTATAGGTGTGTATAAGTTTAGAACGATGCATCCTTATTCTGAATATTTACAGGATTATATCTTGAAACTAAATGGATATGCTGAAAGTGGTAAGCCTGCTAATGATTTTCGATTGGTTCCTTGGGGAAAATTCTTGAGACGTTACTGGCTAGATGAATTGCCGCAATTAATAAATGTGGTTAAAGGAGAGTTGAAGTTGGTCGGAGCTAGACCTGTATCTCAAACGTATTTTGATAGAATACCAGAAGAAATTCAGCAGTTGAGATTAACTCAAAAGCCAGGTTGTATTCCTCCATATGTCGCTTTAGATAGAAAAAGTTCTGTTAATAGTGTGTTACAGTCGGAAAAGGAATATTTACAAGAAAAAGTTAAAAATCCTTATTTTACAGATACGAAGTATTTTTTTAGCGCCATTTTTAATATTATGTTTAAAGGAAAACGAAGTGCCTAAGTAAGATAATAATAGACGTTGTATTTTAACAGCGTAATAATTAAAATTAAGAAGCCAGGAGATATTAGTATCTACTGGCTTTTTTTTTGGATATTGATTGTTAGGATCTAATACTATGAATAAATATATAAGGTACTCCTAGAATTTAAACTACTTTAAGACCTATTGATTTCAAATAATATGCTAAAATTCTCCGTTCAATCGTATAAACGCTATTATGGAGTTTGTATGATAATGTATATCTATTAACTTTATATCGGAATAAGTATGAACAGAATATAAAGCAAGAAATCTGTTTAATAAGGTAATAGCTTATTATGATTTAAATTTCCACCATGGCTTATCTTTCGAATTATCAAATTTGGAGCCATAGCCATAGCCATAACCGTAGCCATATCGATTAGATTTTTTGTGATCTATATCATTTACTAATAGAGCCAAATTCGGTAATCTCTTTTCATGATACAATGATTTAATGTATCTCAAGGCTCGTTTATCCAAAAAGTTAGCTCTTATTGTGTAAATAACAACATCGGCATATTTACTCAAAATTAGCGTATCGGTTACCATACTATAAGCTGCTGTGTCAACAATAACGTAATCATAATTCTTCTTAGCATATTCAAATAGCTCCTTCACTCGTACGTTCATTAATAATTCTGCCGGATTTGGCGCAATATCACCAGAAGACATAATATAAAGGTTTTCAACACTTGGTACTTCGGTTGTTATTTGTTCTGGGGTAATTTCCTGATCAATTATATAGTTCGTTATTCCCTTTTTCCCTCTTACTCCAAGATAATGCTTAATTCTAGGAGCTCTAATGTCCATACCTAATATTAAAGTTTTCTTACCAGCATGCGCTAAAGCTGAAGCTAAATTACTTGTAATAAATGATTTACCTTCGTGAGCGATAGTTGAAGTTACGAAAATTGTTTTACCGTTTGTATCGTCAGAATTAGTCGTTACAAAACTTAAATTTGTTCTTAATATTCTAAAAGCTTCAGCTACACTTGAATAATCATCTTTTTTAATTAAGTACTTTGTTTTAGATTTAAATTTTGGGATATCCCCAATAATAGGAATATTCAATACTTTTTCAACATCTTCTTTAGTATGTACTTTAGAATCTAATAAGTCAGCTGCGTATATAGATACAAAAGGTACTATGAGTCCAAGTATTGCACCAATAAAAAGAAGTACTTTTTTGTTGGGAGCAATAGGATTTGCCTTTGATTCTGCATAATCAATTATTTCAGCGTTAGGATCGGAGACACCTAACGTTATTGCGGTTTCTTCTCTTTTTTGCAATAAATAAAGGTATAAAGCTTCTTTAATCTGTTGTTGTCGTTGAATATCTCGAACCTGTCGTTCTTGTTTTGGAGCAGCATATAGCTTCGAATTAATGCGATTGCCTTGAGTAGTTAATGCATCAAGAGATATCCTCTGAGTGGATTCCATATTATCAAGACCCTGTTTAATTGTATTATCTAGGGCCTGTAACTGCTCATTAATATTAACAACAATGGGATTCTTTTCGGTTGATGTTTTCAAAAACCTTTTTTTCTCCCTCATTAGAGTATTATATTGCTGAACCGAACTCGATAATCCATCGTCTTGGGTGCCAAGATCAAACGGAATTACTTCATTTTGATCTTTTGTGGCAACGAAATCTTTGATGAAATTTATTTTTTCTAACTCAGTATTGGCTTGAACGATTTGATTTTCTATAATACGTCCACTTTCCATATTTAAACCAGCTTCAGAAGCAGCATCAGTAATTCGATATCGCGTTTTGATCGATTCAGCCGACAAATCTACGTTTGATAAATCTTCAGAAATGATCAATAATCTTTTATCTACAAAATCAGATGTGCTTTTCGAAAGATTCTCTTTAATAGCAATCGCCCTATCATTGTATTTTTCGACAAGTGTATTTAGGAAATCTTCTGCTTTTCGCTTTACTCCATCAGTGAGCGTTAAATTTAACACGTTAGAGAACTCAGATTTGGGTTCGATTATTAATTTTTTCGAATACCGTGTTACTAAACTCTTAATGGAAGAAATATTAACCAAAATATCTTGATTAACTAAATCCTTTCCTTTTAAATCCTCATTTGGCGTAATTACTATGTCACCGAAGTTAGTAGAAATTTTTTCTCCAAAGGAATGTTTACTAATCTTATCTCCTTCAATATCAAAAAAGGTGTAATTGGTTGAGGACTTAATGGAAATTATAAATTTAGATTTTGTGGTATGCAGAAGTGAATCACTAATGAAAAAATTAATCTTTATTGGTGGTTTAATATAGTTTTCTGTTTTAAAAAATTCAGTGCTCATTCCTAAATCACTATCTAAGAAATCACTAAGTTTATTTTTTTCAGTAAAATAAACAATATTTAAATTCAACGCTTTTACAACTTCAGAAATCAGACTTTTAGATTTTAATATTTCAATTTCATCCTCCACATTTTCTTTAGAGCCTCCCATTATATTTAAATCTTGAAAAACAGAAAGTGTTGAATTATCACCACCGTTTTCATCTTTAATTTTTATAGTCGATGTCGCTTCATACTCAAGGCGAGAAAAATTCAGTTTCAAGAAGACGAGAGAAATACTTATAATAAGTGAAAAAATGAACCACTTCCAATAACGTAAATACTTGTCTATTATATCTCGTATATGAATACTATTTTGGTCAAAATTATCATCCTCTATCAATTCAAGATTGTCTTTAGTGTTCATTTCTACTCTATGTATTGAAAATTAATTACCTATTAGTAATACTAATTATTAGTGCGGTTATGGTTACTAAGGTTGAAACTACTCCTAAAGTAGCAGATGTATTAGGTCCAACTGTAGATGATTTTACTCTTGAACTATTTGGCTCAACATAAATTACATCATTTTGGGTTAAATAATAGACTGGTGAATTAAAAACACTTTCAGAAGTTAAGTCTATTCGTGTGTAAGTTGTTTTGCCTTTATCTTCTCTAACGACAAGAACATTATTTCTTTTAGCTTGGATACTCATATCTCCGGCTAACCCCAATGCCTCTAAGATAGTAATTCTTTCATTTGAAATGGTATATGAACCTGGTCTATTAACTTCACCTAAAATCGTTACTTTGAAATTAACAGTACGAATATTTACAATAGGATTTTTTACATATTCTTTAATTAAGTCCGTAATTTTATTTGTTGCTTGTATTCTGTTTAATCCAGCCATTTTTAAAGTTCCTAGAACAGGAAAATTTATATTTCCATTTGAATCAACAAGATATGTTTGCTGTGCGGCCCTACCTATTTCTCCTTCGTTAGTAATAAAAGAAGTGGCAGGTAAGTTAAAGGGTTTAACAGCATCCAAATCTAACGCCGCAACGTTAATCGTTAAAATATCATCCGATTTTATGGTAGGATTATAAACATTAATGGAGTTGCTACTTCCTATATTATCAACATTTTGAAAGTAAACGACATCTTTTTTGGATCCACAAGAGGCCAATAGCAATAATGATAGTAGATTTAAGAGTAGTAAGGTTGCTTTTCTTTTCATTTTAAATAATTTTTTTTTCCTAAATTTTAGGAATAAATATTAACTTAACAAATATAGATAAATAACTTTTTCTAATATTCATTAAGAAAGGATATTTTCATAAGATATAAACACATTTGGTTTCAAATGGATGTTGAAATATTATTAATTTTAGCATCAGACTAATTCTATTTCGAAGTTTTATAATAGCACTAAATACTAGATATCATCTTGAAACATATAATTAATTCTTAAATAGATCAATATCTTGCAATCATTTCCCAATACAATATCTATCTTTCCTTTATTAATAGGGGTTTTAGAAGTCTGAGGTGTAAATAAGGTACAAAAAAAGTAATTGTTGATAAATTTAACCTAATTACAACCAAAATTAATGAAGGGTTAGAATTTAAGTAAAGATAGTTTATTATCATATTCTAAACCTTCGATTGCACCGCCTGTGGTTAATATTCGAATTTGATTTGGTATCAATTGAGTGATTTGGTAATGTTTAGTAATTGATTTATAATTTCATAGGGAAATCCATTTCTTTATTGATTGAGTTTTGTTAGCATGGCTTCAGCATTTCCGTTTTCAGGGTCTAATTCAAGTGATTTTTTATAATTTTTTATTGCTAATGCTTTTTCGCCCATAAGCATATATATTTCGCCTAAACTGTCATATGCGTTAGAAGATTTGGGATTGTCATCAGCATTGAGTTTAAGAACCAATAAAGCCTTTTTAAACGCTTTGTTATTAATTAGTTCATAACCTAGATTGTTCATCTGATTTTCAAAAGCTTTTAATGGAATTGAATCATAGAAATCTTTAGCCTTATTGATATCATCAGTTAATAATAACTTCCTAAAAGTTTCAAAATCTGAATTACTAGCTAATCTATTTTCTGCATCTAAATCTCTTGAAAAATCATTTTTTAAAAATATATTCTCTGCATACTGAGTGATTAACTCCTTGTAGCTAGAAATTTGATTAGTCATTATAAAAATTCCAAAACCTTCATCTAAGTGCAAAACACATCTAGAATTTTGACCGTCAATAGCGCCATTTGCTCCTAAAGTTATTTTATTGTCTTTTGAATACCCTCCAAAACCTATATTATAATACCAAAACTCATTACCATTTCTAAGGCTAATATTTGAGTGAGGTTTTAACATATAATTATACTCATTATCAGTCATATAGCGTTCATTTTCATGCATACCGTTATTTACTAACATTTTAACCCATTTTGCTATGTCACTAGGTGTAGAACTAATAGCGCCAGAAGGTGCGACATGCGTTAGATTAACTACAACATCAGGTGTTACTCCATCTCCTTTATAGCCTGTGGCCTTATTAGAAACATTTACAAAATCAGAATAACCTGTATAAGAATCATTCATATTTAAAGGGATGAAAATTCTCTCTTTTATAAGGGTTTCCCAAGGTTTTTCAGTAACTCTTTCGTGAGAGATACCAACTAAAGCATACATAAAATTATTATAACCATAAGAGTTCCTAAAACTACCGACTAAATCAATATCTTTTATGACATTTAATATTTCTTCTCTTGGATAATCTTTATATTTCCATAAATCATCTCTCCTGCCAAGACCCGTTCTGTGTGCTAAAGCATCAGCTATTGTTGCATTTTCTTCGACATACTTATTTTTTAATTTAAACTCAGGTATATAGGTTTTAATTGGTGTATCCCAATCTAACAAACCATCGGACACTAATTTAGAAGTTAAAAGCCCTGTAAAGGGTTTTGTATTAGAGCCAATACTAAAGAGTGTATTCTCTGTAATTTTCATTTTTTTTTGTACATCTCTAAAACCTAATCCGCCTTTATATAAAACATCATTATTGTAAATAATAGCAATACCTACACCTGGTACATTAGTCTTATCTCTTATAGAATCTGCTATTTTTAAAAAATAGTCTAGTTTTTGATTTGGGGTTTTTACAGATTGAAAATTGTTTAAGTTTATTGCACTTTGATTATCGGCCTGTTTACATGACAAAGCGAAAAATACCAGCAAAAGAGGTAGATGCTTTATTAGTTTATTTATTTTCATAAATTGAAGATTTGTAATAAATTAAATTATAAATCTTCAGACCTAATAATAGACTTTACAACAAAGAAAAATAGTTAACGAATTTATTTGAAGAAAGTGATATTAGGAAATGTAATAACAATCTGCGTTCCTGAGGAAGCTTCATCTGAAATAAGGTCTTTGACAACAAAACCAATAGTTTTATTATACTTTTTTTCTAAAATTTTCAAACGTTTTTTAATCGCTTCCATAGCATAAGAACTATGATGTTCTCCCTGTCTTTTTTGAATTTCTAAAGCTTTTTTTCTACCAATTCCATTGTCAGTAATTGTGCACTGTAATCCATCTGAATAAGGCGTAAACTCTATATTGAGATTTTTTTTACCCTTTTTGTGAAACAAGCCATGTACAATAGCGTTTTCTACAAATGGCTGTATCACCAATGATGGAATTTTTTTATCTACTAAACACTTGTTGATTATACTGTATTGAAAATCAGAACCAAATCTTAATTTTTCTAATTTTAAGTATGTGTTTAAAAAACTTATTTCTTCTTCTACACTTATGTATTGTCGATTAGAATAATTTAATGAATTACGGACTAAATCTGAAAATAAAACAATATAGTCGTATGAGGCATTCGTGTCTTGTTTTAGAATAAGGTCTTGAATAGAGTTGAGAGAATTAAAGATAAAGTGAGGATTCATCTGTGACCTTAGAGCTCTTAATTCAGATTCTATAGAGTCCATTTTTAAAGATTGTCTAAGAAGTTTTTCTGCGTTTGTTTTCTTAAGTCTCTTTGCTCTGTGTGCGGTATAATAGAATCCTATAATTACTACAGCTGAAACAACAATTGCATAAAACCACCAAGTTTGCCAATAAGGTTTTCTGATACTGAAATTATAAGTTAACTCTGAGCTTTCTCTATCTCTAAATTTTACATTTATTAAAAAATTATAATCGCCCGGTGGCAAATAGTCATATTGTATTTTAGACTCTAGAACACTTTTAAATCGTCGTTTGTCATCAAAACCAATTAATTGATAACTATATGAAGCTTCATTCTGGTAAGGTATTAAACTAAAGTCTGGGAATACGGACAATTTATTTTCTTTAGAATTGAAACTATAGTCAGTTATTTTTTCTAAGTATTTGTTTCCGATTTTAATAGAATCAATTTGCAACTCTAAATCAATAAGTTCCGTTTTAAAGTTGATGGGTATTGAGACTAAAGTATTGTTAGAAGCCAACCAAATAGCATCATCAGTAACCGTAAAATTGTTCACACTGCCATCTTCAATACCTTCTGCAAAACCAATAGCCTGCCAAGTTTTATTTTTAGTATTGTACATCTGAAAGCTGGATTTTGTAGAGATGTAAACTATTCCGTTTTTTTCATGTATTTTATTTACATAGTTATTTGCTAAGCCGTTGCTGACGTCAATAGTGTACAAGAATTCTCCTCCTTTAAATACAACTATACCTTGACTTTGTGTTGCGACCCACACTTCATCATTAAAAGTCAACAAATCATTGCCTATTAATTCCTTGTTTTTCAACTTCAAAATTTCCTTAGTTCCTCCTTCCGTTACTTTAATTAGTGAGGATATTGTAGATATATAAATAGCCTTTTCAGCTGGTGTGTAAATAGCATCTAAACATCTTGTTTTTGTATCTTTTAAAAGATATATATTGTCTTTTATTGGTTTCCAAATAGTATCGGACAACAGTTCTTTATTTCCAAACTTGTATAACCCTTCTGATGTGCTCAACAACATCGTATGCTTATCAATTTTATCAATATTCTTTAGAGCACCATAAATACCAGAATTATTATAAAAAAGAGTAGGGAATTTTCTATTAACATCTATGTGAAAATCTTCCACAGAGAATATTTTTTCAGGGATAAACTCTAAATCAACATTCAGTTTTTCTAACTGATTATGATGATAACTTAAGATTCCATTTATTCTATCAGAGATAAAAACAGTACCCTTTTTATTTGAGGCAATCGACTGAATATTATTCCCTAGATTTTTGAATTTATATTGAAAAATATTTTTATTCGGTATCACAAATAATCCCTTTCCAAAAGTGCCCAAAAATAATTCTCCATTTACACCTTCAGCTATATGAGAGATAAATGTGTTCTTGAAGTATATTTCTTTCACTTTTGGCATATCATTTTCGATAACCAATTTTTCAATACCGCTTGTATGATTTTTTCGCCAAATAGTTTTATTGTTAAATTGAAAATAACTAGTAAGGGATGTTAGTTTTTTTTCTTCTTTAGTTTGTCTTATTTCATTAAGTCTATCTACATTAATCAATTTTTTACCTAGTATGTATATGAGTCTATTAAATTCTGAAGTATGTTCAAATTTGTATAGATTGGGTATTATTCTGCCTCTAGAGATTTGAAATAACGTGTCCTCTTGTTTTGTTGAAATGAATATTCTACCATCTGGTAGCTTAGAGAATTTAGTTATTTCATTTGGTCTATGGTATATGGGTTTTATACTGTCAAACTTTATTATAAAGCATCCTTTAGAACCCACGATAAGGTTATCATCTTCATCAAACTCCATACTCATACTTGCTGATAGTGAATTTGCAGGAATTGTTTGATATAATTCTAGCTTGTTTCTCTTTATTGTGAATATTTGACCATTAAGGTTATAGCAAAACACATCTCCTTTTTTATTCTCAATTAGGTTAAATAACGAAATCCCTAATTGTTTTTCATTTGATGAAACGAGTTTCATCTCGCCATGTTTATACTGATAAAGACCTTCGTTAGTTGCAACAAATAGGCGTAAATCTTTTGTTTGAAGAATTGAATAAATCTCAGCATTTTTCAGCTCTTCTTTGCCTAGAACGAAATAGTTTAAATCTTGCGCATAGCATTTGTGAACTGTTGTCGAAACAATAGCAAATAGTAATAGAAAAAATAGTTTGAGCTTATTGTGCATTGGTCTGATAATTTCTTAAATCATTTTATTATCAAACACTTCGTATTGTGACCTTGATATTCTGGCTTCTATTTTGCCTTTCAAAAAAAGTTTACTTTCCGAACGATTAATACTTTTCAGAAAATCTAAATTTACAATCCAACTACGGTGACTTCTAAAAAAATTAACTTCAGTTTCTAAGATGTCTTCGTAGTATTTAAGGTTTTTACTTGTGAATAAGACCTTATCATCCTTTAAGTGTATATTACTATACGCACCATCTGCTTCGATGGCTATTATTGACTCAATATTAACGATGCGTTTGTTACCCGATTCTGGTATAACCAGTTTTTTGAACTCCTTGGTTTTTACAGTTTCTAAAAGAATTTCGTAATGTGTTAGTTTGTCCTTGTTATTTAGCTTAGTATTTAGTTTTTGAACTGCATCCTTTAGCCGATTTCTATCAATAGGCTTGACCAAATAGTCTACAGCGCAAAGCTCAAATGCTTTAATAGCATATTCATCATAAGCAGTTACAAAAATAATTTCAAAATTAATTTCCTTAAAAAAATTCACTATTTCGTAACCCGAATAATTGGGCATTTTTACATCTAAAAAAACAACTTGAGGTTTATGTCTTTTAATTTTAAATACAGCTTCTTGTATATCTGAGGCTTCATCAATAACATCTATATTTAAGGCTTTATCTTTAAGTAAATTACCTATAACACTTCTTGCTCTAGCTTCATCATCTACTATAATTGCTTTAGTTTTATTCATGTAATCAAAGGTAAATTAAAGTTCTTAATCTTCTTTTTTAAATAAATAAATATTATCTCTGTTAGTTAACTAGAATTAACGCTCGTTAATTCTATGCTATTAAAGTGTAACGTGATTCGTTTTCATGATTCTTTGCTATATAACTTTTAAAATCTTATACCATGAAAACTTATTTGACATACACTTTTATTCTGTTTAGCGCGTGTTTATTTGCTCAGAATTCTAATTATTTAGACTTAGACAAAATTTTAGTTCAAAATGACAAACGTCCTCAAATACTTTTAGTAGGAAGTTTTCATTTTAACTACTCAGGTAGAGATACCCACAAAACCAAAACAGAAGATAGGATAGATATTATGAGCGAAAAGCGACAAAAAGAACTAGAAGAATTATTAGAATATATAGCGAGATTTAAACCAACTAAAATTGCAGTAGAAGCAGGAAGAAATACAGGTTACCTGCATTGGAGGTTAAAAGACTCTAAAACTGGAGAAGATAAACTTAGAGCATCTGAAACTGACCAAATAGGTTTGAGACTAATGGATCGCTTTAAATTAGACACAATCTATGGAGTCAATGATTTTTCATATTTAACAAGAAGAAACTATAAGCGATCAAAAGATGAATTACCTCCACAAAACTATTTAGACAGTCTTTTTGTTGAACATCACTATGACGGCACTGACAAAATATCTAATCGCTATAAAAGTTCCTTAAAGGCGCAAGACAAGTTTTTTGCACAAAATACTTTACTAGAATCTTTTTCTCATCTAAACAGTGATATAGCATTAAAAAGAAATTTTGGCTCTTATATATCTGGTGGTTATTTTATGTCAGAAGGACAATAAGGACCAGATTCATTTTCGTCAATTTTAATGAATAGAAATCTACGCATATACAAAAACATTTTAAACATAGACCATGATGAGAATGACCGCATCTTAGTTGTCATGGGGGCAACACATATAGCTGCTTTACACTGGTTTTTTCAATGCTCACCGACTTTTGAGTTAGTAAAATTTAATGACCTAGCTTATATAAAAGGTAGTAAGTTTTCTAAAGGCAAAGCTAAAGTTAAAATAGCCTGTAAAATGTGTGGTAAGGATGGTGTATTAGTCATAAAAAACAAAGAATTAAACTTTGAAAAAATAGTCAATACTAATAAGAATTTTAAGTTAGATTTTCTATTAGATAAAGGCGTATATCAATATTTCTACAATGACCAAAGCAATAATGCCATAATGGGCACTTTTAAAGCTAATCCAGAACAACGAAAAACGATTCGTTTGTTTAAATAAGCAAAGAAAGTGTTTAAAAAGTAGTGAATTCTTTTCATACTGAGCTTGTCGAAGTTTTTAACATATTAAATATCCTTCGGTAGGCTCAGGATGACATTTTTATTGTTTTCTTACTTTTTAAACACCCTCTTTTTGAGTTATGTACAGGCTCCATTAAACAGTATTTGTACTCATAAAGTTTTCAATATTTTATTGTAATAATTACGTTCTATTCATGTCTCTATGAGGAACACTTAAATACCTTATTTTATGAAAAATCAATTAACAATAATAATCTTACTTATAAGTCTTGTCGCTTTGGGTCAAAATGGATTAACTAAAGAAAATTTAAACCCCTTTACGTATTCTTTTCAAATAGAAAAGGGTAAAATAACTGGAGAAGGCGCAACGTTTTTGTTACAAGAAATGTTTAAATCGCAATTTACAATGCTTGGAGAATATCATGGTTCTAAAAGAATTTCAGAATTCACTGAAGCTATTATACCAGAAATAGATAAGTATGGTTATAAAACTTTTGCATTGGAGATTGGTCCAATTTCAGCAAACATTTTGGATTCGACATCCGAAGATATTGTTAAATATTTAAACAAACTAAATCAAAAATATTTACTCAAAGATGATGATTATATAGATGTCCCTATCCCCTTTTTTGATTATGTAGAAGATGCTAAATTTTTAAAACAGGCAAAAAATTTAAAATGGAATTTAATTGGTATAGACCAAGAATATTACGATTCATTTATCATGTTATCTGACAAGATGTATAAAAACTTGTCCAAAAAAAATCAGAAAAAATCAGAAAAAGTATACATATCTGCAATAGACTCTCTTAACTCATACTACAAAGGTAATACTGCCTTTTCTATAGCTGTTAAAAAATCTAAAACTATTGATAATTTCTTAGAAGAAATGTCAGTCAATGATAATAATACGGTGATAGTAAAAGCTTTCAAAAAAAGTATAGAGATTTATTATTTAAACGACACAAGAAAGTACTATGGTAATAATGCAAATAGGATTAAATACATGAAAGAGAACCTTAGAAGAGAGCTTAAAAATAAAAATTTTGATATTTCTAAAGATAAATTATTAATAAAAATGGGACAAAATCATTTAGCTAAAGGATTTAGTCCGCTTGCCCTATATGAGGTTGGTAATACCCTAAGTGAAATTGCTGCATACAATGGTAATCAAAGTTTTAACATTGCATTTATGTCAAGATTTTCAACAGATAAAGGTAAAATAATAGATTTAATGAATTCGGATAATAATTATTACAAAAGGTCTAATGACTTGAGACAAATGGGCAAAAAAGATGAATGGGTGGTTATAGATTTAAGAAAACTAATTAAAGGGCATTTTTACAGACCTAATAAGTACAGATTCAACGAAACTATAGAAAATCTTGTAAAGCGTTATGATGTTGTTGTAATACCAAAAACGGAAGTAGAAGGAACACTTAATTACTCACTTAATTAATTTTATACAAATGAAACAAAATATAGTAGCTATATGTTTATTATTAAAAGTCTTTTTTTTTCATGCACAACACCAAGGCTTTTCTGACCCAGATTCTATACTTGTGGCAAATAAAAAATTACCTAAAGTATTACTTGTTGGTACTTGGCATTTTAATTATCCTGGACTTGATGCTTTTAAAACAGAAGAAGACAATAAAATAAATATTCTTTCCAAGAAAAGACAAAAAGAATTAGACGAACTTCTTACGTATATAGAACAGTTTAAGCCTACAAAAATAGCAATTGAAAGCGGCAGAAATACTGGATATCTTAAATGGCGCCTTAAACAGTGGCAATCTGGAAAGCGTAAACTTAAAGCTTCTGAATTAGAACAGATAGGCATACGCTTAATGCACAGAAACAAGTTAGATACTATTTATGGAGTTAACGCTTACCCCTTACTATTGGAGTTAGATGATAATAAAGTAAAACCTACTTCAGAACCTTATATTTACGAAGTACTAGAAAGGCACTATTTTGGGGGTAATGATTCTATCTCTAAACGTTATGACAGATACTACAATTACCAAGACCTAGCTTCAGTAAAACACACATTATTAGAAAGCTTCAAGTATTTTAATTCTGACAAAGTCTTAAACAGAGATTTCGGCGCATATATTTCTGGAGGACAATTTTACTCAGATAAATTTGAAGGTCCTGATGCGCTTTCAATGTATTGGATGAATCGAAATTTACGAATCTATAGAAATATTCAAAATATAGATTATGATAAAGATGACCGCATATTAGTTATATTCGGTTCCTCACATATAGCAATTCTAAAATGGCTATTTGAATGCGACCCAACTTTTGAATTGATTAAATTCAATACACTCACTGAAACAAAGAGCTAAAATATTTTTCCGATGTATTACAATATAAAATTATCATTCCTCATAATTTCTTTATTTATAATAGGATGCAAAGAGAGTCAAAAGAATAGAATAGGCAGTACTCAAGAAACAATAAAAACAGATTACTATTCCTTTAAAATTGATAGTTTAATCAAGACAAGGAATCCCAGGAAATTTAATGGAGTTATACTTATTACTAAACAAGGTGAGACTACATATTCAAAAGCGTATGGCTATTCTAATTTAGACAATAAAACGCCTATTAAACTAAGTGATAATTTCAGAATACAATCCAATAGTAAACAAGTGACCGCTGTTTTAATTCTAAGAGAAGTTGAAAATGGCAGGATAAATTTGGAAAGCCCTGTTAATAAGTATTTATCTGAAATCAACCAAAAGTGGGCTAATGAGGTAACTGTTCATCAATTACTTAATATGTCATCAGGCATAAAGAGTATGGATGAACCATTACTTTTTAAGCCAGGAACAGATTTTTATTACAGTAATCCCGCGTATGCACTACTTGGAAGAATAATTGAAAAAGTAACTGGAAAAACATATATAAAAAAGGCTAATGAACTATTTGAAGAATTAGCTATGCGTAACACGTATTGTTACGAATTAGGAATGACAAACAACAAATTAATTAATGGGTATGCAGATGATAATGAAAATAGTGAATTTATTGTCAAAGACATAGATAAGAATTTGGCTGACCTTCCTAATCCAAAAGAATGGTGGAAAGACTTTATTCCAGCAGGCGGTATCATCTCTAATTTAAATGATTTGAGCATTTGGGATAAAAACCTTCATAAAGGTAATTTGCTGAAACCTGAAACATATAAATTAATGGCTAGTAGTGATAGAAGAACAAATTACTTTAAAGCTTATGGAAAAGAGAAGGTAGGTTATGGTTACGGAGTTTGTATTAGTAATGAACCCATAATTAATATTGGGCATCCCGGTAAAGGACTGGGATTTGGTTCGTTTAAATTTTACGTGCCCGAAAGTGATATAAACGTCATAATATTGCAAAATTTATATTATGACGATAGCGATATCTTTTTCCACTTTGAAAAAGAGATAAGAGCGATAGTTTTAAACAGCACTTTGGTAAAATAAATACATAAACCTCAAACTATCTATTTTAAGTATTACAAAAAATAGTGTTGTTACGAGAATTATCCTTTCTCAAAACACAATGATTAATTTCATTAAATACATTTAATGCTCATTAAATTATACAAATATCAATACTTAAAAAGACTAAATTGATATTTAAATAAATAAAAAAATAATATGAAGAAGCTATTAATTGTACTTGTCTTCACCGTTTTTCAATCAAATGTAGCACAAGAAAATAATACTGTTTCAGTCTTTCATAGATTATTAATTTATAATTCTGACAACCAAATAATGCTTGTGAAAATTAAAGGAAAAGGTGCTGAAGTTTGGGTTACACCTGGTATTTATCAAGATTCTAATCAGTTTATAAAAAAAGGATTAGACGATTTAGTTAAAACATATGGTATAGAAACATCCAGTCCCGAACTAAAAGGAGTTTTTTCGGTACAATATGAAAATGATGAAAAAAAGGAAATGTGGTTACGAAATTATTACACCTGTAAGTACATTAAAGGGGATATTCATTTTCCTAAAAATCAACCATTCACAGTTTCAGAAATAAAATGGGTATCTCTTGAAAAATCCCTAGAAATGCTTAGCCATGAATTCGTAAAGTTAATGTTAGAACAAACACACAATAATCCTAATCTTGTTAGTGGTGGTTCTATTAGTGTATTCAAAGAAAATCACAAGGTTAAAGTGAAAATAGAAGAAGAGTTTTATCCACTTTTTCATAAAAATTAATCACGGATTTTATTATTTAAATACTCATATATTACTGCTCAAATATGCATCCTATTATCAATAGTTTCCTAACAATAGTATTCAGTACTTCCGATTAAGCTTAATAACTGCAAAATTCCCAAAAGATGAGTATTCAAAAAAAAATGCTTTCAGAATTAAAGCAAAAAGAAATTTTTTATCAAGCACAAAATTATGCATTTGAGTATATAGATAATCTTGAAACATCTAGAGTGTATCCAAATGAAGAAAATTTAGCTAAACTTAAAGTTTTCAATGAAACTCTTTCTGAAAAAGGTAAAACTGCATCCGATATACTATCTCTGCTTCACAGCAAAGGTTCATTAGGTACTGTTAAACATACAGGAGGTCGGTATTTTGGATTTATAATTGGTGGAGTAACACCCATATCTATAGCCACTAAATGGCTTACTGATTTATGGGACCAATGTGGTGGATTATATGTGTCATCACCCATTAATTCTGAGTTAGAAGTCGTATGCGAAAAATGGTTGGTAGAATTATTAGACCTACCAAAGGAATCTATTGCTGGCTTTGTAAGTGGCGGGTCAATGGCTAATTTCAGTGCTATTACTGCTGCTCGATATCATATTCTACAAAATCTTGGTTGGAATGTTAATAAAAAGGGATTAAATGGCGCTCCAAGAATTAGGATTATCACTCATGAACAAATACATGCTAGTATCCGAAAAAACCTTGTTCTTCTTGGATTTGGAGACGAAAATATAGAATATCTACCATCAGATAGTCAGGGCAGGATACTTGTTAATTCAATTCCAAAACTAGACAATTCTTGTTTAGTTTTTTTACAAGCAGGTAATGCAAATTCTGGTGCTTTTGATGATTTTGATGCTGTCTGTAAAATGGCTAATAAAGTAAATGCTTGGGTACATATTGATGGCGCATTTGGATTGTGGGCTGCTGCATCAAAGGAACTATCTTATTTAACGAAAGGAATAGAAAAAGCTGATTCTTGGGCGTTAGATGCGCATAAGACCTTAAATATTCCTTACGATTCTGGAATTGTTATTTGCAAACACCCTGATGCTATGGCAAATGCATTGCAAGCTACTGGTGAATATATAATTTACACTTCTAAAAAAAGAGACCCAATGCTGTATACACCTGAGATGTCTAAACGTTCAAGAGTGATAGAATTATGGGCTACATTAAGGTATTTAGGAGTTCAGGGTGTTGATGAGATGATTACAACTTTTCATGCAAGAGCGAAACAGATAGAGCAAGGATTAAGAGAACTTGGATTTCAAATTCTCAATGAAGTTGTCTTCAATCAAGTTCTCGTTGCTTGTGATAATGAGGCAAAGACCAAAAAAATATTGGACTACATTCAAAAATCAGGCGAATGTTGGTTAGGTGGTTCTACTTGGCATGGAAAAACTGTAATTAGAATTAGTATTTCTTCTTGGATGACAACTGAAAGTGATGTAGCAAAGACTATCAATGTTTTTGAAAGAGCAAAAAATAATTAGGGATTCCAAAGTAAATATTAATCAACTACATTAAAACTAAGAATTATTTTTAGGCAACCACCACCATGTTTTTGATTAGTAGTCTAAATCTGTGTAATTACTTATATCAATTTTTCGACTAGAGTCGTTAGCATCTTTCACAGCTTTTAAGATATCGTCTAATAAAGCTCTGTCATATAATTCACCTTTCATTATAACAGAATTAATGCTCTTAGTATTACTTATATTTTCTAAGGGATTCTTATCGAGTAGGACTAGATTAGCGTCTAGACCTTGAGCAATAATACCAGAATTACTACCCAAATAATTAGCTGGTATTGCTGTCGCTGAAGAAAGTACTTGAGATGTTGACATACCTGCTTTGTTTAAACTTAAGAACTCGTCATGAAGGGAAAACCCTGGAACAGTTGGCGGAAGATTCGCATCAGTTCCTGTCATTATTTTAACTCCTTTTGAAGCACATACTCTTGCGAGCATTTGGCATGCTTTTGCATAGGTACTCCAATATTTTCTGTATTCTTCTGTTTGTTCTTCAGTTATATTTTCAGGTAACTTATAACGGTTGACATTCGGAAGCCAACCTAATCCTTGAGGTATGTACGTAACCCATTCACTTATACCAGGATTTTCATATTCTAATTCAACACTCTTTAAAACTTCTTCTATCTCAAAAGGCTGCTTTGCAAAACTTTCAGTAAGCCACAAAGTAGATGTGATGGCAACGTCATTACTTCTTAAATCTTCAGCTAAAGCAGGTGCCCTAGATTCAACGTATTTTAAAAATGCTTCCTCTTTACCTTTAAAACTTCCTATTTTCCTTTTGTCGTCAAACTCTCTACTCAAAGCATTCATTAATTCTTCAAAATGAACTACATTCTTATATCCGCTTTTCCAAACGTCCTCAAATGTGATGGACCAAGGAATATGTCCAGCCACTTGCATATTTAGCTCATTAGCTTTGTCTAATACGGCGTAATAAACTTCTTTGGTAACTTGACTATAAATTTTAATTCCATCATAGCCCTGGTCATGAAATTCTTGAATCATTTCTCTGGCCTCTTCTGGCGTTTTGATATTAGCATAGCCTTGAGAATATTCCATGAACCAACCTTCAAGAGTTTCAAAACTTCCAATTCTAGGAGAGGATACATGCATTTTTGGTCCAATTCTTTCATTCTCCTCTATTTGTTGTTTCCATTTTAAATGGTCTTCTTCACCAATAAGTTCTCTTATTTCGGTTACACCGTTGGCAAGATATAACAGTAAATCATTAGGGCTTTGGAATAGGTGGACATGAGTATCTATAAAACCTGGAATTAAATATTTTCCTGAAGCATCTATTACTTTTCCTTTATGGGAAGTATCAAGAATAGTGTCTATAGAATTGATTTTAGATTCTTCTATTATAATTGTCCGATTTTGTAATATGGTATCACCGTTGGGCGAAAGAATATTGACATTGGTCAATGCAAACCCTCCTTTCTGTGGTTTAAACTTATTATACTCTACTCTTTTAGTAAGTTGACCATATATTAATTTTCCCTGTCGGTTCATGTAAATACCACCAACAATGAATAAAATTAAAAATATAAAGAATGAAATTTTAAATACTTTTTTTATTACTCTTAGAACTCGTTTAGATTTACCCATATTTGATTGGTTTGGTTTAATTGAATAATTTAAGTCATTTAGTTATAGGTATGTTTACTGTTTTATGAACACAAAATTTGTTTAACGAAAAGTCTTCATATTAGTTCATTTTAAGTATTCCCTCTAGTACAGCATCAATAACTTTAGACATTTTTTGAATATCAATCGTTTCAATAGTGTCAGATTTCCGATGGTAATTTTTGTTACGATTAGGTCCTGTATCAGTTAACATAGATGCACTATAACCAAAATTCCAATAATTTAAATGGTCGGACCAATCCAGTCCTTCTATGGATTTTGGCCCAGATAAGGATTTTACTTTTATTTTGTTTTGACTTTTCAGTTTTCTTTTTAATCTCCTTGCAAATTTTCCTTTTCCCCACTTATTAACAATCATTATGTAATTACCTTTTGTACCATACACCCAGGACATAATACCAATGGGGAATTTTTGTGATTTTTTTGTCTTATCAAAATAGCCTATCATATCAAAAGATAACATCCCATAGACATCTCTTTTAGTGTCAAAAAGAAATTTTGCGTGTTTATAACTTCCCATATTTTCTGTTCTAAAAAACGGTGGTTCTTCTAAGGTATACCCAACAAGTTCAATACGATAATTTAATAGTTTTCCTTTCAGTAATCTGGCTAATTCTAGAAGACCTATTACACCGCTTGCATTATCGTCCGCGCCATCTTGGTCTCCACAGACATCATAGTGCGCTCCAATAACTATAGTTTTCTTTTTATGCTTTCCAAAAACTGAAATGACATTCTTATATTCATTGCCATCGACTTTATATTTTTGATAGTATGTGGTATCTGCATATTGTTCTAATTGCTGTTTTATATACAAAGCAATTGTGTCTAATGTTTGGAAATTTCGATAATTTCTATACTTTTCGGTATTTACAATTTTATCAAAATGTTTCTTTATTAATGTAGTATCCGATTGTGAAAAACTATTTAAACAGACCATCAGTAAACAGATGAGTATTGGTTTTTTTTTCATTTTGATGATGTTTCTTTAATTACTTTTTTTAGATAACTCCAATTTCTAGGGCTAACATCTTTTATGTAATTAAAATCAATATCAGACAGAAATTCTTGGCCATCTCGGTGTCCATTAATAATGGCCTTTATTAGATAAAAAGAAGCCCATTTACTTTCTTTATGTTTTGCTAATGAGCAAGCGCGTGCAGTTTCAATATAGTCTTCGATTTTTATTGAACCGTTTGATTTTAAGGCTTCTAGATAATAGGTAACTGCATCATCATAATTTTTTGAAACCATTGCTTGTTTCGCTTTTTTTACATTATTATTATATGCTTTTTCAAAAGCATTACTGCGTTGAATAGCCTCTTCTTTAGTGGGGACTTTATACTTAAATCCGTATTGTTGTGCATAGGTTTCAACATGAAGGTCAAAGCCCATAACTGCTCTTCTATTTTGTATATTGGTTTCGTCTTCAATAGGTTGAAAAGCTCCTTTAGCAATACCGTTATTGGTAGTACTTTGAGTGGCATATAATTGCTTATCTCCTTTAAATACGGCCACTCTGTCGTACAAAAATGCGTAATTCACAGGGTCCGCTTCTCCTTTGTTTGTAGCCTCTTTTAAAAGTGGTAAACACTTTATTTGGAAGAGTGGGTCTCTATCAGAATGTTGTGCAATGAGCCAAGCACCCACACTCGCTTTTTTTCCTACTAAGCTGTATGTAGGCCAACCATACTTGCTGATTATTACCTTCAGTCTTTCGGTATTAGCGCTATCGGCAGAAATAAGTTTATTGGTTAGCGTTTTGAATTTTTGATTCTCTGTTTTTCCAGAACTAGCCATTTTAGCCCATTTCTTTCTCAGTTTTTTGTCAGCAGCCCTAATTCCAATAAGTTCTTTAGATAATTTAGGATTTTCAATACTTTGTGATAAGATATCACAATTGTATATAAATATGACTAATAGGACTAATGCGAATTTCATAGTTATTTTCATAAGTATAGTGTTTGTATTTTTATTGTTTTGCTCCTTTGCTAACTAAATAGGTTATTACGGCTTTATGCTTCCCTTTTTTAGCCATACGTAATGCGTTTCTTTTTTCAGTACCTAGTCTATAGCCTTCTCTAACGGTTTTGTTGATGTCAGCTCCATGTTCAACCAAATATTTAACTACATCTAAATGACCATTCCATGCTGCTCTGATTAGGGGTGTTTCGTCACCTTCTACATGTATGTTAACATCAGCATTTTTTGAGATTAAATACTTTACTATGTCAAGATATCCGAGTTTAGAAGCCTCTATTAATGGACTGCCATCCAACTTTACACCTTCGTTTGCATCTGCTCCTTTTTCGACAAGGATTTTTACAGCTTTTAGATTACCTGTTTTTACAGCACTTATTAAAGGTGTGCCATTTCCTCGAAGAATTATAGTATTTTGATTGTCCGAAGAGATTAGTTGTATAGGTAAGTCATTATTACTTTCTTCTTGGCTAAATACACTTGTTAGGCTAAGGCAAGTTATTAGAGTAAATACAATTGTTTTCATTCTTTAAATACTTTTAGATTATTATTTATTTGATAGCAAACATATCTAAAGAGCTGAGACAAAAAATGATAAATAGACCAATTGGCTTTTATTACACACATACAATTGATATTGACAGAAAACCAATTTATCAGTAGAAAATGCGATTTGGTCATCATAAAATTTAGATTCGTCTATTAATAAAAACCAACTATAATTGTTTATTACCTTTGTTTTTTATGATTGAAAAAACAAGTTATATCGATAGAATAATACAGAATAGAGTAGTGTCACACTTTATTTTCTGGATTATGTTCTTCATTATTTTTTCCATTCTTGCTGTATTAAATTCTGGTAATCTAAAAGAATCAATACTTAGTTATCTAGCTTTTTTACCCTCCCAGTTAATGGCAGGTTATTTTTTAGTCTATTATCAAGTCCCTAAACTTTTATTAAAGAAGAAGTATGCTTTATTTGGCATTTCTTTTCTTTTGTCTGTTTATATTTTTTCAATTGTTGCTAGACTTAGCAGCATCTACTTTGCCGAACCTTTTTTTAGAGAAGATTTTTATCAAGAAAGCTTGCTCGAGGTTATGAAAGACCCTCTTTATTTAGCTATTGTCTACTTTCCTACGGTGTATGTTGTGGTGTTTTTAATGCTTATAATCAAAGTAGTAAAAGACCGCTTTGAAGAAAAACATCAGTTTGAGATATTACAGAAAGAAAAAGCCAACACGGAATTAAAATTTCTTAAAGCTCAAACTAATCCACATTTCTTATTCAATACACTAAACAACCTATATTCACTTACATTAGCTAAATCTGACAAAGCTCCAGAAGTGGTTTTGAAATTATCAGATATGTTAGACTATATGTTATACCAGTGTAATGAACCTACGGTATCTATCATTAAGGAAATTGAATTAATACAGAATTATTTAGATATAGAATCTTTGAGATATAATAAGACATTAAATGTTAATTTTAAGCATTCTTGTAATAATATTGATGCTAAAATAGCCCCATTAGTTTTATTACCTTTTATTGAAAATGCTTTTAAGCATAGTGCAAAAGGAACAAAGGCAACACCAATAATAGAAATAGAGCTAAATATGACAAATAATAAACTTCGATTTAAAGTTCGAAATTCAAAACCTACTACTGTCAATATTTCTAGAAGTAAAGGTATTGGTATGGAAAATATAAAAAGACAATTAGAATTGCACTATAAAAACAACCATGATTTGGTTATAGACGATGGGCACGATTATTTTGACGTTGAGTTAAATATAGTTTTAAAATAATGAGTATAAACTGCATAATTATAGATGACGAACCTTTGGCTATCAAAGTCATAGAGCAGTATATTTCTAATGTATCTATCTTAAATCTTAAAGGCACATTTGAAAATCCAATGGAAGCTCAAGAGTTATTAAATTCAAATGACATTGATTTGATTTTTTTAGACATACAAATGCCTCTAATAACAGGAATCGATTTTCTAAAAACTATAAAAATTAATTCAAAAGTTATCTTTACTACAGCTCATAGAAATTATGCTATTGAAAGTTATGAATTAGATGCTGTAGACTATCTTTTAAAGCCAATTTCATTTCCACGCTTTCTTAAAGCGATTAACAAATATGAAGAGATTAGTTTGGATAAAAACTACAAGTTAGAATCTCGTTCTGATGATAATTTCATCTATGTGAATTCAAATAAAAAAAATATAAAAATAGATTTTGATTCAGTACTTTACATTGACAGCATCAAGGATTATATTAGAATTCATACTTCTGAAAAAACAATAGTTACTAAAGAAAAAATTAGTTCTTTTATAGATAAGTTATCAGAGGATTTTATAAGGGTTCATAGGTCGTACATTGTAAATAAAAATAAGGTAACTGCTTATACTGCTAAAGATATCGAAATTGAAGACATTGAAATTCCAATTGGAAATTACTATAAAGATGAGATAAGAAAGTTAGGAAAGTAATCTTTGCTTATTTACTTAAAAAATTAAGAACACTATCTAGTACATCATCTGCTTCTTTATGTATAAAATTAACTTGGACATTAGTATGAAATTAGTAATTTCCTAAAAAGAAAGAGACTACAATTGTATATTCAATATGAAATATTAGTTCAAGTTTTTGGTTTTCAGTATTCCAAAACTCAAAACTCTACTCTCAGTAAGAAAGCTTAAACTAGCTATTCTTTAGGACGTAATTCAACGCATCATTTTTAATCTCAAAGTTTGATTTACGATTATTCTGAAGTAACCATTCGTTTAGACGATTAATGTCAAAAAAAATCAATTTACCATTTGGTTTGCTGTGAGGAACGATTCCAGCAGAGGTCAATTTATATAAATAGCTTCTTGATATACCAGTATAACTGCAAGCCTCTTCCAAAGTAAGCACCTGTTTTGTACTTAACAACAAGCTCTCAATTCTATCTAGCTTTTCTTGAATTTCTATTATATCTATCATATTTTTCTCAAGGTCAAGAAACCAATAACACTTATAGTTTCGCTTAGTGGAATTCTGAAACTAAAGGTATAAAGAAGGAAAATATAAGTTAATTGAAAGTAGTAATATTTATACACAAAAGTTAGTATATCAGACACTTACATCCAAATAATTACAAATGATTATAAATTTTATTGACCTCATAAAATTGATATTTTAAAGATTGATTTTAACATCAGAATTATTTGAGAAAAAAGACATAGAGACTTAGTTATTAACAATTTAAGTGCTAAAATAACATTGTGCTAAAAAATATAGGTTTTGCCAACGCCAGACAGTAATTTATAAAACATCTAATTCGAGAGTTGGAACCAAATTTGCTGCTTCTTTCATTTTCTTGTCGATAATCTTAGCATAAATTTCTGTAGTTCTAATATCTTTATGACCAAGACGCTTTGAATCTGTGTAAATATCAGCACCGTTTTCAAGTAAAAGTACCGCGTTCGTATGGCGAGCAGAGTGAAATGTTATGTGTTTACTAATACCTGCGTACAAACACCAGCGTAGCAATTGAAGGTTCATATGAGCGCTGTATCTAAGATTAGTAAAAACTCTGTCTGTCGGCTCTAAACGTTCCCCTAGCAATTCTCTGGCTTGCTGAGAAATATAAAGGTATTCCATTCCTTCAGTCTTTTTCTGTTTAAAAACGATACGGAAGATTTCATTACCAGAATTATCAATTCCTTCGTCTCGAACCTCTGACCAGATTAGTTTATGCGTATCAGACCACCTAATACCAGTCAAAGCGGAGAACAAAAACGCTCTTTTTAGAACTTCGTATTTGCACTTTGTTTTGGAAAGCTTTTTTAGTTCATCTGAAGTCAAATATTCTCTTTTAGATTCGCCCATAGCAAATCCCTTTATCCTAATTATGAGGTTTTCTTTTAAGTAGCCTTCTTCAAATGCAGCTCTCATAGCCGCTTTGAATTTGTTAAAGTAGGTATGCTTAGTATTTTGAGACAAGTTTGTTTTACTTTTAGTAACAGCAATTGTATAAAGATATTTTTTAAATCCTTTTATAAAATCAATATCTACATCATTAAAAGTAATGTGAGGCGAGCAATAATTCTCTAAGTGCTTTTGTGCGGCATCCCAGTTATCATAATTACCCTTATTCTGATAACGTTCTTCCTTTTTTGCCTCATAAAAATCCAATACTGTTGTTTTTCCAATATGATTATTTTGCATTTTATATTTTCCCTGATATATCTCGGCTTTTCGAATAGCAAAGATTTGTTCGGCAAGTTCCAACTGTTCTTTGTTCTTTTTCTTTTCCGAAGCTGTTTTTGGGTCGGTAATAAGATAGAGTTCTAAATATTCGAAATCTCTAATATGCTTAATTTTTCCTTCAGAGGTAGATTTGTGACCTTTATAGTATTCAATGTAAAGACTTGTTTTACCACTTTTTAATTTCTTCTTTCTAAGATGGATTTTCATACGAGGTGTAATTTTTACATCTCGGGTGTAAAAAACAATTTCGAGGTGTAAATTAGATGTAATAAATGTATAAAAATCGGATAACCAAGAGAAAGTAAAAATTCAAGAGTTATTAACATTCATTTGATTTACAATCAATTACAGTCAATTGAAATCAAAAAATATGAGTAACTATTTCCCAATACAAAAATTAGCGAAGATATTTCCAAGGAGATCATCATTAGTGATTTCACCGGTAATCTCGCCAAAATGGTAAAGAGCTTGTCGTATATCAATAGACATAAGATCTCCAGATAAACCAGTATCTAAGCCATATTTAACTTTGGTAATTTCTTGCAATGCTTTTAAAAGTGCATCATAGTGACGAGAATTTGTCACAATAGTATCATTATTATGTAGAGCGCCAGTGTTGACAAAGGTGAGTAATTTATCTTTTAACTCTTCTATTCCAAAGCTTTCCTTGGCTGATATTAAAAGTAAATTATCTGGAGTAAAAGAAGTTGAAATGTAATTTTTATCTGAGGCATCAATCTTATTGGCTATAATAAGTAAAGGCTTGTTCGGGAACCTATTTTTTATTTTATTGATTTCTACATGAATTTTTTTGACGTTTAATTCATCTGTAATAGTCGTCGCATCAATTAAATACATGATCACTTGAGCTTGTTCAGATTTTTCAAAGGTCTTCTTTATACCAATACTTTCAACAACGTCTACAGTATCACGGATACCTGCGGTATCTATGAATCGAAAACCAATGCCTCCAATGGTCATTTCGTCCTCAATGGTGTCACGAGTCGTTCCAGCAATATCACTTACAATGGCCCGATCTTCGTTCAACAAAGCGTTCAATAATGTGGATTTACCAACATTCGGTTCACCAATAATAGCAACTGGAATTCCATTCTTAATTACATTTCCGACTGCAAAAGAATCGATAAGTCGTTTAAGCACAAATATAATTCTTGCTGTTAATTCTTTGAATTGAGTTCTATCGGCAAATTCTACATCCTCCTCAGAAAAATCAAGTTCTAATTCTATAAGTGACGCAAAATTCATTAATTCTTGGCGTAACTTAGAAATTTCTGATGAGAAACCACCGCGCATTTGTTGCATGGCTATTTGATGTGACGCTTTAGAATCACTTGCAATAAGATCTGCTACTGCTTCGGCCTGACTTAAATCTAATTTTCCGTTTAAAAAGGCTCGTAGCGTGAATTCTCCAGCGTTCGCCATTCTACAACCATTTTTTAAGAATAGTTGGATTATTTCTTGCTGAATAAAGGTAGAACCATGGCAAGAAATTTCAACAACATCCTCTCCTGTATACGAATGAGGGTTTTTAAAAACAGAAACCAATACTTCATCTAATACTCTATCATTCTCGATAATATGACCAAGAAGAATAGAATGTGATCGTTGCTTATTTAACTCTTTACCGTGAACAGATGTAAAGAACTGACTACAAGTAGAAATAGCATGTTCTCCCGATAATCTAATTATAGCAATTGCACCAGCGCCTGGCGCTGTGGCTAATGCTACAATGGTGTCATTATATATCATAGATATTCTTAAGTAATGCAAAATTAAGAATTCTAATGATTTTACTATTTAATTTGCTAACTTTATAAAGTTGCGTAAAAGTTTGATCTGTAACTACTTGTAACAAAATCTGATTTCTTGCGTCTAATATGTGTAATCATTAATCAAAAAAGTCAAACCATGAAAACAAATAACCAACTATTAGTACTTACACATTTAAGCCAATTATTAGATTTGGTAACCTTAGTGGGAGGATTTATAGTGCCGTTAATACTATGGTTAATCAATAGAGATAAAGTATATCAAATGGATGAACATGGTAAAGCCATTATTAATTTTAGAATCAGTATGATATTATATGTACTGCTGTGCATTCCTTTAGTGCTATTTTTTGGTTTAGGTTTATTAGGTTTCCTAGTAATTGGAGCCCTATATTTTATTTTGCCTATACTAAATGCTATAAAAGCGAGTAACGGAGAGGAGCCGAACTACCCATTTTCCTTAACAATTATTTAATATACCAACATAATGAATAAAAAAACACCTCTCTGCGAGGTGTTTTTTTTGACTCATAAAGCCATTTCAGTACAATGTAGGTGTTTAAGTATCTGATATTCAAATATTTAAAAATACTTTGAAAACTACTAGAAAACCATGATTTTTAAAAATACCCAGATGCTCTATTGTACAGAACGTATAAAGGCTATATGTTTGTAGTGTACAATTAGAGATAATAATTGCAACATTTAAACGTTCATTAAGATATACTCCGCAAGGAGACAACGAAAGGGGAGAAAGGAGAGAAGCGAAAATTATCATAGCATAAAACTATAAGTAGTTTTTCTCCTTATCATTTTTTTCTAACCATATACTCCGTAAAGGAGATTAAGAAAGGGGAGAAAGGAGAGAAGCGAAAAGAATTAAGTATGAGTTTAATTCCTACAAGTAACTTTTCTCCTTACTATTTTT
>CANLUS010000007.1 GCA_947494325.1 uncultured Flavobacteriaceae bacterium
GGAGAGTATGTCGTTGCCTTTCTTTTTAAAAAAGCTCTTGATTTAGTTCTTGAGCTTTTTTTTTGCTTTATACTATATAAAATATCACTAAATAATTACGTTATAACTTATATTTCTAGTTTCTTTGCCTAACTAATGAAAAACGGAATACTCATATTAGTTTTATGCATGTCGAGCTTTGGTTTTAGTCAGGTCGGTGGCGAACGTATATTTAATTTTTTGAATGTACCTACTTCAGCAAGACAAGCGGCCTTAGGAGGTGAAGCGTTAACATTAATTAATGATATTAATCAACCCCTATGGAATCCTTCACTTATCAATGCCGAAATTGACAATCAAGCTTCACTAAGTTATGTTGATTTTTTGGCAGATGTTAATTACGGATCTCTCTCTTTTGCCCATCTTTTTAGTAGACGCATAGGAACATTTCATGCAGGATTTACTTTTGTAAATTTTGGTGAATTTATTGCTGCAAATGAAGATGGTACCGAAACAGGTACTTTTAAGGCCAGAGACTTAGCATTTCAGATAGGCTATAGTTATACATTACCATGGGAAGGCTTTTTCGTCGGGGCGAATATGAAATTTATTAGTTCTAGTATAGAAAATTTCACTTCTAGTGGAATTGCAGCCGATTTTGCACTGACCTATCATAACGAATTTAGACCTTACTTATTTACAGCTGTCATCAGGAATATCGGATATCAGATAAATCCTTTCGATGAAGTTAGAGAAAAGCTACCACTAGAAATTGCTGTTGGTGCTTCCTATAAATTGGAGAACATTCCATTACAATGGCATGTTACAATTAACAATTTACAACGTTGGAATATTTCTGAAAAGAATCCTTCCGATAGTCAAACAAGTATTGGTGGCGAAACGACAAACGATAAAATTTCCTTTGTTGGAAATGCCGTCCGACATGTAGTTGTTGGGGCTGAATTTTTTCCTGATAAAGGTTTCAATATAAGATTAGGATATAACTTTAGAAGAGGAAGAGAATTACGTCTTACGCAAAGTAGAACATTTGCCGGAATAACCGCTGGTTTTGGATTGCAGATGGGTCGCTTTAAATTTAATTACGCGTTTAGTAAATTTCACCCTGCCTCTAATACTAATACTTTTTCATTGAATATAGATTTGGCAAAAACGGGCTTTAAAAGATATTAATTTAATGGTAGAAAAGAAGATCATAATAGCAATTGATGGTTTCTCATCAACAGGGAAAAGTACTATCGCCAAGCATTTGGCCGCTGAATTAAATTATTTATATGTAGATACCGGTGCGATGTACAGGGCGATTACCTACTATGCGATGCAACAGAAGTTCGTTGGTCCAGATTTTTTCGATACAGATGCTCTAATTAATGAGCTCAATAATATTTCATTAGAATTTGTCTATAACTCAGAATTAAAGTTTTCTGAGATGTGTTTGAATGGTGTCAATGTTGAGCGAGAAATTCGCACTATCGAAGTTTCTAAATTAGTGAGTAAGGTATCTGCAATATCTGAAGTGAGAAAAAAATTAGTAGAGCAGCAGCAAACGATGGGTACTAAAAGAGGACTGGTAATGGATGGTCGAGATATAGGTACTGTTGTATTTCCAGAAGCCGAACTAAAACTGTTTATGACCGCATCACCTGAGAAAAGAGCTACAAGGCGTTATAAAGAATTACTTGATAGAGGTCATAAAGTAAATTACGATGAAGTATTAGAAAACGTACAGCAACGTGATTTGATTGATTCTACAAGAGAAGATTCTCCATTAATTAAGGCAAAAGATGCAGTTGAATTCGATAATAGTGATATGGGATTAAAAGAACAGTTCGAACGGGTTTATAACTTAGCCTTACTTACAATTTCGAAGCTTTAAGGGATATTCAAATATTTATGAGTTTGAAGTGAGATTTTCCATTGAGGATGTTGCATGACATAATCCACTAATAATGGCGTCATTTTTTCCTGATTACTCCATTCAGGTTGCAAAAAAAGCACACATTTGCCATTCACTTTAGACGCTTGAACTTCGGCAAATTTAAAGTCATCTTTATTATAAATAATAACTTTTAACTCATCTGCTTCAGCATAGACACTATCTAAAGGTAGTTTATTCTTTTTGGGAGAAAGACAAATCCAATTCCATTTTCCTGATAACTCGTAGGCGCCAGACGTTTCTATATGTGTTTTAATTCCTTTTTGCTGTAGATTTTGAGTAATATAATCCATATTCCACATTAAAGGCTCACCTCCAGTTATTACAACTGTATTACTATATTTCTGAACATTTTCAATGATGGTATCCGTTAAAGTCGCAGGGTGTAATTCGGCATTCCAACTTTCTTTGACGTCACACCAATGACAGCCAACATCACAACCACCAATTCTGATAAAATATGCAGCTGTTCCAGTATGAAACCCTTCTCCTTGGATGGTATAAAACTCTTCCATTAAGGGAAGCATTTTACCCTCCTGTAAAAGCAACTGTGTATCTATTTCTAACATGCTACAAAGATAAACAGGATAAACCGAATTTATAAGATAAGATGCGTCTTTTTTAGGTGTTCTATTTTACCGCTGCAGTTACGTCAATTTCAATTTTCGCGTCAATAACCAAGTCGGCTACAAAAGTAGTTCTAGCAGGTTTATTTACTGGAAAGTATTCACGAAAAACTTCGTTAAAAGCTGCAAAATCGTTAACATCTGTCAAAATCACCGTACACTTAGCAACATGTTCTAGATCAGATCCATTGGCTTCTAATACCGCTTTTATATTTTCTAGAGCCTGGCGGGTTTCCCCTTTTATGCCACCATGAGCGATTTTTAGAGAGTCACTATTAAAACCTACTTGGCCTGTTAAAAACAGAATATCTCCAATACGGACGGCTTCTGAAAACGGAGCTGACTTTCGACGTTCAATTTTGGATTCTAAAAATTCAATCTCAGTTTTCTTTGTCACTGTTTCGTCAACTTCTGTTTTTTGAGAAGTAGAACATGATACAAAGGAGATAATTAAAAAACTCAATATTAGATGTGACGTAATCTTCATAGTAGTGTCAAATTAGAATAAATTCAGGGTAAAGTTAAAAAATATCTTGCCAAAAGAATAGTGGATATCTATTTTTTGAATTGGCGTATTTTAACTGTATTTTTATGAACTTAAATAAATACATAAATTTCTAATGAGTAAAAAGGAAGAGTTCTTTAATTATATAAATGATGGTTATAAAACTAAAGGTGATTTTATAACGCTAGGAGCGGCTATGTTAGGTGAAGAAACTGTAACTGATGCTTTTGTAAAAATTCCTTTAAAAACAATCAATCGTCATGGGTTAATTGCCGGGGCTACAGGTACAGGAAAAACCAAAACATTACAAGTTTTTGCAGAGAACCTTTCAGAAAAGGGAATTCCGGTTTTATTAATGGATGTGAAAGGAGATTTAAGTGGCTTGGCACAACCGAGTCCAGGACATCCTAAAATCGATGAACGTCATGCAAAAATTGGATTACCGTTTGAAGCAAAACCTTTTCCGGTAGAAATATTGACTATTTCAGAACAAGATGGAACGCGATTGCGCGCTACGGTTTCAGAATTTGGCCCCGTATTACTATCGAGAATTTTAGATTTGACAGAAACGCAAAGCGGTATTGTAGCCATTCTCTTTAAATATTGTGATGATAAAAAATTACCCTTACTCGATTTAAAAGATTTTAAGAAAGTATTGCAATATGCTACCAGTGAAGGAAAAAAAGAATTGGAAGCAGAATATGGTCGAGTTTCGACATCTTCTACAGGAGCGATCTTGAGAAAAGTAGTGGAGATAGAACAACAAGGGGGAGATCTTTTTTTTGGAGAACGTTCTTTCGAAATTGACGATTTGGTACGAGTTGATGAGAATGGAAGAGGGGTTATTTCTGTTTTGCGATTAACAGACGTGCAAAATAAACCAAAACTATTTTCAACATTCATGCTACAATTGCTTGCAGAAATATACAATACCTTACCAGAACAAGGTGATTCTGGGCAACCAGAGTTAGTATTATTTATAGACGAAGCACATTTGATATTTAAGGAGGCGTCAAAGGCCCTAATGAACCAAATAGAAAGCATTGTAAAGCTGATTCGATCGAAAGGGGTTGGAGTGTATTTTGTAACACAAAACCCGAAAGATGTTCCCGCTGATGTATTATCTCAACTAGGATTGAAGATTCAACATGCATTGCGTGCTTTTACGGCTAATGATAGAAAGGCCATTAAATTGACTGCTGAGAATTATCCAGATTCTGAGTATTACAACACAGCCGAAGTATTGACTCAATTAGGAATTGGAGAGGCTTTAGTTTCTTCTTTGAGCGAAAAAGGAATTCCAACGCCTCTGGCAAGAACGATGTTAAGAGCTCCAATGAGTAGAATGGATATTTTGACAGGAAGTGAATTGTCTACGTTGATTGGAAATTCGAAGATTGCTCGAAAATATAATGAGGAGATCGATAGAGAAAGTGCCTATGAAATTCTGAATAAGAAAATTGATGAGGCAAATAAAGTAGAAGCTGAAGAGAAAAAACGTGAAGAGAAAGAAAAGGTCTCTAGACGAAGAACTTCGAGTTCTCGAAGAAGTACACGAATGAATCCTATCTTAAAAGTTGTAACAAGTGCTACCTTTATTAGAGGAGTCTTAGGTGTTCTAAAAAAAGTAATTCGATAATACACAAAAGGTTATGAAAAGAACGATACTATACGTAATAGTCTTACTCACTTTTTTACAGTGTAAAAAGGAAAACGATTTTACAATTGCAAAAGATCAGTTAGGCAAAGTAACTGCGTTAACTCAAGTTCATGAATTGAAAGAAATTTTTGCCAAAGATTCATTGGTTTCTAATTTGGGTGAAGGTGATTTCGCAAATGCAGAATTTGATGAGTATCTCGTATACGATAAAAAAGGAAAACACTTACTAACGTTAGTGTCTAAAGAACAACACGATTCTACATCTGTAATTGATAATATTCAGATTTTTGATGATCGCTACAAAACTGTAAAAGGATTAGGTCTTTCTTCTGTTTTTAAAGATATTGTTGGAGAGTATTCTGTGAATAAGGTAGAATCGACATTTACGACGGCAGTATTAATTATTGATGAGCTAAATGTAACTATCGCCATTGATAAAAAAGAGTTGGGAATTAATGATTTTGGTATTGAAAAGATACAATTAGATCAGATTCCAGATATGGCTAAAATTAAATATTTCACAATTTGGTTTGACTAAGAAACTTCTCATGACTGGGTAAATACATATGAAAGAACAACTAGAAAACCTTCCTCGCAATGCAAAAGAAAAATATATAGAAAATAAGAAGTATTTTGCCAAGCTTAAAAAGAAAACGCCTAAGCGTTTAGATATTTTCATGCAGGAATTACATGAGGATGAATTCTCTAAAGCAGATTGTCTTTCTTGTGCTAATTGCTGTAAAACAAGTAGCCCTATTTTTACAGATAGGGATATTGGTAGGATAGCAAAGCATTTCCGTTTGAAAGAACATCAATTTATTGCTCAATATTTGCAACGTGATGAAGATGATTTTATGGTGCTGAAAAAGGCACCTTGCGTCTTTTTAAATCATGATGATAACGCATGTTCCATTTATGATGTGCGCCCAAAAGCATGTGCCGAATATCCGCATACGAACAGAAAAAAAATCATTCAAATAACAAATCTTACCTTAAAGAATACAGAAATATGCCCGGCTGCTTTTAATATTGTTGAGGAATTAAAGAAAAAACTTCCACTGTAAATATTGATTCTCCGGTTGGAGCAACCATCCTTTTATTTTAGCATCTATCCATCAAACAATTTAACTATGCTCCGTATTTTTGCTTTTTTGTGCATTGCTATTTCATTTATTTCTTGCAGTGTAGATGATGATGTTTCTTTTAGAGAACTGAACACTAATCGTCAACTTTGGGAATCCTCACAAGTCAAGAATTATTCAATTAATGAACGCTTAAGTTGTTTTTGTGGTGGGGTTTTAGAACGAGATATCTTTGTGGTTAACGGTGTAAAGGACCGAGTTGAATTTGATGAAACAACGTTACCAGCGGGACAAACCTATGATGACGTTTTTAACGCTGCTAGAACGGTTGAAGAAACTTTTGAATTTATTGAATCATTATTAAAACAAGATCTAGCTTCCTTATTTATTGAATACGATGATATCTACGGATTTCCAAAGACTATTAGTATAGACTATTCACAAGGCGTATCTGATGACGAAATAGGATATAGTTATGCTAACTTTGAAATTAGTAACTAGTTCAAAAATAATGTTTCTAATTTTCGACTCAATCGGCCAACAGGAACTTGAGATAAGTTGCATACGATGGCGATAACCACTTTTTCTTCGGGGTATATTAACAACAGTGTTGAGGCTCCAGCGCCTCCCCCAGAATGCGAAACTACAGGAGTATTCTTACTATTTTGGCCAATGACAAAGCCAATACCATATTTAGTCGACTTACCATCTTTTGTTTTTTGAGCTGTTAATAGTTCTTTAAGGCTTTCTTTCTTAATAACCTTTGGATCAATTATTTCATTACCAAAGCGAATAAGATCTTCTGATGTAGCTATGAAACCTCCTCCTGCTACTTTATGTTCATTACTGACTATTGGACTTTTAATTATTTTGTTTTGATTCGTTTTCCTGTAGAACTGAGTTCTATTAGGCATTTTTCGATCCGACAGATCCAGCAAGGTATGCTGCATTTCAAGAGGTTCGAATAATTCTTGGGTCATGAATTTCGTAAAATCTTTCTTGGTAATTTCCTCAATAACTGCACTTAATAAATTCCATCCATAGGTACTATACCGATATTTAACACCGGGTTGACTGATTAAAGGATCGTTTTTAAAAATACTCAATCCTTCGCTAATAGTCATTTTTTTATTACTAATGAATTCTCTTCCTTTATAATGTCGTATGCCAGCTAAATGACCGCCCACTTGACGAATGGTAAAATCATATTTTTTTTTGGGATAGCTAGGCAAATAGGTGTATAAGCTTTCATCAAAATTCAATTTGTTCCTATCAGCAAGAATTGCCAAACCTACTGCGGTTATTGGTTTAGAGATACTCGCTAATCTAAACAAAGTTGTATTCGGATTTACCTTCTTCTTTAAGCCAAGATCACTAAATCCAAAACCTTCAGACCATATAAGTTTGGTATTTTTTGAAACTGAAACGGATAGACCCGGGATAGAATGATTCTTTAAAAATGCACTTGTAATTTTACGGGCATTATCAATTTGAGTTGTCTCTTGAATTAAAATTTCTTGCCCATTACAAATGATGCAAGTTACGAAGCTAACTATGACTATGATGTTTTTCATTCCTTATAGATTAAGTAGTTTTTACGTATTTTTTTAAAGGCTTCAAGTTCTTGTTGCCAGGTGGCTTTGATCTGTTTTTGATTCATGCCTTTTTCTAATTGTGCCTGCAGTTTTGTACTTCCCGCATGAACAGTAAAAGTTGGTCCAAAAAATGTCTCATTCTTGGGTGTTTTTTGATAAGCATCAATCAACCATGCTAGATTTACCTCCTGTAAACGCTCTTGCTTTCTTAAGTCAACAGCTTTCACGAGCTTATTTTTATGTTTAGGATGTTTTGAACCAAAATTAGCCTCTGGGGTATATGTAAATTCACTTTGGGCAAAAAATGGGGCGCCGTATACTTGAAATTGCATTTCGGTACCTCGTCCAGCATTGATAGTTGTACCTTCGAAAAAACCTAAACTGGGATATAAATTAATTGCCTTATCGTTAGGTAAGTTTGGGGACGGTCTAATAGGTAAACTATAGGTACTAGCATGTGTGTAATTTTGTAATGGAATAACTGTCAAATCACATTGTACATTATCTTTTAACCACTTTTCTCCGTTAATCATTTGGGCATATTCACCAATGGTCATTCCATATACTAAAGGAATCGGATTTAAACCTAAAAAACTTCTATGTTCTGGTTCGAGCGTTGGGCCATCTATATAATGTCCGTTTGGATTGGGCCTGTCTAAAACTAGTACAGGAATCTTAGCCTCTGCACATGCTTCTAGCACATATTGGAGGGTAGCGATATACGTATAAAAGCGAACACCAACATCTTGAATATCGAAAACGACCATATCTAAACCTTTAAGTTGTTCTTGACTAGGCTTTCTACTTTTACCATGCAAAGAAATAATAGGCAGTCCTGTTTTAGCATCTTTACCATCAGCAACATGTTCACCAGCATCTGCTTTTCCCCGAAAGCCATGTTCAGGTGAGAATACTTTTTTAATTTGTACACCACTTGCTAGTAGGCTATCTACTAAATGTGTGTAATTTAGTTGACGTGAGGTGATGGTATCTGTTATTTTATCAAGCTCAGGATCTACGTCATAACTAATTACAATGTCTTCCTTAAAAATGACGGAGGTTTGATTTGCAACGACGGCTATATTCTTGTTCTTTAAAAGCTTTAAATAAATATCTGTGTTATTAGCGCCAACAATGATATTTTTTGAGATGTGTTCATCAATAATTTTGTCAATCTCGTTACCCTTTTCAGATATTTGAGATTTACACGAAATCATTCCAAAAAGGAAAACTACAACCGAAAAGAAATATGTATTTTTGAGCAACAAACGCACCATTAGAACTTTTGAATTACGAGTTATTTATAGCCAAACGAATTATCGCTGCTAAACAGGATAAAAGTAGTGTTTCGTCACCAATAATAAAAATTGCCATTGCAGCAATTGCGTTGGGCATGATCATTATGATGATTGCTATTGCTACTGGAGTAGGATTGCAAAAAAAAATAAAAGAGAAAATATCTGGCTTTAATGGGCATGTTCAAATTTCGAACTACGAAGAGAATAATTCAAAAATCACTATTAATCCTGTTAGCTTAACCCAAGATTTCTATCCGAATTTTACGGACATTGATGGGATCAAAAATGTACAGAGCTATGCTTCTAAAGGAGGTATTATTAGAACTGATACTGATTTTGAAGGTATCGTTTTGAAAGGGGTTAATATCGATTTTGATTGGTCATTTTTTGAAACTTACTTGACTGAAGGTTCTATATTAAACCTCAGTGATGAGATGTCTTCTGAGGTACTTATTTCAAAATTAACTGCAAATCGTTTAGAACTCAAGTTGGGGGATACCTTCAATACTTTTTTTGTAAAAAATGATCCGACCAAAGCTCCGAACGCACGAAAATTTAAGATTGTTGGTATTTTTAATTCTGGATTTAAAGAATTTGATGAGAATTATATCATCGGAGATATTAAACAAATTCAACGGTTAAATAAATGGTCGCAAGATCAAGTTGGCGGATTCGAAGTATTGCTTGACGATTTTGATGAGTTGAAAGTAAAAGGTGATCAAATTTATAGTTCAGTCCCTTCTACTTTAAATGCTGTTACGATAGCAGAGAAGTATCCTACTATTTTCGAATGGCTGAGTCTCTTTGATAATAATATCATTGTGATTATTGGTATTATGGTTTTGATCGCAGGGATAAATATGATAACAGCCTTATTGGTACTTATTCTAGAACGTACTCAGATGATAGGAATTTTAAAGGCGCTGGGCAATAGTAATTGGAGTATTCGTAAAATATTTTTGTACAATGCAGGGTATCTTATTTCAATCGGACTCTTAGTTGGAAATGTTATTGGTATAGGAATTTTATTAGCGCAGAAATATTTCGGAATTATACAGCTTAACCCAGAGACTTATTATGTAAGTCAAGCACCTGTTTATTTGAATGTTCAGTACATTTTATTGCTAAATATCGGTACGCTGCTTTTATGTTTACTGATGTTACTGGTTCCTTCTTATATAGTGAGTAAAATTAGTCCTGTAAAAGCCATAAAATTTGATTAAATTTGTCCTGCTTAAAATTGATATAAAAAATCCATATATAAAATAAAAACTAACATGAAGTACGATATTATAGTCTTAGGAAGTGGTCCAGGCGGATATGTAACCGCTATTAGAGCTTCACAACTAGGTTTTAAAACTGCTATTGTAGAAAAAGAAAGCCTTGGAGGCGTTTGTTTAAACTGGGGATGCATCCCAACAAAAGCATTGTTGAAATCTGCACAGGTATTTGAATATTTAAAACATGCCGAAGATTATGGACTATCTGTAAAAGACGCTGATAAAGATTTTGACGCGGTCGTAAAACGGAGTAGAAATGTAGCAGACGGAATGAGCAAAGGAGTTCAGTTTCTGATGAAGAAGAATAAAATCGACGTTATTGAAGGCTTTGGAAAGCTAAAAGCAGGCAAGAAAGTTGAAGTAGATGGTAAAGAATACAGTGCAGATAATATCATTATTGCTACTGGAGCGCGTTCTCGTGAGTTACCTAGTTTACCACAAGACGGAAAGAAAGTTATAGGCTACAGAGAGGCAATGACCTTACCAGAACAACCAAAGAAAATGATCGTTGTTGGTTCTGGTGCTATAGGTGTTGAGTTTGCTTATTTCTATAATTCTATGGGTACCGAAGTTACCATTGTTGAATATTTGCCAACTGTGGTGCCAGTAGAAGATGCTGAGGTATCGAAACAATTAGAAAGGAGCTTTAAAAAGAGCGGTATAAAGATAATGACATCTGCCGAAGTAACGAAAGTTGATACTTCTGGTAGTGGTGTAAAAGCAACGGTGAAGACGAAAAAAGGTGAGGAAGTATTAGAAGCCGATATCGTTTTGTCTGCGGTTGGAATTAAAACAAATATTGAAGGTATAGGTTTAGAAGACGTAGGTATTGTTGTAGATAGAGATAAAATTCTAGTTAATGATTTCTATCAAACGAACATCCCAGGTTATTATGCTATTGGTGATGTGACTCCAGGTCAGGCTCTGGCTCATGTCGCTTCTGCAGAAGGGATTTTGTGTGTAGAGAAAATTGCTGGTCAACATGTAGAGGCGTTAGATTATGGTAATATTCCTGGATGTACCTATTGTTCTCCAGAAATTGCCTCTGTTGGTTTAACAGAAAAACAAGCAAAGGAAAAAGGTTTTGATATCAAAGTAGGAAAGTTTCCATTTTCTGCTTCAGGTAAAGCAAGTGCTTCTGGGGCCAAAGACGGTTTTGTAAAAGTAATTTTCGATGCCAAGTATGGTGAGTGGTTAGGTTGCCATATGATAGGTGCTGGTGTAACCGATATGATCGCCGAAGCAGTGTTAGGGCGTAAGTTAGAAACAACTGGTCATGAAGTGTTAAAAGCAGTACATCCGCACCCAACTATGAGTGAGGCGGTGATGGAGGCAGTGGCTGATGCTTATGATGAAGTAATTCATCTGTAGCAGGGCAACTTACAGTTTTAGTTCACACATGTTAAAAAAGAGATAAAAAAGCCAAAGTGATAACTTTGGCTTTTTTTATGATCTGTTCTTACGTTTCTTTTAATTATTGATGAGCTGTATCTTTTCATTGACTTTATCCATAAAATTGTGCAGGAAATTAGGCACATTACTCTTCGATTGATCAATGGTCCAGTTTCTTATTACGCCATTTTTCGAATATTGAATAAATAGTCCTCCTCCATCTGCGCAATCTGGACACCCAAAAGTAGTTTCGCTGGAAGTTAGTAGTTCATTTGGAAAAAAATCTACTAGGTCTTTTACGGCTTCGAACTTGTCATTCGTTAACTTAATAAAGTTAAAATCGATACCTACATAATTGTCATTTGTATCTTCAAAAAGTGATGTTCCTGTTAACTTAAATGTTTCGATACATCCTTCACCACCACATTCACCATAGAAATGACCAAAAACTAAAAAATTGGTTTCGTTTAGTTCAATTCCATCGTCACTGCTACATGAAATTACACTCATAAGAATGAGCCCAAGAAATACTAATTTTTTCATATGTTATGTTTATCATCAAGATGTGATATATGATACTTTGGTTGCGTCAAAGATTTCGATATTTAATTCGATAATTTTCTTAAAAGCCATTCTAAAGGTCCCATTTTTTTATATCTGAGCCAAAACACAGCAAAAACAATACAAGATAAACTAAACAATATGGCGTAGCCAACGGAAAAGCTTATCGAGAATTCGCCAAACGATTTGTTGCTAACTAGGTCTATTAATCCCATACCAATAATGACATGCGCAACATAAAAGGTGAGTGCTAATTGTCCGGTTTTTGTTAAAGCTTTTATAAAACTATTATTTTCGAACCGTTTGGATACTAAAATGCAGATACAGATAATTGCAATAGCGATGCTAGTCCCTGAAAACATATACAAAGGCAGTGGAGGCATTGGGCTCGTACCTATAATTTGTGATAATTCTTTTATTGTATGTTCATCACCTCCAGACAATAGTGAAATGGATACTTTAGATATAAAATTTATCAGAATAAAAATGAAAAGACTAACACCTAAGGCTTTCTTGATAAAACGTGTATCGTTTAAATTTTGCCTCCCAAACCAAAGTCCGATCAACAAAAACGCCGTCCAAGGAATAACTGGATGAAATCCATTATAAAAGAGGTTTCTTAAGAAGCCTTTAAATGTCCAAAATCCGTGATAATCATAGGAGGTGAAATCCCAACCCAGATCATAATTGAGTATGATCATTAAGATAGGGTAAATAAGAATTAGAAATAGAGCAACAAAGAGCAAATATTTAGGTTTGCTATTAATCACTAGAAGTGTTAAAAGCATATAGATTCCATAAAAATGTAAAATATCTGCTGGCCAAATTAAAATATAGGAGAGGCCAATCACAAACAATAAGAAGGCTCTTTTGGCAATTTTGTTTTGCGATTTCCTCAGACTCTCTTTGTCATTATTTATAATAGCTGAATTGGTCATAAAGGCGATACCGATACCAGCTAATACTACAAAAGTAGCTGCAGCTTTTCCGTCAAAAACAGCAGTAATAGACCGTAACCAATCGTTACCTTCATGTCCAAAAACCATTTTGAAATTTACAATGATCATTCCTATCACTGCCAAAGCTCTAGCTACATCAAGGCCCACTATTCTTTTTTTCATAAGTTTTGCTCCAATATTTACGATAGTAGTCTATGGTATTTTTAATGCATTATATTTTTCAGTTCGAAAGCCCATCGCAAGTAAAAATCCAATAAAAACCAATAAAAAAATGCCATTTTGTATGAATAAATAGAAAGAGACTGGAATTTCAAATAGTTGTAAGCTAGCACCTACAAAAACAATTGTTTGAGCTATGATTCCCCAAAAGGCTAGCCATTTAGGTACTAAATTGGTTTTGAATAAAAAGTAATATAGTAAAGACCCTCCAATGGCATATCCCATTAGTAAAATAAAATGCAACCAGTAATATGTTTCATAATGCATAAGTGCGAGCGTTGCATAATGTGATGATTCAGAAGCTGTTGTGTCAACATAATTAGTGCCAACCGTAATTAAAGACCAATGTATGGCGTTACTTATTGTAACAATAGCGAAGCTCATAAATCCAATGCCTACATAGGCCATAGCCAGACGTTGACTATATTTTTTGATAATAGGATAAAAATAAATAGCAATACATACACCAATGACACTACTTAACATATCTAAACCAATGGCTAGTTTCATTTGACTTGCATTTTCAAAAACGTTAGTTAGAAATGCCAAAACATTATCTCTGGCTCCTGATAATCCTCGAATTGAAGTGCCCCAGCCTCCAGCAATGGTGGTCAGTAAAAATAAGAATCCTAAGATTCTACCTGTGTTTTTAGTGGTCTGCATAGTGATGAATTTGAGTAAGTTACACTCATTAGTAGCATGCAGGTCGAGTATGTTACACTAAAAACATGATAAAACTTAACGGCCGTTTTAAAGAGGCTTATTTTACCATAGATCTTTTCTTTATCATACCGCCCTTGGTATCTTTGATACTATTCATAATCACGAAGGCATCAGTATCTATTTTATCAATTTCGGTGCGAAATCGGGCTATTTCTAGACGTGTAAGAATGGTATAAATAATGTCGATTTCTCTTAATTCCTGCCCTTCTTTCTTAAATCCACCTTTGCCAGAGTAAATGGTTACACCTCGGCCCATATCTTCTGTGATCATTTGTCTAATCTTTTCACTCTCCTCAGAAATGATCGTAATACCGGTATATTCTTCAACACCTTCAATTATAAAATCTATTGTTTTGGAAGCGGCCATATATGTTAACATCGCGTAAAGCGCAACTTCTATAGATAGAATATAAGCCCCGAATAAAAATATAATGACGTTAAAAATGAGGATCACATCACCAATGGTAAGCCCTGTTTTTTTACTTAGAAAAATTGCCAATACCTCCGTGCCATCTATCACAGCGCCACCTCTTATTGATAGTCCAATACCTGCTCCCAAAAAGAAACCGCCAAAAACCGCAATTAATAATTTGTCAGAAGTAATTAATGGGTAAGGAATAAAGTAGATGGCTAAAGCCAATGCAATAATTGCCAATATACTTTTAATAGCAAACTGCTTACCAATATTTGAATATCCTAGAATTATAAAAGGTAGATTAACAATAACAACAAGAAGAGATAATGAAGAGTTGGTTACTTCAGAAATTAATAAAGAAATACCCATTGCTCCACCATCGATAAACTGATTTGGAAGTAAGAATCCTTTTAGTCCGAATCCGGCAGAAATTACTCCTAGCGCGATAAAGAAAATATCTTGAGATTTGTGAAGCAACATGACTTTTAAAAGTTTCGCTTCTTGAGCAAGTTTACGATTCTCGGTTATATCTCTATCTTTTCGAAACTTTCGTTTTGCTAAGGCTATGCTTATTTTTTTAAAAATAGATTTCATATGATAAACTCCTTTTAGTTCAACTGGCAATCACCGTAAAATGCCAATCCTAATATAACAGTTTTTATTCATAAATTGAATATATTGCTTTTATTAAATGTATACGTATGAAGGTCTTTCAGAGAGAAATAAAACTAGAGCCACATAGCCGTGGGTTTCATGTAGTCACTAATGCTATTTTAAAAAGTATCCCAGAACTTAATAAAATAAATATAGGAATATTAAACGTGTTTATCAAACATACTTCTGCGAGCTTAACCATTAATGAAAATGCGGATCGAACTGTTCGTGAAGATTTTGAAAGTCATATGAATGTCCTTGTACCAGAAAATGCGCCATATTATAAACATACTTATGAAGGATCTGATGATATGCCGGCACATATCAAAGCTTCCTTAATGGGTACCTCAGTACAAATACCCATTTCAAACGGAAAATTAAATCTTGGGGTTTGGCAAGGGGTTTATTTATGTGAGCATCGAGATCATGCCGCCGCGAGATCATTAGTTGTCACCCTTTTTGGTACTTGATCTATTTAGGGAATTGGTGAATGCGCCTGTAGGTTATTTCGATAGTTCTATTTGAATCTGATACACCTAACATTTTTAATTCATCGGAAGATACGGATACCTTCCATGTTTCGGGAATTTTCTTACCATTGTGACTAAGGAGTGTCACTTCCGGTTTATGGCCATGCATGTGCCAATATCCCGTTGAGCGCTTACCTTGTGCTGTTCTTTCTCTGTATAAGCGATCCCATCGAATATGTATAAAACGTTTATTGTTTGGATCTTGAATAGCGATGGTAGACTTTCCATCTTTTGTGATATCAAGTAAATCCCATAAACCAACGATGCGATCTGCCGTACTTTTGGGCATTTGATCTGTTTTTTCTAACAGAACGGTAACAATCATACCTTCTTCTTCGCGAAGCCAAGTCATGGTATTATTTTTCAATTCAACAGTGAAAGGGCCAAATTCATCTTTAATGCCGTTCGTTTCAGTTGCAGCATAGAGTTTCTTTTTTTTGTCGAAAGTCCAAGTGCCTTCAGCGTTTTGTAACCAACCATTACCCGATTGGTAAGAGCCGTCTTTTTGTATGTTTGTCCATTTGGCGACAGGAGTCATAGTTTGACCACCTACAAGTACTTTTTTGATTACCCATAAACCTGAAATGTCTTGGGCATATAGAAGAGTGCACGTAAATAAAAAGAGAAATAAGCATGTGATTTTGGTTCTCATAATTGATTGATTTAGTAATTTAATACTATCAAAAATTGAACCAAAAAAACTACCCAAAGGCCAATAGATCTGGTTCTAGATATTCCTGCTTAGCACTAGTATCATTAAAAATATCCATTTCATAATGAGTTTTTAATAAGCCAATAAAATTATCCTTTAATTGAGGGAACTCAATAATAAAACTATTAAAATCAGTAGCCTTTGCCTTTTTAGTAAAGTGATGAACTACTTTGGCCGAAGCCACTGTCAATGTTCTATTAAATTTAGTCCCGTCTCCGTACTTGTTATCGCAGTCAGCAATCTGTTTTGTAAGGTTTTTCGTGGCTTGGTCAATACCGTATTTGGTAATATGAATGTATGATAATCTCAGGTGTGCCTCGTGTGTAAATAGTACAGCTGGTACGTCACACGTGCTGAATTTATCTTCTAACTCGTCGTTGGTTAAGAGATGATGTTTTTCAGTCATTTTAGTAGGGGTTTAATAGTACTTAAACCTTCCCATAGCATAACGAAGTTACTTTTTAAATTGTAAAAAACAAATTTATTTTATCAACAAGGATGTTTTTTGTTTGCAAAAACGTACAATACTTGATAAAATTTTAGAAATAATTATGTACTAATTTTTATATATTTTTACCTTATGATTCATCCAAAATATATTCGATATGGTAAACAAATTCTGCCTTTTGGAATTATTTGGTTGTTATTTGCATTTATATATACTTTATTAGAATATGGTTTATTAGGCGAACTTGAAGCCTATCCAACTACAGGTAATCCGTACAATTTTAGACAAAGCTTTTTTTTTACATTGTTATTTAGTTTTTTTATTGGCTTGTTTCAAGGTATGATTGAGATAAGTTGGATGCGGAAGCAGTTTGAGAATAGTACTTTAGGGATGAAAATACTTCTGAAGAGTACTATTTATTTACTCCTAGGAATCGCAACTATTGTTGTCATGACAATAATCAATAACCTGTTATTTAATAGTGATGTCACGCCAATTAACGATTTAAAACTATTTATAAGTGTTTTTGCTTTTTGGAGTATTGTTATTTTTGTAACGGTTATTTCTGGTATTGCTGTGTTCTTTTCTGAAATTAGCGAATATTTTGGTGATGGCATCTTTTATAATTTTTTCTTTGGAAAGTATCATCAACCTGTCCAGGAAAAACGCATCTTTATGTTTCTCGACATGAAATCATCGACTACAATTGCTGAGGAAATAGGTCATGTTAATTATTTTGACCTTATAAAAGAATACTATGCAGATATGACTGACCCTATTGTAGAAACATTTGGAGAGGTGTATCAGTATGTGGGTGATGAGATTGTAGTTTCTTGGTCCGCTAAAAAAGGACTCTACAAAAATAATTGCATCGTTTGTTTTGATAAGATAGCTACGATATTTGAAGCGAGAAAAGCACATTATTTGGATTTATATGGCGTGGTTCCTGAATTCAAGGCGGGTTTGCATATTGGAGAAGTAACTTCAGGAGAGATTGGCATTGTAAAACGAGATATTATTTATACGGGAGATGTATTGAATACAACGGCTCGAATTCAAGGAAAGTGTAATGAATTTGATGCGAAGGTGTTAATTTCAGAAGAGCTCTTGAACGAACTTAGCAAAACTGAAGATTTTAATTTTGCTAAAATTGGGAAGCTCCTGTTACGAGGTAAAAAAGAAATGGTACAGTTATATAAAGCTGATTTTTAGCAGGCGATTTGAGATTAAAATACCCTATAATAATAAGCAGTACAACAGATATTTTAATGAAATCACCCATTTTCGCGTTGTATGCTAGTTGACGAAACTAAAAAAGCGAGCCTCGATTTTTCGAGTCTCGCTTTTTTAATAACTTTCTAACTGAAAGTAGCCGGCAAATGATGTTAAAATCGATCTAAATTCATCACCTTGTGCCAAGCTGTGACAAAGTCATTTGTAAATTTAGACGAAGCATCAGAACTTGCATAAACTTCGGCGAGAGCTCGTAATTCTGTATTCGAGCCAAAGATCAGATCAGCACGAGTACCTGTCCATTTAAGATCTCCAGTTTTGCGATTTCGACCTTCGAAGATACTATCGTCTTCAGAGGTAGCCTTCCAAGTAGTTCCAAGATCTAACACATTGACAAAGAAATCATTTGTAAGTGTTCCTACTGTATTTGTGAATACGCCATGATTTGAATTATCAAAGTTTGTATTTAAGACACGCATCCCCCCAATAAGAACCGTCATTTCAGGAGCGGTAAGATTTAATAAATGCGCTTTGTCTACTAACATTTCTTCCGCGGAAGCTGTATGATGTGACTTGATATAATTTCTAAACCCGTCAGCTAATGGTTCCAAGGCAGCAAATGATTCTGTATCAGTGTTTTCTTGAGAAGCATCGCCACGACCTGGTGTAAATGGTATTGCTATTGAATTCCCAGCTTTTTTTGCTGCTTCTTCAATACCAGCATAACCGCCAAGTACGATAACATCAGCTAAAGAAACTGTTTTGTTTCCGCTATTAAATTCTGATTGAATACCTTCGAGTGTTGTAATAACTTTCGATAATACAGTTGGATTGTTTACTTTCCAGTCTTTTTGAGGAGCTAATCGAACGCGAGCGCCATTTGCTCCACCACGCATATCAGAACCACGGAACGTAGAAGCTGAGGCCCAAGCCGTAGAAACTAGTTGTGATACAGATAAGCCAGAAGCCAAAATTCTCTTTTTTAATTCAGCGGCATCGGCATCGTTGATTAATTCATGACTTACTTTCGGAATTGGATCTTGCCAAATCAATTCTTCTTGCGGTACTTCAGGGCCTAAATAACGTGCTATAGGTCCCATATCACGATGTGTCAATTTAAACCAAGCACGGGCAAAGGCATCTTCAAATTCTTTTGGATTCTCATGGAAACGCTTAGATATTTCTAAATAAGTTGGATCCATTTTCAAAGCCATGTCTGCGGTCGTCATCATTAAAGCTTGTGTTTTTGAAGCATCTCCTGCTTTGGGAGCCATTTTTGCAGCAGATGCTGCAGTAGGTGTCCATTGATGTGCACCTGCTGGACTTTTAGTTAATTCCCAATCATAGTTCAACAATACATCAAAGTAATCATGATCCCATTGCGTTGGGTTTGGTGTCCATGCTCCTTCGATTCCACTTGTAATAGCATCATCTAAAACACCTGTACCAAAACTGTTTTTCCATCCTGTGCTCATTTCTTCGATGGCAGCACCTGCTGGTTCTGCACCAACATATTTGTCAGGATCTGCAGCTCCATGTGCTTTCCCAAAGGTATGACCTCCAGCAACCAACGCAACTGTTTCTTCATCGTTCATTGCCATACGGCCAAACGTTTCTCGAATGTCTAAACCTGAGCCTAACGGGTCAGGATTACCATTTGGACCTTCAGGATTCACATAAATGAGTCCCATATGAGCAGCTCCTAAAGGATTTTCAAGTTCAGCATCAGCATAACGTTCTTGATTTCCTAACCATTCTTTTTCAGAACCCCAGTAGATATCTTCTTCTGGATGCCAAATATCTTCACGTCCTCCAGCAAAACCGAAAGTTTCGAAGCCCATAGATTCTAAGGAAACATTTCCGGCAAGAATTAATAAATCAGCCCACGAAATTTTTCTTCCATATTTTTGTTTTATCGGCCACAATAATAAACGTGCCTTGTCTAAATTTCCATTATCTGGCCAGCTGTTTAGTGGCGCAAAACGTTGCGATCCCGATCCACCGCCACCACGACCATCTTGTATACGATAAGTACCAGCACTATGCCAAGCCATACGAATAAAGAACGGTCCGTAGTGTCCATAATCTGCTGGCCACCAATCCTGAGAATCTGTCATTACATCATTGAGGTCTTTCTTCAAAGCAGCAAAATCTAATGACTGAAACTCCTTTGCGTAATCAAAGTCCTCTCCCATTGGATCTGACTTTGATGTATTTTGTCGAAGAATATTTAATTTTAATTCGTTAGGCCACCAATCTCTATTGGTCGTTCCACCTCCGGCAGTCTCTTTTTGGGCTCCACCCATAAATGGGCATTTGCTTATATCGCCATTCATTTTGTTGTGTTCCATGTTAGTCGTTTTTATGTATTTATGATATTTTAAAAGAATTATTTAAAAGAATTATTTAAAATCAAAAAAGAGTAGTTGCTACTTTCAATTTTAGATAGTCTAAAATTACAAAATTTGACGCTAGAATTTATGTCTTTGAATTGATAGTTTTTATTTTAGGATAAATAAAGTTTATGATAACAATAAAAGGTCAAAATAATTGAATGAATGTTGCTAACAAATGTGAATTATTAGTATTTTTAAATTTCATTAAAAAATTCAAAAGATGGCTTCAATTACATTAAAAGGAAATACAATTCATTCAATAGGAGAACTACCGAAAGTAGGAAGTGCAGCTCCAGATTTTACCTTAACAAAAACTGACTTATCGACATCAAGTCTCTCTGATTATAAAGGTTCTAAAGTGGTGTTAAACATTTTTCCAAGTATAGATACAGGTACGTGTGCAGCATCTGTAAGACAATTTAATCAAGAGGCAGCCGAATTAGAGAATACCAAAGTACTATGTATATCTAGAGACCTACCATTTGCGCAAGCGCGCTTTTGCGGAGCTGAAGGACTTGAAGATGTAGTGAACTTATCTGATTTTGGCACTGGTGCTTTCGGCAAAAATTATGGATTAGAAATAACTAATGGTCCCTTAAAAAACTTACATTCTCGCGCAGTCATTGTGTTGAACGAATCTGGGCAAGTGGTGTACACCGAACAGGTGCCCGAAATTGTTGACGAGCCAAATTACAAAGCGGCTCTTGAAGCTTTGTTGGACGAGTAAGTATGAAAGATCAAAAAGATGGTTTTATAAGAGGAAGATTGCGCAGTTTTAAATATGCTGCTAGAGGAATGTTTTTACTTATCAAGACTGAACATAGTATTATGATTCAGTGTGTCATAGCTATCTTAATGACCATAATCGGATTTGTAATGCATATATCTTCCATAGAATGGATGTTTCAATTTTTGGCCATTGGCTTGGTTTTGGTAGCTGAATCAGTGAATACAGCCATTGAGAAATTGGCAGATTTTGTGCATCCTAAGTTTCATAAAGATATAGGAGTTATTAAAGATATTTCGGCAGCTGCTCCGGCTTTTGCGGCGTTGATAGCGGTAATTATAGGTGTTATTATTTACCTTCCTAAATTTTCTTGACAGAGCGGCAGTTTTGCTTTTGTATTAATGACAACGAACCGAGTTGTGCTCTTACGTAGTTTCTCTTAAAAATTTAATCAACGCATATTTAACTCTTAGTTTTTTATGTATTTTTGCGAGATACAGTATTATTGATGGCAAAGAAGAAAAAGGTAACAACAAAAAAGAAGAAGAATAATCGCGTAGTGAACTTTTTTAAAAGTAAGCAAACGCATTTGATTTTCGGTGTTTTTTTAACATTATTGAGCGTTTTCCTATTCGTTTCTTTTATTTCATTTTTTTCAAATTGGCAGGCTGATCAGAGTCAATTAGATGTATTCACTGATCGTGTTAATGAAACAAAAAATTTACTCGGAAAAGTTGGGGCTCAAGTAAGTCATTTCCTCATTTATAAAGGTTTTGGTCTTGCTGCTTTTGGGATACCTATTTTATTGTTTTTTACGGGAATGGTGGCTATTTTTCATTTACCATTAAGACAAGTTCGAAAAACATGGTTTTGGGGTGTTGTATCAATGTTTTGGATTTCGCTTACTGCGGGATTTTTCTTTACAAGTAATGCGTTGTTAGCAGGAGTTGTAGGATTTGAGATGAATGATTTTTTAAATGATTTTATTGGTCGCGTTGGAGTTTTCTTGATACTACTCTTTAGTCTATTGGCAGTGCTTATTTTTAGATTAAAAGTCACTCCAGAAATGTTAAAAGAAAAACTTCCTAAAAAGAAGCAAGAAATTGTTGAAGCAAATGTGATCGATGATGTTACGGATGATGGCTATGTAAGTGAGGCGATTTCTGAAGAACCTTTGTCTGAAATAGAATTTAAAGTAGAGGAAAAAGAGATCGTTGCCAATAAAGTAAAAAGTCCGGAATTAGAGTTTGAGAAAAGCGTAACTCCGATTATAACTAAGAAACCTACAGATAATATAGAACCTAAGGATGAGGTTGAAATTCAAGTTGAAAAAACCTTCGAAGAGGATCAGCTGGTTGAAAACTTATCGAATAAATTAGTAGAAGATTTTGGAGAGTTTGACCCTACTTTAGAGCTCGCGAATTATAAATTCCCTCCGTTAGATCTCTTGAGAGATTATGATAATGAAAATATAAAAATTGATCAAGGAGAGTTAGAGCTAAATAAAAATAGAATTGTAGATACTTTAAGCAATTATAAAATAGGTATTGCAAGTATCAAGGCGACTATTGGGCCAACAGTTACCTTGTATGAAATTGTTCCAGATAAAGGAGTTCGAATTTCGAAAATTAAGAATTTAGAAGATGATATTGCCTTATCATTGGCGGCACTCGGTATTCGAATTATTGCTCCTATTCCTGGTAAAGGTACTATTGGTATCGAAGTGCCAAACAAGAATTCAACTATTGTGTCGATGAAATCAGTGCTCTCGACGCAAAAATTCCAAAAATCAAAAATGGAGTTGCCATTGGCTTTAGGGAAAACAATTTCTAACGAAACTTTTGTCATTGATTTAGCTAAAATGCCTCACTTATTAATGGCGGGTGCTACTGGGCAAGGAAAATCAGTAGGTTTAAATGCTGTATTGACCTCCTTGCTCTATAAAAAACATCCGGCCGAGGTGAAATTTGTATTGGTAGATCCGAAAAAAGTTGAATTGACTCTTTTTAACAAAATAGAACGACATTATTTGGCAAAGTTACCAGATTCAGAAGATGCAATTATTACCGATACCACGAAAGTTGTGAATACGTTGAATTCTTTATGTATTGAAATGGATGATCGTTACAATCTTCTTAAAGATGCCTATGTTCGAAATATTAAGGAGTACAATGAGAAGTTCAAAGCAAGAAAACTAAATCCGGAAAACGGTCATAAATTTTTACCTTATATTGTTTTGGTAATTGATGAATTTGCAGATTTAATTATGACTGCAGGTAAGGAAGTAGAAGCGCCGATTGCTCGATTAGCCCAATTGGCAAGGGCCATTGGAATTCATTTAATTGTAGCCACACAGCGCCCTTCGGTAAACGTTATTACAGGATTGATTAAGGCAAATTTCCCAACAAGGGTAGCATTTAGAGTAACCTCTAAAATAGATTCTAGAACCATATTAGATGCGCAAGGTGCAGATCAACTTATTGGTAAAGGTGATATGTTAATCTCTACAGGTAGTGAATTAACACGTTTGCAGTGTGCGTTTGTGGATACCCCTGAAGTTGATAAAATAACAGATTTTATAGGTTCGCAAAAAGCATATCCAAGTGCACACCAATTACCAGAATATGTTGGTGAAGAAAGTGGCACAAGTCTTGATATAGACATTGACGACAGGGATAAGTTGTTTGAGGAAGCCGCTCATGTAATTGTAAATGCACAACAGGGATCTGCCTCTTTGTTACAACGAAAATTAAAATTAGGATATAATAGAGCAGGGCGAATTATTGACCAATTAGAGGCGTCAGGAATTGTAGGACCTTTTGAAGGAAGCAAAGCCAGACAAGTGCTTGTTACTGATATATTAGCTTTAGAAGAACATTTGAAAAACGAAAAAAATAGTTAAGATGAAAAAAGTAATACTCCTTTTAGTGATGGTATTGAGTAGTATGTTTATGACCGCTCAAAGTGATAGTAAGTCGAAAAAATTACTCGATGAAGTGTCCGCAAAAATGAATACCTATCAGAATATTTATGTTGAATTCAATTACGTGCTTGATAATACCAAAGAAAAAGTACATCAAGAAACGAGAGGTAACGCTACGTTGAAGGGTGATTTATACAATGTTAATTTTTTAGGAACGAATCAGTTGTATGATGGTAAAAAAGTCTTTACAATAATTCCAGAAGATGAAGAAGTGAATATTTCTGATGCCGACGCCGATGATGATAATACCTTAACACCATCAAAATTCTTTTCGTTTTATAAGAAAGGATTTACCTATACTTGGGATGAAGTTAAAAATATGAACGGTAGAAAAATACAATTCGTGAAGTTAATGCCTATAGACAGTAATTCTGAAATTAAAAATGTGTTACTCGGTATCGACATAAAAACGAAACATATTTATAATCTAATTGAAAAAGGAAAAAATTCAACAGTGACAACATTGACAATTTCTAAGTTCAAGACCAATCAACCATTATCGAGTAAGTTATTTACATTCGATGAGGCGAAATATAAGAAAGAAGGTTATTTGATTAATAAGCTGTAATTTATCTTAAATATAATAAAATAATTAAGTATCCCGTGATTACGGGATACTTTTTTTTTGCGTAATTTTGATGCTGTAAAATTGAACTGTGAAAATCTTAAACAAGTATATACTTAAGAGTTTTTTAAAGCCATTTCTGGCTACATTTTTTGTGGTTCTTTTTGTTTTGGTAATGCAGACATTATGGCTGCAATTTGATAAGATCGCTGGTAAAGGAATTAGTATCGTGATCATATTGAAGTTTTTAGGTTATATCGCTCAGATGATGATTTCTACAGCATTACCTATTGCCATTTTATTATCATCAATTATGGCCTTAGGATCCTTGTCGGAAAATTATGAATTTGCCGCGGTAAAATCTGCAGGAGTTTCTTTACATCGATTTATTAGACCCTTAATTGTATTGATGATCGTGTTGAGTGGTCTTAATTTTTTGGTGCTGAACTACGCTTTTCCCAGAGCGGCTTTTAAGTTTAAAAATTTATTAGTTGATATGCAGAAGACAAAGCCGGCGTTGGCTTTAGTTCCAGGCACATTTAATACCGAAATACCTGGATATAGTATCAAGTTTGCCGAAAAATATGGCGAAGAAAAGAATAAGCTAAAAGATGTACATATTTACTATGATTTGAATAAAGGGAATGCGAATGTCAAGGTCATTAAAGCCGAAAAAGGTAAGATCACGACAGAAGAAGGGAGTAAATATATGACGCTGGTATTAGAAAACGGCTATCATTATGAAGATTTAATTAATAATAGAAATCGTTCTTTTAATAAGTCTCGAAATATGCCTTTTACTAATTCTTCTTTCGAGGAATATACGGTAAATATTGATGTTTCGGAACTTGGTCAAATGGGTGTGGCCGATTATAAAAGTGACCGGGAAATGCTCAGTCTAAAACAACTCGATTATTATAGAGACTCTTTAAAAATTCCTTATGATGAATTTATCGTTTCTAAAGCTGGCAACTTTTATACAAGACATGGGTTAGCCAATATGTATAATGATTCTCTTTTCAAAGCAGAATTCAATCCTGATGTGTTAAAGAATTTTGATAGTATTGGTAAACTAGCTGTTATTGATAATTCTTTGAGTGCTGTCGACAGGATTCTCACCGAAATAAAGGGATATAAAAAGACATTTAAAGACAAACAAAAGTTTTTAAATGTGTATGACACAGAATACCATAAACGTTTGGCTTTTTCGTTTGCGTGTCTTGTGTTATTTTTTATTGGTGCCCCGTTAGGTTCAATTATAAGAAAAGGCGGTTTTGGGTTGCCTATGATCCTTGCTATTATTATTTTTGTCATCTATTTTTTTATTTCCACTTTGGGGAAGAAAATGGCAGAAGCTAGTGCTATTACGGCAGTCTTTGGAGGTTGGATGGCCACCATCATAACTTTACCTTTTGGGTTGCTTTTAATGAGAAGAGCTACAAGAGATAAAGGAATTTTTGATATAGATTTATTTTTACGTCCGATTACGAACTTTTTTAAAGGAATATTTAATACCAAGCGCATAAAGAACAACTAACATGATATCTACAGAAAAAAACGTGTTGAAGTTACATACTATCAAAGAGGCAATTGCCGATATCAAAAAAGGTAAATTGATTATTGTTGTTGACGATGAAGATCGCGAAAATGAAGGGGATTTTATCGCAGCTGCTGAAACAGTAACACCTGAAATGATCAATTTTATGTCTACGCATGGTAGAGGGCTTATTTGTGCTCCTTTAACTGAAGATAGATGTGAAGAATTGAACTTAGATATGATGGTAAAAAACAATACAGTTTTACATCATACGCAGTTCACAGTTTCTGTTGATTTAATAGGTAATGGTTGTACTACTGGTATTTCGGTGCATGATCGAGCTAAAACAATAAAGTCATTAGTTGATGAAGATACCAAACCTCATGATCTGGGAAGACCGGGGCATATTTTCCCTTTGCAAGCTAAAAATGGAGGAGTTTTACGTCGTACAGGACATACCGAAGCAGCGATAGATTTAGCGCGATTGGCAGGTTTCAAACCGGCCGGAATTCTGGTAGAAATATTGAATGAAGATGGCTCTATGGCTCGTTTGCCAGAACTGTTAAAAGTTGCCGAAAAATTTGATCTCAAAATTATTTCAATAGAAGATTTAGTTGCCTACAGAATGCAACATGATTCTCTGATACAAAAAGTGGAAGATTTTAATTTGCAAACACGTTTTGGCGAATTTCGTTTAAGAGCTTATCAGCAGACCACCAACAACCAAGTACATATAGCATTAACCAAAGGGGAGTGGGAAGATGATGAAAGCGTGATGGTTCGTGTGAATTCAACCTTAATTAACAATGATATTATTAGACTTTTAACCAATAAGCCTGATGATAGCTTTAGTAGGATGTTTAAATTGATTAATGATGAAGGTAAGGGGGCGATCGTTTTTATCAATCAAGAAAACCAATCGTTTAACCTGGTAAATCGATTAGCATTGATTAAAGAATTACAAGATGATAATGACGGACAAGTACCTAAGATGAAGCTTGATGAAAAAGATTTTGGTATCGGAGCGCAAATTCTTCATGATTTAAATATCAGTAAACTACGATTAATCTCGAATGGTAAGTATATCAAAAAGCGTGTTGGGATTATTGGTTACGGTTTGGAGATTGTAGATAACGTAGCATATTAAGCTATTTTTGTACTTTCGCTGAAGTGAAAATCTTGCGAAAAATATTATATCCATTTTCTTTGTTATACGGAGAAATCACAGCTGCTCGTAATAAAATGTACGACCATAAGGTGCTTAAGTCAACGAGCTTTGATATCCCTACTATTGTCGTTGGTAATTTAAGTGTTGGTGGCACAGGAAAATCTCCTCAAATAGAATATTTAATTAGATTGCTTCAAGATAGGTATAAGATTGCAGTTTTAAGTAGAGGTTATAAGAGGCAATCGAAGGGTTTTGTATTAGCAGATTCGAATGCAACGGCCAAAACAATTGGGGATGAGCCTATGCAATTCTACAAGAAATTTAAAAATTGTTTAATTGCAGTTGATGCCAATCGCGTGAACGGAATTGATCAATTAAGAACATTAAAAAATCCTCCCGATGTAATTTTATTAGATGATGCTTTTCAACATCGAAAGGTGGCAGCAGGATTTAATATATTGTTGACACCTTATGCAAATTTATATGTAAATGATAGTATGTTACCAACAGGTGATCTGCGCGAAAAGGTTAGCGGAGCAAGTCGTGCTCAGGTTATTGTTGTCACCAAGTGTCCCGAAACGTTGTCTGAAGCTGAGCAATTTGAAATAGCAGATAAATTGAAACCGGAAATGCATCAGACAGTTTTCTTTTCTAAAATCGCTTATGCGGAAGCTCTAGTTGGTACAAGTACCATAAAAGTCAATAATTTAAAAGAATATGAAGTATTATTGGTTACTGGAATAGCGAAAACAACACCTCTTTGTGAATTTTTAAAGCGTAAAAATGTGAGTTTTGAACATTTGAAATATCCTGATCACTATCAATTTACCGATAAAGATTTGTCAAAAATAAACACGGCATTTAAGGATATAAAAGCGAGCAAAAAACTAATATTAACAACTGAGAAAGATTATGTGCGAACTTTTGATACTCAAATGAACAACGAAGATGTCTATTATTTGCCCATTCAAACGGCCTTTTTACAGCATAAAAAAGATTTCAATATACTGATTGAAAAATATGTCGAGTTATATTTCGAGAATATATAGAAAGTCACTTTTTTTTGTGCTTATTTGGTTCTAATGACATAATATAGTCATAACTTTCATCTAAGAGCACCGCAACCTTATCTAAATCTTTTAACATTTCTTCTGGAATTAAAATGTATCCGCTCATAACCGCACCATATGATTTATAAAAGGTTGTTGATAATTCTCGAAAATAATACTCTTGTCGTTCTTTAGAAAAACGAATTCCAATTTCTCCAGCTTTATTAAACAATGAAAACATATAGCCATTGGCAGCTGTATAAGGCATCGTTTTACCTAATCTTTCAAGCCTTGGACATTTGGCTACTAATGCATTGTATATTTTTAGTTTTTCTTCCCACATATCAATTCGTTTTAGTTGATCTCAATAGCACTTTTTTCTAGTTTGACTTCTCTCATGTATAAAAACATAGGAAACGTAAAAGCGATGGCAATTAAGAAGGTCAGCGGAATTAATATCCACCAATACTTAATTTTTAGTTTTAAAGATTCAGGGATATACCAAGCGAAAAAAGTAAGAACGACTACCGTCAGGTCTGCGCTAAAAGATTTTGCAGGAAAGGTTGTCTTTGTTTGTGCAATAAAATTGAGCAGCGAAGTATTTTCTTCAGTTAGGTAAAATTGAATATTGAAATACCAAGTGTAGCATATACCTAAAATAGCTAGTAATACATATATATGTTTGAGTTTCATTTTAAATTCTTTGGTTTAGATAAAGATAAAAAAAACGCGCCTTTAGAGAGCGCATTTTTTAATGAAGAGCATTTCTGAGTACAACTATGATCTAAATTCTTTATTTAGGGTAGTTTTTATAAGTAAAAGATTTATGTATGATTTTCCATTTATTTGCAACCTTTAGCAGCATTAGATAATCAGTATATATTCTTTTTCTAGATGGCATTAAAATTTCAATTCTGGCAATGGCAGCATCATTTTCGTAATCGATTGAAATAACCTTACCAATACGATTACTTTTCGCGCCAGGTTTTACATTATCTATGTATCTTTTTCCAGACCAGACTCTAACAGTATCATTGGCGACAAAATACAGGTTAAAATCTTCGTGAAATGCTGATTTTAGACGATCGGGTTCTCCGTTAGCCGTTCCTTCAATATAATCATATAAAACAGTATTTATTTTTTCCATTTCTGACTGAGCTTTGGCATTCGTCAGTCCGAATATTAAAAATATAACGACGATTATTTTTTTCATGTTTTTCAATTTTTTGGGTTTCTATAGGTTTAATTATTTTATTGAGTTTTTTGAATATTTTTATCTTGTGTTTGTTTTTTTTGAAACCATATGTCTTGAACTCCACGAGTGGAGAGCTGAAAACCTTTGATAACACCGTTTGCATCTCTTTTGAAAAACAAAGATGAGAAATGGCTGCGATTGCCCGAGAATACATCGGGTATTCTTGGCTCTAATTGAACGGGTTGAAGCCGTTGATGTGTGAGTATGAGTTTACCATTGGTAGCACGAAGATCATATGAAGTGTTTAACGCCGCAGCATGATAATTTCCAGTAAATAAACTGAGATCGTTCGCCCAACTTGCATTTACATCATATGCCATTGAATAGAACATATCGTCCCCAACTTTTACAGACATGGTTTTAGGTGAGGTTTTGGTGTCAAAACGTACGACTACTTCCGCACCCGTGATCATTTTGAAAGAATTTTTAGTAATTGGTACAAGAGCGCTTTCATTTCCTGGGCTTCTGAAATATCTTAGGGTATCATTGGCTATATGAATTTTACGAGAAGCATGGTTATTGCTATCCCAATAAGTCCCTTCAAATCGAGCAAGGTGCTTCTTTGACATTTTCTCAGAAGCAATTTCTGGTGTTGCTGTTGTATTAGATCTAGTATCTAAAAAATCCTCTAAATACAATGCGCTGGCTCCCGTAGCCGCATAGCCGTTATAGGCTCCATCGTTTCCTAAAACAACAATAGCAAGGTTGTATTCTGGATAACGAATCAATTTACTAGCATAGCCCCCAGCAACCTCAATATGAGTTAGTTTTTTAGCTCCTCTATAATTCCAATACCGATGTCCACCAGTGTACAATGCCGTATTGGCTTCTTTTACTTTTTCTCCATTAACAATTGAAAGGTCATCAAATTTTGTCACCAGCGCTTTCGTACCAATTGTAGGATTTTCGAGTTCCTTTGCCCAAAGGCACATATCCTCTACAGTAGTGTAAACGTCGGAAAGGAGCGTTTGTTTATGGTTCATAGTCGTATTAACAAAGCCATCTTGATTGGAAAAATAACCGTGTGCTTTGTTCGTAATAATATCTCCTTTGGTGTCAAATATTGAGTGTGTCATTCCTAGAGGTTCAAAAATCTCTTTGCTCACAAAATCGACATAAGACATAGCACTAATTTGAGCAATCAGATCCTCGAGTATCATAAATCCAAGGTCAGAATGCCTTTGATCATGAATTGTTGATCTCGACTGATTTCTAATCATTTCATATGCCTGTTCTTTGGTGAAAATGTCTTCTTGCCTCCATCCTGAGAGGGCTTTGACAACTTCATGATTATTTAATCCGCCAGTATGATGTATTAGTTGTTGGATGCTTATGGCATTATCTAAGAACAATTTTTTAGGCATGTATTTCCGAATATCGTCTTGCAGCGAAAGTTGTCCTCGTTGTTCAAGTAACAATAATGCGTACACAGTGAACTCTTTTGCGATATCTCCAATGTGAAATTTAGTTTTCGGAGTAATCGAAATTTGATGCTCCAAATTTGCTAAACCGTATCCTTTGGCATGAACGATCTTACCATCATTTAGAATGCCTACGGCAATTCCAGGTGTGTTTTTGGTATCCCATTGAGAAAAAACAGCATCAATCTGGGAAGCTGTGATAGATCTTTTAGTGACTTTTTGTGCAAAAGAAAAGGATAATGCGATGCAAAAAAGTAGTGTAAGTAAATTTTTCATAGTGTTATTTTTTTCTAATTCCGTTCCAAATATCTAAGTACATTTTCCATTCATTATTATTCTTTTTCCATACAATGACATATTTACCTCGCCATGCGACTTCCGATCCATCCGTTTTTTTCGTTTTCCCTTCGTAATATCCATAATCGTATGCGGTATCTCCTTGAATAACAACCTCTTTCGGAAAAATTTGATGATGAGAAGTTTCCAACCCTTCAGGGAGCGTCCAATAGTCAATAATTTCTTTTCTACTATCTAAAATATCTAAGCCATTTGGAAATATCTTTGCAGCTTTCGTATAGGAGTCAGCAATTTTTTCATAATCTGAAGCCATCACATAAGACGAGAACTTTTTTGCATTTTCTAGGATACTATTTACATCTTCTTTCGGACCACTATATGTTTGCGCAAAAAGAAATGCGGAGTATAATAAGGTGATAAGAGTACTATATTTTTTATTCATATTCGTGGTATCATTGATTTTTAAAAGTCTCATTAATCTTTTTTATGATTTCTTTAGCAACTGTGGCCGAAGCCGTCGGGTCTTGTCCCGTAATTAGTCGCCCGTCTACTTGGTGAAACCCATCCCAACCTTTTTCTGAGTACATAAATTGTCCACCACGTTCTTTGATCGTCTCTTCAATTGAAAAAGGAAAAGTTTGATAATATCTCGCTTCTTTATTTTCAAAAAGATCTGGAAAACCATTTACTAATTTCCCTTCATATAGATAATTTCCATTTTTATTTTTTAGGTTTACCAGACCCGCAGTTCCATGGCAAATGGCAGAAACGATTCCATTGTTATCATATATGGATGTTGTAATCTTTTGTATGGCGGTGTTTTCTGGAACACCAAACATAGCAGCGCCACCACCACCATAATACACTGCTTTGTAATTTGACGGTTTTATATCGGCTGGTTTAAAGGTGTTTTTGAGCTGAGCCATAAACGTTGGGTCATAAATATATTTTTTCTGTATCGAATCAGATGTGTTTAGATATCCAATAGGAATGGCTCCACCTTCTGGGCTCACGAAGTCGACGATATAACCTTCTTGAATCAAAACATCATAGGCTAATACGATTTCTGCAAAATGATTAGAAGTATTCATGTCAGTATTACCGTACGTGTGTTGATTGGAAACAATAAAGAGAATTTTCGTTGTTTGCCCTTCTGCGGATGCGATCCTGTTCTTATCAGAATTTTTTACATCGCACGTTATAAATAGAAAAAGCAATAGTATATATAGGATAGTATTTCGCATGCTTATTTAATTTTAAAGCAATATGAAATTTCTTATCTGAAAAAGATTTTTATCTTATAAATCAGAAGTACTGATTTATAAATCAGCACTTAAAACTGTTCTTTGAATTTTGAGGGGGTAGTCCCAGCAATTTTTTTAAATACTGTATAAAATGTTGATTTAGAATTAAATCCACACTCATAACCGATGGCTTCGAGAGTTAATTGTTCATTTGATAGCACTATTTTTTTTGCCTCTTGGATACGATATTCATTAATAAAATTAGGAAAGTTTTTACCTAAGTTGTCATTTAACAATTGTGAAAATTGATGTGTAGATATGTGCAATTTTTTTGCAACATCCGAAGATTTTAAATTAGGGTTTTTATATAATTCTTCTTTAGACATAATCGCATCTAACTGTTGTATCAGAGTTGAAGCTTGACTATGGTCCATCTTTTTATCCATGTATTTATTCTTTTTATGAAACAATATGGTATTTCTATTTTTTCCAAAAAGTAAAAACACTATTAACAAGTATAACAAAAATGAAAATGCGAGTGCACCAGAAATATAATTTATAAAACTGGTAAAGTAATAAGATGATAATAAAATAAGATTACCTATTAGAAGACTAAATAACCAAACATCGAGTTGCGTTACCTTTTGATTGCTTTTAAAGAGCGCTTTTATGCGTGGTGCTAAGACCAAGCTTGAAGCTATTATATATATGAACCACTGAATATAAATTGATTTAATGATGTAAGGTCTCCAAAGTTCTACATTTGTTTTAAAGGGATAAAGATACCCAACAATCAATGCTATGGGTAGTAAAATAGCAATATGATATTTCCAGGTAGTTTTTATAGTACTTTCTGGCTGAATCACAGCTTTTATATAGAAAAATAGAAATGGGCCGATGAAAAAACAAGCCGTGAGGCCCAATTGCAAATAATGAAATGATAAGTCATGATTAAAGTGAAAAAATACTGACTTACCGATTCTAATACTCAACATGAGAAGAAACATTCCTAAGAATTTAGTCGAAATATGTTTGGGCTTTACGTAAAAAAGAAAATATAGGCTCAAAACCAACCCGTTAAAGGCACCCAAAGCACTAAAGAAAAATAAAAGCTCCCTACTGAACTCCATAAGTATAGTTATTTGAATTCGAATCTTAGAAAGCTAAAGATATTAATTTAATTCTAAGAGATATGTTAATTAACTTCTAAGAAATGTGATCTTAAATAAATGCAGTAAAAAAGGCCTTCGAGAGAAGACCTTTTTTTTAACTAACTCAAATAATTCATACAATGAAAACAAATTTTACTTTGTTTCATTATAGGTGTAACAACTCTCGTGCCAAACTGATAAATAGAACCTTTTTAAACTAAAAAAAACGCCTTAGTAACTAAGGCGTTCTCTTTTAACTAACTCAAATAATTTATACAATGGAAACAAAATTGTCATCTTGCTTCATTAATACAACGCAAATATCGACGTAATATTGTAGGCCTCTAGTTAACAAAAGGTTAAACAGTTGTTATAATACTGTTAATACTTTATAAGATGTGTTTTTGAGCTTTATATGAAGATCTTACTAAGGCGCCACTTTCGACATGTCTAAAGCCCATTTCGAGTCCAATAGTCTCATATTTTTTAAATTGTTCTGGAGTAATAAATTCTTTTACAGGCAGGTGCTTTTTACTCGGTTGTAAATATTGACCAATAGTAACAACATCGACCTTTGCCGCTCTAAGATCTTTCATAGTTTGAACAACTTCTTCTTCTAATTCGCCCAAACCAAGCATAATTCCAGATTTAGTGCGGTTAATACCACTATCTTTCAGATACTGTAAGACTGCTAAACTTCTGTCATATTTTGCTTGGATACGAACTTCACGAGTCAAACGACGAACAGTTTCAACATTATGAGAAACAACCTCTGGTGCTACGGCTACAATTCTATCAATATTCTTATGGATAAGTTGAAAATCAGGAATTAAAGTTTCGAGGGTTGTCGTTGGATTCGCTCTTCGAATCGCATTGATTGTTTCGGCCCAAATAATAGAACCTCCATCTTTTAAATCATCTCGATCAACCGATGTGATGACTGCATGTTTTATTTGCATTATTTTAATAGAACGCGCTACTTTTTCGGGTTCTTCCCAGTCTACTGTATCTGGTCTACCTGTTTTAACTCCGCAAAATCCGCAAGAGCGAGTACAGGTATTTCCTAAAATCATGAACGTAGCAGTTCCTTCTCCCCAACACTCACCCATATTTGGGCAACTCCCACTGGTGCATATCGTATGTAGATTGTATTTATCTACTAAACCACGAAGTTCAGTATATTTTTTACCAACAGGTAGCTTAACTCGTAACCATTTTGGTTTTTTTACAGGTGCTATTTCGGGTGTTACTGCCATAACTAAAATTAGATTACAAAGTTACAAATTCATTAAATACCAAATACTAAATCCGATCAAGAAAATAATGCCTAAATAACTGAGTATTTTCATAGGCGTAGATGGATGCCATTGCTTGGGAGTGTGTTTACTAGAAATTAAAATAAAATTTGCAATTGCATAAAACGGAGCGGTTAAAAATGATAAAATCGTAGCAATTTTTACCATAGTGATCATATTAGAGATAAAAAACGATAGAATAATAATAGTACCTGCAGCTAATAATAAGATCCAAATAAGATAATTGGATTTAAAAGTTTTATTGAAAATTAACTCGGTAGATCTGGCCATTGCTCTTGGTGATGCGTCAAGAGTGGTTAGTGTTGTACTAAACATTGTTGTGAAAGCTGCTATTGCAACAAAAATAGAGGTCGCTTCACCTAGATTTTCTGTATATAAATGAATGAGTTGTTGTGCAAATTTACCTGCAGAACCACTAAATTGCTCGCCAGATCCGAACATTACTAAAGCCCCTAAGCTAATAAAACAAATTCCTAAAAATACGGTACCGATATAGCCCAGATTAAAATCGAACATGTTTTTTTTCATATTAAAATCTTCACGAGTGCTTTTTTGTTTCTCTAGTGCCCATAGAGAGTGCCATGCCGAAATATCGAGTGGCGCAGGCATCCATCCTAAAAAGGCAATTAAAAAGGCAATTTCAAGACTGCCTTCAGGAAATATCGGTGCCAAACTCTGAGGAGTTTGTACATTAAAGAAGGCGATGCCTACAGCAATAATAGTGCTTATGGTTAAGGTAATAATAATGACCTTGATAAAATTGTCTAAGAATTTGTATTTGCCAATCATCAAGATCGAAAGGCAAATGATGGTAATGATAACACTCCACAATGTTGGACTCATCTCAAGGCCAAAAAGATTTGCCGCTAGACCAGCTGTCACAATAGTAACTGCAGCTTGAATCGTAAACATGGTGGCAAAGGTCAATACGTAATATCCTAGTAGTACACCTTTTCCTAATTTTTTATAACCATCAATGAGGCTTTCTCCTGTTGCCGAAGCATATCTAGGTCCGTATTGAAAAAAAGGATATTTAAAAAGATTAACTAGTAATAAGGCCCATAATAAACCAAATCCGAAATCAGCACCTGCTCGTGTTGACTGTACTAAATGAGAGACCCCAATTGCTGCGCCAGCAAATAAAAGTCCAGGACCCAAAGATTGCAGTAGTTTCTTCATATATATTATATAAAGAAGTGAAAGTACTAAATTTTTAAGAATCTGATTTTTTAATAATTTCGGCCAATAATTTCTTTGCCCGTAATAATTTCACCTTAACATTATTCATGGGCTCATCTAGGTTCGATGCAATCTCTTTATAGCTCATTTCTTTAAAAAAACGTAAATGAATAATTTCTTGATAGTGCGGTTTTAACTGTTTGATATACTCTAACAATTCTGCTAAATTTTGCTCAATAATGAGTTTGTCGGCGGGAGTAGGTTCATCATCTTTTACCTTATATGCCGCATTCTCTTTACTCAAAGAAACTGTCTCTGTTTTTTGCTTCCGAAGATGATCGATGTAAATATTTTTGGAAATTGAAATTAACCAAGTCTTGAATTTATAGTCTTCCTTAAAAGTTGCGATTTTATCAAAGGCTTTAGCGAATGTTTTAATGGTAATATCTTCAGCCTCTTCTTCGTCATCAGTTTTACTGTACTGAAAACGATATACATCTTTCCAATACGTATTTAACAATAAAGTATAAGCACCTTCTTCGCCTTTTTTAGCGTTTATGATTGCTTTTGTAATTTCTATTGTTTCTTTCATATATGATGATTACCAGTGCTTGGGTTTAGAAAAGATATTCGTTAAAAATAAGCCTAGTTGAGAACACACTAGTAAAAAATCTAACACCGGAGCAAATACAACAATATCTCTTTCGTCTAGCTTCTTAGCTGAATTTTGAACTATTACGTAATGTACTGTCAGTCGTATAGCAACTAAAATAGTTACAATTTGCCAATTAAACGCCAAAGAACCTAAGATTATTGCAAGTACCCAAAATAGAAATTGCGTGCTAAAAAATAGACCCAGTAAGAACTGATGTAAAGGTCGATAGCTGGTCGCCGTAGAAATATGTCTTCTTTTTTGTGAAAACCAACTTTTAAAGTTTTTCTTTGCAATTGAAATAGTGTGACTCGATTTATGAAAACAAATTCCAGTATTTTTCGAAGTAGCGATTTCGGAAATTAGTAAATCATCATCACCGGATTTTATGTGCCGATGACTACTAAAGCCATTATTTTTTATGAAAAGATCTTTTCGGTAAGCTAAATTTCTACCAACACCCATATACGGAATCCCTAATTTGGCATATGAAAAATACTGAATCGCCGAGAGTACAGTTTCGTAGCGAATCAGCTTATTTAGTAATGAACGTTCTATTTTCTCATAGGCTCCATACCCTAAAGCAATGTTTCGAGTTTCACTTAAATGACCAATCATTTCTGAAATCCATTGGTTACTTTTTGGTTCGCAATCGGCATCAGTAAAGAGTAAATGTTCATAAGACGCAGCTTCAATACCTCTAGTAATTGCGTTTTTTTTATTTCCCTTATAGTTAATAGTGTTGGCAAGAGAGACCAATTTTAAATGCTTATGCTCTTTCTGAAGAGTTTGAAGAAACTCTAAAGTATCATCGGTGGAGGCATCATCTATTAAAATTACTTCAAAAGTAGGATATTTCTGTTCTAAAATAAGAGGTAATCCTTTTTTTAAATTGTGAGCTTCATTTTTCGCTGCAATGAGAATTGAAACGGGAACATTAGAATGGTTAAAAAGAACTCGTTTTGAAGCCGTAAATTTCCCAAAAATAAAAATGTAAAAAGACAGTTGCACTACAACTGTAAGAATGAAAATGTAAAAAAGAACCGTTAGTAGCATGGGCTACAAACTTAACTAATTATGTTGAGGTTCTTTACAGGTATCAAATTGATCCGGAGTCTTGCCACAAAAACCACATGAATCTCCGTCTTTATTCAACATCGGATTTTGACTTGCACAAGTACCGGCAAATTCGCCATCTTTTTTCGCCCAAATTTTAATAGCAATCCCAGCGAATGCTAAGGCTAGTAAGACTAATGTAATGAGGAATAATTTCATGAAAAAAATCTTTGATGCAAAGATATGAAAAAGTAAACATTATATAACCGATAAGTAAATCGTATATTGTAGCATAAGTGACTTTATCTTATTAAATGTGTCATATGTGTATCAATTAATTTAAACTTATATTATTATGAAAAAATATGTTGCCGAATTATTCGGAACTTTTTGGCTAGTCTTTGGGGGTTGTGGAAGTGCAATTTTCGCAGCTAGATATCCTGAATTGGGAATTGGCTTTGTTGGTGTTTCCTTAGCTTTTGGACTGACAGTATTAACAATGGCCTATGCCGTAGGTCATATTTCTGGAGGCCATTTTAACCCGGCTGTCTCTTTTGGTTTATGGGCCGGTGGTAAGTTCTCTGCAAAAGAATTAGTACCCTACATTATTTCTCAACTCATCGGCGCTGTCTTAGCAGCAGCTGCTTTGTATTTCATTATTTCTGGTAAAAGTGATTTTACTGATATTGGAGGTTTTGCATCAAACGGATATGGAGAATTATCACCAGGAGGCTATTCCATGACTGCTGCATTTGTAGCTGAATTTTTATTGACTATGTTCTTTTTATTGATCATTTTAGGTAGCACTAATGAGAGGGCACCGAAAGGATTTGCACCTATTGCTATTGGATTAGGGCTAACCTTAATTCACTTAATTAGTATCCCTATCACAAATACCTCAGTGAATCCTGCTCGTTCTATGAGTCAAGCACTATTCGCTGGAGGTGAATACCTTACACAATCTTGGTTGTTTTGGGTGGCACCAATAGCTGGAGCGCTGGTTGCTGGGTTACTTCATAAGGTATTCTTTGATAAGGAATAATAACCTCAAAGGATTTTTTAAAAAGATACCATCCAATTTTGGGTGGTATTTTTTTATTTTAGCAATATAATTTTCAAAAATTGAGCGAAGAAGATTTTATTGATGACTTAAAGAAAGGACATAGAAATGCCTTTGCTAAATTAATTGAAGAGTACCAAGATAGAGTGTTTGGTAAGTGTTTGTCTTTCATACCCAATAAGGAGGATGCCGAAGATGTAGCACAAGAGGTTTTTGTCGAAGTATTTAGATCTATTAAAAAGTTTAAAGGCAATTCCGCATTATCGACATGGATTTATAGAATTACCACTAATAAATGTTTAGCATTTATTAGAAAGAAAAACACCAAAAAACGGTTTGCTTTTTTACAATCGCTTTTTGGAAGCGAAATACCATTAGATAAAACCTCTTATTTTACAGAATTCAAACATCCAGGAATTTTACTTGAAAATAAAGAAGACGCTCAAGTGTTGTATACCGCAATTGATAGACTTTCTGAAGATCAAAGGGTGGCATTTACACTCCATAACATAGAGGGTTTGAGCTATAAAGAGATTAGCGAAATAATGAAAAAAAGTATACCTTCAATAGAATCTTTGTTATTTAGGGCTAAAAAGAATCTGAGAGGGATATTAAATAATTTTTATAAAAACAACTATCAATAGCAAGTTTTTTAAAATAATGACATCTAACGATATAGAAAAAATAGTATGAAGCGCAAAAACACCTTGGAAGAACAAATAGATCATATCCTAGAAGTAGGTAAAACTATTGACCCTATAAAGGCATCGCCTTTTTTTAAGGAGAAAATGATGAATAGATTATTTGAGGAAAAAATTAAGGAAGAGAAGTTAAATTTTGAATGGTTTACTCCTAAGTTACAACTTGTATCTTTAGTATGTATTATTGTTTTAAATATAGCTGCATTTACTAACTTAAATTCAACGTCTTATGAAGAAAGTATTTCTGAATTTGCCGAGTCATATGGTCTTGCGATTACTGAAGAAACTTCATTATTTAATTAAATTGAAATGAAAAAAAATCTAATTCTATATATTTTGTTGGGGTTTCTCTTAATTGCGAACGGGTTCTTTTTAGTGAATCACATATCAAAACCTGACGAGAAAAGATCAAAAGGGCCTAAAGGGCCTGGAAATTTTATTGTAAAAGAATTGCAATTTAATAAAGATCAATTAGAAAAGTTTAATGAGCTAAATGAAGAACATCATAGGAAAATGAGAAGATTATCTCAGGATGTAAGAATGCTAAAAGATGAATTATTCAACAATATTTCAGTCTCTTCGGTAAATGATACTGAAATTGATTCCTTGACTTCTTTAATTGGAAATACGGAAAAATTAAAAGATCTAGAAGTCTTTAATCATTTTAGACGTATTCAAGCATTATGTGATGAGAAACAAAAAGAAAAATTTAATCTAATTATAAAAAATGCGCTGCATACTAAAGGCCCTAGAAACGAAGGACCTCCTGGAAGAAGAGATAGAAGAGAAGGTCGACGTCCGCCACCACCACCACCCGAAGACATGTAATTATGAAGTAGCAATATAAACCCTCAATAAAATTGAGGGTTTTTTTTGATCTATTGTTAAAGTTAAGTTAAAGGCACAAGTTTTTAACATTGTCCACATCTAAATCTACATGAACGTTAAAAAAATATTTATGAAACAAAACATTTTAAAAATAGGGATATTATTTTTCGGATTTGCCTTTCTGACTTCAAATGGTGTTCTAGCTCAAGAGCGTAGTCAAAATCGTCAAAAAAGAAAACCACCAACTTTTAAAGAATTATTAAAAAAAATGGACGCTAATAAAGATGGTAAACTTTCAAAGAAAGAAATAAAAGGTCCATTAAAAGATGATTTTGATAAAGTAGATTTAAATGAAGATGGTTTTATAACTGAAAAAGAATTTGCCAAAGCTCCAAAGCCGGAAAGAAAGAAACGATCAAGAGATAATAATTAAGCATAGAGAACAAATCAAAAATAACATTAATAATAACAGTAATTAAAATGATAAGTGATAAAAAATTAAAGAACGAAATGCTACTATTTTTCATCGCCTTTTTGGCATTTGTAAGTTTTAGCGCTTGCAGTAGTGATGATGTAGCCGATACTGATGACGAAGAACCAACCGCCGAATTACACAAGGCCTTCGAAGCCTTTAACACAGACGCTGTAACCGTTTTTTTGGATGGTTCAAATGTAGTTGTTGAAACAACTGGGTTACCGAATCACGAAACAGTATATTGGGGTGAAGGTAATACCCTTTATAGAGATGAACCTGATGTGCGGTTAACCCCAAGTATTATATCTAGTAATAACAATGCATTCACTATTAATGTAGATGCTACTCCAAATTTAACAGGAAACACAGTCCAAACACAGCTTGGTACTATTGGTGTAGCTGTAAGTGGATCATCTATCTTTAATGACCAGGAAGGAGGTGGAGATTTAGATCAAGCTGCCGGTAGTTTAGATTGGACAGGAGCACATATAGGCCCAGGGGTGTATCATTATCATTTAGAGCCAAAGGCTTTTACAAATGATGACGATAATTTAGTAGGAATTTTATTAGATGGTATATTTCTTTACGGAAGAAAATGTAACGCTATTGGAACATATCCTGCAGACTTAGACGCTTCTGGTGGGCATACATCGACAACCCAATATACTGAAGGCGAAGAAGAATATCATTATCATATCATTAACGAAATCTATTCTACAACAGGCTCTTATATAGCTTTTGCAGGACCTTTTCAAGGATACTAAATAACATGTAATGAAGTCATTTTATTTGATAGTAGTTGCACTATTTTTTTTGACCTCTTGTTATGAGGAGCACGTAAACATTGCCACTATTAAAGGAGCTATTATAATTGATGGTGTTGAGGTTAGAAAAGATAAGTTGATTCTTAATCAGCTAGAAGGGAAATGGTATTATAATAATCAGCCTTTTAATGGGTATTCACTGAAATTTCATTCAAATGGAACGATAGTTGAGAAATTAGGTTATTACAAGGGTAAAAGAGAAGGGATCGCTAAAAAATGGTCTGAAAATGGCGTGTTACGTTCAGATTCATATTATAAACAGAACCGTTTAGAGGGAACCTATAAAAGTTGGTGGGAAAATGGCCAGTTAGCTTCAGAGGCGAATTATGTGAACGGAACAATACATGGAATTGAGAAAAAATGGTATCCGTCAGGACAACTAGCGAAGATAAGACAACTTGTAAACGGGCAAGAAGCTGGTTTGCAAAAAGCTTGGTTGCAAAATGGGAAATTATATGTTAATTACGAAGCAAAAAATGGACGCATTTTTGGAATGCGAAAAGCAAACTCATGTTATAAATTAGAAAATGAAGTGGTTATCAGAAATTAGAAAAGTAGGATTTATATTAATTTTTATCTGTACAATTTTATCAAGTTGTCAAAAAGAAATTAAAAAAGAAAATACAAAGATTGTTGAGACTAGTAGAGTTGATTATTTACCTTATTATAATGACGAATCTTTTACGCCACATTGGTTGATTCCTAACAGTAAAGAGGAGAAAGAGTTTCATAAAATCTCTGACTTTAAATTGGTTAATCAACTTGGAGATACCATTTCTCAGAAAAGTTTTGAGAATAAAATTTATGTGACTGATTTTTTCTTTACGAGCTGCCCTGGTATTTGTGAAAAAATGACCGGTAATATGATCAAGGTGCAAGAAGCTTTTGAAAAGGACGAGAATGTTCTTCTGCTCTCACATTCGGTTACGCCCTCAATTGATTCTGTTTCGGTGTTGAAGACATATGCAGATAATTTTGGGGTTATTGAAAACAAATGGCATTTAGTAACTGGTGATAAATCTGAAATCTACGATCTAGGAAGAAATAACTATTTCGTAGAAAATGATTTAGGTGTTCCAAAAGATATTAATGATTTTTTACACACAGAAAACTTTTTACTTATCGATAAAAATAAGCATATAAGAGGTATTTACAATGGTCTTAATAGAGCTTCTATTGCACAATTAATTATCGATATTAAGGCGTTAAAATTAGAAGGATAATTGATGAAGATGACGTTTTTTAAGTTGATTAAGGCTTTGTCTTAATAGTTAGATGAAGCCTTAATTTTAGAGAATCTAGCATTCAGTTTGATATATATATTTGGGCTTGATACCAAAATTAAATTATTTAATAATCAGGGTGATAAACATTAAATAGACGGTTTTTTTAGTCATACTTACAAAAAACCATATATTTGTGTTAGATAAATCCGTAAAATTTTATTTGCTATGAAAAAGTTCGGGATAATTTTATCGTTTATATTGTTATGTTCATGTAACAAAGACGATTCGTATACTCCAATAAATATTTCAACATTAGATAAACAATTGTTAGAAGAGGTTTTCGCTGTTTCCGATGGAAAAGGAAATGACTTCTTTATTTTACCAAGTGAAAACGATCTCTCCAGTATTCCCCAAGATCCGTTAAATCCATTAACCCCAGAAAAAGTAGCATTAGGGAAGTTATTGGTTCATGAAACCGCTACAGGAGGAGTACCTAAGATGGATGGCAGTAAATTCACATATGCTTGTGCAAGTTGCCACCCTGTTGCTTCTGGGTTTTATTCGGGGACATTGCAAGGTATAGGTGAAGGTGGTATCGGATTTGGTGTTGCCGGAGAAGGTAGAGTTATGAATCCAGTAATGCCTAGTGATTCAGTAGATATTCTTTCAATTAAAGTGCCATCATTGTTGAATGTAGCCTATCAAGATGTTATGTTATGGAATGGTGCTCTGGGTGGTGCTGGAATTAACGAACCCTATGTTAATACGGGTACTAATGCCACAGATCAGCCAGATAATTTATTAGGTTTCGAAGGGTTAGAAGTGCAAGGTATGGCTGGTCAAACTGCCCATAGATTGAAGATTGATGAAGAGTTCGCAGAAGAATTTGGATATAAAGCAATGTTCGATGCTGCATTTCCAGAAGTCCCAGAGGACGAGCGTTATTCTCGTTTGACTGGAGCTCTAGCTATTGCCTCCTTTAATAGAACAGTATTAGCGAATCAGGCGCCTTGGCAAGAATGGTTGAAAGGGAATTTTAATGCCATAAGTGATCAAGAAAAAAGAGGGGCTATTACCTTTATGACCAAAGGGAAGTGTACAAGTTGTCATACAGGCCCTTCATTAAAATCAAATGAATTTTATGCCTTAGGTATGGGAGATTTAGCTGGAATCAATAGCACCAATAGTAAAAGTTTTAAGAAAGACGTTTTAATAGGTCGAGCAGCCTTTACCAACAGACCTGAAGATAATTTTAAATTTAAAGTGCCCAACCTTTATAACTTAGCCGATAACCCCTTTTATGGTCACGGAGGGACTTTTACAACGGTTCGTGAAGTAATTGAATATATTAATCTAGGAGTAAAACAAAATGATGTTGTGCCAGATTCACAATTAGCAGAAGGTTTCGGAGGGCTGAATTTGACATCAACCGAAATAGATGATTTAACTGCTTTTATTGAGAAATCACTCTACGACCCAAATCTGTTGCGTTATGTTCCCGCTGAGGTCCTTTCCGGATTTTGTTTTCCAAATAATGATGAACAGTCAAGAATTGATTTAGGATGTAATTGATATTATAAAATATTCACTTCAGCTTCAAGTTGAATTTCGAATTTTTCGAATACCGTTTTTTGTATTTTTTTCGATAGCTCAAAAATTTCTTGACCTGTGGCATTATCATAATTCACCAATACCAATGCTTGTTTTTTGTGTACACCCGCGTCACCATATCGCTTGCCTTTAAAACCACATTGTTCTACCAACCAACCGGCAGGTACTTTTACCTCCGTCTCAGAGACTATATAATGAGGTGCTTCAGGAAATTTATGCTGCAATTGACGAAATTGATGCTTTAAGATGACAGGATTTTTAAAAAAGCTGCCACTATTACCAATTTCTTTCGGATCTGGCAATTTACTTTGACGGATTGCGATTACAGCATTTGAAATATCTTTTATCGTAGGTTTTTTAATATTTTCTTTCTCCAATTCTGATTGAATGGCTCCATAAGAACTGTTCAAGTTATGCGCTTCCTTAGTCAATTTAAAGGTCACATTGGTGATAATATATTTATCTTTCAATTCATTTTTGAATACAGAATTTCGATAACCAAAAGAGCAAGAGGCATTTGAAAAAGTAACTAAATTTCCGCTTTCAATTTCTAGGGCTTCTAATTCATACATGGTATCTTTTAATTCAACACCATAAGCACCAATGTTTTGGATAGGTGAGGTGCCTACGTTACCCGGAATTAGAGACATATTTTCAATGCCTCCAAAACCATGATCGATACACCAGAGTACAAACTCATGCCAGTTTTCTCCTGCATTTACTTTGATGTAAACATGATTATCATGTTCTTTTATCGTTTTAATTCCTTTGATATTCAAATGAATAACGAGTTTTTGTATGTCTTGAGTTAGAAGTAAATTACTACCGCCACTTAGAATGAAAAAATCCTTATGCGCACTAATAATACTTTTTAATTCAGCAATCGATTTGATTTCAACAAAAGAGGAGGCCACAACGTCTATACCAAAAGTGTTGTATTTTTTTAACGATATGTTTGGTTGAATTTGCATTAATCGTTATATACTTTTAAAGCTTCTTTCAGGATGGTTACGGAGCGAATTAAATCTTCTTTATTTAGTACATAGGCGATACGCACTTGATCTAACCCTAATCCTTTTGTCGAGTAGAACCCGGCAGCTGGAGCTACCATAATTGTTTCATTTTGAAAATCGTATTTTTCTAGTAACCATTGTGCAAAATGATCTGTATTTTCCACTGGTAATTGTGCAATACAATAAAAGGCCCCTTTCGGAGAAGCTACCTTAACTCCATCTATTTTTTGCAATTCTCTGATAAGTGTGTCTCTTCTTTCTACATATTCCTCAATTACAGCATCGAAATAGCTTTGCGGAGTTTCTAAGGCCGCTTCACTAGCAATTAGAGCATAAGTTGGAGGGCTTAATCTGGCCTGGGCAAATTTCAAAGCTGTATTAACAACGTTCTTATTTTTGGAAACGATACAACCTATACGAGCACCACACATACTATAACGCTTCGACACAGAATCTATCACAATCGCATTTTCTTCTATAGAAGATTCTTGTAAAATAGAGTAATGGGTGAGTCCTTCATAGGCAAACTCTCGATAAACTTCATCAGCAATAAGAAAAAGATCATGTTTTTTTACCAATACCGCTAACTTTTTAATTTCTTCTTTTGAATACAAATATCCTGTTGGATTCCCAGGATTACAAATGAGAATTGCTTTTGTTTTTGGAGAAATCAACTGTTCAAAATCTTCAATAGGTGGCAATGCAAAATTATCCTCGATTTTTGATACTACAGGTACAACTTTAACACCCGAAGCGGTAGAAAAACCGTTATAGTTGGCATAAAAAGGTTCTGGTATAATAACCTCATCATCTGCATCCATAATACTACCAAAAGTAAATAGTAATGCTTCGCTGCCACCAGTAGTGGCAATAATATCCGATGCGTTCACTTGAATATCATTTTTGGCATAATACATGGCCAATTTTTTACGATATTCTTCCGAACCTTCACTTCTGGCATATGCCAGCACTTCTAAATTGTTATTTTTAATGGCGTCAAGAGCCACTTTAGGTGTTTTAATATCGGGTTGCCCAATGTTTAAATGATACACTTTAGTACCACGTTTTTTGGCATCTTCGGCATATGGTACCAATTTTCGAATAGGAGATTCTGGCATGGCGTTGCCTTTAACAGATATTGATGGCATATTCGTTACAATTGTATTGAAGGACAAATTTGCGAAAATTATTTTAATGAAATTAAAAGATTTCAAAGATTTATAGAATGTTAATTTATGCTAAAAAAAATCAAGACACCTTATAATTTTTGTAAGTTTAAGTAACCAACTAAATTTATGAGTAACCGGTTAAAAATAGGAGTTGTTCTTTTTACCTGCTTTTGTTGTTTGTCTTTAGTACATGGGCAGGACAATTTTAGCATTACAGGAAAGAGTAAACATCATGCAATGTCATTTAAGTTGATTAATAACTTAATCATCATCCCCATTGAGGTTAATGGAAGTAAATTAAATTTCTTATTAGATACGGGTGTTGACAATTCTATTATGTTTAATTTAAGTGTAGAAGATTCATTGAAATTGAGAGATACTGAGAAAATTCGATTAAGAGGATTGGGTGGGGGAGATTATATCGATGCAATAAAATCTCGGAAAAATTTATTTAAAATAGGAAAAATAACTAATGACAGTCATCTCATTTATTTAATACCTAGTAAAGATTTTGACTTCTCTTCAAAAATGGGTATTACAATTAATGGGATTATCGGAGGCGATTTGTTTAGAGACTTTGTGGTTGATATCAATTATTCATCTAAGAGGATTAAGTTTTATGATCCTAAAAAATATAATTATAAGGATTGTAAAAGATGTCAATCTTTCGACTTACATTTCTATAAAAATAAACCGTATTTATTTTTAGATGTTGAACTATCCGACAAAGAAAGAATTGATGCAAAGCTCTTAATCGACTTAGGTGGTAGTGATGCTCTTTGGCTATTTGATAAGTCGAGTGATAAAATAAATATTCCGGAAAAATATTTCGAAGATTACCTAGGAAGAGGCCTTAGTGGAGATATTTATGGTAAACGAAGCAAAATTGATAAAATATCGTTGGGTAATTACATATTTACAAGTGCGAACGTAGCGTATCCCGATTCGACATCTATTGAGAATGTTTACTTACATAAAGAGCGTAATGGTACCTTAGGCTCAGAAATTTTAAAAAGATTTCGATTAATAATAGATTACCCAGGAGAAAAAATTGTCTTTAAAAACCCATCTAGTTATTTCAATGATCCTTTTGTCTATAATATGAGTGGGCTTGAAATGGCTTATAACGGTAGTATGATTGTGCCCGAGAGGAAGTCAAACTTGTTAAAAGGAGACGAAGGGAGTTCGTCTACGGTTCAGATACTCTATAGTTATGTGTACGCTCTTAAAACATCGTACGTTATTTCTGAAGTTCGGAAAGACTCGCCGGCTGATAGAGCCGGATTAAAACCCAAAGATGTGGTAATGAAGATTAATAATAGACCAACCTATAATTTTAAGTTAGAAGAAATCATACATATGTTTTCCACAAAAGAGGGTAAAAGAATTAAGCTAAACATTATGCGCGATGGTAAAAGCTTAGTGTTTAGTTTTAAACTAGAAAAAATTATATAAAAAAAGCGACTCATTGAGTCGCTTTTTTTGTCTGCGTTTTATATTCTAATTTCCATTGTTATTGGAAACCATGCTTTTTTCCTTTTTTTCTAGAATTGATAAAGAGCTTTCTTTTTTTACCAACCCTTTAACGCGAATCACTTTTTTCGGCTCAGAGGCATTCGAAGTAATTGTAATTGTCTTAGAAATAGGTCCAACACGATTGGTATCATATTTTACCTGAATAACACCAGAGGCGCCAGGCATAATTGGTTCTTTAGGTGCCGAAGGCACGGTACAACCACAACTACCTTTTACATTCGAAATGATAAGTGGAGATTTTCCAACATTTTTAAATTTGAAGTCATAAATTCCTTCAGATCCTTTTTCAATAGCGCCATAATCGACGATTTTTCTTTCAAATTCAAAAACGGGCGCATTTGGATCAACTTTTTTTACAGTTTCAACGGCTTTTTTTACTGTTGTAACTTTTTCCTGAGCATTCATTGAAATACCAAAGATTCCAATAAATAATATGATAGCTATTTTTTTCATTTTTAAAATATTTTAGACACGGTAAAGATACTCATTTTTATATAAAATTATAACGAACAAAGTTTTTACTTAGTATTGATAATCGTAACTTTGCAATCATTTTTTATCAAGAATTAAGCCAAATGAATATTCCAGCAACATATAATGCAAGCGCAGTAGAGGATAAATGGTATAGCTATTGGATGGAGCACAAGTATTTTCACTCGACTCCAGATGATAGAGAACCTTATACAATTGTAATTCCTCCGCCAAATGTAACAGGTGTATTGCATATGGGGCATATGTTGAATAATACAATTCAAGATGTGTTGATTCGTCGAGCTCGTATGCAAGGTAAAAATGCCTGTTGGGTGCCAGGTACAGATCATGCATCAATTGCTACAGAGGCAAAGGTTGTTGCAAGATTAAAAGAGCAAGGTATTGATAAAAATGAATTGTCGAGAGAAGATTTTTTAAAACATGCTTGGGATTGGACACATGAATATGGAGGGGTGATCTTAGAGCAATTAAAAAAATTAGGTGCCTCCTGCGATTGGGATAGAACTAAATTCACAATGGATGATTCCATGAGCGAATCTGTAATTAAAGTCTTTATTGATTTATATAATAAAGGATTGATTTATAGGGGATATCGTATGGTAAATTGGGATCCTGAAGCAAAAACAACCTTGTCAGACGAAGAAGTAATACATGAAGAGCGTCAAGGGAATTTATACTATTTACAATACGATATTGAAGATAGTGATGAAAAAGTAACAATTGCTACCACACGTCCTGAAACCATCTTAGGAGATACGGCGATTTGCATCAATCCTAATGATGAACGTTTTATACACTTACGAGGAAAGAAGGCTATTGTACCATTATGTAATCGCGTAATTCCGATCATTGAAGATGAGTATGTAGACATTGAATTTGGGACAGGTTGTTTAAAAGTAACGCCTGCACACGATGAGAATGATAAGAACTTAGGAGATAAACATCAATTAGAAGTGATTGATATATTTCATGAGGATGCGACACTTAATAGCTTCGGTTTACATTATGAAGGTAAAGATCGTTTTGTAGTTCGAAAAGAAATAGCAAAAGAGCTAGAAGAAAAAGGATATTTGGTGAAAATCGAACAGCACCTTAATAAAGTTGGCACCTCTGAAAGAACAAAAGCCGTGATAGAACCGCGACTGTCGGATCAATGGTTTTTAAACATGGAAGATTTGGCAAAACCGGCATTAGATGCGGTTTTGAATAAAGACGTGCAACTGTTTCCCGATAAATTTATCAATACATATCGTCATTGGATGGAGAATGTGAGAGATTGGAACATTTCTCGTCAGCTTTGGTGGGGACAACAAATTCCCGCTTATTTCTTTGGTGATGGAAAAGAAGATTTTGTGGTTGCAGAAACGCCTGAAGAGGCGCTAAAACTAGCGAAAGAACAAACGAAGAATCAGGCCTTAGAAATTACCGATTTAAGACAAGATGGCGATGTATTAGACACATGGTTTTCTTCATGGTTATGGCCGATGAGCGTTTTTGATGGTATTCGCAATCCAGAAAATGAAGAAATCAATTATTATTATCCGACAAACGATTTGGTTACCGCTCCGGAAATCTTGTTTTTTTGGGTGGCACGGATGATTATTGCCGGATTCGAATATAAGGGTGATAAGCCTTTTAGCAATGTATATCTCACAGGAATAGTTAGAGATAAGCAGCGAAGAAAAATGTCGAAATCTTTGGGAAATTCGCCGAATCCGTTGGATTTAATAGAAACCTATGGAGCGGATGGGATTCGGGTTGGAATGTTGTTGAGTTCTCCAGCAGGAAATGATTTGATGTTCGATGAAGATCTATGTCAGCAAGGAAAGCAATTTGCCAATAAGATATGGAATGCTTTTAGGCTGGTAAAAGGATGGGAGGTAAGTTCTGAAATTGAACAACCTGAGGCTTCGAAAATCGCTATTGATTGGTATGAAGCTAAGTTTCAAAAAGCGCTCGCTGAAATTGAAGATCATTTTAGTAAATATAGATTATCAGATGCTTTGATGGTGATTTATAAATTAATATGGGATGATTTTGCTTCTTGGTTATTAGAAATTGTAAAGCCTGGTTATGAACAACCGATAGATGCGATTACGTATCAGGCTATTTTAGCTGCATTTGAGAATAATCTAAAAATATTACATCCGTTCATGCCTTTTCTTACTGAAGAAATTTGGCAGTATATAGAAGAGCGTACTCCAGATGAAGCGTTGATTGTTGCCAACTATCCTTCTAGAAAAGACGTAAATGAAAAATTAATTGTTGATTTCGATTTTACAACGAATGTAGTTTCAGGTATTCGAACTATCCGCAAAGAAAAAAATATATCGTTTAAAGATAGCATCGAATTTTCAGTGTTGAATAATGAAAACACGACTTCCAAGTTTGATAGTGTTATTACAAAATTGGGCAATATTTCAAGCTTGACATATGTTACTAAAAAAGTAGCTGGTGCTTTGACTTTTCGAGTAAAATCAAATGAGTATTTCATTCCAGTAGCTGGAACGATTAATGTGGATGATGAAATTAAGAAGTTGACTGAAGAACTTAATTATACGGAAGGTTTCTTGAAATCGGTTCAAAAGAAATTGTCAAATGAGCGTTTCGTAAATAATGCTCCAGAGCAAGTAGTTGCTAGTGAAAAAAATAAAGAAGCAGATGCCTTGGCCAAAATTGAAACTTTAAAAGCAAGTTTGGCGAGTTTGCAGTAACTATTACTAACAATTGAAACTTATAAGCATCCATTTATTGGATGCTTTTTTATTTCGGAATGCTTTTTCGAAACCCTATGGCTGCTAACAATCCAACGATTGGAATAATTGTAAACAGTGTAAATAAACTCTGATATTCAACAATTGTCGGATTACTACCTAACATATACCCTACGAACAAAGGCATAAAAATATCGGGGGCGAAGCCCACAACAGAAATAATACCTACTAAAGTACCCGTTAGCTGTATGGGTGTTTTAGTTTCTTCAATAATAGCAAAGTACAAGCCTCTTAAAGCATAGGTTCCTAAAGCCATAAAAATAAAAAATGAAAAAGACAGAAAAATAAGTTGATCCTTAAAAACACCAAGTCCTAAAATAGCCGAAAAGAGTATCAAAACGGTAAAACAAGGAAGAATCAATCTTGATGGAATGAACTTATCTGCGATCCAACCTACAGATATGGCTGCCAAAGGCCTTAAAAATTGAATGAAAACAGCAAAATAAGTGGCTTCCTCTAAAGAATATCCCCAGACATCTTTTGCATACGTGCCATATGTTCCTGTTAATTTATAAGCACAATACGCACAAAAAATAATTAATGAATGGTATAAAACAGTACGTTTGGTGAGTAACGACAGGGCTTTTTTCATATCAAAACGAAATTCATTCGAATTGGTTTCGATGGTTGTTTTTTTAGGCAAAGCGATCCATACTAATAAAGCAACTAAAAAAACAATTCCGGTGACAGCACCTATGATATATTGTAATGTTGTTACTTTATCGTCAAAGGTAATTATATCGCCTTTATCTGGAAATAACAGTGTTAAAATAGTGGCGCCAAATAGAGCTATAGAAGCAGCAAAAAAGCCTCTTCCACCATCTAAAAGACCAAATGATAAACCTTGATTATGTTCGGTTCCCCATTGCCTGGTTGCCTTTATTAAAGCCGCCCAAAAAAGAAAAATCGTAGAAACACCCCAAAAGGCATATAAAATTTTTAAGCCTAATAACGAAGGAATCAAGGTCATCCAAAACCCACCTAATGCCGTTAAAATCAAGGATACTGTTAGTAGCTTTCTAGCCGCCCATTTATCGGCAATAAAACCACCAAAAAAATAAGAAACAACGGCCGTAATTCCATATAAAGCCTGTGCTTCTCCGATTTGAGCATCAGAAATAACAAATGCTTCTCGAATAACAGGTTTGAAAACACGCATTAAAATAAAGGGTAAAAGAAAAATCGCTTCTCCAGCGATAATTAGAGCAAACATAGAGATTGCGCGATTTTTTTTTAATGGAAGCCGAAGCTTATTGTCTGACATAGTGAAGGGCTTACATATCGAAGCGGTTTAAAGATATCATTAATTATCGAATGTATCATTTTTAATGATATAATTTCATTGCCATATCAAATATAAGATGGATTTTTCATGTCGGAAAGGATAAAAGTAAATAGCTTATTTATGTTATAGTTCATATTGAAATGTACAATGAAAATTTAGAATTATGCTTTAACACAATGAATCTATCTGTTAAGATTTCTATATCTAATTTCATTTTATGAGCTATATATTCAATCGTTTCTTTTCTATAGATAAATACATGTGTAGGATCTTTCCTATAATGCCAAGTATCGAAATTGATTTTATCATTATAGAGCATAGTCATTATTAGTAACGCTCCTTTCGTCTTTATAAGAGTAACGAGCCTATCAATTTCTAAAATTGGATTGTGAAAATGTTCAAATACTTCACAACTCACGATATAATCAAAGGTATTATTTAAAACATGTTGGTCAGGAGCGAAGAACGGATCGTATTGAAGAATGTTATAGTTCTTTTTCATGAGAACACTAGAGATTACAGGGCCTGTACCACTTCCAAAATCTAATCCTTTGTCTTGAGGTGAGAAGTTCTCAAATACATAATCGGTTATAGGCGATACAAAGTTTTGATACCTAAGGTCATTCACGTCATTATTGTGCGCTTCATATCTTGCTTTTTCGTCATCAACCGTTAAATAATGAATGTCATTTTTTACAATAGCGCTACATGTATTACAATCAAAATAGTAAACATCTTTTTGATTTGTAAGTTCTGAACGGCAAAGTGTACAAGTCATCTTTTGGGTGGTGATGTTTATGTTGATTTTTGGTCAAATTAATTTTTCGACGGAGTGGTGCGCTAAAAATTCCTTCTATATTTTTTTGAATTTACAATATTTTTGATAATCCACGGAATTAAAGTGTGCTTACTTTAATCGTATTGCCAACACGTACTTGAGTTAACAATTTACTTGCTTAAAGTTCTCTCTAGTTAAAAATGGAGATTGGTGATCGTGGTGTTTAGTATGTTTGTTTAGATTATTTCCTTTTGAAAATAACATATTGGTCCCTGTTTATAATGTGCTGGAAGTCCCGACGTGTTTTTAAGTTTTTTGGTGCCTAAAAATTCAAATCCGAGATTTTTATAATGACGAATTAGACCCTTATTCAGACCAACCGTATCCATTCTAATATAATTCAAATTCGTTTTCTTACCAAATTCATTGGCCCAATCAACTAATTTTTTTACAAGATTGTGACCTCTAAATTCCGAGGCCGTTGCAATACGATGAATGTACAATGAAGGATCATTATTCTCCACACCCCAAATGAGCTGGTCATTTAGAGTTGTAGCCCATATACAGGCAATTTTTTTATTAAATACTAATTTCCATTGCCTGTTTTCTTTGATTTCATTTAGAATTAATTCTGTTGGGAATGTTGGCCAATAGACTTGTCCTTTGGACTTCATATAATTGGTGGCTACCTTATATAAATCGAATATCTTCGGTATATCACTAAGTTTGCTGTTTTCTATGATCATATATTTTTCTAGACGCCTTTGCTATTATCATTTTTGAATTTGTTTTCTTGATAATAATCCAACACATGTTTTGGGATTTTTATATTTTTTGATAAACCTTCATCGGCAATTGGATATTCTGAAACTTGTTTCAAAGGAACTAAACCTGCCCAAATGTCTAAATCATAATCTTCAGGTTCATCAGCCACTCCGACGTCTCTAATTTTGGCTGAAGCAGTTTCGATGGTCATTTCGACAACTAAGGTTCGGTTTAATTCTTGTTGGTGCATTGGTCTAATACCGTCCCAGCGACCTTTCATCATATGTTCCATGAAACAATAAAGTGCTGCTTCTTTCTCTTTCGGATTGGTCAGTTTTTTCACAGAACCAAATAGGGAAGCGGAACGATAATTGACAGAATGGTGTAGTCCAGAACGGGCTAAAACTAAAGCATCTAAATGCATAACCGTCATGCTCATTTCTTTTGCTTCTAATAAGGCAAGCAACATTCTATTAGCTTGAGAGCCATGTAAATAAATCTTGTTGTCTTTTCTTCCATAGGCCATTGGCAATGTGATCGCTCTTTCTTGGTATATGTAACTAACATATCCTATAAAACCGGTGTCTAAAATGGTGTTGATTTTCTCAACGTCATAACTAGCCCTAATATGTCCTCGTTTTATTCTATTTAATTTTGATTTAGGATACAATTTCATACTTACATTTTTTTTGAGAAAACAATGTTTTCATATTCTTTTTTATTGACCGAAAATTTTAAATTCCCAACATTTTTAAATTCATTTTTTTCATAGAATCGAATAGCTCTGTCGTTTTTTATATAAACAGAAAGCCACATGTTATCCGCTTGCAAAGCTTTGGCTTCTGCAACAACATAAGTTAGCAGTTGTTTTCCAATCTTTAATGGAATGAAATGATCTAAGATGAAGATTCTTTGCAACCGACAACTGTTTGATGAGGTAACATTTTCTTGTGGGGTGTTTAAGATAATTTTGGCGTAGCCTGCAGGCAAATCATCAACATAAACAATATAGAATACATTTTTAGGATCGTTTATTTCTTGTCGCGTTTTAGAAATTGAAAAATTCTCGTCGAGGTATTTTGCAAGATTATTCTTATCATCTATATAGTGACCATGAGATTCAAGCCATGTTAGGCGTCCTAAAAGTGCTAAAACCTCTAAATCTTTTGCGTTTGCTTTTTTTATATTAATCATTGTGACTCTTTTTAATCTTTAATCTTTTTATATGGTAGGCGTGCAGAAATACTGCAATTGTACCGCCTACAATTACTGGGGTAGCGCTAATTAAAGCACCATATAAAACATAAATTGCATTAGCTATCAATGAGATGATCCTCAGTTTATATTCGCCTTTAGTAGACATCGAATATAAATTGATTATCAAAGCTCCATAACCTATGCTGTCAATTACAATTGGACTCATAATTTTACCTTTTTTCTGGAGGAATGTTCTTAAAGTGATCTGTATTAATTTTGGTTTTTTCTAGATTTTTTGGCTTGAAGATTTGTTTACTTGAAGCAGGATGTTTTTCAATTTCCCTTTTTGGACGAATAGGGCGTTCAGCAAAATTACCAGAACAATTTGGACAAACATTTTCAAAGATTTCTATCGCACATGTTTTGCAATATGTGCATTCAAAAGAACAAATCATTGCTTCCGTAGTAGTGTTCGATAATACTTTATTGCAATGTTCGCAATTGGGCCTAATCTCTAACATATTATAAATAGTTGTTTTGTATAACTTCTTGATGCCAAATGTCATGGCCTATAATGGTAAAAGCTGCGGCTCTTGCAGACATATCACATCCACTAGCGGTTCCTATAAAAGATAAGTCTTGATCGGTAAAACTGTTTAACAATGAAATCGAATGATGGCGATTTAGTATGAATTCATTCAATAATTCTTTGATGGATTTACTGGTAGCTCTAGATGGTTCAACGTATATATTTTGATCAAATCCCGCTAAAGGAGTTCTATCTCGCCTAGCAATTCTAAAACATCGATACATAAAAATACGTTCTGTATCTATTTGGTGTTGTAATACTTCTAGTACATTCCACTTATTGGGTTGATAGCGAAATGTCAATTTCTTTTCTGGTATAGATTCAAAGAAATTGATGATATCATTTTTTCCAGTTTCAAAACCTTTTCTTAGCTCAGTTTTAGCGGGTAACTTATCTATATACCGTGAATAGTAGTCATCAAATTCTGACGTGTTTAAGTCTAATTTTATCATGCTTTCTATGTTTGTAATTCAAAATTATTATATTTATGGACCCTTATAATCATCCAGAATAAACATATTAAATAGTCCAGATGTTTCCATATAAAACAAGTATTCAATTTGATAGAAATTGCTCTCAAGCTTTGTATTTACAATTATCGAATCAAATTATTCAATTGATAAAAAATCAAACTTTAGTGCCAAATACCAAGCTCCCTGGCACTCGAACTTTGGCAGAATTGTTAAATGTTCATAGAAAAACTATCGTGGCCTGTTATGATGAGTTACTACTGCAGGGTTGGGTAGAGAGTATTCCAAAGAAGGGGACCTATATACATCGTAATTTACCCTTATTACAACATCAAAGATTAGACGATACTGAAATTCTTAATTTAAAAACACATTCGGGGTTTTCATTTTATAAAAGCACAATTCTGGGAAAAAAGTATTCAAAAAAGAAAAATGACAGTATCTATTTCGATGATGGTGTTTCAGATGGAAGATTAACTCCAGTAGATGAGATTGCAAGAACATACCGAAGAATTTCTTCAAAAAAAAGCGTGTTTGAGCATTTGTCATATGGCTCTACTTATGGCAATGATACTTTAAGAGGTGTATTGGTTAATTATTTAAATACAACTAGGGGTTTGCACATAACAAAGGAGAATATATTGATTACACGTGGGAGTCAAATGGGAATTTGGCTATCGTCGCAGTTATTGCTTCAGGAAGATGATGTTATGGTGGTCGGAAACACCAATTACGAATCGGCCAACGCTACTTTTTTATACCAGAAAGCAAAAATTGAGTATGTTCAGGTGGACGAACATGGAATAAAAACCGATGCCATAGAAAAGTTATGTAAACGAAAACAAATTAAAGCAGTATATGTAACATCACATCATCATCATCCCACCACCGTAACGCTTTGTGCAGAAAGAAGAATTCATCTTTTAAATCTTGCAAAACAATTTAATTTCGCAATCATAGAAGACGATTATGACTATGACTTTAATTATAATCATGCCCCAATTTTGCCTTTGGCAAGTCACGATGTGAACGGTAATGTCATTTATATCGGTTCGGTTTGTAAAACTGTGGCTCCGGTATTTAGGATCGGATATCTAATAGCTTCGAAAGAGTTTGTTGATGAAGCTGCTAAATTAAGGCGATTTGTAGATAGACAAGGAGATGCGCTATTAGAATTGACATTCGCAGATTTTATTAAATCTGGAGATTTAGACAGGCATATTCGTAAAGTGATGAAAATATATGAGCAGCGTCGTGATTTGTTTTGTAAACTTTTAAAGGATGAATTAGGAAGTTTTTTTCAGTTTGAAATTCCAAAAGGAGGTATGGCAGTTTGGGTAAAGTTAAGGGCTGATTATTCTTGGGAAACTATTTCAAAATTTGGAAAGCAATATAATTTAGAAATTGGTAACTGGCGATCGTATGATAATGTTAAATCAAGACACAATTCAATTAGAATCGGTTTTGCTGCTCACAACGAAAAAGAGATTCACGAATTGATAAGTCGATTGAAGAAAACGATTAAAAGCGTTGACGCGAATCTATAGTCAGCTTCATAGCGTCTAATTTTCTATATATTCTGAAATTCCTTTTGCATTTTTCTCATCGAGCCATTCCCAACTCAAGGTAAGTATTATTTTTCCTTCTTCGGAAAAGGAGATTTTCGCAATTGCCTTACCCGTTTTTAGTTCATTTTCGGAAGTAACGCATTGATAGCGCATATCTAAGGTATCACCATTAAGAATGGCAATAATTTTTCCATATTTAACAGACCCACCGTAATAGTTCGCGGTCACTAATTCTTTATCTTGTTTATATTCAAATATTGTATCAGAATTAACCGTTCCTTTTTCAGAATTTTCTACCAAAGAAAATTGCCTATTGTTAAAATTTACTTTCGTCATTTAGTTAGCGTTTTTTCAATGAATAATTTTTGCAAAGAAATCTAATTTACTCAATTAAATTATACGCTGCATTATTTTCTTTATCTCATTATTTTTATATAATTCCTGCAACATTTGGGTATATGTTCTGATAAAATTTTCATTTTCAGCAAGATTACCAAACAAATTTTCTTGCTTCATAAATGCGAGGGAGTCATTTTTTGTTTGTGATGCGGCATGGTGTAAATCGTCATGCATTGCATCCATAATTTTAAGGGCTTGTCCGTTTTGATCTGTTTCTTTATCACTATAATAACACCAAGCGGCGAGTACTAAAGTGGCAAATTTAATGCTCCCTCCTAATGCTAAATTTTCATGAATAGTCGCAATTAAAAATTTGGGTAGTTTGGCCGAACTTTCCGAGCAAATACGACTCACGCTGTCTTTGATATTTGGATTGGCAAAACGTTCAAAAAGACTGTCTTTATAGTCTTCCAAATTAATGCCTTCTATATCTCCTAAAATAGGTGTGGCTTCTTCGTCTAAGAATGCACGTAGGTAGTTTGCAAAAATTTCATCTTCAATACAGTTATTTATGGTATGATATCCATGAATTGCCCCTAAAATTCCCAAAACTGAATGCCCAGCATTCAGAAGTCTTAATTTCATTTTTTCATAAGGCCCTACATCTGGTACAAATTGTACACCTATTTTTTCAAAAGAGGGTCGTCCGTTAGAGAATTTATCTTCTACGACCCATTGTATGAAAGGTTCGCAAGTTACTGGCCACGCATCAGCCAAATTATATTTTTGAGCGAGAGTGTCGATATCTACTTGGGTTGTAATTGGTGTTATACGGTCAACCATACTATTTGGAAAGCAAACTTCTTGTGCAATCCATTTTGCTAAGTCCTCATTTTGTCTTTTGACGAAAGTTAGAAGCATCTTACGTATCATATCTCCGTTATGTTCAATATTATCACAAGATAAAATGGTAAAAGCAGGGAATCCCGCATCACGGCGTCTCTTTAGAGCAGCCGTTAAAAAACCGTAAACGGTTATTGGGTCTTGCGAATGTTGTAGCTCATGTTGTATGTCAGGGTTGTTGAAATTGAAATCTCCAGTGGTTGGGTTAAAATTATAGCCACCTTCTGTAATCGTAAGGGATACTATTTTGGTATCGGTATTCGCAAGACGGGCTATAACTCGTTCTGGGTTGGTTGTTCCCAATTCAAAGTCAACTATCGATCCGACAACTTCGGGTTCGATTTTTCCGTTTGAATGTTTCACCATGAGCGTGTAAAGATGGTCTTGCTCTTTTAAAATAGCTTCTAGTTTAGCATCTGGTTCGCGTAACCCAATTCCACAGATCCCCCAATTTGAGGCTTCTCCTAATTGTCGGAGTTTATGTAAATAATACGCTTGATGGGCTCGATGAAAGCCACCTACACCGATATGAACGATACCTATTTTATCAGAAGAACGATTATAGTTCGGTACGGGCATGCACTTTCCTACTTCTAGCAAATTATATTGGTTGAGTTGCGTTGCGTCTTTCATGCTTATGCAATTGTATTTGATTTTCCGCGTTTGAGCGCCCAATAAGCGAGTACGAAATAAATGATGGTACAAATAAATGCGTACGTATAAAAGAGTTCGCGATTTGCGATATAATTTGCCTCTGAATCACTTCCGAATAGCACATTACAGGCCAAAAACATGGTTGCTACCAACGCAGCAATAGCGACGAATTTTAATCCCTTTGAGAACAAAGAAATATCTTTTGAACCTACCTGCTCATTCCGTGCTTGTTCAGCCTGAAACCGTTCTATAGTTTCATTTCGATGTTCCTCTTCTTTTATTTCCTCCGTGTAGGTTTCTTTCGCTCCATATTTGGATGCAAGCAACGTGTACACTGCGATGGTAAAAAACCAAGTTGGGATAAATAGATAATAGAAAGAAATCACATCCAAAGCATTGAGTCCAAATCCGAATATCAATCCCAAGCCCCAAGAAGCAACTGCGGGCATACTAAAAGTTAGTTTGCGGTAAGAAGACCAATAGCGTGTAAAGCCGATTCTAGGAAAAATCTGATGTTCAGCGAACACAATTGCACCTACTGGAACAACGAGGAGTCCGGCATAGGTCAACAATGGCAGTATCTGCGAAAATACAAAGGGGAAGCAAGCAATGCCAACCGTGACCAAACCAACTACAATGGTCGTTTTCTTTCGCGTATGATTAGAGAAAATAGCTTGTGCGGCTAAACCGGCTCTATATAAGTTAGTAATTGCAGTCGTCCAACCAGCCACAATTACAATAACAAACCCTGACCAACCAAGAGCATAATAGGCCACGTCGCCTGGATCTAATTCTATAATTGATTTCCCTAAGATAACCGCTGCGCCAGCACCCATAATTCCAGCAGCAATCCATGCAACATAGTGTCCGAACATCATGCCTGTACTGGTAGCGTAGCCGTATGATTTTTTCTTTGCAAAACGCAATAGCGCCATATCAATCAATCCGAAATGAGTGATGGTATTGGCAGCCCATCCAAAGCCGATAACTTCGACCAGTCCTATTCCGGGAGCGCCGTCGCTGTTGATACCTGTCCATATCGACTGGTCACCAAGAGTCATGAAATCGGCCCACCCTGCAGGTAATGTTTTGTCTAATACGTCTAAGGACAAAGCGGGGAGAAGTACCATGGCACCACTCGTAAACATTACAAAAAGCCAAGGAGCGCAGACACCCGAAAAGTCAGAAACGGCATTAAACCCATAAAGTGCAATGGAAACCACAACAATTCCCACAGCAATTACGATCAAAATAAACCAGACATTGGTAGGATACCAATTGAGCTGAGCGGGAATATCGAAAGCAAAACGCACTGCCGTTGAAGATACCGTTATCATTGCTGCTGAAATAACCGAAAAGATGACAACATTGGCCCAATTGTATAGCTTCGTCATCGAGTCACCCGCAATCTTATTCAGATAGGTGTATAGACTCAATCGCGTATCTACAGCAATGGGCGAGGTTATAAAACGCCAGCTTAGTACTGCCAAAATATTACCAATTAAAAGCCCCAGTATAATATCCATTGTCTTAGCGCCGAGTGCAACAAAGGTCGCTCCGATAACGAATTCAGTGGCTGCGACATGCTCGGCAGCATAGAGTCCCGCAAAATGTGTCCAATCATGTAGTTTGTGTTTGGCTACAGGTAATTGTTCTTCCTCAAGGTTTTTAAATTGTTTAAAATCTTCGGTTGAGTTCATAGATTAGTTTGATTTTTAAAATGAAATTCCGCTAAATTTTACGATAGGAATTTTACTTTTTGCAGAAATATTTAAGTAAATGTGCTATAATGGTTTGTATATGATTGCTTCTGTAAGCAACTAAGATAACAAAAAAGCGTAGGAGTAAGGTAAGGAAATCCGCCAGGATTTCCCGAGAAACCATTACTGGACTACCCAATGAATTATAGCCGTTGTTAGCTGCTGTTTTTTTTAAGGTTGTTCATATTCAATTATAGACGAGATTCTTTCAGGCATTTTTTCAGGATTCTTTAGTTCCAACGCTCCAAATTGAGTAATGATAGGTTTGTTAAAGTCAACATAATGTAGAAAAAAAGTAAGCCTTGTATAGTCAGAATTATCAGAAGGCGAATCTATCCCGTCTCCAGTAATTTTTGTTCCCTTAGAGTTTAGAAATTTCTCGTCCCAAGGAGTTTGCCAATCCAACGGATCAACCCAGTCTTCCTTCTGAGTGATCTGTCCGATATCGACGTTCCCATGATTAGTTTTAATTCCCAATTCAATAAGGTGAACATCTTTTTGTCCACTTACATGATAAACCCCTATCAATTCAACCAATTGTGTTATGTCTATTGCTTGAATTTTTGTGTTGTTAGTTCTTTCGGATTTAATTTTTGCATATAGACCAAACATTTTTTCACGTGTTATTACTTCATATAACATCATTCCTAAAAAAATCAAAATTGCAACAATTACGGCGAGGGTCATCTATTATATTTATGCATTTATTAATTGCAATAACGGAGGGATATAGTTAGTATTAGCTATATATCCATTATGTAGGATGAAAAACCATTAAGCTCAATCTAAATGGTTTTCTACACTATAATATGGGTTGAAATTATTTTTTCTTTAAATGGGCAGTAGCACTAATCACAACTTCACTCCAAGTTTTACTAACACCATCCGGCCCTTTATGGAGTTCGAGACAGGCTGTGTTAATAGATTCTAATGCAGCTTGTGCGCCAAAATCATTTACAATATCTAATTTTCCATCGAGTTGTACTATTTGATCTTTAATCGAGTAAGTAATAGGAATGGCTTTCGAAATTCCATTCATAGATAAATCGATAGTTCCAGTACCATCTTCATTCAAGTTTACAGTTCCTGTTAATGATACAGTAGCATCCATAACCCCAAAGAATAATTGTTTTAATTTACTATCTCTATCAGCATCTCCAGAAACTAAGCTGCTTACAGGAATACTAAATTTTGTGCCATTTAATGCTTCAACCGCAGTAGGAGCTTCTTTTATATTAGATACTTCAAGAACTTCAAAGTTGCCATTTACTGGAATCTTAGACGTTGTTTTGTAACCAGTCCATGTAATCGTAACGGTTTTTGGTTCTACTGAAAATTGAGGTCCTTCAACTTTTTTGGCTTCTTTTTTACAAGAAATTGTGACAACGCTCAGAACCAATGCTAATGTGAATACGGTGAATTTTTTCATAAGAGAATTATTTTATTTTTTGTTGAGTTATTTGTTCTACTAATGCGATATAGGCCAATTTGGCTTCTTCTTCAGAGATATTATTTAATTGAAATAAGGCATTAGCTTTAAACGCATTTCGAACCTCATTTTGTCCAGCCGATCTCACATAATTAACACCTTTTGTAGCCTGCTTATAATATGCATATAACTTTAACATCACATCAGGAGGTAACTTTTCCGTCATAGAAGAAGTAATCGCATATGCTTTTTCAAATTTCGTATGTACGTCTTTTGATGTCATTTTAATGAAAAAACTAACTCGTTTTTTGAGCTATTATTGTTTCGCCACCTTTAGCCTTATCGTCTAAGGCTACATTTATTTTCATATCCAACGGTAGAAAAAGATCTACTCTAGAACCAAACTTTATAAAACCTGCATCAGTTCCTTGAACCACTTCCTCACCTTCTTGGGCGTAATTTACAATACGTCTCGCAAGTGCACCAGCTATTTGGCGATATAAAATTTCACCAACAGAAGTATTTTCGACAACAATGGTTGTTCGCTCATTTTCTTCAGAAGCTTTTGGATGCCATGCCACGAGGTACTTTCCGGGATGATATTTGCTGAAATTTATTTTTCCGCTTATCGGATATCTTGTCACATGAACATTCAAGGGTGACATAAAAATAGAAACTTGTCTACGTTTATCTTTAAAATATTCACTTTCTACAACCTCCTCAATAACCACAACTTTACCATCTACCGGGGCAATGATTTCGTCTAAGTTTTGTACGGTGTGTCGTTTGGGGTTTCTAAAAAATTGAAGAATTAGAACAAACAATAATAACAGTATTACCATTATTGTCGTGTTGAGCCATGCGATAGTTATAAACTCGTCTACTGCTAACAGTAAGCCAACGAAAATAAGCATCGACAGCATAATTATTTTATATCCTTCTTTATGAAACATGTATGTCTTTTTTTTGGTTTGTAACGCGTTATCAATCAATAAGCATAGTTAATTTAACTAATAAAACGTGTGTTTCGATATAGGCTAATAGGTTAAATGTAAATATACATAAACAAAGGGCACAGCAAATATAATGCTATCTAAACGATCTAGAAATCCGCCGTGACCAGGTATAAAATTACTACTATCTTTCACCTGAGCTTCTCTTTTAAATTTTGATTCTATTAAATCTCCCAACAATCCAAAAACAACAACGATTACTGCAATAATCATCCAACTTGTTGTTGTTAAAATATTAATATAATTCGATAAGAAAAATGCAGAAATAAGGGCAGCTACTAAGCCACCAAATGCACCTTCTACGGTTTTATTGGGTGATATTTTTTCGTATAATTTCGTTTTTCCAATAGTGCTTCCGACAAGATAGGCAAACGAATCACTCATCCAAATTAATACAAAAATACCAATAATAATGTTTGGATGATAGATGTCTTTAATGAATGGAATTTTAGTCAAAAAAACAAAAGGAAGCACAATATATGATATTGCTAAAAAAAAATGACCTAATTTACTCGAAGTGAGACTTACTTTTGGTTTAAATAACTGATATATAAACGGAATAAACAATGATATGATTAAAAAGAAATGAAAATAATTGGCGCTTAAAATAGGAAGCTCCGCAAATCTAAAATAGATCAACGTAGCTACTAAATAAATCCAATTATATTTTAGATGTATGAGTTTTTTAAACTCATACAAACAAAACATCATAATAATATAAAAAACAACATAAAATGAAAGTGATGAATATAAAACAGATGAAACGATCACGGCAATAAAAACAATACCTGAGAGTATTCTAATTGGGAGTTCTTTCATACTATAAATCTTCTAGCAACAATAAGTATAGACTTCTAGCATTTGAATTTCCATATTGTAAAAAATCATCTTGTACTCTATTGGGCATATAATCTTTTATAGAACTGATATTGGTAGGGAAATTCTTTTTATAATTTTTACGAATACCCATAAGCCCTTCGCTTGTCGTTTTTACCAATTGACTTGTTCTTGCAATAACTACAAAGTTATTAGGAAGATTACATATTTTATGTTGGTGTACTTGATTTGAAGAGAATAACACACTACCATTCTCAGAAATAAGATGTTCACAAGTAGTTAAAAAGGGGCGGTCATTAGATAATTTTGTGCTTACTTTTTTATCAATGATTGCTAAAAAGTTATGCAATCTCTTGTCAAAGCACAGCGCCTCATCCCAGTCATTTTCATTAAAAATGTGTAATAGATTTTGATTGATCTCTTCTAGTTGTGTACAGTATAAAAACCGGCCACCTTTTTTTATAAAATTATGAACAAAGATATCATCAAGCGTTAGGTTTTCAGTGTTAACACCTGGTTCTAAGTACTCTACGTGTGATGCTTCTTTTTTGGGGTTAAAAAGTTTCTTAAAGAGATTCATACAAAGGTTTATGAATTACTCAAAATTAAGGAATATGTAATAGTTTAGGCGAATTCTGTTGAAATCTCGCCTTCATTGTTCACATCTTTTTGTGGTTCTTCAGAATCAGCTGGAGTGGTTGTCTTAACTACTTTTTTAGCTAAAGGCTCTTTTACAAAAGGTCTTTTGCCAAAAATAGTTTCTAGATCATCACTAAAAATTACTTCTTTTTCAAGCAGTAATTCCGCCAATTGTGTAAGTTCTTTTTTATGCTTTGTTAAGATTTCTTGCGCTCTTTCGTACTGTGTTTCTATTAGTTTAGAGATTTCTTCATCGATCAATTGAGCGGTTTCCTCGCTATATGGTTTCGAAAAATTATAGTCATTTTGACCACTAGAGTCATAATAGGTAATGTTTCCTAATTTTTCACTCAATCCATAAACAGCTACCATGGCGCGCGCTTGTTTGGTAATCTTTTCTAAGTCGCTCAAAGCACCTGTTGATATTTTATCAAAAATTATCTTCTCAGCAGCTCTACCTCCAAGTGTTGCACACATTTCATCGAGCATCTGTTCTGTACGCACAATCATTCGTTCTTCTGGTAAATACCAGGCAGCTCCCAATGATTGCCCTCGTGGTACAATAGTTACCTTCACTAATGGTGCCGCATGCTCTAACATCCAACTCACAGTGGCATGACCTGCTTCATGATAAGCAATAGTTTCTTTCTCTTTTTGAGTAATGATTTTATTTTTCTTTTCTAAACCACCAACAATTCTATCAACAGCATCCAAGAAATCTTGATGTTCCACTGCTTTTTTATTGTTTCTGGCTGCCACTAGGGCTGCTTCGTTACACACGTTAGCAATATCAGCACCGGAAAATCCAGGTGTTTGTTTTGCCAAGAATTCAATGTCCGCATTTTTTGCCAGTTTAAGTGGTTTTATATGCACCTCAAATATTTCTTTTCGCTCATTCATATCTGGTAAGTCGACATATATTTGTCTATCGAATCTACCGGCACGCATGAGTGCTTTATCTAAGACGTCTGCACGATTGGTTGCTGCAATTACAATAACATTTACATCGGTACCAAAGCCATCCATTTCGGTTAATAACTGATTCAGTGTATTTTCTCTTTCATCATTACCACCAGTGATATTACTTCTTCCACGTGCTCTACCAATAGCATCGATTTCATCAATAAAGATAATAGAAGGAGATTTTTGAGCAGCTTGTTTGAATAAATCTCTAACACGTGAAGCTCCAACACCGACAAACATTTCTACAAAATCAGATCCTGATAAAGAAAAGAAGGGCACTTTTGCTTCTCCAGCAACCGCTTTCGCCAATAATGTTTTACCCGTACCTGGAGGTCCTACCAATAGCGCTCCTTTAGGAATCTTACCACCCAGTTTCGTATATTTTTCAGGATTCTTTAAGAAATCTACAATCTCCTGAACTTCTTCTTTTGCTCCTTCTAAACCAGCTACATCTTTAAATGATGTTTGTACTTTCTGATCTTGATCAAAAAGCTTCGCTTTCGATTTTCCAATATTAAATATTTGTCCTCCAGCACCACCGCCAGCACCGCCACCAGACATGCGCTTCATAATGAAAATCCAAATGGCAATAATAAATACAAAAGGTAATAATGGTAAAATGAAATCCCAAATACTTTCTTGCGTATCATTCTTCGTGTCAAACGTAAGAGAATTTTCATCTTTATATTGCTCTAAACTATCCTCAAAGTTTTTAAGGTCTCCAATTTTATAAACGTACATCGGGTTCTTTTCGTTAAAAAAAGGGCCCTGCGTATTTTTTCTATGCTTTTCTTTTTGAAGTGCTTCGGGTGTAATAAACACCTGAGCCACGTCCTTATTCGCTATGATGATTTTTTCAATATCATTATCTTTTAGGATAGTTTCAAACTCATTTGTAGATAATTCATTACTTGCTGAACTAGCACTGTTAAAAAACTGATAGCCTAAAATTAAGGCAAATAGAATTCCGTAAACCCAATAGAAATTGAATTTGAACTTGAACTCTTTTAAAGGTTTGTTTTTTTTATTGTCGTTACTCATAAGAGTGTATTATTGTTAATGATTAGTGAGCAGTTTCTATTACGGTAATCTTGGCATCTCCCCAAAGACTTTCTATATCATAAAACTCACGTATTTGTTTTTGAAAAATGTGTACTACAACATTTACATAATCTAGTAATATCCATTCAGCGTTTGCTTCTCCTTCGACATGCCAAGGTTTATCTTTTAATGCCTTACTAACTAATTTTTGAACCGAGCCAGCAATGGCATTCACTTGCGTGTTCGAACTTCCTTCGCAAACTATAAAGTAATCGCAAACCGTATTTTCAATCTCTCTAAGGTCTAAAATACTAATTTTTTCACCTTTAACCTGTTCTATTCCTTTAATAATCTCAGTGATTAGCTGATCAGCGCTTGGCTTTTTTTCTGTCATTAAAAATCTTTATAATTACCTGCAAATGTATTACTTTTTATGGTTAATGAAGTGCTATATTTGCATAAATATATATGAAAATAGTCAAACTTAATGCCATTAATTCCACCAATGCTTTTTTAAAGGACATGGTAAGAAGTTCTGCGGTGGAAAATTTTACTGTGGTAGTTACCAACCACCAGACCAAAGGCAAAGGACAATTTGAGAACGTTTGGATATCTGAAAAAGGTAAAAACCTTACATTTAGTGTATTATGTAAATTTTCTAACTTAGAAGTTCGCCGTTCTTTTTATTTAAATTGTGCGATTTCTTTGGCTATTTATAATGTCTTAAACAGAACTATTAAAAATAAGTTAAAAATTAAATGGCCTAACGACATTTTGTCATTCAACAAGAAATTGTGTGGAATTTTAATTGAAAATACTGTCAGTAACGGTAAAATACAGCATGCGATAGTGGGCATTGGATTGAATGTAAATCAAGAGAATTTTCCGACAGAATTGCCAAGGGCGACTTCTATGAAAATGTTGACCGAAAAAGACTATGATATGGATGCTTTATTGAATGCAATACTCATAGAAGTTCAACATCAAATAACCTTCATTGAAAGTCAACAATTCGAGTTATTAAAAATAAACTACGAAAAAGTGCTGTACCGTAACGGTGAGGCTGCGATGTTTCATGCAGACAAGCTTGGTAATTTCTTAGGTAAAATTTTAGGAATTACATATCAAGGAAAGCTCATCGTCGAATTAGAGAATGAATCTTTAGAAACTTTTGCACTAAAAGAAATCCGATTTATGTAAGGCTTTCAATATTTTCAGAAAGCGTATTGATAAATTTTTTCAACGGTGGTTTAACCATCATGGCCATCATCATGTTAAATTTACCCTCAAATACCAATTGAACATCGCATGTTGTTTCGCTAGTTTCGGTTATGTGTCCTGTTAAGGTAAACGGAATTTTATCGCTAGCAGAAGCTAATACCACTTTGCTCGAAGGCACTAATTCTTGTAATTTTAATTTGATCTCTGGCATCCCACTCAAAGCAAAAAGGAAAGAATCTTCTCTGGCTTCAAATTTGTCAATATTTTCAGGCATTATCTGTTCGAAATTTTCAACTTTTGCTAAAAATTCGAACATGTCATTACTAGATTTTTGTACAGAAACTGTTGGGCTTTCTAAATTCATTTGTTGTTGGTTTAATATTCGGTGGTTACATATTATTTATCTACTCCATTCACTTGGATTCTCACTCCATGCTTGTAGCGTTGCTAATTCTTTGCCACTTATGTAATTAGTTTCTACTGCTTGCTCTAATAGATTTGAATAGTCACTTAACGTTGTTAAATCAACATTAGCGACATTAAAATTATCTTGTGCGAATTCAAATCCGTACGAAAATATAGCGACCATACCTTTTACAGTTGCATCAGCTTCTTTTAATGCTTTTACGGCATTTAAACTGCTTTTTCCAGTACTGATTAAGTCTTCAATAACAACGACATTTTGCCCCTTTTCTAAATGTCCTTCAATTTGGTTTTGGCGCCCATGTTTTTTGGGTTCAGGTCTAACATAAACAAAAGGTATGCCTAATTCTTGGGCAACTAAAACACCAATGGCGATCGCTCCAGTTGCAACACCTGCAATCACATCGGGCTTCCCGTATTTTTCTTCAACTGTCTTTGCTAAAGTTTCACGTAAAAAGTTACGAATATTTACAAACGAAAGGGTAGTTCTATTATCGCAATAAATTGGTGATTTCCATCCCGAAGCCCAGGTAAAGGGTTCATTAGGTTGTAATTTAATGGCTTTGATTTGTAATAATAGTTCAGCTGTCTTTTTTGCTGTATTTTTGTCTAAAATCATGTCGCAAATGTATACAATTTTTATAAATGATGCAGTTATTTATTTAACAGACGATACTGCATATAAAGATGAAAAATCTTTTGTGTATTATAAAGATGTGCATCTTTCAGAAATGTTAAAAGATATGGAGGATGGAACTCTTTCTGAAGTATATATGTTTCATCCAAGCATCGATTTTTTATGGAACGATTTTAAACAACAATTTAAACTAATTGAAGCGGCTGGGGGAGTTGTTTTTAATGAATCTCAGGAACTATTGTGGATTTATAGGAACGGACGTTGGGACTTACCCAAAGGAAAGATCGAAAAAAATGAAGATAATGAAATGGCAGCCATTCGAGAAGTGGAGGAGGAATGTGGATTGACAAATGTAACTTTGAAGAAATTTATCATGTCGACTTATCATATATATAGATTTAAAGACGTGCCCGTTTTAAAAATTTCTCATTGGTATGAAATGTTTGCAGATAGTCATCAAAATTTAAAACCTCAAGTAGAAGAAGGAATTACAAGCGTATCATGGTTGAATAATGTCAACATGTATAAGGCTTTAGAAGATACATACGATAACATAAAATTGTTATTTAAAAACCTAAAGAAATAATATAGCTATTCGAAGCATAAAGCTTGCTAACTTGTTAAAATACACTATCTTTGCCGCCTTTTAAACTAAGGGAATAATGACTGAATTTATAAGAAAACGTACTAAGAATGCTAAAAATGATATTTTATCAGGTCTAACTGTTGCGTTAGCTTTGGTACCCGAAGCTGTAGCATTTGCTTTTGTAGCAGGTGTAGATCCTCTCGTTGGCTTATATGCTGCCTTTATGATTGGCTTAATTACCTCGATTTTTGGAGGTAGACCGGGAATGATTTCAGGAGCTACCGGTGCTTTGGCTGTAGTGATGGTTTCTTTAGTTTCAGAAGGAAATGCACTTGGTACTGAAGGTGAAAATCTCGGGCTCTATTATTTGTTCGCAACCGTTATTCTTATGGGGCTTATTCAGATGCTGGCAGGGATATTGAAGCTCGGTAAATTTGTACGATTAATTCCTCATCCAGTAATGATGGGATTTGTGAATGGATTAGCCATCGTTATTTTTCTGTCACAATTAAATATGTTTCCGCAAATTGCTCCTGAAGGTATTTCTTTTTGGAATAATGCTGGTGATTGGTTTAGCGCTTTGTTTGCCAATGGAAAATTTTGGCAGATGCTTGGGTTAGTTGGTTTAACTATGGGAATTATGTTTGGCTTGCCTAAGCTTACTAAGAAATTACCTGAGGCATTGATTGCTATTTTAGTTGTGTCGGCGATCGTTATTTTTGGTAATCTAGAGGTATCTACAGTTGGTAGTTTTATACGAGATGGAGGAGGAGAAGGACTAAAAGGAGGATTGCCTAATTTTCAATTTGATATTTTTAATAAAGTACCATTTACATTAAAGACATTGTGGTTTATTGGTCCATATGCCTTGATTTTAGCGGCTATTGGTTTGATAGAATCTTTAATGACGCTGAATTTAGTAGATGAACTTACCGAAACACGCGGAAATTCAAATAGAGAATGCATGGCTCAAGGTGGCGCCAATATCATTACAGGATTCTTCGGAGGAATGGGTGGCTGCGCTATGATCGGTCAATCATTAATTAATATAAAAGGAGGTGGTCGTGGAAGATTATCAGGAATTGTGGCAGCATTAGCCCTATTGGTATTTATTCTATTTGCTTCTGGTTTAATTGAGCAAGTACCTATTGCGGCGCTGGTTGGAGTGATGTTTATGGTTGTAATAGGCACCTTCGCATGGAGTAGCTTTAGAATTTTAAACAAAATACCGTTGAGTGATGTTATTGTCTTAATTGCTGTGTCGGCTTTGACTGTTATTTTCGATTTGGCTATTGCAGTAATTGCCGGAGTAATCATTAGTGCTTTAGTGTTTTCTTGGGAGAATGCAAAGCGTATTCGTGCACGTAAGCGTATGCGAGAGGATGGTACGAAAGTTTATGAGATCTGGGGGCCGTTATTTTTTGGATCAATTATTGCCTTTAATGAAAAGTTTGATGTGAAAAATGATCCTCAAAAGGTAGAGATTGATTTTGTAGAATCACGTATTAGTGATCACTCGGCTCTCGAAGCTATTTTTAATTTAGTACATAAGTATGAAGCCGAAGGAAAATCGGTGAAATTGAAACACCTAAGTGAAGATTGCAAGATATTGATGTATAAAGCAAGTCCGAAATTTAGGGAGGTAATTGTTGAAGCTATTGATGATCCAAGATATCATTTGGCGGCGAACCCCGAGAGGTTTACAAAGGCCTTATCAGAATATAAATTATAACAAAAAACTCGCCACCTGGCGATTTTTTTGTTTGGTCTTATTGATTCAGAAACTTAAATATATCTGTTTAACTATTTTAGATTTTTACGCTCTCCGGAACCAAGATGCTAAAATTACCATTGTTTCGAATCACATCTCTTACAATTGAAGAAGATATAAAAGAAGTACTCGCCGCCGTTAACAAAAACACGGTTTCTATTTTAGTGAGCTTTCTGTTCGTATGGGCAATGGCTTTTTCGAATTCGAAATCTGCCGGATTTCGTAATCCTCTTAAGATGAAATTCGCATCTATCTCCTTACAAAAATCTACGGTCATGCCCTTGTAGGTTACAACTTTTACTTTTGGTTCATCTTTGAAAGCCTCCTCGATAAACGCTTTTCGTTGATCTAAGCTAAACATATACTTTTTTTCTGCGTTGATACCTATTGCAACAATGATTTCATCAAAAAGATGAACACCACGTTTGATAATATCGAAGTGCCCTAAAGTTATGGGATCGAAAGACCCAGGAAATATAGCTCGTCTCATTTTAAGTTGTTTTTAATGCTTGCTCTATAGCGTTACTAAATAAATCTTCTAAACAAATATCTGCTTTTTCTGCCTGCTGTGGCAACAGACTTTCATTAGTAAGACCAGGTACCGTATTTATTTCTAAAAAATAAGGCTCATCATCTATAAAAATATATTCTGCTCTTGAAAATCCTGTCAGATGTAAAATTTTATATACTTTTTCAGCGACCTTATTTACATTCTTTAATTGTGTATCCGAAATTCTTGCAGGAGTTATTTCTTGTGATTTCCCCAAGTACTTAGCTTCATAATCAAAGAAATCATTTTCTGAAACAATTTCGGTTGCCGGCAATACATTGGTTTTCCCATCATATTCTATAACACCAACTGATACTTCGATACCATCTAAGAAAGATTCAATTAATATTTCGTCATCTTCGGCAAACGCAACATCAATGGCTTCAACTAATTTTTCCTTTTCCGTAACTTTCGAAATTCCAAAGCTAGAACCTGCATTATTTGGTTTTACAAAACAGGGCAGTCCTACTTTGGCTAGAATAGCATCAGGGTTGATCGGATCACCCTTGTCTATATAAAAAGATGTTGCTACTTTGATACCATGCTCTTTTACTACGCTCAAAGTGTCACGTTTGTTAAAAGTCAGTGCCATCTGATAAAATGGAGCTGATGTGTGTTTTAATCCTAAAAGATCAAAGTATGCTAGAATGGTTCCATCTTCTCCAGGATGCCCATGTATTGCATTGAAAACACAATCAAAAGTAATATGATTCCCGTTAAGGTTAAAAGAAAAATCATGTTTGTTAATTAAGTATTCATTAGTGCCAATGACGACAACCCACTTCTCTTTTAAAATATGAACTTTATAAGCACTAAATCTTTCTTTAGGGAGATGCTCATACACTACATTTCCACTCATAAGAGAAATTTCAACTTCTGAGGAGTACCCTCCCATAATAATGGCAATTTTTCTTTTCATTTTTTTACTTCAGTATGAACAAATGTATTGAATATTTAAAAGATAAAAATACGTTTTAAATTGTTTTTTTGTTTAAAAATGGCGCATATATCTTTACTAGCACTCATATTTTTTAATTAAGTTTGTGCGTTAAATACGACCAAAATGCAACTATTACATTATTTAAAAAGTAAACTTTTTATACGTACGATACTAACCATTTTATTGGTGCTTGTTGTAGGTATTTTTCTATTAAATCGATTTTTGAGTTTTAAAACGAATCATAATCAAAAAATTGAAGTTCCAGAGTTAGCCAAAATGTCACTTGTAGATGCAGTAAAGACCTTAAACGAAAAGAGCTTAGACACAGTGGTGATGCCTTATGCGAGTTATAATCCTGATTTTCCTCCAGAATCTGTGCTAAGTCAGAACCCTGAAGCAGGAGATTTTGTAAAAGAAGGTAGGAAAATATATCTCACTTTGAATCCGGCTAGCTATAGAAAGATTAAGGTTCCAAATGTATTAGGGAAAACCAAAAGACAGGTGGTTACGCAATTAACATCGACTGGCTTTAAGATTGGAAAATCTACCTATATTCCAGATATTGGTCGTGATGTCGTTAGAAAGCTTCGATATAATAATGCCGAGTTAACGATTGGTACCGAAATACCTAAAAACAGTACGATTGATTTAGTATTAGGTGATGGTAAAGAGAGTAGTAACAGTGATTCTGATAATTAATGAACGATGAATCTTCGAATTTAGAAGAGCAAGATGAGCTTTTCGAACATTATAAATTCACGGCTAGTGATGGACAAGTACCATTACGTGTTGACAAGTTTTTATTGAATTTCATAGAGAATGCTACACGTAATAAAATTCAACAGGCTGTAAAGGCGGGTAATGTCTTGGTGAACGATGCGGTCGTTAAATCAAATTATAAGGTAAAACCTTTGGATGAAGTTCGTGTTGTGCTTGCCCATCCACCACACGAAAACCTGCTGGTTGCAGAAGATATTCCTATAGATATTGTCTATGAAGACGATGCCGTTATGGTAGTGAATAAACCCGCCGGCATGGTGGTACACCCTGGGCATGGAAACTATAGTGGTACTTTGGTCAACGGCCTTATTCATCATATTGAGAATTTACCTAAAAATTCGAATGAACGCCCGGGATTGGTCCATAGAATTGATAAAGATACTAGTGGTTTATTAGTAGTGGCTAAGACTGAAGCTGCAATGACACATTTGTCCAATCAATTTTTTGATCGCACTACAGAACGGCTCTATTTGGCGCTGGTTTGGGGAAATATGGAGGAGAACGAGGGTACCATTACAGGTCATATTGGTCGAAGTTTTAAAAATAGATTACAGATGGATGTATTCCCAGATGGCGAATTTGGAAAACATGCAGTGACACATTATAAGGTAATTGAACGTTTTAGTTATGTAACACTCGTACAATGTAAATTAGAAACAGGTCGTACTCATCAAATAAGGGCCCACTTTAAATATATTGGGCATACGCTGTTCAACGATGAGCGTTATGGTGGAGAGAAAATTTTGAAAGGAACTACATTTACCAAATACAAGCAGTTTGTTGATAATTGTTTTAAGGTGTTGCCAAGACAAGCGCTTCATGCAAAAACCTTAGGTTTTGAGCATCCGGTAACAAAAAAAATGATGCAGTTCGACTCTGAATTACCAGAAGATATACAGTTATGCCTTGAAAAATGGCGCGCCTATACTATAAATCATAAAGACTAAATAAGCCTTTTTGGTGTCACTAGTTCCCCTATTCGAGATACCCAATGCACATGATGGTATCCCCAATACTAACTGGAGGGGTACCAATTTTGTATAGAATAACCCCTGATTGTTGCGCCTTTATTTCTTGTACCATTTTTCCGTATTCATTTTTAGTTACTCCAACAATGGCACCTTTTTTAACTGAATCACCTGCTTTGTAGGTACTATAAAAAATACCCGTTTCAGATGCTCTTATATAAGACTGTCTATTCAGTTTTATTATCTTTTCCGCATTCGTGCCGACAGATTCGAGCATTTTCATTTTATTCAGCATATTATAAACTCCATTTTTAATCATTTTTACTGCCTCAACTTGAACATTTCCGAGTTTGCCACTCTCGATGCTCAAGGCAATTTTTCCGTCTTGTACTGCTTGTTTAAATGTATATTTAGCAGGCTGATCATCTTTTAACGTATAAGGATAAGAAACGACATATTTAAATCCGCTTGCTTCAGATAATTTTTTCGCCATTTCTGTTTGTGCCGGTTTTTGTTGATTGTTATAATAGCATATAAACGGAAGTAAATCTTCATTGGCGTCTCCTCCATGAATATCTAAAAACACATCGCTTTTAGAAATGATCTTAGAAGTTATAAAATGAGCGATTCGTTCTGTGATGGTGCCATTTTTTCTTCCTGGAAAAGATCCGTTTAAATTTTTATTGTCTAATGGGTTTATAAAAGTAGTTCGATTGTAAAAAGCGGCAATATTCGCTATTGGAATAACAATTATAGTTCCCGTTAATTGAGACTCATCAATTTCTTGTAATAATTCTTGAACTGCAATAATAGGTGGATACTCAAAACCATGTACTCCAGCGACTATGGTGAAAACTGGTCCCTTTTGTTTACCTTTAATTATAGTGATCGGAATATGAGTTTTGTTATCTTCCGTATCCTTTAATTCAATTGTTATATTTTCTTGCGATAGCCATTCGTTATTATTTAGAATAGTTTCAATATTTTTCTGTGCACTAACAGATATGGTTAAAAAAAGAAGGTTCAGGCTTACAATATATTTTTTCATATGATCTTTTTTGTGATGATATTAATTCGATCTTTTACTAATAATGTCTTCAATAGTTCGTACCACTTCTTCTGCATTTTGTTTGGTGAAACATAACGGAGGTTTTGTTTTTAAGACATTGTCATATGGGCCATCTGTACTGATCAAAATATACTTTTGACGTAATTGATTCTTAATATAGTGTGCTAATTCTTGATGAGGTTTTTGGGTATCTCCATCAATTATTTCAATTCCAAGAAAGAGTCCATTTCCTCTTACATCACCAATACAATCATATTTTTTTTGAAGCTTTTTAAAAAGTGCTTTATAGTGTTCACCAACTATTTTGGCATTCTCTTGCAACTTCTCATTTTCAATAACGTCCAACACGGCGATTCCGGTAGCACAAGAAACCGGATTTCCTCCAAAAGAACTAAAAAATTCTACGCCATTTCCAAAGGAATCGGCAATTTCTTGGGTAGTTATAACCGCTCCCATTGGATGACCATTACCCATTGGTTTTCCGATAATCACAATATCGGGTATTACCTCTTGCCCTTCAAAACCCCAAAAATGATCTCCCAGCCGACCAAAGCCCGTTTGGACTTCGTCACTAATGCATACACCACCTTGCTTCCGAATTGCTGGATATATCTTTTTCAAATACCCTGAGGCCAAAGGAACTTGGCCGCCACATCCAACAATTGGTTCAGCAATAAATGCAGCGAGTGGTTCATTTAATGCTTCTATTTGAGAGATTGCTTCGGTGGCATATAGTTCACCTGCATTGTCTTTTTTAAACTTTCCGTTATAAGTATCTGGTATTTTAGTTTTTAAAACCCAATCTTTTTGTCCTTGCCCTTTCGGATTGTTAAATTTATAATCGCTTATATCTATGGCCATCTGAGTGTTTCCATGATACCCATGTTCCATAGTCATCACCGTATGGTGTTGTGTATGCGCCCGAGCTAAACGAATGGCCAAATCACTGGCTGCACTTCCCGAATTCACAAAGAATACTTTGTTTAATGTAGTTGGAAATTTTGACAATAGTTTGGCAGCGTATCCTGGTAAGAGGTCATATAAATACCGAGTATTGGTATTTAGTCGATTCATTTGTTCTTGTCCCGCAGCCACAACTGTTGGGTGAGAATGTCCAACATGAGGAATGTTGTTATAAGCATCTAAATATGTGTTTCCGTAGCTATCATACATATATTGAAAAGCCGATTGAGACATGGCAATAGGTTTCTCATAACTTAGGGATAGAATCGGACTAATATATTGATGTCTTTCACTTACTTTTTTAGAAACGGATGATGTTTTAACTGTTGTTAAACCTATAATTTCTCGGGATATATTCTCAAATTTAAGAGGGTTAATTCGCAACCATTTATGTAACATTTTCCATGCATTTTTTTCACTTGAAGTAGCATAGTTATTTGCAGGATCAATTTTTTTAGTATGTGCTGAATTACAAACACTCGTACATAATCTCGCTGCGATGAGATAATATAAAATTGAGATCTCGATTTCCTTTATAGGGATGATCTTATGATATGCTTTCAAAATAATAGGAGCCCATTTTAACGGATCTTCTTTATCGTAACAAGCATAGGTAATAGCGATGGCGATTTCATTAATTAAATGAGAATGTGCTAAGTCACCAAAATCTATGATACCTGAGATGGTTTCATTTTTAAGTAATACATTCCATTCGTTCGCATCATTGTGAATCACTTGCTTTCTTAATAGCGGTAAAACAGGTAGTACATGTTGTTCATACTGTTTGAAAAAATAATGTACAATACTTCTGTCATGCGGCTCCGAGATGTCTTCAATGTATTTTTTATTTAATTGAAAGTATTGAAGGTCCCACTCCCATTGTCTTGCTTTGAAGACATAGCTATCAAAATATTGAAGTTTAAGGTTTAATTCGGCTAGAAAAGTACCAAGTGAATAAAAGAGCCTCTCTGTTGGATTCGAATCTCCCAGAAATTCTCCATCAATGAACGAAAGCATTCGGCAAATAGTTGAACGCTTTTGGATGGTTAACACTTTTATCGATTCTCCAGAAATAAAAGGAATTGGTTTAGGAAATTTATCGTGTTCCTCTGTATTCAAATAGAGTAATGCTTCGTTTTCAGCTTCTAAAATTGCCAGCAGCTCTTTGTTGTAGTTATACGTTTTAAAAACATAAGAAATACCGCCATTCTTAACAATGTAATTGGCGTTGTCATAACCATCAATTCTTTTGATTTCACATTGAGAAAAACCAAATTCTTTTTTTAAAAGTGCGTGCATATGAGACTAAAAAACGTAATTATTGATGTGAATTTAAGGTATCAATTTGATTGATACTGATATAGATTTTAAAAGTAATAAAAATTTGATGTTTCCTGTTTTGAATTGTACTTTTATCCTGTAAAAGAATGACTATATGAAAATAATACTCTCACCCGCGAAATCCTTAGAATTTGAAACAAAGGCAACAACGCCTAAGTATACACAACCAGTATTTTTAGAACAAGCACAAAAATTAAATGGTGTTCTAAAGAAAAGAAGCGCGAAGCAGATATCAAAACTGATGAGTGTATCAGATGCACTAGGGCAATTAAACTTTCAGAGAAATCAAGATTGGAATGTCCCATTTACAATAGAAAATTCGAAACAGGCTATTTATGCATTTAGAGGTGATGTTTTTAGAGGTTTTGATATAGATTCACTACCAGATAATAAATTGGATCAATTGCAAGACAAGTTGCGAATACTTTCTGGACAATATGGATTGTTAAAGCCATTGGATTTGATGCAGGCGTATCGCCTTGAAATGGGAACTAAGTTAAAAATTGGAAGAAAAAATAATTTATATCAGTTTTGGGATACCACCATTACTGATGCTCTGAATAATGAGTTGAAAGATGATGAACCTTTAATTAATTTGGCGAGTAAAGAATACTTTAAAGTAATTCAAACGAAAATTTTAAAAACACCAATGATTACTCCTGTTTTTAAGGACTTTAAAAATGGTGAATATAAAACGATTATGACCTTTGCAAAGTTGGCCAGAGGATATATGCTGCGCTATATTATTGATCATGATATTGAAACCGTTGAAGGATTAAAAGGATTTACAACAGAAGGTTATGGTTTTGATGCCAACATGTCAACAGAGACTGAATTGGTTTTTACAAGATAAATGAGCCAATTTAGAAGAATTGTTAAGTTTGGACTACTATTAGGAAGTGTACTCATTTTAGTTATTTTTCTATCTAATTATATTATAGAAAAAAACGCAAAAAATAAATTGTTTGTAACAGTTGAATCCGTTCCTCAAAATAACGTTGGGTTGGTTCTTGGAACTGTTAAACGACTTCAAAACGGACAAATAAACTTATATTATAAATATAGGATAGAGGCAACTATTTCTTTATACACATCAGGAAAGATTAGTTATATCATCGTAAGTGGAGACAATAGTACTTCAGCCTATGACGAACCAACTGACTTCAAAAGTGATTTAATCGCAGGGGGAATTCCCGAAGATAAGATATACTTAGATTATGCAGGCTTCAGAACCTTGGATTCTGTAGTAAGAGTAAAGGAAATTTTTGGACAAGACAGTGTGACTATTATTTCACAAGGGTTTCACAATGAACGGGCCATTTATTTGGCAGAAAATTTCGATATTAATGCCGTTGGATTTAATGCTAAAGATGTTTCAGGAAGATATGGACTGAAAGTTCAATTACGAGAATACCTGGCTCGAACTAAAGTTTTTTTAGATATACTATTTAATGTACAACCTAAATTTTTGGGTAAAAAAATTGAGATAAAATAATGCTATTTCATTAAGAATATTAGCAATCAGATAAACCTACTGTAACAGCTAAACCGCCTTCTGATGTTTCTTTGTATTTGGCATGCATGTCTTTAGCCGTTTTCCACATGGTATCAACAACTTTATCTAAAGGTACTTTTACATTTTTAGGATCAGTGTCTAGTGCCAGTTCAGCAGCATGTATCGCTTTGATGGCTCCCATAGAATTACGTTCTATACATGGTATTTGTACAAGTCCGCCAATAGGATCACAAGTGAGTCCTAGATGATGTTCCATTGCAATTTCGGCTGCAATCATTACTTGCTCAGGATCACCTCCCAACAACTCACATAGTGCCGCTGCCGCCATAGCTGAAGATACGCCAATTTCAGCTTGACAACCTCCCATTGCAGCCGAAATGGTTGCTCCTTTTTTGAAGATACTACCAATTTCTCCAGCCACTAATAAAAATTGTTTGATGTGTTTGAAATCGGCTTTGTGATTTTCAATAACCATATAATACATTAAAACGGCAGGAATCACCCCAGCACTTCCGTTAGTCGGCGCTGTTACGACGCGCCCCAAAGAAGCATTCACTTCATTTACGCTTAGGGCGAAACAACTTACCCATTTTAATATTTGTCTAAATTTAACTTCAGTTTTACGAATGGTTTCCAACCAAGTTGTAGGTGAGTCGTACGGTAAATTTCCTTTTAACTTTTGATGAATGTCGAATGCTCGTCTTCGTACATTTAATCCACCAGGAAGACTCCCTTCAGTATGACAACCAATGTACATACATTCTAGCATAGTTGACCAGATACGTTGTATTTCTATATCTATTTGTGCCGAAGTACGTAAAGATTTTTCATTTTCTAATACAACGCCTGAAATCGGTTTGTTGAGTTGATGACAAAAATCTAATAGTTCAACACTTTTTTGAATCGGGTATGGAAAGCTGTTAAAAACAGCAATATTTTTTTTAGCATTTTTTCGTTCCTCCTTCACTACAAAACCACCGCCAATAGAATAGTAAGTGTCACTTATTTTTTTGGAACCTAAGATGGCAGTAAACGTCATGCCGTTCGCATGAAATGGTAAAAAATCTCTATTAAATTTAATGTGCGCATCAATATCAAAGGTGAGTTCTTTTTCGTTATTTAATAAAAGAACTTGAGTTTCTTTCAATGAAGCTACGATGGTATCAATTGATGCTACAGGTACTGTTTCAGGATCGGCTCCAGACAGTCCTAATATTACCGCTAAATCTGTTGCATGTCCTTTTCCCGTTAAGGACAAAGATCCGTAAAGGTCAACATTTATACTCGTAATTTTGTCAAACTGATTAGTAGATTTCAGTTTGGAAATCCATCTTTCTGCCGCCCTCCAAGGACCTAGTGTATGTGAACTAGATGGGCCAACCCCAATTTTTAACATGTCGAAAATACTGATGCTTTCCATTACAAACTAAAATTTTGGCTAATGTAAGTAATCGTAAATTTTTTAGAGGTCTCAAAAGAAGAAATTTTCTATGAAAAGTATAGGAGTTATTGTATTATTTCTGGATATATTTTTTGGAGTTCAGTTTCTGAAATGGAAATCATATTTACATCTAATGAAATTGGTGTTAACGGAGCATCTAAAGAGTCACGTTTTGCATGAACTATCGAATCTATAATATCCATCCCTTTTATGACTTTACCGAAAATGGTATAATCACCATCTAAACGATGAAGTCCCTCCTTATTTTGTACTATATAAAATTGACATCTTGCCGATAACTTTTTCGCATTACCATCTCGTCCTGCTCCCAAAGCACCATACGTATGTAATAGTTTATCATTAAACTCTGGCTCTAATAAATATTCAGGATCATTAAAGCCTTCCGGTGTATCTGGACAGCCACCTTGTGCTACAAAATCTGGAATGACTCTATTAAAGGTTAAAGAATCCCAATAACCCCTGTTTGCGAGTTCGATAAAACTAGCTTTATGTTTTGGAGTTTCATCATGCAGCCAAACTAAAATTTCTCCATTAGGTGTGATAATCTGCCCAATATCATGTGTTTTTTCTTTAGAACAAGAAATACTAAGAAAAAGAAACATACTAATAAAAAAGATATATCTATAGTTTTTTATGAAGGACATTGATTCGAATTTAAAATTGGTTCTTACGAAGTTAACCGAAATTAAAGTATCAATCAAGTTTTGTTAGCTATTAAAAGCTTGTTAAAATAGTTTAAACCTGTCTTTAGATAATAAGAATAGTACTGTTTTTCTGCCACTCTGTCATTTTTTGGTACACTTTTCTGTCAAAATACAAGAAAAGTAGCAATGGCATAATGATTGACTATTTGAGAGTATAATAAAAACGAACAAAAATTAAATTAACTATATATTATGAGTAAAATAATAGGAATAGATTTAGGAACAACTAACTCATGTGTTTCTGTAATGGAAGGTAATGAACCTGTTGTAATCCCAAATGCTGAAGGTAAAAGAACAACACCTTCTATTGTTGCTTTTGTTGAAGGTGGTGAGCGTAAGGTTGGTGACCCTGCAAAACGTCAGGCAGTAACTAATCCTACCAAAACTGTGTATTCTATCAAGCGTTTTATGGGTAATAAGTATTCTGAATCTAAAAAAGAGGCAGAACGTGTACCGTATAAAGTGGTAAAAGGAGATAATGATACGCCAAGAGTTGACATAGACGGAAGAATGTATACCCCGCAAGAGATTTCTGCGATGGTGTTACAAAAAATGAAAAAAACAGCCGAAGACTATTTAGGCACTACGGTATCTGAAGCGGTTGTAACGGTACCTGCGTATTTTAATGATGCACAGCGTCAGGCTACGAAAGAGGCTGGTGAAATTGCTGGTTTAAAGGTAAGTCGTATTATCAATGAACCTACTGCTGCTGCTTTAGCATATGGTTTAGACAAATCGGGAGCTGACAAGAAAATAGCAGTGTACGATTTAGGTGGTGGTACTTTTGATATCTCAATCTTAGAAATTGGTGATGGCGTATTTGAAGTGTTATCAACGAATGGAGATACGCATTTAGGTGGTGATGATTTTGATCAAGTAATCATCGATTGGTTAGCAGAAGAGTTTAAGAAAGATGAAAACATGGACCTTCGTAAAGATCCAATGGCCTTACAACGTTTAAAAGAAGCTGCTGAAAAAGCGAAGATTGAATTATCATCTTCTACACAAACTGAAATTAACTTGCCGTATGTTACCGCTACTGCTAGTGGACCAAAGCACTTAGTACGTTCATTGACCAGAGCTGCTTTTGAAAAATTAGCGGATAATTTAGTAAAGCGTTCAATGACACCTGTAGCTAAAGCATTGAAAGATGCCGATTTATCTACATCTGAAATTGATGAGGTTATTTTAGTAGGTGGTTCTACAAGAATCCCAAGAATTCAAGAAGAAGTAAAGAAGTTTTTCGGAAAAGATCCGCATAAAGGTGTAAATCCTGATGAAGTAGTTGCCGTGGGTGCTGCAATTCAAGGTGGTGTATTGACTGGAGATGTAAAAGATGTATTGTTATTAGATGTAACACCATTAGCCTTAGGAATTGAGACAATGGGTAATGTAATGACAAAGTTGATTGAAGCGAATACTACAATTCCAACGAAGAAATCGCAAGTATTCTCGACAGCTGCTGATAACCAACCATCTGTAGAAATTCATGTATTGCAAGGAGAGCGTGCAATGGCCGCCGATAATAAAACAATTGGTCGTTTTCATTTAGATGGAATTCCACCAGCACAAAGAGGTGTGCCTCAGATTGAAGTGACATTTGATATCGATGCCAATGGTATAATCAATGTGTCTGCAAAAGATAAAGGTACTGGAAAAGAGCATAACATTCGTATTGAAGCTTCTTCTGGATTAACAGATGAAGAAATTCAAAAAATGAAAGCTGATGCTGAAGCAAACGCTGAAGCGGATAAAGCGGCGAAAGAAACTGCTGATAAGATCAATGGAGCTGATGGTATGATTTTTCAAACAGAAAAACAACTAAGCGAATTTGGTGATAAATTATCTGCAGATAAAAAAGAACCTATTGAAGCTGCATTGACAGAACTAAAAGCTGCACATGAATCGAAAGATCTGGCGCAAATTGATGCTGCGATGGAGAAGATCAATGAAGCTTGGAAAGTAGCATCTGAAGAAATGTATAAAGCAGAACAAGAAGCACAACAAGGTGCTGGCGGTGCTCCTGGGGCTGATGCTGGAGCGCAAGGTGCTGCAGAAGGTGACGATGTACAGGATGTAGACTTCGAAGAAGTAAAAGAAGAATAATAGTAAGATTTCCCTTTTTTGAACCCACTCAATGCTAGGCTTTTAGCGGTGAGTGGGTTTTTATTTTGAAGTAATTTCTTTAGAAATACTTAAGAAATGGAACTTAAATTTACTTTTAAATATTGAAAGTATGTTTCAATTTTTTTCAAAGAAAAGATATATCATCATCAACTGTCTTACTGATGAAGTTTTAATTGATGGAAGTACATTAGAATTTCCAACTAATTATCATACCCTGATCGAAACATTCGGCAAACCAAATCGCGAATTACAAAGAGATAAAAGTTATATGTTTTGGGATTCTCTTGGTATTATTTGTGCCTACAACAACCCCGATGAGATTTTGTCGGTTAATTTTTATCAGAATAATACGATTAAAAGTGAGTACAACACCAAGCAACAATTTACCGGAGGATTATTTTTTAATTCAAAAAATATCACAAACAATGAGTTTAGTAAAATTTCTTTAGGAAAAGTTGCAATTCATAGATTAGGGAGCGAAAGTGAAACGCGTTTCGGTTTTAGCTTGGGGGTGAATAATAATTTTATCACCAAAATGGGATGAGTCAGTTTATTTAGAATTTCAGTTTAAAATTAAAACTGTTAGACTTTACTATTGAGAATGGAGCATATTTCAATTGAAGTTTTTAATACTTTTCTAAATATTCCTTTCTTACAAAAATACTATCTTTAACTTCCAATAATTAAAAGATTAAAATGAAAAGAATCCTGTACTTTCTTCTGGTTGCGGCTTTAATGGTATGCTGTAAGCAAGCTGTTTCTGAGGATAATACTATTTCGGTAGATAGAGAACTTCTATTAAATAATTTGAAAACCTTATCTAGTGATGATTTTGAAGGTAGAGGTTTTGGAACACCAGGCAATTATAAAGCACAGCAACATATCGCCAATCAATTTATGAAATTAGGCATTGATCGTGCGCTGGATAGTAGTTATATTCAGGAATTTTCTCATACCATTTCTGGTAAACGTAGATTACGAATGTTTCCATTAGATACGAATGCATTGGACATGTCGAAAATTCCAGATACGACTCTAATTGGTGGGAATGTTCTTGCCCGTATCAATGGACAAACAGATAAGGTAATTGTCATTACAGGACATTTAGATCATCTTGGTATTAGAGACGGTCAAATTTATAATGGTGCCGATGATGATGCCTCAGGGACGGTGGCCTTATTTGCAATTGCAAATTATTTTAAAGATAAATCTCCGAGACATACGCTTGTTTTTGCAGCTGTAGATGCCGAAGAAATTGGTTCTCCTGGATGTTCTTATTTAGTTGATAATTTTCCTGGAGGGTTGGATAAAGTAGTGCTAAATGTAAATATGGATATGATTGCACATAATGACTCATTAGAATTATATGCTTCAGGATTGTATCATTATCCTCAATTGAAAAAACCATTAATCGATATTAAGTCACCGATCAATTTATTATTCGGTCATGATGATCCGAATAACAAAGAATTAGATGATTGGACATTTTCATCAGACCATAGAATTTTTCATAACAAAGGAATTCCGTTTATATATTTTGGTGTAGAAGATCATAAAGATTATCATGCTCCTACTGATACCTTCGAAAATATCAATAAAGATTTTTACATCGAAGCCGTTACCTTAATTACACAAGCTATCGAGAATTATGATAAGTACTTAGTGACTGAATAATTTAACGATAAAACAATTGCGTAAAATAATATCTTCCATTAGCATCTTTAATGGCAGAAATACCGATATGAGTAAAGTTACCTTCAATGTTGTCTTTATGGCCTTGACTGTTTAACCAACCTTCCATAACACTTTGAGCAGTAGGATATCCAGCAGCGACATTTTCTCCTGCTCCTTTAGCATTTACCATTTCCTGTAATTCTTCAAAGCGCGCATTAAAATTATCATGACTGATCTTGCTTTTTGAAATCATATAATCCGTATGATCTTTCGCGATATCATCAGCAATTGAATTTGGTTTTAGGGTAGATTTTCCAACATTTTCACGATGTTGATTCACCAGTTGCAATATTTCTTGGGAAATCGATGAGACTGTTGGGTCTGTATTTTGTTCGTCGATTAAGATGTTGCTATTATCTTGCGAACAAGAAGCAAGAATTAAAAATAAGGGGAGTATCCAGAATTTGATCTTTTTACTCATAAAATGGTTTTAGTATATAACCAATAAAAAAGGGTTTTAGTATAGTGTCATTTAATAAAAATGTTTAAAACTCAATTCTTGTGAAGTTAAAATACTACGATTATGTACTATTTTAGTTTCACCTAACCTTACATCTTATGAGTGAGAAAAAACCAAAATGGTTACAGGCTTTAGAAGCACAATCATGGCAGGCTGAATTAATAGCTTCGGGTTTGGCGATTTATGGTTCATTATCATTAGGAAATTACTTAGATTACTTTTCTGACTGGGCTGTTTTACGTTTCGACGAGCGTACCTTAAATATTTTGGTCTATATGTTCCTTTATATTTATGCCGCACATGCCATATTAGTGATTAGCTTTATTACGCATTTAGTGTTGCGAATTTTATGGGCAGGTATTTTAGGTTTGAGTTCTGTATTCCCAAAAGGAGTTAATACGGAAACGAATGTATATCCCGACTTTTTTAAAGAAAAATTGAAAAGAGATTATCCAGATTTGTCTAAATATTCTCTTGAATTAGATAGAATGTGTAGCTTGATATTTTCTATTCTTTGTGCCATGGTCATCGTCTTAATAAATATCTCGCTGTGGATACTTATTTATTTACTTCTTAGCTTTTTATTATTGAAATTTTTACCAGTTTCAGTTGTTAATGCCATTGGATATGCATTCATTGGACTCTATTTTTTAATAGCTCTTATTGGTGGATTAATGACGCAAGGAAAGTTTAAAAATGCCAACATTTCAAAGAAATACGGATATGAACTTGTTATGAGTATGAGTAAATTTATTTATCTCATCGGTAATAAGTCGTTTAATTATATAACGCAAACGATTCGAAGTAATACAACCTCCAAGTCGTTTTTTGTTGGAATGTTCGCTCTTCTTATTGTGAGCATGTTTTTTGCCTTTCCTAGATTTGTGAGTACTGTCGAAGTTTATAAACCTATAAGTTTTGCTAATGGAAGTCCTATGCCATCATATAGCGTTAAAGACAATTACAAAGATCAAATCACCAGAGATTTTGTCTTGGAACCTTTTATTCAAAGCGAACTCATTAGAGATGATTTCTTACAATTATACCTTCCGAAATTCAAAAGAGAGCAGCCAATTATGGATAGTTTATGTGAAGTATATGAATGGAATGATGACATTTCTAAGGATAAGAATAGGATATTGAGGGCGTCTGCAAGAAGGGCGTGTGCATCTATTTACTATACTTTATCGATTGATGATCAAGAGTTGAGTAATTTAAAATATTATTATAAAAACGAATTTCACAACAACAGAGGTGGCTATGAGGTGTTCATTCCAATAGACAGTATTTCTGTTGGTCGTCATGTGCTCAAAATTCAATCGAAGTATAGGGCAGAAGACGAGACGCAATACATCAGAAATATTCCTTTTTATAAAACAAAATAATCCTTTCAAACCGTGGTTAACAGGTTGAAAGGATTATTTTAGTTATTACAGTTTTTATTTTGTGTAAAAAATTTGCACGTAGAAATATCTACCTTCTGCATCTTTTTTCACAGCAATCCCTGTATGAGTGAAATCACCTTCGACATTAGATTTTAACCATGCTCTACTTAAATAAGCATTCATAGCTTTTTCTGCACTAACATCAACACCAACGTTTTCGCTAATGTCTTCTGCATTTTCTTTTGCTTCAAGCACTTCCCATCTGTTTTCAAAATTATCGCCGGTAACAGCTTTTTTTGAAACCATGTAGTTTGCATGCTCGGCCGCTAATTTATCTGCAGTGGCATTTCTAATTAATAAAGGTTTTCCGATATTTTGACGATGATCATTTACCAAAGATATGAGCTGATTGGTAGTAGTCGCTTCGTCAACAGAACTTGTGTTGTTTAGGTCATTGCTTGACCATGATAATAACATTAATACTAAGGGGAGCATCCAGAAATATATCTTTTTACTCATGATAAAATGTTTTTATGTACATTCTATAACTGAAAAAAGACCGATTTAGTATATATGAAATGAAATTGTTAATAACTATGCCTCTATAAAGGCTAGTTTTTTCGCAGATTTGGATGATGTTTTTCCTTCCAAGTTTGCAATAAATTGGAAAGCTCTTTCCTCCATCCACCAATGTTTTTCAAAAAAATTACGCACAAAACCACAATGTCCGCCATATCGAGTGATCTCTAAATACAGGTGCTCATTATTTTGAGCTTCTTTTTTAGGGTAACAATTATCTGAGATAAAAGTGTCGTCGTGAGAAGCAATAATCAATGAAGGCACATTAATATTGGGTAGGTGAGGTTTGCAACTGCTTAATTTCCAGTATTCTTCTACCGTTTTAAAACCGTTCGCCGGAGCCGTAAAATGAGTGTCAAAATAGACAAAATTACCTGACATAAAGAAACCTTTGTAATCTTGAAGTGCTTCAGGAAATTGCTTCTTTTTTTGATTAGCCTTGTAATTTAAAGTAAGCATAAACCACTTTATGTAGTGCCAATTATACCACTTGTTAAGTCGCTCGTTACTTTTTTTAATATCCATTGGTACGGAGAAAGAAACAGAACCTTTGATCTGTTTTGGGAGTGATTCACCTTCTTCGCCTATATATTTTAGCGCCAAGTTTCCTCCTAGGCTATACCCAAGAATGACAATTTCATCATAATTATAGATTGATAAAATATGGTTTACAGTAAACTTTACGTCCTCCGTAGCACCCATATGATACCCTTGTAGCAAACGATTAGGTTCTCCACTACAACCGCGATAATTCATACAAACAGCATCCCAACCTTGTTTATTAGAATAGCGAATAGCAGCTCTGGAGTATAAACTTGTCGATTTGCCTTCCAATCCAGCTAAAATTAATACCAATTTTTTACTGCCTGTTTTTTTCCAATCTAAATCTAAAAAATCTCCTTCTGCATTTTCAATGCGTTCTCTTGTAAACTTTACACGCGGTACCCATCGTACCAATGATGCATATATGGTATTTAAATGTGCGTTTTTGAACGCTCTATTTTTAATTTTAAAAGTATCTTCTAGTATTGGCACCTGCTTTCTTCGTAAAATAAGCTGCAAATCTAACGATTTTATTTGTGCGAAGGATTATTTTAGCGGTATGCAAAAGTTATTATGTATTGGGATGATTTTTCCGGAGTCGAGTTCAACCGCTGCTGGGCGTCGGATGCTACAGTTACTCCATTTTTTTAAAGAAAATCGATACCAAGTAGTTTTTGCTAGTGCATCACAAGAAAACCCTTTCTCTGATGATTTGAAACGCTTAAATATCATTCAGAAACAAATAGCCTTGAATGATGCAAGCTTCGATGTGTTTGTTAAGGATTTAAATCCTAATATTGTCTTGTTTGATAGATTTATTTCGGAGGAGCAATTTGGGTGGAGAGTTAAAGAAAACTGTCCGAATGCAATTCGAATTTTAGATACAGAAGATCTACATTGTTTACGAATTGGAAGGCATGAGGCATTCAAGCAAAACAGACCTTTTGAAATAAAAGATTTAGTTCACTTAGATATTACAAAACGTGAAATTGCAAGTATCTATAGATGTGATGTATCTTTGATGATCTCGTCATTCGAAATGAAAATTTTGAGCACAACCTTTAATATTTCTTCGAACTTATTGATTGAATTACCTTTTTTGCTTGATACTATTTCTGAAAAGGATATGATGCGTAAACCATCATTTCAAGAACGTGTTGATTTTATAAGTATCGGAAATTTTAAACATGAACCGAATTGGCAATCGGTATTGCATTTAAAAAAGACAATATGGCCTTTGATTCGTAAAAATTTACCTGAAGCAAGGTTATTGATTTATGGAGCATATCCTACGCAAAAAGTAACCGATTTACATCATGAAAAAGATGGTTTTATTGTTAAAGGAAGAGCAGAAAATGCGCACGAAGTAATTTCAAAAGCACGAATTTTAGTTGCGCCTTTACAGTTTGGTGCCGGATTAAAAGGAAAGCTTATTGATGCGATGGAAAGTGGTACGCCTTCTATAACGTCGACCATTGGTGCTGAGGCTATGCATGGTAGCTTACCTTGGAATGGCTCTATTAATGATGATCCTGCAGAATTTGCAAAAAATGCCACCGAGTTATATACTAATGAAGGAAAATGGGCAATAGCTCACAAGAACGGATTTAAGATTGTGAACGAACTGTATAATAAAGATAGATTATCAGATACATTACACCTTCGACTAGTTTGGATACAAAAAAATCTCCTTTCACATAGAGCTGATAATTTCATAGGAAACTTATTGCACCATCATTCTTTACAGAGTACGAAATATTTGTCTAAATGGATAGAGGAGAAGAATAAGAATTAATTTTTGCTCGGTCGATAGTCTAACGGTAATAAATTAGCAAACTGCTCGAAACTCCAATAGCCCTCTGCAAAAATGTCTAAAGGGTCAATAACTGTGCCTGATGGATCAATTATCGCCGTTTTTTTAAACATGGTTAACGAGGAAGTCTGGTTTTTGTGAACACGTTTATTAGGCATATAATTTACTTCTTCTGATTCTTTAGTAAAAATGATAGAAAGATAATTTTCGAAACTAAGTAAAGTTTCTTTCTTATTTTGAATGATCAGGTCGAGATAAGGAACATTGCTCTTGTATAAATAGTCTCTATATTTTGGCAGTCTTACTTTTTGTACTGTCGAAACAGCCGAATCTAATGCTGTTCTTGGTTTTTTAATTTTCCTTGATAAATTAACAGGGTTATCCTTAGAAGATATAGATGCGATATAGGCTCGAGCTTTTTTTATGGTTTCTTCCGAGGGTCTATCAGAATTTAGTACCCTTTTAAACTGATGTACTAAAAAGCCTTCTTCCTTAAGTTTTTTCGCTCGTAACGAGCGCATAAAGTGCATTACAGAACCATTATAAGCTATCAATCTATTTTTCAACCATTTGCGTTGCTTTCTTTTACTACCCTTGAGGTTTTGATATTTCGTAAACCCTAAGTAAGTTACTCTTTGTCGTTCTAATGAAAAATGAACCAAATCATAGGTAATGAGATAGCCTAAACCTTGATGTCTAATTTTTAAAGGCTCTTTCGCATATGCAGTCAACGCTCCAGTCGTCCTATCGAATTCAAAACTTAGTACTTTAGGATTCATTAAATTACATTGCGAAGCTAATAGGGTTCTTCCTAAAAAGGCCGATTTAAATCGACTTAAATTATAGCGCCAATCATCATCATACTTGATTTTTGTGACAACCGCTTCATTTAAAAAATTTGTTGCTCGCCGTAATTTAAAAAACAGTGGCTTTTGGTACGAAGTAGTTTCAACATTTGTAATGATGGTTTTATAACCAATAAAGGAAACTATCAGTTCGTACTTACCCTCATTTAAATATAACTCGAAGTTACCGTCGGCATCTGTTACCGTTCCAATGGTAGAATTGTTCACATAAACTGAAGCACCTTCCATCGGAAGGTTACTAGTTGTGACTACGGTTCCTTTAATTAGGATTTGCGCTGATACCGATGCAATACCCGTTAAAGCAAAAAGAAGAAAGAGCACTACTTTTTTCATCAGAAGTGAAGTTATTTTTTAAAATAAGCACTATTTTTTAATTAAACTAACCCTGCTCTTTTTAGCAAAGCATCTGCATTGGGTTCTTTTCCGCGAAAACGTTTGTATAAAACCATAGGTTTTTCAGTACCACCTTGCGACAATACATTATTCACGAATGCTGCAGCTGTATCTTTATTAAAAATGCCTGTTTCTTTAAAATGCTCAAAGGCATCTGCATCTAAGACTTCTGCCCATTTGTAACTGTAATAGCCAGAAGAGTATCCACCCTGAAATATATGTGCGAAGGCCGTGCTCATACAATTCTCAATAACATCAGGATACAATTGAGTTTCCGCGAAAGCCCTCGTTTCAAAGTCTTTAACAGATTTAATTGTTTCTGGCGATTCACCGGCATGCCAAGACATGTCGAGTAATCCAAAACTTAGCTGACGTAAAGTTTGAATACCTTCTAGGAAACTCGCAGATTCTTTTATTTTCGCAACCAAATTCATTGGTATAGCTTCATCTGTCTCGTAATGTTTGGCAAACAAATCGAGTGCTTCTTTTTCATAACACCAATTTTCCAATAACTGACTTGGTAATTCAACAAAATCCCAATATACACTAGTTCCAGATAGACTAGGATACGTAGTATTTGCCAACATTCCATGCAATGCATGTCCAAACTCATGAAATAAGGTAGTAACTTCATTAAAAGTTAATAACGAAGGTTTTGTTTCTGTTGGTTTGGTAAAATTACATACAATTGAAACATGTGGACGGGAATTTTCTCCATTCTTCTGCCACTGACTTTTATAAGAGGTCATCCAAGCACCATTTCTTTTTCCTTTACGGGGAAAGAAATCTGCATAAAAAACAGCGATAAAATCGCCATTAGCATTGGTTACTTCATAGGTGAGAACTTCTTTATGATATGTGTCAATATTTTTCACTTCTTTGAACCGAAGATCAAATAGTTTACTTGCAATTGTAAAAACGCCATCAATAACATTTTCTAATTTAAAATAAGGCTTTAATGCTTCTTGATCAAGGTCGAATAGTTCTTTCTTCAGTTTTTCAGAATAATAGGCGCCATCCCATTTTTGCAATTTTTTAATGCCGTCTTTTTTTGCAAACTCAGTCAGTTGTTTGAATTCTCTTTGCGCGGCAGGTTTTGCTTTCGCTAATAATTCATTAGAAAATGATGCTACTTTTTCTGGTGTTTCTGCCATGCGCTCTTCCAACACAAAATGGGCATGGGTTTTATAACCAAGTAAATTTGCACGTTCATGCCGAAGTTGTACAATGTCTAAAACAATACTTTGATTGTCATTTTTATTATTTTTAAAGGCCCTTGCTCCGAAAGCCATTGCTACTTTTTTTCGGAGGTCTCGATCTTCGACGTACGTCATAAAAGAAATATAACTTGGGTAGTCTAAGGTAATCAACCATCCGTCTTTTTCCTTTTGTTTTGCTAATAAATGTGCAGCTTCTTTAGCGCCATCTGGAAGTCCTTTGAGCTCTTTTTCATTTGTGATATGTAATTCGTAGGCATTCGTTTCGGCTAGTAAGTTTTCACCAAATTGTAAAGACAGTTTCGATAATTTTTTATCTAATGATCGCAACTTTTGTTTGTCCACATCATTTAAATTCGCCCCATTTCGAGCAAAGCCTTTATATTTTTTATCTAACAACGTTTTTTGTTCGGTTGACAATTCGATGTCCTCTTGATGATCGTACACATATTTTACGCGTTCGAATAATTTTTCATTTAAACGAATGTCATTCGAAAAATCGGATAACCATGGAGAAACCTCCTGTGCTATTTTTTGAATTTCATCATTGGTTTCAGCGGAATTTAAATTGAAAAAAATAGAAGATATTCTTTCTAAAGTATATCCCGAAAAATCGAGTGCTTCAATTGTATTTTCGAAAGTAGGAGATGCCGTGCTATTGGCAATAGCATCAATTTCAATCTTTGCCGATTGAATTGCTTCTTGAAAAGCGGGTTTAAAATGTTCGTTTTTCACCTTAGAAAAAGGTGCGGTTGTATATGGTGTACTAAATTTTTCTAAAAGTGGGTTATTCATTTTTAAACAATCGAATTTTATAGCGAATTAAACCTTGATATATTTATTTTCTTAAATCTTCAGAAGCCTTTAAAACGTTCTCTTTTAAATTTTCTTTATAAGCAACAATAACGTCTTGAATATCCTGATTACTGCTTCCAAGTATCTGGGCAGCTAAGATTCCTGCATTTTTTGCTCCATCGAGGGCTACGGTTGCAACCGGGACACCTCCAGGCATTTGTAAAATTGACAAAACAGAATCCCACCCATCTATAGAATTTCGAGATTTTACAGGCACGCCTATAACAGGCAATGGACTCATAGATGCTACCATGCCAGGTAAGTGCGCCGCACCACCAGCACCTGCTATTATAACCGAAATTCCACGTGTATGCGCATGCTTAGCATAGTCAACGAGCTTATCAGGCGTTCGATGTGCTGAGACAATGTCTACATCGGTTTCAATATTAAATTCATGCAAAATTTTAACAGCTTCCTGCATGATGGGCATATCCGAATTACTTCCCATTATAATGCCTACTTTAGCCATATCTTTACTTTTATTATCTGATTATCTTTGAGAGAATTGAAATCAATTTCTAGAAATATTGTAACTTTAAAATCCAAAGATAGTTTAAATATCACAACTAACGAACTAAGAAAACCGATAGATGTTACCCCTTTTTAATACTGTTGTTTCGTGGTTTTTGAAGAAGCGAAAGCATCAAATGGAACTTTTTTTAAAGTATCCAATAGATGTTCAGCAAGAATTGCTTATGCGCTTAATTAACGTTGCAAGGAATACCGAAGTGGGCTTGCAATTTGATTTTAAATCAATATATGATTATAAAACTTTTGCCGAACGTGTTCCTATCCATAGGTATGAAACGATAGAACCTTTAATAGAACGTACTAGGAGAGGAGAACAAAATTTGTTTTGGCCATCAAATATTCAATGGTTCGCAAAGTCTAGTGGTACTACGAATGCCAAAAGTAAATTCATTCCTGTGAGTAACGAAGCGCTGGAGAATTGTCATTTAAAAGCTGGCAAGGATATGTTGGCACTCTATATCAATAATAATGAGAATGCGGGATTATTTAATGGTAGAGGTTTACGGTTAGGAGGTAGTAGTGCTATTTATGAAGATAACAACTCTTACTTTGGGGATTTGTCTGCTATTATTATAGAAAACATGCCTTTTTGGGCTGACTTTAGTAGTGCACCCAAAACAGAAGTGGCTTTGATGAGCGAGTGGGAGACAAAGATGGAAGCTATTGTTAACGAAACTATTAATGAGAATATTACTAGCTTAGTTGGTGTACCTTCTTGGATGCTGGTTTTATTAAACGCTGTATTAGAGAAAACGGGAAAAGATAATATTTTAGAAGTTTGGCCAAATTTGGAAGTGTATTTTCACGGTGGCGTGAATTTTAATCCATACAGAGAACAGTATAAAAAAATAATTCCAAGAAAAGATTTTAAATATTATGAAACGTATAATGCTTCCGAAGGCTTTTTTGCTATTCAAGATGGCAATGGTTCTCATGATTTACTCTTGATGCTCGATTATGGAATTTTCTATGAATTTATACCAATGGATGCTTATGATGAAGAAAATTCTGTTGCGATTCCCTTAGAAGAAGTTGAATTATTGAAAAATTATGCCATCGTAATTACTACAAACTCTGGATTATGGCGCTATTTAATCGGAGATACTGTGAAGTTTGTATCGTTAGATCCTTATAGAATACGAATTACTGGTAGAACAAAACATTTTATTAATGTATTTGGGGAAGAACTGATCATAGAAAATGCCGAAGATGCTCTAAAGAAGGTATGTAAAAAAACCAAAGCCGAAATTACCGATTATACGGTCGCACCAATTTTTATGGATGGTAAATCTAAAGGGGCTCATGAATGGGTTATTGAGTTTAAAAAGCCACCAAAAAATATTGACTATTTCACGGAACTGTTAGACAATGCCTTAAAATCTATAAATTCTGATTATGAGGCCAAACGTTATCACGATATGACCTTAACAATGCCTAAAGTGCATCAAGCAAGAAGTGGTTTGTTTTATAGCTGGTTAAAGGACAAAGGAAAATTGGGAGGACAACATAAAGTCCCGAGACTCTCAAATAGTAGAAACTTTATAGAAGAATTATTTGTATTAGAAGAGGCGTGTAAGATCATTTAAAAAAAATCTTTTGGAAACAAAAAAGAACATATTCCTAATTGCGTATATCTTTTCTGTTTTGGCCTATTTAGGTATAAGGTTATTAGATACTCCTAAGGTATATGCCTTCTCTGTCCAGCCCTTGATGCTTTTGAGTTTAGCAGGCTATTACCTTGTTTCTGTTGATAATAAAAGCAAATTTTACTTATTGGCCTTGTTATTTACTATGATTGGGAGTCTATTCTTTCTTGATAAAGATTCTCTCGAAAATTTTATTATTGGATTAATTTTAAGTTTTATTGCCAATATGTTCTTTTTACTGGTGATTGTGCATAGAATGGGAATTATAAAATTGAAAGATGTCATCATCCGAGCGACACCTATTTATATTCTTTTAGCTATTCTTGTTTGTAGTTTTTTTGCTGTACTTATTGGGGTGAAAATTATTATTTTTTTATATATAATATCATTGGCATTACTATTAGCTTTTGTTTTTATGTATACCAAAACATCTTACGTCAAACTAAAATCGTTCTTGTTTGCCGGCGTAATTTTAATGGTAGTGCGCGATTTTTTTACGGGTTTGAGTATACTGTTGAAACTTGAGGATTCACTCTATATTGTCATTGATATTTTATGTCATGCTATAGCAATGTATCTTATTTGTCAAGCTTTAATTGAAGAAGAACACCGTTTAAAACAGTCATAAAAAAGATAGTAGGTTAAATTTTTCGATCTATGACGTAATTTACCATATCAATCAGTGATTTTTTATAAGGTGAATCCGGATACTCATTAAGTAGGTTTAGTGCTTCTTTTTGATACTCCGTCATTTTACGGATGGTATACTCAATGCCTCCATTGCTTTTTACATAAGCGATCACTTCTTTAACCCTTTTTTTGTTCTTATTATGATTCTTAACAGAATTGATAATCCACTTTTTATCTTTAGGATTGCAATTATTAAGTGTGTGAATTAGAGGTAAAGTCATTTTTTGCTCTTTGATGTCTATACCAGTAGGCTTTCCTATTTTTGCTTCGGTATAATCGAATAAATCATCTTTCATCTGAAAGGCAGTTCCAATAATTTCACCAAATTTTCGCATTTTTCTGATTTCCTCTTCTGAAGCACCAACAGATGCAGCTCCAATACTGCAGCAAGCTGCAATAAGGGTCGCGGTTTTTTGACGGATAATTTCAAAATAAATATCTTCTGTGATATCAAGTTTTCGCGCTTTTTCTATTTGTAGCAATTCGCCTTCACTCATTTCTTTTAAGGCAATTGATATGAGCTTTAATAAATCAAAATCATCATGATCAACAGAAAGTAGTAGGCTTTTAGAAAATAAAAAATCCCCAACCAATACAGCAATTTTATTTTTCCATAGTGCATTGATCGAAAAGAATCCACGGCGGCGATTACTATCATCAACTACATCATCGTGTACTAAAGAACCTGTATGAATTAATTCTATAAGAGAAGCTCCGCGATAGGTGCGTTCGCTAAAATTACCGCCAGAAACCATTTTCGCAACTAAAAAAACAAACATCGGACGCATTTGTTTTCCTTTTCGTTTTACAATGAAATGAGTAATGCGATTAATAAGTGGAACATGAGAACTCATAGAGTCTTTGAACTTTAATTCAAAGAGCTCCATTTCGTCTTGGATTGGTTGCTTTATTTGTTCTACGATTTTCACTTCTAAATTAAAATCAGAAAATGGATATTAGAATTCCTTTAATCTATTAATAATGTGGGTGTTTTTATCTTCACGGGCCATTTCAGCTAATAAATCAGTATAATCAGCTCTGAATGCTACGTTTTTCCCAACAAAATCTACGGCCTGAAAACGAACATACGAATTTTTCATCCGTAAAGCGTTGCCGATGAAAACATTAACATTTTTAACGGTATCTGTATCCAAGTCAATTGCGAAATTTCCAGAATTAAAAAGGAGGAGATATGCTAAATATTCTTTATTACTATTTGCTGTCTTTACTGATTCAACTAATGACTGCAACTTTACCTTTTTACTTAAATCATTGATGCTTTCAACCAAGCTTAAACGTTCATTTTCTTCTCGTGATTTTAAGTAACGACCGGCCAATGCCAATACTTCAGTAACAGTAGTGTCAAGGGTAGCTGGTTTTACACTTGTTGTTTTTTTCTCAATTTTGGCCCAGCTATCGCGCAGAGCAACTGTTCGATTGAAAACTAAATTTGAAGAAGTGCTATCATCATCAATATTAAAATAACCTAAACGTTGAAACTGAAAACGATCGCCATTCTCGGCTTCTTTCAAGCTAGGTTCTACATATGCGTTTGTATTTACCGTTAAAGAATTTGAATTGATAAATTCTTTAAAATCAGTTCCTTTATGTGAATCGGGAGCCTCCTCGTTAAAAAGTCTGTCATACATACGTACTTCGGCTTTCAAAGCGTGCTGGATTGAAACCCAATGAAGTGTTCCTTTGACTCTTCTTAGACTGGCTTCAGTTCCACTACCACTTTTACTAGCTTCTTCATAGGTACAGTGAATTTCAATAATCTCCCCATCCGAATCTTTTACCACAGATTCAGCTTTGATAATATAGGCATTCTTTAATCGTACTTCGCCACCTAATTTTAGCCTGAAGAATTTCTTATTAGCCTCTTCTCTAAAATCTTCTTTTTCAATGTAAAGCTCCTTAGAAAAAGGTACTTTACGGCTTCCTGAAGCTTCGTCTTCTGGATTGTTTTCGGCAACTAACCATTCTTCTTTATCAGCGGGATAATTTGTGATGACCAATTTCACCGGATTTAGAACAGCCATAACTCTCGGAGCATTTTTGTTTAAATCATCTTTGATGCAAAATTCTAGTAACGCTACATCGGTCACATTATCACGTTTGGCAATACCAGCCAATTCGCTAAATTTCCGAATGGAATTGGGCGTATAACCTCTCCGGCGAAGACCTGAAATTGTTGGCATCCTTGGATCGTCCCATCCTTTTACAATTCCATCCTCAACGAGTTGTAATAGCTTACGTTTACTCATTACCGTATAACTTAAATTACGACGGGCGAATTCACGCTGTTTAGGTCGCAATTTATTCGTGTCATATATCTGATCCAAGAACCAATCATACAATTCGCGATGTGGTTTGAATTCTAATGTACACAACGAGTGCGAAATTTGTTCGATATAGTCAGATTCACCATGTGTCCAGTCATACATTGGATAGATGTTCCAAGTTGAGCCTGTTCTATGATGTGATTTTTTTAATACGCGATACATAATTGGATCACGCATGAGCATATTTGGAGAGGTCATATCAATTTTAGCACGAAGTATATGAGAGCCCTCTTCGAAATCGCCATTTTTCATTTTTTCAAATAGGGCTAAATTTTCTTCAATAGATCGATCTCTATACGGTCCATTGATACCAGGTTGGGTAGGAGTTCCCTTTTGCTCTGCTATGGTCTCAGAAGTCTGATTATCAACATAAGCTTTCCCTTTTTTTATCAATTCAATCGCCCAATCATATAGCTGTTGGAAATAATCTGAAGAATAGAGTTCTTCGGCCCATTTAAAGCCTAACCATTGTAAGTCATATTTGATAGCATCTACATATTCTTGTTCTTCCTTGGCGGGATTTGTATCGTCGAACCTTAAATTAACAGGTGCATTATAAGTTAACCCTAAACCAAAGTTTAGACAAATAGAAGCGGCATGACCAATATGCAAATAGCCATTTGGTTCAGGAGGAAAACGGAAACGAAGTTTACTATTATCCAAACCATTGGCAATATCTTCTTCTATAATTTGCTCTAAAAAATTGAGTGATTTTTTTTCTTCAGACATTGAATTCTTGTTTGTAAGAGCTTACAAAAATAGGCAAAATATATATAGGTAAGTACAGATTAGGAGGGTTAAATACCCAAGATAGTTTTGGCAATCATGAAGTAAATAAGGATTCCAAAAATATCATTGCTCGTTGTAATAAACGGTCCAGTTGCAATAGCAGGATCGATGCCTCTTTTGTCTAAAAATAAAGGGATAAATGTGCCGATAATACCAGCAACAATAATTACGACAAATAATGAAATGGATAGAGCTGTTGAGGTTAAGATTTCTCCTTGCCAAAACCAAGTAAAAAGAAATAGTAATATAGATAGAATAAATCCATTAACAATAGCCAAAGAAAATTCTTTGAGCAATCGATTTCCTATACTTCCTTTTAAATCGTCATTGGCTAGACCTTGCACAATAATGGCCGATGATTGTACACCAACATTACCTGCCATTGCTGCTATTAAAGGTGTAAAGAAGAATAAAATGGCATGTTCACTAATCATATCATCAAAATCTCCCATAATGGCCGCTGCTCCTATACCACCTATCAACCCTAGAAATAGCCAGGGTAATCGTGCTTTTGTTAACTTCCAAATAGTATCATCAGCTTCAACATCTTGAGTTAAACCAGCAGCTAATTGATAATCTTTTTCAGCTTCTTCTTTAATGACATCAACAATATCATCGATGGTGATTCTACCTAATAGGCGCTCATCATGATCGACAACAGGAATGGCTTCCAGGTCATATTTTTGCATGATTTTCGCTACATCTTCAGCTTCTTCATTGACATTAACAGAATCAACTTTTGGGATATAAACCTCTGAAATAGGAGATTTGGTTGGTGTAACGAGTAAATCTTTTAATGAAAGTCTTCCTTTTAATACATTGGTGTCATCGACTACATAAATAGAATGCACGCGTGTTACATTTTCTGCTTGAGCGCGCATCTCTCGTACGCATTTAAGGACCGTCCAATTTTCATTAACTTTCACTAACTCTTTAGCCATCAAACCACCAGCAGAATTTTCGTCATATGCCAATAGTTCTTGAATATCGGCTTTGTGCTCTTCATCTTCAATCTCAGAAATAACACGTTCTTGACGCTCCTCCGGTAATTCGGCAATCATATCTGCCGCATCATCAGTATCAAGTTCTTCTAATTCTTCGGCGATTTCTTTTGCGGATAATTTTCTTAAGATTTTCTCTCGGATGTCCTCATCCAGTTCCATTAAAATGTCAGATGTTTTATCGCTATCTAACAGTTTTATTATATATGTAGAGTTATCGGAGTTTAATTCATCTAAGACTTCGGCAATATCGGCATGATGCTCATCACCCAAAAGGGCAAGAATAGTCTGTTCATCTTTTTGTTCGATGAGTACTACTAGTTCTTCGATAAGTTCTTTTGTAACCTCAAATGACATCGTCTGCTATTTTTTGCGTCAAACTTATAAACTCCAAAACTGATAATTGTTCTGGACGTTGCGCAAATATAGCATCTTCTCTTAATTTATCTGATAAATTAAATGTTTTTAAACTACTACGTAACATTTTCCTACGTTGGTTAAACGCAGTTTTTACCACTTTAAAAAAAAGCTTTTCATCAACAGGTAGGGTATAATTTTCTTTTCGGATTAAGCGAATCACACCTGAATCAACTTTAGGAGGTGGATTAAAAACACTTGGAGGTACGGTGAATAAATATTCGGCATCAAAAAATGCCTGAGTTAATACAGATATGATTCCATAGGTTTTCGTTCCTGGTTTCTCCGCGATTCGTTTTGCTACCTCCTTTTGAAACATTCCTGCGAACTCAGGTATTCGATGCCTGTTCTCAATCGCTTTGAATACAATTTGAGAAGAAATATTGTAAGGGAAATTACCTATGATTGCCAGTTGTTTATGCTCAAAAAAATCATCCAAATTAATTTTTAAAAAATCTTTGGAAATAATTCTATCCGCTAAATTTAGGTAATGGGCTTTTAAATATTGAACAGACTCTGTGTCGATTTCAATAACATGTGTCGTATATTCTTTTTCAAGCAAGTATTTGGTGAGTACGCCCATACCTGGGCCAATTTCCAACACATCATTATACGTGTTTTCTATTAATGAATCAGCTATTTTTTTTGCTACATGTTCATCCGTTAAAAAGTGTTGCCCTAAATGTTTTTTTGCTCTTACAGACATTTATGATTGTGCATAATTAATAACATGCTTAATAACTTTTAACTCAGTTCTAAATGCCAATAATTTATCACCAAAGAGTTCAATTCCTTCTTGTCTTAGTTCAGGCGCATCTTCAATATAGTATCGATCTAATGTTTCTTTACTATCTGTTGTATATTGAATTGAGTACGTGACTCCTTCTTCTTCATCAACCATTACCTGACTCATTTTGGCTTCAGAAAATTTACCGGTAGCTAAAACCTCAGGAATGTGTTTTTCTTGCATCCAACGAAGCCATTCTTTTTCTATACTCGACGCTATGTTTGTAGTTACATTATAGATATACATGTTTTCGATTTGATAGTTAATTGAGTTAATGAATACAAATTATCTCGTTGTTTCTTATGTCTAATTGAGAGTATCTCCTCGTAATTTTCTAAAGCGTTTACGGGCCTCTACTAAAAAGATGCTTGATGGAAACTCAAAAATAATCTTTTGATACATTTCCTTGGCTTTTTCGATATCCTGTAGTTTCGTATCATATAGCTGACCTAATTTAAAATAGGCATTATCTACTAAAATACCATCACTTTGAAGCGCAATTATTTTTTGATAGTTGTTTTCAGCAACATCATAAGCTTTTGTTTTCTCAAAAAGAGTCGCTTGTTTGAATAAGGCTTCATCCTCGATAGGATGTCCTTTAAAATTTTCTAAAACCGCTGTTAGACTATCAATAGCTTCACTATTTCTATTTTGAAAAGCTAGCAGATCAGCTCGCGCATAAGCTTTGAGTGCTTTGGGTATGGAGTCACCGGCTAAATTATCCGAAATTAGCAGGTGTAACTCTAAGGCATCATTCGCAATGAGCTGAGAAGTAGAACTTTTTAAAACCTTTAATTGAGAAAGTGCCCATTTATAATCCCCTTTAAAATAAGAAGTTTGTGCTACTTTAAAACGAGCAGTCTGGGCCAATCGACTGTTTTTTAATTTAGTTTGTACCTGTGTATAATTAATGAGAGCCTGATTAAATTTTCCAGTATATACTAAAACGTCAGCTAATTTTATTTTTACCGAGCCATTTTGAAATTGAGAAGAGGTTATTTTTAAAGCTTCTTTTAAAATGGCAATTGCTTGCTGCGGTTGATTTTTCTTAAAAGTTAAAAAATCAGCATAAGCTATTTGTAAATCTATGGTAGCTTTATTGTTGCCATATTTATTTAATAGTTCATTGAATTTATTTCCAACTTCAAGTAGCTCTTTTTCATTTTCAGCTGTGGCGATACCACTTTCTAATAAATACAATTCAGCATCCACTAAAGCATTTGGATCTGTTGTATTTTCTAGAATATAAGAAAAGGTATTTTTTGAGGTTTCATAATCTTTGTTATTAAATGCAAGCACACCTAGATCAACAATTCTATTCAAATCTTCGAGTCTCCTTTTATGCAGTGCTTTTTCTTGCATTAGGGCCTTACCATAATCTTTTTGCTGCATATAAAGCCAACTTAACAAAATATTCCAAGAATCTTTTGGCGTCTTTTGAACTTTTTTAAGAAGTAATTTCCTGAACAAAATATTATTCGAATCTTGACTGTCATCCGATATAAATCGACCCGCATAGCGCTGCACTGTTGAAAAGTACTTTTCATTTTTTTCGATCATGTTTAGATATGCATTAAACATTTTCTCAATTTCGGCTTGCTCTCCATAGATGGAAGCAACATAAACGTCGAAATTCAATTTCGGATTTAATTCCATTGCCTTTAAATATGCTTTCAATGCATAATCTAATAAGTGATTATCTTTAAAAGCAGTACCAATCAAATAACCATTATTTGGATTGTCCTCTAGAGCGAGAAGCGCCTTATCGTAATAAGGGGTGGCTTTATCGATTTGATTTTGTAATTGATAATTATACCCTAATTCAATATTTAAATGAGGTTGCCTTGGAAAACCTTCCATCTGTATTTTTAGCAAATTTGAAGCTTTTTCAAAATCTTCTGTTAATTGATAACACGACAATAATTTTTTAAAATAATCACGTCTTATTTTATTTTTCTGGTGAAGCTGTTCATATAATTTTGCCGCTTTTTTATATTCTCCTTTTCGAAAATAGCTGTAAGCCAGTTGCGAATTTTGCGAATAGCAAAATGCACTGAATAAAATAAAGACAACAATAATTTTTATGCGCATAACGTTATAGTACCGCTTCAAAGGTAGTAAAAGAAGTGTTAAAATTTTGATAAAAAGTATGGGTTAGAGAATTACGTTGTAACATTTTGGCATGACATTTGTCTTAGTTATAAAAGAACTAAATACTTTTACAATGATCGAATTAAAGAAACACTACGAAAACTCAAAGAATAGAGCGGTACTTTTTATGGAAACAGGTAACATCAATGATTACTTAAATGCATTGATAGAAATGAATAGATATAAAAAGTTAATGTTGGCGGTTGCCAGAAATTAATTGATACTATCGAAACCTGTATATTTTTGTAATACTTTAGGTATGACAATCCCATCAGGTGTTTGATAATTTTCTAAAATCCCAGCCAAAACTCTTGGTAAGGCAAGAGCACTTCCATTAAGTGTATGCGCTAATTGACTTTTCCCATCTGCATTTTTAAAACGTAATTTTAAACGATTCGCTTGGAATGTTTCAAAGTTAGAAACAGAACTTATTTCCAACCATCTATCTTGGGCTGTCGAAAAAACTTCAAAATCGAACGTTAACGCAGCGGTAAAACCTAAATCACCACCACACAGTCTTAAAATACGATACGGTAATTCTAACTCTTGTAAAATTTCTTTGATGTGAGCCACCATTCCGTCAAGAACAGCATAAGAATTATTTGGATGTTCGATACGTACAATTTCAACTTTGTCAAATTGATGTAATCTATTCAACCCTCTAACATGTGCACCATAAGAGCCAGCTTCTCGCCTAAAACATGGGGTGTAACCTGTATGTTTAATAGGGAAATCACTTTCTTTGAGCAAATTGTTTCTATATAGATTTGTAATTGGTACTTCTGCAGTAGGGATTAAAAATAAGTTATCAGCTGTCGCTTCATACATTTGACCTTCCTTATCGGGAAGTTGGCCTGTACCATAACCTGATGCTTCATTAATCAAGTGAGGTACTTGTACTTCTTGGTAACCTGCGTTTGTATTTTTATCTAAAAAATAACTAATTAAGGCACGTTGTAATTTAGCTCCTTTACCTTTATACACAGGGAAACCAGCTCCAGTAATTTTTGTGCCCAATTCAAAATCGATAATATCATATTTTTTCGCAAGTTCCCAATGCGGTTGAGCGCCTTCTTTTAATTTTGGGATGTCGCCTTCGCGAAAAATTTCTTCATTATCTTCATCTGTACTACCCGACGGAACCGAGCTGTGTGGAATATTAGGAATTTGATACAAAAGTTCGGCTAATTCTTTTTGAATTGAGCTTAATTGCTCGTTTAAGATCTTAGATTGCTCTTTTAATTGCCCCGTTTTCTCTTTTAAAATAGTTGCTTTTTGCGTCTCGCCAGCTTTAAATAAGGAACCTATTTCTTTAGAAATGCTGTTCGATTCGGCCAGTATACCGTCTAAATTTACCTGTGTTTTTTTTCTATTGTCATCGACTTTAAGAACTTTATTTATGATGGTTTCTGCTTCCTTGAAGTTTCTTACTGCCAACCCTTTTAATACTGCTTCTTTATGCTCTTTTATGTACGCTACTTGTAACATGCTACTATTTTATTAGTCAGCAAAGATACTGATTGATTTTACAATTTAGAATTGACGATAAAGATTATTTCTCTTTTTCCGGAAGTAGCCACGCATTGTGTTTAAAATGATCCCATTTTACTGAAGCAAGATCAATAGTATCGTTTACCAACGGTTGATAGTCTTTGCCATTTACACTTATCTTTCCGCTAACGTATATCGCAATATTTTTACCCTCCTTGGCATATTCCTTTTTTAGACGTTGCGAAAACTGCCAAATCATATCTGGTTTGGTTCCGATTACCCTTCGTTGTTTTTCTGTTAAATAATTAGGGAGCCAGATGCTTTCTTTTCGATTGGTTTTTTTATCTAACACAACGAAATTTTGATGACCGGTCTTTGAGCGTAACATCATTCGCCAACTTAAACGATGTCCTTCCTCTGTCCATAGAACATTTTCTTTGATGATCCAATGTCGAAGAGGCAGTGATAGCTGCACTAGAAAATACAGTCCTAAAAATACTATGAACTGTTTTTTCATTTTTGGAACAAATACTTCATTCTTCGAGTAATAAGTTTTCTTCCTTAAAAAAATACGATGCACCGTTTTAGGTTCGAAAAAAAAGAGAGCGAAGGCTAGTGATAAAAAAGGAAAAATACCGACTTGAAAAATAATGGCGTTGAACAAATGAAAAAATAGTGATAAACAGAACCCAAAAACTCGTGTTCTTTTAAACAGCAAGAGCGGTACGATTAACAAATCAAAAAATAGCCCTCCATAGCTTAGTATAAATGGGAACCAATTGGTGCTAAATAATTCACCGACTAAAGGGTAATTAGTTTTTGAGCTTAAAAATAATTTTGCAGGAATGGCTTGGAGCCAGTCTGGATATATTTTTGCAACGCCCCCATAGAAGTAAACAAGACCAATTTGAAGCATTAAAATAAGGGAGGTCCAATAAGGTACAGATTCAGATTTAATCGACGGATTTCTTTTTACATCAACTGACAAGTAATTATTGGCAGGTTGAAAAATCATTAGAAAACTTAATAATGCCGTTAAATAATAATGATTGTTATAAGATGATTTTTGCATTAGGTAAGTAGCGCTCCACATTATGAAAAAAGACAATATCGCGATCCGATATCGATATCCTATCATAACACAAAAACCAAAAAGCCCCATGACTAAATAGTAATAGTACATACCATTTCCAGATAGGGGTTGTAAAAAGTCAAATCCGATAAAATTAAAAGTGAATTTAGGCTCGACAAGGGTTTTGGTAACCCATCCGGTAAAAATTGCACCAACAGATTCTAGAAATAGGAGTAGTCCAAAAATTATTCTAAAAACGATTAATGGAGAATTATCAATATGTTTGAAAAGAAATTTTTCCATTTTTAATAAGACTTCTAGCCTTTATTTCATCTTTTTTTATTTGGGCATATAAATGTTCCATCGAATCGAATTTTTGCTCATCTCTCACTCTTTTTAAGAGGTCAACTTGAATTTTCGTTCCGTAAAGATCTTTCTTAAAATCTAAAAGATGTACTTCAATTGTTCTTTTCTTACCATTTAATGTAGGTCGCATACCTATATTCATCAATCCGAAATAATGTTGATCTTCAATGGTGGATTGAACAATATAAACACCTGACTTCGGTACTAGTTTGTAGGATTCTTCAATGTTTATATTTACCGTAGGGTAATCATATTGGCGCCCTAAAGCATTTCCAGTAACTACTTTACCCGTTAACATATAATGATAACCTAAGAATGAATTCGCTTTTTCTATAGCTCCTTCTTCTAGTGCTCGGCGAATCTTGGTCGAGCTCACTGTGATATCTTCGATGTTCTGAGCTGGAATTTCTTCAACGTCAAAATCATAAATTTTCCCATATTCTTTGAGTTGTTCAAAACTGCCTTCTCTATTTCTACCAAAGCGATGGTCATAGCCAATAATCAATTTTTTCGTTTTAATATGTTCTGCCAAGATATCTCGGGCAAAATCTAAAGCAGTTAAGCGAGAAAATTCTTTAGTAAATGGCTGTACAATCAAATGATGAAGTCCGGCTTTTTTTAACAAACCAATTTTCTCATCGATGGTATTTAATAGTTGGACATTGGTATCTTTTTGAAGTACAATTCTTGGGTGAGGGAAGAATGTTAAGATTAGTGATTCGCTTTCACCATCTAACTCTTGACTTAATAACTGTTTAATAATTTCCTGATGTCCAATGTGTACACCATCAAACGTACCGATAGTGACAGTTGTGGATTTAGAAGTGTTGGAGAAATCTTGATAAGATTGATAAATTTTCACAAACGAAAATGTTAATGTATGTTATTGTATTAGTAAAACCTGAAAATCAGGCTCAAAATTAGGGATTCTATTTAGAATTTCTCAATCTAAAGCAGGGATTTTAAAATATTTAACAATAGAATTTATTATGCATGCATTGTAAACATCAAAAAAAATTGTATTTTGCGCTATTGTTAACCACTTAAATAAACATTATGAATAAACTTTTTACTATTGTTTTTGCGCTGTTTTTTGGTGCTACTATGTATGCACAAACGGTAGTTACAGGAACAGTTACCGATTCAAAAGATAATCAACCTATACCGGGCGTAAATATACGACTTGAAGGTAAGTATATAGGTACTTCGACTGATTTTGATGGTAATTTTACCCTAGAAGTAACGGAACCCTTACCTTTTAAAATTGTTGTAACCTCTATAGGATATGAGGGTCAAACAATTGAAATTACAGAGAATAATCAAAATTTAAAAATTGCATTAGTAGAAGGTACTCAATTAGACGAAGTGGTTGTCTCTGCTTCGAGAACACCAGAAAGTGTTCGTGAGTCTCCAGTAACAATTGAAAGATTTGGATTGAGAGAGATAAAAAGCGCTTCTGCTGCGTCTTTTTATCAGAGTTTAGAAAATTTAAAAGGAGTAGATGTTAATACAAGTAGTTTAACATTTAACTCTGTTAATACCAGAGGTTTTGCCACTTTTGCAAATACCCGTTTTGTTCAATTAGTTGATGGAATGGATAACTCTTCTCCTGCCTTGAACTTCGTTCTTGGTAATTTAATAGGTGTAAGTGAGTTAGACCTTAAGAGTGTCGAGCTATTACCAGGTGCTTCATCTGCCTTATATGGGGCGAATGCATTTAATGGTATTTTATTCATGACAACAAAAAATCCTTTCGAAGATCAGGGAGTTAGTGTTTCTGTAAAAACAGGACTGACTATTCAAGATGCCGGTGGAGATAACAATTTTTATGATGTTGGAATTCGCGCTGCACATGCTTTTAGTGAGAAGTTCGCAGCAAAAGCAACATTTTCTTATTTACAAGGAACAGATTGGTTTGCTACGGATACAAATCAATATACACCAAACGAAGTTGGTCAGCCAGATTTTATAACACCTGCAGACCCATCTAGATTGGATCATGATGGTTTAAATATATATGGAGATGAAATTACTACGGCTGCTGCTGGAACTACCTTAAGAGGTGTAGGTGAAAGTTTAGAAGCATTAGGTTTATTTCCTGCTGGAGCAGCAGCGTTATTACCAGCTGTGAATGTTGGAAGAACAGGGTATAGAGAACAAGATTTAACAGATTATGAAGCACAAAGTATCAAAGCTGACTTTTCTTTAAATTATAGACCCTTTGAAAATGATATAGAGGTTATTTGGAATTCAAGATTAGGACAAGGTGGTTCGATTTATCAAGGAGCTAATAGATATCAGTTAAGAAATTTCTTTATCCAACAGCACAAATTAGAAGTAAAAGGTAAAGACTTCTTTTTAAGAGGTTACAAAACAGCCGAAACTGCTGGAGATTCTTATGATATGCGTTTTACTGGAATCAATATGAACAGAGTAAACGCTACGGAGTGGTTCGGAACCTATGCAGGAGGCTATTTAAATACGATCTTAGCTGGTGGTACTGACGAACAAGGTCATGCAAATGGTAGAATAGCCGCAGATGCTGCTTTTAGACCAAACCCAGGGACACCAGAATTTCAAGAATTATTTGAACAAGTAACGAATGATCCTGATGTATCAACTGGATCAAAGTTTTTAGATAATACTAGCTCGACGGTAGTTGAAGGAAATTATAATTTTTCTAGCCTATTAAATGAGGCAGCTGATATACAAGTTGGTGGATCTTACAAACAATATTCGTTAGATTCTCAAGGAACTATATTTACAGATTTTGACGGCCCAATCGAATATAGTGAGTATGGAGCGTATGTTCAAGCTAGTAAAAAGTTTGCTGATGAAAGATTAAAATTAACAGCTTCTTTCCGTTATGATAAAAATGACTTTTTTGATGCAAATATTTCTCCAAGAGCATCTATAGTATATGCTGCTGGTGAAAATAGAAATCATAACTTTAGAGCTTCTTATCAAACAGGTTTTAGAAATCCTGATACACAATCATTGTTTATCGGTTTTAACGTAGGACGTGCAATTCTAGTGGGTTCTTCGCCGGATAACTTAGACAGAAGATTACCAGGTACAGCATTAACAGGAAATGATATATACTTTGATTCTTATTCAGCTCAATCAGTTGGTGAGTTTGCAGCAACGGGAGACCCAAGTCGTTTACAAGCAGTAACTACAGATTTGGTACAGCCAGAGAAAGTGACGGCCTATGATGTAGGGTATAGAGGAAGAATAGGTAAGTTTGATATAGATTTAAACGGATATTATAATTCTTACGAAGGGTTTATCGCAAATAAATTTGTAGTAACTCCTAACACAGGTAGTACTGCTGATGCAACAGGTATTCAGGATATTGTTACTGGAAATACTACTGTTTTTCAAACGTATACAAATTCTTTGGCAGATGTTTCGTCATATGGATTCATTGTTGGGTTGAATACGAAGATTCATGGATTTAGTATTGGTGCAAATTATACACTATCTAAATTTGATTTTGATCAATCTACAGATCCTGATTTTCAAGCAGGATTTAACACCCCTGAACATAAAGTAAAATTATCTTTAGGAAATGCGAACTTATTTGATTCAAATGTAGGGTTTAATATTAATGCTAGATATAGCACAGAGTATTTTTGGCAATCGACTATTGCAAATGCATTTGTGCCAGAGAGAACAATTTTTGATGCGCAAATAAGTTATACAGCAGCAAAAATTAAATCAGTATTTAAAATTGGTGGTTCGAATATCGGTGGTACCGAATATCAGAGTGCCCCAGGTACGGGAGCAGTAGGTTCACAATTTTATGTTTCTTGGATAATTAACAATTAATAAATTAAGAATAAAAATGAAAAATATATATAAATGTTTTGGACTGTTGCTAATCTTTGGTGGATTAGTAGCTTGTGAAATTGATGAGATAGAACCTAACTTACCTCCTGAAGCAGCAGCCTTGCCAGCTTTAGAAGCTGGAAGTTTAGACTTTTCTAAATATGTTGCGGTAGGCGCCTCTTTTACTGCTGGTTTTACAGATGGAGCGTTGTTTTTAGCAAGTCAGCAGAATTCTTTTCCTAATATTCTAGCACAACAATTTGCTAACGCAGGGGGTGGAGACTTTACACAGCCTTTGACAAATGATAATATTGGAGGCTTATTATATGGAGGTAATGTGATTCAAGGAGCTCGTTTGTTTTTTAATGGAGCTGGCCCAGCTGGATTGGATGCCACACCAACTAATGAAGTAACTAATAAATTAAGCGGGTCTTTCAATAATATGGGCGTACCAGGAGCAAAAAGTTTTCATATACTAGCACCAGGTTACGGAAGTGTTCCAGGTGTACTAGCTGGTACTGCAAATCCTTTTTTTAGTAGATTTTCTTCGGGTGAAACAACGAGTATTTTGGATGATGCAATGTCTCAAAACCCTACATTTTTCACGTTATCTGAAATAGGAGGAAATGACGTTTTGGGCTATGCAACAAGTGGCGGTGATGGTACAAACCCTATAACACCTTCTGCTGGACCCGTTGGAGTTGGTTTCGATGCTACATTTGCAACCTTGGTAGGTGCGCTTACAAGTGGTGGAGCAAAAGGAGCTGTGACAAATGTACCTTTCATTACAGACTTACCACATTTTACAACGGTACCGCATAATCCAGTACCATTAGATGCAGCGACTGCTGGGGCAGTGAATGCCGCATATGCAGCTTATAATCAAGGTCTGCAAGATGTGCTAGATGGTATTAATGCTGGTTTGATACCTGCAGCAGCGGCTCCAAATTTTGATCAGGCAGAAGTTGATAGAAGACAAATTAGTTTTGCAGCCGGAGAAGGAAATGCAGTGGTTATTGCAGATGAAACACTTTCTGACTTAACTGGAATAAATCCAGCATTAGTAAGTATGAGACAAGCAACTTCGGATGATCTACTCGTATTACCTAGTTCTTCATTTATAGGAACGTTGGCGGATCCTAGTAATCCTTTAAGTGTGAATGGTGTAGCTATACCATTGGCTGATAAGTGGGTATTATTACCAAGCGAACAAGAGGCTATTAGAAATGCAACTGTGGCTTACAACGCAACTATTGAAGCTGTGACAACGGCAAATCCTAATGTTGTGCTGGTTGATTTAAATAGTGTATTGACGGAAGCTTCTACAACTGGAGTAACGTTCGACAATTATAATATGACGACAGATTTAGTTTTTGGAGGTCTGGTGAGTTTAGACGGTATTCATTTAACATCTAGAGGATATGGATTGATGGCGAATAAATTTTTAGAGGCTTTAGATGCCGGTTTCGGTTCTAATTTTGCAGCTTCTGGTTCAATGGCAAAAGCAGATGATCTTCCCATAATTTATCCGGCTTCGTTACAGTAGATAGGTAATAAAAAATTATACAAAACAAAAAAAACCAGAATTTTATTCTGGTTTTTTTTGTTTTTGACCTATTAGTTATACCTAAAATGCACGCATTTATTTTCTTAATTTTTTTGATACTTTTTATGTTATAAAATTAAAGAATAATATTTATATTTGCAGCGCGAAAAACATGGTGTATCCGCACTTCTTTTTCGAATTAAATTTTAGCAAAACAATAAACACATAATAATGTCGAAAGTTACAGGTAAAGTTGCGCAAATTATTGGTCCAGTTATAGATGTTGAATTTTCAACAGGAGTCGATCTTCCAAAGATTTTTGATTCATTGGAAATCAAAAGAAAAGATGGTTCTTTATTAGTATTAGAAGTTGAACAGCATGTAGGTCAAGATACAGTGAGATGTATTGCGATGGATTCTACAGATGGTTTGAGTAGAGGTTATGAAGTAGTTGCTACTGGTAATCCAATTCAAATGCCAGTAGGAGATGATATTTATGGACGTTTATTTAATGTTACTGGTGATGCTATTGATGGTTTAGGTGATTTGCCTAAAACCGAAAAAGATGGATTGTCTATTCACCGTCAAGCGCCAAAGTTCGAAGAATTATCTACATCGACTGAAGTATTGTTTACTGGAATTAAGGTAATTGACTTGATTGAACCATACGCAAAAGGTGGAAAAATTGGATTATTCGGTGGAGCAGGAGTTGGTAAAACAGTATTGATTCAAGAATTGATTAATAATATTGCCAAAGGACACGGTGGTTTATCAGTGTTTGCAGGAGTAGGAGAGCGTACGCGTGAAGGAAATGATTTACTTCGTGAGATGTTAGAATCTGGTATTATTAAATATGGTGATGACTTTATGCACTCTATGGAAGATGGCGGATGGGATCTTGAAAAAGTAGATAAGACTACCATGAGAGATTCAAAAGCAACATTTGTTTTTGGACAAATGAATGAGCCTCCTGGAGCACGTGCACGTGTTGCCTTATCAGGATTAACAATTGCAGAATATTTCCGTGATGGAGCAGGTGATGGTCAAGGTAAAGATGTATTATTTTTCGTAGATAATATCTTTAGGTTTACGCAAGCTGGTTCAGAGGTATCTGCCTTATTAGGACGTATGCCTTCAGCGGTGGGTTACCAACCAACCTTAGCTACCGAAATGGGAGCAATGCAAGAACGTATTACATCAACAAAAACAGGTTCTATTACATCTGTGCAAGCGGTTTATGTACCTGCAGATGATTTAACAGATCCAGCACCAGCAACAACATTTGCCCATTTAGATGCTACAACTGTATTATCTCGTAAGATTGCTGAATTAGGTATTTATCCAGCAGTGGATCCGTTAGATTCTACTTCAAGAATTTTAACTGCTGATATTTTAGGAGATGAACACTATAACACTGCTCAAAAGGTAAAAGAGTTATTACAACGCTATAAAGAATTACAAGATATTATTGCCATTTTAGGTATGGAAGAATTATCTGAAGAAGATAAGTTAGTAGTACATAGAGCTCGTAGAGCGCAACGTTTCTTATCTCAGCCTTTCCATGTCGCTGAACAGTTTACAGGAATACCTGGTGTATTAGTTGATATTAAAGATACTATCAAAGGCTTTAATATGATTATGGATGGTGAATTAGATAAATACCCTGAGGCAGCTTTTAACTTAAGAGGATCTATCCAAGATGCGATTGATGCTGGAGAGAAAATGTTAGCTGAAGCATAAACATTAAAGACGAAACGATATGTTTTTAGAAATTGTAAGCCCTGAGGCTATTTTGTTTAGCGGAGACGTTGAAGCGGTTACAGTACCTGGTGTAGATGGTGAATTTCAAATGTTAGATAATCATGCACCAATTGTATCATTGTTGCAAGAAGGGAATGTTAAAATTAAAGGAGATATAACAATCTCAGATAGTTTTAAAGACAAATTTTCAAATGATGGAGCAGATACCTTGTTAGCAATTGCTTCTGGAACGATCGAATTAAATGATAATAAAATAATTATTCTAGCGGATTAAGTTTAGAATACTTTAGGAAATAAAAAAGAGCTTCTATTTAGAAGCTCTTTTTTTATTACTTATATATTTGATTTCAACAATGGTTGATTGATATTTTAAATTAAAATTTACCCGTTATCCATCTATAGACATCATTCCCATTTGCAAATAAGAGTAATGCCATTAAAATCACAAACCCAGTTACTTGTGCATATTCTAAGAATTTATCACTCGGCTTACGACCCGAAATCATTTCATAAAGTGTAAAAACAACATGCCCACCGTCTAACGCAGGAATTGGTAATAAGTTCATAAAGCCTAACATAATTGAAAGAAAAGCGGTAAGGTCTAAAAACCTTTCCCAGCTCCATTCACTAGGAAAAATACTGGCTATCGTACCGAAACCTCCCAAGGCTTTGTACGCACCGGTTTTAGGATTTAATATTTTTTTAAATTGTTTAATATAATCGGCTAATCTGTTATAAGCTTTATTAAAACCACCAGGAATCGCTTGAGCGAATGTAAAGGTATTTGTCTTTAGTTCATAGTACCCAAGTCTGCTCATTTGTTCAATGGGTAATCTGCCAAGAACAACGCCAATAGCCCCTTTCTCATTAACTTTTGCAATTATATTTTCTGTAACATCTTTTCTTTGGACTTCTAGTGTAATGCTTTGATTGCTATACTTTTCAAGGATAGATCCAACTTCATCATAATATTTGATTGGATTACCATTAATTGATGTAACAATATCATTTACTTTTAGCTCACTAGCTTTGTTATGAGATGTATCGGGAATTTTCCCAATGAGAAACGGAACTCGAGGTGCAATAAATCGAACCTCACTTTTTTTCATGTCCGTAAGTTGCGAGATAAAATCGATAGGAATTTCCCTTTCTATGACTTGACCCGCTCTCTCAATTGTATAATTGCTACCTGTTATAAACTCGCCAAAAATTGAACCAAAACGTTCAATTTTTTCACCATCAACTGTTAAGATTTTATCCCCATTTTGCAGTCCCAAATCTGTACCTAGTTTACCTTGTACCCAAACACCATCTTTTAAACTCTCATTTGGTAGAAATTTTTCCCCCCAAATATTTAAAATCATAATGTATAAGAAGATACCGAGTATGAAGTTTACCGTTACACCGCCTAACATAATAATTAAACGTTGCCATGCCGGTTTTGACCTAAACTCCCACGGCTTTGGTTCTTCTTTAAGTTGCTCTGTATCCATACTCTCATCAATCATCCCTGCAATCTTTACGTAGCCTCCCAATGGAATCCATCCAATACCATATACGGTATCGCCAATTTTCTTTTTAAAGAGCGAAAATTTATAATCGAAGAACAGATAGAATTTTTCAACTTTCGTCTTGAATAATTTTGCTGGAATAAAATGTCCTAGCTCATGTAGCACAATTAATATCGATAAACTCAATATAAATTGTAATATTTGAATAAATGTATCCATTAATTTTAAAATCTTAATATGTTAAAAACGCACAAATGTACGCTTTTATGAGTAATTTTGTAGAGAATTAGATTCGAAAGAAAACGTTAAAATTTATCATAACTAAGAGGATGTTTAATTTTACTAAAAAATCGGTAACTACAGTACTATCGGTAGCTTTTATTTTTGTGATAGCAGTGGTTGTTGGGCATCAATTACTAAAGCCAAAAGAACGTTTGAATATTTATAATCCTTCAGATGTGAATCCGAGATTAGTAGACTTTTCTTTACAACATGTTAAAAATGATCATAAAATTGCCGATTTTGAGCTCATCAATCAAAATGGAGAGACAATAACGCATCGAGAATATGAAGGCAAAATTTATGTGGCAGATTTTTTCTTTACACGATGTGCTACCATTTGTCCGATTATGACGACAAATATGGCTGCACTACAGAATCATTTTATAGAAGATAATCAGGTAATGTTTTTATCGCATTCGGTGACTCCTGTAATGGATAGTGTGCCCATACTAAAACAATATGCTTTAGATAAAGGTGTTATTGACGGAAAATGGCATATTACAACTGGTAAGAAAAAGCATATTTATGACTTGGCTCGTAAGTCTTATTTTGCTGTGTTAGAAGAAGGAGATGGTGGTGCTCAAGATTTTATCCATACAGAGCAGTTTGTCTTAATCGATACTAAAAAACAAATAAGAGGTTTTTACGACGGAACCGACAAAGAGGATATAAAACGTATTATTAGTGATATAGAACTCCTTAAAAAAGAATTATAAAGTAGTTGTACTCCTTAGATTACTTTTTAGTTTAAATTTTTGACAGTACCACCTTTTCCAGTTGCTTATTGATTATTTTTTTGTAAAAATCCTTTAAAAGACCGTAGTCATTTGGACTAATGATAGCGGTATTGATTTGAAAGGTAGATAATACTTGTAATTTATTATTATTTAGGATCGCTACAAATTTATATAAGCCCATATCGTCTGGTAGAGCAAAGGCTTCATTTTCTGGTTTAGATTCTATAGAATAACCGTCAGGAATATTGATAGATATTGTATATTTTTCTTCAAAAGGAGCACCAAAATCTACTGGATAGGTACGCTTTTCTAATTTAAATGGGTTTTCTTTTTTAGATAAGAAAAGGAGTGGAGAGAAATAAATTTTAGACCCAATAATTTCTGCATGACTTTCTGATTCAAAAGCAAGCATATGCATTAATGATTTTCCAATATTATTTTCATTACTCACTCTTAAACCGGATATTTCAATGTTTTGATTTTCTTTCTCTAATATTCCAATTAAATCCTCTTTAGAAACACCATTATAATTGTTTCTATAATTTAGGGCGATTAAATTAGTATACATTGCTCTGGATGAACCCGTAATTAATGCTTGATCGTCTATTTTAGCATTTAAAAAAATACTTTTTGTTGAAGATTTCTTTGGGAATAAATTTACTGAATTTGACGTTCCGTCTTTACGTATAATTTGACCTTGCCAATTTAATACTCGGAGGGGCAAAACGTTGGGTGCGCTATATTTTTCTGTGGCGTCGAGAAGTATTAATTCTCCGTTATCCATTTCAATACCCGCGATAACATAATTATATCCTTGAGAGGTCGGAAATAAAGGAACACCGTTACCTCTTGTACTGACAAGTATAGGACTTGAATTTATATTTAAATAGCGTAAAATAGAGACTAAACTTAGATTGATTTCAGCAGCGTTACCAACTCCATTTTCATAGGCTTTTTGTACACCGTCTACCGTATATTTATTTTGATTGCCATTCCATTTTATTTTATTTTTAACGAATTGAAAGGCTTTTATTATTTTTTCATTTGATGTATCATTTTCATCAATAATACTTGTTAAGTCATCAACATAGTGCTTTGTCTTGGCTAGCTGACTCCCGAAACTTTGACTTTTATTTATACCTATTGAAACATCTGTCCAGCTTGAATTAAAAAATTTTGGGGTATCGTTTTTTGGTCTATAAGCCATTAGTTCAAAGGCGACTTGACTTCTGTAATTATCAATATTGTTAGTATAAGGTTCTTCTTGAAGGGCAGGGATATTTTTCTCAACACTAGCATAAACTCTTTCAAAAATATCTATGTCAGTGTTATAAGTTGAAGTTTTTCCTCCAACTCCACCTGGAGCATTAAGATCTTTTTTAGTTCTATAGGTAAAGTTTAAAGTTCTTGCATTTTTTGACTCATTTACAGTGACTGGATAAAAGTAGTTGGGTATGTACTTGAATTGAAAGAATTCGGGAATCTTAATTTCAGCATCAATATATTTTACAGGAATTTTATGCTGAAAAGTGATGACATCAATATTTCCATAATAAGTAGATCGAATAGTATATTCCCACTCTACAATACTACCCTCGGTAAGGTTGGGCATGGTGAATTTTGTTTGACTCCAATTCTCGTTTAGATTTTCATTAAATATTGCGCTACTTTTTAGTTTCGATTTTTCAACCTTATTATTTATCAAACTATATGTTGTTCCCTTGATTGAAACTTTTTCATCCACACCGCCTCGATAAAGATTAATCCTTTTTGTGGCCCAATCATACCCCTCTTTGTTATATATTTTAATTCTTTCTTTCACTTTTGTGAATAATGTCCAGCCCGTATCACCATTGTAATCATAATATGTTCTTCTTTTTTTATATACAATAGCGGCATTGGCGCTAGAATCTAAAGGGTAATACTTTTCTTGAAGTTCTTCCTTTGAAACTTTGTTTAATTTTATGCTTTGAGAAAAAATTAAATGAGTCGAAAAGAATAAGGCGAAAAGTAGAAAAGGGGCGATTTTATTTTCCATAATTTAAATTTTAGAGAGCACTACTTTTTCTAATTGTTTGTCAACTAGTTTTTTATAGAATTCTTTTAATGATGCATAGTACATTGGGCTAATTACGGGCGAATTAATTTTCGTGCTAGCTAATACTTGCAATTTATTACCTTTTAATATCGTCGCGAATTTAAATGAACCCATTTGTTCAGGTAAACCCAACCCTACATTTTCTGGCTTGGACTCAACTTTATACCCTTCTGGAATATTAATCGATATTGTATATTTTTCTTCGAATGGAGCACCGAAATCAACAGGATACGTCCTATTTTCTAATTTGAATGGGTTCTGTTTTTCTGTTAAAAAGAATAACGGAGAAAAATACATCTTATCCCCAATAATTTCAACCTGATTATCCGATTCGAATGAAAAAGTATGGGCCAATGCCTTACTAATATCATCTTCATTCGAAACCTTTAATTCAGATATTTCTATATTTCCATTCTCTTTTTCTAACTTCCCAATAAGATCTTGATTATTAACTTTATTGTAATTATTTCTATAGTTTAAAGCCATCAGTTCAGAAAACATGGCTCTGCATGAGCCGGTAACAAAAGCTTCTTCATCTAATTTTATGTTGAGGTATACCTTTTTCGATGAATATTTTTTTGGGGATAGGTCAATCTGTGCTGAACTTCCATCTTTGCGAATAATTCTACCCTGCCAATTCAACGCTCGTAATGGTAATACATTTGGCGGTGCATGTCTTTCGGTAGCATCCAAAAGTAAGGCGCCATTTGACAATTCCACTCCTGCGATGACATAATTAAAACCTTGGGTGGTCGGAAAAAGAGGAATTCCATTATCTCTCGTACTTACCAAAATTGGGTTTGATTTTATACCGGCCTCTCGTAACATGGCCACCAAGGTTAGATTTATTTCGGCAGCATTACCCAACCCTTCTTTATACGCTTTTTTAACGCCCTTGTCAGTGTACTTACCCCTAAAATTATTCCATTTAATTTTACCTTTTACGAATTGATAAATTTTGATAATCTTCTCATTTTGAGAGGCACTATTGTTTATAATGTTGGTTAAATCTTCCTTAAAATGAGAAGATTTTTTAAGCTGTTCTCCGAAATTAGAACTCGTATAGATAGTTTTGGTAACATTGTCCCAAGTGGTATTGTAAAATTTGGGAATGCCATCTTTTGGCCTGTATGCAGTTAATTCAAATTTTAAAGAAGTAATATAATTATCAATATTGTTTGTATACGGTTCTTCAATCAACGCCGGAATATTTTCTTGAATACAGTGTGAAATGTTTGAATTGAATGTTACTTTATCTTGACTAAAAGAAGTAGTAACCGGCCCACCAGTGTCGCCAGTTCTATTCTTAGATGTTAACAAAATTTGAGATGATTTATTTGTTTTTTCTAAATTCACTGGTAGGTAACCTTTCGATTGATTTTTAAAAACAAAAAACTCAGGAACCTCTATTTGTGTATCTATATGTTTAAGGGGTATTTTATATTGAAATACCATATCATCTATGTTCTGTATATATGGAGACCTTATCGAATATTCCCATTCAATAACGCTGCCTTCATTGAGATTAGGCATCGTAAATTTAGATCGGCTCCAATTTTTATTGATGTCTTCATTAAATATGTCATTATTTTTTAATTTCGTTTTTTCTATTTTGTTACCATTAAGGTTAAAAGTTGCTCCTTTTATAGACACCTTTTCTTTGGTACTCCCACTTTTATAAAGACTTATTTTCTTAGTCGCCCAGTCGTAACCATCTTTATTATATATTTTAATACGTTCATGAACTTTTGTTATCAAGGTCCAACCTATTTGCTGGTTATAATCATAATAGGTTCTTCTTTTTTTATATATAATAGCGGCATTGGCACTTGAATCTAACGAGTAAAATTTTTCTTGAAGTTCTTCCTTTGAAACTTTTCCAAATTTTATTTGTTGCGCTTGGGTAAAAGAAATAGATAGTAGTAACATAACTACGGATAAGATGGTTGCTAGTTTTGGCATGGTTTATTTTTTTAATAGTACTATTTTGGTTTTGTCATGTTTGGCGATCTGTCTTCTAAAATTTCTATAGGCATTATAATCTTCTTTCGGATGTAGTCCTTTTTTCAATAAAAATTCTCTAGAATATTTTATTTTAGAAGGTGATATTTTTTTCACAGAGAAGTTATATTCTCCAAATTTATTTTTTATAGATACACCATTGGCGAGTGCCTCAATTGAATAATTTTCAGGTAATATAATCTCGAATTCATCTGTGTCGATAAAACCTCTAGAAATTTTTAAAGGCAATTTTCTGTTTCTATACCTTTTAGGCACTCTGGTTGCTCGATTAAATGCGTTCATGGTGAACAACATTCGTTCGCCACTGAAAGTAGCATAGTCTTGGGCAGAAACAGCTACTTTTTCATTAAATATGATCTGATCTTTATCATTTTTGAATGCATAATCTTCGATGGTTAGATTGTTCAAGTAAGACCAGTAATCACTCTTATAGTAATTGTTGACTTCTCGTTCAGATTTTTTCTCAATATCGTAATGATTATCATATTGAATTCCAGAAGAACTAATAACAACATTCCCCGCTATGCTTCCCTTATCATTGAGTGTATATGTTGCCTTGGTTTTTTGAAAGCTAATAGAATCATGCTGAATAGTTGTATGTTTTATTTCACCACCATCTGGTTTAATAACCAAAACATCTCTGTCATCGGTAAATGTACCTTGGTATCCAAAAGGAACAGTTTGACTAGTACATTCTAACCAGTAATCTTTCTCTTTCGTTGGAACATATAAAAATACGTGATTTCCTTGCACTGAATACACATTGGGTTCCATGCTTCTAATATCTCGACCTCCATAAACCGCAGTATAGTATGATTCAACACCAGCTTCATCCATCAATGCCTTGGTATAATTTGTTAGAGCTTTACAATCTCCATAACTTAGTTTGTCAACATCACTTGCTAGCATAGGCATCCAACCACCTATCCCCACTTGTACACTTATATATCTTGTCTTTTTTTGGACATAGTCATATATGATTTTAGCCTTTTCAACGGGATCGCTAATCCCTTGTACCAAATTCTTAATTTTTACTTTTGTTACTTCTGGAAGCTCCATTCTATCTGCAATAAGATTGGTGTGCATCCATTTTCCAAATTCTTTCCAATTATTTGCAACCCCGTCATAACCTTCTAAATGAAATTTATTGGATGCTAATATGGCATTTGGCATAATTTCTAAATATGACGGACAGTATTCTTCATATTTAATAGCAAGGGCGTTATTAATTTCGTAGAAAAGATGTGTGTTGCTAGACTTCTTTAATACGTTAAATTCTTCAAATTGTTTTTCTGAACTGCTAATGTTAATCGTATTCGGAAAGTTAATCGAGTAGGTACTCTTTTGGACGCTCTGATTATAAGAATCAAAAGGAAGCCATCTGTTTAAAAAAGCTGTATTAACCGATTCGATTAGATATTCATAGGAAATGGTATAAGGATAGGAAGTAGGTACATAGCTATAGTATTTTAAACGTCCATCATTAAATAAAGAAAAACCATCTGTCGCAGCATAATCATTAAAATCTTTCTTTGATATTTTTTTTAGTTCTTTTCCAAACGAATTGTAAATTACTGCTTTTAAAGATTTTATTTTATGATTTTTATCATAGTGAACGGCAATTTCTGACTCCTCATCACCTAACTTATTCAAAATAGTAATTGCTTTTCTGATTTTAATCACCATTTTTCGTTGAGACATTAGCTCAATATTGGTTTCATCAAAGCGAATCACAGAGTTGCAATTCTTAGTCAAGCTGTCAGGAATTTTGAAGATACTCAATTCCAAATTCTGAGCAAAAAGAAGTTGAATGTTGATCATACATACAACAAGGAGCATTCCTTTATTTTTCATAGCTGTAGGGATTGTTTAGCGATAGACTAATATAATAAATTATTCTTTACGCTTAGAATCTATAATAATAGTTACCGGACCATCGTTTAATAAGGTTACTTTCATATCAGCTCCAAAAATGCCTGTACCTACTTTTTTACCCAGGGTTTGCTTTAATGTTTCGATGAAATCCTGATATATTGGGATGGCAATTTCAGGCTTTGCAGCTTTTATATATGAAGGACGGTTACCTTTTTTTGTATTCGCCATCAAAGTGAATTGACTAATTACTAATACCTCGCCTTCAATATCTTTAAGTGACCAGTTCATAATGCCGTGGTCATCATTAAATATTCGAAGATTCACAATTTTCTTACAGAGCCATTCAATATCTTCTTTCGTATCATCTTCTGTTATACCTAGCAATATTAATAGTCCATGTTTAATGGCGCTAACAATTTTATTGTCAACCTGCACAGAAGCTTGGGAAACCCTTTGAATTACAATTTTCATATATAATCGTCAACTCTATAATTTTCATCTTCTCCCGCCAATAGTTGGAGGTAGCTTTTGTATCGAGAGAAAGCAATCTCATTGTTTTCAACAGCTTCTTTAACGGCACATTTTGGTTCGTTTGTATGAATACAGTTGTTGAATTTACACTGTTGTTTTAAGGCAAAAATTTCTGGAAAAAAATCTCCAATTTCTTCTTCCTCAAAGTCCACTACACCAAAACCTTTAATTCCAGGGGTATCAATAATATATCCGCCGAAAGGCAACTTAAACATTTCGGCAAAAGTAGTGGTATGTTGACCCTGTTTATGTTGTGATGATATTTCGGCAGTTTTTAGGTTTAATTCTGGAGAAACCTTATTAATTAAAGTTGATTTACCGACACCAGAATGGCCCGAGAACATATTTACTCGATCTTTCATTAAAGTTTTCAATTTACCAATATTGATATTCTCCTTCGACGAAATTTCTAAGCATTCATATCCTATACTACGATATACCTTTTCTAATTCTTGTTTTTGTTTTAGGAGTTCTTTATTGTAAATATCAATCTTATTGAATAAAATAACTGTGGTAATCGAATACGCCTCAGCTGTTGCTAAAAAACGATCTATAAAACTTGTAAATGTTTGTGGATCTCTAAGAGTAACGAGTAAAAAAGCTTGATCAATGTTGGCCGCAATAATATGCGTTTGTTTTGATAAATTTACCGACTTTCGAATAATATAGTTCTTTCGATCATGAATATGATATATAATACCATTTTCATCTCCCTCACCCTTTTCAATTTCAAAATCTACAATATCTCCGACAGTTACTGGATTGGTACTTTTAATTCCGGAGATTCTAAACTTTCCTTTTATCCTACAATTAATAATTGAATCACCTTCAGTTCTCACCGTGTACCAGCTCCCAGTCGATTTTGTTACAACACCTGTCATCTAAGAAATTTTAACAATATTAACATTATTTATTTTTTTGGCACTAAGTTTGTAAAAACTTTTATCAATCATTTAAATTTTACACATGAAAAAAACTATGCTTATTATGTTGTTGATAGTTTCAACAGCATTTACTATGAACGCTCAAACTGTTGAGTACAAAATTATTACAAGTGTTGAATCAATTGTTCCTAACGGATTAGGTCGTTCTAGATTGATGTCTGCAAATGATCAGAAGGATTATAAAGAATATACTTCGACTCAAACTGCTGATGATAATACTAGAAACAAATCGAATAGAAAGGAAATGAGAGTAAAAGGTTTTGACGAAACTAAATTGTTGAATTTTTATAACCTAGGAGGAATTAGATTCCAAAACATTGCAACGAATGATGCAATTGTAACTTCTAAAATCAATACAATGACTGCTGAGGGTTGGGAATTGACTTTTGTAACTAGTGGTGTTGAGTCATCTGGAAAAGGAGATAACCAGGGTATTTATATTACACGTTATATTTTTAAAAGAACGAAATAGAAGTGTAAAACTTCATCTTAAAAAAGCTCTTTCATGAAATGAAAGAGCTTTTTTTCGTCTTGGCTAAATTAGTATCTTTGTTAGATTAATTTTCCTAACTCTGTTCAAATGAAAGCATTGAAGTATATTGTTTTACTTATTTTGATTCTAACTATTGGTGCCGCAATTTATGTTGGTACCCTTAACAATACGTACGAAGTCTCTCGAACAAAAATCATGCATGCTCCAATTGAAGTTGTTTACGACAATGTAAATGATTTTAAGAATTGGCCGACTTGGTCTCCTTGGTTGGAGAAGGATACGTTGGCTGAGCTTTCCTATAGTGATATTACGTTTGGGAAAGATGCCTCATATTCATGGAAAAGTAATGATAAGGAGGTAGGTGAAGGGAGTATGACTACAATCGAAAGCGTTTCTTTCCGATCCATTCTTCAAAAAATAACATTTCTAAAACCGTGGGAATCTGAGTCAGAAGTTTCTTGGTCGTTTAAACCAGTGAGTGAAGGTACCGAAGTAACTTGGAGTATGAAAGGAGAAATGAGCTTTGGCGAAAAAGCGTATATGGCGTTTAACGGAGGAATGGATAAAATGGTTGGGCCTGATTATGAAAAAGGCTTAGATAATTTAGATGCCGTCCTGCAAACTAATATGAAAAAGTTTAGTGTGAATGTGAACGGACTTACTACACATGGAGGAGGTTATTATATTTATAGAACGGGCTCCTGTAAAATAGATGAATATCCATCAAAAAAGAATGAGTTGATGCCGCAGATCGATATGTATGTTGATCAAAATAAAATCTCTACTGCGGGTCCTGCGTTTTCGTTGTATCACAAGGTAGATGTTGAGAATAATGCTGTTATTTTCTCATGTGCAATTCCAGTTTCTGAAAAAGTAATAACGAACGCAGCTAGTGGTTTACAAACGGGATTTCTCAAGCCTTTTGAAGCTGTAAAAGTCACTTTGTATGGTAATTATAGTAACATTGAAAAGGCCTGGACTGAAGGTGTGAAATTTATTAAAGAGAATGGCTTAGAAGAGATTCACTCAATGCCGGCATTAGAGGCATATACTACTAATCCTGTTTTGATTCCTAACCCCGCTGATTGGGTTACCGAAATTTATATTCCGGTAAAACGAAAATAATATGTATTCTACTTTGTGGAAATGCTTAGCTATTATTTGAGTAACGAATTATAGTATGTCACTATTGATAACAAGTCATCTTCTAAGGTTAATTTTAGATTCTTTTCCTTTGTATATTTCTTAACTAATTCGTTTTTTTCTTTGAATAAATTAAAAAATGCCTTTTTATTTTTCGGAATTTTAAAGACGGCATTATCAATTTTTAAAAAGTAAGAATCTTTGGCTCTCATAAATGAAGCCTCGTCGCCTTCAATTAAGGAGACCGTTTCACTACTTCTTTTTAAAAAATAAACTTTTTCCTTTTTAAGTAAAGTACAGACTCCAGTATCATTTTCAGATAAAATGATGAAGTAATTAGGTTTATAATCAAAATCATATACTTTATACGTTTTGTTACTAAATCGAATATATAAAAAATCGCTATTTTTTTTCAAAAGGTAATAATCTAGGCCATTATCAATTGTTGAAATTTCCATTTCATCCATGTATGCATTGTAAAAACCTAACGCAGAACCCAAGAACATCATATTAGAATCAAAGATTTTACAAATAGGAATATTTCTTGTTCCAATAGTATTTTGAATATAAGGAGAGCCTTGAATGTTTTGATAAGTTTCGGAAATTTTAAGACTAGATTTTAATAGATTAAAAGGAATGTAACTATTTGTTATTGATCTAACTTGTGAGCTATCTTTAGAAACTAAATCACCACTTGCTGATTGTGAATACGTATAAACAATATTGAAGATTAAAAGAAAATAAATAAGAACTTTTTTCATGTATTCAAATTTCTGCTTCACTAATATAATTCAATATGTTGTTCGAATGTAGTTAAGACATTGTTAAAAAGGCTGTTAATTTTAATGTTTGCGAGTCAACTATTTAAACTTCTTTATATCGAAAACAATCGGTTGTATGGTCATTAACCATACCTATAGCCTGCATAAAGGCATATATAACGGTAGATCCTACAAATTTAAATCCGCGCTTTTTTAGATCCTTAGAGAGGGTATCTGAAATATCTGTTGTTGCAGGAACTTCATGTCTATTCTTGAATTTATTCGTTATTGGTTTGCCATTGGTAAAAGCCCAAATATATTTTGAGAAACTACCAAATTCATTTTGAATATGTATGAATAATTTGGCATTACTTATGGTTGCCTTGATCTTAAGTTTATTTCTAATTATTCCAGCATCTTGTAATAAACTATCATATTTATCTTCAGAATAATTCGCTATCTTTTGGTAGTCAAAATTATCAAACGCTTTTCTGAAATTCTCACGCTTGCGTAAAATCGTAATCCAACTCAATCCAGCTTGAAAGGTTTCTAATATTAAAAATTCGAAAAGGGTAGCATCGTCATAAACAGGTGTTCCCCATTCAATATCATGATATTCCATATATAATGGATCATCTCCACACCAAGTACATCGTGTTTTATTCATATGCTTATAAGTTTCGACTAAAATAACATTTTATACCTAAATAATTTAGAATTATCTTTAGATCATGAATTTGAGTTATTGGGAATTGAAATCATGGTTTACAAATGTAGATTTTACAATTGTTGGAAGTGGAATCGTAGGATTAAATTGCGCGATTTACTTAAAAAAGAAACACCCCGAGGCGACTATTTTAATTCTAGAACAAGGAGTGCTGCCACAAGGAGCAAGTACAAAAAATGCTGGTTTTGCTTGTTTTGGAAGCTTGTCGGAAATTATGAGTGATTTAGAATCTCATGATGAACAAGAAGTACTGACACTCGTAGAAAAAAGATGGAACGGATTACAACTACTACGTGAAAATTTAGGAGATCAACACATAGCGTATCAAAACAACGGAGGCTATGAACTGTTTTTGAAAGATGATCATTTATGGGGCCAATGTATTGGAAATATAGATAGGATTAATGGATTGTTAGAGCCTTTATTTGAATCGAAAGTATTCTCTGAGAAAAAGAGTGAATTCAATTTTTTAAATCTTAGACAATCGAATATCTTTAATCGATTCGAAGGACAGTTAGACACTGGTAAAATGATGTCAGAATTGTTAAAAAAGGTGCAATCGTTAGGGATAAAAATAGTCAATAGCTGCAAAGTTCAAAGCTATTCTGATCAACCAAACTCAGTTCATGTTCAAACGAATATTTGCGATTTTTTGACTGATAAATTACTCATCACCACGAATGGCTTTGCAAAGCAATTGTTGAATGAGAATGTGGAACCGGCTCGAGCGCAAGTGTTGATTACAAAACCAATTAAAGACCTTACGATTAAAGGAACATTTCATTTGGATCAAGGCTATTATTATTTTAGAAATATTGATAATAGAATTTTATTAGGAGGAGGTAGAAATTTAGATTTCAAAACCGAAGAAACAACAGAATTTGGAGAGACAAGCCTAGTGCAGAACAAATTGGAAGAATTGTTAGGAACGACTATTTTACCAACAACTAATTTCGAAATAGATTATCGATGGAGTGGTATCATGGGCGTAGGTCGAAAAAAGAAAGCCATTGTAAAGATGGTAGGTGAAAATGTCGCTTGTGGGGTACGTTTAGGTGGCATGGGAATTGCTATAGGTACATATATCGGTAAGGAATTAGCCGAAATAATGACTAAAAATTAATAAGACTGAAAATTACGATGAAAACAACTATCTTTAAGAGTGCCATATGTATTGGTTTGTTTTTTTTGAGCACAACTATCATCGCTCAAAACGCGACTACAAACACACTTGTCGAATTTAAGATTAAGAATATTGGCGTTTATGTAAAAGGTACTTTTAGCGAAGCGTCAGTCACAAGTAGTTTTGATGCGGGTGATTTGACTAATAGTTTTATAAATGCTGTAATTAAAGTAAATTCGATTAATACAAACAATAAAAAGAGAGATAAGCATTTACGTGAAAGTGATTATTTCGATGTTCATAATTATAAAGAAATGAAATTTGTCTCAACAAAAATCGAGAAAGTTTCAGGTGATAATTATAAGCTAACGGGTACCTTAACTATTAAGAAAACGAGTAAAACTGTAGTGATACCTTTAATTGTTCGGAATACGAATGAAAAGTTCTCACTCGCTGCGAACTTTGAACTGAATAGAAGAGATTATGGGGTTGGAGGAAGTAGTTGGGTTATGTCAAATACTGTAAAAATTAATGTGAAATACACGAAAAAAAAATAGTTCATTGAAAGATAAAAATGATGTTGATGTTCTAATTATTGGTGGCGGACTCGCTGGATTAACGAATGCTATACATCTATCGAAAGCTAATGTAAATGTGCTTGTAGTTGAGAAAAATGACTACCCTAAACATAAAGTATGTGGCGAGTATATATCAAATGAAGTATTACCTTACTTAACATCTTTAGATGTCGATCCGTTTAAATTAGGTGCGCAAAGAATTAATCGGTTTTTACTCAGTACACCAAAGAGTAAAACTATCGAAGCTACTTTGCCATTAGGAGGCTTTGGTATTAGTCGCTATACCTTAGATGAGGCTTTGTCAAAAAAAGCTAGAGAAAATGGTGTGTCAATTATAAAAGATACAGTAGTGACGATTGATTATATAGATGATAATTTTCAAGTTTCTACTAAAAATAAACAACAGTTTACAGCTCATATAGTTATTGGCGCATACGGAAAACGCGATGCGATTGACATGAAATTGAATAGAGATTTTATTAAAAATGAATCTCCATTTGTTGCTGTTAAAACTCACGTAAAAGGTGATTTTCCATCAGATTTAGTAGCGCTTCATAATTTTAATGGAGGTTATTGCGGGGTTTCCAAAGTTGAGAAGGAAGTGCTAAATCTATGTTATATTGCAAGTTATAAGTCGTTTAAAAAATTCAAGGATATTCAAGAGTTTCAAGAGAACGTTGTTTGCAAGAACACTTTTTTGAATGAGATTTTTAAAAACACAGAACCGCTCTTTAAAAAGTCGTTAACGATTAGTCAAATATCGTTTTCAAAAAAGAAACCTGTCGAAAACCATATGCTAATGTGCGGAGACACAGCGGGTATGATCCATCCACTATGCGGTAATGGTATGAGTATGGCTATACGAAGCGCACAATTAAGTTCTCAGCTGATTCTAGCATATTTTAAAAAAGAAATTACTTCTCGGTTAGAGCTTGAAAATAGTTATGAAAAAGCTTGGAATAATGAATTTAAAAAAAGAATAAATGTAGGTCATGTAGCCGCTTCGATTTTTAATATGAATCATTTTTCTGAACTGGCATTAATTAGTCTTAAAAGTTTCCCTAGAATGCTTCCGAAAATTATCGCACAAACACATGGTAAACCAATGTTAGCAATATGAGCATTTTTGTGAACACAAAGCATAGAAGCAAGTCAGTTGAAATAATGGATGATCTATCTATGGGAGGAGAGATACTGCTTAAAACCTTAGATCAATTAGCTGTAATTAACAAATGGTTAGGAGGGAACGCAATTACGCTCAACGGAATCAAAATACTTCTGAAACAAAAGCCCGTCAATAAAGAGCTGACTATAATTGACTTAGGTTGTGGAGGTGGAGATATGTTAAGGAAGGTTGCAGACTATGGAAGAAAAAAAGGATATAGCTTTAAATTGATTGGTGTAGATGCCAATCTGCATACAATCGAATATGCTAAAAAATTATCTCAAGAATATCCCGAAATTAATTATCTTCATCAAGATGTTTTTTCTAATGAGTTTAAGCAATTGTCATATGATATTGTATTAGCAACGTTGTTTATTCATCATTTTAGCGGTACCAAATTAGTGGGACTTATGCGAATGCTTCATGACAATGCCAAACTTGGCGTTGTTGTAAATGATTTGCATCGTCATGCCTTAGCGTATTATTTGTTTAAGTTACTCAGCATCACTATATCAAATGAAATGGTGAAACAAGATGGATTGACTTCAATTTTACGAGGTTTCAAAAAGGATGAGTTGGTAATGATTTCAGAACAACTAAATGTTAAAAGTTATATAGATTGGAAATGGGCTTTTCGATTTCAATGGATAATAAAGGAGTAAATGAGTGTTAAGATAGTATCTGTTGCGAAGCAACTACCAAAATATACCAGAACTACTGAAGAAATATTACCATATTTAAAACTTTGGTTAACGGGGCAAGAAGAACGTTTTCAGCGAAAAGTGATGAAAATTTTTGAAAATGCTGCTGTAGATAGGCGCTATTCTATCATGGATGCGCATGAAGTTTTTTTAAATACTTCTTTTGAAGAAAAGAATGACATTTACGTACGGGAGTCTATTAAACTGGCAGAAAACGCCTTAAAAAAATCACTGAATAAGGCGAATTTAAAGCCTACAGATATTGATTATATTATAACCGTAAGTTGCACAGGAATTATGATTCCTTCATTAGATGCGTATTTAATTAATAGCCTCGAAATGAAGGAAGATATTGTAAGATTACCAGTAACGGAAATGGGGTGTGCTGCGGGTGTTTCAGGAATGATTTATGCGAAGAATTTTTTAAAAGCAAATCCCAACAAGCGAGCGGCAGTAATCGCCGTTGAATCACCTACGGCAACATTTCAGTTACAAGATTTCTCCATGGTAAACATTGTAAGTGCGGCTATTTTTGGAGATGGTGCCGCTAGTGTTATTTTATCGTCATACGAAGGTGAAGAAGGACCTGAAATTATAGATGAAGCTATGTATCATTTTTATAATGCCGAACATATGATGGGCTTTAAGTTGGTAAATACAGGGTTGCAAATGATTTTAGATCAGTCAGTACCTCAAACAATTGCCGATCATTTCCCTAAAATTGTCCATCCATTTCTCGAAAAAAATGACATGACTATTGAAGAAGTAGATCATTTGATTTTTCATCCAGGTGGAAAGAAAATAGTACAAACCGTAGAAGAATTATTTGGCACTTTAGGGAAAAATATTGATGATACGAAAGAAGTACTTAAATTGTACGGTAATATGTCTAGTGCCACAGTTCTCTATGTTTTAGAGCGTTTTTTAGACAAAGAATTGTCAAAAGGAGAAACAGGTTTAATGTTGAGTTTTGGCCCAGGGTTCTCAGCACAACGAATTTTATTAAGATGGTAAGAGAATTTCAACAGGATAATTATTGGGCGCTTATTTTAGGTGGTTCGAGTGGTTTAGGATTGGCTACGGCGAAAAAATTAGCACAACATGGCATGAATATTTGTGTTGTGCATCGTAGTAGAAAGTCAGAAATTCCAGGCATACATGAAAATTTCGATGAAATAAAGAATCATGGAGTCGAATTTATATCATTTAATATCAATGCATTTAAGGCTGAAGAACGACTCAAAGTTATTGATAGCCTTAAATTGGAGCTGGGCGATAAAGGTAGAATAAGAACACTAGTTCATAGTGTTGCCAAAGGAAATTTAAAACCTATGATTGCAACAGATAAGCCAGCACTAAAGAATGATGATTTTCATTTAACCATCGACGCGATGGCAATTAGTTTATACGATTGGACAAAAGTAGTATTTGACGAACGATTATTTGCAGATGATGCCCGTCTTATAAGTTTTACGAGTGAAGGGAATACAAAAGCTTGGCCTAATTATGCAGCTGTTTCGGCGGCGAAAGTAACGCTAGAAGCTATTACGAGAAATATCGCATTAGAATTTGCGCCTTATGGTATCAGAGCCAATTGTGTTCAGGCTGGAGTGACCGATACGTCGTCATTACGGGCAATCCCGGGGAGTCAAGAGATTATAAACCATTCGTTAAAAAGAAATCCATTTAAACGATTAACCTTACCAGAGAATGTAGCTGATGTTGTATATTTATTGAGCAAGGATGAAGCTGCATGGATTAATGGGTGTATTATTCCCGTAGACGGTGGTGAACATATTAACTAAACTATGAATTCAAAACAAATTGTTTCAGCATTACCCTATCAAACACCTTTTTTGTTTGTAGACGAATTAACAGTTATTTCTGAAGATGGAATTACAGGAAATTATACCTTTAAAAAAGATGCGTATTTCTATGAAGGTCATTTTAAAGGAAATCCGATAACACCTGGGGTTATATTAACCGAAACAATGGCCCAGATAGGTGTCGTATGCTTAGGAATTTATTTGACAAGAAATACTAAAAAATCGAATAGAGCCCCGCAAGTTGCTTTAACATCGAGTGCCGTAGATTTTTATGTGCCAGTATATCCTGGAGAACAAGTGATCGTTATTTCCGAAAAAGAATATTTCAGATTTAATAAGTTAAAATGTAAAGTGAAGTTATTGAATGCTCAAGGTCAATTGGTATGTAGAGGTTTTATTTCAGGAATGATCAATGAAAAATAAAAGAGTTGTTATTACAGGACTAGGAGTCGTTGCACCAAATGGTGTGGGTATCGATGATTTTACAGATGCTATTAAAAAAGGAAGATCCGGTATTCAATTTTATGAAGAGTTAAAAGATCTTAATTTCTCCTGCTGTATTGGGGGGATTCCTAAGATTTCGGAAGATCTCAAAACACAATATTTCACAGATCTACAATTGCGAAACTTTAATAGTTCAGGTATCCTATATGGTTGTATAGCTGGCATGGATGCATGGAAAGATGCAGATCTATCTACAAATAAGAATGAATTAGATTTTGATAGTGGTACAGTCTTCGGTACGGGTACTTCTGGGGTTGAAAAGTTTAGAGAAGCCATTTATAAATTAGATGATAAAAAAGTAAAACGCTTAGGGAGTACAGTCGTAGTTCAAACAATGGCGAGTGGTATAAGTGCATACTTAGGTGGTATCTTAGGATTAGGTAATCAAGTCACCACCAACTCGTCAGCTTGTTCTACCGGAACAGAGGCCATCTTATTGGGTTTTGAACGCATACAGGCAGGTAAAGCAAAACGAATGTTAGTAGGTAGTTGTAGCGATCACGGTGCTTATTTATGGGGTGGTTTTGACGCTATGCGAGTTATGACTTATAAACATAACGATACTCCCGAAAAAGGATCTCGTCCCATGAGTGAATCGGCTTCTGGATTCGTTCCAGGTAGTGGAGCAGGAGCATTGGTCTTAGAATCTTTAGAGAGTGCCATCGAAAGAGGAGCAAATATTTATGCGGAGGTTCTAGGCGGAGCTGTAAATTCTGGTGGGCAACGAAATGGTGGAACTATGACGGCGCCCAATTCGAAGGCTGTTCAAAGATGTATAAAAGAGGCTGTCAAAGAAGCTGGAATTTCTAGCGATGATATTGATGTAATTAATGGTCACCTAACAGCAACTATTAAAGATCCAGTTGAAATTGAAAATTGGGCAATTGCTCTTGGAAGAAAAGGGAAAAAGTTTCCATATATCAATTCATTGAAGTCGATGGTTGGTCATTGTTTGGCAGCCGCAGGATCCATAGAAACCGTAGCTGCGGTCTTGCAATTGAAAGAAAGTTTTATTTTTCCGTCTATAAATTGTGAAGACCTACACCCTGATATAACTACGTGTATTGATGCAGACAGAATACCAATGAAGACCTTGTATCAAAATGTGAAAATAGTTGCCAAAGCTAGCTTTGGCTTTGGAGATGTGAATGCCTGCGCAATTTTTAAGAAATATGACTAATAATTGATATTTCAACAAAAACAAGAATTCAGAAATCAAAAAGTAAGTAGATGAGTAACGAAGAACTAATAGTGACTTTAAAGAAAATAGTAAAACCATATATTCAAGATGAAATCGCTTTTGAAAATTTATCTGAGGATACCGATTTTGTAAATGATTTAAAAATTAATTCGGCCAATTTAGTTGATGTTATTTTAGATGTTGAAGATGAATTTGATATCGAAATTGACAATGATTCAATGGAACAAATGTTATCCGTAAAAGCTGCTATAGAAATTATTACTTCAAAGCTTAATTAGAAATAGTGTTTTAAATGTTTGATACCAGGAGTTACTTGAAAGAAGAAATGGACAACTACCCAACAAATGGGGTAATGTTGAATGATTCATTGAGTAAACTATCTTTAATCAACAAATACCTTGGAAATACATCAATTACCTTAAAGGCGGTCGTTGAAATATTAGAAAGAAAACCTAAAGAGATATTTCATATCGTTGATTTGGGTTGTGGTGCTGGAGATAATCTAAGGGCAATTGGCAATTGGTGTATAAAAAAAGGGAGAAAAATAAAACTAACAGGTATCGATGGTAATAAAAATATTTTGAGCTATGCAATGTCTCAAAATGATAAGGTGAAAATTAATTATAAACACGTAAATATTTTAGACACTCAATTTGAGTTAGAGCGTTGTGACATCGTAATAAGTAGTCATTTTATCTATCGTTTTACCGATGCTGAATTGATTCATTTTATAAGTAGATCAAGTGACAAAGTGCGTAGCGCGATAATTTTCAGTGAGTTACAGCGTCATGTCGTTCCGTATGTTGCATTTTCAATATTCGGAAGGTTATTTTCTTTAAATACGATGGTTTTACAAGACGGTTTGAAAGCAATTAAAAATTCGTTTCAAAAAAGAGAGTTGAGAGATATTTTGAAACAAGTTGATGTTTCATCGTTCAACATAAAATGGAAGTGGGCATTTCGATATTTAATTATAATTAAGAGTTAGATGATTGGTAATGATATTGTAGATTTAGAATTGGCTAAAACTCAAAGTAATTGGCAGCGTAAAGGTTTTTTGACAAAAATTTTTACGAGTCAAGAGCGCCAAATGATTGAACAAGCTAAGGATCCTTTTCGACTCGTTTGGTTGTTTTGGAGTATGAAAGAGAGCGCGTACAAATGTTATGTTCAGAAAAAGAAGGTTCGTTTTTTTGCACCTAAAAAATTTCAATGTGAACTAATTACAAATAACCAAGGTTTGGTTTTAATCGATAATGAATTCTATAAAACCCATTCGAAATTAACGAATAAATTTATCTTAACAGAAGCAAGTGCAGTCCAAAATAAAAGTATTGAAAATGGATATTTTGAATTGAACAATTCAACACCAAAGAGGAGCAGTTCTATCGTTCGAAATAAATTGAAAGATGCGATTTCGATAAACATGAAGCTTCCCGTTGAGAAATTTAGCATTAAAAAGAATGCTCTAGGAATTCCATATGTATATCGGGGTACTAAACAACTGCAAGTTTCAATTTCTATGACGCATCATGGTAATTTTGGAGCTTATTCAATATTAAATCAAGAAGCATGAATGAATTTATAGCATACGCAAAATCGAAATTAAAAGTTGATCAAAAATTAATACTAACGTACGTAGTTATCTATTTTAGTTGGGGCATGCTCATGGATAATTTTGGAGCGAAAGTTGAAATTGCCAAATTTACGTATTGGTGGCAGGTGATAACGGTCTATCTCATTTATATGATCCCAATATCCTTATTATTACGAGGGTTACCATTTCATGCACAATATGCATATGGTTTAGTAGCCATGGCTTTCCTGGAATTTGGTGGATATGCTTTGCAAACATCTTATGCCTACCCTAATAATATGCTTGATGAGCTCTTTAATATTAGAAATTTCAGTTTAGGAATGGCTTTATTTTTTGCATTGTATTTCCCTCTTGGGAATGCATTAGTGGGTAAGGTTTACCGTACTATTTTTAAAGGTAAATCTTAAAATTGATGCAAGATATTAAACAACAATTATTAAATTCTTGTTTCGAATATGTCGCACGACGATCTAAAACGGTAAGCGATACTATTTCGTCAAATCAAAAGGCGTTATTATCTGAAACTAAAAGTAGTGCTGGAGATAAGCATGAAACCGGTCGAGCGATGCTGCAATTAGAAATGGAAAAGGCAAGTCAGCAATTGGCAGCAATCAATCAAATGAAAAAGGTACTGGCGAAGTTAACTATTGAAACTTCGGTTCTTGCTAAGTTAGGAAGTTTAATTATGACCGACCATGCGAATTATTTTTTAGCCGTTAGTGCCGGAGAAATAAAAATTAATAAGACAACCTACTACGCGATCTCTCCTGGTTCACCAATAGGCAGTTTGTTATTGGGAAAACAGGTGGGGGATACTGTTAATTTTACCAAGGAAATGTTAATTAAAGCAATTTTTTAGACTACAATTAGTATTTTTAACCAACTTATTTAAATCTAAACATGAAAAAAATATTATTCTTATTGTTGGCAATATGCATGTTGACGCCAACTTCCATTCAAGCGCAGAAAAAGAAGAAAAAGAAAAAAGGTAAAACAGAACTTCCTGTGAAACCCAAACCAAAAGCGAAATCGAAAAATGGTATAAAAAAGTATAGCGAAGTGATAACCAAAAATGCTATTACTGATGAGGGTCTTTTTGATTTGCATAAAGTTAACAAGACATATTTTTATGAAATTCCTTTTTCTAAGTTAAACAAAGACATGTTATGGGTGAGTCGAGTAGCGCAGATCCCAACAGGTTTGGGAGGTGGTTTTTTCAATGCTGGTACCAAAACCAATGAACAAGTTGTACACTGGACGCGATTTCAAGATAAGGTTTTGCTAAAAGTTAAGTCTTTTAGAAATGTTGCTGATAGTTCTAAAGCAATTAGTGCTTCGGTTCGTGTAAACAACTATGAACCTATTTTGTTTGCTTTTGATATTAAGGCTTTTAATGCAGATTCAACAAAAGTAGTTATTGATGTTACTAAGTTTTTTAGTAAAGATATACTAGCGATTAGTGGTTTGCCTAGCTTTTTAAGAAAGCGTTACAAAGTAAGACGATTGGATGCCTCTCGGAGTTTTATTAATAGTATGAAGAGTTTTCCAGAAAATATAGAGGTGAAACAAGACTTTACTTATGAGGCTTCAGAACCACCGTCATCAGCTTCAACGGGCTCTATTAGCTTGCAAATGAATCAGTCAATGATTTTATTACCTGAAGAGCCTATGCAACCTCGGTTATACGATCCTCGTGTAGGTTTTTTTACGGTTAGTCAATATGATTTTGGTAGTGAAGCTTTAAAGGCCGATCAAAAAACATATATCAGACGTTGGAGACTAGAGCCAAAAGATCCTGCTGCTTATGCGCGTGGTGAATTGGTTGAACCAGTGAAGCCTATTGTGTATTACTTAGACCCAGGTACCCCTGAAAACCTTAGAAAATATATCAAACAAGGCATTGAAGATTGGCAAAAACCATTTGAGACTGCAGGATTCAAAAATGCTATTATTGCGAAAGATGCACCAACTCCAGAAGAAGACCCAGAGTTTAGTCCAGAAGATATTAGGTATTCGGTCGTGCGTTATGTGGCGAGTACAACACGAAACGCGGTTGGACCAAGTGTCTCTGATCCAAGAAGTGGTGAAATTATTGAAAGCGATATCGTATGGTATCATAACCATTTAAGAAGTTATAGAAACCGATATTTATTAGAGACTGGAGCCGCGAATCCAAGTGCTAGAACATTGAATACAAAGCCGGAAGAAATAGGTGAAATGATGCGTATGGTCATTGCCCACGAAGTGGGGCATGCCCTAGGCTTTCCACATAATATGGCAGCAAGTTTTGCTTATCCTGTAGAATCATTGAGAGATGGTGCTTTTACACAAGAATTTGGCTTAGCAGCAAGTCTCATGGATTATACGAGATACAATTATGTTGCGCAGCCTGGAGATGAAAATATCCGATTTGTTCGTCAAATGGGGCCTTATGATCATTATGCTACGAATTGGGGTTATAGATATATCCCAGGTGCAGCTTCCGCGGAGGCGGAAAAAATCACACTTGACAAATGGATTCTAGATACCAAGGGAGATCCAAAATATAAATTTGGAAGACAATCCAGTCGTTTCGACCCACAATCACAAACCGAATGTGTAGGAGATGATCCGATCAAGGCAAGTGACTATGGATTAAAAAATCTGAAATATGTAGCAAAGAATTTGCCAAGTTGGACGTCTGACGTGACCAATAATTATCAAGATTTAGAAGAACTCTATGGAGAATTATTAGGCGTGTATAGTAGATATATAGGGCACGTCCTAACCAATATTGGAGGTGTCTATGAAAATATTAAAATGCCAAATCAAGAGGGTATTGTGTATACCCATGTGGACAGAGCAACACAAAAAGCATCTTTACGATGGTTGCAAACAAACATTTTTGATACACCTACATGGTTGATCGATAAAAAAATCCTTCAAAATATAGATCATGCAGGATATTTTGAACGTTTGCGCAGAGTGCAAGGGAGATATGTCCATTCCTTGTTAAGTTTTGATCGTATCGGTAGATTGATAGATAGTGAAACGGTGAACTCTTCCTATTATAGTGCACTTGAGATGTTGAGAGATTTAAGAAGTGGACTTTGGAAAGAGGCCAATGCAGGGAGAAATGTTGACTTGTATCGAAGAAATTTGCAGCGTACCTATTTAGATAGAATGGGATATTTGTTAACGAAAAATGGACGACCGCCACGTAGAAGTAGACCAGGTTTCGAAGGAACGTTGACCTATAGTGTAAATACTTCAGATGTTAGAGCCTTGGTACGAGGAGAATTGAAAACCTTGCGTTCTAGATTAAGAAGCGCCAGAAGTGGTGTGAATACGGTAACTCGCTATCATTACGAAGATGCGATTGCAAGAATAGATCAATTACTAGATCCTAAATAGAACTATGAAATTCAAAAGAGTCTTCGAGAATGGAGGCTCTTTTTTTTATGATATTTTCATCAATTTTGAAACAAATCTGTTGCCCTGATTTTAGACTTTTTGTATGTTTAAAATAAACATTCCTATTATTAAAACTGACATTAACCAGAAAATGATCTCCATTAAAAAAAGACTGCTTTACCACAGCTTTGAAGTTGGATGATTGCGCAAGCTCAATCTCATGTGGATAAATGATAACAACTCCAAATTTTTTGGAGTCTGTTACTTCTGATATTTTGAACTCGTTAAACTCATCAAAAAAAGAAGCTATCAAACTATTTTTAGGATGCTCATATAAATGTTTAGGACTATCAAATGCAATGGCCTCACCCTGATATAAAAACAGCATAGAATCAGCAAAAGAAACAATATCATGCTTGTCATGTGTAGCGACAACACACGTAATGTTCTGTTGTTTTAAATAACTATACAGACTTCTTCTTAAAGACTGTTTCTTTAAATTGTCAATATGACTAAATGGTTCATCAAGCAATAAAATTTCTGGTTCTTTTGCGAGGGCCCTTGCCAAGGCAACACGTTGCTTTTGACCACCACTTAAGTATTTGACTTTCGTTTTGGCTACTTCTTGCAATTCAACAATAGCTACCAATTCATCAATACGACGTTGTTTTTCGTTGAGATCTTCATTTGATAAAAATTTTCCTATGTTATTTTCGACGCTAGTAAAGGGCATCAAGTCAAATTCTTGAGAAACATATTTCATGTAATCCGGACCAGGAATTAGATTATATTCCGGACCTAAAATTTGATGCTTGTTCCAGAAAATAAACCCTCTGTTTAAATCGTATTCACCATACAGTAATTTGAGTAAAGTACTCTTACCAGAACCGCTTTCTCCTGCAATGGCAAGACATTCGCCTTTTGCAATAGAGAAATCAATATTCTTTAAAGTAAGCGCCCTATTATAACTAAAGTAAATGTTATTGACTTTAAGCATTGTTGAAAATATACGTCATTACGAGAAGTTTTTAAGTTCAACGCAATGAGTTCTTAATTTGACAGATTATAGTATATCTAACGAGATTCGCAATGACGTAGTATGTTTTTTAGTCTTTATATTCTGATTTTAGTTCTTTAATACCCATGTTATATAGGGTAAATCCGAAGATGTCTGCATACTGCTCAATAGTCTTGCTTACAGGAGTTCCTGCACCGTGACCAGCATTAGTTTCAATTCTGATTATCGTTGGATTTTCTCCAGTTTGTTTGTCTTGCAGTTCAGCAGCAAATTTAAAACTATGTGCTGGTACCACGCGATCATCATGATCTCCTGTGGTCACCATTGTTGCCGGATATTGTACCCCTTCTTTTACATTATGAACAGGTGAATACCCTTTAATATATTCGAACATTTCTTTACTTTCTTCAGAAGTTCCATAGTCATAAGCCCATCCAGCACCAGCAGTAAATGTATGATAACGTAACATGTCTAATACACCCACAGCAGGAAGCGCTACCTTCATTAGATCTGGTCGCTGTGTCATCGTAGCACCGACTAATAAACCTCCATTTGATCCGCCTCTTATTGCCAAGAAGTCCGAAGAAGTATAGTTGTTTTCAATCAAGTATTCCGCAGCAGCGATAAAGTCATCAAATACATTTTGTTTTTGCATTTTAGTGCCTGCTTTATGCCATGCTTTTCCATATTCTCCACCGCCTCGTAAATTTGGAACTGCATAAATACCACCTTGCTCCATCCAAACAGAATTCGCAATACTAAAACTAGGTGTTAAGGATATATTAAAACCTCCGTAACCGTATAAAATAGTTGGATTTTTACCATTAAGCTCGATACCTTTTTTATGCGTAATAATCATAGGAACTTTCGTGCCATCTTTCGATGTGTAAAACACTTGGTTTGATTCATAATCATCCGAATTAAAGTCAATTTCAGGTTTCCAATATACGTCGTACTCACCCGAGTCGGCATCAAACTTATACGTCGTTCCAGGAGTTTTGTAATTAGTAAAAGAAAAGTACATCTCTTTATCGTCTTTTTTACCACCAAAACCACCGGCGCTACCAACACCAGGTAATTGAATCTCTCGAACTAATTTACCATCCATATCATACTGTATAACCTTCGAAACGGCATCGACCATATACTCGGCGAAGAAATAACCACCCCCAGATGAAGGACTTAATACATGTTCAGTCTCAGGAATAAAATCTTTCCAGTTTTCAGGTTGTGGATTTGCCGCATCTACAGTGACCACTTTTTGATTAGGAGCGTTACGATTCGTAACTAGATACAATTTACTTCCACGATTATCTGCAACATACGTGTCGCTATCTGTGTCATTCAAAATAGTAATCAGCTCACTATTTGGGTTCTCAAGATCTTTTATAAATAATTTATTGCCAGAAGTAGAAGTGGAAGCCGTAAGCACCATATAGCGATCATCTTCTGTTAAATAAGCGCCAATGTATCTATGTTTTTGTTCTGGAGTTCCACCAAAAATCAACGCATCCTCTTTCTGAGAAGTTCCTAATTTATGATAGTATACTTTATGCTGGTCAGTTTTGGCGGAAAGTTCACTACCCTTTGGCTTGTCATAACTAGAATAATAGAAGCCTTCATTTCCGCGCCAAGAAACACCACTAAATTTTACATCGATAATGGTATCTTCTTTGATTTCTTTAGTTTCAGCGTCCATGATGATAATCTTTCTCCAATCACTTCCTCCTTCAGAGATAGCATACGCCGCAATCTTACCATTTTTTGAAAATCGTAAAGAAGAAAGAGAAGTGGTTGCATCTTCAGAAAAAGTATTTGGATCTAAAAATACTTCAGCATCTCCATCACCTTTTTGACGATACACCACGTATTGATTTTGCAGACCGTCATTTTTATAAAAATAAGTATACTCTCCTTCTTTAAAAGGGCGACCTAATTTTTCATAATTCCATAATTTTTCTAATCGATCTTTTAAGCTTTTTCGATACGGAATTTGATCTAAATACCCAAAAGTCACTTTGTTTTGTGATTCTACCCAAGCTCCAGTTTCATCTGACATATCATCTTCTAACCATCTATATGGATCTTTCACATCGGTACCAAAGTACGTAGTTACGGTATCGACTTGTTTCGTTTCAGGATATGATAATGCCATTTCTGAGGGTGCTTTTTTTTCGGTGTTACAAGAAAGAATAAGGAGTGCCGTAAGAAGCACAAAAAATAGATTTTTCATAAGTTTTGAATTAGATGAATTAGAACAAACACAAAGCTACTAAAAAAGGCACACTATTGAGTATGCCTTTATCTTCTAACAAAACTTTAACAATTCTTTTAAGAATTTACTTCTTTTTTTGGATTAGCTATGTAGAGCTCTTTTACCAGTTGCATCTAAGGCTGCTTCTTTAACCGCTTCGGCATATGTTGGATGTGCATGACTCATACGTGCAATGTCTTCGGCAGAAGCCCTAAATTCCATAGCTGTGACAGCTTCGGCAATGAGATCAGCAACGCGAGCCCCAACCATATGTACCCCTAAGACTTCATCAGTCGTAGCGTCGGCCAATATCTTCACAAAACCATCAATATCTCCACTGGCTCTAGATCTTCCTAGAGCACGCATTGAAAATTGACCAGATTTGTAATTTACCCCAGCTTCTTTTAATTCTTCTTCTGTTTTTCCAACTGCAGCTACTTCTGGCCATGTATATACAACACCTGGAATTAAATTGTAATCAATATGTGGTTTTTGACCAGCAATCGTTTCTGCAACAAAAACACCTTCTTCTTCTGCTTTATGGGCCAACATAGCACCTTTTACAACATCACCAATCGCATAAATAGTAGCTATATTAGTTCGTAAATGTGCGTTTACTTCAACCTGTCCTCTTTCACTTAACGTTACTCCCGCTTTCTCTAATCCTAAACCATCTGTATAGGGTTTTCGTCCAACAGAAACTAAACAATAATCTCCTTTAAACTCGACAGGATTTCCTTTCTTATCATCAGCTGTAATAGTTACCTCTTTTGCAGAAGTTTTTACCCCAGTTACTTTATGTTTTGTGTAAAATTTTACACCTTGTTTTTTGAGTACTTTTTGTAATTCTTTTGATAAGGAAGCATCCATGGTCGGGATAATTCTATCCATATATTCTATGACAGAAACTTCGGCACCTAATCTTTTATATACCTGTCCTAATTCAAGACCAATTACGCCACCTCCGATTACAACCATGTGCTTTGGAATTTCCTTTAAACTCAACGCCTCTGTTGAGGTAATAACACGTTTTTTGTCAAGCTTAATAAATGGCAATGTTGATGGTTTTGAACCTGTAGCAATAATGATATTTTTTGCCTCTATTTCTTCAGATTTACCATCCGCTTTAGCGATATTAATATGAGTAGCATCTTTGAATGAACCTACACCATTATAAACAGTAATTTTATTTTTGTCCATTAAATATTGAATACCTGAAGTGTTCGTATCAACCACATTTTGTTTACGAGCAATCATTTTTTCTAGATTGGCCTTCACGTCTCCAGAAATCTCAATACCATGTTCTTCAAAATGTGTAATTGCATCATGATAATGATGCGAGGAATCTAATAGTGCTTTAGATGGAATACAACCTACGTTTAAACAGGTGCCTCCCAATGTATTGTATTTTTCGATTATGGCAGTTTTCATGCCTAATTGCGCACAGCGGATCGCTGCTACATAACCTCCAGGTCCAGAGCCAATAACGGCTACATCATATGTACTCATACGTTTTTTAGATTTTGAATAACAAAAGTAGTATAAATTGTTTACTTCTTAAATACGTTTTATAAGCTAATTAATTGTGCAGGTATTACATTTTTAGTTTTATTTTGATTGAAATAATATGATGGCTCAAGCGAATCTGTTAACTTTGCTGACTTAATAGTTGCACCGACCTTGAACCTTCAAAAATATACTTCTGAATTCCGCTATAATCTTAAGCTAGCGTACCCTGTAATGTTGGGTATGATAGGTCATACTTTAGTAGGATTAGTTGATAATATAATGGTAGGTCAATTGGGTACTGCCGAATTAGCGGCAGTATCTCTTGGGAACAGTTTTGTGTTCATCGCAATGTCTTTAGGTATCGGTTTCTCTACGGCGATCACGCCATTAGTTGCCGAAGCAGACGGTGAAAACAATATAGAAAAAGGAAAGCAAGCCTTTAATCACGGAATATTTTTATGTACTATTCTTGGAATTGTATTGTTTGGTCTTATCATACTGATAAAACCTTTAATGTATTATATGAGTCAACCAGAAGAGGTCGTGAAGCTGGCAATGCCATATCTTAACTTGGTAGCTTTTTCGTTGATTCCGTTGATCATGTTTCAAGGGTTTAAGCAATTTACTGACGGCCTGTCTCAAACAAAGTATGCCATGTGGGCAACTATTTTGGCCAACATTATTAATGTAATGTTGAATTATGTGTTGATTTTTGGAAAGTTTGGATTTCCTGAAATGGGCATAATTGGTGCCGCCATCGGAACCTTAATTTCTAGAATTGTCATGGTGCTTTTTATATGGGGATTATTGAAATCAAAGAAAAAATTTAAACCATATGTAGAGCGATTTAGTTTTGGGAATATTAAAAATAATATTCTTAAAAAGATTATCAACCTCGGTTTTCCTTCAGCCTTGCAAATGTTGTTTGAAGTTGCAGTATTTACCGCGGCTATTTGGCTTTCGGGAGCATTGGGTAAGAATCCGCAAGCGGCAAACCAAATTGCACTAAACCTCTCATCAATGACATTTATGATTGCTATGGGCTTAGGTGTCGTTGCAATGATTCGAGTTGGTAATCAAAAAGGACTAAGACATTTTAAAGATTTAAGACGGATTGCCCTTTCTATATTTTTATTAGTTTTTTTATTAGATGTTGTTTTTGCTGCGTTATTCTTCATATTCAATACCCAGTTGCCTAGACTTTATGTAGATGAGCACGATTTAGTAAATCAATTAGATAATTTTGAGGTGATTGCAATTGCAGCAAAACTATTATTAGTGGCTTCTGTTTTTCAAATTTCTGATGGAGTCCAGGTAGTAGTTTTGGGAGCGTTACGCGGATTGCAAGATGTTAAGATACCAACGTTAATTACTTTTATTGCTTATTGGATTATCGGTTTTCCGATAAGTTACTTTCTTGGTAAAGAAGAGGTTTACGGAAGTACAGGAATTTGGATAGGGCTATTGGCAGGACTCACGGCTTCGGCAATTATGTTGTATATTCGATTTAATTACTTAACTAAAAAATTAATTATTCAAAATAGTAGCAGCTAAATGGGTATTGTTTTAAATCAGTCTTTTAAAAACACACTTGTACTGTTTCTTGGGTTTGCCATCGGAGGTATTAATGTCCTTTTTCTTTACACGCATTTTTTAGAGGATGATTATTACGGGTTAGTGACTTTTCTTCTGTCGACTGCAAGTATATTATTACCGCTACTTGTTTTTGGAATGCAACATACTGTGATTAAATTTTTTAGTGCTTATAAGACAAAGAAAGAGCAAGATGAGTTTTTAATGAGTACGCTAATTGTGCCCTTACTCATCATTATTCCTTTAGGTTTCATTGGAATGATGGCTTATGAAGCCATTGCAAATTGGCTGTCTCAAGAAAACGCTATTATAAAACCATATGCATACCTTATTTTTTTGGTGGCCATTTTCATGGGATATTTCGAGGTGTTCTATTCATGGACCAAAATTAGAATGCAATCGGTTTTTGGAAATTTTATTAAAGAAATATTTGCGAGAATTTCAACAACTTTTTTATTGATCGCAGTGTATTTTGAGGTATTAACTAATGAAGAGTTTATATACGCCATTACCATTGTTTACTTCGTTCGAATGTTGCTTATGATAGGATATGCCTTATTCATTTATAGGCCGGCTCTTGTTTTTAAATTACCTCAAAATTTCAAAGAAATTGTTTCCTATTCTTTGTATATCATCTTAGCCGGGTCGGCAGCAACTATTTTATTAGAAATAGACAAGTTTATGATTCCTCAGCTGAAACAAATAGCGCAAGTTGCTTACTATTCTGTGGGTATTTATATTGCATCAGTGGTTGCAATTCCGTCAAGAGCAATGCAGCAGATTATCAATCCGATTACGGCAAAAGAATTGAATGCGAATAATTTAGATGAAGTGGCAAGCTTATATAAGAAAAGTTCGATTAATCTGTTAGTTGCGGGTGGATTACTATTCTTACTGATTAACTTGAATGTGAAAGATTTATATCTGATTATTGATAAGCCCGAATTTTCTGTTGGAGTACTGATTGTTTTATTAATTTCTATCGCCGAATTGTATAAGTTGTCACTTGGAACTAATGGAGCCATTTTAGTGAACTCAAAATACTATAAAGTGTTTTTTTATTTTTCGATTGCAATGGCGGCATCTGTGATTATATTAAATAAATTGCTGATCAATTCATTGGGTATAGATGGAGCGGCATTGGCAACCCTTATTGTAGTACTTATTTTTAGTACGATTAAGATTGTATATATCCAACGAAAAATGAAGATGCAACCGTTTTCAAGAAGCACAGTTGTGGTGTTGTGTGTTATTGGTGGGATATTTTTAGGTTTTTATTTCTGGAATTTTTCATTTCATCCTATTATTAATATTGTGCTGAAAACGTTGCTGGTTACTGTCGTTTATGGAATTGCCATAATCAAGTTGAAAGTTTCTAGTGATATTCAGGAGGTTTATACGAAATACGTCAAATAAAAAATCCTGCAGCTGAACCACAGGATTTTTTCTTCATCTACTTTCTTCTTTTTCTATTTTTTAGGTCGTCATCGTCGTCATAATCTTTTAATTTCTTTCGTTTGATGATCTCACCTTTTTGGTAACCTTTTTTATATCCTTTCTTACCTTTTTTTGATTTATAATAGTAATAGTCATCATCTTCTCCATGATTTTCATAATAGTCATAGAAATCATCGTTGAAGAAGAAATCATCATTGTAATCAAAGATAGATGCAATAAAACGATCTGTTCTGAAATGATTATACCTATGCTTTACTTGTCCGAAATATCTCACATTTCCATAATGATCATACTTAATTCTTAAACCACCAACTCTCGTCATTTTTCTTCTTCTATAGTCAATGAAAATTGATCCAATTCTAGACACTTTACCATGTCTATTATAACTGATATATGTATTCCCGATTCGTCTAATGCTTCCATCAAAGTTCCTTGAAATTCGTACACGACTATTCGGGACTCTTTTCTTATATCTGCGTCCGTTTCGATACACATAATGTGTTGTGAAATGACCTCTTCGGGTATTCGTATTAAAATCGAATTCTCCGTCAGGGTACACATAAAACTTAATTCCTTTTTCGAAAAACTGAATCGGTTTTACGCGGTAACGATTATAATAATCCTTTTTGCTGTTTGTTTTTACTCCGTCTGAGGCTTCAACAGTAGAAACCATCATGAGCATACCTAAAAATAATAGTAGTCCTTTTTTCATAATACATGGTTTTAAGGATTATGCCTACTCTATAAGTTTTTCGGCTTCCACTTGTTATTTGAATTTCAAAGAGCGTGCCAAAAATATACAAAATCATTTAAATATTTGATAATCAGTAACTTAAATTAAATTTTGTCGTTTTTATTTTGTTTAACAAATTTTAATTTTTTTTTAACACTTTGATATGCTGATTGTATTATATTTGCCCTCATTCAACATAACCAACTAAAAAATGTTTCGAAAAGGTATCGCCTTATTTTTTCTTACTGTATTTCTAATATCGGCAATGGCTCCGACAATTTTATCGTTCGTAGATGGTAATTCGGAGATTTGTTTATTGATAGATATGGGTGAAGAGGAAAGTAAAGAAAAGGAAGCCTCTAAAGATGCCGAAACAAAAATAGTCCATCTATCGAATACAAATCTATCTCTTTATGGTTTGGGCCTTTCAGATGCCATGGGCTACTATCTGAAAAATTATTCAAAACCTTATTTGAATTTAGTTTCTCCTCCCCCCGAACAAAACGTATAATAAAACGCATTTTTCGGTCAATATGTATTGACCTCAATTAAAGTAAAATTTCTCTTAATACTACATTAAGGGACAAAAATATTATTGTTATATGTTTAAAACTATTAAAAATGATTTACCGGCTAGTATAGTCGTGTTTTTCGTTGCATTACCGTTATGTTTAGGTATTGCTTTGGCGAGTGGAGCGCCGTTATTTTCAGGATTAATTGCAGGAATTGTTGGAGGAATTGTTGTAGGATCAATGAGTGGATCTAAAATAGGAGTGAGTGGTCCGGCCGCCGGGTTAGCTGCGATTGTATTGGTCGCAATTGGTACACTTGGAAGTTATGAGAACTTTTTAGTTGCTGTTGTACTAGGTGGAGTCATTCAAATTATATTTAGTATTCTTAAAGCAGGTGTTATTGGATATTATTTTCCGTCATCAGTAATTAAAGGGATGCTCACGGGTATAGGTATCATTATCATTCTAAAACAAATTCCTCATTTCTTCGGTTACGACGCAAATCCGGAAGGTGATTTTGCCTTCTTTCAGGTAGATGGTGAAAATACTTTTTCTGAAATCATCAAAACAATTAATCATATCAAACCAGGTTCTGCACTTGTAGGTTTTATTGGATTGGGAATATTGCTTCTATGGGATAAAGTTTTGTCAAAAAAAGGTAAAATTTTTCAACTTGTTCAAGGCCCACTTGTAGCTGTTGTATTTGGAATACTCTTTTATGTATTTACAAAATCTAGTGAGTATTTTGCAATTACTGAAACCCATTTAGTAAAGGTGCCAGTACCTGAAGATACGGCGTCATTTTTAGGACAATTCAGTTTCCCTAACTTTAGTGTAATTACGAATCCTGATATTTGGATTGTTGCTTTTACGATTGCTTTGGTAGCTAGTTTAGAAACGTTATTATGCGTTGAAGCGACTGATAAATTGGATCCACATAAAAATGTTACTCCAACCAATCGTGAATTATTGGCGCAAGGTACCGGAAATATTATTTCTGGAATGATCGGTGGACTTCCAATTACCCAAGTTATTGTTAGAAGTTCGGCGAATATTCAATCAGGAGGTCGATCAAAAATGTCAGCAATTATTCATGGTTTTTTCTTGCTTATTTCTGTCGTTTTAATACCTCGATTGTTAAATATGATTCCGTTGTCTGTCCTAGCGGCTGTTCTTTTGATTGTTGGCTATAAATTAGCGAAACCAGCACTATTTAAGAAAATGTATGATCTTGGTTGGAAACAATTTATTCCATTTACTGTGACCGTTGTTGGAATCGTATTTACTGATCTTTTAGTTGGAATAGGAATGGGACTTGCGGTAGGTATTGTGGTAATTCTAATAAAGAGTTATCAAAACTCTCATTTCTTACATATTGAAGATAAGAGTAATGGGAAGCATAAGATAAAAATGACATTGGCTGAGGAAGTTACTTTCTTTAATAAAGGCGCGATTTTGAAAGAGCTGGAAAGTCTGCCAAGAGATACTTTTTTAGAATTAGATGTGCGTAAAACCAGATATTTAGATAATGATATTGTTGAAATTTTAGAAGATTTTGCTTTTAAAGCTAAAGAAAGAAGTATAGACATTCAATTAATTTCTGAAAGAGGTATCGTGGAGAATCCTGATAGTTTTATTCAATTTTTCCAACTAAGACCAAAAACAGCTTAATACATACAATTATGAAAAAAAATAAAAATAAAATATTAGTACTTACAGATTTAAAAAATTCTGCCGAGTCTGAATTAAAAAGTGCCGTGAGTTTGGCAAAAATGACAGCCAGTGATATTATGATATTACATGTTCAAAGACCTACTGATCTGGTAGATCGAGAAAGCCAATTGTCAGCAATGCGAACTATTAATCAGGAACATCTGGTTGGGACAAAAAGAATGCAAGAAATAGCAAAGCCTTATATGAAAGATCGGGCGTTTAAAATTGGGTCCAAAATAGTCATAGGAAATTTGAAAAATGAAGTAGAAGCTTTTTTAAAGATATATCAACCTGATACAGTGGTAATAGGCAAAAAAAAGACTAAAGCTATGAGTATTATAGGTGATAATCTTACTAAATTTATAATGAACAAGCATTCTGGAAGTGTAATGATTGCTGCAAATAATGCTTTACATACCAATAATGAGGTATCTCTTGGGGTTTTGAACCCAAATGATGAGACCGTTAATTTGGAAGTTATGGAAGGATTACTTCATAAGGTTAAGGAGCCGATAAAAGCTTTTAATATTTCGAATAATGGTAAAAGTAGTTTGAAAGAAGAGCGTACATTGATAGGTAAAAAAGCGATAGAGTACATTTTTGATGACGCAAATCAAGCAATTGAGAGTGTATCGAGATATGCATCGAAAAATAATATAAATTTGATGTGTATTGATAAAACAGAGATAAATATTAAAAACCTTTTGAATAAATTAACTATTTCAGTATTATTGACTGAAAAACAACCAGCAATGCTGTATAACTAAAATTTTAATACTAAAATAATTAACACTTATGAAAGCACATACAAAAGAAACGCAAGGGGCAATGACTCCAGCAAAAGCGATTGAAGCTTTAAAAGAAGGAAACGTTAGATTTCAAAATAATTTAAAGGCAGATAGAGATCTATTAGATCAAGTAAAAGATACGAGCACCGGGCAATATCCATTTGCAACAGTACTGAGTTGTATTGATTCTAGAGTGTCATCTGAATTGATTTTTGATCAAGGAATTGGTGATATTTTTAGCGCTAGGGTAGCTGGTAACTTTGTGAATGAAGACATACTTGGAAGTATGGAATTTGCCTGTAAATTAGCAGGGACCAAAGTGATTTTAGTTCTTGGCCATACGGCTTGTGGAGCTGTTAAAGGAGCCTGTGATGATGCAAAATTAGGAAATTTGACTGCGATGCTCGCGAAAATCAAACCAGCTGTGAATGCTGTTTCTGAACCGCAAGATGAAAGTTTAAGAAATTCTGGAAATATAGAGTTCGTAAATACAGTAGCAAAGAAAAATGTACATCTTACAATCGATAGAATTTTCGCCGAAAGTTCTGTGCTTGCCGAGATGGCAAAAAACGGAGAAATTCAAATTGTTGGTGGCATGTATGATATCCATACAGGGGCTGTTACTTTTTACGCATAAAATAATCCGGTTAATGGGAAAATTTAAAATAACTACGGTAGTATTGATCTTTGCATTGATGCTACCACTTGTTGGTTCTAGTCAAGATAGTGAGTTCGGTAACTGGTTGATTTATATTGGGAATAAGAAGTTAAATTCGAAGTGGAACATTCATAATGAAGTTCAATATAGAAATTACAATGCAATTGGAGATTTAGAACAGCTTCTCTTAAGAACTGGTGTTGGTTATAATCTTACTGAGAATAATAATAATTTATTAGTAGGTTATGGATATATCTTATCTGAAAATTACGTAGGCGATTCTGATGAAAAAGTAAGCGTTAATGAACATAGAATTTTTCAGCAATTCACCACAAAACATAAAGTAGGAAAGCTTAAATTCAGTCATAGATATCGATTTGAACAACGATTTGTAGAAAGTGATTTTAAAATGCGTTTTCGCTATTTCCTAAATTTACAGATTCCTTTAAGCGCTAAAGAAAAGGTTGATAATACCTACTATTTATCGGCGTATAATGAAATATTTTTGAATACAAAATCTTCAATTTTTGACAGGAATAGATTGTACGGAGGTCTAGGTTATCATTTAAATAGTTCCATAAGATTTGAAGCTGGATATATGAATCAATTTTTTGAAACGAATGGTAGAGATCAATTTAACATTATTGCCTTTGTTACGTTTTAAGTCAATTCTATTTGATAAAAAAACCATTACTTTCGAGTAATGGTTTTTTTTTTGAGAAAGAAAAACTAACTTGTGCTTTTAAAAAATCGTACAAATGAAGAATTTTTTTTCAAATATTAAAGGAGATGCTTTCGGAGGAATCACGGCAGGTATTGTTGCTTTGCCATTGGCATTAGCGTTTGGTGTTTCATCTGGATTGGGCCCAAGTGCTGGTCTTTATGGAGCCATATTTATTAGTTTTTTTGCTGCTCTTTTCGGTGGTACAAATACGCAGATATCTGGACCTACAGCGCCAATGACCGCTGTGAGTATGGTAATTATAGCCGGTATAATTGCGTCAAATGACGGCGATGTTAATAAAGCATTACCCGCGATATTAACGGTATTCTTATTGGCCGGAATTATGCAAATTGGCTTAGGAGCGATCGGACTTGGTAAATACATCCGATATATACCTTATCCTGTTGTTTCTGGTTTTATGACTGCAATCGGTGTGATTATTTTAGTTACTCAAATTTTACCGTCGTTAGGATATTATCCTAAAGAGGATGCAGAATATGTTCAGCAATTCAAACCTCAAGCTGAGGAAGTTATTTTAGAGAATATTTTGAAGGAAGAGGCTGCAGAAGATATATTGGTTCTCGAAGATTTTAAAGAAACGATTAGCAGAGCAGAGAAAATTACGCAGGCAGATATATTAAAAGAATCACAAACCTTGGCCGCAAAAAATGCGTCTGGTGTTCTCGGTGCTTTAAAAGTGCTTCCTAGGGCGTTGGGAAATATAAATTGGCTAGAGGTAATTTTGGCACTGGGTACGATCATAATAATCTATGGTTTTAAACGAATAACTACGAAGGTTCCGAGTACACTCGTGGCGCTCGTCGTTATGTCGGCAATAGCGATTCTTGCTAAACTAGATTATAGACCAATTCCGCAGATACCTGAAGGACTACCGGAGTTTAAAGCTGAAATATTTACCAATTTTAGCCTTGGTAGTATACAGCCATACATTTTTACGGCATTGGCATTATCCTTATTAGGTGCCATTGATTCGTTATTAACGAGTATTGTAGCCGATAATATGACGAAAACTAAACATAAACCGAATAAAGAGTTGATAGGGCAAGGAATAGGAAACAGTATTGCGGCATTGTTTGGTGGTATTCCTGGAGCAGGAGCAACAATTCGTACAGTAGTAAATATAAATTCGGGTGGTAAAACTAGACTTTCTGGTATGATAGCAGGTATTCTATTATTTGTTATTCTTTTAGCAATTGCACCGCTAGCTTCTAAAATACCGGCAGCCGTGCTTGCGGGAATATTAATAACTGTTGGAATCGGCGTGATGGATTATAAAGGTCTTAAAGCAATTCCTAGTTTGCCAAAAGATATGAAATTAGGACCATTAAAATTAAGTTCTGAAGTTTTAATAATGCTTGTTGTTTTAGTATTGTCATCGTTTTGGGATTTAGTTTTCGCTGTAGGTATTGGACTGGTAATTGCGTCTTTAATGTTCATGAAGAAAATTGGAGATTTGACTGCCGAACGTTCTGATGTAAAGTCGTTAGGTAAAGAGAAAGCTTGGGCAGATGAATCAGGTTTTCCAATTGAATTGAAAGAAGAGGTATTCATAAAACATATTAAAGGACCCTTGTTTTTTGGTTCTACTAGTGATTTCCAAGCGTTAGCGCAGCAGATTCCCGATACCGCTTCTACCGTGATTATGCGTCTTGATAGAATGCAGTATATGGATCAATCAGGCCTATATGCAATGGAAGATATGTTACAAGATCTGAAAAGTAAAGATGTTGAGGTACTTTTTGTAGGCTTATTAGAACAGCCTAGATATATGATGGAACGTATTGATATTATTCCAGATTTTATTCCTACCGAACACATTTTTGAGGACTTTAATGGTTGCTTGAGTTGGGTGAAAGAGAATGTTAAGGATGAAATTACTTCGTAGTACAATATAGAGACATTATGAAATTATTTAAAAAGGGCATTATCATGCCCTTTTTTGTTAATATTTTTTAATATCCTCAATAAGATTAGTAAGGTTGACGTAAATTAATTATTATATTTGCGACTAACCGTTTAATTTTAACGTAATAAATTATGATAGATGCTATTGAGCAAAATCTAAACAGAGGTGTTAGATTATTAAATTCTATAAGTGATACTCAATATAGCGATACTACTGTAAAGCCCTATCATTCCAGTATTGGAGGACATATGCGCCATATACTTGATGTTTTTGATTGTATTTTCAGTGGATTAGAGGACAAGCACATAGACCTTACAGCCAGAAAGAGAAATCAATTAGCCGAAGAAAAAACGGCTTTCGGATTGGCTTATTTTGCAGAAACAATAGAAAAAATAAATAGTTTAAAAACAATAGATTTAGATCAGAAAGTGGCGGTTACTGATGATCTTGGTTTGGGTATGGTCACGGCGAACTATACACTGGCTTCACTTTTGATACAAGCACATAGCCATACAATTCATCATTTCGCAAGTATCGGATACATCATTTGTAACTTAGGAATTGAATTACCTGATGCAGATTTTGGTTACAATCCATCGACACCTAGATGTAAAGAACAAGAAGCATAATCGAATTTCGATATATAGAAAAGACTCAATAGTTATTTATTGAGCCTTTTCAGTTTTTTAGAATACGTTCTCAGCCAAGCAATGTCTTTTAAATAAGGAAGTATTTTGGGATAACCAACGTTCTTATTTTTGTGATTTGCAATGGCAATTTTACTAATAATTCCCCAATGTTTTTTTAAAGATCTTAGAGCGCCAAAATAGGTAGCTCCTGTAGTAGGATCATAAATATGCGTAGGTTCTGCGATAATTCCGTTGATCTCTAATATTTTAAAATCCTGCCCATTTTTGACTTTTTCAAAAGTATCATATTTAATGTCTAATCTCCCATAAAACCATCCTTCAATTTGTTTGTTCAGAGCATCAAGCATAGTAGTTAGCTCCTCGTCAATTAAGTGATTCCCATTAATGAACTGTGTACCTCTAGCGTGATTCCCTATAACCGAAATAACTTCTTCCTCGTTCTTATCTAGAATTGTATTCATATGTTCCTTGTGAATAGCTTTTAAATAATCATAATAGACACATGCCCTTTCATCATTTAAAATGAGTTCTGATAAATTAGAACTACCATCTCCGGTTACGGTCAAAAATTTTTTCAAGGTCACAGAAGTAATTTGACCTCGAGATTCTCCTGGAATTCTTGAATACAAAATGCCGCATTCGTTCTTATAATCTATAAATTCTTGGATTATAACGTCGACGTCATATTTATTGAGGTATTTTCTTAACTCTTCAATTGTATCAATTTTTTGAACGAGAAACCCTCTAAATCCCACATCGGGTTTCGCAATTAAAGGAAAAGAAATACCTTCATTTTCAATAGTTGTTTTTACAATATCAAATTTTTCACCTGTGGGAACAAAAATGGTCCTGGGTCTATGTTTTTCTGGAATCAGAAGAATGGTCTTATATTTAGATTCTGTACCATTTCCTGAATATTTGATACCTGGATTTGTTGCGAGGTAAAAAACCAAATGTCCCGCTCTAAGTGCGCGATATAAAAAATAGGGTATAATAGGTACATAAAACATATATGTAGGCCAATATTCCCATTTGGTTAGTTTGGTTAGAAAGGTTTTGGTTTTCATTTATCTTTATCAAAAAAAGACTTAGTAATTAGTTTTACTGCGAGAGCTGTGATAATCATAGCCACAAGCACCAATATAATTCCGATAATCAAAATAAGATAAAGACCGTCTTTTCGCAGTGCTGAGAACCCAATAGATAATACAATCGGTGCACCAAAAAGAAATGGTAATGCCAGCGCTAAATATGATAATCCTTTAGATATTGGTGTTTTTTCTGAACTCATTGCTGATAATTATTAATTGCGTTTCTTACACTTCCGTACTCCAATAATAAAGAATTTGCCGTTTTTTCATCGATGTGGAGTACTTCCATAATCATGTGAGTACCACGATTGACTAACTTTTCATTAGACAATTGCATATCTACCATTTTATTTCCCTTTACTTTATCGAGTTTGATCATTACCGACGTGGAAATCATGTTTAAAATCATTTTTTGCGCCGTTCCAGCTTTCATGCGCGAACTACCCGTCACAAATTCAGGACCTACAATACATGCAATAGGATATTTGGCTACTAAAGCTAACGGACTTCCAACATTCATGGTAATTGCACCTGTAATGATATTATGTTTATTCGCCTCTTCTAACGCGGCTACCACATAGGGCGTTGTGCCAGATGCAGCAATACCTACGAGAACATCATTGTTGGTTATATTGTAAGCTTCTAAGTCTTTCCAGGCTTGTGTTTTAGAGTCTTCCGCATTTTCAACTGCTTTTCTAATAGCAGCATCACCTCCAGCAATCAATCCAATTACAACATCATGCGAAACTCCAAATGTGGGAGGACATTCAGAAGCATCTAAAATGCCTAATCGTCCACTTGTACCTGCTCCTATGTAAAAAAGGCGACCTCCCTTTTTCAATTTAGGAACGATCTCATTCACTAGTTTTTCAATGTTAGGAATTACTTTTTGAACAGCGACAGCTACTGTTTGATCTTCACGATTCATGTTGGTTAACAATTCATGCACCGACATTTTTTCTAAATCATTGAAATTTGAAGATTGTTCAGTAGTTTTTACGAAATTCATAACTCAAAAATACAAATTTTAGAATTGATTTAATCGAGAAGTATATACATAATTATTGAACTGTATAGCTCACTGTATCTGCTTGAGAGAGTCTAAAGTATCCGAAAGGGAAATTAGCAGGGTTCGTTTCATTTTTGCAATTGCCTCGCACGGTGGCTGGTTGGGTTTCAAAAGGACCGCCGCCATCATCTCCACTTTGTTGTAATAAAATGAACATAAACTCATAAAAACGTTCAGAAATACCATAATTAGTAATTGTTATTTCATTTCCTACCTCTAAATCTTCATCTGAATAAAACGCGAAAATCTGATTTCCATCTGTAAATTCATCATCATAAACTTCTGATGAGGTATCCGTATCTGTTCGAAATTGATAAAAATAGAAGTTCTCTTCATTCACAGGATCTGTATAAAATGCTTTTATTTCAATTTCGTCTCCAGAAAATCCTCCATCGTTTTTTTGTTCAACTGTATCAACGGAAGTTACTGACATTAACGTTTCAGTGGCGGTATAAGTTTCTCCATTATAACTAATGTTTAATGTATACGATGCATCAATTTCAGGAACAAAATTACCATTGACGTACGTTCCGGTATTATTAACTTCTTCAAAATTAAAGACAACATTATCTTCATTGGTTACGGTCACTATGGCATCATTCGCAGGCGGTACGTTTTCATCAAAATAAGGCGCAGAGAGTGTTAATTTTATAAGTTGTTCATTACCCAGAGTACCTTTAAACCAGTTAATAGAAGCATCTATTACCAATCGCGGAGGAGCATTAGGAACATCTACATCAATTACATCTTCACAAGAAGTGACTAATAAACTTAACATTACTATGTAATATAATTTTCTCATTGCTAAAATTTAAAATTATAAGATACTGATGGAATGATTCCGAAAATAGATAATCGAGTTGCTTCATTTCCTCCTGTTTCATTGTTTCGATCGAATGAAATGGAAGCCGCATTCTTACGATTGTAAACATTATAAATACCAAATACCCATTCGCTTTGCCACCCTTTTTTTCTAGAAGGTTTAGGAGTGTAGTTCAACGAAACATCTAATCGATGATAGGCTGGTAATCTGTCTGCATTTCTGTTGCTAAAACTTGGAACTGTAATTCCATTGTATACATATTGACCATTTGGATACGTGGTAGGTTGTCCGGTCTGAAATAAGAAATTAGAATTTAATTTCCATTTTTTTGAAAATTCGTAACTCCCGGTAATCGAAATATCGTGTGTTTTGTCATATGGGGTATTGTACCAATCTCCGTTATTAATACCGAGTTCTGATGACGTTCTTCCAGCCGTTAATTGTTCAGATTTTGAAAGGGTATAAGCCAACCATCCTTTAAATCTTCCTTCACTTTTACGCAATAGAATTTCGAGCCCATAAGCGCGAGCTTCACCATTGAGGATTACACGCTCTATCGCGTCGTTTGCTATTAAGTCGGCACCATCAATATAGTCAATTCTGTTTTCTATAGTTTTGTAGAAACTTTCAATCTCAAGAGAAAGACCCGAGTTGAAATTTTTGAAATAACCTACCGCAAACTGATCTAATAATTGAGGTTTTACATATTTTCCACTTGGTGTCCAAATATCTAACGGAGTTGGTGAACTAGTGTTAGACAATAAATGCAAATACTGGCTTAATCTATTGTAACTTGCCTTTACCGAAGAGGTATTCGTTAATTGGTACGATAGAGAAGCTCTTGGTTCAAAATTACTAAATGAAGCAATAACATCACTTCTCTTGAAAGTCTCTACTCCAATTGGTGTAACTTGTTCATAAATTTGAAAATCTTCATTGAAGATAACCGCTTGATCGTTTTGATAACTATTCAATTCATCTTGGCCTAATCTCGAAAAAGTACTAAATCGCAAGCCGTAGGAAACAGATAATCTGTCGGATAGTTTGTGTTCTGCATCGATATACAGTGCATTTTCAAAGGCATATTTGTCAATTAGCTTTTTGCGATTTATTCCAGAAGTAGGAGTAGAAGGTTTAATTTCACCAGGATTGAACTTATGATAAATGCTATTGAGTCCGTATTGCAGTTTAAAGGTATCACTGATATAATGTTTCAAATCATATTTTACATTAAAATTTTGAATACCTGAATTCCAATCAAACTCAACAAAATTAAGTTTTAAACCGTAATAATAATCAGAGTAAATCAGAGATAGATTCGAAAAGAGTTTGTCTGAAAATAAGTGATTCCATCGAAAATTCACCAAAGTGTTTCCGTAGGTATTATCGAAACTATCTGCAATTCGAAAAACATCCCTACCAAAATATCCAGACAAATAAATGTTATTTCGATCATTTAATCTATAACTTAATTTGGTGTTTAAATCATAAAAATACGCCACATTATTATTGTCAAATAGAGGTAAAAATAAGTGGGCGTAAGAACTACGTCCGCCTAATAGAAAGGATCCTTTTTCTTTTTTTAATGGCCCTTCGAGTAACAACCTACTCGATACAATGCCAACTCCGCCGTTGGCATGAAACTCCTTATTATTACCTTCTTTTTGGTAGATGTCTAAAACCGAAGAAACTCTTCCTCCATAACGAGCCGGAATACCACCCTTATAAAGTTTTATATCTTTAATTGCATCAGGATTAAATACTGAGAAGAAGCCAAATAAATGTGAGGAGTTATAAATTGTTGCCTCATCTAAAAGGATGAGGTTTTGGTCAGCGGCTCCACCACGAACATTAAAACCAGAAGAGCCTTCACCCGCATTTGTAACTCCAGGTAACAAGGTTATTGATTTAATGATGTCAGCTTCGCCCAAAACAACTGGAATCTGTTTTATAGTAGCAGAAGTAAGTGTGTTTACACTCATTTGAGGGGCTCTAATATTTAGTTTCTCAACATTCTTTTTAATGATCACTTCGTTTAATGTTTCTGAAGACTCTACGAGCTTAAAATTTTTAGAGACGTTTTGAGTAAGTGCTATAGTTTCGGTAATCTCATTAAAACCAACATAACTAATTAAAACTTTGTACGTGCCTTCAGGTAAGGTGATCGAGTAGAAACCGTATTCATTGGTAGTAGTACCGGTTTTCAATTCGGGAAAAACAATGGTCACACCAATGAGGGTCTCATTACTTTTTTGTTCAGTAATTGTTCCGCTTAGCGTAAATTTTTCTTGAGAAAAAAGAGAGAAGTTTAATAAAAAGGCAGCTAAAAAAAGAATCTTTTTTATACTATTCATAAGGGGTAATTTACCTATGGTATGTTGAATGATAGCGCTTCGTCACGCTCTTTTGTCAAAGCTATAAAAAAGGGCCTAAAGAAGTGCTTAGGAATTGTTAAAAAATATTTTTTTCAGAAAATTAATTATTAAATGTGACTTTTTGAGTACTTGCGTGTCATACTAGTGTAACATGATTTAGGAAAAGTTACATTTAGAAAGTTTTTTATAAGAGAGTTGTTGAATTAGTTAGTTAATAAAAAAGCAGGTAACGAGATGTTAACCTGCTTTTTTTATCAATTAAAATGGCATTTTAAATCATATTTAAGATGCTATTAAAGGTTTCACTAGGCCTCATAGCCTGACTAGTTAGCTCCTCGTTGGGTTCAAAATAACCACCAATATCTACTGGTCTGCCTTGGGCATCGTTAAGTTCTGAAATTATTTTTTCTTCGTTCTTGGCTAATGCATCAGCAATTGAGGAAAATTGTTCTTTCAATTCCACACTTTTTTCTTGCTTAGCTAAAGTCTGCGCCCAATATAGTGTTAGATAAAAATGACTTCCTCTATTATCTAATTCATTTACTTTGCGAGAAGGCGATTTTCTGTTATCAAGAAATAGATCAGTGGCTGTATCTAAGGCTTCAGATAAAACAATTGCATTTTGATTCTTATTCGTAGTGCCTAAGTGTTCTAATGAAACGGCCAATGCCAAAAACTCACCTAAAGAATCCCATCGTAAGTGTCCTTCTGATAAAAATTGTTGAACATGCTTCGGAGCTGACCCACCTGCACCGGTTTCAAACAGACCACCACCATTCATTAACGGAACAATAGAAAGCATTTTCGCGCTTGTTCCTACTTCTAAAATTGGAAACAAATCAGTAAGATAGTCACGTAAAACATTTCCGGAAACAGAAATTGTATCCTTCCCATCTTTTATTCTTAATAATGTAAATTTTGTTGCTTCGATTGGTGATAAAATCCGAATATCTAAATCGGTAGTGTCGTGATCTTTCAAATAAACAACTACTTTTTTTATCAACTCAGCATCATGAGCTCGGTTTTCATCTAACCAGAAAACTGCAGGAGTTTGAGAGGCTCTAGATCTATTAACAGCCAGTTTAACCCAATCTTGAATTGGTGCATCTTTTACTTGACACATTCTCCAAATATCACCTTCTTCAACTTGATGGTGCAGTAATACCTTACCTGTAGCATCAATTACTTCAACTTTTCCATTTGAATTTATTTCGAATGTTTTATCATGAGAGCCGTATTCTTCAGCTTTTTGAGCCATCAAACCAACATTTGGTACGGTTCCCATAGTCGTTGGGTCAAAGGCACCGTGCTCTTTACAAAAATCGATGGTTGCAGTGTAAATTCCAGCATAACTACTATCTGGAATAACCGCTTTAGTGTCTTGAGAGACTCCTTCTGCATTCCACATTTGTCCTGAGTTTCGAATCATCGCAGGCATTGATGCATCAATAATAACATCACTAGGTACATGCAGATTTGTAATACCTTTATCAGAATTAACCATGGCTAAATCTGGTCCGTTTTTTAAAGCAATAGCTATGTCCGCTTGAATTTCGGTACGTTTAGTATCCGATAATTCGTTTAAGTTACTCAGTAAGTTGCCAAACCCGTTATTCACATCAACACCAATTTCTTGAAAAGTATCTGCGTGCTTTGCAAAAACCTCTTTAAAGAAGGTGCGAACTGCGTGACCAAAAATTATTGGATCACTCACTTTCATCATGGTGGCTTTCATGTGTAAAGAGAATAGAATGTTCTTTTCTTTCGCATCTATAACTTGAGTTTCTAAAAAATCAAGTAATGCTTTTTTGCTCATGACTGTGGTATCAATAATTTCCCCATCTAGCAACATTAAGTTGTCTTTTAATACGCTGCTGGTACCATCATTAGTTGTGTGAACAATCTTTACTGTCGTTGCTGATGGTAATGTTATAGATTTTTCATTGTGAGCAAAATCGCCGGCTGTCATGGTAGCGACATGTGATTTTGAATCAGCTTTCCAAACTCCCATTGAATGGGGATTTTTACGCGCATAATTTTTTATTGCTTTAGGAGCTCGTCTATCAGAATTTCCTTCTCTCAATACTGGGTTAACAGCGCTACCTTTTATTTTGTCGTAGTTAGCCTTGATAGTTTTCTCCTTATCATTTTCCGGTTCATCGGGATAATCAGGTAGAGCATAACCTTGATCTTGTAATTCTTTAATGGCTGCTTTCAATTGAGGTATAGAAGCGCTAATGTTAGGTAATTTGATAATATTTGCTTCTGGTTTTTTAGCCAAGGCTCCCAATGCAGAGAGATCATCGGTAACACGCTGATTTTCTTCTAAAAAATCTGAAAAATTCGCTAGAATTCTTGCAGCAAGAGAAATGTCTTTTGTTTCGATTTGAATTCCTGAGGATTTGGTAAATGCCTTTACAATGGGTAAAAATGATTGGGTTGCTAAAGCGGGAGCTTCATCTGTTTTTGTATATATAATTTTTGGAGTCTGCGACATATGCTCAATTGTATTTTAAAATTTTAGTGATGCAAATATAGTATTTATATGTACATTATTTAAGTATGCGTTAATCGAGATTTTTTACATGAAAAAGCACCTTATCGGGAAAATAAGGTGCTTAAAAAACGTTTTTAATAATAAATTTTATCTTTAATTGTGCGCTAAACACTCGATTATGAAATTTTATTAAAAACGCTATTGAAAAACGATTTCTCGTTAGTTGTAAAACCTAAATAAGCTCATAGTGTGCTAGTTCATAGCAAATAAAAAAAAAGGGATAATTTTAATTCAAACCTAGATTTTACACTTCAAATATACAGTTTGATTCGTTTTTCTAATTGAAAATCAATAGTTTAATTATTAACTCCTTATAAACATCTGTTATTAACAATTGTTGATAAGTTATAATTGTAATTATAAAAAAAACTAAAGCCATACTAGTAAAACTAATATGGCTTTTAGCTGAAACATTTAACTCAAGTTGTTATTACGAATAATAACGCTTGCTATTTATGGAAACAGCATACTCAGTTAACGTATTTCTTAAAATATTTCTCCATTAATATTATCAGTTTTCACCTCTAATTTTAATTTTCAAAATATTTTAATGTTTTTCATATCTCAATATCGCCAATTATTCATGCTAAATACTTAGTGTTATTTTAACGAGATATAGAAAACAAAAAGAACGTTCTTCTTTTGTAACTTCTAATTCTTATACTGCGTCTATGCTAAATTTTAATTTACATTAATCTTTATCATATTCACCGAAATTCCTTAAAAATTACGTTGTAAATGTAAGCAGCTTAGTTAAAACGGCAAGAAAATTAAAGCGTTAGTTATTAATAAGATATGAAAATGGCTTTTCAACATTTGTTAATAATAAAAGCCGATTTGAAATTTCAAATCGGCTTTTAAATTCTTTTTATATGAAGTCAAATTATCTTCTTGCTTCTTTAATTCTAGCTTTCTTACCTGTAAGATTTCTAAAGTAATAGATTCTAGCTCTTCTTACTTTACCTCTCTTTTCAACTTCAATTTTTTGAATGGCCGGCAAGTTGATAGGGAAAATACGTTCAACCCCAACAGTACCTGACATTTTTTTAATTGTAAATGTTTCAGATGATCCTGAGCCTCTACGTTGTATTACGACTCCTTTGAAAAACTGAATACGTGTTTTGTTTCCTTCTTTAATTTCGTAGTATACAGTAATTGTATCTCCTGCTGAAAATTCAGGAAGGTCGTTTTTGGTAACAAATTCGTCTTGTACAAATTTTACTAAAGATTCCATTGTTTTATTTTTTAATTGTTTAACAAACTAACATTCACGATTCTCGTCAGAGGTTAATTTTGAGTTTGCAAAAATAAAACTTTTTTTAACTATATCACGACTAAATGAAAAAAAATATTTTCTATTGTTTTTTTAGGATATCGGGACGTATCTGTTTTGTGCGCTCTAGTGCTTGTTCTGACCTCCAGGCTTCAATTTTTGGGAAATTACCAGACAGTAAAATATCAGGTACTTTGGTGTTATTATAATCTGCCGGCCTTGTATATACAGGAGGTGCAAGTATATCGTCTTGAAACGAATCTGTCAATGCTGATGTTTCGTCACCAATGACACCCGGTATTAAACGAATGATGCTGTCGCACAATACAGCGGCTCCTAGCTCACCACCACTCAGTACATAGTCACCGATAGAAATTTCTTTCGTAATAAATAAGTCGCGAACGCGTTGATCTACTCCTTTATAATGTCCACAGAGTATGATGATATTTTTAGCAAGGGAAAGACCATTCGCTGTTTTTTGATTTAATACCTGAGCATCTGGTGTCATGTATATAATTTCATCATAGTTGCGCTCCGCAACTAATTTACCAATACATTTATCTATCGGTTCAATCATAAGAACCATGCCAGCACCACCACCAAACTGAGTATCGTCTATTTTACCATATTTATTAACAGCATAATCTCTTAAGTTATGAAAATGAACTTCTACAAGGCCTTTTTTGATACCTCTTTTTATAATAGAATGTTCAAACGGACTTTTTATGAGTTCCGGAGAAACGGTAATAATATCTATTCGCATACAGCAAAAATACTATTTTTAAAGTGTTTATTATTTAAGTTTTGTACAATTCGTTGATTCTAAAGAATTAAGACAAAAAGAGGTAAAGTAAATTATTTTTTAGTTGTAAACTTTATTCGAAATAGGCAATAAGTCTAATGGCAAAAACGTTATTTAATCTACCCTACGGTTTCACTAAAAATATCACAAGTATGAGAATTTTTACTTTAAGTAGGTTGCTCCTTTTTATTATTTTTCTTTTTATTTATCAATGTATTTTAGCTCAAACTGCTGAGGAGGAAGCGCAAGAAATGCTCGAACTTGTTAATGAAATTAGGGCGGCTCGCGGAATACCATTGTTAAGATTGAATACAGAATTGAACAAAGCTGCTTACGATCATTCCGACGATATGGCACGCAATAATTACTTCAGTCATACTGGGTTAAACGGATCAAATTTTTCCCAACGAATTCAGGCAACTGGTTATAATGGATCTCCTAGAGGAGAGAATATTGCTGCAGGAAATTCTTCAGTGATAAACACATTTAATCAATGGTTAAATAGTGAAGGACATTTAAATAATATGTTGAATAGAAATTCGGATGAAATGGGAATTGGACATGCTTCTTTCAATGGGTCAAGGTATACACATTATTGGACACAAGTTTTTGGGAAGTCGAATCAAACCTTGTCAAATAACGAAGAGGTTGCAATTAAAAACCTCAAAATTTATCCCAATCCTGTAAAAGATATATTGAATTTAAATTTTAAAGAGCCCTTTGGAGATCAAGTGCAAATAAAGTTAATGTCCGTTACTGGACAAATTGTCTTTCAGCAATTAAATGATCGTAATATCTCCGAAATGAAATTGAATATTGGGCACCTACCTACTGGAATTTACTTTTTATATTTTAAAAATAGTAATATCCGTAAAATTGTAAAATATTAATATTGATGAAATGCCTGCGATACAAAATGTAAAACTTTTGGTAATGAAGCGCGCCAGTATGTCCAGTTGTGAGCTCCATCTCTAACTCGGTATTCATGAGGAATTTGCTTCTTGGTTAACGCAATATGAGCCAAGCTATTTCCTTCGTATAAAAAATCATCATCACCGCAATCAATATACCACCTCACAGATTTTAATTTTTCGACACTCGAGCTCTTAATTAGTTCAATTGCATTGTGCTTTTTAAAATAGGAAACTAGTTGCTTTTCTGTAAATTTTTGATATTTAGGGATGCGTGCTTTAAGTTGCTCAATGGTTAACGGACCTACATACGCACTCAGTGGACATGCCGATGAAAATAATTCAGGACGATGCAATGCATACATAAAAGAACCACCACCGCCCATAGACAATCCGGCGACAGCACGATAGCGTTTTTCACTTTTGATACGATATTTTTTTTCTACATATGGCATCAACTCTTCAAAAAAGAAATCTTCATAGTTCCAATTTCCTTTTAGATCATTAAAATACCCACGTTTACCAGTATTTGCATCTGGCATAATTATGATCATGGATGTGGCTTTTCCTTTTTTTATGGCCGTATCGGTAATACGCAATACTTCACCAAATTGCACCCAGCCTGTTTGGTCGTCTCCTGCACCATGTAATAAATAGAGTACAGGATAACTGCGCTTAGATGTCTCATAATCTGGTGGTAAATAGACGGCAAAATTTCGTTCTCCTTTTAAAATTTTACTAGTCATTGATACCTTATCATAAACAGTGCCCGTCTGAGAATGAGCCAAATTTGAGAAGAGTAATAAATTACATAAAATTAAGACAAGTTTTTTCATGATTTGGGGGATTTACGAAAGGTTGCTGGTAAAGTTAAATAAAAAAAGCTTGCACAATTTGTGCAAGCTTGTTAAAAGTTAAAGAATGAAGGTGTTTATAACACTTTTACGTTCACTGCGTTCAATCCTTTTTTTCCTTCTGCCAATTCAAATTCTACTGCATCTCCTTCTCTGATTTCATCTAATACACCTGTTACGTGTACGAAATACTCTTGTTTAGATTCATCATCAATAATAAATCCGAATCCTTTTGAATCGTTAAAAAATTTTACTGTGCCTTTACTCATTGTTGTAATGTATTGTTTATCATACAAATATAGGAAATTAAATTATTAAATTAGTTGGAGTGGTATATTTTATTTGAAGTTATAATGAGGCTTTTATCATTCGAAAATTATCGAATAAATCTTTTTTAAGGTCAATTGAGGTGTATTTTTTTTCTTTTAATAATTGAACCGTTTCTTTGTGCAAGTATTGATTAATTTCGAAAAATAAGAATCCATTTTCAGAAAGACTCGATACTGATAATTCAGCAATTTTATCATAGAAAAGTAAAGGATTCGTATCCTTAACAAATAATGCTTGATGCGGTTCATATTGTAAAACATTAGCTTGCATTTCTTCTTTTTCTAAATTTCGTACATATGGTGGATTGCTAACAATAATATCAAAATGAAAAGTATTAGAAATCAATTCTGATAGGTTTGATGTTTTTAAAATATTGGCGTGTATAAAGTCAATAGCTACATCATTTGATTGGGCATTTATTGTTGCCATTTCTAGTGCGTTTTTAGAAACATCTATCGCATAAACATCTACGTTTGGAATATGTTTAGCTAAAGTAATAGCAATACAACCACTACCTGTACCAATATCTAGAATACGTAAATTCGATTTTTTATTCGAAGTCTCTATTTCTTTAAGGATCCAATGAACCAATTCTTCGGTTTCGGGTCTAGGAATTAATGTGTCTTCATTTACTTTAAATGATAAACCATAGAATTCAGTTTCTCCGATTATATATTGAATAGGTTTTTCGTTCGCTAATTCATCAACTGCATCAAATAAAAAGTCTAACTTTTCTGATGAAATGACCTTCTGTAGATTCAATGCGCTATCGACAGATGAATAGTTGAGCTGATGCGCTATTAATAATTTATAGAACGTGTCAATTTCATTTTTTGGATATATCTGTTCTAGTTCAGAATGTAGTTTAGTCTTAAACTCAAGAAGGGTCATTGGTTTAATTCTTTAAGCATCCATACGCTACATGAAAAATGTCCAGTGTCGCCAATATGACTTGTTAAATGTTTAAATCCGTTTTTCTCATAAATATGAATTGCAGCTTTCAACGAACTTGCAGATTCTAGATAACACTGCTCATAATTAAAATCCTTAGCAGCTTCCATACATTTGTGAAAAAATAATTGGCCATACCCGTTGCCTCTAGCTTTTGGGTCAAAATACATTTTTTGAAGTTCGCAAATAGTTTCATCAGAACCCTTCAATTGTTTGATGCCACCACCGCCCAATACTTCTCCTTCAACTTCTAATACATAATATACTTCACGATCTTTTTGGTAGGCATCATACATCGATAGTGTTTCGGGATCTTCAAAAGCAGTTCCAGTAGTTGGTAATTCAAACTCAATAAGTGCTGCTTTAATAATTTGCTCTATTTTTTTATTGTCTTCGGGCTGGATTTTTCTGATTGTCATGTGATTAATAACTAAACTTTAAACTGTACTTTTGTGATGTGAAGATACACGAAAAATATATAAAACGTTGTATAGAATTAGCTAAAAAAGGCTTGAATGCTGCGAGACCGAATCCTTCAGTTGGATGCGTTATTGTTTATCAGAATACGATTTTAGGGGAAGGATATACCAGTCCTTATGGCGGCAGTCATGCCGAGGTGAATGCGATAAACGCAGTATCTAATAAAAAGCTTCTAAAAAAGGCTACTTTATATGTTAGTTTAGAACCTTGTAATCACTTTGGGAAAACACCTCCTTGTAGTGATTTGATTATAAAACATCAGATTAAAAGGGTAGTCGTAGGTTGTATCGATCCCTTTGCTAAAGTTGCAGGTGCTGGTATTGAAAAACTAAAATCAAATGGATGTGAAGTGATTGTTGGTGTTTTGGAGAAGAAATGTATTGCCGTAAATAAGCGTTTCTTCACATTTCACACTAAAAACCGTCCGTATATAATCTTGAAATGGGCTGAGACTCAAGATGGTTTTATTGACAAAGTTAGAAATGATCACAGTTCACTAGAGCCAAATTGGATTACCAATAGATATTCGAGGCAATTAGTGCATAAGTGGAGATCTGAAGAAGATGCACTATTAATAGGTACAAATACGGCGTTAAATGATAACCCGAAGTTAAATGTGCGCGATTGGATGGGGAAAAGCCCTATCCGAATTGTACTAGACAGAGAATTACGTATCCCGAAGTCACATCATATATATAATGGTACTGTAAAAACATTAATACTTACCGAATTGGATGAGTTGTCGACTGAAAACATAACTTTTGAGCGAATTGATTTTTCTAAGAACCTATTACAGCAAGTGTTGACTGTTTTAAAAAGGTATAATATTCAATCATTATTTATTGAAGGCGGTAAACAAACATTACAAACATTTATTGATAGTGAAATGTGGGATGAAGCAAGAGTGTTCAAGGGAGAAGTTTATTTTGAAGACGGATTAGAGGCGCCCATAATAAAGGGTGAAAAAAGTAGTAGTCAGCGTATTGGATCTGATCTCTTGGAAATTATGTACAATAACAATGCTTAACGAGTTTGAAAAAGACACATATCGAACGATTGAAGTACCTTCTGGCGAGGGTCTATTTAAAGATAGGGGTAGTAAATTTTTAGGATATGCTTTTCCGCTTCAGCGAGAAGAAGAAGTAAAAGAAATAATCCAACAACTAAAAGAAACACATTGTAAAGCTCGGCACTGGTGTTATGCATGGCAATTAGGTAAGGAGGAAAGTAGTGCAGCTTATAGAGTGAATGATGATGGCGAGCCAAATAATTCAGCTGGACAACCTATTTATGGACAACTATTATCGAAAGACCTAACCAATATTTTAATTGTCGTAGTGCGTTATTTTGGTGGAACTAAACTCGGAGTGGGAGGATTGATAACTGCCTATAGAACGGCTGCGGAACTTGCTCTAGATGCGGCAAAGATTGTTGAAAAAACAATAGATGTACGATTTAAATTGATATTTGATTATCAAGATATGAATAAGGTGATGCGTGTTATTAAGGAGCGGAATCTATCAATTCAATATCAAAAAATGGAAATGAATTGTGAAATTGAAATTCTGGCAAGAAAAAATGAAGCAGCAGCCATAGAGAAAACCTTCATAGCGTTAAGGTGTTTGAAAATTGAAAGAGTTTAATCAAAGAGCGGCTCAACTTTCTCTGAAATATATTGAGGAACCCTAGTGGGTTTATTTTTTTTCATATCGATAAAGACGAGGCTGGTGTATCCTTCAGTTAATAATTCTTTTTGTTCGTTGAATAGCTCAAAATTAAATTCAATTCGCACAGAAGGTTTTTTTATAAGCGTGGTATTTAATGTCAATAAATCATCGTATTTACCAGGTTTTAGATAATTTATGTTTAAATTTAGCACAGGCAACATAATACCAGACTCTTCCATGCGTTTATAAGATGTGCCTAAGTTACGCAACCATTCAACTCTTCCCATTTCGAAATATTGGGCATAGTTACCATAGTATACGTAGCCCATTTGGTCTGTTTCTCCATACCTAACACGAAATTGAATAGAATGTGTTTTCATTGATTTATTTGTGAGGGGTCAGAGTTTACGGAAAAAATAATTAATAATCAATAGAAAATTTATTTTTTTATAATGAATATTATTCACATTTTTGTAACACCAAAGAAGGAGTTAGTTTTTCCCCTAATTTCTAAAGAAAATACGTTAACCGAACATAAACTAGACCCCAATAATGACTAAAACTGCAACTACAGTTTGGAATAATTGCCTGTCTTTTATCAAAGACAATATAAAACCTCAAGCATATAAAACATGGTTTGAGCCTATAAAACCCATAAAAGTTACTGGTGAGGCTTTGACAATACAAGTGCCTAGTAAATTCTTTTATGAATGGTTAGAAGAGCATTACATCAAATTATTACGTGTCGCTTTGGTACGCGAGTTGGGAGAAGACGCAAAACTTATCTATGATGTGCGAATGGAAAACGCATATAGCAGTAAAAATCCGCATACGGTTAAAATACCAAGTTCGAATCGAAAACCATTCAATTCTCAAGGAGTTACCGTTCCTTTGGAATTAGATAAAAGAGAATTGAGAAATCCGTTTATCATTCCTGGTATTCAAAAGGTAAAAATCGAATCTCAATTAAACCCTAATTATAATTTCGAAAGTTTTGTTGAAGGAGATGCGAATAGATTAGCTAGATCGGCTGGTATGGCTGTTGCTAATAAACCTGGAGGAACTTCTTTTAATCCTCTCTTAATTTATGGAGGAGTAGGCTTAGGAAAAACACATTTGTCTCATGCGATTGGTGTTGATATTAAAGATAAATATCCTGAGAAGACTGTGTTATATATCTCAGCGGAGAAATTTACACAGCAATATATAGATTCTGTGAAAAGTAATACTAGAAATGATTTTATTCATTTCTATCAGATGATTGATGTGCTTATTATTGATGATGTGCAGTTTTTATCTGGGAAATCAGGTACCCAAGACGTTTTTTTCCATATTTTCAATCACTTACATCAAAATGGCAAGCAGGTCATCTTAACCTCAGATAAGGCGCCTGTAGATATGCAGGATATAGAACAACGTTTATTATCTCGTTTTAAATGGGGGCTTTCGGCAGAATTACAATCTCCAGATTATGAGACACGTATTTCAATCTTGCAGCGTAAACTCTTTAGAGATGGTGTAGAAATGCCAGAAGAAATCGTTGAATACATTGCCAAAAATATTAAAACAAACGTCAGAGAGTTAGAAGGTGTTTTAATTTCAATGATTGCGCAAGCATCATTTAATAGAAAAGAATTTACGCTTTCACTAACAAAACAAATAGTAGATAAGTTTGTAAAAAATACCAAGCGAGAAGTCTCTATTGATTATATCCAAAAAGTTGTATCGAAATATTTCGAAATGGATGTAACCACTTTACAATCGAAGACAAGAAAACGTCATATTGTACAAGCAAGACAGTTAGCTATGTATTTCGCTAAGAAAATGACAAAAGCTTCCTTGGCTAGTATAGGTTCTCAAATAGGAAGTCGTGATCATGCTACAGTATTGCATGCTTGTAAAACAGTTGATAATTTAACTGAAACAGACAAGCAGTTTAGAAAATATGTAGATGATATTACTAAAAAACTATCCTTTTAATTTAAAGTGATGACCCGTATCTTAATGGTTTGCTTGGGTAATATTTGCCGATCGCCATTGGCAGAAGGCATCCTAAAATCTAAAGTCGATACTTCAAAAATTTTTGTTGACTCAGCCGGAACTGGAAACTATCATGTTGGAGGTTTACCAGATCAAAGGTCAATAGATGTAGCGAAAAAATATGCTATTGATATTACCTATCAACGTTGCCGTCAATTTACTGTACAAGATTTTGATGATTTTGATGTTATTTATGTCATGGATAATTCAAATCGACGTAATGTATTAGAATTGGCCCGAAATCAGCGAGATAAAGATAAGGTGAAGATGATTCTGAATGAGTTGTTCCCGAATGAAAACGTTGATGTACCGGATCCATATACCGGAGGCTTGAACGGTTTTGAACAAGTTTTTCAAATGCTCAACAAGGCTTGCACGGTTGTCGCTCAGAATGTGATGCAATAAATCCCTTATTCTTGGTTTTATTTTTTTTTGTAAATTAGATGCATCCTACTAGCCTAAATATATATAGGCATGAAAAAATATCATTTTATAGTACTTTTTTTGATTTTCTTAGGTGAGCTAGATGCACAACCTACAATTTCCTTAGAATCTTTTGCTACAGGGTTGGATAAACCTGTGAATATCAAACATGCTGGGGATGCTCGCTTATTCGTAGTAGAACAAGAAGGCTTTATTCGTATTGTGAATACTGATGGTTCTTTAATTACAACTCCGTTTTTAGATATAGAGAGTCAAGTTGGAGGTAGTGGAACAATTGGAGATGAACGTGGATTTTTGGGATTAGCTTTTCATCCGAATTTCGCAACCAATGGATTTTTCTATGTGAATTACACCAATACTTCTGGAAATACAGTCGTTTCGAGATTTACAGTGAGTGGTTCAAATGCTAATCTAGCAAATACAAACTCTGAACAAATTATACTCACGATTAACCAACCAGCAGGGAATCATAACGGTGGTGATATGGCATTTGGAAGTGATGGGATGCTTTATATTAGTTCGGGTGATGGTGGTGGAAGTGGTGACCCTACCGATAAAGGTCAGGATCTAAGTTCGTTGTTGGGTAAAATACTGCGAATTGATGTTGATAATGCCAGTGGAGGTAACAACTATGCTATTCCTTCAAATAATCCTTTTATTTCGGACCCAGCTGCACTTGATGAGATATGGGCTTATGGGGTGCGAAACCCTTGGAAGTTTTCCTTTGATAGGCAAACGAATGATATATGGATAGCGGATGTTGGTCAAGGTGGTTTTGAAGAAATAAATATGATGCCTTCAACAATGGCAGGATTAAATTATGGGTGGAGATGTTATGAAGGCAATAACCCATTCAACACAGGTGGATGCGCCAATATGAATACCATGACTTTTCCGATCGCTACTTTAGCTCATAGCAGCACTTCATTTTGTTCGATCACTGGTGGTTATCGTTATAGAGGAGCACAGTACCCTGGATTTCAAGGGCTTTATTTCTTCGCTGATTATTGTAGTAATGAAATTGGGACATTAACAGAGAATGGCTCAACTTGGAACCTATCATTAACTCCCCCATTTAATGGGAATGGTTGGGTGGCCTTTGGGGAAGATGTAAATGGAGAGCTCTATATTGCAGGTATAAATTCAAGCACTATTTATAAAATAAAAGATGCTACGTTAAGTACAGATAATACGCTATTTTCGAATTTTAAAATGTTTCCTAATCCGGCGAAAACGGTGTTGAATTTAGTGTTTACAAATAGAACGACTCCAGAAACCATTACATTATATGATGTACAGGGAAGAGCGGTCAAAAAAGTTAAAGATTTCTCTAGTAATACTATTGAAATCTCAACGGAACAATTGAATAAAGGATTGTATTTTGTTCAGATTTTAGGTGCAAATGGAGAAAAAGCGACTAAAAAATTAGTATTGAACTAGTTTAGTTTAAATTAGCTTTTTAATTAGTACCAAATAATACTATGTCATCAACCGGTAAACTCTATTTAATTCCAACCACTCTTGGCGATAATGAACCTTTAGAAGTATTGCCTCTGTCTGTAAAAAAAGTGATCGAAAAAACGACACATTATATCGTAGAAAACGAAAAATCAGCGAGGCGATTTATTAAAAAGATAACGCCTAGAAAATCACAATCTGACCTTCACATTTATAAATTAGATAAATTTACTAATGTGATAGAAGTTCAGCATTATGTCGATGCTTGTGAAAAAGGGGAAAACGTAGGGTTGTTGTCTGAAGCTGGCGTGCCGGCAGTAGCAGATCCCGGGGCACTTGTTGTTCAGTTGGCGCACAGTAAGAATATTCGTGTAGTGCCATTAGTGGGACCTTCATCTATTATTATGGCTTTGATGAGCTCTGGAATGAATGGCCAAAATTTTGCATTTAATGGATATTTACCGATCGATAAAGTAGAAAGAAAACGAAAAATAAAACAATTAGAAAAATTATCATTAGAAAAGGATCAGTCACAAATTTTTATAGAAACTCCTTATAGAAATGAAAAGATGTTGTCTGATTTGTTGCAGGCTCTAACACCAAATACGCAACTTTGTATTGCTGCGGACATTACATTATCTACTGAATATATACGTACGCTTTCTGTGAAGGATTGGAAACATGCAAAACCTGATTTGCATAAAAAACCAGCTATTTTTATCGTTCATAAACAATAAAAAATCCCCAACTTGTGTTGAGGATTTTTGTAATCAGTTGATTGATACATTTATAATCTAGGTCTTTTGTTTGCTTCTACTATTGAAGTATCATAACCTGCAAACTTTCGCATATAATTCTCTATTGTGGTGCCATAGGCATCACTAAATTCAAATTCACCGTTACTGCGTAAGTATTTTTTTACGCTTCCGGCACCAGCCAAATGAGCCGCTGCTAATATGCCAGATTCAGTAATTCGAATTCCGTTAATCCTTTTACCAACACTGCGTTTTATGTCCCTTATAAGAATCCACTTATTGACAGCACATAGAGCTGCAAAAGCATTTTCTTGTAATTCGGCGTCTTTTAAAAACGATGCAGTATCGTAAATTTTAAATCGTTCTAAGGTAGATTTTCCAAACTGATATTTTCCTAAATAACCAAAGGTGTTTATCCGATTGTACTTGCCTTGCGATTCTTTAAATCCAACAGCTTCTTTAAAACCAATAAAAGAGTTACCAATGAAAGGTCTTAAAATGTCTGTGTCAGTCTCAATTACAGCGATGGGGTTGACCGTTGTAATTGCGTTTTTGTTTGGTACATTGTACACCACTGTCACTTTTTTCCAACTAGAAAATCCAGTTGTAATAAAGTACATGACAGAAATAATACAAAGCACTTTAAATAGTTTCTTTTTCATTTTGTGTAATTTAATAAGTGCGTCAGTCACTCATTTAATTTCAGCGTGCAAATGTATAATATTAATGCAAATTTACAAAAAAAATAACATTTTATTAACTATTTGATTATCAAAGAATTAGAAATATATCCAATGAAATTTGAATTTGTTATTGGTGTTGAATTCAACTGTAGGGGCAGGAATTTTGATAAAATTTATGGCTGAAAACACTGTTTTTAGCAATTTAGAACGTGTTTTTATCTTGCTTAAATCAACATCAAGGCTTAAGTAAAATTGACGATATCGTCTATCTTGAAAGTTATCAATACTTGTAAATGTGCCTTTATTTCCAGATAACATGCCTTCACCCCCATATCCAAAAGCTATGTTAAACCACTTAGGAATCTTACTCTTTTTGTTAAATGACCATAAGTTCGCGGAGAGCCAGTAAGTTTGACCGTTATAATCTTTAATGGTCTGTTCTAAAAAATTTTCTCCAAGAAGTTCTGGACGCATGGAGGCATATTTGGTGGTATGAAAGGAGTACTTTAAATTGATACGCTGTTCATCCCATAGTAATTCTTGACCTATCAACAGGCCAGTGCCCGCAGCATTGGCTACAAAATCACCTGGAGAGAAACCCCATTCTTCCGAATAACCATCGAGAATTTCGACACCTGTTAAAAATGCAAAACCCAAAGTTGCTCCATAAAGCAGCTGATTTTTTTTGGTTTCTCCTGCCCAATTTAAAGCTTCCATACCGATTTTTCCAATATGGTAAGAAGAGAGGATATGGCCTATTTTATCTAATTGCAACCATTCTTGGTTATCATTAACAGTTTGAAAAGAGGTTCTTGGAAAGTCGGCATACCAAAGTTGATTCAAGCCGAGTAACGTAACGGTTGCAACAGAAGCTTCAGTAATATAGACTGCATTTCGGCGCTTTTTATTGAGTGTATCTGACTTTTGCCAAAAGTTGATATCATTTTGTGCAGTAGTAGTATCAGGTAATGACAATGAAATAAGTATCAATACAAACCACCATTTGTTAATGCACATAGCTACCTTTTTATACCTTGTTTACTAATCCATCTATGATATTTATTGGCATTTACATTATGTTGTTCTAATGTTTTAGCGAATTCATGATACCCTAATTTTGTAACACTTGCACACATATAATAATAATCATGTCTTTTGTCATTTAATACTGCATCAATTGATGAAATATCCGGCATTGAGATTAAAGTCGGAGGTAAGCCTCTATGTAGATAAGTGTTATACGGAGAATCTATTTTTAAATCTTTTGTTAAAACCCGTCTATATACTTCGTCCTGACCATACTTTTGTTTGAGGGCATAGATAATCGTTGGATCAGCTCCCAGAGGCCAACCATCTCTAATTCTGTTTAAATATAAACCAGCAACAAGCGGGCGCTCACTAGCCTGAGCAGTTTCTTTTTGTACAATAGATGCTAAGGTAATGACTTCGTGTTTTGTTAAATTTAACTTCTTTGCCTTTGCTGTTCTATTTTCATTCCAAAAGATATCAAATTCTTTAAGAAAGCGATCCCTAAATTTTTCGGCAGAAGTATTCCAAAAAAACTCATAGGAGTTTGGCACAAAAATCCCTAAGACATTGCCTTTCGTAAGATTATGCTCTTTAAGAAAGTTGGGATCTGTAATGGCTTGCAAAATACTCTCGGCATCAACCTCTAATTGTTCTGCTATCCTAGCAGATAATTTCTCCAAGGTATCTTGATTATTAAACGAAACTTTTACAGGTACTTGATTACCACTTCGCAATTGGTTGACTAGCAAATTATTGCTCATGCCTTTAGTTAGTTGGTATTTGCCTCCTTTTATTTTATTGTTGTAATTCTTTTGTTCTGCGACCCATTTAAAACTATTGGTGTCTTTTAAAAAAGGACTGAGTAGTACTAAGGTTTCATCGAATGTTGCATTACTCGGAATATATACGAATCCATTTTCAACGATATTTCCTTTGTATATCTTATTGTAATAAGAATAACCAATTGACGCGCCTACAATCGCGACCAGTAAAACTACAACTAAAAGTATTTTTTTTATCTTCATGAGTTGATAAGTTGAAATAGAATTTCATCTTTAAATTGACCGTTTGAGTGAATCCATTCTTTTTTAGTGCCTATAGCTCTAAAGCCTTGATTTTTGAATAAAGACAAACTATGTTCGTTATCACTTATAATATTTGCAAATAATTGATGTAATTGCAAGGTTGTAAAACTATAAGGTATCAATAACGATAAAGCTGCCGATGCATACCCTTTTTGTTGAGCAGATGATATTACTATAATTCCGACTCCGGCTCTTTGATGTTGCGGATTAAAGTCAAAAAGATCCAGTAAACCGACCGGTTCATTGGTATCATTCTCAACAATCATTAAGCGAAGTTGCTTCACCTCATATATATCTAAATGCGCGTTTGCTATATATTGCTCTAGCAAATGTCTCGAAAAAGGAGTTTGTGTGCTACTCACTTCCCAAAAAGTACTATCATTCTCGATATCAAATAAAAAATCGATATCTGCTGGCTCTAAGGCTCTAAGATGGATATGTGCTCCTTTAAGAATTTGCATGCTGTTAAATATCTATTGTACCAGTAAATACTAAGGTTGCTGCTCCCTTTAAAAACACATTTTTATAGTTATTATTGTGAGTTTCGAAAGAAACTTCTAATTGTCCTCCAGGAGTGTCAAGTAGAATCATATTACTTGTAGTTTTTCTCGCTTTATGCGAAGCAATTGCCACGGCAGTAACACCAGTACCACAACTTAGTGTTTCGTCTTCGACTCCTCTTTCGTATGTACGAACCTTAAAAGTGTTTTTATTAGTTTGCTCAACAAAATTAATGTTACTCCCTTCTTCAAAATATGGAGCGCCAAAACGTAATTTACGCCCGGTTATTTTTACATTTACATCACTTACATTTTTAACAAAAGTGACATGATGAGGAGAACCAGAGTCTAAAAATAGATGATCATCAAATTGATCAATGGTCTCAACATCAATCATTTTTAAACTAACAATAGCATCTTCAATGGTGGCTTGATGCAATCCGTCAATGGCTTCAAAAGAAGTTCTTTGAACGATAATGCCAAGTAATTTGGCAAAAGCTACTAAACACCGTCCGCCATTACCACACATGGTGCTTGTATTACCATCCGCATTGTAATACACCATTTTAAAATCACCAATTGTCGAATTTTCTAGAAGGATAAAGCCGTCAGCGCCAATCCCAAATCTTCGGTCGCACAGTTGCGCCACAAGTTTGGTATTATTTTTGTCGAATATTTCTTTGCGATTATCGATTAGAATAAAATCATTTCCAGTTCCTTGGTATTTGTAAAATGTAAGCTGCATAATGGCGCAAATGTAAGGATAATTTGTAAGGTTTTGTTCCTGTTAAAGTATCGTTAAAGTGATTTTATTTTTATAATAATCTGTTATTTTTGAATGTTATTTTGTCTAATGACAGTATAAGAGTTCATTAATTAATAAAAATTTAAGCATATGAAAAAAATAGCAAGTTTGATGTTGGCGTCTATTTTAGGAGGCAGCCTAGCCCTTGGAGGATATCTATTAATTACGGATACTTCAAATAATGATTCGATACAAGGCGAAGAAAAAAGCCCTACGATATTTCAAACTAAATATATTCCGACCGCCAAAGCGGCATTAGACGGAACGGCCATTGATTTTACCAGGGCGGCCGAAGAAACAATCAATGCAGTTGTACATGTTAAAAACAGAGCCTCTGCCAGATTGAGTCCATTGGAAGAATTTTTCTATGGTGATAATAGTAGAAGTTCGAAAGAAAAGTCGGTAGTAGGAGCAGGTTCAGGTGTTATAATTTCACCTGATGGGTATATTATTACGAATAATCATGTGATAAAAGGCGCAGATGATTTAGAAATTGTATTGAACGATCAAAAGACGTACACCGCAGAGGTAATAGGTAAACACGAAGCCTCAGATATTGCTTTATTAAAAATTAATGCCTCCGAAGACTTACCCTATGTGCCTTTTGGTAATTCTGACGCTATTCAAGTAGGTGAATGGGTGTTGGCAGTTGGAAATCCGTTTAATTTAACATCAACAGTAACGGCCGGTATTGTGAGCGCGAAGGCAAGAAATATTGAATTACCAAGTCGTACGAATATGATACGTTCTTTTATTCAAACTGACGCAGCGGTAAACCCAGGGAATAGCGGTGGTGCTTTGGTTAATGTACGAGGTGAGTTGATGGGGATAAATACCTTAATATCATCTCAAACGGGATCGTATGTTGGATATTCGTTCGCAGTACCTTCTAATATAGCAAAGAAAGTGATTGATGATCTGATAGAATATGGGGATGTGAGAACGGCATATATTGGAATCAATTATTCAGATTTAAATTCTAAACAGGCAAAAGAAGAATTTGAGTTAAATGGAGTTTCTGAAGGTGTTTTAATTACTGGATTGACAGATAACGGAGGAGCCGCAGAAGCGGGTCTGAAAGTAAATGATATAATTGTAAAAGCCGATTATATAGATGTAAATCGTTTCTCTGATTTGCAGGGTTTTTTAAGTACAAAACGACCTGGAGATGCTATTAGTATTACAGTTCTGCGAGAGGGAAAAGAAAAAGAATTTAAGGTGAATTTGAAGAATCAATTTGGCAAATTAAGTATCGACAAATATGATTTCACAAAAGAGGCTTTAGGTGACTTAAAAGAAATACCTGCAAAGAAGGCAAAAGAATTTAAGATAAACTATGGATTGATTTTTAGCGGTATGCTAAATGAACTACTAGTGCGTCAAGAAGTGCAAAAAGGAGATATTCTATTAAAAATTAACGAAAAGAAAGTCTACAGCATAGATGATGTCGAAAATGAACTGCGTAAAAATAAAGGAAAGAGAGTCATTTTACAGGTGTTGAATCAAAAAGGATATGCTGAGTATATTCAAGCAATAGTGAGAAATTAAAAACAGAAAAATACATGATTAAATTCCTTCGAAATTCCGAAGGAATTTTTTTTTGAAAAATGTTGTACGCAAACGTTTGAAATATGTACTTTTGCGAAAAAATTAAATCCAAAATTATAGTACAATGTCTAGAGACGAATCCTATGAAAAAGAACTTGCTTTTCAAGCTGACAGAAGAAGAGCAACCGTTGAATTCATAAATATTATTAGTGATCTTTGGTATGACAATACCATTGAATTGGTATTGTTCAGAAACCCGTTAATTGATAGAAAGGTAAGTGAGATTTTAAATTTACTCGAATATGCTGGTGATTTTGTTCAGAAACCCATTTCTATTTTCGATGCTGTTGAAATAGCAAGGGCCTTGAATCAATTAGACTTGCCACCTGCAAAACTTGATATAGGTAAATTAGCTTATGAATATCATTTAGATGATGATGCTGATAACTTGGTCGCATTCGTATCTGATAAATTAAAAGATGCGAAAAAATCAAATGGCATTGCTCCAAAAGATGTTGTTTTATACGGTTTTGGTAGAATTGGTCGTCTTTTGGCGCGCGAATTAATGAGTAGAACAGGAAAAGGAAAACAAATGCGTTTGCGTGCTATTGTAACGAGAGGTGAAATTAACGAAGCTGTTTTAGAAAAAAGGGCCTCGCTTTTGCGGAGTGACTCTGTGCATGGTGATTTTCCAGGTACTGTAAAAGCTGATCTTGATAATAAAGCATTGATCATTGATGGTACGACCGTTTTTATGATTTCTGCAAATGCTCCTGAAGAAATTGATTATACGACCTATGGTATCGATAATGCTTTGGTGGTTGATAATACGGGTGCATTTAGAGATAAAGAGGCTTTATCTCGTCACCTTATTGGAAAAGGTGTAAGTAAGGTATTATTAACGGCTCCAGGTAAAGGTATTCCAAATATTGTTCATGGAGTAAATCATAATGAACACAATCCTGATAAAATTGATATCTTCTCAGCGGCTTCATGTACAACGAATGCAATTACTCCAGTATTGAAGGTTCTCGAAGATAGTTTCGGCATTGCATCTGGGCATTTAGAAACGATTCATGCTTATACCAATGATCAGAACCTAGTTGATAATATGCATAAGAAATACCGGAGAGGTAGGGCAGCAGCTTTGAATATGGTAATTACAGAAACTGGTGCCGGTAAGGCGGTGGCAAAAGCCTTACCCGTATTAGAAGGAAAGTTAACATCAAGTGCCATTCGTGTACCTGTACCAAACGGTTCTTTAGCAATTTTAAATTTACAATTAGATACGGCTACAACAGTAGATGCAATCAATGCAACGATGAAAAAATATGCTTTGGAGGGTGATTTAGTTGAGCAAATTCGTTATTCAATTAATAATGAGTTAGTGTCTTCTGATATTGTTGGTGTTGCTCAGCCTTCTATTTTTGATAGCAACGCGACTATTGTTTCACCTGATGGAAAAACGTGTGTTATTTATATTTGGTATGACAACGAATATGGTTATAGTCATCAAGTAATTCGTTTAGCCAAACATATTTCCAAAGTAAGAAGATATACTTATTATTAAGATAGTTCCTTATTAAGAAGAATTTAAAAAACCGAAACTTTAAGTTTCGGTTTTTTAAATTTATAACTTCGTTTATAAGGTTAATGTCATTTATTGGTGTTTAAAAGTATCAGAACTAGTTCTGGTATTTCTGGATTTCTCTTAATGAGGATATAAAAAATTTATTATTTTTAGCATTCCATTTCCTAACAAATTACATGTCTGCAACTAAAATACAAATAGAAGCACTAAGAACTGAGCTTCGCGAGCACAATTACAACTACTATGTACTTGATAATGCTACAATTTCTGACTATGACTTTGATATTAAACTCAAGAAATTAGAGGCGTTGGAAGCTGAGTTTCCAGAATTTTCTGACGCAAACTCACCTACTCAGCGCGTTGGCGGTGCGATTACTAAAAACTTCGAAACTGTTGCTCATAAAAACCGCATGCATTCTTTAGATAATTCATATTCTAAAGAAGACTTGCTCGATTGGGAAAAGCGAATTCAAAAGATTATTGGGGTAGAAAGCGTTGAATATACATGCGAACTAAAATACGATGGAGCGTCGATTAATTTATCTTATGAAAATGGTTCGCTTAAAAGCGCGGTAACACGAGGAGATGGTTTTCAAGGAGATAATGTTACATCTAATATAAAAACAATTAGATCTATACCTTTACAATTAAAAAGCAACGCTCTCGATACATTTGAAATTCGTGGTGAGATTATTCTACCTTTAGATGGTTTTAACAAAATGAACGAAGAACGAATTGCAGCTGGGGAAGAAGCTTATCGAAACCCGAGAAATACGGCGAGCGGAAGTTTGAAGTTGCAGGATAGTGCTGAGGTTGCTAAACGTCCACTTGACTGCTTATTGTATCATGTTGTGGGAGAACGACTGCCATTTAAAACGCATGCTGAGGCTTTGCAAAATGCTAAAGTGGCGGGATTTAAAGTACCTGAAACGCTAACAGTGGCTAAATCGATCGATGAAGTATTTGAATTTATACAATACTGGGATGTAGAGCGTCATAACTTACCTTATGAAACAGATGGTGTCGTTGTCAAGGTAAACTCTTTGCCATATCAAGATGAGATGGGTTATACATCAAAAGCCCCTCGATGGGCTATGGCTTATAAGTTCAAGGCAGAACAAGAAAGTACAATTTTAAATAAAATTACCTATCAAGTAGGGCGTACTGGGGCCATTACACCAGTTGCAAATTTAGAGCCAGTGCAATTGGCAGGAACCATTGTAAAACGCGCATCCTTACACAATGCCGATCAAATTGAAAAATTAGATATTCGGGAAAATGATACAGTGTATGTCGAAAAAGGTGGAGAGATTATACCTAAAGTTGTCGGTGTTGACTTGAGCAAGCGCCCGGGTAATTCAGAACCAACAGTTTATGCTACGCATTGCCCGGAATGTGAAACACTATTGGTGCGTACCGAAGGTGATGCAAAACATTATTGTCCGAATGAATTTGGATGTCCAACCCAGATTACAGGAAGGATTCAACATTACATCAGTCGAAAAGCTATGGATATTGATGGTTTGGGAGCAGAAACTATCGAACTCTTATACAAAGAAGGATTGGTAGCAAATTATGCTGATCTCTATGATTTGAAAGTTGAACAGATTATTCCACTAGAGCGAATGGCCGAAAAATCGGCACAAAATATGGTGATTGGGATCGAAGCGTCGAAACAAATTCCCTTTGAAAAAGTATTGTTTGCTCTCGGAATTCGCTTTGTTGGAGAAACCGTAGCAAAAAAACTGGCTAAACATTTTAAAAGTATTGATCGTCTTATGAATGCCTCTTTTGACGAATTGATCAATGTTGATGAAATTGGTGATCGGATAGCACAAAGTATTGTTGATTTTTCGAACGATTTAGGTAATGTAATGTTGATCGATCGTTTACGCACCTATGGGGTGCAATTAGAGCTTTCTGCTGAAGCGCAAGAAGGGCAAACAGAAATGTTACGAGGAAAAGTATTTGTTGTTTCTGGTGTTTTTGCTAAAATGAGTAGAAACGAACTTAAAAAGTCGATTGAAGATAATGGCGGTAAAGTGTCGAGTTCTATCTCTAAAAAAACGACGTATATAATTGCCGGCGATAACATGGGACCGAGTAAACGCACAAAAGCTGGTGAGTTGGAAGTGCCAATAATATCAGAGAATGATTATTTGGAGATGATTTAGGTATGAAATTTTTGATAAGAAATGGCGCATTGTTTCTTTTTTCGATTGCGGCGATCACCTATGGTTATGCTTATATGAATGAGTTTTTAAGCATTATGTATGTATCGAAATCACTTGTGATACCAATGCTTTCTACATATTATATTACAACGACCAAAAGAATTAGCAATCTGTTTTTATTGGGTCTTTTGTTCGCATTTTGTGGCAATTTAGTGCTGTTTAATTCTGGTCAAATTTTCTTTATACTTTCAATGGGGTGTGCACTTTTCTTTTTGCTAATTCACATGGTTTTGATTGCAACTTTAACAGGAGCCATTCGAACATATGAATTTTTAAAGATTTCGATTCCTTTTGTTATTGTGGTAGTTGGAAGTATTTACCTCATTTTTAATGGTGAAAATCAAATCAAAATTCTATTTTACGTTTTTGGAACTGTACTCGGTATTTATCTTAGTTTCTCATATTATTTATTTCGAAAAAGAAATAACAACGCTACATTATTAAACTTAATAGGTGTTTTTGTTTTTCTGTTGTATTGCGTTTTTAAAGGCATTGAAGTTACTAAACAATCAAATGACATTTATACGGTAATCACCCTTTCTTTATACCCTATATTTTTGTTTTTGGTAACAAGAGCTTTGACTATTATAGACTTGGAAAAAGACAATTAAAAGAGTTATAGGTATCGTTGTCATAAGTCTATTATTTTCGCCATCTCTATACCAAGAATGGTTATTGTTAGCTTATTTAATCCAGAGATATTTTGTTTTTATATAAAACGATGCGTTTTAATAGCTACATAATTATCTATATTTTTGACGAAAATTGTAATAATTTTTAAGTAACTTCGTTTCACAATTTTCTGTCACCGAAGTATTAAATTATGCGCTTTATGGGCGCTAGAAAAATGAAATTTACTAATAAAGCCCTACTATTAATAAGTTTTCTTATTGTATCCGCATTATATACATATGCTCATATGTATGATGTTATATGGTTAAAGTATTGGACAAAGCCCTTTCTGATGCCATTTTTGACTTTATTTTATATTACTATTGCCAAAAAAATAGACACGAAATTTATAATTGCGTTGTGCTTTGCATTTCTTGGTGATCTGTTATTTTTAAGTCAGAAAGAATCTTTTTTTATTTTAGGAATGAGTTGTTTTTTAATATTTATATTATTGAACATGATTATTATTTCAAATAGGATCGGAGAAATAAAATTAGCAACTTTTTATCTTACTATATTACCTTTTATTTTAATCTGTATAGCGATTATTTCGGTGTATTTTGGAGATGTTGGCCTTATGAAGTTGTTATTTATCATCTACGCCGGTGTGATAGGTTTGTATGGAGCTTTTTCACTTTATTGGTATGTTAAAGAACGAGATAAATGGGCCTTATTGAACTTAATCGGCGTGCTGTTCTTTTTTATTGCGGCGATAGGCAAAGGATTAAAAATGGTTGAAGGGCCCAAGGAGATCTATATAATAGTAAATATGACTTTTTACATAGCATCTATGCTATTGATCTGTACGAGTTATGCAAATCATACGATTCGTCATGACATTAAAAAATGATCATTTCATCTTTATTTAAATAGATCAAAACCCGGCATATTAGGCATACCATCTTTAGCAGCGGCAGCCATTTCGGCATCATTGATAGCGCTTGCTTTGGTTAGAACATCGTTTAAGGCAAGAATTAAATAATCCTCTAAAGCTTCTTTATCATGCAAAAGTGCATCGGCAATAGCAATTGTTTTAATCTCCCTGTTGGCAGTTGCCGTAACTTTAACTGCTCCTCCATTCGATTGGCTATCGACTAAAACCGTATTCAATCGAAGTTTGGTTTCTTCAACTTTTTGTTGAGCTGCTTTGAGCTTTTGCATCATTCCAGAAATATCTCCAAACATAATTATTAGTTGTTTTATAAGATGTGACTTCAAAATTACTACATTCGTTGTTCATAAAACCTAAAAAAATGAAGAATTTAGTCCAATCTATAGTTGTATTATCCCTTATTTTTGCAACTTCATGTAAACAAGAACAGATGAAAATTGATATTGACGCTCCTGTAGCAGAAAAGATTCCGAAACAGTTAGAAAAACATGGCGATATAAGAGTTGATAATTACTATTGGATGCGGTTGACTGATGAACAAAAAAATGCAAAAACACCAGATGAGCATACACAAAAAGTACTCGATTATTTAAATGCTGAAAATACGTATTATGATACGATTACTGCACATACGAAGCAATTTAAAGAGGATTTGTTTCAGGAAATGAAGGCTCGCATTAAAGAAGATGATGAGTCCGTTCCTTATAAAAGCAATGGTTATTTTTACATTACACGCTATGAAACTGGCGGTCAATACCCGATTTATGCTCGGAAAAAAGGAACTCTTGATGCTAAAGAAGAAATTTTGTTTGATGTAAATAAAATGGCTGAAGGGTTTGATTATTATGCATTACGAGGATTGAATGTGAGTGAAGATAATAAAATAGCGGCTTTTGCAGTAGACACCATTAGTCGTAGACAATATGTTATACAATTTAAAAATCTTGTAACTGGAGAAATATATCCAGATAAAATTGAAAATACAACAGGCGGAGCGACTTGGGCTAATGATAATAAAACCGTATTTTATACTAAAAAAGACCCTATAACGCTACGTAGTGAGAAAATCTACAAACATGTATTGGGAACAGATACCTCAGCAGACGCGGTCGTTTTTCACGAAAAAGATGAAACGTTCGATGCTTTTGTTTACAAAACGAAGTCTAAAAAGTATATCATGATAGGGTCTTATAGTACACTTACCCAAGAATATCAGGCGTTAGACGCGAATAATCCAAATAGTGATTTGAAGGTTATTCAACCGAGAACGCGCGGTTTAGAATATAGTGTAGCTCATTATAAGGATCATTTTTATGTACTAACCAATAAAGATGATGCTACCAATTTCAAATTAATGAAAACACCAGAGGATAAAACTACTATGGATAATTGGGTAGATGTTATTCCGCATAGAGATGACACTTTGTTGGAGGATATTTCTATTTTTAAAGAGTATTTAGTACTCGAGGAACGAACAAACGGACTTAATAAAATTCGTATCAAACGTTGGGATGGAGAGGGCGATTATTATTTGCCTTTTGACGAAGAGACATATTCAGTAGGAGTATATAATAATCCTGATTTTGATACAAACACTATTCGATATGGATATAATTCTTTCACGACACCGGCCTCTGTTATCGACTTTAATATGGACGATCAGTCAAAAGAAATTAAAAAGGAACAAGAAGTACTAGGTGGAAAATTTGATAAAAACAACTATACGAGTGAACGTTTGTGGATTAAAGCCAGAGATGGAAAAGAAGTAGCGGTTTCTATTGTACGAAGGAAAGACACAAAATTAGGTGCGGATACACCGTTATTACTTTATGCTTACGGTTCTTATGGTTATACCATTCCTGATGGATTTAGTACAACGCGCTTAAGTTTGTTAGATAGAGGGTTTGTATATGCCTTAGCTCATATCAGGGGAAGTCAATATTTGGGTAGACAATGGTATGAAGATGGTAAGTTATTCAATAAAATGAACACATTTACAGATTTTATAGACGCGGGTAAAGGATTGATTGAAAAAGGATACACTTCTGCCGATCATTTATATGCAAGTGGAGGTTCCGCTGGAGGACTTTTGATGGGTGGTATTGTAAACATGAGCCCTGAAACTTTTAACGGTGTAATTGCTGCGGTTCCATTTGTAGATGTAATGACAACTATGTTAGATACATCGATTCCATTAACAACTTCAGAATATGACGAATGGGGAAATCCAAATGAGAAAGAATACTATGATTATATGTTGTCTTATTCACCTTATGATCAAGTGTCGGCTCAAGAATATCCTAATATGTTGGTGACGACAGGTTTACATGATTCGCAGGTGCAATACTATGAACCTGCTAAATGGGTTGCAAAACTAAGAGAATATAAAACAGATTCAAACCTTCTTCTCATGCATACAAACATGGAAGCTGGTCACGGTGGAGCTTCGGGTAGATTTAATGCCTTGAAGGAAACTGCGAGAGATTATGCTTTCTTTTTAGATTTAGAAGGGATAAAAAAGTAATTAAAAAAAAAATAGTAAATTTGCCCGATTAAATAATAATCATATTTGATTACTATGAAACAAAATTTAGGTGTAAACCAAAATGTGTTAGAGCTCGTTGGAAATACCCCAATGATTCGTCTAAATAAAATTATAGAGGGATTAGAAGGTGAGTTTTACACAAAGTTTGAAGGTTTTAACCCAGGCCATTCAACCAAAGACAGAATTGCGCTACATATTATAGAGCAAGCTGAGAAGAAAGGAATCCTTAAAAAAGGAGATACTATTATAGAAACTACTTCTGGAAATACGGGTTTTAGTATTGCTATGGTAAGTATTATCAAAGGATATGAATGTATTCTTGCAGTAAGTTCTAAATCTTCAAATGATAAGATTGACATGTTGAAGGCTATGGGAGCAAAAGTATATGTATGTCCTGGACATGTAAGTGCTGATGATCCTCGTTCTTATTACAATGTTGCTAAAAAGTTGCATTCTGAGATTGCTGATTCGGTATATATCAATCAATATTTTAATGAATTAAATTTAGAAGCACATTACAATACTACGGGTCCAGAGATTTGGAAACAAAGTCAAGGTAACTTAACCCATTTAGTTGCAGCAAGCGGTACTGGAGGAACCATTTCAGGTACAGCACGATTTTTAAAAGAACAGAATCCTGCGATTAAAATTATTGGAGTTGACGCATTTGGATCAGTATTACAGAAATTTCACGAAACGGGTGAATTAGATCCAGCTGAAAGTTATCCTTATAGGATTGAAGGGTTAGGGAAAAATTTGATTCCAACGGCTACTGATTTTGATGTGATTGATAAATTTGAAAAGGTAAATGATGAGGATAGCGCCCATCGAGCACGTGAAATTGCACTAACCGAAGGTCTTTTTGCAGGATATACTAGTGGAGCAGTGATGCAAGCGGTTATGCAACTTGCAGAAAAAGGCGAATTTGATGCGAATAGTAAAGTGGTGATTATATTCCCAGATCATGGTTCACGATATATGTCGAAAATATATAGCGATGATTGGATGAGAGAACAAGGATTTTTTGACTCTCAAAAAGAAGCACAACAAGTTATAGAATATATAAAATAAACTCGATTTATACAGTGTTAAAAGAGGTTCTTTACTGAAAAGGGCCTCTTTTTTTGTTAAAAAAAACTGAATAATACTTTTTGCGTAGCCCTAAAAAAGTGGTTACTTTGCAATTGTCTAAAAATCAATGGAGATGAAAGATTTATTTGAAAGAATAATAAAAGATAAAGGACCTTTAGGGAAATGGGCAAAGCAGGCTGAAGGATATTATGTTTTTCCAAAACTGGAAGGACCGATTTCTAATAGAATGCATTTTAATGGTAAAAGAGTCATAACTTGGAGTATTAATGATTATCTCGGTTTGGCGAACCACCCAGAAGTATTGAAAGTAGATGGAGAAGCAGCAGCTGAATATGGTATGGCGTATCCGATGGGTGCACGAATGATGTCTGGTCATACGAAGTATCACGAACAACTTGAACAAGAGTGTGCTGAGTTTGTCGATAAAGAAGCCGCTTATTTAGTAAACTTTGGGTATCAGGGAATCGTTTCTGCTGTTGATGCTTTAGTATCTAAGAATGATGTGATTGTTTATGATATGGATACACATGCCTGTATCATTGACGGTGTACGTTTACATGCTGGAAAGCGCTTTGTATATAAACATAATGATGTAGAAAGTTTAGAGAAGAACCTACAAAGAGCCACCAAAATGGCTACAGAAAATAATGGAGGAATTTTGGTAATCTCTGAAGGTGTTTTCGGAATGCGCGGAGAGCAAGGTCGTTTAAAGGAAATTGCTGCGCTTAAGAAGAAATATAATTTTAGACTGTTAGTAGATGATGCTCATGGTTTTGGAACCCTAGGAGAAGGTGGTAGAGGTACGGGTTTTGAACAAGGTGTTCAGGATGATATTGATGTGTATTTTGCAACTTTTGCCAAATCTATGGCGGGTATTGGGGCGTTCTTCGCTGCCGATAAAGACATTATTCAGTACTTACAATATAATATGCGATCTCAAATGTTCGCAAAATCGCTTCCCATGGCAATGGTGAAAGGAGCATTGAAGCGATTAGATATGATACGTACCATGCCCGAACTAAAGGATAAATTATGGGAGAATGTAAATGCCTTACAAAGTGGATTGCGTGAAGCAGGTTTTGATTTAGGGACTACACAAACATGTATTACCCCGGTATTTTTAAAAGGAGATATACCAGAAGCTATGGCGATGGTAAATGATTTGAGAGAAAATTATGGTGTTTTCTGCTCAATCGTTGTGTATCCAGTTATTCCTAAAGGTTTGATTATTTTAAGATTGATTCCGACAGCGACGCATACCTTGCAAGATGTTGAAGAAACGATCGAAGCATTTTCTGGTATACGAAGTAAACTAGAAGGTGGCGTGTATAAGCGCATTGCTGCAGCAATGGTTCAATAGCAAAACTTAATATAGATTATGAAAATCCGTTTCTTTTTTAAGTAACGGATTTTTTATTCTAGCACAGTCATTCTTGCTTTTGAAGAAATGGCACTCGTTTCAAACTGCCCATTTAGATATTTATAATAGGCAGTGATACCTATCATTGCTGCATTATCTGTAGTGTATTCAAATTTAGGTATATATGTTTGCCATTGGTACTTTTTTTCTGCTTCTATCAGCGTTTTTCTTATCCCTGAATTTGCCGAAACCCCTCCAGCAATGGCAATCGTCGAAATTCCCGTTTGTTTTACTGCCTTTTTAAGTTTGATAAGAAGGATATCTATAATAGTTTGTTGAATAGAAGCACAAATATCATATAGATTTTCCTTAACGAAGTTAGGATTTTCATTTTCCTTTTTCCTAATAAAATACAATATTGAAGTTTTTAAACCGCTAAAACTAAAATCTAATTCGTTTTTAGTTTTTGGTTTTGGGAATTCAAATGCCGCTGCATTTCCTAATTGAGCGTATCGATCCACAAAAGGACCTCCAGGGTATGGTAAGCCCAAAATTTTAGCTGATTTATCAAAAGCTTCACCAACAGCATCATCAATAGTTTCTCCAAGAATTTCCATAGAAAAATAATCTTTTACTAGAATTAACTGGGTGTGGCCTCCGCTAATTGTTAAGCAAATAAAAGGAAAGTTAGGTTTTTTTTGTGCCTCATCTTTTATGAAATGAGCTAAAATATGCGCCTGCATATGATTCACCGAAATTAGTGGGATATTTAATGCTAAGGCCATAGATTTAGCAAAAGAGGTTCCAACCAGAAGTGATCCCATAAGTCCAGGTCCTCGAGTAAACGCAATAGCACTGAGATCTTTTTTGTCAATCTTCGCCTGGGATAAAGCTTGTTGTACAACAGGAACAATGTTTTGTTGATGAGCACGTGAAGCCAATTCGGGGACTACACCCCCATATTTTGCATGTATCTCTTGGTTGGCCACAACATTCGATAGAACAACGTCGTTTGCTAGTACAGCAACACTAGTATCGTCACAAGAAGATTCAATTGCTAATATGTATATCGTTTTTTTGTTCATTAAATATGAAAAAAGGCACAAAAATTGTGCTTATAAAATGTGTACTTTTAAAGTTGCAAATTTATAATAAATAAATCTATCAAAAGAGTAAAAAAAATAACCAAAAGGGTCGTGCTATTTCTAGCACTTTTTCTGCTTATAAGTGTTATTTTATTACGTCTACCAGTGGTACAGACATATTTAGGAAAGATTGCAACCAACCAATTAAACAAGACCTACGATACAAATATTGTCGTAAAAAAAGTTGACTTGTCCTTCTTGGGGAATGTTAAATTAAAACAGATTGACATCAAAGATCATCACAAAGATTCTCTTATCTATATTGATAATTTGACAACTTCAATTTTTAGCTATAAAAATATTCTAGATAATAAATTAGAGCTAGGAACTGTTGACATGGATGGTTTAATTTTGAACATGGTGACCTATGAGGGAGAGAACAATGATAATTTAAGCATTTTTGTAGAGAAGTTCGATTCGGAAAGTGAAAGTTCCTCAGATACTCCTCCTTTCTTATTATTATCTTCCCAAATAAACCTATCTAATGGTCGATTTGTGCTATATGACAAGAACAAAAAAAATACACCGTTAGTTTTTTATAGGAACATGGATGGGGTCATTGAAGATTTTAAAATTGAAGGGCCAAATGTGTATGCAAAGATTAGAGGTTTAGGTTTTGATGAAAATCATGGAATTGAAGTTATAGACTTGACTACAGATTTTGCCTACACTAAAGAAAGGATGACCTTGAGTCAAACAACTTTAAAGACTAAAGGATCGCAACTTAAAGGTGATATATTGTTTTCGTACAAAGATGGAAAACTAGCAGATTTTAATAATAAAGTGCAGATTACAGCAACTTTTGATAAATCGGCAGTCAGTTTGAGCGATTTAAATAAATTTTACAATGAGTTCGGGAAGAATGATGTCATACATTTTACGACCAATCTCACGGGTACATTGAACGATTTTAAACTAAATCAATTAAGGTTGAGATCAAATAGAAACTCAATTATTAATGGAACCTTTCATTTTAAAAATGTGGTTAACAATGAGAATGGATTTTCTTTAAATGCTCAAATCAGTGGCCTTTCGTCTAATTATCAAAATTTAAAGCTATTACTTCCAAATATTCTAGGTAAAACACTACCATCTTCTTTTGAGAGATTTGGAAGGTTTTCTATCAAAGGTAATTCGTTCGTGACAAACGAAACCGTCGATGCTAAATTAGAAATGAATAGTGTTTTAGGTACAACCTTAACTGATTTGAAATTAACAAATATCGATGATATAGATAATGCAAATTATAAAGGAAAGGTAGAGTTTGTAGATGTAGAACTAGGGAAAATGATCAATGATAGCCTTGTTGGTAAACTTTCATTGATTGCTGATGTTGAAGGTAAAGGTTTTACTCTTGAAACCCTGAAGACTAAAGTGAAGGGGAATGTGTCTAAACATCAATACAAAGGATATACTTATAGTAATATAGATGTTAACGGAGTATTTGAAAATCAATTATTTAATGGTGAACTCAATGCTGACGATGAGAATCTTAAAATGAAGTTTAGAGGATTGGCTGATTTGTCATCAGCAATTTATCGATTTAATTTTAGCGCAGACGTTTCGTATGCGGAGTTTAATAAATTAAACTTGTTTAAAAGAGATGATACGGCCATACTAAAAGGAAAAATGGATATCAATCTCCTTGGAAATTCGTTAGATAATATGTCAGGAGCCGTGGTGTTTAGAAATGCATCATATACGAATCAAAATGATAACTATTACTTCACCGATTTTAATATCAACTCAAAATTTATTGATACAACAAGAGTAATAAAAGTAAATTCTACTGATATTGTCAATGGTACCTTAAAGGGCAGGTTTAAATTTAAAGAGTTAGAAACCTTAGCTAGAAATTCCTTAGGAAGTATATATACCGATTTTGAGCCGAAAAAAGTGACATCAGGCCAGTTTTTGGATTTTAATTTTAAAGTTTATAATAAAATTATTGAGATTTTTTTTCCAGAGGTTAAGTTAGGTGCTAATACCTCCATCAAGGGAAAAATAAAAGCGGATAATGAAAAGTTTGAACTCACCTTTAAATCTCCTCAGGTAGAAGCCTATAAAAATATTGCGAAGAATATTCGATTACAAGTTGATAATAAAAACCCATTATATAATACCTTATTGAGTATAGGAGAGGTTAATACAAAATATTATAATATCGCCGATTTAAATTTGGTGAATGTAACGCTAAATGACACCTTATTTTTTCGAACCGATTTTGTTGGCGGGAGAAATTTAAATGAAAAATTCGATTTAAGTTTTTATCATACCTTGAATGAAAATAACAAATCTGTCGTAGGATTAAAAAGGTCGGATATTCAATTTAAAAATAACGACTGGTTAGTAAATCCTTCAAATAACAAACAAAACAAGGTAGTATTTGACGAAGAGTTTAGAACCTTTGCATTTGACAAGATTCATATTGTTTCGAAAGATCAGGAAATAGATTTTGCCGGAGTTTTTACGGGAAGGAATGATAAGGATGTTACATTAAATTTGAAAAATGTAAAACTTGAAGGCATCACTCCAAAAGTTGATAGTCTTGATATAAAAGGACTGGTTAATGGTTTTATAAACTATAAACAGATAAAAGGAACACCTTTACCATTGGCCGATTTGATAGTCAACGATTTGCATTTTAATAACATGAAGCAGGGCGATTTGATTGTGAACGCTTTAGGAGATAATTCATTACAGAAGTATATTATAGATATCTCTCTACAAAATGAAAAAGTAAAAAGTATTGAAGCAAGAGGGGAAATAGACTTTGAAGCTAAAAATCCCACGGTATTTGCAAATTTTAGTTTGAGCAATTACGCACTAGAACCGTTCAATCCATTGGGGAAGGGAGTTATAGATAGAATTAGAGGAAATGTTACAGGCCAAGGTGTAATTACTGGTTTACTCCGAAACCCTGATTTTGATGGCGATTTAGAGTTAACAAATGCCGGTATTGCGATTCCTTATTTAAATGTTGACTATGATTTTATAGGTGTATCAAAAGTGGCACTTAGCAAGCAACGATTCCGATTTTTACCAACGACATTAGTTGATGCAGTTCATGATACAGAAGCAGTTTTACTTGGAGATATATCGCATAATCGATTTACAGATTGGTATCTAGATTTGAAAGTGAATACTGATAATTTCTTAGTTTTAAATACGACAGAAAATGAGGATATACCTTATTACGGAACCATCTTTATTGGAAGTGACTTAAATGGTGAAAGGGCTAATGCAAGTATTAAAGGATATACAGATGCTTTGGTAATCGATGCAACTGCAAGTACCAAAAATGGAACTGAATTTATTATTCCTTTAAGTGATGTGAGTACGGTTGGAGATTCTAAATTGATCAATTTTATTACCAAGACTAAGAAAGGAGTTGATGAAAATAAATTTGAAGAAATTGTATTTGATCAAGTTGAAGGGCTTACTTTAAATTTTGATTTAGAAGTTACTAAAGATGCCGTGGCCGAGATTGTAGTTGATAAAAATACGGGAAGTATTTTAAGAGGTAGTGGTAATGGTTTTATGGCTATTGCAATTAATACCAAAGGCACATTCGAAATTGATGGGGTTTTCGTAGTTGATAATGGTATTTATCAATTTAGGAATATTGTAAATAAAGATTTTATTGTACAACCTGGAGGAACTGTAATTTGGGATGGAAATCCGTTTGACGCCTATTTAAATAATATAACGGCTATTTATAGAACCAAAGCAAATCCAGCAACCTTATTGGATAATGTTACGTCGCGCGAAATAGATATTGATTTAGTGGCAAAAATATCAGGACAATTATTAAATTCTGAAATTGAATTTGATTTAGAAATTCCTAATTCCAATTCTCTTGTGAATTCGGAACTAGCATTTAAATTGAGTGATGAAGATAAAAAAATGACGCAGTTCTTTTCTTTATTAACGACAGGTTCGTTTATTAATTTAGATGAGGGGAATTTAAATTTTGATGGAAATGCAGCCTTAACGGGTACTATATCTGAAAAAATTTCAGATATACTCTCGAGTATTTTGAAGAGCAAAGGTGATATTTTTGACGTTGCGGTAAATTATACGCCAGGGCAACGCGGTAATAGTTTTAATACCAGCCTAGTCACTGATGATCAACTAGGATTTACCTTCAAAGGTAAAATTGGTGAGAAATGGCGCTACAATGGTAAAGTAGGTGTTCCCGTTGGAGGGAATACACAGGCTAGTGTCATTGGTGAAGTAGAACTAGAACGACCACTAAATGAACCCGAAACTTTCTTATTAAAAATGTTCAATAAACAAAATGACATTCAATTTACTGTTGCCAACGAAGAAGGGTATACCCAAGGAATAGGTTTGTCATATAGAGTAGATTTTGATAGCGGTAAAGAATTGAAAGAGAAAGTTTTTGGTAAAAAGAAATTGAAAGGGAAAAAGTTAGCTAAAGATTCTCTCAAAGTAAAAAAGAAACTCTTAAACTTTACTAAAATTAAAAAGGATAGTACAGACAGTGCTAAACAATAAAACACGATTAATTCGATCTTATTTTTTGGAAATTTATACGATAACGTTTTCGTACATTACCAGTGTTTTGAACTACATTTGATATAATAATAATTAATTTTACCAAGCTTATATTAGTATGAAAAAACCAATTAAAAAAGTAGGTTTAATTACCTCAGGAGGTGATGCGCCAGGAATGAACGCGGCTATTCGAGCTGTAGTTCGTGCATGTTCTTATTATAAAGTTAAATGCGTTGGTTTCTACAGAGGTTATCAGGGCATTATTGAAGGTGATTATACCGACCTTGATGCGCGTAGCGTTAAAAATATTATTAGTAAAGGAGGTACTATTTTAAAATCAGCAAGATCAACTGAGTTTAGAACAAAAGAAGGGCGAAAGAAAGCTCAAGAAAGTTTAAAAGCAGCCGAAATTGATGGTCTGATATTAATAGGTGGTGATGGTACGTTTACCGGAGGTGTGGTTTTTGGTAAAGAATATAACATTCCGTTTATTGGAATACCCGGTACGATTGATAATGACATTGCTGGAACAAGTTTCACGATAGGATACGATACCGCTTTAAACACTGTAGTCGACGCAATCGATAAAATTAGAGATACAGCAAGTTCTCATAATCGATTATTTTTTATTGAAGTAATGGGGCGAGATGCAGGATTTATAGCGTTGAATGCTGGAGTTGGTGCAGGTGCCGAAGAAATACTTATTCCTGAAGAAGATCTTGGGCTTGATAGATTACTAGAATCTCTTAAAAAGAGTAAAAGGAGTGGTAAAACATCGAGTATTGTTGTTGTCTCTGAAGGAGATAAGATAGGTAAAAACGTATTTGAATTGGCCGAGTATGTTAGTGATAATTTGCCTGACTATGAGGCAAGAGTATCAGTACTTGGGCATATGCAACGAGGAGGCTCTCCGAGTTGTTTTGATAGGGTCTTAGCTAGTAGATTAGGTGTGAAAGCTGTCGAAGAATTGTTAGACGGAAAGTCAAATCAAATGGTGGGTCTAGTCAATAATAAGGTAGTAACAAGTGATATCGAAAAAGCAATCAAAACATCACATGATATCAATAGAGAATTATTAAGAATATCTGATATACTGTCAGTATAAAATAAAAATTATGATAAAAATAGGAATTAACGGATTTGGTAGAATTGGAAGAATAGCTTTTAGACAAGCGATGACCAGAAGCAATGTTCAGATTGTTGCTATCAATGATTTGTTAGAAGTAGATTACTTAGCATATTTACTAAAGCATGATTCTGTTCATGGAAAGTTCGACGGAGATGTTTCTGTTAGTAATGGTAAATTAGTTGTAAACGGAAATGAAATTCGCGTAACTGCAGAGCGTAATCCCGAAGATTTAAAATGGAACGAAGTAGGTGCTGAATATATTATTGAATCGACGGGTTTCTTCACTGCAAAGGATAAAGCAGCGCTGCACATAAAAGGAGGTGCTAAAAAAGTAATCATTTCAGCTCCTTCACCAGATGCTCCGATGTTCGTTATGGGTGTAAATCACAAAGAGTTAACCGATGATGATACCATTTTTTCTAACGCATCATGTACTACAAACTGTCTGGCCCCGATTGCAAAGGTGTTGAATGACAAGTATGGGATTACAGAAGGATTAATGACAACAGTACACGCTTCAACGGCTACTCAGAAAACGGTAGATTCACCTTCAGTTAAGAATTGGAGATTGGGTAGATCGGCAATTGGAAACGTGATTCCGTCTACAACAGGTGCAGCAAAAGCTGTAGGAAAAGTAATACCTGAATTAAATGGCAAATTAACAGGAATGGCTTTTAGAGTTCCAACCATGGATGTTTCAGTTGTTGATTTAACCGTTAACTTAAAAAATGGGGCTTCTTATGAAGATATTTGTAAAACCATGAAAGATGCATCAGAAGGTGAACTTAAAGGAATTTTAGGGTATACCGAAGAAGCGGTGGTTTCTCAAGATTTCGTAGGAGAAACATGCACATCTGTTTTTGATGCCGCTGCCGGAATTGCAATTACTGACAATTTTGTAAAGGTGATTTCATGGTATGATAATGAATATGGATATTCAACAAAGATTGTTGACTTATTAGAGTATTCAGCGTCACTATAAATACAATATAAATGTATATATTTAAATCCTGTCTTTTGGCAGGATTTTTTTTGTTAATATATATCATTTGGATACAACTATTTTACTTTCGTTTATAGGTGCTACGGCGCTGTTGTCCATCTCTCCAGGTCCGGATAATATATTTGTATTGATTCAAAGTATAACGAATGGAGTAAAATATGGTCTCGCCACTGTTTTAGGATTGATTTCTGGTTGCATCGTACATACTTCGCTTGTAGCTTTTGGAGCCTCGGCAATTATCAAATCAAATGAGAATTTATACTTGACACTAAAGATTTTTGGAGCAGGGTATTTGATTTTTTTAGCCTATAAAGTTTTTAAAAGTGAGGCGAATATTTCGATGGATACAGAAAGTATAGGACCGAAAAAAACACTGGGTCAACTTTTTCGTCAAGGATTTATAATGAATATTTTGAACCCTAAAGTATCCATTTTTTTTCTGGCGCTGTTCCCAGGATTTCTATTTAGCGATTCCATGTCAACCGTCAGTCAGTTTTTTATATTGGGATTTATATTTATGGGTGTTTCATTAGTGATTTTTTCAGGAATTGCCTTATTAGCTGGGGCTATTGCGACTAAATTAAGACAAGATTCAGCAATTGAAAATGTCTTAAAATGGCTTCAAATAACTGTTTTTATAGGGATTGCAATTTTTATAGTGTTTTCAGATTAAATAGTGTATTCAAATTGTATCTTTGAATTATAAATGGGTACAGTTAAGATTATAGAATGTCCTCGTGATGCCATGCAAGGTATCAAGCCTTTTATTTCAACAGAAATTAAGGTAAACTATATCAATAGCCTATTAAAAGTTGGTTTTGATACCATAGACTTTGGCAGTTTTGTTTCTCCGAAGGCTATTCCGCAGATGAAAGATACGGCCGCCGTACTTTCTAAATTAGAGTTATCAACCTCGAAGAGTAAATTACTCGCCATTATAGCAAATGTACGTGGTGCAAATGACGCTTCTCAGTTTGATGAAATAGATTATTTAGGATATCCATTTTCTATATCAGAGAACTTTCAAATGCGAAATACTAGTAAGACTATAGCTGAGTCTATTACAACGCTCGATGAAATTTTGAACATAGCAACAAAAACCAATAAAGAGGTGGTTGCCTACCTTTCGATGGGTTTTGGTAATCCTTATGGTGATCCTTGGAATGTAGATATAGTAGCGAATTGGACTGAAAAATTGGCTAAAATGGGAGTAAAAATACTGTCATTATCCGATACTATTGGTAGTTCAACTCCCGAAATTATAACCTATTTATTTTCTAATTTGATTCCGGAGTATACGAATATCGAATTTGGAGCGCACTTACATACCACTCCAACAAGCTGGAGAGAAAAGGTAGATTCAGCATTTAAAGCAGGCTGTTTTCGTTTTGATGGAGCAATAAAAGGATACGGAGGTTGTCCGATGGCGAAAGATGAGTTGACAGGAAATATGCCAACAGAAAAATTGCTAGACTATTTTGGAGAAACTCCTATTGACATTGGTGTACATACCGATCACTTTGCTGCTGCTTACAAGGAGGCTTCTAAGGTCTTTTTGTAAAAAATTAGTTAAAAAATTGTATGTCAATTCTTATTTAAGTTTTACTTTTGCAAATGCAAGAAAAGGTACTTATTTTAGATTTCGGATCGCAATTCACGCAATTGATTGCACGCCGTATTAGAGAACTCAATATTTATTGTGAAATTCATCCTTACAACAGCACAAAATTTAATGCTGATGATTTTAAGGCTGTTATTTTATCAGGAAGTCCACATTCGGTGAATAGTGAGATTGCCCCGCAACCAGATTTATCAAAAATTAAAGGCCATAAACCGTTACTTGGTGTATGTTATGGAGCACAATACTTGGTGCACTTTTTTGATGGAACAGTTGGCGCTTCAAACACAAGAGAATACGGAAGGGCTAATTTGTCCTTCATAGAAGGTGAAAACAAATTATTTAAAAATATAACAGAAGGTAGTCAGGTCTGGATGAGCCATTCTGATACCATTTTAGCATTACCTGTCCATTATAAAAAAATTGCAAGTACACATGATGTTGAGTATGCGGCTTATAAGATTGAAAATGAGGATACATACGCAATTCAATTTCACCCTGAGGTATATCACTCTACGGATGGAAAACAATTACTAGAAAATTTTCTAGTTCATATTGCAGGAGTTGCACAAAACTGGACACCAGATTCTTTCGTAGAAACCACTGTAGAGAAACTAAAGCAACAAGTAAAAGGAGATAAGGTTGTTCTAGGATTGTCGGGTGGCGTTGATTCTACGGTCGCCGCTGTGTTGTTAGATAAAGCAATAGGCAAAAACCTATATTGTATTTTTGTAAATAACGGCTTATTACGTAAAAATGAGTTTCAAAATGTCTTAAAACAATATAAAGGAATGGGCTTAAACGTTAAGGGTGTCGACGCTTCGGCACGTTTTTTGAAAGCTCTTGAAGGGATTTCCGATCCAGAAAAAAAGCGTAAGGCTATTGGAAATACGTTTATTGAAGTTTTTGATGACGAAGCTCATAGTATAAAAGATGTGGTATGGTTAGGGCAAGGTACAATCTATCCAGATGTGATCGAATCAGTTTCTGTGACGGGAGGTCCTTCTGCCACAATAAAAAGTCATCATAATGTGGGTGGTTTACCTGATTTTATGAAATTGAAAATTGTGGAGCCACTACGAATGATTTTTAAAGATGAAGTTCGAAGAGTTGGGAAATCGCTGGGTATTGAAGCTGAATTGTTAGGAAGACATCCTTTTCCAGGACCCGGACTTGGAATTCGTATTTTGGGAGATGTAACAGCCGAAAAAGTGCGTATTTTACAAGAGGTAGATGCCGTTTTTGTTGAAGGCTTAAAGAAATGGAATTTATATAATGATGTTTGGCAAGCCGGAGCTATGTTATTACCAGTGAATTCGGTAGGAGTAATGGGTGATGAAAGAACTTATGAAAAAGTTGTAGCTTTGAGAGCCGTTTCTTCTACAGATGGTATGACAGCCGATTGGGTGAATTTACCATATGAATTTTTGCAAGAGACATCGAATAAAATCATAAATAGTGTAAAAGGGGTCAATAGAGTTGTATATGATATTAGCTCTAAACCTCCAGCAACAATTGAATGGGAGTAATCCTAGATACGTCCTTTTAATAGGAACAAAATTTTAGAAAATGAAAATATTGAAATTAGTAATCCTATTTTTTGTACTGGCAACATGTGTAGTGTTCGCTCAGAATAAAAAGTATGAAACTTATACTGTTCAAGAAGGAGAAACACTGCAAAGTATAGCAAGAAAATTTGTTATTACTCCTTATAAGTTGATAAAATTAAATCCCGAACTTACCGAAAACCAGACACTCGTTAAAGGGAAAATATTAATAGTACCTAATAAAAATTATAATCCTGCTACTGCTGCAGTAGATGATGGTAAAGATTATGTTGAGAATGGTATGTTGGTGCATAAAGTTTTGCCCAAAGAAACCTATTGGAGTTTAAAGAAAAAGTTTAAGGTGACTAAAAGAATTCTTCGAAAATACAACCCGATCCTCCGTGTAGAAGATTTAAAAGCCGGCCAAGTTATTAAGTTTCCAATGCCTAGAAACTACAAACCAGCAGTTGTTGAAGTAGAACCAACTTTGGCTACAAAACCTTATTTGGTTAGACCTAAAGAAACAAAATATGGTATTTCTAGAAGATATGGTATTTCAATAGAGAAGTTAGAAGAATTGAATCCTCAGATTAAAGAAACAGGTATTAGGATGACCGATATTATTTCAGTCCCTGATACAGACGAAATTCCTGATCCAGAAGAGGGATTCTCCTATCACAAAGTTGAGAAAGGAGAAAATCTATTTAGACTAGGACAGCTTTTTGAAATGACCGAGGAAGAATTAATGGCGACTAATCCAGAATTAAGCGAAGGTGTACAAGAAGGAATGCTTATTAAGATTCCGTTATTAGTAAAGAACAATACTTCGACCTTTGTCCCAGCTATTAAGGAAGGGAAAGAAATAAAGGCGATATTAATGTTGCCTTTGATGAGCCACAAACAGACGGTGGATTTTGAAAAAAACAGAACGGCAGATATCGCTACTGACTTTTATCTCGGAGCAATGATGGCGCTAGATTCGGTGAAGAAAATGGGATTATCTGTAGATATGAAAGTTTTTGATACTCAAAATAGTAAAAAGGTATTGAGTGGTTTATTAGCTAGTGGAAATCTGGGAAATGCCGATGTTATGATAGGTCCTTTATTTTTTGGAAATGTACAGTTCGTTGCGGGTATTTTAAAAAATAAATCGGTAACCATTGTATCTCCATTATCTCAAAAAGATCATGGCCCCATCTCTAATAATAGACTAGTTCAAAGTGTTGCAAATGAAGATAAAATGATTGACAATGTATTGGAACATATAAAAGGTATTTATACTGATGAAAATTTAGTGATAGTCACAGATACCTTGGCCGCGTCTTCGTTGAAAGTAGCTAGAATGGTAAAAGAGTTACAACCGCTAGATTCATTACATAAAATAACAATCTTAAAACCAGAGAAAGGTTACATAAAGCGAGAGTTATTTATGGAGAAGGTAGTAGAAAAGAGAGACAATTTTGTGGTTTTATTGAGTAATGACGGTATTGTCACTACTGATGTTGTGCAAAATTTGGGCTCGATGTCTGAAAAAGTAAAGATTACGCTATTTGGATTTAACAAAGGTATGAATTTCAAGAATGTAAATGATAACGATTTAGCACGTGTTAATTTTCACTATACGGCGAGTAGTTATATCGATTATGAAGATGATTTAGTAAAAGGTTTTATGAAGACTTACAGGAATAAGAATTATAGTAAGCCTTCAGAATATGCTTTTAGAGGTTTCGATGTAACATATGATATATTGTTGCGCTTCGCTACCTATTCAAACACAAGTGGGGCATTAAATGCTGGCTATTCTAACAGAACATCTTCAAAATTTGAGTATGTTAAAAATGAAGGAGAGAAAGGATTTGTAAACCAAGGAATTCATTTAATGAAATATGACGGTTTACATATTGTAAAAGTCGAAGAGTCAATTGCTGTCGAAATAGAATAATTCCATAAAGGTAAATAGTTTAAAAAAGGTACTCAAAGAGTGCCTTTTGTTGTTTAAGGGTATTCCCTGATTTTTTAAAATCAAGGAATGCCCTTACTTTTTTTATAGAACGTGTTGGTAGCTTGCATGCATAAACTAATTAATAATTTAAAAAGTAAAAACTATGAAAAAGTTAGTGTTAACTGCTCTTGCAGTGTGTTTCTGTTGTATGATTAATGCACAAGATGACAAACAACAAAGTAATAAAATAAGATTTGGTGCAAAGGCCGGTTTGAATTTTGCAAATGCAACGGGAAATATCGATAGATTTTTGGGTGAACCAGATGGAGAAACGCGATTTGGGTTGTTAATTGGTGGATTTGTAGATTACAAATTATCTCAAAAATTTTCATTGCAAGCTGAAGTTGCTTACTCGCAAGAAGGGGTGAGTAAAAAACATTCTGACGATGATTATGAAGTTATTGCCGCATTAAATTATTTGAACGTATCTATTACACCGAAATATTATGTGACTGACAAGTTAAATTTTGAAGTTGGACCTCAATTAGGTTTTTTACTGAATGCAAAGTTTAAAGAAAAGCAAGATGGTGAAAGGTTTGAAAGTGATGCTAAAAGATTTTTGACAAGTACAAACCTTAGTGTAAATATAGGTGCGGGTTATCAGTTAGAAAATGGCTTTGGAGTGGCAGCGAGATATAACTTAGGCTTGACTGATATTTACGATTTCTCGTTCAATCTTAGTGAAAGAAAAGAGAACGTTACAACGAGTATCAAAGAATCTGACGAAGATTTTAGACAGGCTTTTGAAATGAAAACAGGTGTTTTTAATATAAGTTTGTTTTACACCTTCTAAATATTAAAGTAATTATTATGAAAAAGATTTTAGTTTACATATCAATTTTGTATTTGGTTGTTTCTTGTAATAGTGATGAAGTTCTAATTCAGAATGAAAACATAGAAATAGAATTAAATACGAAGGAAGCAAATATTCAGAAAAAAGCTTTAGAGGCTATTTATTATGCCAACCCCAATAACACTTTGGATTGGGACATGTCAGAAGAGAACATAGCTAATTGGAGCGGTGTTAGTACAAATAGTTCTGGTGAAGTCATTCACCTAAACTTGGGAAACAAAAATTTAGATGTTTTACCTCCTGAGATCGCTTATTTGTCAACTATTTCAACATTATATCTTAATGGAAATAACTTAAACTATCTACCAGCCCAAATTGGAAAAGTTAGTAATCTAAGACAACTATATATTCAAAATAATGAGTTGAGTGATCTGCCAAATAGGATGATTCACCTAACTAAGCTCTCAGATTTGCAAATGAGTTTTAACAATTTTACTGAAATTCCAATCGTAGTCGGAAAATTGAAAAGCTTGAAGGTGTTAAATGCGTCGCACAATGAGATAAATGCGATTCTTCCTTCCATTTATAAATTACCCAACTTAGAAATTTTAGGATTGTTTAAAAATAATGTTTCAAGTGTCTCTTCAGATATAAAATATCTAAAGCTTTCCTTAATTGATCTTAATTTGGGACGAAACATTCTTACCTCAATTCCAAAAGAAATTTCTTATTTGAGCTATCTAAAAAAACTGTATTTACATCAAAACGATTTACTAAGTGTACCTTATCAAATAGGTGCGTTGGAGAGTATTGAGTTTATTGACCTAAGAGATAATTTAAATTTGAATAACATACCAGATGAGGTGTGTGAATTAAACTCTAAGAGACAAACAATTGTTTATATAGATAATTGGTTCCTTTGTTTTTAAATTAGTTGAATTTGCTAAGGGTATTCCCTGATTTTTACAAAATCAAGGAATGCCCTTACTTTTTTTAAGGGTGGTAATGATAATTTACAGGTATAATTTAAAGCTATATAAAATGATAAAAACAAGTAAAATTTTAAGTCTAATTACGGTCGTTTTTTTACTATTTAATTGCAGTAATGATGACGATAGTACAGATAGTTCAAATACCAAATTTTCACCGGATTTATTGGACGGTACATGGCGCATTAGTTTCTTTTCTGATGAAAATACTCAAAGAACACAGGAGTTCAATAGTTATGAATTTACGTTTGATTATGCAGAAGAAACTGTTCAGGTAAAGAGTGATGGAAGTACTGAAATGGGATTGTTAAGAGTATTTCAATCTGTAATAAATGGCTCGGAAAACTGGGTCGTAGAAGTAGACTTTTCTAATACAGTTAACCCTGGGAATGCTGATCTTCAAGATTTAAATGAAGAATGGATAGTGAAAAACGTATTAAATGCTGCCGATAAAATAGAATTCGAAGAACGAATTAGCAATAATACACCCGAAATTTTACATTTAGAAAGGCTTCTAAATTAGTATATTTACTTAAAAATCAACTGCTTTGAAGAATGTTCTGACTTTAATGTCACTTTTTATGGTCGTTTTTTATGGTTTTTCTCAGAAAAATGAGATAGATAGTTTATCTCAGCTTTTAAAAATTGAAAAAAATAACCAGAAAAAAATAATACTAAATATTAATCTATTTGATAAAGTTTATCTCAAGATAAGAGAAAAAGATAGTGCCTTTAGATATTTAAAGACTGCTGAAAATCTCATTAATAATACTACGAGTGATTCGTTAAAAGTAATAATAGATGTTAATAAGACCCAGTACTATTTAAACAAAGATGTTTATGATAGTGTTTTCTTTTATGCCCAGAAGGTATTAGCTAAGAAGCAATTATTGCCGAGTACCAAGCTAGTTGGACTCTATAATAACATTGGGTTGGCTAGCTATTATAGATCAAACTATGCAGAAGCTTTAGAAGCGCATTTTAATTCATTGAGAGTTTGTGATTCTACAAAGAATGATCGACATAAGACTCAGGTTTTAAATAACATTGGAATTACGTTTATTAAACTAAAAGATTGGGATAAAGCAGAAATTTATATGAATAAATCTCTTGACTTGTGCAAACAATTTAATATTAAAAGAGGGATTATTTATACTCTGGGTAACTTAGGACTCATATATAAAAATCAAGAGCGATATGACGAGGCAATCTCGAGTTACTTTGAATCTATTGAGCTTAGTAAAACCTTAAATAATTTAGAGGCAATTGTACGAAATTATCTCAATATTGGGGCCCTATATGAAGCCAAAAATGAATATAGTAATGCTTTAGAAACGTACGATAAAGGTCTTGCTAAAGTTGGAGAAATTAATAAAAGCCAGTTAGAAGCTGATTTGTTTTTGAGTAAGGCGAATATATACTCCAAACAAGGAAAATTCGTACTAGCGGATAAAAACTTTGCCCAGAGCTTAATGATTTCTAATGAAGAGAATCTAATAGAGGTCAAGGCCAATACACGATTAGGATTGGCAGATTCTTACGAATTAAGAGGGGATTTTAAAAGAGCCATTTCAGAGAGAAAGTTATATAGAACTTTGCAAGATAGCATTCTGAGTAAGGAGCACCTTTCGGATATAAAAGAATTAGAAATTAAATACCAAACTGAGAAAAAGGATAGCGAATTGGTACAACAGAGTCTAGTGTTGGAAAAGCAGAAATTAACTATAAAAAAAAGTGAATTCCGAAATAGATTGATGATCGCCGTTATTCTATTTCTCGTGATAATTGCAGGGTCGTTATTCTTTTCTTACTACCAAAGACAGCAGCGTAAAAATCAAGAAATCTTAACCTTGAAAAGAGAACAGCAGGTAAAAACGCTAGAGTTATTGATGGAAGGAGAAGAAAAAGAACGCTTGCGTATTGCCAAGGAACTACACGATGGTGTAAATGTAGATCTGTCGGCCATAAAATACAAGCTTACTTCCTTGTTGGAGAAGAATAATGAAGTGATTAATGAGGCCGTGTCAATGATAGATAAATCATGCGAACAAGTACGCGCAATATCACATAATTTAATTCCGCCCGCGTTGAATGATTTTAGCTTAATTGAAACACTAGAGGATTTCTGTACAACAGCTAATGGAATACATGACCCAGAAATTGTGTTCAATCATATTGGAGAAGCTATAAAAATATCAAAAAAGGCGGAAGTCAATATTTTTAGAATCGTCCAAGAAATAGTGAACAATAGTGTAAAACATGCTGAAGCTTCGGAAATTACGGTGCAAATAAGCCATAGAAGTCACACCTTGCAATTAACCGTAGAAGATAATGGAATTGGGTTTGATCGAAATAAGGTTAAAAGTAAAGGTATCGGTTTGCAAAATATTCAATCAAGGGTAGACTATTTAAATGCAAAATTGGACTTTGATTCGAGTGATAAAGGAACGTCTTACATCGTTGATATCAATACAAAAGAATTAGTATGAAGATAAAAATTGCCTTGACGGATGATCATCCGATGGTATTGAAAGGTATTCAATCAATGTTGGTTGACACTAAAGAAGTCATCTTTGTTGGAATATATAAAAATGCACAACAAACGCTTGAAAATATAGGAAAGGATGTTCCAGATATTTTGCTGTTAGATATTAATTTGCCAGATATGAATGGGATTGATTTATGTAAAAAATTAAAGAAAGTAAATGAAGGCTTGAAAATTATAGCCATTTCTAATTTCGATGAAATTTCCTTTGTAAAAAGAATGCTAAATAGTGGTGCAAGTGGATACCTACTAAAGAATACGGATAAATTAGAATTATTGGAAGCTTTTAAGATCGTTTTATCTGGAGAGCACTATTTACAAAAGGATATCCAGAAAAAATTAATGAATCAAACACTAGGTAAAAAGGCTCGAAATTCCTTATTTACAAAGTTAACCCGAAGAGAAGAAGAAGTATTATTGGCAATTTCAGAAGAATTGACAACACAAGAAATTTCTGAAAAATTATTTATAAGTCCGAAGACTGTAGAAACACATCGCATGAATATTATGAGTAAACTTGGTGCAAAAAACAGTGTCGGAATTATAAAAAATGCCATAGAAAAAGGCTTGTTAAATTAACAAGCCTTAAAATTCTCTGTAGAAAGGATTATTCTTAAGATACCAGCATCGTTACTGGATTTTCAATATATCCCTTTAATGTTTGTAAAAATTGTGCACCAGTTGCACCATCAACAGTTCTATGGTCACAGGCCATGGTCAATTTCATCGTATTTCCAACTACAATTTGCCCTTCTTTTACGATCGGCTTTTGAACAATCGCTCCAACGGATAAAATTGCTGAATTTGGTTGATTGATAATCGAGGTAAAATCAGTAATACCAAACATTCCCAAATTAGAAATAGTAAAAGTACTACCTTCCATTTCTTGTGGTGTTAGTTTCTTATTGCGAGCTTTACCCGCATACTCTTTCACTTGAGCCCCAATCTGCGGCAACGTTTGTTCATTGGCAAAACGCACCACCGGTACTAGTAAACCATCTTCAACGGCTACGGCAACTCCAATATGTACATGATGATTCTTTTTAATTCTATCATCAAACCATTGCGAATTCACTTGAGGGTGTTGTTTAAGGGCCAATGCTGTTGCTTTTACTACAATGTCATTAAATGAAATTTTTGTATCAGGTATTGAGTTAAATTGTTTTCGAAAAGCAATCGCGTTATCCATATTGAACTCCACATTCAAATAATAATGCGGTGCAGTAAATTTAGATTCTCCTAAACGACGCGCAATAACCTTACGCATTTGTGAGTTTGGCGTTTCTTCAGAACTCTCTTGTCCAGATGGTACAAATGGCATCGCTGCATTCCCAGCAGCGCTCGGTGTGAAATTCTCTATATCACTTTTTACAATTCGACCATTCTCTCCAGTTCCTTGTACTTGAGCTAAGTTAATACCTTTTTCTTGGGCTATTTTTTTTGCTAAAGGAGAGGCAAAAATTCTACCGCCATCACTGGTTTTGCTAGGTGCACTAGGGGCAGCAACAACATTTGTTGTTTTCTTTTCTATCTTTTCCTCCGTTTTGTTTGGTTCTTGTTTTTCGGTAGATGTAGCTGCGGCTTTAGAAAAGCCTCCTTTTTTTATTTCTTCAATAACTCCGGATACATCTGTTCCTTTAGTTCCTATAACTGCAAGTACACTATCCACCATCGCAGATTCTCCTTCATTGATTCCAATGTATAATAAACTTCCTTCATAGAAAGATTCAAATTCCATTGTAGCTTTGTCGGTCTCAATCTCCGCTAAAATATCACCTTCGCTGACATTATCTCCAACTTTTTTTAGCCAAGTGGCTACAGTACCTTCCGTCATGGTGTCACTTAAGCGTGGCATTGTAATAATTTCAACACCTTCTGGTAAGTTCGAAGAATTTGTGCCTTCTTGTATTGCCGATTCCTCTTTCGGGTTAGCTGATTCTTCTTTCGCTATTTTTGCCTCTGCAGCTGTAGCCTCTGTAGAAGCATCTTCTATTAGTTTAGAAACATCTTCGCCTTTATCGCCGATAACGGCAAGTAATGAATCAACTTTAGCAGATTGACCTTCTTGAATACCAATATGTAGTAAAACGCCTTCATGAAAAGATTCGAATTCCATTACGGCTTTGTCAGTTTCAATTTCGGCTAAAATATCACCTTCTTCGATGGTATCTCCTACATTTTTTAACCACTTAGCAACAACACCTTCTTCCATAGTGTCACTAAGCCTCGGCATGTTAATTATTTCTGCCATAAAGTTTTATTTTTTAAAATTCTATAAACTCAAAAACAAGATTGACAGTTGTTTATTGAGATTTGTTATTTTATAATCTGTGTTTTAAGAACGGATAATCTTCTTGCTCATATACTACATCATATAACTGCTGTTTGTCAGGAAATGGAGATTCTTCAGCGAATTTCTCACACTCAGCGACTAGGGCTTTTACTTCCTTATTTGTCGCCTCTATTTCAGCATCAGTCGCATATTTCTTTTCTTTAATGACATCTAAAACTTGTGTAATAGGATCAATTTTTTTGTATTCTGCAACTTCATCTTTTGTTCTATAATGCTGTGCATCACTCATCGAATGTCCTCTATAACGATACGTTTTCATTTCTAGAAACGTCGGTCCATTTCCTTTGCGGGCATGTTCGATTGCTTCATACATCGCTTCGGCAACTTTTACTGGATTCATTCCATCAACTGCTCTAGAAGGCATTTCATAACCTAATCCTAATTTCCATATGTCTTCATGATTTGCTGTACGTTCAACCGAAGTTCCCATAGCATATCCGTTGTTTTCAACTACAAATACAACAGGTAATTTCCATAGCATCGCCATGTTAAATGTTTCATGTAAAGAACCTTGACGTGCGGCACCATCACCAAAGTAGGTCAGCGTTACGGCATCTTTGTCGTGGTATTTATCACCAAAAGCAATACCGGCTCCTAATGGTATTTGGCCTCCAACAATACCGTGACCACCGTAAAAACGATGTTCTTTAGAAAATATATGCATCGAACCACCCATACCTTTTGAAGTACCAGTTACTTTTCCATATAACTCTGCCATGACACGTTTCGGGTCAACACCCATGCCTATTGGTTGGACATGATTACGATATGCCGTAATCATTTTATCTTTGGTAAGATCCATCGCGTGGAGCGAACCAGCTAATACAGCCTCTTGGCCATTATATAAATGTAAAAAACCTCGTACTTTCTGTTGGATATAAACTGCGGCTAGTTTGTCTTCAAACTTACGCCAAAATAGCATGTCTTTATACCAGTTTAAATAGGTTTCTTTAGTTATTTTTTTCATAGTAGAAATATGTAAATATATACAAACGTAATTACAAAAATACTATTTTAGAAATAGCTAGAAAAGAAACATGGCAATTTATTTATATATCGTTGTAGTGTTATTTAAAACGACTATTTCACAATAAAATTAAATTCCCAATTAGTGGCTATAATTCAATTGTTTCGTTGAAAAATTGTTGCTATTTATCGATCAAAAATTGATAAGGCCAAGGTTAAAATCGCCTGTTAAAACTATTAAGCTTCAATATAGTCCTCAATAGGATTACAAGAACAGACTAAATGACGATCTCCATAAGCATCATCCACACGTCTAACTGGAGGCCAGAATTTATTTTCACGAACATAGGCTAAAGGAAAGGCAGCTTCTTGTCTTGTATAACTATACGCCCAATTATCAGCAGTAATCATCTCCTGTGTATGTGGGGCATTTTTTAAGACAGAATCTTGACCTTCTTCATAAGCTTCTATTTCTTCTTTAATCTGAATTAAGGCATCACAAAAACGATCAAGTTCTTCCTTGTTTTCACTTTCCGTTGGCTCAATCATCAAAGTGCCAGCAACAGGGAAAGATAGTGTAGGAGCGTGGAAGCCATAATCCATTAAACGTTTTGCAATATCAGTAACTTCAATACCTTTTGCTTTAAATTCTCTAAAATCAACGATCATTTCATGTGCTGCAAAACCCATTTCTCCAGTATACAAAATTTTATAGTGTTTTTCTAATTTGGTTTTGATATAATTAGCATTTAAAATGGCATATATGGTGGCATCGGTAAGTCCTTTGCTTCCTAACATTTTGATGTATGAGTAGGAAATTAAATCAACCATAGCAGATCCCCATGGAGCCGCTGAAATTGCAGAAATTGCATTCTTACCTCCTGTTTTAATAATTGGATTAGTTGGTAAAAATTCTGCCAAATGTTCTACAACACAAATAGGACCAACACCTGGTCCGCCACCACCATGCGGAATGGCAAATGTTTTGTGTAAATTTAAATGACATACATCAGCTCCTATTGTTGCAGGATTTGTCAAGCCAACTTGTGCATTCATATTTGCGCCGTCCATATATACTTGTCCGCCATTGTCATGGATAATTTTTGTGATATCCTGAATGGCACTTTCGAAAACACCATGTGTTGAAGGATACGTAACCATAAGGGCAGCTAGGTTATCTTTATGTAATTCGGCTTTTTCTCTTAGATCATCTACATCGATATTTCCATTTTCTGACGTTTTCGTCACTACTACCTTCATACCGGCCATTACAGCTGAAGCTGGATTTGTACCATGAGCTGATGCTGGAATTAAACATATATTTCTATGAGCTTCATCTCTCGATCTATGATAGGCTCTAATAACCATGAGGCCTGCATATTCCCCCTGAGCACCTGAATTAGGCTGTAAAGACGTCGCATAAAAACCAGTGATAGTATTTAAAGATGCTTCTAAACCTTTGAGCATTTCTTGATAGCCTTGCGCTTGATCCAATGGTATAAAAGGATGAAGATTATTCCATTGACTTGAACTCAAGGGTAACATCTCAGAAGCCGCATTTAGTTTCATGGTACATGAGCCTAGAGAAATCATACTATCAGTCAAAGAAATATCTTTACGTTCAAGCCTCTTAATATAGCGCATCATTTCAGTTTCTGAATGATAGGTATCAAAAACTTCATTGATCATAAACTCAGAATTTCGTTGTAAGTTGCTAGGTATCAAAGATGTTGTTGTATTTGAAACAACTTTAAATGCATCAATATTTTCCGCGGCTGCAAACAACTCAACAAGTTCATTTACATCATCTAATGATGAAGTTTCATTGAGTGAAATACCTACTGTAGTAGCATCAATATAAAGGAGGTTAATTTCTTTTTCTAATGCTACTTTTTTAATAGCGTCTGCCGAAGATACTTGAACTTGAAGCGTGTCAAAAGCGGCAGTATTCACTTGACCTAATCCTAATTTTGTAAAAGCCTCATTCAAGGTTGCGGCCAGCGTATGAATTTTGTTTGCAATATATTTTAATCCATCAGCTCCGTGGTAGACACCATACATTCCGGCCATAACAGCCAACAATACTTGTGCGGTACATATATTTGATGTTGCTTTTTCTCTTTTGATATGTTGTTCACGTGTCTGAAGTGCCATGCGCAAAGCTCGATTTCCATTGGCATCAATAGTAACACCAATAATACGTCCTGGAATTGAACGTTTATAGGCCTCTTTCGTTGCAAAATAACCTGCATGAGGACCTCCATACCCTAAGGGGATACCAAATCTTTGAGACGTTCCAACCGCAACATCAGCGCCCATTTCACCAGGCGATTTTAAGATGGCTAAACTCAATAAATCTGCCGCAACAACCACTTTCGAATCATTGGCATGTGCTGCACTAATAAAGTTGGTGTAGTCATATACTTGGCCATGTTTTGCCGGATATTGTACTATGGCACCAAAAACATTCGATGTAAATTCAAAAGTTTCATGATTACCGAATACGAGTTCAATTCCAATTGGTTTTGAACGTGTTTTTAATATAGAAATAGTTTGAGGGAGTACTTCATCTGAAACGAAAAACAGATTGGCACCTTCTTTCTTTTGTCCTCGCGAACGATTGCTAAAAAGTAATGCCATTGCTTCTGCGGCAGCCGTGCCTTCATCAAGGAGTGAAGAATTGGCGAGCTCCATACCTGTCAATTCAGCAACCATAGTTTGATAATTTAATAGGGCTTCAGCTCTTCCTTGAGAAATCTCTGCCTGGTATGGTGTATAAGAAGTATACCAACTAGGGTTTTCAAAAATATTTCTTTGAATAACAGCAGGTAAAATTGTAGGATGGTATCCTAACCCAATATATGATTTGTACTGTTTATTTTTAGCCGCTAAGCTTTGGATATGTGTACTAAATTCAAATTCACTCATAGGTGCTGGTAAATCGAGTGCTTTTTCAAGTTGAATGTGAGATGGTATTGTATTATGTATGAGTTGCTCTATAGAATCTACTCCTATGGTAGCCAACATTTTAGTGATTTCGTTTTCTCTTGGACCTAAGTGTCTTAACGCAAAAGAATCTGTTTTCATCGTATGAATTTAAATGATTTGAATGGGATGAATTATTGCTGTCAAAAATAACTAAAAACTACTTATTACGACGCGTAGAATACTGATTATTTTTCGGCCAAATTTGTTTTAGTTATTTTTGTTTCATGCGATCTATGTTAAGGCTTTTTGATTTTTATATTTTTGCAAATATTCATGTGGCTTTGGCAACATTTTCATTAACGAAAATTAGTTTGTTATTCGTTGGTAATGATCATAATGAAGTGCCTCTTTTCGTTCTTTTTTCCACTATCGTCGCCTATAATTTCATTCGATTATATCGAAAAACGGCTATAAAATCTTGGTTTTCGAATTGGATTGACAATCATAAAATTGCAATCATTGTACTCTCGTGTATTTCTCTAGTAGCCATATGTTATTTGGCGGTTGGGTTTCAAAAGAATGCGATCTTAAGTTTGTTACCTTTTTTTATAATGACCTTCTTTTATTCGGTTCCAATGGGGCGCTTGTTTTCTTTAAATATATCTTTAAGGATGGTATCCGGAATTAAAATCTTTATTATCGGATTTTGTTGGTCGGGCGTAACGGTCATTTTTCCATTGTTGAATTATGATATCCCCATTAACCAAGATGTTCTGATCATTTTTATTCAACGATTTTTATTTGTAGTTGCAATTACAATTCCTTTTGATATACGCGACCTGTCACATGATCCTAATAACTTGAAAACAATACCTCAATTAATTGGGGTCGAACAGTCTAAGAAAGTGGGTCTTTTTTTACTTATGATTTTTCTTGGTTTGGAATTTCTTGCTAGTGAATTCAATCAAATGAGAATAACATTCGTAATTACACTTATTTCTTTGTTTTTGTTAATTCGTTCAACAACAAATCAAAGCAAATACTACAGTGCATTTTTCGTAGAGAGTATCCCAATTGCATGGTTACTTTTGGTACTAATTTAAGGTGTTTTCTAAGATCATAAGGTCTACATTTTTTTCTTCCCAAAGTTGAGATAATTCTTTAGGAACGGGTGTAAACACATAGGTAAAAGAACTTAGAATAATATCCTCATCTCCATCGTTGTCAATATCTCCAGCATCGATCAAAAACCAACGCCCTAGGTTAGAATTCTTAAACGTAAATGGTGAAAAATCAAAGGTAGAAGTACTTAGATTTTCAAGATAAACAAAAGAAAATTCTGGATGGTTTCCGTAGTCTGGGAATGTCGAAAGTAATCCGAAATCTATATCATCGTCCTGGTCAAAATCTCTAGCAATAATTCTTGTTGCGCCGTTTAAAGGATAGAAATATTTTTCTTCGAAATTATTTGAACCATTATTGATGTGTATCCTCATGCCATGATAGGGTTTTTGAACGTATGACTTATCAGCATTATCTCCATTCACTGTAATAATATCATCATCACCATCGCCATCGTAATCAATTAATTCGAACCAACTCGTGCCATATACGGGACTAAATTGCAGGACTTTTTCTGGAATAAAACTTAAATTATCTTGTTGGTAAAGTATTGTAATGGTTTCGTCTCCTTGAGAAGTTAAAGCAATCAGATCATTCTTTCCATCTTTATCCATGTCTTTAGAGAGCACACGAATGGTACCAGGTTGATTTAACAGCACCTTTTTTTTATAAGTTCCGTTTTCATCTTTGTATAGTAAGGATAGCCTTCCAGTAAGGTTTCCAAATTCGCTAACGACAAGTTCGTCATGACCATTCTTGTTAAGATCAAATACTAAGTTATGCACGGGTCTGTGAAATGTTTCTGGGATGTTTTTGATGGTATCATTTTTTACCGTAACAATATTACCTGAAGGTATTTCTGAAGGATCTAATTTACCAATGATGGTAGCATATGACATCTCATTTTTTACACTATAGTCAACAACAGCACTACTATATTGTTTTATGTTTGTAGTTGAATGGTCGGTAGGGTTGTAGCTTTTCAAGTTGCCTTGGATATCGCCAATAAAAAGCTCATTATTTTCTCGACTGTATTTTAGATACGTGATAAATGATCCCTTATTTTCATCCAAAGAAACTGATTTGGGTATAAATTGGTTGAGTTCAGTACTCTTGCTACTATTGTTGATAGATTCTAAAGTATCAGGTGCCATTGCAATAATATATTCTTGAAGCGATTTCCAGTCTTTTTGAGACATGGTCGGTTTTGGCGGATATATACCACTTTTAAAAATCGCCGTAGCCTCTTCATAAGAAACTCCTCCTAATGGGTTAAAGGTAGAATCTTGCATACCCATTCTGGCGCCCATATCTGGTAAGATTTTCGTTGCCCAAATATCTTTTGGAAGATGAGCAATTGAAGGAGCTAGATGGCAACTTGAGCATTGACGTTCGTACAATGCTGCCTGTTTCTTAGCTGACGGTTTTCCGCAAGAAATAAGGATTAAAAAAGCAATAAAAGTAAAAAATCTTGAAGCGTTCATGTATAAGTTTATGAAGACACAAGATACTAGATTTATTAGGAACTCATAAAAAAAGCCTTTCAAATTTTGAAAGGCTTTTTAATATTATTTAGCATTGTGTTAAGAGAATAATTTCTCCATTTTTAAACGTTCTTCTTCTGCCAACTGCGCATCTACTAAGATTCTACCACTATGCTCATCTGAAGTGATTTTCTTGCGATTTGCAATTTCCATTTGTTTTTGCGGAGGAATGGTAAAGAAGGATCCACCAGAAGCACCTCTTTGAATTGGTACTACTGCCAAACCATTTCGCACTTTCGCTCGAATTCTTTTGTAAGCATTTAATAAACGCTCATCAATTAATTTACCGAACTCTTCAGATTTCTTGTTTAATAACTTTTCTTCTTTTTCAGTTTCGGCCATAATAGCGTCTAGCTCTTCTTTCTTATTCTTTAAATGATTGTTTCTTTCTTTAATCTTTTCTTTTGCAGCACTAATGATTTCGTTTTTTTGCTCAATTTTTGCTGAGAATTCTTTAATGTGTTTTTCAGCCAATTGAGTTTCAAGTTCTTGAAATTCTATCTCTTTACTCAACGAGTCAAATTCTCTATTATTTCTAACATTCTTTTGCTGTGTCGTATATTTTTTAATCAAACCATTTGCTTCCTCGATGGTTTGCTTTCTATTTTTGATACTTGTTTCTAAGTTTTCAATATCGTTATTGAAGTTAGCAAGTCTCGTATTCAAGCCTTCGATTTCATCCTCTAAATCTTCAACTTCGAGCGGTAATTCACCACGAGTATTCTTAATTTCATCTATTCTAGAATCGATCAATTGTAAATCGTATAGAGCTCTTAATTTATCTTCTACGGTAACTTCTTTAGTTTTTGCCATCTCTTATAGGTACTTGATAGGATTTGTAATGCTTTTTGATAAAATGATGGCAAAATTACGGAATTTTTTCGTAAGATGGTCAGCTAAAAGGTTTTTTGTGAACTGCTCACTTTCGTAATGACCGATATCTGCCAAAATAAGTTCATTTTCCGCTCTATAAAATTCATGATATTTAAAATCTGCCGAAATATAGACATCGGCTCCCGAGCGCTTTGCAGCGTCAATTGCGAAACTACCCGAACCTCCAAGCACAGCGATCTTTTTTATAGAATTACCTAATAATTTTGAATGGCGAATGCATTTCAAGTTAAATTGCTCTTTTAACCGATTGAAAAAATCTTTTTCTGATAGTTCATTGGTCAATTCTCCAATCATACCCATTCCAATATGCTGGTGAACATTGTCTGTAGTCACAATATCATAAGCCACTTCTTCATAAGGATGATATTTGTGCAATGCTTTTACTATTTTCTGTTCTAGATGTTTTTCAAAAACAACACTAATCATTGTTTCACTCTCCGTATGTAATTCTCCTTTTTTACCAATTGTCGGATTCGAATCTTCGTTGCCCCTGTAAGTTCCTAAGCCCTGAGTATTAAAACTACAATTACTATAATTTCCTATGTTCCCTGCTCCTGCATTGTGTAATGCTTCGCAAACTTTTTCGGCTTCTTGTTGAGGCGCATAGGTGGTTAATTTTTTAATCAGTCCTGTTTTTGGAAGTAATATTTTGGTATTTCGTAGACCTAATACTTCTGCCATTTTAGCGGAAACTCCTTTAATAGAATTGTCTAATGCTGTATGTATGGCGTAAATCGCAATATCATGTTTTATCGCTTTTAGAACGACGCGTTCAACATAGGAATTTCCCGTTATTTTTTTCAAACCAGAAAAAATAATAGGGTGGAAACTCACAATTAAATTACAATTGTTTTCAATTGCTTCATCGACGACAATTTCTAATGTATCTAAAGTTACCAGAATACCTGAAACCTTGGTGTCGTAATTACCTATTAAAAGGCCAACGTTATCAAAATCTTCGGCATATGATAGTGGTGCTATTTCTTCTATAGCGTTAGTGATGTCTTTTACAATCATAAGAGCAATATTTGTTCGGCTTTAAAGGTACACGATTTTGCTGAAATTTTTTTGTATCTTTTTATTCTAAAAAAAGGAATATATGACGGAGCGATTAGAACAAGCTTTAATAAAACTCTACAATGCTTTTCACAACGATGAATTAAATCCGGAATGTTGTTCGGCTTGTGCCGTTGGCAATATCTTAGACAATGATAATCGTTGGAAAGATTTTTCAATTGTGCACGGCTCCTTAAAATTAACATATTTAGGAAGTGTCCATCAAAAGTCAGGTAAGACCTTTAATGGCTATACGCCGTTGGAAATTTTACAGATTGAGAAAGTATTTTTAGAGGCTTGCGGATTTAAACTACCTTTATGTCATTATAATCCTAAACCTAAAAATATTAGGAGTAAAGAAACCCTATTCAATGGTTTATCTGCAGTTGTTGGTTTCTTATGTGATTTGGATGGTATTTCAAATGTGATGGACTATTCGAAGATATTTGAATATGAAAGAGAAAATCCGGTGTATAAATTTGAAGTAGTTTATTAAAATTGGCAAGAGTATGGGTGGATTTGATATTGTAATGGTCATTGCCATAATTCTTTTTGCGCGATTAGGCGTACGATTGGTGACGGGTTATATAAAAATGAAAAAAGAAGAAGAGGAGCAGCCTCCTAAAGAACGTTAAAGATCTTGATAAGATTCTATCAGTTTGACTTAGCTTTACGTCGATAGGACTTTTTAAAGTTTGATCAGAATATTTCATTTAATTTACGACTATTTTAAACGTATGAAATGCAGCCAATTTTGTTACATTTAAGAGATAGATACCTTTGTTGAGTTGAGAAATATTGATGTTGTTGGTGTTTGATATTTTACCCTTGCTTATTCCTCTACCCAAAACATCATGTATAGAATAATCAGCGTTGATCATATCTATTGAAAAGTTAATGGTCTCATCTTTTTTAACAGGATTTGGATATACGGTTGCTGTTTTTTCAACAGCGCTTAATTCACCTAGACTTAAAGTTGATTGTTGCGCTCTAGAAATAACACCATATGGGAAATGAGTAAACCATAATTCATTATTTATCTCGATGCTATATGAGGGAATTGCTCGAAAGTCTTGCATGTAATCGAGTATTTTATCGAATTTTCCATTTTGAAAAGTATACAGGCCGTTAAATGAAAACGGTACATATGGTACATCATTTATGAAGCTAATTTTTCGACTAAAAAGAGAAAGATTAGGACTGGATGGAATGTCACTATAGTTATTATGATTTATAAAATTAGTTCCATCAAATGTTGAAATGCCAGGGTTATAACTTAACCATAACATTCCATTATTATCTTCAGAAATATACCTTAATCGTTCTTGATTAGTGGCTTCTTCAATAAAAGGATTATCGACTTTAACAAGTGTATTATTCTGGATTTCAAACAATCCTGCATTCGTTGAAGCTCTAAAGGCAACGCTTGATGCAACCCAAGTTCGATTATTACTATCTGATACTATATTGACAATCTGAGGTGCATAAGTTCCAAAATCTATCTGATTCCATGAGTTATCCTCAATTTTATATTTATAAAGCATATTTTGACTGCCTAAGAATAGGTTATTTCCATCATAAGAGAAGTTTTGAGAATTCGCTCCTGGGAATGAACTAGGATAAATGTGTTCTGTCAAAATACCAGATGAAAAATCGTACAATGCTTTGTCAGTTACAAACCACATAGTATCACTTTCGTCAAAAAGTAAATCATATACCGTTTGTGTGTCAATTGAGGTCGGTAGTTCAACAGTACTCCATTCAACACCATCAAACTTCGAGATCCCGGAAAACCCAGCAACATAGACATTGTTATTATTGTCTTTTGCAATCATGTTTATAAAAGTTGGTATATCGCTGTCAACTTCATTCGTAAAAACATCAACACTATTATTTCTGCGTATAATTCCATTCGATGTTGCGAGCCAAATTTCATTATTAAGTTCTTTATAAGCTTCTATTTTGTATGGATAAGAAACTTCCGTTTCTAAAACGTCGGTGGTAGCATCTACATATTTTAATTCAAAGGATGTCAAATAATATAAATTGTCATTTATTAAATGAAAAGATTTTCCCGGACCATCGGCTTCTGGAACATTAATACTAGTATGATTAAAGTTGGAACCATCGAATGCTATTCTATCAATACTGATGCTATTTGTGTTGCTATTATATTTTCTAAACCATAATCTATTTTGTGAATCAACTAAGAAAATCTCAAGTATACCCTCGGCATTATTAAACCCAAAGCTCGATGCAATATTTAAATTTATAAAGTCAAAAACATATACTCCGCGAGATCCGTTATTATATGTGTCCAAATACATATAGTTTCCAGCGATTTTCATGTTATTCACACTGCCAGTCATTGAGCTAGGATAATCAAAGGCTTCAAAGGTTTTTGCAGAAATATCTATTTTGCCGTATTTATCAATGCTACTATTTTGCCTGCCTGCTACATAGACATCATTGTTATTATCTATATCCGCAAATTGTATGGATAGGGTAGTTTCTATTCTACTAAATATATTGTTATGATAAATAATCATATCAGTACTGAGGTTTCCTCTACTCCAAAAAATATAGGTCTCTTTATTCTTATTTTGACTTGAGTTCGTTTGATATATATCCGATAAAATCCAATTTCCGCTTTCATATACTCCAATAAAATTACTAAAAACAGCTATAAGTTTTCCTTGAGCGGTAGTTTCAATTGAGATTAGATTAGGATTAGAAGTTCCATTTAATGAATCGATTAAATTCAAACTCACACCATCAAATTGATACAAAGCATTGCGATCTCGTATCCAAACATTGCCCTCATTATCTGCTACGGAATTGCCTACACCATAGAACCCAGATATTTGTTCAATTGGAAACGTATATATAACTTCATTCGAAGCAATGCTTCGAACTTCAACTCGATCGTCATACGAAAGGTTGTAGGTCGAATTAACGGCATTTATAGATATATGTGTAACCCGATTACTGTTCTTGTATTGTATCAATTCTTGCGAATACAGCAAAGATGAAGTAAAAAGGAAGACAAATAGTAGTTTTATTTTCATAGTGTATTGAATAATATATCAAATATACTATTCTTAAGTCATTCATCATGATAAAACGTCAATCCGTTTTGATCGAGATCATAAAAAGCAAATTCTCGAGTTCCCCAAGAAGTTTTTTTGAGTGATGTGTTTTTGTGAAATACATCTTTAGTTTTAAATTCATCATATAAGACTTCAATATGTTGTGTCACAAAACGTAAAGATGGTCTATCAACCGCATCCCATTCTTTTTCATCATGCCATTGTAAATGAATTTCTATATTGTCCCTTTTTACTCCGGCATAAAAGGGTTCTGTGGCATCATCTGCGAAAGCGATTTTAAAGCCTAATTTTTTCACATAAAATTCTAAGGCCTTCACGACATTTTTTACTGGTAAAACAGGGTGAATTTCTTGCAGGTAGCCTTTCATAATAGGTTGTTTTAATTTCTATCTTTTAAACGGTATACAAATTTGAGTCCACTCCAATCATTGTCGACCGCACATACTTTTACGTCGACAAGACCAAGTTGTAACATATAATCTCTAATCGGTTCTCTTTTAAGTTCTGTTTCAATACTAGAGCTACCCTTCGGCCAACTCACCCATAGGAGACCATCTTTTTTTAATTGTTTCATGAGTGCTGGTGCCTGTCCTTCTAAATCAAGAAAAGTTTTACAAAACAGATGTATAAAGTCTATTGAATGCGCATTGATTTCATTTGTATATTCAACATCTACAGGAAAATCAGAAAACAAACTTAAATAGTGGGTAGGTTCATTCACGAGTTTTATAGTAAAACCGTTTTTAATTCCTAGTTTTTTGGCTAATGTTGTTTGAGAATATCCCGCCATAATGCATAAATATAGTTAAAATATGCTACGCACACCTTGGAGGAAAATTTATCTGAATAAGTAACTATTTGAAAAGTCTTTCGACTTTTCCCAATATTGTTTTTATTTGAAAAAGTCTTTCGACTTTTCCCAATGCACATCCATTTCAGCGAGGGTCATTTCTGATAGGGTTTTGTTTTCTTTTTTCGCAGCTTCCTCTAAAAATTGAAATCGTTTTACAAACTTTTTGTTCGTTCGTTCGAGAGCGCTTTCAGGATCTACTTTGATAAATCGTGCGTAATTAATAAGTGAAAATAGGACGTCACCAAATTCACTTTCTATTGAGTCTTGTTTGCCGTTTTCGATTTCTGAAGAGAGTTCGGAGAGTTCTTCTTTTACTTTGTCAAAAACTTGATGAGGTTCTTCCCAATCAAAACCAACGCCAGCGACTTTATCCTGAATTCTATTTGCTTTTACCATGGCCGGTAAGCTTTTCGGAACACCCTCTAGAACACTTTTCTTACCTTCTTTCAGTTTGAGATTCTCCCAATTTTGCTGTACCTCTTTTTCGTTTGCCACATCTACATTTCCATATACATGTGGGTGACGATCAATTAACTTTTGAGAAATACTATTGGCAACATCAGCAATATCAAAATCACCGGTCTCAGAACCTATTTTTGAATAAAAAACGATATGTAATAGTAAATCGCCTAGTTCTTTTTTTATTTCAGGCAGGTCATTATCTAAAATAGCGTCCCCTAATTCATAGGTTTCTTCAATGGTCAAATGACGAAGAGATTGGAGCGTTTGTTTTTTATCCCAAGGACATTTTTCACGTAACTCGTCCATGATATCTAAAAGACGGTTGAATGCTTTTAAATGCTCCTTCCTAGAATTCATGCTTATGCTTCTTCTTCGTTTTCTTCTTCTGCCGCAGTTATTGAGGAAAAATCAAATTCAGCTTTCGATAAAATATTGTACCACTGCACAACTTTCTTAACATTAGAAGCATATACACGTTCTTCATCAAAATCAGGAAGTATTTCACTAAAAAAAGAAAGTAACTTTTCATTACTTTCCTTGTGGCTTAGTGCCTCCTTATTATCATGTTTATCAGCAATTGTTTTAATCACTTCTCGTAATGGCACTTCTTCTTCGTATGTATAAATCGCGATATCATTTAATACACTTACATTGTGCATCGCATTAATAGGTAATTTTTTCTTGTCTATTAATGAAGACACTATTAAACCTCCTTTAGACTGAGAAATGATTTCATACAAACCTGGTTTTCCAGATACTGCTACAATTTTTTCTAAACTCATGTATTCTTTTATTTTTTCGGAAATTTCATGCGATAATCAGCATCAACTTTGCCCTTAGATATATTTTCTAGTTTCTTTTTTAGTAATCTTTTCTTTAAAGAAGATAGTTTATCCGTAAATAAAACCCCTTCAATATGATCATACTCATGTTGAATAACTCTTGCTGCAAGTCCGCCAACTGTTTCGGTATGCTTTTTAAAATTTTCATCTAGATACTCTATGGTCACCGTTTCTTCACGTGACACATCTTCATTGATATTTGGTATACTCAAACATCCTTCGCTAAAAGACCATTTCGCCCCTTCTTCTTTGATTATTTTAGCATTGATGAAAACTTTTTTATATCCTTTTAAAAAAGTACGTTCTTTTTCATCTAATTCATCATCTTCTGCAAAAGGAGCAGTGTCAACTAAAAAAAGACGAATGGCTTTTCCAATTTGAGGAGCAGCTAAACCAACACCTCTGGCATTTTTCATGGTGTCTTTCATATTAGAAATTAGGGTATCCAATTCTGGATAATTTTTGTCTATTTCTAAACCTACTTTCCGTAAAACAGGATCTCCGTACGCTATGATCGGTAATACCATATTAGTTTTTTAAAATATTGGGTGCAAAAGTACAAATAATAAAACTCAAATTTCAAATTTCATTAAGAATCAACTGAATTTTCATTGTTTGTATTTGTAGTCTTAATATTGCGTTAATTGGTGTTATTTGTTATAGAGATACGACTGTAATATGATAGTGGCACTAATTTCATCGATTAATGCTTTATTTTGTCGTTGCTTTTTTTTAAGTCCACCATCAATCATTGTTTGAAAAGCCATTTTAGATGTAAAACGTTCATCAACTCTTTTAATCGGTATTTGTGGAAATTCCTGAGTCATTTTTTCGATAAAAGGTTGAATAAGAATCTCACTTTGTGAAGGGGTATTATCCATTCGTTTTGGCTCTCCAACCAAAAATAATTCTACTGGTTCTTTTTTTAGATATTCCTTCATGTAAGTAAAAAAGGAAGCTGTATCGATCGTAGTAAGTCCGGAAGCAATTATTTGCAGCTCATCTGTAACTGCAAGACCCGTTCTTTTTTTGCCATAATCTATCGCTAAAATACGCCCCATGTTGAAATTTTACACAAAAATAAGTTTTATGTTAGAACTATAGAAAATATTATGCCATTATTAAATGAAGAGATTATATTTGCTGAAAAATAATCTATAGATGACAGAATTACAAAACACCATTGAGAAAGCTTGGGATAATAGAGCATTATTATCAGAAGATGTAACCATAAATGCCATTAGAAAAGTGGTGGATTTATTAGATGTAGGAGAATTACGAGTTGCTGAACCTACCAATGATGGTTGGCAAGTAAATGAATGGGTAAAAAAGGCTGTTGTGTTGTATTTCCCTATTCAAAAAATGGAGGTTTTAGAAGCTGGTATTTTTGAATATCATGATAAAATTCCGTTAAAACGTGGTTATCAATCAAAAGGAATTCGTGTTGTGCCAAATGCAGTTGCAAGACATGGTGCGTACATTTCTGGAGGCACAATATTAATGCCTAGCTACGTGAATATAGGAGCTTACGTCGATGAAGGTACGATGGTAGATACATGGGCCACTGTAGGAAGTTGTGCTCAGATAGGTAAAAATGTTCATTTAAGTGGCGGTGTTGGTATTGGGGGAGTTTTAGAACCTTTACAAGCTGCACCCGTAATTATAGAAGATGGTGCTTTCATAGGTTCTAGATGTATAGTTGTAGAAGGGGTAAGAGTTGAAAAAGAGGCTGTGTTAGGAGCAAATGTAGTATTAACAATGAGTACTAAAATTATTGATGTTATGGGAGATGAACCGATAGAAATGAAAGGAAGAGTGCCGGCAAGATCGGTGGTAATACCCGGAAGTTATACTAAAAAGTTTGCTGCAGGAGAATATCAAGTACCATGTGCCTTGATTATTGGTAAGCGTAAAGAAAGCACCAATAAAAAAACATCTCTAAACGATGCTTTAAGAGAATACGATGTTGCTGTCTAATTCTATTTAAGATCGTATTTTCTATTTAGAAGGATACTCTTAATACGTTTTTCATTGTCGAACTTCTTATGAAATTGTTGGTTGTAAGACCACATTTTTTCAAAAACTTCAGTTGCATCTTTTTGAATTAACTTAGCGTAGTTACTGGCAATTTTTTCTACTAAGGTTTTCTTGCGCGTTAATCTCGCGAAATTTTTTAAACGTTGTTCGTAGTTTAACTCGCCAAATTTCATGCGATTTAGATCAACCAAATAGAAATCATATTGATCATTCTTTTTTACAATCAGTGTATTCCCTGGCGAATGGTCTAAAAATTCTACACCTTTTTCATGTAGGTCAAACGTAAATGATGTAAAACCTTTCACGATGTTTTCATGATCTGGATAATCAGGTTCATCGATAAGGGTTCTAAAGGTAATGTTATAAGGAATAAATTCGCTTATATAATAGCTATTCTGTAATCCGATAAAATTGAAATTTTCAATATAAGCTACAGAAGGAGGCGTTTTTATACCTAATTCTAACAAAGTGCTGGCATATTCGAATGAACGTTTGGCCTTTGAAGCTCGAAAATATTTGTAAATAATCTGGTTAAACAGCAAAGGTTTTTTAAAGGACTTAACTACGAAGGTAGTTCCATTTATTGTTACCTTTTTGATAGAGTTACGCTTACCGGTATCAAAAGAGTTATCGTACGAATCAAATTCTGCAATAATTCTTAAAATATCATCTTTAAATGATTCATATTTGTGACTAACGTAAATTCCCATCTGGCAAAAATAGCATTTATAGGGAATTTATTATGCAGAATGATAAAACAAATACTAAATTTACGCCTTACAAAAAACAGGTATTGATCGAGTCAACAAAAATAACGGCAATCATCCCAACATTGAATGAAGAATTCAATATTGAAGCGGCGATAAAATCTGTTAGATTTGCTGATGAAATTATTGTTATTGATTCTTTTAGTGATGATGAAACTGTTACTTTGGCGCAAAATCTTGGTGTTCAAGTAGTTCAGCGAGTATTTGATAATTTTTCTTCTCAAAAAAATTATGCAATCGATCTGGCGAAACACGATTGGATTTATGTTTTGGATGCTGATGAACGTGTGAATGAAGAGTTAAAAGATGAAATCCTGAACGCTGTTCGAACTGCCAATGATTGTGTTGGGTTTTATATTTACAGGGCTTTTTATTTTTTTGATAGAAAAATAAATTATGGAGGATGGCAACGAGACAAAGTCATTCGATTATTTAGAAAAGACACATGTAAATATGATGGTAAATTAGTACACGAACTTATCGAATACGATGGTGAAATAGGTTTTTTGAAAAATAAAATCGATCACTATTCATACCAGAATTATGATTATTATTCGATTAAATTAGATCAATATACGTCGCTTCAAGCGGAAGAGTTATTTAAAAAGAAGCGAAAAGTCAACGCTTATCATGTCATTATCAAACCGATTTATAGATTTTGTTCTCACTATATTTTGAGATTGGGGTTTTTAGATGGTTTTCCAGGTTTTGTATTGGCCAATCATCATGCTTATGGTGTTTTTACCCGATACGTAAAGTTATGGCTCTTATATAAAAATAATAAGTAGATGTTGTTGATTAATACTGCTAATTTAGGAGCATTACATTTACCTAAATTATTCACATTATGATAAAATCAGTGGAAATGTTCATTGCAAGAATGATGCGAAAAATGCGATTTTTGCCTCCGAAAATTTATGCAACATATCATTATAAGTATTTTACTGGGAAAAAGTTAGATTTAGAGAATCCTAAAGAATTTAATGAGAAAATTCAATGGCTAAAGGTTTTTTATCATCCGAAAATCTTAGTACAGCTGGTTGATAAATATGCCGTTCGTGCCTATGTGGAAGAGAAAATAGGGGCTCAATATCTCAATGAAATATATAATGTTTATAATTCACCAGAAGAGATTGTGTATGAAGAATTACCGCAAAAGTTTGTGATTAAGGCGACGCATGCAAGTAGTTATAATTTAATTGTGACTAATAAAGATGAACTTAATAAGGCTAAAGTTGGTAAATTGTTCAAAAAATGGCTTAATATTAATCAGTATTATCGAATGGGGCAGGAGTGGGCCTACAAAGATGTGCAACCTAGGTTGATCACTGAGAAGTTTTTAAAAGACGATGGTGTAACTTCGTTAATCGACTATAAATTTTATTGCTTCAGTGGTGAGGCGAAATTAATGGAAGTACATCTAGATAGAATTGAAAATCATAAGAGAGCATTTTATGATCTAGATTTTAATCGATTGCCATTTAGATATGTATCTGTTGAGAAAAGTATTTCAACCGAGGTTGAAAAACCTAGTAATTTTGAGGAAATGAAGAATCTATCTGAAACTCTGGCGGCTGATTTCCCTTTTGTTCGTGTTGATTTCTATTCGATTAAAGGAAAATCTATTTTTGGTGAAATGACATTTTATCCTTCAGATGGCAGAAAAGATATCCATCCAGATGAATACAATGCAATTTTGGGAGGTTACATAGAGTTACCAAAATTGAGTTCAGGTGAACAATGTATTACCGAGATTTAAAAGATACTTTTATCTTTTGTTCAATGTAATCGTTATTACTACAAATTATGACAGAAAATAATTATAAAGAACACCCAATTGATGCCGTTATTTTATGGGTAGATGGTAATGATGAAAAACATAAAGAGAAAATTCGACCATATGTAAAGGATCCACAAACTATCTCTTCAAAAAAATTTAGAACAAGATTTGATCAAGTGAATGAAATCAAGTTCACGATTGATTCGATTCTTAAGTATGCGTCATTTGTTAGAAATATCTATATCGTTACTGATGAGCAAATACCTTATTTTTTAGTCGAAAAAAATACTGAGAATAAGTATAACAAGGTGTCGATTATTGATCATAAAGAAATCTTTGTTGGATTTGAAAAGTTTTTACCTACGTTTAATTGCAGACCTATTGAAACTTGTATCTACAAAATACCCAATTTAGCAGAGCATTTTATTTACTTCAATGATGATTTTTTTCTTATCAATGAAACCAAAGTAGGAGACTTTTACGAAAATGGAGTTCCTGTTTTAAGGGGGAAATGGCAGAAATTTGACAAAGACATATTTTACAAAAAGTTCAAAAAAATAAGATATGGTCATAAGGCAGCTCAGCAAAAGGCGGCTCAGCTAATGGGATTTGACAAGTATTATAATTTTAAGCATACACCTCATCCGATGCGAAAATCTACTTTTGAAACATATTTTGCCGCCAATAAAGAAGTCTTTCTGGAAAATATAAAATATAAATTTAGAGATAAGGAACAATTTACTCCGCAAGGTTTGGCAAATCATATTGAAATAAAAAATGAAACTTGTGTCTTAAAGAGCGATTTACAATTGATGTATTTTAGGTCTTATAAAAAACCCTTGTATTGGTATAAGTATAAATTAAATAATATGGCGAAAGGAAAGTTATTTCTTGGCTTGCAAAGCTTAGATCTTTGTCCGCCACTAATTTTAAACTACATACTTCCTTGGTTAAAAAAACGTGTCGAATAGTAGAGATTTCGATGTTTAAAATAAACAATTTATGGAAGACATAAATTTACCAAACTAATCGTAATTTTGCCGTTAGAAACTATTTGTGACCATGATGCTTAAAGAGGTTGAAAATTCACTCAAAACCCTTGATAAAGGAGGTATTATCCTGTACCCTACAGATACTGTTTGGGGTTTAGGGTGCGATGCGACGAACGAAGTCGCCGTGAGCAAAATATATACTGCCAAAAAAAGAAATGAGACTAAAAGTCTCGTGGTGCTGGTTGATGGTATTGAAATGTTAGAAGAATATATCGTAGACATTCCACTAAAAGCATTGGAGTTACTGCAGAATCCACCTAAACCAACCACTATTATTTATGATAATCCAAACGGATTGGCAGCGAATCTTTTAGCACAAGATAACACAGTAGCAATTCGAATTGCTCAAGACGAATTTTGTCAAAAATTGATTAGAAAATTTGGGAGGCCCATTGTTTCTACGTCGGCTAATATTAGTGAAAAACCCACGCCAACTTCTTTTAAGCAAATTGAGAGTGTTATTTTGAATGCGGTTGATTATATAGTAAATTTGTACCAAGATAAGACAATGGCTATACCTTCGAGAATAGTAAAAATTTTAAAAGGTGGAGCTCTTGAAATTATTAGAGAATAAATCTATGCAACAGAATTATAAAGAAGCCCTCATTCCAGGAATATTCGAATATATCACAAAAGCATCTGAACTATTAAATTTAGAATCATATGTTATTGGAGGTTATGTGCGTGATTTTTTGTTGCAACGAAAAAAAGTTGCTAAAGATATTGATATAGTTACTGTAGGAAGTGGAATTGAATTAGCTCGAAAAGTTGCTACTTTATTACCAAATACACCAAAAGTTCAAATTTTTAAAACCTATGGTACTGCAATGTTGCGTTTTGATGATATTGAGGTAGAATTTGTAGGAGCGAGAAAAGAATCATATACACAGGAAAGTAGAAATCCAGAAGTAGAGGCAGGGACATTAGAAGAAGATCAAAATAGACGCGACTTTACAATTAATGCTTTGGCGATTAGTTTAAACAAATCGACTTATGGAGAACTAATAGATCCGTTTAACGGACTAGAAGATTTAGAAAAAGGAATTATAAAGACACCTTTAGATCCCGATATTACCTATTCAGACGACCCTTTGCGAATGATGAGAGCAATACGTTTTGCTACGCAGTTAGATTTTATAATCGAACGAAAATCCTTAGATGCTATCGCCAAGAATGCAGAGAGAATCGATATCATCACTAGAGAGCGGATTGTAGATGAAATACATAAAATTATGTTGTCTGAAAAGCCGTCAAAAGGATTTGTACTCCTTGAAAAAACAGGTTTATTGAAGCGGTTTTTACCAGAATTAGTGGCCTTAAAGGGAATTGATGAAGTACAAGGTCAGAAACATAAAGATAATTTTTATCATACCTTAGAAGTTGTAGATAATATTTCTAAAAAAACAGATAAATTATGGTTGCGTTGGTCAGCGTTGTTACATGATATTGGTAAGGCTCCAACGAAACGATTCGATAAAAAAATTGGATGGACATTTCATGCTCATGAATTTGTAGGTTCAAAAATGGTGTATAAATTGTTTAAGCGATTGAAAATGCCATTAAATGATAAAATGAAATACGTACAGAAGCTCGTGTTATTAAGTTCTCGCCCCGTGATTTTGGCAGAAGAGGTTACAGATTCAGCTGTACGTCGTTTAATTTTTGACGCAGGAAATGATATTGAAGATTTGATGATTCATTGTGAAGCCGATATTACAACAAAGAATGCTAAAAAGTTCAAGCAATACCATCATAACTTCAAAATTGTACGTCAAAAAATTAAAGAGGTCGAAGAGCGTGATCGGGTACGTAATTTTCAACCGCCAATTTCTGGTGAATTGATTATGGAGACTTTCAAATTAAAACCGTGTAGAGAAATAGGTGTTCTAAAAGAAGCAGTTAAAGAAGCGATATTAGAAGGTGAAATAAACAATAATTACGATGAGGCTTATAAATTCATGTTGATGAAAGCAGAAGAAATGGGCTTATCGAAAGCTAAATAAACAGTCAAATTATCGATTATGAAATCTAGAACTATTAACGAATGGCATCAAATAGTAGCCGAAAAAAATATTGTTAAACTAGAGAAATTATTAGATGATAATGTAGTATTTCATTCTCCGGTAGTTCATACACCACAACAAGGTAAGAAAATTACGCTTCTCTATTTAAAGGCTGCTTTTGAAGTTTTTTTTGACGATTCATTCTCGTATATAAAAGAAATTGAAGACGATCATTCTGCAGTACTAGAATTTACCTTAGAAATAGATGGAATTATTGTGAATGGCGTTGATATGATTCAATGGAATAAAGATGGTAAGATTACAGAGTTCAAAGTAATGTTAAGACCCTTAAAAGCGGTGCATTTAATTCACCAAAAGATGGGGGTGTTGTTGGAAAAACTTAAGTAATACCTACTTAATTCCTTATTTCTGATTTAGATCGATATAGATAGAAAATTCCTACGATTGGTCCAATAGCCAATATCATAAATAGTAAACGTATATTCAACATATTTAATAAAAAGTTGATAAGTTGAATGCTTATAATGGTAATCGCGAATCCAATACAATTGACAATTGTTAAGGCGGTTCCTCTATTTTCAGAAGGAGCGTTTTTTGCAACTAATGTTGAGAACAATGGTGAATCAGCGATCACTACAAGTCCCCAAAAAATAAGGAATCCCAAATACAGATAAAGATTTGTATAAAATAGGAGTGGAGACACTAAACAGCAGCAACCAGATAATAATAACGCTGTTGAAGCCGTTTTCTTAACTCCAAATTTTGAAGATATAAAACCTCCTAGTACGCATGCTATTCCTCCCAAACCTATTATTAGAAACGACCATAATGGAATATTTAAATTCGTAGATGGATGTATTTGATGGTAAGTGGAGAGTAAAAGAGGTACAAAAGTCCAAAAAGCATAGAGTTCCCACATATGTCCGAAATATCCAAATGCAGCTGCCCTAAATTTCTTAATTTTAAAAACCTTTATAAAACCTGAAAATTCTAATTTGGAGCTCTTTTGTCTGAAGGGACCATCTTTAACAAATAGCAGTATTAAAAAACCTCCTAATACAGCAATTATTGAAGTGGCAATGAGTATGGAAGACCAAGATAGTTTAATTGAAAAGCCCTGTAAAAAATGAGGAAATGCAGTGCCTAATACAAGTGCACCTACCAAAAAACCTAAAGATTTACCTAGCCCTTCCTTATAGTAATCGGAGGCAATTTTCATTCCTACGGGGTATATTCCGGCAAGAAAAAAACCAGTTAAAAGTCGTAACAACAACAAACTCCCTAAGGTGTTTTGGTCATAAATTAGCGCAAAATTAAATATAGAAGCTAATATGGCACTCATGAAAAAGATTCGAGAAGGAGAAAAACGGTCTGCAATTGCTAATAATGCGAATATAAATGTACCGCAGATAAAACCGAATTGAACGGCGGAGGTCAAATGACCTACAGTGTTTTCTGGAAGATTATAAACAACAGTCAAGTCATTAATAACCGCATTGCCAGCGAACCATAATGAGGTACAAAAGAACTGTGAAATAACAATAATAGGCAGCACCCATTTTGAATGATTCATTGCTTAGTAGACTAATTTAATAAAGTCTTAAAAGTAACTAATTATTCCTTCAATAATTTGTTTACAGCATTAATTCCGCTGTACACAGCACCTTCCATATATCCACCATGAATTTGGGACGTTTCTGTTCCAGAGAATAGCATCTTTTGTTGCAAATAAAATTGCTGAAATAATGGATTTCCATAGCGCGGACTCATATAAACGGATTTTAAATGTTCATTGGAAGTATATGCATCTATTGACCAATCTTTCTCATGATAATGTATATAATCTCTTACTTCTGGTCCTAAGTTTTTTTCGAGGTATGCCAAAATTTGTTTTTTTCTATCCTCAAATGATGCGTCTCGCAATACTTCGTTGACAAATCCCATTAAACCAAAGACGGTTTGATTTTTGTTACAATGATCGTACAATTCAACTACAGGACTTATCTGACTTATAATGGTACCTGAGAAACCGTTGTTACGCCAAAAAGGTGTCTTAAAGGTGAGACCAATCTTTATAGCATTACTCATCCACGTATGTGTTTGAGCCATTGCCTGGATCAGATTATCTGGTAAATTAGGTTCATAAATAATCGCGCCTGCCAGTTTGGGTGGAATCGTAATAATTAATTTTTCGCAGCTATATGTCTTATTTGTTGTACGAAGTACTAGCTTTTCATCTTTGTCCGAAACACTGATTACTTTTGTATTCAACGTTATTCTATCATTAAATGAATCTGATAATGCATTTATTAAGGCAATCGAACCATCGACAACTCTTAATGCCGATGGTTCGTTAGAATTATTTTCGAAATAATGAGGTGGAGCCATTGAACTGTAGACTAATATACTTTTGTCTTTGTTGTATTGTTCGAAGGTTTCAAGCTTTACATCGATCATTAATTGTTGAAGATGTTGATGAGTACTTTGTAACCAAGTCGCTCCAAGATCGATACTATTTAAAGTACTAATTCTCCCACCAATTTGACTACGCCCTTCTAAAATTTGAAAATCTTGCTCTCCATTTTTTAGTAAATAATGAGCTGTAGTTAAACCAGATAATCCAGCGCCAATAATGATAAATTTTGAATGTAAACTCCCCATGTATTACAAAGCTAATTAATTTCTGCCTGCTATAACACCACCATCTGTATCCCAAATAGCTCCGGTCACCCATGAAGCTTTGTCTGAAAGTAAAAATGTAATACTATTTGCAACATCTTGAGGAGTTCCATTTCTGCCAATTGGATGAAATGCATTGAAGCCTTCTAGTGCTTTTTGAGCTTCATCTTCTCCACCGAATACACCGTGATAGACCGGCGTGTTCACAACTGCTGGAGAAACCGCATTTACCCGAATATGATCATCAGCTAATTCCATTGCCAAATGTTGTGTTAGCGAATGTAATCCGGCTTTTTGCATCGAATAAGCTGAAGAAGGGGTTGCCTTTACAGCTTGTTTGGCCCACATAGATCCAACATTTACAATTGCACCCCCGTTGGTTGCTTTCATTTTTTTTGCCGCGGCTTGGGTAATAAAAAAGAAACCTCTATTTAAATCTAGATAGGAATCATAATCTTCTTTTGTATGATCTAAGAAAGGTTTTGGTCCGAATATTCCTGATGCGTTCACTAGGTGATCTAAATTGTCTAAGTTATTTATTTTAGATGTTAGGGCCTCAACATCGTTAGCATTGGTAATATCTATGCTATGCTTAACTAAATTTGGCGCATCTGGTACCTTATCTGTTGATCTACCAACAATGTGTACAATTGCACCCTCGTTTAGTAATGTTTGAGCTGTTGCATGGCCAATTCCGCTTGTGCCTCCTATAATTAAGGCCGTTTTGTTTTTAAATTCTGACATTTTTATTGTTTTAATATGAATAATGAACAGACAAGTCTGTCTTTTTTAATTTAAATTTTTTTATGCTAAGAGGTTATTACAAATTTCTCTTGCTGCAAGTATAGGCCATTCTTCCTGATGCAAATGACTTTCGGCAACCGCTCCTTCGTACAATACATAAATCTGCCGCGCAATGCGCTCATTGTTATAATTAGGGATATTTGATTTCACTAATTGGTCAATGACGGCTATAAAATCTTTTTTTTGACGCTGTATTTCGGCCCTTATAATTTCATTCTCTAACGGTATTTCGGCAATAGTCCTGATGCACCAACATCCATTAAATTCTTTTCCGTTAAAAAATAGTGTTAAAAAATCGAAGAGAGCAAGAAGCTGATCTTTACCTTTAGGTGCTTTCATTGCAAAAGTTTCTATTTCCTTTAAAAAAGTGGAATTTTTATATTTAAGATACGCCAAACAAATCTCTTCTTTTGAGCTAAAGTGATTATACAAGGTAGCTTTGGCGATACCTGCTTCTTTTATTATTTCATTGATTCCCGTTAAATTATATCCATTTTTGTAGAACAGACCAGAAGCCGTATGTATGATTGTATCTTTAACTAAAGCATGTTTCATAGTGCAAAGATAGAAAAAATTTTTAAAAACAGACAGACTTGTCTATTTTTTAAGAAAAAAAGATTTTTTCATTTTCTTCTTATTTTATGTAACAAATCAGTAATGGTCATCGTCTATTATAAAAGCAACTCTATTAGTACTCAAATTTTAATCAAAAAATAAACCCCAATGTTTGATATAGATCGTTGGCAAGAGATATTCGACACCATCCGTAAAAATAAGTTGCGAACCTTCCTCACCGGACTTTCCGTAGCTTCTGGTATTTTTATTCTTGTTATTTTACTTGGGTTTGGCCAAGGTTTTCAGAACGGAATTCGTAAAGAATTTGAGGCTGATGCCACCAACCGTGTATGGGTTTGGACCCAATCTACAACTAAAGAGCATAATGGATTGAATCCAGGTCGTCGGATCCAATTAGACAATTCGAACTTCGAACATTCTAATGAAGCTTTTGCAGACGCAATTGAATTTAAATCAAGCATTTTTAGAGTTCGAGGAGTGACCATTAATTATAAGAAAGAATCTGGTTCGTATGGTATTCAAGGGGTCGGTCCTGATTATCAGAAAATTGAAAATATGAAAATGGTTTCTGGCCGTTTTTTAAACCAGATAGATCTAGATGATTTAAATAAAGTCGTCGTTATATCGAAAAAAATAAAAAGAGAATTGATGAAGAAAGTTGAAGATCCTCTTGATGAATATCTACAACTTTCGGGAATAAATTATAAAATTGTTGGCGTGTATGCCGATGAAGGTGGTGAGCGAGAAGAGAATAGAATGTATATTCCAATTACCACGGCTCAAGGCGTATTTAATGGTCAAAATAAAGTGGCGAATATGTCCTTTACAATTAATCGTGCAGAAACCTTTGATGAATCTGTTTTTGCTTCTATGCAATTCACAAAAAAATTAAAAAAGTATTTACAAAAAGTCCATCAGGTAGCACCCGATGATAGTGCTATTGGTGTATACAGTGCGCAGGAGGAGGCAAAGAGGTATTATACGCTAACAAGTAATATTGCGGCTTTCTTTTGGTTCGTTGGAATCTGTACAATTATTGCCGGTATTGTTGGCGTGAGTAATATTATGCTCATTATTGTTAAAGATAGAACGCGAGAAATTGGAATAAGAAAAGCCTTAGGAGCAAAGCCTTGGTCTATTATTGGTATGATATTACACGAGGCCGTTTTTGTGACAGCCGTTTCCGGATTTTCTGGATTGATATTTAGCATGGGTTTATTAGAAATTGTAGGACCTAATGTGGAGGTAGATTATATTTCGAATCCAACAGTGAACTTTTCAATAGCCATGACTATGGTTATTTTATTAATAGTGGCAGGTGCCCTGGCAGGATTCTTTCCTGCATGGAGAGCGGCGAAAATTCAGCCTATAGAAGCTTTAAGAGATGAATAAGTTATTTAGTAGAGATCGCTGGAAAGAAATTATTGAAGTGCTGTCGGGCAATTGGTTCAGAACAGTACTTACCGCCTTTGGTGTATTTTGGGGTATTTTTATTTTGATCATACTTTTAGCTGCGGGTAAAGGATTTGAAAACGGAGTGAATATGGAGTTCGGTGATACGGCAACCAACACCATGTTCATGTGGACAAGAACTGCCACGAAGGCGTATCAAGGAATGCCAAAAAATAGACGGTTTAATTATAACCTTAGCGACGTTGAAGATATCCGTCAAAATGTTTCTGATCTTCGATATGTCTCACCAAGGAATCAGTTAGGTGGTTTTAATGGGGCAAATAATGTGGTGAGAGGTATCAAAACAGGTGGCTTTGATATTTATGGAGATTATCCAGAAATTATTAAACAAGAACCTATGGATATCACTTCTGGTAGATTTATCAATTATAATGATATTAATCAGAACCGAAAAGTGGCTATTATTGGTGAAGGTGTTCGGAGCAGTTTGTATGAAAAAGATGAGAAGTTTCTAGGAACTTATATTAAAATCCAAGGTGTCAATTTTATGGTTATTGGTACATATAAGAAAAAGAATAATGATGGGGATGGAGAAGAAGGACAAAAACAAATTTATGTCCCGTTTACAGCTTTTTCACAAGCATTTAACAGAGGAGATCGCGTTGGTTGGATGGCGATTACTGCGATTGATGGTACTCCGATAACCAATATAAAAGAGAAGATATTCAATATTGTTAGAAAGAACCATAAAATTCATCCAGATGATGAAAGAGCAGTTGGTCACTTTGATTTATTTCAAGAATATAGTAGAGTACAACGTCTTTTTACTGCGATTCGAGTGATTGCCTATTTTGTTGGGATACTAGTTCTTTTATCGGGAATTATCGGTGTGAGTAATATTATGCTAATCGTAGTAAAAGAACGTACAAGAGAAATCGGCATAAGAAGGGCACTAGGTGCTTCACCCTGGAATATTAGAGGTCAAATTTTGACAGAATCAGTGTTTCTTACAATTATCTCTGGAATGGCGGGCATCGTTTTTTCCTCATTTTTAATATACCTTATCAACCTTGCGATGGCCAGTAGTGGTCCAGTTGATATGTTTGCAAATCCGAGTGTTAATTTAGGAGTAGTGACATCAGCGCTGACTATTCTTATTATATCAGGATTATTTGCTGGATTTATTCCCGCTCAAAATGCTATTAAAATTAAACCAATAGAAGCTTTAAGAACAGATTAATCAATCAATAAAGAATAAACAAATGAAAAAATCAGTTACCATATTTATATTAATTTTTATCGTTGTCAGCTTTGGCGGCGCTATGTATTATTTATATTCAAAAAATGCAGAAGATCCAGTAGTGTATGAAACCGATAAGGCGTCTACAAAATCTATTGTAAAGAAAACTGTTGCGACAGGAAGTATTCTTCCTTTAGAAGAAGTTTTTATAAAACCTAACATTTCTGGTGTGATCCAAGAAGTATATGTTAAAGGTGGGGATATCGTGAAAAAAGGTGATTTGATTGCCAAAATAAAAGTGATTCCAAATTTATCATCTTTGAACAATGCGCGAAATGAAATTCAACGAAATAAAATTGGCTTAGATGATCAAAAACGAAATTATGATCGTCAAAAATCATTATTTGATAAGGGCGTTATTTCAAGACAAGATGTTGAGCGTGCCGAGGTGGCGTATCAGCAAGCGCAGCAATCTTTCGATGCAGCCAATAGAAATTACGATATTGTTCGAACGGGTTCTACAAGAGGTTTAGGAAGTTCAGCGAATACACTTATCCGATCTACCGTTTCCGGAATGGTATTGGAAGTGCCTGTTGAAGTAGGGAATCAAGTTATTGAAAGCAATAACTTTAATGAAGGTACAACCATTGCTTCCTTAGCCGATGTGAACAAGTTAATCTTTGAAGGTAAAATCGATGAATCGGATGTTGGTAAAGTTAAAGAAGGTTTACCATTAGAAATTACTGTAGGTGCTGTTGAAAATACTGTTTTTGATGCTGTATTAGATTATATTGCTCCTAAAGGAAAGTTAGAAAATGGAGCTATTCAATTTGAAATAAAGGGAACTCTTAAAAAACAAGATACTACCTTTGTTCGTGTTGGTCTAAGTGCTAACGCATCTATTATTTTAGCAAAAGCCGACAGTGTGTTGGCCATTAAGGAGGCTTTGGTGCAATTCGATAAGGAAACAAAGGCGCCATTTGTCGAGATTAAAAATGGTGATAGTTTTGAGCGCAAAGACATTACCTTAGGTGTTAGTGATGGCATTCATGTAGAAATTAAGAATGGCGTTTCTAAGGATGACGCTATCAAGGTTTGGAACGAAATTGAAAAAGATGACGATAACGAGAATAATTAACTTTCAAAGAGTTAAAATTCTGACAGCATAACTATAAAAATATAAAGGTGGGATAATTTTATCTCGCCTTTTTTGTTGTATAATTTTCAACAGCTCTCAGAGTAAAGAAAACAAAGATGCCACAAAAGAATGCAAATGGAACTAGTGTGAAAGGAGCAATTCGTCCTCCTGTTCCGTTTTCCATTTTTTCAATGATTTGTTTTTGTTCTTCGTTCACTTCATCATCGCTATAAATTCCGTCTTTATTAGTGTCTAAAGCAACTACCTCTTTCTCATATGCTATTTGTTGCTCATTGGTCGCATACGTCAAGGTAAAGTAAATGACAACCGCTATGATAACGGCTATGATTTTTTTATGTTTAAATAACTTAAGTGTTAATGGACTCATTTTTCTAGTGCTCTTTGTTCAATCGCTTTTATAATAACTATAGCCTGCTCTTTAAAAGTTTTTAATTCTGGTAAGAAAATATCATAGGTTAAAAAATAAGCATTTGCAACCCTATTTTTGTAATCAGGACTGTTTAACGCATATGTTTCGAATCCTTCAAAATCTTTTCTTGTAATATAGTTGGCCCACCAATCATAGTTGTTTTTCCAATATTCATAATTGTTTTTAAAATCTAGTGCTCTAAATTCATCATCAACTTTTATTTCTAATAAACGTTCAGTATAAAAGTCTGCGATGTGAGCAGCCAAGGTATCTTTAGTGGTTTCATTATTGCTGTTATAAGTACTTAATAAATTAAAACCTCGTTTATCAAAAGAAATTTCGGGATATCCCAAAATTAAAAAGTGTAAGCGAATATCCTCAGCATCTTGATAGTCTTGTTTTGTTATTGATCCGTTAAGAATTTTATCGTATAAAGGAGCAGTACTTTCATGAAACTCTAGAATTTTATCAATTTCTAGAATATCATTATTTAGATTTTTCTGGATCGTAATTAGAATATTATTTAATTCCTTTTTTTCTTGTTCTTTTTCATTCCAGTTATTTAAGGCAACTGCAATCAATATTCCAATAACGACGAGCACAATTTCCCCAATTCCATACACAAGGTAACCCAAGACGTTTCCGTTACTTAAGGAATTTTTTCTCGTGTTTCTAAGAATTTTCAAAATAAAAAGTTAGTAAAACAGTTATAATTATTTTTTCTCTATAGTCATGTTATCCATTACAAAAAAATTTTTGTCAAAGTGCCGATGAAAACATTATGTTGCTGGTTTATAATCCTTTTTATCTATAATCATTTTGGCGAGAATAGAAATAATTTTCACCAAAATAATTATATATGTTTAATTATGTTGCTGGTTTATAATCCTTTTTATCAATAATCATTTTGGCGATAATGGAAATAATTTTCACCAAAATAGTTATATATATTTAATTATGTTCCTGGTTTAAAATCCTTTTTATCAATAATCATTTTGGCGATAATGGAAATAATTTTCACCAAAATAGTTATATATATTTAATTATGT
>CANLUS010000008.1 GCA_947494325.1 uncultured Flavobacteriaceae bacterium
ATCCTTTTTATCAATAATCATTTTGGCGATAATGGAAATAATTTTCACCAAAATAGTTATATATATTTAATTATGTTACTGGTTTATAATCCTTTTTATCAATAATCATTTTGGCGATAATTTCTCTTAAAATTTCTGAGGTACCACCACCTATGGGGCCTAGTCGACTATCGCGTAATAATCGCGCCATAGGATAGTCTTCCATATAACCGTATCCGCCTAATAACTGTAAACAATCATAAGCCACTTGATCGGCAACTTTTGTTGATACTAATTTTGACATGCTGGCTTCTTTTACAACGTATTCACCATCATTTAATCGTTTAGCAGTCGCATAATTGAATACTTTACAAACTTCAACCTCACTTGCCATATCTGCAACCTTATGACGTAATGCTTGGAACTTATCGATTGTTTTTCCGAAAGCCACTCGCTCACTCATATATTGTAAGACGTACTCAATCGCATATTCAGATCTTGCATGCGCATTGATACCCATTACTAAACGTTCTAAGGCAAAATGCTGCATGATATACGGAAACCCTTTTCCTTCTTCGCCCATTAAATTTGCCGCAGGAATTTCAACATTATCGAAAGCAATCTCACCAGTATCCGAGGCGCGCCACCCAAGTTTATCTAGTTTAGTTACTGATATTCCAGCAGTCTTACTATCAATTACAAAAATACTCATGCCTTTATTGCCAAGTTCAGGTTGTGTCTTTGCAGCGACTACCATATAATCGCTATAGACAGCGTTCGTAATAAAGGTTTTCGAGCCATTTAAAATATAAGAATCTCCTTTTTTAATCGCAGTAGTGCGCATACCTGCAACATCAGAGCCACCAAAAGGCTCGCTAATGCATAAGCAACCAATTTTTTCACCTTCGACACTTGGAACTAGATATTCTTTTTTGATACGATCATCGCCCTCTTTGTTCAAGTGAGTCATCGCTAAGTAGGCGTGTGCCCACATAGCCGCGGCAAAACCACCTGAATTAATCTTCTGTAATTCTTCTAAGAATATGACCGTATAAAATAAATCAAGATCTAGACCTCCGTACTCTTCTGGAGTATTAAGTCCAAAATAACCCATTTCTCCAACTTTCTTCCAGATAAATCGCTCAATAGTTCCTTCTTTTTCCCACTTTTCGATGTGTGGAACAACTTCTTTCTGAAGAAACTCTTTGAAACTTTGTCGGAAAGATTCATGCTCTTCCGTAAAATACATACTGCTCATAAACAAGTCTATTTGGCTTTCAAATATAAGGCTATTCTATCAAATTTTTCTAATGGGAAACCCTCAATTTTTTTCAATTCTTCGAGCGATTGAATTTCAGCAACTTCATCCCTGTAAGCGAATATTTTTTTCGTTAATTGATAGTCGATGTATACGATTGCCAGCACCTCTTTAAACGTGGCCTCATTCAAGTTTATTTTTTGAATTAAAGGCGGATTTTCAATCTTAAAGCGCTCTAAGATGCGAGTTGCAACCTTACTTTCAAGACCGTAGACTTCGTACAATTGTTCATTAAGTGAAAAACCACCCAATTTATTTCTATAGTTAATGATTCGATTGCCTAAGACGTTTCCAACTCCGGTAACTTTAATTAAATCATTAACAGTGGTTGAGTTAAGAGCCGTTTCATTACTGTTGTTTGTACTTGAGACTTTTATTGCGAAGTTTGTTCTTGTCTTTTTATTGTTTACCCAATCTGGAAATTTAAAATGAGGTGAGATAATAGCCAATAGGCTATCTGAAACTTTTGTTATCTGTTGAAATTCACTTATTGAATTAATATAATTACCATTAGCTCTATGTTGGAGTAATCTATCAATTTCTTTCGTTGACATACCTAATTGATAACCTTTGAAGTCACTTATAAAACTTGGGTTAAATGGAAAGATCTTAGGCTTTTTGACTTCTAATTGAATGGCTTTCAATGAGTCAATTTCTTGTTGAAACCGACTAATTTCTTCTGTATTGAAATCAGTAGAATTATCATCAGAAAAATCAACAAAAAAATAGAGTAGTTGTAATGTGATTATAATGATGGCCAAAAACAAAACCCCATTTCGTTGGCTTTTGTTATACCAGAAATGGGATTTAAATTTTGTCATTGAAATATGTTTATTCTTTGGCTGCCTTTATAGCATCTAAGTATCTTCTTAATTGTTTCTTGACCACTGGGAACAAGAAATACAATCCAACCATATTCGGGAACACCATAGCGAAAATCATGGCGTCAGAGAAAGCCCATATAGACCCCATACTTGCAGAAGCACCAATTACGATAAACGTTAAGAACAAAAATTTATATGTCAAATCGGCTGCTTTGCCGCGACCAAATAAGAATTTCCAAGATTGTAAACCGTAATATGACCATGATATCATGGTTGATACTGCGAATAAAAATACAGCTATGGTCAAGAATATATTAGAATAAGGGATGTATTCTGCGAATGCTTTAGCAGTAATACCAGCACCTTCATAAGCGACACCATCGATTAAGACTGCTCCAGAACCGTCTCCTCCGTATTCAAAGAAACCTCCAAAATTAAAAATGATAATAACCAAAGCGGTCATTGTACAAATTACAACTGTATCAATAAATGGTTCTAAAAGTGCTACTAAACCTTCAGAGGCTGAATATTTCGTTTTTACAGCAGAGTGCGCAATAGATGCCGAACCTGCTCCCGCTTCATTTGAGAAAGCTGCACGTTGAAAACCAACGAGTAAAACTCCAATTACACCACCAACACCAATCGCTCTTGGATTAAACGCCTCGCTGAAAATTAATCCAAAGGCATCATCGATAAAAGAAAAATTACTTAAGATGATGTACAAACAAGCAATTAAATAAAGAACAGCCATGAATGGTACAACTTTTTCAGTTACAGATGCAATTCTTTTAATTCCACCAATAATAATAATACCTACTAAAACTGCAATGGCTATTCCAATCCAGAAACCTGCGGCCGAACTTTCTAACGACATCAATTCTTTTAATACAATGGTTGCTTGATTCGATTGTGCCGCATTACCACCACCAAACGAACCTCCAATACAAAAGATTGCAAATAATACAGCAGCAATTTTTCCTAAGGTTACAAATCCTTTTTCTTTGAGTCCTTTACTGATGTAATACATAGGTCCACCATAAACGGTACCATCTTCTCCTACATCACGATATTGCACACCTAAGGTACATTCTACAAATTTTGTTGACATACCTAATAATCCACACACAATCATCCAAAAAGTAGCTCCGGGTCCACCCAGTGCAATAGCTAGCGCAACACCCGCGATATTTCCATTACCAACGGTACCTGAAACGGCTGTGGCCAAGGCTTGAAAATGTGTTACCTCACCTTCCTTATCTTCGTCTCTTATTGTTTCAATTGAATCTCCTCCAGGAGTAACATCTCCATAAGCAGGTTCTACAACTGCATGATCAACATCATCATATTTACCTCTTACTACATTTATGGAAGTCATGAAGTGACGAACATTTGGGAAACCAAAATAAATTGTAAAAAATGCAGCACTACCAACTAATAATACTAATACAAAAGGAATATCTGGATCGTGCCAAACATTAAAAAATATGACTTTACTAAAAAAGTCTGATACGGGTTGAAACGCTTCATCAATTTTTTGATCTAACCCTTTTTCTTGGGCAAAGGTTAGTATTGGTGCTATTAATAATAGCATTGAAAGCAGTTTTTTCTTCATAATTAATTGAGTTAATTTTTTATTGGGAGCTGCAATATCCTAAAAAAAAGGAGTTACCACAAATTTTGTGTGCTAAATGTTGGTAGATAAATGAAGTAAAAAACATAAAACCCTCCATCAGATTCACCGAATAGAGGGTTTTAAAAACCAAAATGAGATTGTATAAATTTTAAAAACCCAATGTCTTTTATCATACAACATTCATATGACGTGGGCTTCGTATATTTGTAACAGTGATTAACAAATGATTAACAGACTTTAACAAATGTCAAAAAATACATTAGTAATTGGAGCTTCCTTAAAAGGACATAGATATTCAAATATCGCCATTAAAAGATTGGTTACAAAAGGTCATAATGTCATGGCTATAGGTTTAAGAGAAGGAAAAATTGCAGGTGTAGAAATTGTTGATGAAAAACTAAATTTTAAAAATATTGATACTGTGACGCTATATTTAAATCCAAGTCGACAGGCGGTCTACTATGAATATATCTTGTCGTTGAATCCTCAACGTGTAATTTTTAACCCAGGCACAGAGAATCCAGCGTTTGTCGAGCTCTTGAGAAAGCAGGATATCCATGCTGAGGTTGCTTGTACGCTTGTATTGTTATCTACCGATCAGTATTAATCTAATAACAGTTTGGGTTTTTTCTTAAAAACTTCCCATAGCAAAACGCCATAAACAACAATATATTCAAAGGCGATAATCCATAAGTTTTCAGTGTTATTAGTATTCGCATAGGCGAGATAGCTAATGATAATAATTAGGCTCCACACTAATGGGAACTTATATCGGGTAAAAATGGATAAAATAAGAGGTGTTGCCAAATACCATGGATGTACTGTTGTTGCTGTAAAGTAATAAAACGTGAGTACAAATAACATGGCCGTTATTAATTGAACGGATGTTTTGTTTTTTCTAAAAAAGGTCACCAGAAGGGTAAAGCTTAGAACGACAATCGGGATTATTTTTCCGATAACTGCAATTTCATTGAAACCTCTAAAGGTATACCCATAAGCACGCGCGAGATAATAAATACTAGCGTTAAATTCAAAATTTCGAAACCATAGACCAACTGTTTCACTATAGTTACTAATAAATTTTGTAGAAAGAAATGGCAAAAACAAAATTACTACTACTAGAAGTATGATAAGGTAAAAACTGGTTAATCTGAGCAATCTTGAAATCAAAGTTCCTGATGTAATCTGATCATTTGAAAATGGATGCTTTTTTTGAATGAAATATTGAAAAAATACTGGTAAAAATATCAAGGGGATCAGTTTGACAGAGATGGATAATGCAAATATTGCGGCGGCTAGTTTCCACCTACCTTTTTGAAGTAAGTACAGTGCCCAAATCAAAAAGAATATCATGACCGCTTCGAAATGTAAGTTGCCCGTTAACTCAATAATTATGAAGGGATTTAATAGATACCAAAATATATGATGTACTGGTAGATTTAAATTGGCAAGTAATTTCTTGCCGAAAAAGAGAATGCCTATATCGGCAATGATAATGAGCAAACGCATTACTACAACAGATCCTAAGATGTTGTTACCTGAAAATAGACCGGCTATTACAAAACAAAGTTGATTAATAGGAGGGTAGTTTGTATAATGACTAGCACTAAGTGCTCCCATACCTTCGTGCAATTCTATAGCTTGATTTACAGGGAGCTGAGCATTTTGTATAAATGAATCGACCGTATAGAGATATGGGTTAAATCCTTCTAGTATCATGCGTCCATCCCAAATGAATCGATAAAAATCTTGCGACAAATTTGGGATCGAAAACAAAAACAATACCCTAAATAGTATTGTGAGAAATACTAAAAACTTAAAGTCATTTTTAACTAATTGGAGGAGCTTGTAAAATAAAAAGAAAAGTCCTCCATAAAGTAAAATTAACTTGGAATAATCCGTGCGTTGTAAGTCATAAGCAAAAGAAGTATAGAAAACAGCACTAACTAACCCCAGTAAAATGGGTATTCGGATACTTTTTAAATACGAAATAGTTGGCATTACTTTTAATGGATAACAACGATTACTCAGTCAATCGCTAAATTTAATAAAATAGGATGTTTATTACGCTTTCGAAGTTAATGATTTGAAGAATACATATCCAAATCCTAAGAACAACATAAGATGAAAAGGGAACAATGCGAAATCACCTCCAGCGTCTCCTACTATAAAGGCACTATACATCCCAAATGCAAAATAAACTGCTAATAATCCTTCAAAAATGACATTTAAAGAAATCTTTTTTCGCAAATATTTGTTGCCTTTCCAAGTATCGGTTAAAGAACTAATGTTGAATTTAGGAGTACGTACAAATTCACTTTTTTTACCGAAATGTCCTTCTATAACAGCGATAGAATTATGTAATGAAAACCCCATGGCAATAGAGAAAAAAGTAAAAAACATACCAATATATCGAATGAAACTTTTAAAACCACCACCATATTTACTTTTGTACATAAACCAATAACAGATGAAGAAAATAATGGTACTTATTACAAAAAAGCTCATCACGAAAAAGTAAACTTTTAAATGAGTATATTCATTTTTGATATAGAGCATAGGAATACTTAGCACACCAACTATTAGAACATTCAAAAACATCGTACTATTTAGTAGGTGTAAAATACCATGCACTTTTGTTTTTGGCGAAATACTTTTGTTTTTGAGAACTTTCCAAAGCATTTTTTTAAAATTTTCGGCACCGCCCTTATTCCATCTAAATTGTTGCGTACGAGCCGCACTTATAACGACTGGAAGTTCTGCAGGTGTTTCAACATCTTCTAAATATTTGAATTTCCAATTTTTTAATTGCGCGCGGTAACTGAGGTCCAAATCTTCTGTTAAGGTATCGCCTTCCCAATTTCCTGCGTCGATGATACACTCTTTTCGCCAAACACCCGCTGTACCATTGAAATTTATAAAATGCCCTTTACTATTACGACCAACTTGTTCTAAGGTAAAATGAGCATCCAAGGCAAATGCCTGAATTCTAGTGAGAATAGAATAATCTCTATTGATATGCCCCCAACGTGTTTGAACTACCCCAATTTCAGCATCCTTGAAATAAGGAATGGTATTTATTAGCCAGTCTTTTTTTGGTAAAAAATCGGCATCAAAAATGGCAATGAATTCTCCCTTTGCGATTTCTAACCCTTCCTTTAGCGCTCCTGCTTTAAATCCTTGACGATTCTCTCTACAAATATGAATAATATCTAAGCCTTGTTCTTTTAGTTGTTGTATTTGGGCTGCTGTAGTTTTTACCGTTTCGTCGGTTGAGTCGTCTAACACCTGAATCTCAAGTCGATTCTTAGGGTAGTCAAGGAGAGCAATATTATCAAGTAAGCGCTGCATGACATACATCTCGTTAAAAACGGGTAGTTGAATAGTCACATATGGTACTTCATCTTTATTTGTTAAATCATATTTTAGCGCGGTATCATTCTTTTTCTGAGCAGCGATATAATTAAACAACAGATTCAATTGCGCTAATGCATACATAAAAATAAGCAATAAGGCGACTGAATAAATTCCGATAATTATACTTTCTAGAATCATTTATTTAAAACTATATTTAAAAATCCAACCTAAAATTTTTACGCCTGCCATTACCGATCCTTTCACCGTTCCTGATACTTTTGAAACTCCAATTCTATTTCTATATTTCATTGGTATTTCTGTATATGATAACTTTTGCTTTAGTGCTTTTAATTGCATTTCAACAGTCCATCCATAGGTTTTATCTTCCATTTTAAGACCGAGTAATTTATCATATTTTATGGCTCTAAAAGGACCTAAATCGGTAAATCTAGCATTGAAAAATAATTTCATCAAAAATGTAGCTAACCAATTTCCGAAAACTTGTTGCGGAGTCATAGAACCCTGTTCACGTAGTCGTTTAACTCTCGCTCCAATTACAAAATCTAAGCCTTGTTTTTCAATTGGAGCTATAAGTTCTATTAATTGTTCGGGATAATCTGAATAGTCGCCATCTAAAAAAACAATGATGTCAGGCTTTTTTTCAATGTTTTGGGATTGCTTGGCAATGTATTCCATACCCTTTAAACACGCGTATCCATAACCCTTTTGAGGTTCTTTTAAAACCGTCGCTCCTGCATTTTCAGCATATTGTTCGGTGTTGTCAGTAGAATTATTGCTTACAACAACAACTTCTTGAACGACTGAGGGAATATCAAGGATAACATTTGCGATAGACGCTTCCTCATTATAGGCTGGAATGATAACTTTAATAACGCTCATCTGAGATCTGACATTTTATTTTCTTTTCTGAAGGATTTTAAATCGGTCCATTCTTTTATCTTTTTGTTGTTACTATATTTTTCAGCTTTCACCAGTTTTTTATGTTTGTAAATGAGGCAGTAACCATTTTTTTTGTTGTTTTTAAACTGACATTTCATATCTATAATACTACCTCTATCATAAAATACCCACCAGTTACTTTTAATACCTTTCTCAAAATGTCCGGCTTCTTTCTTCTCTCCATTTCGCGTGTAAAAATACCAGTATTTTATTGGTTTTCCTTTATGGTAACGACCTTCTTTTTTAATAGTTCCATTAGGATTATAGAATTTCCAATAATCAATTTTTATACTATTTTGTTGCCACCCTTCTTCTTTTAAAACACCATTCTTGTAATATGACTTATGGTATTTTTTTTGTGCAGCAAGAGAAATACTTAACATTAATAGAAACACGAAGAGTTTATTTTGCATTGTTCTGATTTACCAATGCCATCAAGTCTACGTCATTGCCCAGTAATATCTCAGTCGGATTGATTCGTCCGGCTTCCGGACCGTTTTCAAGCTTTAACACACCTCTTGGACAAACAGCCGAGCAAATACCGCAACCGACGCAACTAGAACGAATAATGTTTTCACCTTTTTGAGCGTAAGCTCGTACGTCTATACCTTGTTCACAATACGTAGAGCAATTTCCACATGAAATACATTGTCCTCCGTTGGTAGTAATTCTAAAGCGGGATTTAAAACGCTGCACCAGACCGAGGTAAGCTGCAAGTGGACATCCAAAACGACACCATACACGATTTCCGAAAATTGGATAAAAACCAGTTCCAATAACCCCTGCAAACCATGCGCCAATTAAGAAGCTATATGTGTCTTTAATCCATTGAGATTTAATTCCTAAAAACGATTCAGTTCCGGTAAAATAGCAATATAAGGTAACCAAAGTCATGATTAAAGAAAATACAAGAACCGAATGGATCAACCATCTTTCTAATTTCCATGACACTAATTTTTTACTAGAATGCTGTCTGTAAGGGTCTCCAAGTGTTTCTGCAAGACCACCACAACCACAAACCCATGAGCAATACCATCTCTTTCCGAAAAAGTAAACCATTACAGGAACGATGATTAAAGTGAGTACAATTCCCCAAACGAGAATAAATAGCCCAATGGCTCCGCTATCTCGTAAACTATCTAGATTCCATTCAAAAAAGAAGTCATAATCTAGCGGGAATGCATTTTTGAAATCATAACCAGGCATGTTCAAACTTGTCATAATTTCTGGTATCAAAAAGGCAAATACGATTTGAAAGAAAAGTACCGATGTCGTACGTATTACTTGATACTTATTATGTCGATATTTTATATACATTCGGGCTGCCATAACGATCATTATGACACAGTACAAGAAACCATAGACAAACCATTGACTGGCTTCCCCACCATTTAAAGATTTGCTTATCGGATCTAAAATGTAGGTCCAATTCACGGCATAATCCGGCATGAAATAGAGTACAAGATAAAAGGTTACCAGATAAACAAGCACCAACCATGCAATCCAACCTCTGTTGGTGCTCGATTCATGATAAATACCGTTATTTTTAATACCTTCTTTACCTAGCAAAACAATGTTTGGCAGAATAAATAGCAAGGCGCCAACAATTGCCAATCCAAAAGTTAACCACCATAAAAGTCCGGCATTGTCCTTTACAAAACCTGAACCTGCTATCTTGGCAACTTCGTAACTTAAGGTATGTGATTTTCCATAAATTTTATATTGAAATTGCGCTCCTTTTTTATCCCAATTTTTTTCAGCATCGTACCTCGCGATTAGAGCATCATAATGATCATTTGATGCTTTGTAAGCTTCTCTAACACGACTCGAAAATTGGAAAATATTTAAACTTTCGTCTGTAACAATAGCTTTTGTAAGTTTTTCTTTGATGATTTCACTTTTATAACCTTTCGACTCGACAAAGGCCACCACTTCTTGTTCTGATAAACTAAAAGATCCTGTGAATAAACTTCCCGTGAAAATGGCTAAGCCTATAAGGAAAAAGACCAAACCTATATTTTTTATTGCTTTCATTGTAGTTGCTGTTTTGTTTGGCTTATGCAAAAATGCGTTTCCAACTTTTCTTTTTTAACTGAATATTTGTTCCGTTTTCTTGGTTGAATTTGCTAACAATTTCTCGTTCGTATAGTTTGTAAAATTCTGGATCGAAATTCGCATCGGCTAGATGCTCTAGAACATGCTCAACTGATTGTTTTTCAGTTAAAACCTTATCAAAAAATTGATGGCGCATTCTGATTCCGAAAGTATTAATTCCGATAAACGTCCGTGAGTTTTTATCGTAATTGATGTGAATGCACTTAGTACCGTCTTCGTGTTCCCAATAGAATCGTGATTCATTTTCTTTTTGTTGTGCCCACACCCAACCATAAGTTTGATATTCAATATCAATAAATTTTGCCGAGTTAAACCAATGACCTGGTTTATATTCAATTCTGTTACCACATATTGTTTGAGCGACGGTTTCTCCCATCATACGTCCGGTATACCAAACGGCTTCAATAGGCCGTCTACTTCCGATTGCCTCATGCTGCTCGGCACAATCACCAATGGCATAAATATCTTGCACATTCGTTTCTAAAAAACGATTTACTTTCACACCTCTACCAATTTCTATATCACTTTCTTTAATAAAATCTACATTTGGAGAAACACCCGCTGTTAGACCAACTACATCACATTGAATTTCTTCACCTGTCTCTGCAATTGTAATCGATGTAACTTTGCCATTAGTATTTCCTTTTATTTCTTTTAAGTTTACACCTAGCCTTAAATCAATATTGCTTCTTAAGATTTCTCTATTGATCATTGCCGATTCACCTTCAGGTAATACACCATTCCAAAAGCTATTTTCACGTACCAAAAACGTTACTGGTATATGTCTAGAATGTAACATTTCTGCAAGTTCTATACCGATGAGTCCGCCGCCAACAATGACAGCGCGTTTACAAACATTCTTATTTGGAGCATACTTTTCCAGGTTATCTAAATCTTGTTTGTGATACATACCCATAACGCCATTAAGATCTTGACCCGGCCAACCAAATTTATTGGGTTTAGAACCGGTAGCAATAATTAATTTATCATAGCTTAAGGTATCTCCTTCGGCAAAATTTAAAGACTTGTTATTACTATCAATGGCTGTTACATATCCTTTTTTTAATTCGATACGATTCTTTTTCCAAAACCAATTTTCATATGGCTGTGTATGTTCAAACTTCATATGACCCATGTAAACATACATAAGCGCCGTTCTAGAAAAAAAGTAATCAGTTTCTGCCGATACAATGGTAATTTTTTTATCAGAAAGTTTACGAATATGTCTAGCCGCTGTAACCCCAGAAATACCATTTCCTATAATAACAATGTGCTCCATAATTTTAAGTTGTTGAAGGGTGAGTCGTATTAATTTTCAAATACTTAATTCCAAAATAGAATTTAGAATAATTATAAATAGTGATTCGAAAAATAATTTTTAAAACTGTAAGGTAACGTTTTTTTTACTGACTTAGAGGGTAGTATTTTTATCATGATATTGAAAATAATTAAAAAAATAAGACACAAAATAAAATTGAATAAGATGTTAAACAAGTTAAAAATCATTATCCTAGTATTAAGTTTCAATATGGGATTTTCTCAGGCTCCAAATACTTTTTTTACAAAGGCAGATGTTTTTTTTAAAGCAAATGTTGCCAATGGCAAAGTAAATTATTCGGGTATTCATAAGAATCAAGAGCAATTAAATGAACTACTAAGCCTAGCTACTACGGTAAGAGTTTCTAAAAGTGATGCTCAAAATTATCAGGCTTTTTGGATCAACGCTTATAATGTATCTGTGATTAAAGGAATAATCGATAATTATCCTATAAAATCACCATTAGATAAGGCTGGTTTTTTTGACAAAACAACCTACAAACTAGGTGGAAAATCTATTACACTTAATGATATAGAGCATAAGTTGTTAAGAGCACAGTTTAAAGATGCTAGATTCCATTTTGTGTTGGTTTGTGGGGCAATTGGTTGTCCTCCTTTAATTAATAAAGCATACCTGCCTTCTACTTTGGAAGCACAATTAGAAAAACAAACTAAAATTGCATTAAACGGTACATTTTTACAAGTAAACACTAAAAAGAAACGTGTTGCAGGATCAGAAATTCTAAAATGGTATAAAGAAGATTTTACCATGAATGGAACATCTGAAATTGACTATATAAACAAATATAGAACTGAAAAAATACCTAGCAATTTCAAACTAAGCTATTTTACTTATAACTGGAATTTAAACAAGCAATAATTAAATAAGAACATCATAAATCACATATAATGAAAAAAATAATTGGACTCTTAGTCCTTACATTCGTAACATTTTCGGCTTTTTCTCAAGAAGAAAATGATAATCAAGATGCACCACAAAAGAGCAATATTCAAACATATACTCCGTCAAAATTATTAAGTAAAGGACAGTGGGACATCAAATGGTTTAATAACTTATATACGCAGACCAAAAGTACTTTCACGAATGGCAAAGAACCACGTCAAACGTTTTTTACTTCGAGTGTAGATATATTTACAGGAGTTTCAGAAAGTAGTTCTTTCAATGTTGGTTTATTATTAGAGTTTAGATCTAATGTTATAGGAGGCAGAGATGCATTAGATGTTTTTAGTTTTGATGGAGAAAATGGAACAGCACGTTCTGGATTTACATCGTTCGCTCCTGCTGTAAAGTTTAATCCATTCAAGAATGTTTCAAATTTTACGGTTCAAACCGCTATTCATATTCCATTAATAGATCAAGAAACTGACGGGGGCGTGTTTTTAGATCAGAAAGGTTTTATTTTTCAGAATAGATTCTTTTACGATTATACCTTTCCCGGAGATAAGTGGCAGCTATTTACGGAGCTAAATGCTGAGTATAATTTCGGTAAAAAGGCCGTGAGAGATGCGAATTTTGATACTGTAGAAGGTAGTTTTGCAAATAATAGTTTGAATTTAACACCTGGGGTGTTTTTAAGTTATTTTCCGAGTCAGAAATTTACAGTGTTAGGATTAGTACAACATTCTCAACGGTTTGATTTAGGAAATGATTTTAGCCAAGATTTTACTGCAGTGGGAGGCGGAGCAAAGTATCAGCTGAACAAAACCTTGAATATTGAAGCTCTTTATACCAATTTTGTGAGAGGTAATGACACTGGTTTAGGACAAACCTTTAATCTTGGACTGAGAGCTTTGTTTTAAGATAAAATAGTGATAATACCAGTTAAATTTTAGATCTAACTGGTATTATTCTTATAAAATCCTTTACTTGAACAAAAAATATAAAATGAAGGTTTTTAAAGTCTTATTGTGTCTAGTTCTATTGCAATCCTGTGAAGGTCAGCGACCTAAAATAAACGGGTTAAGCCTGGTATCTTCTAGAGAGCCGATTAACCAGTCGCACATAAAACCAATTATTGATGTACATGCAAATTATGTGGCTATCATTCCTTTTGGTTTTATCAGAGATTTGAAGCAGCCTGAAGTACGATTTAATACCGAAAGACAGTGGTTTGGAGAAACGAAAGATGGGGTAACTCAATATACAGATCAGTTGCGGAAAGAAAATATCAAGGTGATGTTGAAACCACAAATTTGGGTTTGGAGAGGACAGTATACGGGTTTTATAGAAATGGAAACTGAAGAAGATTGGAAGGTTTTTGAAAAGACATATGGGTCCTATATTTTAGAATATGCGAAGTTGGCGACGGAATTAAAGGCGGATATTTTTTGTATTGGAACAGAACTGGAAAAATTTGTTGAAAATCGTCCGGAATACTGGTTTGACTTGATTGAAAAAGTGAAGAAAGTTTATAAAGGAAAGATAACATACGCTGCAAACTGGGATGAATTTAAACAGACTCCATTTTGGGAAAAATTGAATTTTATTGGAGTAAATGCATACTTTCCTGTTGATACTATTAAAACACCTACGATAAACGGCAGTAGAAAAGGATGGAAGCCTCATAAACAACTAATGAAAGAGATTTCTAAAAAGTATGACAGACCGATATTATTTACGGAATTTGGCTACAGAAGTGTTGATTATACCGCTAAAGAACCGTGGAAATCAGATCGAAGTATGACGAGTGTTAATTTGCAAGGACAAGCCAATGCAACACAAGCGATATTCGAAGAGTTTTGGGACGAAAAATGGTTTGGTGGTGGATTTTTATGGAAATGGTTTCATAATCATGATGAAGTAGGAGGGGTGCAGAATTCAAGATTCACACCTCAAAATAAACCAGCAGAAGAAATTGTTAGAAGATTTTATAAAGAAATACGTTGAAACATATAGTCTACATTTTGATAACAATGCTGCTTATTTCTTGTACGAAGGATAGTATTGACGATGACGCTATTTTATCTAGCTATGTACTTGATAGAACAATTGAAAAAGGTGCTGTCATAGCGTGCGCGGGCAGCAGTGAAAATACTTCAACAGTGTTGGTTTTTCAATATCCTGTTAATGGGGCAATAAACACCAAATTGTACGAAACTGAAACTATTAATGTTGATGAAAATGACTTTTCTAACTATGCGAAAGTTGCGATTGAAGCCAGTCCTTTTTTCAATGGATATCTTCAACAATTTGATAGAAATCTCGATGTCGAAAAATGGATTATTATAACGCATGAACTAAATGGTGAAGTTAAAATATCAAACCCGATTCGTACCAAACAACATTCGAAAGTATCGAAATGGACAGATGCAGTCGAAATTGATCAACAAACATCTATGATGCCTAACTTCACTTGGGAAAAGAATCAATTTGGTGACAATGCAATTTATTTTCAAGTGATTTCGGATGCTGAAAACAACTTATTATCGGGTACCTATACAATAGAGAATACTTTTCAATATTATGACACTTCAAATGTCGTTCTAAATATAACAACAGAAACACCGCCAATACTTTCTATTGGTGCTGAATACAACTTTTCTTTGATGGATGTAAGTGAAGATAATTGGGTAAACTTATTTATCCTAAACAAAAAATTTATAGTTGAATGAAAAAGGTAATAGTGGTGTTACTACTATCAATCATGGCGAATACGAGTGCGTTCTCGCAAGAACAACTAATTGCCAATTTTAAGATTGAAGGGTATAAGAAAACGAAAAAATCGTTTGTTGAAAAAATTGCACTGGTCGATGCTGGACAGATGTTAGATTCCGTAAAAATAGAAGAAGATATACAACGTCTCAAACGTTTGGCTTCTTTTGCGAATGTGACGTACAAAGTGATTGAATTAAATGATGGAACCTTTGACGTAATTTACAATGTAGAAGAAAATTTCACTATTATTCCGGGCTTAGATATTTTTACCGCAACGAATGGTGAGTTCGCTTTTAGAGCCGCTATTTTCGAATTTAATTTTCTAGGTAGAAATCAGATCGTCGGCGGTTTTTATCGACGTAATGTATTTGACTCGTACGGAGCATATTGGGAAGCACCATATCTATTTAGTCGAAAATTTGGCTTGGGTGTTAATTATAAAAAATTAGTCTCAGAAGAGCCTATCTTTCTACAAGATAATGACGATGTTGACTATAGATTTGATAACGATGCATTTGAGTTGTATTTTATTTATGAGCATAACTTTCATAACCGTTTTGAACTTGGAGTTAATATTGCTAGAGAAGATTATGAATTTTTGCGAGGGGATATTCCAGCAAATCTTCCTAGAACTTTGAGTGCTAATAAAACAGCAATTATTGGAGAGTATGAGTACAATAATATAGATATAGATTACCAATATCAAGAAGGTTTTAGAAGTATATTAAATGTTAGATTACAAACTGGAGGAAATGAATTTTTAAGAAATTCGTTTATTGGAACGAATGATTTTGAGTATTTCAAGAAAATTGGACCCAATGGAAACTGGGCAAATCGATTACGTTTTGCATATGCCACGAATGATACAACTCCGTTCGCACCTTTTTCTGTCGATAATCAATTAAATATTCGCGGAGTTGGAAATGTTATTGATAGAGGTACAGCCTCGATTGTTTTAAATACTGAGTATAGACATACATTGTATGAAAAGGGTTGGTTTGTTATACAGAGTAACGCCTTCATAGATACCGGTACATGGAGAAAACCTGGAGGCAATTTTGGAGAGTTATTTGATGGGAGTACTGTTCGGTTTTATCCAGGAGCAGGTATCCGATTTATTCATAAGAGAATTTTTAACGCTGTTTTTAGATTAGATTATGGTTATGGTATCGGGAGTAACGCTTCTAGGGGTATTGTTTTCGGAATAGGGCAATACTTTTAAGGGAGAATATGTTATATTGGTAGAATTGCTTTAATATGCGGTTATTAAAAATAGTAGGAATCATTTTAATTATCTTGAAAGGCTTTAGTTGCGATGCTCAAGAGAATCGCGTGGCCGATCTAAAAATTAGAGGGAATAAAAAATTAAAAGCAAGCTTCATAAAGAAAATTACCAAAGTAGAAGTTGGTAGTAGATTAGACTCCCTGCTGTTAGAAGAAGATATTAGACGTTTAAAGCGCTTGCCATCGGTAGCACATGCCTATTATCAAGTGTTTCCTTCGACCAATAATGAATACAATGTATTCTATTCAGTTGAAGAAAACTTTACCATTATTCCATTGGCAAATGTATATACTACAAATGATGATGAATTTGCCTTCAGAATAGGAGCTTATGAATATAATTTACTAGGTCGAAATATCACTTTTGGAGGTTTTTTTCAACGTGATATTTATAATTCTTATGGAATTAATTTTAGGGCTCCTAATCTTTTTAGTAGACAATTTGGACTTGCACTAAATCATCAAAATTTAACAACCGAAGAGCCTGTTTTTTTAAGTACAGCCACGGCCAATTATAGATATAATAATAAATCATATGAGGTTTTGGGTTTGTATCAGATTGATTTTAAGCATCGAGTAGAGCTCGGAATTAATTATTTTACCGAAGATTATCAGTATTTATCGGGTGCGACAGACCCTGCTATTCCGTTAGATTTGAACGTTAAAAAACTACTCTATAAGTTTGTATATGATTATGATAATCTAGATTATTACTACCAGTATGTATCTGGATTTAAAAGTATTCTCAATTTTCAATATGTAACCTCTAGAGATATCGCTTTACCTGAATTCGCTATCGGTTGGAATGATTTTTTATATTTTAAACGAATTGGTGAAAAAGGAAACTTAGCAAATAGATTACGTTTAGGGATATCATCGAATGACGATTCACCATTCGCACCATTTTCTGTAGATAATAATCTAAATATTCGAGGTGTTGGGAATACCATTGATAGAGGAACAGGAGTGATAATTTTGAATACCGAATATCGACACACGTTGTATGAAAAGGACTGGTTTATTTTGCAATCAAATGCTTTTATAGATGCAGGTTCTTGGAGAAACCCTGGAGGTGATTTTGGGGACTTTGGTGATACTCAAAATTTACGGGTTTATCCAGGTGTAGGATTGAGATTTATTAGTAAGAAGATATATAACGCAACCTTTAGAATTGATTATGGCGTAGGGATTACCAAAGATGCTACCAACGGCTTCGTTTTTGGAATTGGTCAGTATTTTTAAGTCGTAATATGTTGCTTATAGTAGCTATGTAATTCTTCCGCAGAAGCTCCAAACCATTTTTTTATATAGATCATTAAAAAATGATATTGTAATTTCCATATACCATTTTTGATATAGGCTCTAGAAGATGAAATGAGGGTCTCTTGAATCACCGTAAACTCTTTTCGAGCATATAATTTATTAATAAAGTCATTGTCTTCATATATGATGAAACGCTCATCAAAACCTCCAATTTCATTGAATAACTGTTTTGTTACGAACTGACTTTGATCACCTCCTCTACAAGCGCGCCAGCTAAATTGGGTAAACCAACTAACTAAGTACAACCACCAATGTCGATGGTTGAATTGCATTTTGAAACAACCTGCAGCATTCCCTTTTTTTATTTCATTTATGATAAGGCGATCATAATTTTTTGGAGGGAAGGAATCGGCATGTAAGAAATAAAGAATATTTCCTGTAGCTTCTTGCGCACCAGCATTCATTTGTTTTGCACGGCCTTTTTTAGAATATATTTGTTTGAAGAGATCTGAAGAATTAGCGATTATACGATTAACAATATCTTGTGAACTATCGGTACTGCCACCATCCACGACAATAATTTCGGCTAAATTTTTTCTTGTTGCATTATCTTTTAAATGTGTGAGTAGATTCAGAATATTATCTGCCTCATTTAAAACTGGAATGATTACGGAGATTTTATTCATTTAAGTCCCAGTTGTAATCCAAAAAGGATTTCTTAGCATTTTTAGAAATACTTATGTCAGTGTACTTATTTAAAAAATCGATAATTGTACCGTCTCTTTTAAAATCTTTTGCGAACCATTTAAATATTTTTGAGAGCTTGATTGACTTTTCAGAAATAATATTTCTTTCAGGATTTTTTAAAAAATCTTTGGTGACCTTAGTCAATTGTGCTTCTAAATTGTCGGCTGTATACGCCTCATTTATTAATTTAGGACAAGAATAAGAGGCACAAACAATACCAAAATGAATTCTTGGTTCATTCATTTTTCTCAAAATTTGATGTTCAATTTCATTCAATGTATACCATTTACTCCCCAATTGCCAAAGAAGCTGATCCCAAGGATTTTTAATATCCTTAATGCTCTTTAGAGGATAATTTCTTATAATAAGATCTACTGTTAAGGCATTATAAGCATTGATCCAATAGGCTAATTTATCTTCTCTGCTCCATGCATCGGAAGGGATGTTTTTATTGAGATTTTCAATATATTTATTCAATTCGTTCTGATCTTTGGCAAATCCTTTGTAGTTCACATTTCCCTTATCAGATACATGTTTTTGCAAAAGTTGATGCCAAACTTTATGACTGATAACATTAGATGCTGAAATCAAATCTATTTCAATATGTTCTATGATATCACCTGGTTTTGGTTCTAAAGCGGTCTCTTCAACTTCAATTTCGCTATTCGCTATCGGAGTTTTAGTTGCCTTTGTTACAATATCGGTAACGGTTTTTTTTTGTACAGATGATCTATTCGTAGTTTGTTTAGCTCCGAAACAAGAAGACATGACATAGATTGCTATAATCGCATAGATATATTTCATAAGATCTAACTATTTTTTAAGTATTTCGAAAAATCATGCCAAAGAGGCCTAATCTTTATGGAGAGGATACAATTCTTGTTGGATAAAATTCTGAGGAAAATTTTCATCCCCTTCAAAACCAAGCTCAATATCTCTTCCGTCGTGCGGAATGTAATTTGTTTTAAAAATATAATCCCATACACTTAAGGTAAGTCCGAAATTCACACCATACCTTACAGGAAGTTCTTTGCTATGATGCCAAATATGCATTTTAGGATTATTGAAAAGATATTTTAACGGGCCATAGCTCCAACCTAAGTTGGCATGATTCAAATGACCGATAGCAATACTGAAAAAATATACAATCGCAACATCTTGCGCATCAAATCCGCCAATAACTGCCATTGGAATATAAAGTAATGATTTATAAACCACAGGTTCCATCCAGTGGTATCTTAAATGCGCTGCAAATCCCATTTGTTTGACACTGTGATGCACTTTGTGAAAATTCCATAGAAATTCCACGCGATGAAGCAAGCGATGTGTATTCCATTGCACAAAATCTGAAACAAGAAAAAAGATCAATAGGCCAAGCCATTTTGGTAAATCATCAACATCAAATAGCTGAAAACTACCGATAGAGATTCCAATAGTACTCAAAAGGTCATCGAAAAATTGTGCTACCGTATTTGACAGTGCAATTAATACAATCAAGTTAAGTAAAAAGAAATTGAAAAACATGTAGAAGGTATCTAACCAAAAATCTTTCCTAAAAATGGACTGATTTTTCCGCCAAGGAAACACAATTTCTAATAGCCAAACGATTAGAGAAATGGCAATTAAACCATAGAAATAATTATCCCAATGATTTTGAAATAATAGTTCTTGCTTCAAGTAATTCCAATACCCTGAATACGAATTTTTAATAATGTCTAGGTATTTTTCCATCTCGATATAAAGATACTATATTTCATAAAAAAAAGAGATACTCGTCGAGTGTCTCTTTTATCATTTCTAATGTTGTTGTTAACAGCAGCCGCCTCCATCATAATGGAAAGTAGATTCTGAAAAGTATATATCATCTCTTCCTAAAGCTTGTAATGCTCCAGCGGTTTTATCACAAATAGCCAACGGTTGATTTTTCAACAATGTGTGTCCGAGGCCGTCGTCGAAATAATCCTCATCACCATAATAAATAGCTGCTTTCCCAGTAAAAATACAAGGACCATCTTCGGGCATAGGATCTTTAATAGCGGCTACCTCTATCGATTCAATATATATCAATTCATCTGTAGGATAGTTCTTAGGATCTAATATTCGATAAGGCTTTCGCGCTCTAATTTCTATCGTTCCGAAACCAGCATCAGTAAGTGCCTTGACGTAATCAGCAATAGACAAACTTCCGCTAAGGCAAAGAGCCCTTAAACGTTCGTCATTGCGCAATTCATCATTCATTGGCTGCTCGCACGTAGGATCACTCATTACCAATCGGCCATGAGGTTTTAACACACGATACATTTCGGCAATTGCCTTTTTTAAATCATCAGATTTAAAGATGTTAAACAAGCAATTTTGTGCGGCTACATCTATTGAATTATCTTCGACAGGTAAATTCATCGCATCTCCTTTGCGAAGATCAACAAAATCACTTTTGAACCATGGATTCATCGCTTCTGCCTCTTTAAAATTGATACGCGAAGCTTCGAGCATTTCGTCAACAACATCTAAACCAATCACGCCGCCTTTATTTCTGTTGAAATAAGCAAATTGTAATAATTCCATACCACCTCCAACACCAACATATAACATTTTTGGATTATTGGTCAAATCACGCGCATGCACTGTACTCCCGCATCCGTAGTTCATTTCTTGCATAATCTTAGGAATCTTCAACCCTGGAAGCTCCCAAATTGGATTAGTTGTGCAACATAAGCCAACATCAGGTGTTAGAGCAGCTTCTTTATATACATTATGCGTTGTTTCTAAATAGCTCATAAATAATCAAATAGATTGTATTAATTCTTTAAACAATAGTATCATTTTTGGTTCAGCTTTTCCGGCGATCGCTATGATTTCTTCAATATTTACAGGCTGTAAATTTTTAGGATCACATTCATCCGTTAATACTGAAATGGCACTACATGGCAAGTTTAAATGTTTTGCAACAATTACCTCAGGAACAGTACTCATACCTACAGCATCAGCTTCTAATATTTGTAGCATCCGATATTCTGCTCTTGTCTCTAATTGTGGCCCTACCACACTAGCATAGACACCTTCTTTCAAGTCTATGTCGTTGCTTTTAGCAATAGCTTTCAGTTTATTGTTTAATTTTTTTGAATAGGGTTCGAGCATATCGGCAAATAACTCGCCGAAATTACCAGCCCCTTTAAAGGCTAAGGGCGAACTACCTTGTAAATTAATATGATCATCAATGAGCATCAAATCTCCTTTTTTATACGTCAAATTGATAGCTCCTGCAGCATTCGAAATCAATAAATGCTGGATGCCGAGTTCATGCATTATGCGAACACCATAAGTTACTTCCCATAGATCGTAGCCTTCATATAAATGAAATCGCCCCGACATGACAACTACTTTTTTACCAGACAGCGTTCCGTAAATAAGCTTACCAGAATGAAATTCTACCGTTGCCGTTGGAAAATTTGGAATGTCTGAGTATAATAATTCACTTTCGATAATTATTTCATCTACTAATTTCCCCAGGCCAGTACCTAATACAATACCAACTTCAGGATTCAAGAAGCCTTGAGATGTTAGAAAATCATGGGTTTCTTTCAGTTGTACTTTCTTCATTGATTGACAATTTGTTTGGTCATTTTTTGAATGTGTAGATTTCTCTTGTAAAAATCAGATGCAATTAAATCTTCAAAGGTATCGATATCATTCAAACTTTGCAGCAAAGAAAATTTTGCATTTTTTGTCGTCAATTCTTCTAAGGTAGTTTCCAATAAATGTGATTGACTCCAAGGTTTATTTTCAAAGACACCTGTGTTCATTTTAGTTTGTCCAATTAAATAATAACCACCGTCATCTGCGGGACCAAAAACGAGTTCATTTTGCGATAGTTGTTTAAAAGCATCACGAATAATGGTTTCTGAAATTTCGGGTAGATCAGAACCTATGAGCACAATTTTTTCATAGCCATCAGCAAAACCATCCATGAAAGCGTTTTTCATACGTTCACCTAAATCGGCACCTTGCTGGACAGTTTTAAATGTATTCGGCCATTTATAATCAATCACGACATCAGAAAAATAGATGCGTTTTTCAACAGGTAAATTGGTGGTGATAGTTTCAGTGATTTTAAAAAGTTCTTTATATATTTCAAAAGCTCCCTGATCACCAATAGTTTTCGCTAATCGTGTTTTTACTTTTCCTAGTTTTATGTTTTTTACGAAAACAATCAATAATTCTTTATTCATAAACCTTCTCACCTTTTAGTAACCATACCCCCCATTCTTTAGAGTATGCATGTACTTTATTGGTTTCTACACCTTTTGTAAAAACTTTATTTCCTTCATTCTTCCATTCAAAAATTCCTCCAAACAGGTTATAGATGTTGGTATAACCCTTGCTTTTTAATTGTTCAGCAATATCTTCAGAACGAACCCCTAAAGAACAATATACTATTATTTTAGCGTCTTTCTGAGGTAATTTTTTGATGGTTTTCTGAATGTCAAACTTTTCATAGCCCACAAACAACGCATTTTTTAAATGACTTACATTATACTCATTTTTTTCACGAGCATCTAATAAAACAATATTAGAATCTGTAGCTTTTAGTTTATTTACTGTGATATATGGGATGTTTTCGGTGTTGTACTTTTTTAATACTTCAGCCAATGTTTTTTGCCCGTATGAATTTGACACACCTGAAAAAAGCAAGATTAATATAAACACTATTTTTTTCATATAACTATGCCTTTAAGCAACAACACCTTGACAGCTGCTACCAGCGCCCGCAGTGCAGCCATAACAATGTTGATTAATGATAATATTTCTGTCTTGTAATACCTCTTCGTTATATTTCGAAATATGTTTGATTTTACTGTTTACTTTTAAATTCAACATTTGATTAAAGTCACAATCATATAACCAGCCATCCCAGCTAATAGAAATAGTATTCGTGCACATCACATTCTCAACAGCGGCTGGATTATAAGCATCTACTAAGGCAAACATATAGTCTTCGTAATTTTCGGAGGCAATTAAATAATCTAGGAATCTACTAATGGGCAAGTTCGTAATGGCGAAGAGACTATTAAATTCAATATTAAAATCATCTTTTAGAGCCTTTTTAAAGTCTTGTTCTAAGGCCATTTGATCTCCAGGTAAATAGGCTCCAGAAGGGTTGTAAACTAAGTCTAATTTCAAATTGCTATCTGGCATGCCGTAACCAACTGCATTTAATTCTTGTAAAGCTTTTATTGATTTATCAAAAACTCCATTTCCGCGTTGTTTGTCGGTCTTTCCACGAGTCCAATGGGGCATTGACGAAACAACATGCACATTATACTTTTTGAAAAATTCGGGTAAGTCATAATATTTTTTGTTTGCTCGAATAATGGTTAAGTTAGATCGAACAATAAAATCTTTAATTCCGGCTTTAGAAGCTTCTTCGACAAACCATCTAAAGTTTGGGTTCATTTCTGGGGCTCCACCGGTGAGATCTAGGGTATGTGCACCTGTTTTTTCAATAACTTCCAAACACTGTTTCATAGTTTCTGTAGTCATGATTTCTTTACGGTCAGGGCCAGCATCTACGTGGCAATGGGCACATACCTGATTACACATGTATCCTAAGTTTATTTGAAGAATTTCCAATTTTTTTGGACGAAGTGGAAACTGATTTGTTTCCTTTATTTTTTTTGCAAACGTTGGCAATTCACCATTTGCAAAAATTCCGTTAGACAAAATTTCAAGCTGTCGCTCGGTATTTGCTAAATCATTATTTCTCGCTAAAAGAGATTTTTTCGACATTTAAAATCTAGTATTATTTAAGATCCTTTAGTTTAGGAAAGGATTAACCAACAATCACAATTTTGATTTTCAAAATTGTGATTGTTTACATTTCTAATTTATTTACTTTATTCATCATTTGAACTCCATGAACCAGCGTAGCACCACTTTTAATCGCGGCTCCTACATGTACTGCTTCCATCATTTCTTCTTTGGTTATACCGCGTTGTAAACCATCTTTAGTATAGGCATCAATACAATAAGGGCATTGTTCTGTATGTGAAACCGCCAAGGCGATTAAGGATTTTTCTCTAGCAGTAAGTGCTCCTTCTTCAAAGACCTTTCCATAATATTCAAAAAATGAATCACCTAACTCTTTATTCCAATCAGAAATATTTCCAAATTTTCGTAAGTCTGCTGGATCATAATATGTTTTTGACATAGTTATTGGTGTTATTTATCTATAGATTAGTATTAGTACGTGAAAAGTACTAAAGTTTACGGAAACCTAGTAAAAATTGCGATGTAAAATGTGTAGAAGAAAAAAAGGAGGGTAAGAGCAAGCCGAATTTATACCACTTTATTTAGTTTTGATGCGCAATGGCCAGTTCTTTCTCGATAGAAGCTCCCACTTCAATAATCTTTCCTTCTTTTCCCAAAATGACATTCGGGAAAATGAGTTTCGCCTCTTCCTTGAAAAGTGATAAGTCATTATATCGACTAGAATAATGACCTAATATTAATTGTCCAACATTGGCTTGTTGTGCTATTTGAGCGGCTTGACCTGCCGTCGAATGTTTCGTGTGCTCGGTAAGATCAATTTTATCATTTAAAAAAGTGGATTCGTGGTATAACAAATCGACATTTTTAATAAGAGGAACAATAGATGGTTTATAAACGGTATCACTACAGTAGGCATAACTTTTTGGCTTCGTTGGATTAAGCGTTAGGTCAGCGTTATAAATGATATCGCCATTTTCTAAAGTGAAATCTCTTCCATTTTTCAGGTTTTGATAGTCACAAATCTCAATTTCATTGTGCTGCTCAATAGCAGTCATGTTCAATTTTCGGGCTCCTATTTTTTCTTTGAATAGAAAGCCATTGGTATAAACTCTATGTTCTAATGGAATGGTATGTACTTCAACTTTGTCATCTTCGAAAATAAGTTCACTTTCAGTATGCTCTAATTCGTGAAAGTGTAGTTGAAATTTCAGCCAACTGTTTGACATCTTCAATTGAAGTTGGATAATTTCTTTAATGCCTTTTGGTCCATAAATATGCAAATCATTTTGTCTATTCAACAAGCCAAACGTTGATATAAGGCCAATTAAACCAAAAAAATGGTCTCCATGTAAATGAGAAATAAAGACGCGATCAATTTTAGAAAATTTCACTTTGTATTTTCTTAATTGAACTTGAGTTCCTTCTCCACAATCTATTAAAAAAGAACGATTGTTAATTTCTAAATATTGAGACGTTGGATGAGCAAATGTCCTTGGAGTTGCCGAATGACAACCTAATATGGTCAATTTTAGACTCATTTAATGACGATCCGTTTAGAAACAACTTCAGTGTTCGTTTTAATAGAATAAATATATATTCCAGAATCTAACTTATCCCGGTAGAATGGAATATAATTTGCCCCTTTTTTTGTAGTATATTTCTTGAAATAAACGGTGTTGCCAATAAGATCTTTAACAGAGAATTCAAGTTCAAATGATCGGTAGGCAAGAAACTTTATTTTAGTAGTTACGCTAAAAGGGTTAGGAGATGCTACAATATCCTTTAACACCATTGTCGTGTCTTTTGCAATGGTATTAGACTCTTCTTGTTGTGCAAAAACAGTAGTTGAGAGTGTAACAATAAATATAAATAGTAGTTTTTTAACCATAAGCAATTTTAGTTCATTAAAATCCTAAATCTCGTTCAATTTTTTCCATTTCGATAATATCTTTTGCTTCCTGCAACGTTGGAACAATCATAATTTCGTCAGGTATACTGTTGAAATTTATTCCATTAACAACTACTACAAAAGATGTGCCATCGTTTCTGTGCTTTTCTGAAAATTCTAAAAAAAGTGATATGTTTTCTGTGTTCACCCCTTTTAAACCAGAAAAGTCTATTATAACGTTAGCGCCCTCAAAATTACTATATTTTTCTCTAAATACAATAAAAAACTCTGAAACCGATGTTTCGTTGCACTTTAATATGCTAATATCATCTTTTTTTTCAATAATCATTCGTCCTATGTCCTATCTTTAATTTGGTTTAATTTGCTGCGCTAATAAATAAATTACTGCCATTCTAATGGCCACACCATTTTCAACTTGATTCAAAATAATCGATTGTTTCGAATCGGCTACATCACTCGTGATCTCAACCCCTCGATTTATCGGCCCTGGATGCATAATTACAATTTCCTTGCCAAGACTATCTAATAGCTCACGATTAATACCAAACAGTTGCGTATATTCTCGAATTGATGGGAAATAATTTATATCCATACGTTCATGCTGTACGCGTAAAACATTGGCAACATCACACCATTGTAATGCCTTTTTAAGATTGGTTTCAACCAAAACACCTAAGCTAGCTATATGTTTCGGAATTAATGTGGTAGGGCCGCAAACCATCACTTTTGCTCCTTGTAATTGTAAGGCGTATATGTTTGACAAAGCTACCCGAGAATGTAAGATATCTCCTACGATAACTACCTTTTTTCCTTTTACAGATCCTAAGTTTTCTTTAATCGAATAACTGTCTAATAAGGCCTGTGTAGGATGCTCATGGGCGCCATCACCTGCATTAATTATTTTGGCATCTATATGTTTAGAAAGAAATACACCTGCACCTACATTTGGATGTCTCATCACCACAATATCAACTTTCATAGATAAAATGTTATTCACCGTATCAATGAGAGTTTCCCCTTTCTTTACAGAAGATTGCGATGCAGAAAAATTAATAACATCGGCGGAAAGTCTTTTTTCTGCTAATTCAAAAGATAATTTTGTACGTGTACTATTTTCAAAAAATAGATTTGCGATTGTTATATCGCGTAAAGAAGGTACTTTTTTTATAGGTCTATTAATAACTTCTTTAAAGTGATTGGCAGTTTCAAATAATAGGTCGATATCTCGAAGATTAAGATATTTAATACCCAATAAATGTTGTACGCTTAAATGCTTCATTTAGTTATTGTTTATAATATAGACGGCATCTTTTTTATCATTTTCTTTCCAGATAACCTTTACTTTTTCTGAATTAATAACATCGACTTGTCGTCCTTTATAATTAGGTTGTATAGGTAGATGTCTACTAAAACGTCTATCAATTAAGACCAATAATTCTATCGAATCAGGTCTTCCAAAAGATTGAATAGCTGTTAAAGCCGAACGAATGCTGCGTCCCGAAAATAGCACATCATCGATAAGTACGACTTTTTTGTCTTCTATCGTAAAATTTAAATTTGTTGAGTTTGCTTCCAACGGCGCTGTCCGTCTTCTAAAATCATCTCGAAAAAAAGTGATGTCTAGTTGTCCAAGATGAAGGTTCTTGATATTATATTCTTCGTTTAAAATTTTAGCTATTCTATTAGCCAAAAAAGTGCCACGAGGTTGTAAACCTACTAAAACTGTATTTGTAAAATCAATGTGGTTTTCGAGTAATTGACAGGCTAATCGATGAAGAATGATATGAATATCTTTCGAATTTAGTAATGTCTTTTGAGCCATGTTACTATCCAAACGTTGTTTGGAAGGCAAAGTTACATTATTTTTTTAAAAATGAGATTTATGTGCTGTTAATTAAATTGTTAAAAACATTTCGACAGTTTAGTGATTGAAAAAGAGACTTGGTTTACTTTTAGAACAAGTAACCGAAAGCTTTATATATGCATCATTTACCAGGCAGTAGTGGCGATTTACCTTTGACAAAGTTCGAATCAATGCTCAAAACAAATGATGTATATTTCTTCGATTCGACCGAATTTGAAGAGATAGTTTCGCATTATATGGACGTTGGTAAAATTTCTTTGGCAAAAAAAGCTATAGAATTAGGTCTAAAACAACATCCGACTTCAGTTTCCTTAAAACTGGTTTCCGTAGAATTGTTGATTTTTGAAGATAAGTTGGATGTCGCAGAAAAATTGCTAAACCAATTAGAGCAAATTGAGCCATCAAATGACCAACTCTATTTACAAAAAGCATCATTACTTTCAAAGAAAGACATGCACGTAGAGGCGATTAATGCTTTACATCAGGCGTTGTTATATACCGAGGATGAAGTAGACATTTTGTCGATGATCGGTATGGAGTATTTATTTTTAGATGATTATGATACCGCACGTTTGAATTTTGCCAAATGCTTAGAAGTAGAATATGATGACTACTCATCGTTATACAATGTTATTTACTGTTACGATATGCAGCATCAGCATATGGAAGCCATTGACTATTTACACAATTATATTGAGAAAGATCCATATTGCGAGATAGCCTGGCATCAATTGGGGCGTCAATTTTATATCATTGAAAAATATGAAGATGCTTTGAGTGCTTTTGATTATTCTATTTTAATAGATGAGTATTTTATCGGTGCTTATCTCGAAAAGGCAAAAACTTTAGAAGCTTTAGAAAGGTATGAAGATGCAATTGCTAATTATAATTTAACTACTCAATTAGAAGATGGTACTCCTTTCACCTATTTACGTATGGGTAAATGCTACGAGAAGCTGGGAGAGAAGAAATTGGCATTGAAATATTATAATCTTACCGTAAAAGAAGACCCACTTCTAGATAAGGGTTGGTTGGCTTTGACAAATTTATATATAGAGCAAAAGAATTATCAAAAGGCTTTATATTTTGTCAATAAAGCCTTGCAGATAAATGATGAAAATCCAATGTATTGGGCACATTTTGCTCAGATTAATTTAAAATTAAATCTTTTCGAAGAGGCGGCAATAGCATTTCAAAAATGCATTGACCTTGAAGATTATAGACTAGATATTTTTGTGGCCCTGGTAGATGTTTTACACTTTTTAGGTGAATTCAAAGATGCTTTAAAAGTCTTGAATAAGGCGAAAAAAATGTATAGCGATTTTGCCGAAATCGAATATCGTTTAAGTGGAATCAGCTTTTTGCTAGAAAGAAATACCAAAGGATTCAACTACTTTAAAAATGCGCTAAAATTTGATTTTGAATATCATTTTGTAATGAAAGAATTGTATCCAACAGTTTTTGATAGAACTGAAGTACAACAATTTCTCAAAAAAGCATTCGATAATAGATCAAGTTAACTTCACTATCGCCTAAATTAAAATTAATTTATTTTGCCATCTTAATCACATTGATGGTTATATTTGACGAGCTAATTTTTTATTTTAATGAAACGATCACTTTTTGATTATATCATCATCTCTTTAAAAGGAATTGCTATGGGAGCCGCAGACGTGGTTCCAGGAGTTTCTGGAGGTACCATTGCATTTATTTCAGGAATATATGAAGAACTAATAGAAACCATAAATAAAATAAGTCTTAATACGATAAAAGTACTTCGCAAAGAAGGATTTAAAAGTGCTTGGCAATCCATTAATGGTAATTTTTTATTGTCATTATTTGTTGGGATGCTTATAAGTATCCTATCGTTAGCAAGAGTTGTTAAATGGCTTTTAGAGAATAAGCCGATTTTACTGTGGGCATTTTTCTTCGGACTCGTACTAGCAAGTGTTATTTTCATTGCTAAGCAAATTAAAAAGTGGAGCCCTGTTACGATCATCATGTTAATCTTGGGGTCTGCATTGGGTTATTATATCACCATTTTGCCTCCAATGTCGGCGACTGCCTCTTCAAGTTGGTTTTTATTTTTTGCAGGGAGTCTAGCAATTTGTGCTATGATTTTACCAGGTATTTCTGGAGGTTTTATACTCTTATTGTTAGGAGCCTATAAACCTGCTTTGGACGCATTACACGATAGAGATTTTAAAACAATATTCTTATTAATGGCTGGGGCAATTGTAGGTTTGCTTACTTTTTCACGTCTCTTAAAGTGGATGTTCGATCGTTTTAAAAATGCAACACTTGCCATTCTAACAGGTTTCGTCATTGGTTCCTTGAATAAAGTTTGGCCATGGAAGAAAGTTTTACAATCTGAAATAATCAATGGAAAGCTTAAAATATTGAAAGAGAAGAGCATCTCTCCATTTAGTTTTGACGGCGATAATCAATTAATGCTCGCAGTTGTATTTGGAATTATCGGTTTTTTAGTAATTATAGTGTTAGAAAAAACAGCAACAAAGCAACTAGATTCAAAAGTATAATGTATAAACTGGAAACATTAACAGATAAGGTGTATTTGTTTTTAAAAGGTTTGGCAATGGGTGCAGCGAATAAGGTGCCCGGTGTATCTGGTGGTACAGTGGCTTTCGTAGGAGGTTTTTATGAGCAATTAATTTATTCATTACAAAAGATTAATGGTAAAGCGTTTAAACTTTTCGTAAATGGCCGATTTAAGAGTTTCTATAGATATGTAAATGGTCCTTTTATTGTCATACTTTTTGCCGGTAGCATCTTTAGCTATTTTAGCGTGTCACAAGTATTAGATTATTTGATTCGTAATTATGAATTGTATGTTTGGAGTGCTTTTTTCGGAATGATCGTAGGCTCTATTTACTACATATCTAAAGATTTTAAAGATTGGCGCTTTCAAAACATTGTAGCAATTGTTATCGGTATTTCGTGTGGGGTAGCTATTAGTTTTATGAATCCAGCCAAAGAAAATGACAACTTATGGTTCGTTTTTCTTTGTGGAATCATTGGTGTTTCAGGGATGACTTTACCTGGTTTATCAGGATCTTTTATTTTAATTTTACTAGGTAACTATGTGTTGCTATTAGTAGATTCTGTGAATATGCTGTATAAGTCTATAGTGGATGTATTTTCGGGTGATTTTGATTTTTTAAAGGATCCTATTAGAATACGATATTTAAAAATTATTGCAACTTTTGGGATTGGTTCTGCCTTTGGTTTGGTAGTGACATCTCATATCCTCGGATATGTTTTAAAACGTTGGCATCAAATAGTAACTGCTCTTATTATTGGGTTTATTTCGGGTTCCCTAGGAATCGTTTGGCCTTGGAAAGAAGAAGTATACAAAGTTAATGATGTAGGGGTGTTTTTGATAGATTCAAAAGGAAATCAAATAATTGAAAATTATCAGAGATTTATTCCGAATTTTTCAGATGCTGAAACTTGGATCGCCCTCTTTTATATTCTTATAGGAATTGGTATTATTTTAGCGATTGATTATTATGGAAAAAAATCCAAAAAGTATGTTTAGATTCGGTTTACTCGGCAAGGATATATCCTATTCTTTTTCACAGCAGTATTTTTCAACAAAGTTTGAATCGCTGCAACTAGAAAATTATGAGTATAAAAATTTTGATATTGCCACGATTGAATCTTTTGCTGGCCTAGTTTCTAAAACTGATGAATTGGCTGGAATGAATGTTACCATACCCTACAAAGAGGTGATTTTACCTTATCTAGATGAAATAGACGAGGAAGCTTTGAAGATAGGTGCTGTAAATACTATAAAAATTCTGGAAAACGGAAAATTGAAAGGGTACAATACAGATGTATATGGTTTTGAAGAATCGTTACTTCCTTTACTAAAGAAACATCACAAAAAGGCTTTAATTCTAGGAACCGGAGGCGCATCGAAAGCCGTTAAATATGTACTAGAGAAGAATAATATTGGGTTCTTATTCGTTTCGAGGTTTCCTGAAAATGAAAATGAAATATCGTATGAAAATGTATCTAAATCAATATTAGATGAACATGCTGTTCTTGTGAATTGTACGCCTTTAGGTACCTATCCTGAGGTTGAGGCATATCCAAACCTTCCTTACATCTATCTTAACGATAAACATTTATTATTTGATTTAATTTATAACCCTTCTCGCACAGTTTTTCTTAAAAAAGGAATGGAAAAAGGCGCAATTGTAGCTAACGGGCTGAAAATGTTAGAACTACAAGCTGAGAAATCTTGGGAGATTTGGAATCAGTAAAAATATCTAAATAATAGAAGCAACTATTTCACAACTCTCGCATCTAAACTGAGTAAATCAGTTTGGTTTCTGTAGGCTAATAAGTATCTTTAGAGACTTTTATTGATTAAAAGAGGAACCTTAAACATTTGTGATATGTTGGACGAGAATATTGAAAATAAACCTGCCGAAGAAGTTGAGAATACAAGTACTTCTGAAAATCTAAAAGAAGAGAAAGTAATTAAAAATGAAGAATCTGAGTCTGCATTAGACGAATCTCCAGAAGAAATAACGGAAGAAAAGGAGGCCGAATTACCTGTTAAAAGTAAGGAGAAACCTGATTCGAAGAAAGAAGAAATTCCAGCCGTAAACTATACCGAACTAAAGTTAGAAGAATTAGTCGTCGCGCTTCAAAAACTATTGAAGAGGGATCAATTACATTTAATTAAAAATGATGTTGAGCAAATAAAAACGAATTTTAACTTGAAATTTGGAGGACTCTTACAAGAAAAGAAGAAAGCCTTTTTAGCCGATGGAGGAAACGAAATAGATTTTCAATATCATAATCCGTTAAAATCTCAATACAACGATTTACTTTTTGAATATAAGATAAAACGCGAAAAATATTATAAACAACAAAAGGAAGAGCAGCAAGAGAATTTAACTAAAAGACTAACACTAATAGAAGACGTTAAGACGTTGATTGATACTGCTGAGCCTTCTAGTATGTATAAACAGTTTAGAGAACTGCAGGTAAAGTGGCAAGCTATTGGGAAGATTCCACATGCCAATTACAATGATGTTTGGAGAACGTATCATCATCATGTAGAGCGTTTTTACGATTTACTCCATCTGAATAATGACTTTAGGGATTTAGATTTTAAACACAATTTAGACGAAAAGTTAAAATTAGTTGAACGTGCTGAGGCTTTGACTATTGAGCCAGATATTAATAAAGCTTTCAAAGAATTACAGATTTTACATCGATTATGGAAAGAGGATATTGGTCCGGTTGCCAAAGAGCATAGAGAAGATGTTTGGGGTAAATTTAGTGCAGCAACAAAAATAATTCATAATAAACGACATGACTTTCAGAAGAATTTAGAATCAAAATATGAAGATAATGTTGCCCTAAAAGAAGCGGTAATTGCGAAAATATTAAATCTGGTTGGGGAAGAAAAGATAACCTCACATGCAATATGGCAACAAAAAATTAAAGAACTTGAAGGAATGCGTCAGCAGTTCTTTAAAATTGGAAAAGTACCACGAGCAAAAAATGAAGAGATTTGGGACGCATTTAAAAAAGCCACTGCCAATTTTAACAGGGTTAAAAACGCATTCTATAAAGATGTAAAAAAAGTCCAGCAAACCAACTTAGACAAAAAAAGAAAACTGGTTGAAAAAGCAACGTCGCTGAAAGAAAGTACCGATTGGGATGTGACGACACCTATTATGAAGCAAATACAAGCGGAATGGAAATCAATTGGGCATGTGCCAAGAAAATATTCCGATTCGATTTGGAAAAGTTTTAAGGATGCTTGTAATTATTATTTTGATAAGTTGCACAATGTACAAGATGAGGCCAATAAAGACCAAATAGAAATTTTTAATAAAAAGAAAAACATGCTTGACGGTTTAAAAAGTCAGGCAGAAACGAATGATGCTTTGTCTTTAGATTTGATAGCATCATATGTTGACGATTGGAAGATTTTAGGAGAAGTACCCTATAACATGCGTCATATAGAGTCAAAGTTCAATAAGTTCGTGGATCGTTTGTATGATAAATTAGACTTAGGTAAAAATGAAGTTGCAATGCTACGTTTTAAAAATCTGATATCGAATTATCTGGCACAGAAAAACTATAGAAAAGTAGATGACGAACAACTTTATATTAGAAAAAAGATTGATGAAATCAATAAAGAAATTCAGCAGTTAGAAAATAATATTAGTTTTATTTCAAGTGCTACTGATGATAATCCACTGCTTAAGAACGTGCGCAATACAATAGACAAACACACTGATAGCTTGGTTATTTGGAAAGAAAAACTCGGTTATCTCAATAAGTTAGACTACTAAAAAAAGGGCTCCATTGAGCCCTTTTCTGTTTTTTACCATCTAATGATTACGCTTCCCCATGTGAAGCCGCTACCAAATGCAGCAAGAACTACAAGATCGTTATCTTTTATTTTACCCAGTTCCCAAGCTTCTGTTAAGGCGATGATGACCGAGGCCGCTGTCGTATTACCATATTTCATAATGTTATTATGAACTTGATCATTACTCAATCCAAATTTTTTCTGTACAAATTGGGAAATTCTCAAGTTTGCTTGATGCGGAATGAGCATATCAATATCTGTAGCCTCTAAATTATTCGTTTGTAAACCTTCTATAATGGCTTCAGAAAACCGAACAACTGCATGTTTGAATACGAATTGACCATTCATATGTGGATAATAGGAAACATCATTAGGATCGTTTTCTTTAATAATTTCCGGAACCCATCGACCAGTAGCTGGACCTTCTAACGCTAATTCTTTTGCATGTTTCCCTTCCGAATGCAAATGAGATGATAAAATTCCTTTACCTTTTTCTTCAGATCTACTCAAAACAGCGGCTCCCGCACCATCACCAAAAATGACTGTGACACCTCTTCCTCTCGTAGATCGTTCTAAACCACCAGAGTGATTTTCACTTCCAATAACAAGAATATTTTTATACATGCCAGTTTTGATAAACTGATCGGCCACAGATAACGAATAGATAAAACCAGAACATTGATTTCTTACATCTAAAGCACCAATTGTCGGCATATCTAGCATATCTTGAACACGTACTCCTCCACCAGGAAAATACATGTCCGGACTTAAAGTTGCGAAAATGATAAAATCAATATCATCTTTGGTCAAACCTGCACGTTCGATGGCAATCCGTGCCGCTTTGGCACCCATATTAGAGGTATTATCACCTGTTTTTGGATCAATCCAACGACGTTCTTTGATACCCGTTCTTTCTTGAATCCATTCATCATTCGTATCCATCCATTCAGTTAGATCGTTGTTGGTGACAACATTTTCGGGCACATAGTAGCCAAGGCCAGTAATTTTAGAATTATACATAGTTCGTTAATTGGGTCATAGTTTTCTAAATCCAAATATAGAGAAATTTACTATGCATAGAATAATAAATTTAGCACTTCTGTTAAATTAACGTAAAGAAGGTTAAATGGAGTTAATTAACAATTTATTTCGACTGGCCGCTACTAATTTAGGCGTTAATTTTAAAACCAAACACTTATGAAAAAATTAGTACTTATTAGTTTTGTATTTACCATTACTTCTGTCAGTTTATCGGCTCAAACAGATTATGGTATAAGAGCAGGATTTTTTAATTCCAAAAGAAATACAAATATTAGATTTGGTAATGATGGGCTCAGAGATGGCAGAAATTATAATGAAGGTGTTTATCTTGGAGGTTTTATCGGGTTTAAGTTGTCTGAAAAGTTCAGCTTACAACCAGAAATTAACTATGCCTATGTCAAAAATGATTTTGATCAACTACACATTCCTGTATTAGGAAGATATCGAATTGGAAAGAAATTTACCGTTTTTCTCGGTCCAAATTTTGGGTTTCTTCTAACGGATAATGAAAATTTTAATAAGATTAACTTCGGAGCTACAATAGGAGTGTCATATGAAATAACGAAGAAACTATTGATCGAGGCCAGGCACTATTCTGTTTTTACCGAGTCTCTTAAGGATAGGTCACTTGGATCATTCAATCCAACAACAAAGTTTAATAATTTTCAGGTAGGACTTGTATATAGATTCGACTAATTGAACAGACTTCTATTTCACGGTCAGAATACAATATTAATAAGGTATATCTGTCATCTTGTCATTTAATTCGTTTTGGTACTTTTTTTGACTACTATTACATCAGTTAAACAACATCAAAAAAACAAACAAATTATGGCAAAAGGAACGATTAATGTTTCGGTTGAAAACATATTTCCATTGATAAAGAAGTTCTTGTATTCTGATCATGAGATCTTTTTACGCGAGCTTATTTCGAACGCAACCGATGCGACATTAAAGTTAAAACATTTAGCAACGATTGGTGAGACGAAAGTTGATTATGACAATCCCCAACTAGAAATAAAGATTGATAAAGAAAGTAAGAAATTACATGTTATTGATCATGGTGTAGGGATGTCTAAAGAAGAGGTTGGTAAGTATATCAACGAAGTTGCATTTTCTGGAGCGGAAGAATTTCTAGAAAAGTATAAAGATTCGGCAAAAGATTCAGGAATCATCGGGCATTTTGGTCTTGGTTTCTATTCAGCTTTTATGGTGGCTGATAAAGTAGAGATTATTACAAAATCTCATGTTGAAGAAGAAGGTGCAGTTCATTGGACCTGTGATGGTTCACCAGAATTCACATTAGATAAGTCGGATAAAAAAGAAAGAGGTACCGAAATCATCTTGCATATCGCCGAAGATTCGACAGAGTTTTTAGAAGAGCATAGAATTACTGAATTGTTATTAAAGTATAATAAATTCATGCCTGTGCCAATTAAATTTGGTACGAAAGAAGTAAATGATCCATCTCATACGCCGAAAACTACTAAAGACAAAGACGGTAAAGAGACTACGGAGCCTCAGAAAAAAATGACAGTTGATAATATCATCAACAACCCATCACCGGCTTGGACAAAGCAACCATCTGAATTGAAAGGTGAGGACTACACTGCCTTTTACAGAGAGTTGTATCCTATGCAATTTGAAGAGCCTTTATTTAATATTCATCTAAACGTTGATTATCCATTTAATTTAACCGGAATTCTATACTTCCCTAAATTAACAACCAACTTAGATGTTCAAAAGGATAGAATACAATTATACCAAAATCAAGTATTTGTTACCGATAATGTAGAAGGCATTGTGCCAGAATTTTTACAAATGTTGAGAGGTGTTATTGATTCACCAGATATTCCTTTAAATGTATCTCGTAGCTATTTACAAGCAGATGGTGCCGTAAAGAAAATTGCTAGTTATATTACCAAAAAGGTTGGAGATAAGTTGCAGTCATTATTTAAAAATGACCGTGAAGGTTTCGAGAAGAAATGGAATGATATCAAGATCGTAATTGAATACGGAATGTTATCTGAACCAAAGTTCTTTGAGAAGGCTCAAAAGTTTGCTTTATTTCCAACAGTAGATGATACATATTTTACTTTTGAAGAGCTAAAAGAAAAATTAAAACCGATTCAAACAGATAAGGATAAGAATTTAGTCTTATTGTATGCAACAAATGCAAAAGAACAGCATAGTTATATACAAGATGCTAAAGAGAAAGGTTATGAAGTATTGTTATTAGACTCTCCAATTGTTTCTCACTTAATTCAGAAATTAGAAGGAGAGAATGCTGAACTTTCTGATGCGAAGCAACCAATAAAATTTGCGCGTGTAGATTCTGATTTTATAGAAAATTTAATTAAAAAAGATGAGGAACAAATCTCTAAGTTGAGTGATGATGAAAAGACAAAGTTAAAAGAGATTGTAGAAGGAATTGTACCAAAAGAAAATTATACAGTACAGTTAGAGGCTCTTGATTCAAAATCAAATCCGTTTGTAATTACCATTCCGGAATTTATGCGTAGAATGAAGGAAATGAGTGCGACCGGAGGCGGTGGTATGATGGGAATGAATAATTTTCCAGACATGTATAATTTGGTAGTAAATACCAATAATGATCTGATGCAAAAAATTCTAAAGGCAAAAGGAAAGCGTGAAGAATATGTAAATCAAGCTTTGGACCTAGCGAAATTATCTCAAAATCTATTACAAGGAGAGGAGTTGACGAATTTCATTAAACGTAGTTATGAACTGATGAAATAAGTAGCTCGTAAAATATAAAATAGGTTTCGAACCTTAAATGAACCACTTTGTGAAAGCGAAGTGGTTTTTCTTTTAAAAATAGTATCTTGCTTTTAAACGGGATTTATAGTACTAAGATCTTTTTAATTTAAAAGTAAACTCGTAATATTTTCAGTGTTTCATAAAATAAATAATTATTCATTCTTTCATATATGTTAAAATCAATTATCAAAATAACATTAATTTTTATTCTATTATTTTTTCAGAAAGTATCTTATGCGCAATTGGAATACCCTAAAACTGCAAAGCAAGAAGTTGTTAATTGGTATCATGGTACTGAAGTTAAGGATGAATATCAATGGCTAGAACAGTCAGGTGATAAACGCGTTGATGATTGGATAAAAGAACAAAATAGAATTGCGACGGGTTATTTGAGAAAAACAGTTCGATCTTTGAGGATTGAAGGAGAAATGGATCGGTATATGTTCTCTGATGTGGGTGGATCTGGCGAAGAAATTGATGATAGAATTTTTAAGAATAAATACTATTACAGAATCATGTATCCCGGTGTCAGTTCGTCGCCAGCAGTGTATTTTAAAAAGGGTACAAGGGGTAGCTACGAGCGACTCATTAGTGGAGATCTCATTTCTAAAAAAGATTTTATCTATATAAATAATTATAAACCTTCAAGAGGTGATGATTTTTTAGCATATCAATATAGTCGTAATGGAAGTGATCGAAATGAGATTAAAATTGTAGGAATAAAAAAACGAAAATTTTTTAAAGAAATATTAAAGGATACTTATAGCACCGGTATTTTTTGGAAAGGGCAAGGCTTTTTTTACACCAAATTTCCTTATGACGCAAGTTCCGGAAAAGCAGCATTACCAAGAGTTATGTATCATAAATTAGATACAGATCAAAAAGAAGATAAGTTGGTATTTGAGGGAGAAAATGTCGGTGAATATATAAGACTTTTTGGATCGAGCAAAGAGGATTTTTATATTTTAAAGAAAGAAGATTCAAAGAAAAAGACGTTCAGTTACTATTATGTATCGGATAATAAATTATCCTTAGAATTTAAACCATTGCTGTTAGATATTAAATATGATTTAGCGATATTAAAATATGATAATGGAACAGTATTCGTTCAAACAATATTCAATAATAGAAAACAACTTATTTCCTTTCCTGCTGATGCACCGAAAAAATGGAGAGTATTATCTCCAAAATATGCAGGTGCTGTATTAACGGATTATGAATTTGTAAATGACAACATATTTTTGACATATCATACTCAGAAAAATGGTTTTATAACATCTATAGATCATCAAGGAACTGTTTTAAATGAATTAAAATTACCAGATGGTTTATCCGTTAGAGGATTGAGTTTTGTGCGAGAATTCAATAAACTGTATTTTACTATGCAATCTTATACGATACCTCCAGTACAATGTAAATTTGATTTAGAAGAGTTTACTTATGAAATCACAGATAAAACCGGAGTCAATTTTGATTATAAAAAATACAAGTTTATCCAAGAGGAATTTGTCTCTCACGATGGTGTGAAGGTGCCTATATTTATTGTTTTTAAAGATTCAATTTCAAGAAATAGCAATACTCCATTTTTAATGAAGGCATATGGTGGTTATGGAACTATTGGTTTGCCGTCTTTTGATCCTGGCATCATATATTTTTTAGAAAACGGTGGAGCTTTCGCCTATGTTAATGTTCGTGGAGGAGGATTGTTAGGTCAAAAGTGGAGAGAGGAAGGTCGTAAACTAAAGAAAACAAACGCCATTTATGACTTTGTTCATGGAGCTGAATTTTTAGTTAAACAGGGCTATACAAAACCAAAAAAAATAGCAGCCATGGGTAGCTCTCATGGGGGGTTGGTAATAGCAAGTTCTGTTCTGAAAAAGCCATCTTTATTTGGTGCTGCTGTTGTGAATGTAGGTGTCTTAGATATGCTAAGATTTGAAAATTTTACAATTGGTACTACTACCTTAAATCTTAATGAATTTGGTTCTGTTAAAAATGAAATTGATTTTAAAAACCTTTATTCCTATTCGCCATACCATAATATCAAAAACACGATTAATTACCCATCAATTTTAATTGTAACTGGAACCGATGATGACCGTGTTTCTCCTTTGCATTCATTTAAATTCGCTGCTCGAATGCAAGCTAATCCGGCTCAAAAGAATCCAATTATTTTATGGACACAGAAGAATGCTGGTCATTTTGGCGCAAGGAAAATTTATGATCGATTGAAAGAAAATAACTTCAAGTATGGTTTCTTGTTCAATGAATTAAGTAAGAATTAATTTAGAACATTAATGGAGTCAATTTTATTTCTTAAATTTCTATATTTGGTAGAAGTAAATAGTTTTGTCAGAGCAACAAATTTCATATACACATAGCAATACCTACAGCACTTTAAATAGACTGTCTAAAAAAACCAAGAATGTATGGATGGCATTTCACGGTATGGGGCACTTATCTCGTTATTTCATCAAACATTTTGAATGTTTAAATGCCGAGGAAAATTATATTATCGCTCCACAAGCACCCAGTAAGTATTATCAAGATAAACGTTTTAAATATGTAGGTGCAAGTTGGCTCACTAAAGAGAACACGGCTATAGAAAAAGAGAATGTATTAAGATATATTGATGCCGTTTGGGAGCATGAAAAAAAACAATGGCAAGGTTTAAATATAAAAGTAATTTTGATAGGATATTCTCAAGGAGTTTCAATTGTCAGTCGCTGGGCTGCCAAGAGAAAAATACAATGTGAACAACTCGTATTACATTCTGGTGGAATTCCAGTAGAACTGACTCCAGCGCATTTTAATTATTTAAATACATCGACAAAAGTGCTCTATCTTTACGGAAATAAAGATCAATACTTTAATGAAGCTAGAAATACCGAGGAACAATTAAAAGGAAATCGATTATTCGGAGATCGCTTAGCAGTAAAAGTATTCAATGGAATCCATGAGGTGAGTGAAGCTGAGATTCAAAACTTAGTGACTAGTTAATTATTGGGTGGCGTTAAGTGTTCAATTATCAAGACAGAATTTAAATCAACGTTGAGAATGAATAGTATATATGTTGAAACAAATCCGGATGTAATGGAGGTATTTAAAAAGTATCCGAAAGTGATTCGACCTAAAATAGAACAGTTGAGGAAACTTATTATTGAAACGGCTGAAGAAATTGATGGTATTGATAAAATACAGGAAACCTTGAAATGGGGAGAACCTAGTTATTTAGTAAAAAAGGGGAGCACGTTAAGAATAGATTGGAAAGATAAAAAACCAAATCAGTATGCCATGTATTTCAAGTGCACAAGCAAGCTAGTGGAAACTTTCAAAGTTATTTTTAAAGACCTTTTTATATTTGAAAATAACAGAGCTATTATCTTTAAAATGGATGATAACATTCCAGAGACTGAATTGAAACAGTGTATTGCAGTTACATTAACTTACCATACTATTAAGCATTTGCCTCTGTTGGGATTACAGCATAAAAAAACCGCTCATTAAGCGGTTTTATTTTTATTCTACTTCGAATTCGAAGTATTTTTTTGGATAAGGTTCTTTGGCCAATGTATAATGCCACCATTCTTTAGAATGTGATTTAAAACCATGTTTTTCCATGCGTCTTTTTAATAGCAAACGAACAGCTCGCTGGTTTCTCGTGATATTTGGGTAATCGGTTGCTGATTTATCATCAAATAAATCATAAGGACTTCCCATATCTAAAATATGACCAGTAGTTAAAGAAACGATTGTCAAATCTACCGTACTACCTCTTGAATGTCCTGATCTTTTGGCGATATATTCTTTCGTAAATAGATCCTTTTTATCGACGTTTGGATAGAATTTACTTTTCATAATCGTATCTGTAGGATCTTCAGCCCATTTTACAAATTGATCCGAAGCCTTTTGCGGACGATATGCATCATATATTAATAATCCAAATCCTAACCTTCCAAGTTCATCTTGTACTTTTTTTAGTGCTTCAGCTGCTTTTTTAGTCAAAATACACTTAGGCTTAATATACCCGTCTATAGGTTTACCTACAAAGTTATTCGATGAATAGTATCTCAAATCAGATCTTAAGTTTGGAATAACCTCTTTAGCATACACAAAATCTTCCGGCAATTGAGCAAGTGCTTGCTGAGAAAATGTAAATGTACTCAGGCAAACAAAGGCTACAACCGTAAAGAATTTCAAAGAGTAAGTATTTTTCATAGAACTACGTTTAGTACACTGCAAAAATAAGAATGTTTTTCTAATTGATGAATGTTGCGACAAATTTAAGCCATAAAAATACTAAAAATTGTTTAATATCTCAGGGAATTCAATCGAAGGTAAATAAGGCAGCTTGTTTTTAGTGTTCTAAATTGCTCTAATGAGATGTAAAGTCAATCACTAGAATTAAATATCTGATAAAAAATAATAACAAAAATTTTGAATGTGTTAAAAACGTCTATACCGAAAGAACTTACTAGAGTCGTTTTTTGTTTTATGGGTTAAATGATAGTACCTTTAAACGTTTTTTTAAGTGTTCTTATGAATGAGAAGTTAATGTCAAAAAAGAAACCTGCTTATCCAATTACGCAGCAGCTTTCAGATTATTTGACTCAACATAGTAGAAACATTAAAATTCCTATTTATTATGATGACCTTTTACGTTTCCAAGGAGCAGTAGAAATTCATGATGAAAAAGGGAATGATACTCTATGGATTCGAACATATTTTGCAGAACACGAACGCGAAGAGATTGAAATGAGCCTCAAGCGCATGTATACGATTCTTCATGCAGATGGAAGTGATTCAGCGCTACCATTTTTGAATATTGATGCCATAGACTTTTGCACATTTGGAAATTCAAAGCCCTTTCGAATTAAAGTGCGAAACATATTAAACGATAATTATATTTATTTATATATCAAAAAAGCCGATGCATCTCGGATTTATGGCTTGGAATTAGAACACCTATTATCGCCAAATCATATAAATTTTTTGGTACATAAAGATACCTTGATAGAAGAACATATTTCGGGTATTCCTGGAGATATATTTATTGAAGATGATTTGGAAGCCTGTTCTGAACAAACCAAAAAAGCGATTGCAAAAGAGTTTGTTAAATTTAATGAACGATGTTTTACGAGACTCTTGGGCGATATGCGATCGTATAATTACGTCATGGTTTTAACCCATGATTTTGATAGTATACAGTATAGAATTCGAGCCATTGATTTTGATCAGCAGAGCTTTGAGGGGAATGCAAAAGTATACAAACCCCAATTCTTAAAAGAAAACAATAAACTTGTAGAAATGACCCTAGAGTTATTACAAGAAGCGTCAATAGAACAATATAAAATCGAGGAAAGGTCGTTACTGGCGAAAAGAGCTTCAAGTGAGCATGAGCGTTTGGGAGATCTATTAGGTTGTATGCGAAATGATACAATCTCAACGCCCGAAAAAGTTATAGAACTTAAAAAAGGGTTGTTCGATTTAACTGGAGATGTGAATTTTAAAAAAACCAAAAACATGGGAGATATATTAAATTGTGGACTAGAATTTATAGTAAGGAACTACAAAAATGTAAATCCCTATATCATTAAATAAAGCAACCAAATAAAAAAACAATGAAAATTAAAAAGATACTTGTTGCAAATAGAAGCGAGATAGCAATACGCGTGTTAAGAGCTTGTAACGAATTGAATATTAGTACTGTTGCTGTATATACTTATGAGGATAGGTATTCGCAGCATAGGTATAAGGCAGATGAGTCTTATCAGATAGGAGAAAATGATCAGCCTCTTAAACCGTATTTAGACATAGATGAAATCATCAAATTAGCAAAAGCTAAGAATGTCGATGCTATTCATCCTGGGTATGGTTTTTTATCCGAGAATTCAGATTTTGCACGTGCTTGTGCGGCCAACGATATTGTTTTTATTGGTCCAGATCCGGAAGTGATGGATGCACTCGGTGATAAAATTACTGCAAAAAAGATTGCAGTTAAATGTAAAGTGCCAATTATTGAGAGTAACAAAAAGAAATTAAGCTCACTAAAAGTGGCTCTGTCTGAGGCAGACTCCATCGGATATCCCTTGATGCTGAAAGCAGCTTCTGGTGGTGGCGGTAGGGGAATGCGTGTTGTGAGAAATTCGGAAGATTTAGAAGCTACCTTTGATTCTGCGCGTAACGAATCATTGAATGCATTTGGTGATGACACTATGTTTCTAGAGAAATACGTTGAAGATCCGAAACATATTGAAGTTCAAATTGTTGCAGATAGACATGGTAATATTCGTCATCTATTTGAAAGAGATTGTTCTGTGCAACGTCGTCATCAAAAAGTTGTGGAGGTAGCGCCATCTTATAATGTAAATGAACAGGTAAAACAAGATTTGTATGCATATGCTGTGCGGATAGCTGAAGAAGTTTCTTATAACAATATAGGTACCGTAGAATTTTTGTTAGATAAAGAAGATAATATCTATTTTATAGAGGTAAATCCTAGAATTCAGGTGGAACATACTGTCACCGAAATGGTAACAGGTATTGACTTGGTGAAAACACAAATTTTTGTAGCAGGTGGATATAAGTTATCTGATAAACAGATTAAAATCTACGACCAAGAATCTTTAGCGACTTATGGTTTTGCGCTACAATGTCGATTAACTACCGAAGATCCTGAGAATAATTTCACCCCGGATTATGGTACTGTTACGACGTATCGTAGTGCCTCTGGTATGGGTATTCGTTTAGATGCGGGGAGTATTTATCAATCGTATAGTGTGAGCCCGTTTTTCGATTCTATGTTGGTAAAAGTTTCTGCTCAAGGACGTACCTTGGATGGTGCGATACGTAAAATGAATCGTGCATTGAAGGAGTTTCGTATTAGAGGTGTTAAAACAAACATCCATTTTCTCCAAAATGTTATACAACATAAAACATTTAAAGAAGGAAAAGTAACAGTGAATTTTATTCAAAACACACCTTCCTTATTTAAAATTAAACTTCCACAAGATCGTACAACTAAAATTACCAAATATCTTGGTGAGATTATTGTAAATGGTAATTCTGATGTAAAGTTTAAAGACGACACAAAAATATTCAGAACAGCAAAAGTCCCTAAATTTAATATGGAAGATTACCCCAAAGGAACGAAAGATCTTTTGACGGAATTAGGGCCTGAAAAATTTTGTAATTGGCTTCAAAAAGAAAAGAAAATTCATTTTACGGATACTACAATGCGTGATGCGCATCAGTCATTATTAGCTACGCGTATGCGTACATATGATATGCTGAAAGTGGCTGAGAGTTTCGCTAAAAACCATCCAAATACTTTCAGTATGGAGGTTTGGGGAGGTGCTACTTTTGACGTTTGTTTGCGCTTTTTACATGAAAATCCATGGGCTCGTTTGCGAGAAATACGTAAGGCTGTACCGAATATCTTGTTGCAAATGCTCTTAAGAGGATCGAATGGTGTCGGTTATAAGGCATATCCAGATAATTTGATTGAAAAGTTTGTAGAGAAATCTTGGGAAAACGGAATTGATATTTTTAGAATTTTTGATTCCTTAAATTGGGTAAAAGCAATGGAACCAAGTATGAAATATGTCAGAGAGAAAACTGGCGGAATTGCAGAAGCTGCTATCAGTTATACTGGCGATATTTTAGACGTTAACCAAACCAAATATAACCTTGCATATTATACACAATTGGCGAAAGATTTAGAGAATGCAGGTGCTCATATGATCGCTATTAAAGATATGGCTGGTTTGCTTAAGCCGTATGCGGCGACAGAATTAGTAAAAGCATTAAAGGATACTGTAAATCTGCCAATACATTTACATACGCATGACACGTCATCTTTACAAACGGCTTCGTATTTAAAAGCTATTGAAGCTGGAGTTGATGTAGTAGATGTTGCCTTGGGCGGATTGTCAGGCTTAACGTCACAACCGAATTTCAATGCGGTGGTTGAAATGATGAAGTATGACAAAAGAGCGAATGACTTTGATATTCATAAATTAAATGAGTTTTCTAACTATTGGGAAGATACGAGAGAATTATATTATCCATTTGAATCTGGTTTAAAAGCTGGTACGGCCGAAGTATTTCAACATGAAATTCCAGGTGGACAGTATTCAAATTTACGTCCTCAGGCGACTGCTTTAGGTTTAGGTGATCGTTTTGATGAGGTTAAGAAAATGTATGCTGAGGTCAATACAATGTTCGGTAATTTAGTAAAAGTGACACCTAGCTCCAAAGTAGTTGGAGATATGGCAATTTTTATGGTGACAAATGATCTGACTCCAGAAGATGTGATGCAACGAGGAGATGAAATTTCATTCCCTGAATCAGTTATTAATTTTTTTAAGGGAGATTTAGGACAGCCCACTGGAGGCTTCCCTAAAAAATTACAAAAGATCATTTTAAAGAATAAAAAAGCATATAAAAATAGACCAAATGCTCATTTAGAACCTATTGACTTTGATGTAGAATATGAAGCGTTTCGAAAGAAATTTCAAAAAGGATTTACCAGAGATATTGAGTTTGAAGACTTTTTATCATATAGTTTATATCCTAAAGTTTTCGAACAAGCGCACGAAAAACACAAGTTATATGGAAGCTTGGCAACCATACCAACTGAGAATTTCTTCTACGGAATTAAGCGACGTCAAGAGGCACTTATTGAGTTACAGCCAGGAAAGACGATAGTCGTGAAGCTACTTTCAGTAAGTAGTGCCAATGAAGAAGGTATTCGAATCGTATTTTTCAAAGTAAATGGAGAAAATAGATATGTTGAGATTAAAGACAAATCTCTTAAAATTAAATCGATAGAACATGTCAAAGCCGATGTCGAAGATGTGAATCAAGTGGGAGCACCGCTGCAAGGATCACTGTATAAAGTGCTGGTGAAAAAAGGAGATAAAATTCAAGAAAACGATCCGCTTTTTATCATTGAGGCCATGAAAATGGAGACAACGGTAACAGCAGTAAAGGCAGGAAAGGTGAAATCAGTAAACCTTATGGCCGGCGTTATGGTAAAACAAGATGATTTGATTTTGACCTTAGAATAGCTTGGTATTTTTCAAGTAGACTACACTAATCGAAAAAATAGCTTACCAGAATATTCTAGTAAGCTATTTTTTATCCAAAAATATCGTTTAAAAGCTTTGCAAGTCTAATACCACCTTTTTGTAGTTGTGTTCTTACCGTATCAAAGTGATCATAAGAATATTTATAGCGTAAATTTTCACCCACTTTCACAGATTCATATGTCTTTTTCGTTAATGTTCGGGTGTCATTTACCCAGTCAATAATACTTCCTTTTTGGATCGCCTTTACTTGTTCTTTAGATAAGTCTTCGGCATTATTTGCTAGTTCAACATAACTCATTTTCCATTCCTCAATCATGTTTTCATCCCAAACCCTATGTAAATTGGTGCCTTTGCCAAACCATTGTACTTGGATAGTATTACCGCCTTTATCTTCGGCTCTTCCGATATGCATCGGTTGATGTAAGTCACCTAAAAAATGCACCAACATTTTGAGAAAAAAGACTTTATCTTCAGTAGAACTAGTTTTACTTTTTAAAACGTCGAGGCATTTTTGAATTCCAGTAATAATATCACCTTTCGGGTTTTTCTCTGATTCTTCATAACTCACGTCGAAGGGCATATTCACATAATGCCAGGAATAATATTTGTCATACTTTCGATCAGATTTAATTTGATCTGCAAACGTAGACACGAAAGCAAGACTTTCTCCTTTCAATAATTTGTCAATCTTTTTCTTCGCTTTTTTCGTCAAATGCATTTCAGCAATTTTACCCGTAGTTCGATGCCCGGTAGGTCCCCAAAAGGGTTTGGCATTCGTCAAAGGAGTTACGTTTAAAAATCCGATAAGAAGTAATACAATAGTAACTTTCATTTATTTATTTTTTGCTAAAATATAAAATATGTTTGTTAAAATATTTGGAAATCTAAAAAAAAATGTTATATCTTTGTGATATCAAAATAATATCATTATAATTCATTAATCAAATTTAAAACTAACTATCATGAAACAAGAAAACACAATTGTCCCTGCAAATGGTTATTCAATGCTATTTCTATTTTTGATCTTATTCTTTGGCGGTATTGCTGCTTTAATAGTAGTGCGCATGCCAATATTTGTTTTGTCAATTCTTTTTGCATTAGTAATGGCTCCAGGGTTTATTATGGTTCAGCCAAATAACTCAAGAGTACTATTACTTTTTGGAAAATACATTGGTACTGTTAAGAAAAATGGCTTTTACTGGGTAAATCCTTTTTACACAAAAAAGAAAGTATCGTTAAGAGCAAGTAACTTCGATAGTGAACGATTAAAAGTAAACGATAAATTAGGAAACCCTATTATGATAAGTACCATTTTAGTTTGGAAAGTATTAGATACCTATAAGGCAGCCTTTGACGTTGATAATTACGAAAACTTTGTACGTGTTCAAACCGACGCTGCAGTACGAAAATTAGCGAGTATGTATCCATATGATAATTTTGCTGATGAAGGCCATGAAGAAGATATTACCTTGCGCTCTAGTGTGAATGAAGTGAGTGAGGCTCTTGAAAAAGAATTGGAAGAACGATTGTCTATTGCAGGAATTCAGGTATTAGAAGCGCGGATTGGTTACTTGGCCTATGCACAAGAAATTGCGAACGCTATGTTAAAACGTCAGCAAGCTACAGCAATTGTTGCGGCCAGACATAAAATTGTAGAAGGAGCAGTAAGTATGGTAGAAATGGCACTCGAAGAATTGGGAAAGAAAGATATTATCGAGTTAGATGAAGAACGTAAGGCTGCAATGGTAAGTAATTTAATGGTAATACTATGTGGAGATAAAGATGCTTCCCCTGTACTAAATACCGGAACCTTAAATCAATAAATATGAACGATAATCAAATAAAAGCAATTGCAATTGGTTCGGCCTTAGGAACCAGTTTTGGCTCGACGATTGGAGTGATTTTTGGAGATATTGTAATGGGAGTCACCTTCGGCGGTATCATCGGATTAATTATTGGAGTGCTGATAAGTACGTTTGTTTTGAACGATAAAGACGAGAAATGAAAGATAAGTTTCAATTTGTAAATGGTCATGTGACGCTGTCAAATGATATTCTTGAAGTTGACAAGTCATTTCGAATAAAAGAAGATAATATGTTGTTTTACGGTGTTGCATCAATTTCAATAGTCGCAACTTTTGTGGATAAGGTTATCAATTTCAATTCGATTGTTGGCCTTTGGGGATATTTAAAATTAGGCCTTTATGGAATGGCAATATTATTCATATTGTATTCGGTTTATAATTTAATTTTTAAGAAGCATTGGTCAAATAAAATTGAAATAAATGAAATTTCTATTGTTGATGTAGATAACGACGAGGAAAACAAGTTTGTAACAGAAATCACAATATCAACAAATACAAAGAGGGAAAAAGTAATAAAATTTAGAAAACTTGAAAACCAAGTTGAACCGTTTTTACAGTCTTTGAAAAGAAGAAATGCTAGAATAGAAGTAAAATATCATTAAAATGAAAGAATATAAAGTAGTAAAACCTAAATTAGGTTGGAGAAATACCACAGAGAAATTAGAGGAAATCTTAAATAAGTATGCGAAAGAAGGTTGGGCGTTGAATGCCATTGTATCAAACCAGCATGTAATAGCGCATATCGTTCTTGAGAGAAATAAAAACAGGTAGAGGACTAGTGCCTTTCACAAATAATAAACAAAATAAATGATTATAGTAATAATAATAACAGTTACAACGGCAATTGGGTTACTTCTTAATTTTTTGTAAATGAGAATATTTAAGGAAGAACAACGATTTACACAACTATGGCTACATATATTGCTGGTAGTGAGCTTCATTGTGCCAATAGTTTTGGTTGTAAATGAATATGTAAAACGGGAACATAAAGATACAGAAGCATCACTAGGACTAATCGTTGTTATGATTTCAATTTTATTGGTTTACGGACTTATTTTTTCCTTGAAATTAAAAACTAAAATTGATGAATTAGGAATTCATTTTAGATTTGTACCCTTCCATTTTAAAAAAAGAACGATTAGTTGGTCGGCTATTGAAAAAGCTTATATTAGAAATTATGAACCTATTTCAGAATATGGAGGATGGGGAATGAAAGGCGGTAAATTGTGGAATAAAGATAAAGGATTAGCTTACAATGTAAAAGGAGATATTGGTTTGCAACTAGAGTTAAAAAGCGGTAAAAAAATACTGATTGGTACTCAAAAACAAGAAGAAATGAAAAGGGTATTGCAAACGTATAATAGTAAATTTGTGAATTCAATTGAATAATGGCAAAGAAAAAGGCATTTGCATTACGGATTAATGAAGATATGCTCAAAGCTATCGAAAAATGGGCTGCGGACGAGTTTCGCAGTACCAATGGACAGTTAGAATGGATGCTAAATCAAAGTTTGAAAGACGCGAAACGTCTACCAAAAAACAAGGATAATAACGAAAAAAATTAAGAGAATTTTCACATATTTTTATTCTATATTTGATCCAGTCAACTAGTGGAATGAAAAACACCCTTACCCTACTATATGTAGCCTTTTTTGTAGTGGCTTATTCAGCAGCGCAAAACAAAACATTTACTGTAAAATATATCAATACTCCTATTAAGGTCGATGGAACATTAGACGAAACTCCTTGGAATTCGGCAGAACCTGCAAAAGATTTTTGGCAATATTTTCCATCCGATGATAGACAAGCAAAACAGCAAGCAATCATTAAAATGTTGTTTGATGATAAAACCTTGTATGTTGGTATAAAAGTAAATTCCTCCGGTAAAGATTATGTTATTCCTTCATTACGTCGTGACTTTAGAGCTGGTGGCAGTGATAATATTACCCTCATGTTTGATACTTTTAATGATGGAAATAATGCCTTTCTTTTTGGTACCAACTCGTACGGAGTATTACGTGAAGCCCTTGTGTCTGGCGGAGGTACGAATTTGAGAGGTTTTGATACCAGTTGGGACACAAAATGGATCGGTGAGAGTAAAGTATATGATGGTTATTATATTGCTGAATGGGCCATACCTTTATCTGCATTTAAATATAAAGAAGGTGAGACTAAATGGCGTTTTAATAGTTATCATTTTGATACCCAAGATAACGAGCGTAATACGTGGATGAATATTCCTCAAAATCAATTTATTTTTAATCTGGCCTACATGGGTGATATGATTTTCGAAAAGCCACTAGGAAAATCAAAATCCCCAATTTCTTTAATTCCATATATTAATACTGGAAGTTTTAAAGACTTTGAAAATAATACAAGTGAGACGCCTTTTAAAGTAGGTGGAGATGCTAAATTCACCATAGGAAATAGCCTCAATTTAGATGTCACTTTTAATCCGGATTTTTCGCAAGTTGAAGTCGATCAGCAGGTCACTAATCTTACTCGGTTTAGTATTGCCTTACCAGAAAGACGTCAGTTTTTTGTTGAAAATAGTGATCTATTTGGTGACTTTGGAGACAATAGAGACTCGAGAACCTTTTTCTCTAGACGTATTGGAATTGCTGAAGATGTTGATGGAAATACCATAGAAAATGACATCATTGCTGGAGCTCGCTTAAGCGGAAAATTAAATAATAATTTTCGAGTAGGTTTATTAAATATTCAAACCGAAGAAGATGAGTTAAATGAAATTGCAGCGACGAATAATACAGTATTGGCATTACAACATAAATTATTTAGTCGCTCGAATTTGAGTTTTTTATTCATTAATAAACAAGCCACTAAAGACTACGATTTTTTGAATGATGACGATGACGAAGATGATAATAATACCTATAATAGAGTTATTGGTTTAGATTATAATTTAGCTTCGAGAGATAATACCTGGACCGGGAAGTATTTTATACATAAGTCTTTTTCACCTAACTTAAATGACAACGATTATTCTTTAGGACATTCAACGCAGTACAATAGTAGATTCTTTAATGCAAGATTAAGCAATGTGTACGTTGGAGAAGATTTTAATTCGGAATTGGGTTTCGTTAGACGAACGGATATCTTTAAGGCAGTCTTAGATCTAGAATTGAATTTTTGGCCAAAAAAAGGAAGTTTTAATAGACATAGTCTTTCTTTCTTACCAATTGTTATTTTAAGTCCGAATGGCTTAAACGGAGGTGTGACTGATAGATTAAATGTTTTAAGGTGGCAGAGTAATTTCAAAAACCAAGCACAATTATCGGCAAGAATTGCGCATCGATACACATTTCTTTTCGATAGAGATTTTGATCCGACAAGCACAGATGATGCCTTGGCATTACCATTAGGATCTAAATATGATTATACAGATTTTCAGGTTGAATATCAGTCTGATATGCGTAAAAAACTCTTTTATACATTGGAAACTTCTTATGGAGATTTTTATAACGGAACAAAGTTTTCTTTTGAAGGCCAATTTAGATACAGAGTGCAGCCTTACTTTTTTGCATCTGCTCAAGTGAATTATGATCAAATAGATTTACCCAACCCTTTTCCAGATGCTTCAATATGGTTAATAGGTCCTAGATTCGATGTAACTTTCAACAAAAAAATATTTTGGACCACCTTTGTACAATACAGTAACCAACGAGATAATTTGGGCGTGAATGCGAGATTACAATGGCGTTTCAAACCATTATCCGATTTATTCATAGTCTATAACGATAATTATTTTGTCAACGAGTTCTCACCGAGAAGTAGGTCACTCGCATTAAAGTTAACCTATTGGCTTAGTATTTAATATATTTATATTCTCAAATCAATATACAATGAAAAAAAGTTTCTCTTTTTACACGCTATTTGCGTTTTTGATAGTAGCAGCTGCTGCTTTTTCTCAATCAAAATCTCCTAAGGAATTTCTAGGATACGAACTAGGTGATCATTTTACTAGACATGATAAAGTAGTTTCTTACTTTGAGCATATCGCAAATGAAAATGCAAATGTAAAGTTAATCAAGTATGGTGAAACTTATGAAAGAAGACCATTACATTTAGCTTTTATTACTGCTCCAAAGAATTTTGAGAAACTAGAAGATTTACGCTTAAATCATTTAAAAACTGCAGGTGTTGTGAAAGGTGATGCTGGTGAGGATATTCCGATTGTATGGTTAAGTTACAACGTACATGGAAATGAAGCTTCGAGTACCGAAGCATCGATGAAAACATTATATGCTTTGGTTGATCCTTCCAATCAGAAAACTAAAACTTGGCTAGAAAATACAATTGTTATTATTGATCCTTGTATCAACCCAGATGGTAGAGACCGTTATGTGAATTGGTATAACGAAACAGCTAATGTACCATACAATAAAAATCCAGATGCCAAAGAACATCATGAACCATGGCCAGGAGGTAGAGCGAATCACTATTTGTTTGATTTAAACAGAGATTGGGCATGGACAACCCAGATAGAATCGCAATATCGAATAGCCCAATACAATAAATGGATGCCAAATATTCATGTAGATTTTCACGAACAGGGTGTTGATAATCCTTATTATTTTGCGCCTGCTGCAGAACCGTATCATGAAGTAATTACTAAGTTTCAGCGTGATTTTCAAGTGACTATTGGTAAAAATCATGCTAAATATTTTGACAAAAATGGGTGGTTATACTTTACCAAAGAATGGTTCGATTTATTATATCCTAGTTATGGAGATACCTATCCAACATATAATGGTGCGATAGGAATGACCTATGAACAAGCTGGTCATGGAAGAGCTGGTTTAGGAATAGAAACCTCTGACGATGATGTCTTAACATTGACAGATCGAGTAGCTCATCACTATACCACAGGCCTTTCAACTATAGAAATAGCTTCCATGAATGCTGAGAAACTAAAAAAAGAATACAAAGCGTATTTTAATAAGGCAATAAACAATCCGATAGGAAAGTATAAAAGCTATGTTATTCGTGGTTCGAACGATGCCGATAAAATAAATAGCCTACGAGTTTTATTGGATAGGCATGAAATAAAATACGGACTTTCAAATTCATCAAGTAGTACAAAAGGTTTTAGTTATAGGGCTAATAAGCAAACTTCTGTAAAACTATCATCCAATGATATCGTTGTGAATACGAATCAACCTAAATCTAATTTAATCAAAGCCTTATTTGAACCAGATACTAAAATATCCGATTCGTTAACCTATGATATTACAGCTTGGGCTTTACCACATAGTAGAGGGTTGGATGCCTATGCAATGGGTTCAACTATTGCGACAAAAGAGGCACCTAAAATGTCGTCAGGAGGAAGTTTAACAGGTGCCGAAAAACCGTATGCGTATCTTTCAAAATGGAACAGTACCGAGGATGTTAGCTTCTTGGGGTATTTATTGCAAAACAAAGTTAAAGTGCGATTTTCTAAGGCAAATTTTTCCGTAGAAGGTAAAAGTTACAAGGCAGGTACTTTGGTGGTAACAAGAAGAGGAAATGAAAAACTAGGCGATAAATTTGATGCTATTATTAAAAAGGCTACAGAAAAATTTAATAGGAATGTAACCGGTGTTTCAACTGGATTTGTAAGTTCTGGTAAAGATTTTGGATCAAGTACAGTGACCTACTTAAAACCTCCTAAAATTGCGCTTTTATCTGGTCAAGGAGTTTCTTCATTGAGTTTCGGGTCGTTATGGCATTTTTTTGAGCAACAAATTAACTATCCGGTTACAGTTATAGATACTGACTACTTTAGTGGCGTGAATTTGGCCAAGTACGATGTGTTGATTTTACCAAGCGGCTGGTACGGCAGTGTTTTAGGAAAAACATCTATGAAAAAAGTAAAAGATTGGGTACAAGCTGGAGGTAGATTGATTGTAATTGATAGGGCCCTGAGTACCTTTGCAAGTAGCAAGGAGTTCGACTTATCAAATTTTAAAAGTGATGAGGAGAAAAAGAAAAGCGAAAAAGAAGCTAAAGCTCGAAAAGAAAAGTTAGAACTGGAAGCTTTTGACAATTTAGAACGTAAATCTGTGTCTAATTTAATAACTGGTAGTGTCTTTAAGGCAACAATGGATAATACGCATCCATTAGGATTCGGTTTTGATAAACAATATCAAACGTTGCGCTTAAGCGGAAATAAATACGCTTATTTGAAGAATGGCGTCAATGTAAGCGTGATTAAAAGTAAAAAGGATCAGATTAGTGGTTTCGCAGGAGCGAATGCTTTAAAAAATATTGATAATTCATTAGTCTTTGGCGTAGAATCTAAGGGTAGTGGTGAGGTCGTTTATTTAGTCGATGATCCTCTATTTAGAAGTTTTTGGGAAAACGGTAAACTCGTATTTTGTAACGCTGTATTTTTAGTAGGACAGTAAAATTATTGAGATGGATACAGCACCACTATTTACAAATGATACGATTGTGTTTGGACTTTTAATGATAGTCCTAGGAGTTATTTTTTATACCTCTTCAATAAAAGAAGGGTTTTGGAAAAAATTCTATAGCGTAGTTCCTTCCATATTTCTTGCTTATATGATTCCCGCTTTATTTACAACAATGGGGTTTATCGCTCCAGATTGGGAAACAATAAACGAAGCAGGAGAAACAGTAAAGCATAGCTCAAATTTATACTACATGTCTAGCCGATATTTATTACCAGCGGCCTTGGTATTAATGACTTTAAGTATTGATCTGAAGGCTGTGTATAATTTAGGATGGAGAGCACTAGCGATGTTTTTCACTGGCACGTTGGGGATTGTAATTGGAGGCCCCATTGCGATCTTATTAATTTCAATGGTTTCTCCTGAAACTGTTGGAGGTGCTGGTCCTGATGCTGTTTGGAGGGGATTGTCTACCATTGCCGGAAGTTGGATTGGTGGAGGTGCCAACCAAGCAGCAATGCTAGAAATTTATGGATATAATCAGAAATTATTTGGTGGAATGGTATTTGTCGATATCGTGGTTGCCAATATCTGGATGGCCATTATTCTGATAGGTATTGGTAAATCTGCCAAAATCGATAAATGGTTAAAAGCCGACACCACTTCGATAGAAGAATTAAAAGAAAAAGTGTCTACCTATGCAAAAAAAGTAGAACGAAGAGCCAGCTTCACAGATATTACCATTATCGCTGCAATTGCTTTTGGAACTGTTGGTGTATCACATTTTGGCGCAGGTCATTTGAGTTCCTTTTTTGGAAGTATTGTCGCGGGAATTGAATCGACTACGATAAAGAATATGTTTACTTTTTTAGACTCACAATTCTTTTGGATGGTGAGTATTGCCACAATTATCGCCATCCTGTTATCGTTTACAAAAGCGAAAAGTTATGAAGGTGCAGGCGCAAGTCAAATAGGAAGCCTTTTTATCTATATTTTAGTAGCTTCAATAGGTATGAAAATGGATCTCACATTAATCTTTGACAATCTTGGTTTAGTGGCAATTGGTGCTGTTTGGATGACAATTCATGCTTTACTGATGATACTCGTTGCCAAACTGATCAAGGCCCCATATTTCTTTTTAGCTGTTGCTAGCCAAGCAAATGTAGGTGGTGCTGCTTCTGCTCCTGTGGTCGCTGCCGCGTTCCACCCGTCGTTGGCGACAGTTGGTGTTTTATTAGCTGTATTGGGTTATGCGGTAGGTACTATAGCTGCAATTGGTTGTACCATTTTGATGCAAATAGCTTCTGGAGGATAGCATGATAAAGGAGCAATTTATTGCTGTCGACAATTATTAAATTCCATATATTCGCATCCGTAAAAATAAGTAATGAAAAATATCGTAATTAGTATTTGTGCTGCTTTGATCTTGGTAGCCTGTGGAGATGAAAAAAAAGGATCAATGTTGGTGGTCGGTGAAATAAAAGGTCTGAAAAAAGGAACATTGTATCTGCAAAAAATGAAGGATACACTGTTAGTATCAGTAGATTCCGTAAGTTTAGATGGAGAGACAACATTTACATTATCTGATGAATTAGAAAGTCCAGAAATTTATTTTTTAAATTTAGATAACTTCAAGGATAAGCAGATTACGTTCTTTGGAGATAAAGGAACGATAGAAATTCAAACGAAATTAGATAAATTTGGTTTCAAAGCGGTCATTCAAGGTCAAAAAAATCAAGAACTTTTAAACGAATACAAAGAGATGATCACAAAGTTCAGAGATAAGAATTTAGATTTTATAAAAGCCGAATTCGAAACAAAAGGAGATACTGCCAAGATAGATTCAGTGCAGAAACTAGCTAATAATTTATTGAGACGTCGCTATTTTTATACTACTAATTTTGCAGTAAATAATAGTGATGCCGAAGTCGCGCCGTATTTGGCATTAACCGAACTATATAATGCGAATATTAAATTATTAGACACTATCAATAATTCGTTAACTGAAGAAGTCAAAGCTTCTAAATATGGTAAAAGATTAAAAGAATTTATTGAAGAGATAAAAAATAAGGATAAATAAAAAAAAGCGGCTTTAAAGCCGCTTTTTTTTATGTTGATTAAAACCTATTGTCTCCGTCTAGAATGTCGCCAATTCCACCTAAGATACTGCCTTCTCCTCGGCTTTTTCCACCAGTTCTCGGTACAGATGCAATAATACGACCCGCTAACCTACTAAATGGCAATGACTGAATATATACGGTTCCTGGACCTTGAAGTGTTGCAAAGAACAATCCTTCTCCTCCGAAAACAGTATTTTTAATACCACCTACAAATTCAATATCATAGTTTACTGTTTGGTCAAAGCCAACAATACATCCGGTATCTACTTTTAGAATCTCTCCAGCCTGTAATTCTTTTTTAGCAACCGTACCACCAACATGCATAAATGCCATACCATCACCCTCCAATTTTTGCATGATAAACCCTTCACCACCGAAAAGCCCGCGACCTAATTTTTTAGAAAACTCAATTCCAACAGAAACACCTTTTGCTGCACATAAAAAAGCATCTTTTTGGCAAATGAATTTACCTCTAAAATTGGTCAAATCTATAGGAATGATTTTTCCCGGATAAGGAGAAGCAAATGATACTTTCTTTTTGCCAGCGCCTTCATTCAAAAAGGCAGTCATAAATAAACTTTCACCCGTTAGTAAGCGCTTACCCGCAGAGAAAATTTTACCTAAAACACTCTGAGTTTGCCCAGAACCATCGCCAAATATGGTATTCATTTTTATACCATTATCCATCATCATAAAACTGCCGGATTCTGCAACAACCGCTTCTTGCGGATCTAGTTCTATTTCTACATATTGCATTTCTTCTCCGTAAATTGTATAATCTATTTCGTGTGCTGTCATTTTTTTAAGGTTTTATTAATATTCTTGTTTGTTGTTTTGTGATTTTTTTTCTGCTGAAATGCGACCTTTAAATTAATCAAATTTAGTTCATCAGGGTGATACTTCAGTAATTTCTCCGTTAATTTCTCTCCTTGAATGCAGCTTTTATTTTTAAACTCACAATTGTATTTGTAGGCTAGTGCAAGTCTATAATTGGCTTCATAACTACTTGGAAATAGTTTTACGGCCTGCTCATAGCGGTAGATAGCGTTATTCCATCGTCTTTTTTGAATCCATTGGTCACCATCATCAATTAAAAAACTAAATTCATTGATATTCTCAGACAAGAAATTATCTTGAGATATCCCTTCAGGTTGGATTTTTTTCGGAGTTGTAAAATCAACCGAGTTCACTATAATAATAAGTGCAATGACGCTGAGTGTAATTAGAAGAGTCAACTGTTTCGTTTTATCTTTTTTTATGCTTTTACGAATGTTAGATTTGATCTTGGCCAATTCTTTTTTAGAGACGTCAGGAAAATCAAAAGCTTTTACCTTGCTGTATCCATTAGGAAAGACTAACTTTTTCTTCTTACGTAAATGTGCCGCGCGTCTAGCCGCTTTCGCAGCTTCGTTGCGCTTCAATTGACGTAACATGGCAGAAAAATCGGCTGGCATAAGTACTTTATTTAATTAAAATTTCCATGAGATCTAAGAAATAATGGTTCATAAAGTATAAGAATGACATGGCAAAACCAATCATAAAACATAGAATGATAATGTTTCGATTTCTTTCTTTTTTAAATTGTTCTTTAAGACGATACCGTATTTCTTTTTTCTGTCGGGCTAATAATTGGTTTGATTTTAGAACAACTTTGGGTCTTTCAAATTTGAAACGTTCTAACGTTTCTCCATAGACCTCTTTTATTCTACTAAATGCAGGTCTTCTATTATAAGAGTATGTATTAGAATGATTCATAATAGCTCCTTTGTATCCAAAGCTTGGTCTCATTCTTCGACTTGTATATGTTTTCATAGAGATAAATTTAATTATCTCGCTCTTCGAAATTTTCTTTTTCTTTTAGTTGAACTCTTCGAATAATAAGATAAATGAGAATAATAGCAATAACTATCCAGAATAATGTGTAAAATAAAATAGCCATAGTTTGCATATTAAGAAAGTTTAACGGCGGTGCCATAGGCTAAAATTTCGGCGCATCCTTGCATGACCATGGCAGTAGTTAACCGAACATTTACGATCGCATCTGCTCCCATTTTATGAGCATCTTCTATCATACGTTGCATGGCTTGCTCACGTGCATGGGCCTGAAGCTTGGTATATTCTTCAATTTCACCACCTACAATATTTTTAAGACCGGCAAAAAAGTCGCGCCCAATGTTTCTGGCCCGCACAGTACTACCTCTTGCAACACCTAAGACTGCTGTTATTTTTTTATCTGGAAGGGTTTCGGTTGTTGAGATAATCATGATTTTGGTTTTAAGATTAATGTACTTATAGGTAGCAAAAAGCACAGTTTTGTTACAACACGAATTTGTCATATACCGAAATGGCGTTCAGTTAGCTAGAATAATTATTTGTTAATTTCTCTTGATTGTCCAGCTTATAAATGAAGTATTAAAAGCCCTATAGAATACTTAAAAAGATAGAAGTTATGACTTTACTTTCAAGCCCCAAGTATATTCGAATTTAGATACTGAATCTCCTCGTTCATCAAAACCTTCGGCAGTCATCACAATAGTTTCTCCTTCACCAGAAGCAATCGTTTTTTCGATGGCTTCTTTAACTAACGCTACATCTTTACAAACAAAACGAATTCTACCAGTAGCCTTTTTCGTAAAAGTACCTTGTTGATGACGCACTAGCATCGAGATTTTTTTTCCGCTATTTGCAATGCCAACCATCACTAAAATACCAGTTGCCAACTCTGAAGCCATTCCTTGGGTCGCCCAATATAAAGACTTAAAAGGGTTTTGATTAATCCACCGATGTTTTACCGTTGCTACTGCTTCTTGTTCATTCATAGAGGCCACTCGAACGCCTGAAAAATAAGCTGAAGGTAATTTAAATAATAAGAATTTATTGATGTTTTTCGGTGTCAGTTTTGCCATTTAACTCTTAATTTTTTGCAATGTACAGAAAATTAACGAGATCATTGATTGTTAGTTTTACCTATAAATAGTGTTAAAATAATGTTAAAATATGTATAATAACAGTACTTTGTATTGCATAATACCTTTCTTTGTTTATATATTTGCATAGTCAAGTATTATAAACTACTAATATTATGTTATCACAAAGAGAAACGAATACAGCATTTTTAACCCATTTATCTGGTTTTGTAAGTTTTGTATTTCCATTAGGCGCTATTCTTGGTCCACTAGTTATGTGGTCTGTCAACAAGGGTAGAAGTGAGTTTGTTGACGAAAATGGTATAGAGGCAGTCAACTTTAATATTAGTTATGTCTTATATGTTTTTGTACTAGGAGCACTTACTTTTCCATTTGCGATCGGTACGTTTTTGAGTCGTATGAGCCATTGGGAAGACTTTGACAATTTACATTTCAATTTCGATTTTAGCCATGGTTTTGGCAACTTGTTCGGAATTTTGAGTGTTGGCTCTATAATAGGTATTATCTTTTTGATACGGTTTATACTCACTATTGTAGCAGCTGTAAAGGCAAGTAGAGGCGAGTCCTATAAATATCCCTTGACAATAAAATTTATAAAATAAGAATCTTTAATAAACCCCAATTATGATTTCAATACTAACGACTGTTATAGTCTTTGTCATGAATTTGCTGATAGCAATATTTACAACAAGTTAAAAGAAACAAGATCATTATGAAGATAGAAAATACAAAAGCACAAATGAGAAAAGGAGTTTTAGAATTCTGTATTCTCTCTATCCTACAGGGTGGAGATGCATATACTTCTGAAATCTTATCTCATTTGAAATCAGCAAAACTGCTCGTAGTTGAGGGTACTATTTACCCTTTATTAACACGTTTGAAAAATGCAGGATTGTTGAGCTATAGATGGGAAGAATCAACTTCTGGACCACCAAGAAAATATTATGCATTGACAGAAACAGGTATTCTGTTTTTAAAAGAATTAAGTACAACCTGGAATGAACTCACGTCAGCAGTAAAAATTGTAACTAGCAAAAAACCACCAAAAAAATGAACAAGACAGTTAATATAAATCTAGGAGGAATCTTTTTTCATATTGATGAAGTCGCTTATCAAAAACTAAAAAGATATATAGACGCGATCCGAAGATCATTAAGTGATGATCCCAAAGGAAGAGATGAAATAATTTCTGATATCGAATTACGTATTGGAGAATTATTGTCTGAACGTGTGAAAGATGTACGTCAAGTGGTGAGCGAATCTGATATTGATGAGGTTATTGGTGTGATGGGGCAGCCCGAAGATTATCTGGTTGATGAAGAACTCTTTACTGAAGAAACGAAAAGAAGTTACAGAAGTTCATCTAGTAGAAATAAAACGTCTGGTAAAAAACTATTTAGAGATGGAGATGATAAGTTTTTAGGAGGTGTTGCTTCCGGAATTGCCTACTATTTCGATGTGGATGTTATTTGGATTAGAATTGCATTGATAGTTGCCGTTTTTGCGGGGTTTGGTTCTGGACTCTTAATCTATATAATTTTATGGATACTATTACCAGAAGCTAAAACAACTGCAGATAAATTGCAGATGGAAGGCGAACCTGTAAATATTAGCAATATAGAAAAACGTGTACGAGCTGAATTCGAAGATGCTTCTTCTCGCGTTAGAGATGCTGCCAATGAGGTGAGCACGAAAGTAAAAGAAGGAATGGATAACGTATCAGATTCCTTAAAAAAAAAACGAGTAAGCAGTAGTTCAGCTAAATCAGGTATTCAAGAATTTGTAGAAGTTATCGGCAATATCATTGTTACCTTTTTCAAAATTATCGGTAAGTTCATTGGAATTATCTTAGTCTTAACAGCAGTAGTAGCTTTAATAGCGCTAATTATTAGTTTGTTTACAGCAGGAGCCGTCGATTTTATGGGCTTCGAGGGCTTTTTTGATGAAGATTTCTATATCATGAATCCTCTAGGGATATCTGGCTGGTTAATTTCATTATTAGCACTTGTACTAGGTGGCATTCCATTACTGATGCTCTTCTTTTTAGGACTCTTTATTATTTCTGGCGATTCAAAAACGATTAGCAGAACAGGTAAATTTGTGTTGCTAGGAATATGGTTAATTGCATTGCTATCAACAATTTATTTAGGATTAAGACAAGGAGCCGAATTTGCTAGAGAAGGTACGGTGACCGAACAGAAAGATATGAACCTAATTGATTCAGATACCCTCAATATCAAGGTTATTGATGATCGTAATTTTTCAGGTGGAGATAGTATGCATAGTAAGTTCGGATTTAGATATGTATATGACGAAAACGACGATAGAAAGTTTTACTATACTGATGTTCGGTTCGATGTACGTGTATCGGATAGTACCGAAACATACCTAAAAGTAAGAAAGCGAGGTCAAGGAAGAAATAGAAATAAAGCGAAAGAAAATGCGAGGAGAATTCACTATGATTTTAAAATTAAGGATAATAATCTCTTGTTGAATGATTACTTTTTAACAGATACTAGATTCTCATTCATTGATAAAAAATTAGAGGTTATTATTTATGTTCCCAAGAGCAAAGTGGTGCGCTTCGATGAATCTACCAAAAATTTTATTAGTTATAGAATTAGAACATCCAACAACATGTACAATCGGAACATGGCTGATCAATTATTTGTAATGACAGAAGACGGATTGAAATGTTTAGACTGTGAAAAAAATGAAAGCGAAAATGAATGGAAATATGAAGATAATAGTGACGTAAACAATGACGACGATGATGATGACAGTGATAATGATAATGAAAAAGAGGTTGAAGTCAAGAAGGAAGCGCCTCAAAGCGAAGAGGTACAAAGCGTAAAGGATAGCGTAACAATCGACACTATTAACTAGAGATTAATGAAACGTGCAATAAAGAAGATGCGTCTAACTAGTCTAAAACTAAATCGAATGAAAAGGATACTATTTATTTTTATGCTACTACCTTTTTTAAGTATGTCTCAAGTTGAGAAATCTTCTAAACTATACAAGATATTAAAGGTTAATGATAGCCTTATTTTTAATGCAAGTTTTAATACCTGTAATTTGGATGAACTGAAAACTTTAATTAATGACGATTTGGAATTTTATCATGATAAGGCAGGGCTTATAGAGGGAAAAGATACTTTTATTGAAAACACAAAAAATGGTTTGTGTAAGTCTCCAAATGAACTTAGGAGAGAGCTGAAGAAAGAAAGTCTCGAGGTATTTGCAATGCATGATAATAAAGGCAAATTATATGCGGCTATTCAGAAAGGAGTACATAGTTTTTATGAAAATGATAAGAAAGGAAGTACGGCTAAATTTACGCACTTATGGATTTTAAAAAAGGATCGTTGGTTTTTGAAAAGAGTTTTAAGTTATGACCACAAACAACCATCGATCAATAGCGGCAAAAAAGAAATAAGCATTTCGGCCGATATTTTGATGAAATACGCAGGAGAATATGAAGCTCCACAAACAGGTAAGGTCATGGTGGCAGTAAAAAATTATTATCTAAATATCTATAATGACAAGATGCAGATGAATGTTTTTCCTGAATCGGAGACAAATTTTTATAGTAAAGAAAAACCCTTGGTCTTCCAATTTATAAAAGATGTGAAAGGCAATGTACTTAAGATGGTCGTAGTTGAAAATGGTTCAATTGTAGAAGAGGCAAAAAAAATAAAATAGAACAATTCATCCTTTAAAATTGACAGTTGGGTCGTAAATAATTAGAAAGAAAGAGCTTATTGGTGACATTTGAATGAAAATTAACCAAAGAACGAAGAATCAACCAATACTAACATCCGAAACATCGGAATAAAACAACATATTATGAACACATTTTTAAAATTTTCAACAGTTGCAGTACTTTTCTTACTCACTTCTTGTTTTTTAGATGGAGTGAAAGGGAATAGGAACGTAGTAACACAAGACCGAACTATTTCATCTGATTTTGACGCAATCCATGTAAGTTATGGGATTCAGGTTGAATTAACAATGGGCTCATCGACCTCTTTAACCGTTGAGGCTGACGAAAATTTGCACGACATTATTCGAACAGAAGTAGAAGATGGAGTTTTAAGAATTTATGCTGAGAAAAATATATTTAGTTCGAAAAAGAGAACTGTATATCTAAGCGCAGAAAAAATGAATGAAATAAAAGCAACAAGTGGTGCTTCTGTGCGCTCTGAAAATCGAATAAAATCGGAAGATATGGTTGTTAAAACGACTAGCGGCGCTAATGTAAATTTAAATCTTGAAGCTGTAAATGTTTCGTGTAGTTCGACCAGTGGCTCGAATATTCGATTAGAAGGTACTGCTGAAAAATTAATTGCATCTTCGACAAGTGGAGCAAATTTAAGAGCGAAAAACTTAGAAGTTAAAGTTTGTGAAGCAAAGGCTACAAGTGGATCAGTAATGTCTGTAAAAGCAACACAAGAACTTGATGCAAGGGCGACCAGCGGTGGAAACATTAGTTGTTCTGGAAATCCTGAGATTGTAAAAAAATCAAGTTCTTCTGGAGGAAGTATTAGAAGCTAAAAATATTTAAAATTGAGTTGTTTTCCATTTTTTTGTAAATGGTTGGGCTGCCTGGAGAGGCAGCCCTTTTTTATGGATTTATTTTATATTTTTGAAATTGGAATACATAATGCTATGAAAAATACATTTTTAACCCTTGCAATGCTTGGGAATTTTCTGTTAATGAGTCTCCATGCACAAGACTTTAAGGTAAATATCAATAAGCTTACAGAACAAACTCAGAAATTATCTGAATCGCCCGATAAAATGTGCTTAGTTTGGTGGATTCCCATCGAATTTTGGGAAACCATTTTTGACCAAGATCAATCGATTGATAAAAAACAGTCAGATGATATACTAATGGCATTCAGTCAGTATTCCATGTTCGTAATTATAGATGGTACCATTTTAGAAGATGGCAATATCACCTATAAGTCGCGCGATAAAACCTTTGAAAATTTAGTGTTAACTGATGTAAGCAAAAAGAAATATGCACCTTTACTGGAAGATGAAATAGATGATAAAACCAAAGAATTAATAATAACAATGAAGCCTATTCTTGGTAATACCTTAGGAAAGATAGGCGAAAATATGCACTTCTTTTTATTTCAAAAGAAAGGCAATCCATTAGATCCTATCATTAATGCTAAAGGAAAAGAAAACTTTACAGTTACAGTGAATAAGGAAGATTTTATTTGGAGTTTACCATTAGGAGCATTATTGAAACCTAAAAAATGTCCTGAAGATGGTGCCCAAGTAGATGGCTCTTGGTCCTTTTGTCCTTACCATGGAAAAAAATTAGTTGCGGATAACTAAATTAGTAATTTTCTCTTTTCGTGAAAAATAAGGTAGTGCCGTTTTTTAGCATAATTGATATGGTATCTTTTTTTACCCCGTTGTTAATTTTTCGTTGACTTAAGCGTTTTAAAGAGAGACTATAATAAAGCGTATTCAAAGTATCATTTACGATATATCGATTTGGCTCTCGAGCATGACCTTTAGATAATTCCCCAAATTTAGTGGAGATAATTTTCTCTATATAAAACGTATGTTTAGTATCTACCTTGGAGATCACTTTTATAGTTGCTAAGAGGCCTTTCTCTTTTGAGCCAACAAATTCAACATAATTACCACAACTAATTTGTAATTCAGTATCCTGATCAAAGTTGATACTGGTGTTTTGACTTTTCGAGGCATCAATACGCACATATTTATAGTAGTTTCCGGCTGGACATCCCATCAAAGTAAAGCTAACGAAGATTAAAAATAACAGATTAAAATATGTTTTCATCGATACCATTACTTAAAGAGAAACGTATAGCCTAAAGATAGTGATTTTCGTCTTTTATTGTTGTTTAAAAAAAGTTGAAAAGTAACCTAAATCTAATTGTTAAATATACAAGATAGATGTGCACAAAGTGTATATTTGAATATTAAATTATGTAAATGGAATTAAAACTGACCAAGCCCATCGTGTTTTTCGATTTGGAAACTACGGGTATTAATATTGCTAATGATAGAATTGTAGAAATTTCGATTTTAAAAGTTTTTCCCAATGGAAACAAGGAAAGTAAAACTTGGTTGGTAAATCCTGAGATAGAAATTCCTGCTGAGGTTGTCGCAATTCATGGCATATCTAACGAAAAGGTAGTTACAGAGCCTACGTTTAAAGAATTGGCCGAGCAAGTAAATAATCTAATCGCGGGTTGTGATTTGGCAGGTTTTAATTCAAATCGTTTTGATATTCCGCTATTAGCGGAAGAAATGTTACGTGCAGGCATAGATTTTGATATGAAAAATAGAGTAGCGGTCGATGTACAAGTCATTTTTCATAAAAAAGAACAACGTACATTAAGCGCGGCATATAAATTTTACTGTGATAAAAATCTAGAAAATGCACATTCTGCAGAAGCAGATACGAATGCCACCTATGAAATATTGAAATCGCAGTTAGATAGATATGAAGATATAGAAAATGATATTAAGTATCTAAGTGAATTCTCATCTCATAAGAAGAGAGCTGATTTTGCAGGATTCATTATGTTTGATGAAGATGGCGATGAAATATTTACTTTTGGAAAGTATAAAGGTCAAAAAGTATCTGTCATTTTAGAGCGGGATAAAGGCTATTATTCTTGGATTCAAAAAGCTGATTTTCCTTTGTATACTAAAAAGGTATTAACAGCAATAAAATTGAGAAGTTTTAATAATAAATTAAGTTAATATGTATGTAGATTTTAGTTTGTTACCAGATAACTCCAGAGTATGGGTATATCAAGCTGATAGAAGTTTTACCGGTGATGAGGTACAGCAAATAACACAACAATTAATGCCGTTTGTAGAAAATTGGAAACGTCATGGAGAGGATTTAAAAGCTTCATTTCAAATACGATACAATCAATTTATCATCCTTGCAGTGGATGAAAATGTTACGAATGTTTCGGGTTGTTCTATAGATGCTTCAGTTCATATCATTCAAGAACTCCAAAAGAAATTAGAGGTGGATTTATTAAATAAAATGAACGTTACCTTTAAAGATGGTGATAATGTGAATATCGTCTCAATGGCAGCCTTTAAGGAGTTTGCTAAGCTGAATAAAATAACATCTAACACGTTGGTTTTTAATAATATGATTGCATCTAAGGCTGAATTGGAAGCTTCATGGGAAGTGAAAGCTAGTGAAAGTTGGCATGCTAAATTTTTAAAATAATAATACCGCTTTTACGTTAAGCTTTGATGTAGTTCCCTTTTATGAAAAAAAACATATTATTCTTTCTTTTTACAATACTCACGATTTTTACGAACGCTCAAAGTGTTGATCCTCTAATAAAAGTTGATAGTCGAGCGCAAGTACGTTGGGTCGATAGTATTTTAACTACGATGACGGTCGATCAAAAAGTAGGGCAATTGTTTATGATCAATGCTTATTCAAACAGAGACGCAAAGCACGAACTATATATTGATAGACTGATCAAAAAATACAAAATTGGTGGCCTTATCTTTTTTCAAGGAACTCCAGAGAAGCAAGCGAAAATGACGAATCGCTTTCAAGCGATTTCTGAAATACCTTTAATGGTTGGTTTCGATGGAGAGTGGGGTTTAGACATGCGATTAGATAATACATATCGTTTTCCCTGGAATATGACCTTAGGAGCTATTCAAAATACGAATTTAATTAAATCCTTCGGGCAACGACTAGGAAAACATGCAAAACGATTAGGAATTCATATAAACTTTGCCCCTGTGGTCGATGTAAATATCAACCCTAAAAATCCGATTATTGGCAATCGATCATTTGGAGAGGTTCCAGATAATGTGGCCGAGAAAGCGATTGCTTTTACAAAAGGTATGCAGAGCGAGCAAGTGTTGGCGAGTGCAAAACATTTTCCGGGTCACGGTGATACCGATACTGATTCTCACGTCTCCTTACCTACGATACCTTTTTCAAAAGAGCGTTTAGATTCTATCGAATTATATCCTTATAAAAAACTGTTCGATAACGGATTGGCAAGTGTAATGGTTGGGCATTTGAGTGTACCACAATTAGAGTCAAATACAAGCTTACCATCATCACTATCTAAGAATATTGTAACGGGAGTACTCAAAAATGAATTGGGTTTTGAAGGGCTTATTTTTACAGATGCTTTAAATATGAAAGGAGCTTCAAATTTTTCTAGCGCAGCAGAGATAAATCTGGAAGTGATAAAGGCTGGCAATGATATCCTATTAATGCCAAATGATATCGAAGGTTCCTTTACCAAAATTAAAAAGGCTGTTTTGGACGGTAGCATCACTGAAGAGCGCTTAAATCATTCAGTACGAAAAATATTGAAGGCTAAATATTGGGCAGGCTTGTATAAAGTGGAACCTATCGCAATTGAAAATTTGAAGGAGGATTTGAATGCCGTAGAAGATGATATTTTACATCATCAATTAGTAAAGAATTCGATAACACTGATTAAGAATAAGCAATCGACATTTCCTGTGAAGGATTTAGACGGTCAAAGAATAGCCTATGTTAAATTGGGTGATGCTGAGAATACCACGTTTGTTGAACGTTTAAATGATTATGCTGAAGTAGATGTTGTGAAGGGAAAAACATTAGACATGTTACTCAAAAATTTGAAACCGTATAATTTGGTAATTATTGGATATCATAAATCCAATGCTCATGCTTGGAAAGGCTATAAATTCAAAAATAAAGAATTGGTGTGGTTGCAAGAAATTGCAAGAAATAAACGTGTAATTTTAGATGTTTTTGCGAGCCCGTATAGTTTATTAGATGTCAAAACATTCACGAATATAGAAGCCGCAATCGTATCTTATCAAAATAGTAAAATGGCTCAAGATGTTTCGGCTCAATTAATTTTTGGTGCAGGAGCAGCGAAAGGAAAATTACCCGTTTCAATCAACGAGAATTTTGTTGCTGGACACGGATTGGTATCTACTAATTTGAAGCGGTTGGCGTACACCTTCCCTGAAAAAGTCGGAATGAGTAGTGAGAAATTAATGCGTGTTGATTCTATTGCCAAGATTATTCTTGCTGAGAAAATGGCTCCTGGAATGCAGATTTTAGTAGCCAGAAAAGGTGAGGTAGTGTATCGCAAAAGTTTCGGATATCATACCGCAGGTAAAAAAAGAGAAGTCAAAAATACAGACCTATATGATCTTGCTTCATTAACTAAAATACTAGGTGGAGTGCCTCCAATTATGAAGGCATATGAAGAAGAGAAGTTTGGTCTTGATAGCTATATTGGAGGATTGATGCCGGTGTTGAAAGGCACAGATAAAGACAGTATTACTATTAAAGAATCGTTGTCGCATTATGGCCGTTTTAAGGCATGGATCCCCTATTATTTAACAACCTTAGATAGTGTGACTAGAGAGCCATTAAAAGAGTATTATAACGTTAGAAAAACGAAAAAACATGGTGTTCAAGTGGCTCGAAATATGTTTTTAACTACTAGCTTTAAGGATACCATCAATAAAATGATCGCCGAATCACCATTACGAGAAAAGAAAGGATATAAGTATAGTGGTCTAATTTTCTATTTGTTCAAGGATTATTTAGAAAAGCAATATGGTACGTCATTGGATAAGCATAATGCAACTCATTTTTATCAACCTTTAGGTGCGACTACATTGACCTATAATCCTTTAAATAAATTTCCAGAAAATCGTATTGTTCCCACAGAAATAGATAAATTTTATCGTAAACAATTATTACACGGCTATGTGCATGATCAAGGTGCAGCAACACTTGGAGGTGTAAATGCTAATGCAGGTTTGTTTTCTAATTCGAATGATGTGGCTAAAATGATGCAGTTATATCTTCAGAAGGGGTTTTATGGTGGGAAACGCTATTTTAACCAAGAAACATTAGAGGTGTTCAATAAACGTTATTACGAAACTGAAGGTGTTAGAAGAGGGCTCGGTTTTGACAAACCTCAATTAGATGCTGATGTAAAAGCGACTTGTGGATGTGTTTCTTCAAAAAGTTTTGGGCACAGCGGTTATACTGGCACCTACACATGGGCCGATCCAGAAACCGAATTGGTCTATGTATTTTTATCCAACAGAGTTTATCCTACTGCTGATAATACAAAACTTGTGATGAAGAATATAAGAACCGAAGTGCAACGCCTTATTCAAGAAGCTATTATTGAATAGTTTAGTGTCAGAAATAAGGTATTTTTATACACTATTAACGCTTTTTATAGTGTTGCAGGCTACTGCGCAGAAGGATTCTATTGCTTTTAATAAAGAAAGAAAAAATCAACTAGTCAAAAAAATAATCATTCCCACTACACTGATTGTGGGCGGTTCTTTGTTTTCGGGTAGTAAGAGTGAAATCAATTTTCAAAATACTATTAGAAAAGGCCTTGGAAAGGGCGTGACCACATCATTAGATGACTATTTTAGATACGCTCCTATGGCCGAATTGGCGATTGCAAACGTGATCGGTTTAAAGTCCAAAAATCATTGGTTTGATCAGACAAAAAATCTGTTTATCATTGATCTGGCTTCTTTTGTCACAGTGAGATCATTAAAATCTATGACAAAGCGTTCACGACCTAATAATCAATATATTTATAATTCGTTTCCTTCAGGGCATACTACTTTGGCGTTTTCGAATGCTACGATGTTATATTATGAGTATAAAGAACATCATCCTGTTTTCGCTTATAGCGGATATGCTTTTGCAGTAGCTACAGGAACTTTAAGGGTTTTAAACGATAGGCATTGGGTAGGTGATGTTTTAGTTGGTGCAGGAATTGGAATGTTGATAACACATCTTGTATACAAGTTGGAACCGTTAAAGAACTGGAACCCTTTTTTGCAAAAGAAACATGTAAGTTTTCGCCCAATTATTAATAGAGACGAATTCATGGTAGGTATAAATTGGAGGTTTTAGTAGCACCTTCGATGTGAATAGTATGAGTTCTATTTTGAAGTTTTGGTTTTTGTTAAAACATAGAGAAGTAGAACACTCATAGCCAAATATAGTAAGGAAATCTGCCATCCAAAGAAATAATGTATCAATAACGCTTGTAATCCATAGAACAACGGAAAGGCGGTAATACCAATGGCCAGTTTCGTGGTAGAAACGAACTCAGCTTCTTGAATGTTTGGTTCAATAAATTTATAAATAAGTAATGGTATGAAACTATTGACGCCGATCACAATTTTTAATATTCGCCAGCTCGCAGTAGGTTTATTTCGATTATTATTACGAGGTGATATTGGATTTTCGGTATCATGAGCTAATAAGGAATTCGTTGCTATTGGATCCAAAAAATTAGCAGTACCTAACTTTTTAATAATTATATCATAGTTTTCAATGTCATCGACGTGAGTAGTCAATTCCTTCATTTTTTCATGTACGACAGTCTTTAGTTTCAGGGTTGAAGCATTTATATGGTTTGGATTATAGTACTGATTCACGGCAATAGGTTTTCCGTAAAGAATGGCAACAGATTCTCCATATTCATCCGCTTTGCTATAATTCAATCCAACTGGCACAATAGTTAAATCTAGTGTATCGTTCTGCTCTAAGGCACCAAAAGTAATTCTTGTAAATCCTTTGCTTAATGGACGCACCCATCTTCTAATATCATGGGTTCCTTCTGGAAAGATGAGCAAAGACCTTTTTTTATTTAAGATGTGATAACATTTATTAAATATTTCATTATTCTTTGCTAAGGTTTCTTTACCATCTCGAAGTCGATAAATTGGCAACATATTTACAGTAGAGAGAATCCATTTTACCAATGTAATTTTAAAAGCACTGGCACGGGTTAAAAAATGAATATTTCTTGTGGTAGTTGTTGCTATCAATAGTGGGTCTATAAGCGCATTTTTATGGTTCGAAACAAATAATAGAGCTCCTTTTTTAGGTATATTCTCCTTACCAATTATCTTAATTTCTTTAAAGTAAAAGTGAAGACCGGTACGGATATAGATTTTTACTAGATGGTACCAAATACGTTTCATAATTAAGCAATCACTTTAGTTGTTTTCTTAGACCAAAAATATGCTAATCCTAGGGCAGAAGCAATATCCCAAACACTCCAGAAGGCCAAACATAGAGCCATCCCACCCAATCCTTCAAAAAAAACGAAACATAAGAGTAAACCCAAACCAGAATTTTGAATACCAGTTTCTATGGCCAATGTTTTTTGATTTTTAAAAGATAAGCCCATGAGTTTTGAAAAATAAAACCCAGTGAAGTAACCTAAAAAATTAAGTGTTATGACAGCCATAAATACATAGTGAACATAATCAATAAAAATTGTCCAATTTTCATAAAATGCTCCAATTATAAATACAACTAAAATTAAAATAGAAAGGGGACGTAAAATTTTCGAAAGAGAGTCAGCTATCGCGGGCTTGTAATAACGAATTAGCATTCCTAAAATTAATGGAATTCCTAAGATAAGACTTACTAATCGAATCAATACCAACGGGTCTAAAGCTACCGAACGCAAGATGTTAGCGGTAGGTTCGTATAAGCCACCCCAAAAGGCAAGGTTAAGTGGTGTCATGAATATTGCGACAAGCGTAGCAAATGCAGTTAAACTTATTGATAAAGCCGAATTTCCTCCCGCTAAATGTGTAGCAAAGTTCGAAATATTTCCTCCAGGACATGCCGCTACCATCATCATTCCAAGGGCAATACTCGGATATGGGTTCATAATTTGTACGAGTAAAAATGTAATAAAAGGAAATAATATAAACTGCAGAAGGATACCGATAATTACCACCTTCGGATGTGCAAAAAGACGTTTGAAATCTTCAATTTTAATTCCTAGGGCAACACCAAACATAATAACTGCCAATATAACATTGACTGCCCACAATTCTTCATTATTGAAGTTGATTTTAAGAGTGTCTAGCACTTCATTTGTGCTAATTTTTAAAAGCATATTCTATGATATTGGCGCCCATTTTTAGCGCTTTTTCTCTAACTTCTTTTGAATTATTATGTGCTTCTTGATCTTCCCAACCATCACTTAAATCACTTTCATAATCATAAAAGCAAACCAATCTTCCTTTATAAAAAATACCAAAACCTTGAGCTGGTTTTCCATCGTGTTCATGAATTTTCGGTAGTTTAGTAAAAGTATATGTTTGTTTATAAATTGCATGTGAATAAGGTATCTCTTGAAAACTTAATTCTGGAAATACTTTTTTCATTTCTCTTCGAATATATCTATCTATTCCATAATTGTCTGAAACATGTAAGAATCCCCCTGCCATTAAATAATCACGAATATTTTCAATAGCATCTTCGGAAAAGAAAACATTGCCATGACCGGTCATAAATACAATAGGGTAATTGAAAATATCGTTGCTATTTGAGGCTACCGTTTTTGGTGTTTTTGTTATCGTTGTTTTAATAGTTGTATTACAAAATTCTATCAAATTAGGCACTGCTGTCGGATTGGCGTACCAGTCACCACCACCGTCATATTTCAAAATTGCAACTTCTTGAGCAGAAATTGCACATGAAAAAAACAGAAATAAAAGGAATTTATACACAGTAATTTTGGTTATAAAAACCAAATATAAATGTTTAAACTTAAGAAGACAACGTTTGTATTCCTATATTTAAAATTAACATAAAATTAATAGTGTCGCCTTTAGGCTATTTTGTAAATTTGCGTACTTAAACTTTAAATTAAAAAAAATGAAAAATCAAATAATGAAAGTTGCTACCGTATTGTTTATCGGGTTAGCAATCGTATCATGTAAAAAGGCTAAAAATGAAACAGAAGCGAAAGTTGCAGAAGAAGTAGTCGATGTGGCAGGAGCAGCTACGTATACTGCTGATGCTAGTGCTAGCACAATCGCTTGGAAAGGTACTGCACCAACGAAATCTCATAACGGAACTATTAGTGTTTCTGAAGGTTCATTAGCAATGGATGGAGGTAAATTAACTGGAGGTAATTTCATAATCGATATGAACTCGATAGTTTGTTTAGATATAGAAAATGAGGAATATAATGGAAAATTAGTCGGGCACCTAAAAAGTGCAGATTTTTTTGATGTAGAAAATAATAGTTTTAGTGCCTTTGCGATTACTGGAGTAGAAGATAAGGAAGGTAAAACCATGGTAAAAGGTAATTTGACTATGAAAGGGATTAAGAAGAATATTGAATTCCCTGCGACACTTAGCGTAGACGGAGATGCTGTTTCTTTTACTAGTGAAGCTTTCACTATTGATAGAACAGAATGGGATATCAAATACAATTCTGGGAAATTCTTTGAAGATTTGAAGGATAAATTAATTAATGATAATATTGAGTTATCATTTACTGTAAAAGCTACAAAAGCAGCGATGTAATTACGTCGAATTTATTTTTAAAGCCGCCTTTGGGCGGCTTTTTTTATGCATTATGCAGAGCAGCCGTGTGTACAGCAACAATCCCGGCAGTCTCTGTACGCAATCTACTTTCACCTAAATGTATTGGAATATAACCACGTTCGATCGCTATTTTAATTTCAGTCAACGAAAAATCACCTTCTGGCCCGATTAAAATAGTGATATCTGTTGCTCCGGTTAGCTGAGATAACAATGATTTTTTTTCTTGATCATCGCAATGAGCTATAAATAATTGGGGTGTTGAATGACCCTCGATAAATTCTTTAAAGGTCGAAGGCTTATGGAGTTTAGGGAAATGATATTTTAAAGATTGTTTGCAAGCAGATTCTATAATTTTTTGCATCCGCTCAATTTTTAAAATTTTACGTTCAGAATGATCACAAATAATAGGGGTTATTTCATCAATTCCTATTTCGGTAGCCTTCTCTAAAAACCATTCAAATCTATCATTGTTTTTTGTTGGAGCAATGGCAATATGCAATTTATACAATCGAGTTTTGGGTTTCTCTATCACATGTATGATGGATACCGTGCACTTTTTTTCATGAGCTATATCAACCTTGGCTTTAAATAGAAATCCCTTGCCATTGGTGATTTGTAAGATATCACCTACTTTTTTACGCAATACTTTTACAATATGTTTGCTTTCAATTTTATCGAAAGTAAATTCATTGGCTGTGGCTGTTATATCTGAATTATAAAAAAGTTGCATTATAAATCTTTACGGTAGGTTCGTCGTCTTTTGCATAGTGTTGGATCAAATCGCTTCCAAATTTGCTGAATTGCCGTGTTATCTTCTAATTCGGGAGTTCTAATACAGTTTTCTATACCCAATTTATCAAAGGTGAGATAACATTCATTAAATAATATAGCATGAACACCTTTATTTTGGTAATCGGGATGTACTCCAATTAGGTAAAAAATAACATCTTTACTTTTCTTTTTCGCTTTCAATAAATGAAATATCCCAAAAGGAAAAAGCTTGCCTTTCGCTTTTTGTAAGGCTCTAGAGAAGGAAGGCATTGTCACTGCAAAAGCAACTAACTTATCATCTTTGTCGGCGACATATTTTATATACTCAGGGTTTATAAAACTGATGTATTTCTTTTTAAAATATTCTCGTTGTTTATTGGTGATTGGTGTAAATGTAGAGAGCTTCGCGTACGAATCATTAAATAAATCAAACATATTGTCGGCATAACGCATGACCTCTTTGGTGGTCTTAAAATTTAATGCCTTTAATTGATACCTTCTTTTTATTAAATCTTGTGCCTTTGCAAAATGTTCAAGTTTAATGTTTTTAAAAGGCATTCGCCATTCTAGATGCTCTTTCTCTTTAACAAAACCGAGCGTTTCTAAATGTTCTTTATAATAGGGATGATTATACCAAGTAATCATGGTGCCTAAATGATCGAATCCCTCAATTAAAACGCCTACCTTGTCTAAATTAGAAAAGCCAACGGGGCCTTCCATGTATTCTAACTTATGTTGTACCCCTATTTCTGCAACTTTTTTTAGTAAGACCTCAGATACAGCAACATCATCAATTACATCAAACCATCCAAAGCGCATCTTTTTTATGTGCTGTTTGTTAACTTCGGTATAATTCACTATTGCAGCGATTCTACCCACTATGGTTGTGTCTTTAAAGGCTAAAAAAAAATGGGCATCTGCCGTGTCAAATGCAGGATTTGTTTCTCTGTCAAATACCGCCAATTCTTCATTGATGATAGGAGGCACCCAATTGGGATTGTTTTTGTATAAACTAAACGGAAATTTTACAAACTGTTTTAATTCCTTTTTTGTTGTAATTTCCTTAATACTTATCATGTATCAGAATCTTTTTTAGGGGGTTCATAGTTGTTCTTTTCCTTTTTCTTCTTCTTCTTACTTTCTTTTTGCTCTTTTTTTAATTTTTTCAATTCCTCCTTTTGTCTTCTTTTTTCAGCTTTACTTGTTTTAGGAGCAGCGATTTTCTTGATCTTTCTCTTTTTGGCTTTTACTTTTTTGACTTTACGGAGTTTCTCATTTTTATCTTTTTTACCGAAGAGTCTTTTGAAGAAGCCTTTTTTGTCCTCATCTTTAGCCACTTTCCCATCAGATCCTAATAATTTAAATTTATCCTGATGTTTATCTATTCGCCAAGCAAAACCGGCACTTACTAAAAAGGCCGACCCATCACGATCACTGATACGCCTTAAAGAAAAGTCAACTTGTTTGTCTTTTGCCATTAAATAGGCTGTACCTAAACCGAATTGAAAGTCATTAGGGATATTGTCATCTTTAAAAATACCTTGATGTTCGCCAAATACAGATATTCTATCATTAATCGAATACGTTCCTGTTAGAATATAAGAATTCTCTTTTTGACCTGAGCCAATTTTATCCATCACAAGATTCATCAAAAAGACGAATCGATCAGAAAAGTCATTCTGAGTATAAATAGCAACGCGCGGACTAAATTTGCCGTCTATAAACCCGGGTGTATTACCTCGAACATAGTTTTTAGTGACTGGAATATTCGCCCCAGCATATACGGCAACCGATGGTATTAGTCGTTTCCAATCGTACGCCATCTTTTTTTTCCAACTTTTAATTTCTTTACTCTTATCTTTATATTTTGGCATATAAACCAAGTACTTTCCACCAATAGTCAATTGGCTTAAGCCCAAGCGTGATAGATTATCAACTAAAGGATCATCAAATTTTATATTATCGTGTTGAAAAGCGAGATTCAAATTAATCTCTAATTTCTCAAAAAACTTACCATAGCGCACCATGACGTCGGTACCAATAGAAGAAGCGTTTAAATTATTGGTGTTATCCTTTATTCTTTGATAAAATAAACCACTTTCAAATTGAAGCACATCGGTACCCACACTAAAAGGACTATCAGTAAAGCCAGGTCGCCTAGAATTAATAACTTCGGTATATTGTGCATAAGTAGTTTGAAATACTACTAGGAAAAGCAAAAGCAATAAAAAATTCTTCATAAATAATTTTCGAATATACAAATTAAAGATTTTATTATAATCAAACGTTTTAGTTGCCTGCAAATTGTTACTTTTGAATTAATATTTTAATTTTATGCAAGAGGCCGGTCTCGTGAATGTTTTAAGAACTATACTTATAATTTTAGTGATCTATTACGGATTGAAGATTATAATGCGTTTTGCCTTCCCATTACTGATGAAAAGATTTATGGGTAAAATGGAACGAAAATTTCAAGAACAACAGGGAGGTTATCGACCGTCTCAGCCAAGATCGAAGGTCGGAGAAACGATTATCGATAAAAAACCCACCTCAAATAGTAGAACAAATAATGATGTAGGTGAATATGTTGATTATGAGGATGTTGATTAATTTAATTTTAAAGAATGATAGACATAGGTAAGAAGATATTCCCATACATTATTGCAATTTTAATTTTTACAATAGTTTCCTTAGCCTATTTTTCTCCAGTATTAAAAGGGAAGCAACTTTCACAAAGCGACATTAATCAATTTAAAGGATCTTCTAAAGAAATTGTAGAGCATCGAAAGACTTTTGATGAAGAACCCTACTGGACAAATAGAACATTTGGAGGTATGCCTGCCTATCAAGTAAGTGCCTATTATCCTCATAATTATATTAAGAAAATCGACAATTTTTTACGTTTTTTACCGAGACCTGCGGATTATTTATTCTTATATTTTTTAAGCTTTTTTATTCTGTTATCGGTGCTTAAAGTAGAATGGAAATTAGCCATACTAGGAGCGTTATCCTTTGGGTTCTCAACATATCTAATTATTATTTTTATTCCTGGTCATAATGCGAAGGCGCATGCCATTGGTTATATGCCAATGGTATTAGCTGGTATTCTATTAGTATTTAAGCGAAATTATCTGACGGGGTTTGTGTTAACAGCTTTGGCGATGGCATTTGAAATTGCCGCAAATCACCCTCAAATGACTTATTATTTGTTATGGTCAGTCTTGATCTTAGGTGTGGTATTCTTGTTGGATGCACTAAAGGAAAAAGAACTTCCACACTTTTTTAAAAGTGTTATGATTTTATTGGTGGCTGTTATCCTGGGAGTTGGCGTTAATGCAACGAGTTTATTAGCCACAAAAGAATACGCCAGTGAAAGTACGCGAAGTAAAAGTGAATTGACCATTACACCAAACGGTTCTCCTAAAGAAGAAATTTCCTCTGGTCTTTCAAAAGAATATATCACTCAATACAGTATTGAGATTCCCGAAACTTTTAATGTCATGATTCCGCGTTTCTATGGCGGCGGAAGTGGAGAAAATATTGGAAAAGATTCTGAAACATACGAATTTTTAAAGGGTAAAATTGGAAGGACACAGGCCAAGGGGTTCGCTGAAGGAGCACCCACATATTGGGGCGAACAAATAATTGTAGAAGCACCTGCATATATTGGTGTCGTCTTAATTTTTCTTTTTGTACTTGCATTATTTGTGGTAAAAGGGAAATTAAAGCAATGGTTACTTGCGGTTACTATCTTTTCGTTTGTTTTAAGTTGGGGAAGACATTTTTCGTTGGTTACCAATTTTTTCATCGATTATGTTCCTATGTATAACAAGTTTCGGGCAGTATCTTCTATTCAGGTAATTGCCGAATTGGCAATTCCATTATTGGCAATTCTAGGATTACATCAATTTTTGAAGAATTCAAGTACGAAAGAAGAAAAGTTAAGATACTTGAAATATAGTTTGATTGGCGTTGGTGGACTATCATTAGTATTTGTAGTGTTTGGAACTAGCTTATTTGATTTCGAAAGTTTTAGAGATGCTGGATTAGAAAAACAATTACCTGGCTTTAGTGAGGTTATTAAGGCAGATAGAAAATCGATTTTCGTTGCCGATAGTTTTCGCGCGTTAATTTTGGTGTTACTTTCAGGAGGGGTTTTGTGGGCTTTTATTAAAGAGAAAATTAATGCGACTACTGTAACTATAGGGTTCGCAGTGCTTATTATATTCGATTTAGTTTCAGTAGACAGACGTTATGTGAATACTGATAATTTCGTATCTGCACGTCAGCAGAAAACCTCATTTCAACCCTCACAGGCAGACACCGAAATATTAAAAGATAAATCTCATTACCGAGTGGCCAATTTTAGTGTGAATCCTATGCAAGACGGAAACACTTCCTATTTTCATAATTCTATAGGTGGTTATCATGCTGCAAAACCGCGACGCTATGAAGAATTGTTTGATTACCAAATTGCTAAGAATAATACGGAGGTTTTGAATATGCTCAATACGAAGTACATTATGTTTCCTGATGAGCAGGGGAAAATAGGCATACAATTAAATCCAAATGCTAATGGTAATGCCTGGTTCGTGGAAGATGTCAATTTTGTAAATTCAGCCGATGAAGAAATCATTGCGCTCGATAGTTTGGACACAAAGAAGATGGCAGTTGTAAATGTAGATTTTAAAGATTCGTTAGAAAGTTTATCTATTCAAAAAGATTCAACAGCGACAATTACATTGACCAGTTATAGAGCAAATGAAGTTGGTTACAAAACAAATACAAAATTTGAGCAGTTAGCGGTATTTTCAGAAGTATATTACAAACATGGTTGGAACGCTTATATTGATGGAAACTTAACGCCACATTTAAGAGCTAATTATGTTTTACGAGCATTGAAGATACCTGCAGGTCAACATGAAGTCGTATTTAAATTTGAACCAACAGTTATCAAAACTGGTAATACGATCACTTTAATGTCTTATGGCTTATTATGCTTGTTTCCGTTAGGATGGTTTTTTATAGAAAAAAGAAAGCGTAATGTATAACCATTTACCTAAAAGAAGATACGGTCATACCATCGAATTTTTGCAAAGTGTACTGCCGGCTCCGGCTACAATTTTAGATCTAGGTATTCGCAATCCATTTAGTGAAATTATGGAACAACATGGATATACAGTTCACAATACAAACGGGGAAGATTTAGATGAGTTACCAGAAATTGTTAAAGAATACAAAGTGGATGCCGTTACGGCATTTGAAATATTCGAACATTTATTGGCTCCTTTAAATGTTCTTAAAGCTATCGAATCAACGAAATTAGTGGCCACGATTCCTTTGAATTTATGGTTTGCTAAGGCTTATCGAAGTAAGACTGACATGTGGGATAGGCACTATCACGAATTTGAAGATTGGCAATTTGATTGGCTACTGGAAAAATCTGGATGGAAACTCAATAAGACCGAAAAATGGACGAGTCCTATTAATAAAATTGGGTTTAGACCTATATTGCGAAAATTTACTCCAAGATATTATGCGGTGTATGCTGAAAAATAAATGGTCATGAAGTATATCTGTATGCTTGTTGACGGTTCGTATCCGAATGATATTCGGGTAAGAAAAGAAGCAGAAGCGCTCGTAGAAAATGGCAAGAAGGTAGTGGTAGTTTGCCCGATGAGAGCAAAGGAGTCGAAACAAGAAATTATCAATGGTGTTAACATTTATAGAATAGGTAAGAACTATTCTCATACTAAAAAAGGTATCTATGATGTAGTGGAAAGTAGTATAAACATCAACCCTTTTTTTTATTTCGGATTAAAGCATGTATTTAAAAAGTATGATATCAGTGTGTTACATATTCATGATTTGCCTTTGGCCGGAACTGGCTATGCTTTTAAGTCGCGCGTGCAGCACCTAGTATTAGATTTACATGAGAACTTTCCTGAGGCTTTAAAAACTTGGTTTGAATGGAAAAAGAATCCGTTCATAAAATGGAAGAATAAAATCTTCATGAATCCAAAAAAATGGTCAAAAAAAGAAGAGAAATATTGCCGAAAGTACGATACCATTGTATGTGTTGTTCAAGAAATGAAAGAGAAGTTACATGCCAACTTTAATATTGATCTCCAAAAAATGTTCGTTGTTTCAAATCATGAGAAGAAAGAATTTGCTGATAATTTTAACAAGCAAGTTGCACAACATAGTATAGATAAAAGTGCTTTTTCAATTACTTATGTAGGTGGTTTTGGTCCACATCGAGGGTTGGATATTGCAATTCAAGCTATGCCGAGTATTGTGGCTAAAATTCCAAATGCAGTCCTCTATTTAGTTGGTAGAGGTAGTGTTGATGTTGAGAAAAGATTGAAAGCCTTAGTTAAAGAGTGTCAGGTTGAAGAAACGGTTAAATTTGTAGGGTATAGGCCTTTTAATGAAGTAGCTACCATAATGCAATTGTCTAAGTTGAATATAATTCCACATAAAGCAAATGAACATACGAATAATACAATTCCGCATAAATTATTCCAGATAATGATGAGTAAAAGTTTATTAGTCGTAAGTTCTTGTAAACCGCTAAAGAGAATTGTGGAGAAGTATGATGCAGGTTTGGTATTTGAGGCAGACAGTTCTGACGATTTTTCTTCAAAAGTAATTCATGCATATGATAACTTTGATCAACTCAAAACGTTAACTGAAAATGCCTTTGATGCGGTAATGAAAAATGATGAAAATTGGGATTCAGAAAGTCTCAAATTAGTAGAATTGTATAATAATTTAATAGGTTGAAGGTATTAATACTCACATATTATTGGCCGCCGGCAGGTGGATCGGGAGTACAGCGATGGTTGAAATTTGTTAAGTATTTAAAAGATTTTGATATTGAACCTGTAGTGTATACAGTTCAAAATCCTGAGTACGCTATTGTTGATGATCAACTAAAGAAAGATGTTCCTGATGGGATAGAAGTATTAAAAGCACCGATACGAGAACCGAATACTATTCTATCTTTTTTTGGCAATAAGAATAAAAAGACAAGTGCCGGATTTTTAAATCCGAACCCTTCTTTTTCTGGTAAGATATTGCAATATATTCGAGCAAATTATTTTATACCTGATGCTCGTAAACTTTGGGTTAAACCTTCGGTTAAGATACTTAGTTCTTACCTAGAAAAACATAAGATTGATGTTATTATTACTACCGGGCCACCACATAGCTTACATCTAATAGGGTTGCGGTTAAAAGAGAAACTAAATATAAAATGGATCGCAGATTTTCGTGACCCTTGGACAGAAATTGATTATTTTCATCAATTACCATTAACAGAAAAATCAAAGAGAAAGCATCAAATGTTAGAGCAAAAAGTATTGAAAAATGCCGATACTGTTTTAGTTGTTGGTAAAACGATGAAAACAAACTTCGAAAAATTTGCTTCAAATGTAAAAGTTATAACGAACGGTTATGATACTGTTGCTTCAACACATGAAGTTGTGTTGGATACTAAATTTTCATTGGTGCATATTGGATTGATGAATGCAGACCGGAATCATAATATGTTGTGGGAAGTGTTGCGAGATTTATGTCTTGAGAGCGCCGATTTTAAAGAGGATTTACAGTTGAAGTTTGTAGGTTCCTTGGCGAATGAAGTAAAGGATGCTATTGGTAAGTATCAACTCCTTGAGCATAGTGACTTTATCGAGTATGTACCGCACCACGAAGTTTCAAAGTATCAACGATCTGCTCAAGTGTTATTATTGCCGGTTAATAGAGTGCCAAGTGCTAAAGGTATTCTTACAGGAAAAATATTTGAATATTTACAAGCAAATAGGCCTATTTTAGCTATCGCTCCTTTCGACGGAGATTTGGCCGAAATAATTAATAAAACTGCAACCGGGATAGTTGTAGATTTTGATGATGTAAAAACGCTAAAAGAATCCATACAAAAAATGTATCTTGATTTCAAAAATAAAAACTTGAATATTGCCTCAAGAAATATAGAGCAATACCATAGGAAACGACTTACGGAAGCGTTATCAGGTGTGATCAATGAATTAGTAGAATGAACAAGATTGTAACGATATTAGGAGCTCGTCCTCAGTTTGTGAAAGCTGCGGTACTAAGCAGAATTATTAAAAAACATGGTCAGTTAGATGAAGTTATTGTGCATACTGGTCAACACTATGATGCTAATATGAGTGCTGTCTTTTTTGATGAAATGGAAATACCAAAGCCCCAATATAATTTACATATTAATGAGATGAGTCATGGAGCAATGACGGGGCATATGTTTGAAGAAATTGAGAAAGTTCTTTTGAAGGAAAACCCTGATGCCGTTGTGGTATACGGAGATACAAATTCAACATTAGCTGGTGCCTTGGCTGCAAAAAAAATGAATATTAAAATTGTTCATATCGAAGCAGGATTGCGTTCTTTTAATATGGAGATGCCAGAAGAAGTAAATCGAGTATTAACCGATAGGATATCTAACTTGTTGCTATGTCCTACAGAAACTGCTATTGAAAATTTAGCAAATGAAGGTTTCGATAATTTCAATTGTAAAATATTGAAATGTGGTGATATAATGAAAGATGCAGTAGAGTTCTATGGTAAAATTTCTACGGAAAAATCATCGGTTATTGGTGATTTGAAATTGAATATGGGTGATTTTGTTTTGGCAACGATTCATCGACAAGAGAATACCGATGATTTAGAAAAACTAAAATCTATTTTTGAAGGGTTAGAAGAAATCCATAAGGATACTCAAGTAGTATTACCATTACATCCGAGAACACGTGGAATATTAGAGCGACATCAGCTCGAATATAATATCACAATGATCGATCCTGTTGGATATTTTGATATGCTAGAATTATTAAAATCATGTAAAATGGTTGTTACTGATAGCGGAGGATTGCAGAAAGAAGCGTTTTTTAATAAGAAATATTGCCTTATTGCCAGAGAAGAAACCGAATGGGTAGAATTGGTGACGAATAATTTTGCCAAAATCGTGGGAAGTAATAAATCAAAGTTAATCAATGGTTTTAATAGCTTTAAGAATTATGATGCTGATTTTTCCTTGAGTCTATATGGGAATGAAGTAGGAGAGCGAATTCATCAAGAAATACTTTCAATTTTAAAATGATATATACATGAAGTTACCAAAATTTTTGCTTGGCGATAATACAGATCACCCAGATGATATTTTTGTTATTCATACAGGATTTCCACAATTTATTATCAATTTGGTTGATGATGAAATTGAATGGTTAGAAGATTTGAGTGGTGAAAATGAAGCGGAGTTGACAGAGGAGATGAAAAATTTAGTCAAATTATCTTCTGAATTTTATGATAGAGAGATGAACCGCTATGAATCATAAAAAAAAGCTACTTAAAAGTAGCTTTTCTATTTAATTTTCGCGGCCTCCTTTATGGTTATCTTGCCATTCTTTAAGTTCGTCCCATCTATTTTCATGGGCCATGAGTGCTTGTTTGGGCCAAGTTTTTGGTGAATGAACTCGATATCTGGGCCCCGCTTGTTCTAAGATTTTTTCTAATCTACTCACTGCTGTTTCAGAAAGTTGTTTGAAACTCCAAATACTTTCATCGTTCAATAAACCTTTAATTTTTGGACCAATGCCTTCTATTTTTGTTAAATCATCTTTTACAGAATCATCCACTTTTGCAACACCATCAACGAAATTCGCAGCCGCAATTGTACTTACACCTGGAGCAGATACTTTTTTCACTTTCATTGTAGTGTCGTCCTTCGTTGCTGTATTGTGTAACTCGTCATATTTTGCTTTCCAGGTACTTATTTCGTTACTACATTTATTTTTATACCACCAGCGCCAAAAAAACCAACCAATAAGAAAAGCACCGAGCATCCATAAAAAAAGCTCGATTAGGTGCCACGTATTTTGATTTGAAAATATTGATAATGTCATAGTTATTATTTTATAGTTATTTCTATTCTTCTATTTTTTGCTCGGCCTTCTTCAGTAGTATTTGTTGCAACTGGTTCGTCTTCCCCTTTTGAAGAGGCTTTGATAATAGACGCAGAAATGCCTTGAGAAATTAAATAGTCTTTTACATTATTAGCTCTCCCTAATCCAAAAGCATAATTATTTGTTCCAACGCTATCAGTATGCCCCTCGACATATACTTTTTTATTAGGATATTTTTTTAGATAATTTTTAAGTTCTAAGGTATATGCAACTAACTCTTTATCTGGTAAAAATGAACGTACCGCAAAGTTGGAATATAAAGTTTTATTAGCAATACTTTTTTCTACCTGAACAATGCGCTCGTTACTTATTTCTTTAAACTGGAATGTAATTGCTTCGTAATTATTGTTTTTCGTGTCATACTCATACGTAGATTCAATAATTTCGGTGGTAATTCTCTTCGGATTGATACCAGCATCAATACAATATTTCTCAAGAGCTCTTGCTCTTAAAATACCAAGATGGTTTCCATTGATATTTGCTTCTGAAACTAAGTGTTTTATAGAAATTAACAATTCCTTATCTTGATTGTCATTCAAATAGGTATACATAGAATCTTTTAAACTAGTTAATTCTTCCGGAACGTTCACACTTCCATTCAAGGAAGTAATTTCAAATCCTTTATTAAAACTAAAAACTGAAGTACCATCATCAGCGGTTACTGAAAAAGTGCTTTCAATTGGTTTTTCGGCTTTTAAAATTTTCGAAGTGCCTTGGGGAGGTTGTTCTTTAGTCGTGCTATTTTTGATTTCTGTGTGAGCAATTGCACAATCACCAAGTAGGCTATTGCCCAAATATTCGTGAATTATAAGTGCAAAACATGCCCATAACAAAAAAGCGCCTAATGCAGGCCAAAATTTCGTCATATATTTTAGGTTTGGTTGGTTTTTCGATTTAAAAGTAATGAAAAGTTTTTTTTAAAACAAATGTATCTCTTTATAAACGAATTAATTAAGTCGTTCACAATGCTAACACTCTATAATTTCATTAACGATAAAAATGTATATATCAGTAAGACACAGCGATTCTTGTTAGGTCACAAAAATCTTTAAAGAAAGAATTATTTTTTTGCAGCTTCTACTAGTTCTAATTTGTCAAGTGTTGTTTTAGTGGTAAAAAGACCGTAATTAATGACTACTTTTTTTCTTTCTATTTTTTCTATGGTACCTACAGAATCACTGTCCATAATGCGAACGCGATCATTGATTTTATAGACATAATTAGATTTTTGTTGTTCAATCTTTTTCGTCACGGCTTGTTTTCGCTGACGTACTTTTTTTACTTCAACCAGCACTTCTTTTTTGACAACTTCTAATTTCTCTTGTCGCTTTTTCTCAACAACTTTAGCCCTTTTTTTAGCTGCCTTCGTTTTAGGAGCTATTTTTTTAGAATACTTAGATTTTTCAATTGTTACCCATTTCATTAAATCTGATAAAAATTGTTTCTTATTATTTGTTTGAAAGTATTTATTCAAGAGTTCATTTACCTTCCTTCCAGTAGAAATCATTTTTTGATTACTATCATAAAGCTCTTGAAAACTTTCTAGCTTCTCTTTAATTTTTCCTTCCTTATCGGATAAACTTTCTGAATGTTCTTTTGCTTTTGTTTGTGCTCTTTCAAGACTCTCAGATGTCTTTTGTAACTTGTTTCTTTCTTTTTGAAGTTTAGAAATGGTTTTATCTAACCGTATTTTTTCACCTTCTACTTTCTTTTTCGCTCTATTAATTAAACTAAAAGGAATACCATTTTTTTGAGCTACTTCAAAAGTAAACGAACTTCCAGCTTGACCTACATATAACTTAAATAAGGGTTCTAAAGTGCGTTCGTCAAATTGCATATTTGCGTTGGTAACATGTTCTAATTCGTTGGCCAAAACTTTTAGATTCGCATAATGCGTTGTGATAATACCAAAGGCTTGTTTCGCATAGAATTCTTCTAAAAAAATTTCTGCTAATGCACCACCCAATTCGGGGTCACTACCTGTACCAAATTCATCAATTAAAAACAAGGTATTGGCGTTGCACTTTTTAAGAAACGTTCGCATGTTTTTTAACCTATAACTATAAGTGCTTAACTGATTTTCGATCGATTGATTATCACCAATATCGGTTAAAATGGTGTCAAAAAAGTACACTTCACTTCTTTCGTGCACCGGAATTAAAATAGCACTCTGAATCATCACCTGCAATAAACCAATAGTTTTAAGGGTAATACTTTTACCACCTGCATTTGGACCCGAAATAACAATGATTTGTTGTTTTTCGTTGAGTTCTAGAGTTTGCGGTACGGTTTCTATATTTTGGTCTTTGTTCGTCTTTAATAAAATAGGGTGGTAGGCATCACGTAAAAAGATACGTTTTGTTTTAGCGATGTTTGGTAAAATAGCTCCGAGTGATTGTGCATACTTAGCTTTGGCTCCAATAAAATCTAAACGTGTTAGCAAATCTTGATATTGCTTTAATAAGCCAATGTATGGCCTAATATCGTTAGTTAACTGTTTTAAAATTCGTACAACTTCTTCTTGCTCTTCGGCAATTAGATTTTGTAATTCTCTATTAAGCCGCAGGGTAGATTCGGGAGCGATATAGGCAATGCTTCCAGTTTTTGAATTGCCTAAAATTGAACCTTTAACTTTACGACGGTGCATTGCTTGTACTGCGAGTACACGTTGATTTTCTATGACCGACTCTCTGATATCATCTAAATACCCAGCACTTGCATAGCGATTTAAAGCAGACGTAAAACTACTGCCTATTTTACCGCGAACACTATTCATTTCTTTACGGATACTTTTTAATTGGGAAGAGGCGTTATTATCTACTTCACCAAAGTCATTAATGATTTTCTTAGTAGTATCTGATATAATATGGGTAAATTCAATAGCATTTGTTACGTTGAATAGCGTTGGATAGTACTCCTTAAATTTTTTAAAGAAAACTAGTAAGGTATTAGAAGTGTTTGATATTGAAACAATATCTTGAAAAGCTGCGGCCTCCAAAAAACTATCATTGATGCCTAACAGATGTAGTTGTGTTGTGATTTCTTCGAAATGATGATTGGGTACTTTATTTTCGTTTTCAAACGAGGCTACATATTCATTGACTAAATTCAATTCGTCTAGTAGTGTTAACTTTGCCGAAATAGGTGTAATTTTTAACACCGATTGTCTACCCAAATTCGAACTACAGTAGTCACTAATACTGTTAATAACAGTATCGAACTCTAGATCATTTAAGGTTTTTTGGGTTATTTTACTACTCAAAATTGTATTTTTGAAATCGAATGCAAAGTAACTATTTTTAGTGAGTATTATGACGGTAAAAATTGCAGATAGTTGGAAGCCAATTTTAGAGGAAGAGTTTGATAAACCATATTTTAAAGACTTAACAGATTTTGTTAGAACCGAATATGAAAGACATACTTGTTTTCCTAAGGGGCGAGATATTTTCGCCGCTTTCGATTATTGTAATTTTAATAAGTTGAAGGTTGTGATTATTGGTCAAGATCCATATCATGGTATCGGTCAAGCTAACGGATTGTGCTTTTCTGTAAATGATGAAGTGGCCCATCCACCGTCACTTGTAAATATATTTAAAGAATTAGAAACTGATGTAGGGTTATCGATACCGTCAAGCGGAAATTTAGAGCGTTGGGCGAAACAAGGAGTATTATTACTCAATGCAACCTTGACCGTTCGTGCACATGATGCAGGTTCACATCAAAAGCAAGGTTGGGAGCAATTTACCGATGCTGTGATTCACCACATTTCACAAGAAAAGGAAAACGTAGTGTTTTTATTATGGGGAGGTTTTGCTAAGAAAAAAGGAGCAAAAATTGATGCTAAAAAACATTACATATTGACGAGTGGTCATCCATCTCCGTTGAGCGCGAATCGTGGTTATTGGTTCGGAAACAAACATTTTAGTAAGACAAATGTTTTTATAGAAACTAAAGGTCTTGAGAAGATACATTGGTGATAGTTATGACAGTTCCATTTCTCTCCGAGTTGATATTATACATAGATGTCGCAATATGTGACAATTTTAAAGTTGTATAGAACCAATGCTCCATGGCTTTTCAGTATTTTTTCTGTAATCTCTTAGAAAACCACAATTATTAATATCGAAAGTAGTACCGAAGTTTTTTGCGACCCCTTTATAACCATCATTACAATCAACTATTAAATTTAAGTTTTTCACCTTACCACTACTATAAAATTTAGATTCAGAAAAATCAATATCAATATTTTTTACAAGTTTAAATTCTTCAGCGATCTTTGTTAGCTCATCTTTAGTAGTATTTTCTGTAATAATTAAGAATACCTTTTCTGAATCGGTCGAGTATCGGGTTTGACCAGCTTCAGTAGTTGCGCAACTTATACTCGAGATACATAGTATCAATAAAATTATATTTTTCATTAATTGTTGTTTTGGAATTAGTATCATTTTTCCGATGTTCGTTACACATTTCATAAATTACTTAAAATATAATATAAAATAAATGACGATTATTGTCGAAATGAAACACTAGAAAAGTAAAAACCGTTCTATCTATGTATAGACAAAACGGTTCTTGGTTGGTTGTTGATAAAAATTAAGCTACTTCGGTTTGGTGTAAAGTAACTCCGGTTAAGGTTGGGTTTGTTTCAGTGTCAGTAGATGCAGAACAGTTGCGAGTCGATCTGCACGAAATTAATAGTGCACATGCAATTGCAAAAATTAATAATGATATTGCTTTTCTCATAAACTTTTGATTTGATGATCATTAGTTTATCTTTTTCAATAGCATTTTTACATTTACTTCCTCGCTTATAACGTTAAACTTTATTAATTTATTTTGGATGGAGCGAATTAATTTTTTCGAAATGCTTTTTTTTCTGTTCCATTTGGTGATCGAAAGCCACTCTTTTATATCATCTAATTGCTGCTCATAGCGGGTGGCTAAGAGTTTATCTAAATTGTCAATTTTATAAGGTGGCTCGAATTTTTTTAGTTGCTTATTGATGACCTTAATGATGGTGTTGATTGCCTCTGAATCCTGTTCGAGAATTTCATCGCGTACTGCAATGACGAAGCAGGGCCAAGGTGTTGTAATACTATCTACGCGTCTAAAAACACCTTTATCAACCAGAGGTTTCGTAGTGAAATGTTCCCACATAAAATAATCGGCATCGCCATTGGTTAGCGCCGCAACGCCTCCGTCGAGGTTCTTTACTATTTCATATTGAAGGTTATTAGTATCATAACCATTTTTGTGTGCATTAACAATGGCCATTAATTGAGATCCAGATCCAATTCTACTAATGGCAATAGTGGCCTCCTTTAGATCTCCAACAGTTTGAAAATCAGAATTAGCACCGACATGAATGCCCCATAACAATGGAGATTCTACATAAATTTTTACAATTTTACTTGGATTGCCGTTAATAATATCTTTGATAATGCCTTCTGTAAGTACGACGGCCATATCAATACTTCCATCACGCAATGACTTACACATAGCACCAGTACCTCCATGAAAATCTTGCCATTGTAAATCAATTCCTTTTTTCGAAAATTTACCCGCTTCCATGGCGAGATGCCAAGGTAAATTGAAATGTTCTGGTACCCCACCAATTTTAATTGTTTTCATTTATTCTACTAACTTTTGCAACGTATATGTTATCAATTTTTCAACAGTTCCTTTAGGGTCATCACTAAAAGTTCCTTGTGCTCTATTGGCAATAATGGCATTCATCGATAAGGCATTATGGCCTAGTAATTTAGACATTCCGTAGATTGCAGATGTTTCCATTTCTAAATTGGTAATTGTGGATCCTTGATAGTTGAAACTATCCATTTTTGAATTTAAATCGACATTTTTAATGGGCAAACGTAAGACTCTTCCTTGCGGACCATAAAACCCTACGGCAGTTGCTGTAAAACCTAAAACAGTAAGGTCGCTCTTGAGCTTTGCCTCTAATTCACTACTGTTTTTTACGACATAAGGTCTCGCTTTACGCGGATTCCAATTAGTGTGTTGGATGAAGGCATCTTCAATGTTCTTTTCTAATATATGTTCGCAATCATATGCATGTAACATTCCGTCTAAACCAAGTCCGAATTTAGAAATTAAAAAGCTGTTTACGGGTATATTACTTTGAATTGAACCAGAAGTTCCAATTCTAATGATATCGAGTTTGGTAAATGTTTCTTTAACAGTTCTTGTGTTCAAATTGATATTGACCAAAGCGTCTAATTCATTGAATACAATATCTATATTATCTGGTCCAATACCTGTAGAAATCACAGAAATTCTTTTGCCTTGATATGTACCAGTTGCTGTTTTAAATTCACGTTTATGCGTAGTAAATTCAATAGTGTCAAAATGTTTAGTCACGGTATCTACACGATCGGGATCACCAACTGTAATGATTGTATTAGCGATATGTTCGGGTCTTAAATTTAAATGATAGATACTACCATCTGGATTTAAAATGAGCTCAGAGGCTGCTATTTTTGTCATTAAAATATATTTTATCCTCCAACACGTTTAACATTGAATCCTTTTTCTTTTAGAAGGATCATAATTTTATCGCGATAGTCTCCTTGTATAATAATCTTATCATCTTTAAAACTTCCACCAACACTTAGCTTGGTTTTTAGTTCTTTCGCCAATTTTTTAAAATCGGAATCCGCACCGGCATAACCTTCTAAAATTGTGATGGGCTTGCCCTTACGTTTTTCGTATTTACAAATGATAGGATCATCTTGCATCCAAATAGTACTTTTTGCGACTGGCTTTTCTTCCTTTTCTGGTTTGTGATCAGGAAAGAGATTTTTTAATTGATCTTGTAAATCCATTTATTTTTTGATTAAACCCAATTCAATTAAGCGCTCATTCAAAAAGTCTCCTGCAGTGATATCTTCATACAATTTAGGGTTATCTGCATTCACACAATTTTCTAAACAATCTAATGGCATTTCGCTAATTGGATGCATAAAGAACGGAATTGAATAACGTGAGGTTCCCCATTTTTCTCTCGGTGGATTCACAACCCTATGGATGGTAGATTTTAGGCGATTGTTAGAATGACGGGATAGCATATCACCTACGTTGATGACTACTTCATCAGCTTCCGCCATAGCGTCTAACCATTCTCCTTTATGATTTTGTACCTGCAAGCCTTTTCCTTGTGCTCCCATGAGCAAAGTGATCAAGTTAATATCACCGTGTGCTGCCGCCCTCACAGCATTTTTCGGTTCAGAGGTAATCGGTGGATAATGAATTGGGCGTAAAATACTATTCCCATTTTTTGCATACTTGTCAAAATAAAACTCATCTAAATCCAAAAATAGTGCAAGGGCTCGTAGAACGTAAATGCCCGTTTTTTCTAACATTTTGTAAGTTTCTTTCCCTACTTCATTGAAAGTTGGCAACTCATTTACCATAACATTATCAGGATATTCTGCTTCTAATTTTGGATCATCTTCGACATACTGGCCGAAATGCCAAAACTCCTTCAGGTCTCCTTCTTTTTTGCCTTTAGCGCTTTCTTTTCCAAAAGATACATAACCTCTTTGGCCACCAATACCTTCAATTTCATACGACCGTTTGGTTTCTAGTGGTAATCCAAAAAAGTTTTTTATTTCTGTATATAAATTTTCAACGAGGCTATCACTTAAGAAATGACCTTTCAAGGCAACAAATCCTATTTCTTCATATGCCTTACCAATCTCTGCAACAAATTTCTGTTTTCTTTGTGGATCATCAGACAAAAAATCTGAAAGATCAACACTCGGTATGTTCTTCATAATATGTAACGTTTAAGAGATATAAAATTAAGTAAAAAATATTACTTTTTCTTTTTATATAGAGGGATTAAATAAGAAACTGTGTAGTTCAATCCGAAGCCAGAATTGTTTAGAAATACCCGATTAAAACCTGGAACGAACAAGTTTTTGAAATTATCTGGTTCTTTTGTGCTAATCATTTTTTTTCCACTAAAGCTAAATCCCATAAAGACGTTATGCAGAACTTCAGCCTTAATACCTACAACAAATTCAGCCCATTGAGCATTTAGGTTATCATATTTTATAGGTGTCTCCACATCTTGAGTAGGAAAAAAGGAATCATTATTGACTGAAGCACTATTTAATGTTTGATTAAAAGTGGCATATCCGTAACGGAAACCGATATAAATAAGGTTTTCCATGTCAAGCCAATTTTCATAAGCATTGTAGTCGACACCTGCCTTTATATACTGCCCATTGGTTGTGAAATTGATAAAATCTTCTTCTCTGGTATTTTCAAGATACCCAAGTTCCGCTGCAACATACCATTTCTTTGAAATTCTATAATCACCAACTAATTCTAAGCCTTTACGGTTATCATCAATGAATGTACTTATAGGATTGTATAAGTCGACACCTACACGTAACCCATAACTATCTTTGTAGACAATACTATCATTTGTTTGAGCAAATGAATTCATAGCGAGGAGTATACCTAAAAAGCTAGTGTAATATTTTAAGATGTGCTTGAGTTTCATTTTCTATTTGATCTGTTACGACTTCAATTCCTTGAATCCAATTATCACTATCAACCGTTACATCATAAGTAACATTGTTAAAAATACTTTTAAATCCGCACGAACGCCCTACAAAAATATCTTGAGCGACATAAGTTATTGTAAGAGTGTCTCTATTTAAGGTGCTAGCATCATTACTATTTATGGTAATTATATATTGCGTGCTGTTTGTTGTTGTATTTACGGGGATCGAGATAGAATCGACGCTTGAAAATAAAAGAGAATCACCTGCAGTAATCGAAGTGGTTGATTTTATCGATAATTGATTGATCGTTTTAAAATCCGTTGGATCATCATTATCGAAAAAGCGCAGTACGAAATTTGGAGTTGTATCATCGATGCATATATCATCACGTTCACAACTGCTAAGAACAATCGCACCTATGAATAATAGTACGAAATAGATTAACTGTTTTTTCATCAATTATTTTTTCAGTTTCAAAAGTACAACATTTTCGACATGATGTGTTTGCGGAAACATATCTACTGCTTGTGTTTTTACAATTTCATATTTCTCATTTAAAATTGCAAGATCTCTTGCTTGTGTAGCAGAATTGCAACTAACATATACAATCTTTTCTGCTGCAATGTTTAATAGTTGCTCTACCACTTTTTTATGCATTCCATCTCTCGGTGGGTCGGTAATTACCACATCTGGTTTCCCGTGTTGTGCTAAAAATTCATGATCAAATACTTTTGCCATATCGCCCACATAAAATTCTGTATTCTCAATATTATTTCTTTCAGCATTTTCTTTAGCTGCCAAGATAGCGTCAGGCACTGCTTCAACACCGATAACCTTTTTCGCCTTTTTTGCAACGAATTGCGCAATGGTTCCTGTTCCTGTATATAAATCGTAGACAACTTCATTGCCCGATAAGGAGGCAAAATCTCTAGTTATTTTATAGAGTTCATATGCTTGCTCGGAATTCGTTTGATAGAAAGATTTTGCATTAATTTTAAACTGTAAACCCTCCATTTCTTCAAAAATATGGTCTCTACCATGATAACAAATCACTTCTTGATCGTAAATAGTGTCATTTCCTTTCGAGTTAATCACATATTGCAATGAGGTAATTCCAGGAAAGGTTTCTTTTAAATGTTCGAGTAATAGTTCACGTTTCTCTTTGGCGTCACTAAAAAATTGAATGAGAACCATGATCTCTCCAGTAGAAGAAGTACGAATCATTAAGGTTCGTAACAAGCCTGATTGATTTCTAGTATTAAAAAACGGCAAGTCATTTTTAAGGGCAAAATCTTTTACTTCAAGACGAATAGCGTTGCTAGGATCTGCTTGTAAATGACATTTTTTGACATCCAATATTTTGTCCCACATTCCAGGAATATGAAACCCTAAAGCATTCTTGTCTCCTAAATCGCGATCGCTTTGAATTTCCTCTACAGTTAACCATCGACTGTTGCTAAAAGAAAATTCCATTTTATTTCTATAAAAATATTGTTTTTTAGAACCCAATATTGGTGTGATTTCGGGTAATTCTAAATGACCAATTCGAGTAAGATTGTTTGTTACTTCTTTTTGTTTAAAGAAGAGTTGATCTTCATATTTCATATGCTGCCATTTGCAGCCACCACAAGTTCCAAAATGTTCACATTTAGGTTCCGTTCTTTTTTCCGATAAGGTGTGGAAATTAATGGCTTTTCCTTCATAAAACGCCTTTCTTTTTTTAAACGTTTGAATATCTACTACATCTCCAGGCACAGCATTCGTTAAAAAAATAACTCTCCCATCTGGTGCTTTTGCGACTGTTTTTCCTTTCGCGCCGGCATCTATAACTTCAATAGTTGTAAAAACTTGATTTCTCTTTTTTCTCGACATGCGACAAAGGTACTTATATATAACATAAAAAGTGCTCTTTAAATTCTTAAAGAGCACTTAAAATTAGTGGATTTTTTTGTTAATTTTTATTGAACTTGTCTAGAATTTTTTCCATTTGCTTCCCAGCAGGAGCTCTACCACCAAGACCAAAAGATAAAACAACTGTTAGCGCTATTGCACCTAATGTAATTCCAAATGCCAAATTGATTATGTCGTCTGCGATACCCATTGTTCTTAGGCCTATGGCTAAGAACATTGCGATAATCGCCACTTTAACAATGCTGCCAACGAAAGCGTTGTCATTCTTTTTAAAGAAATTGTCAGAGACTAATTTTGCTAACCAGTTTCCAATGATTAAGATAACCAGTCCGAATAATATGTTACCACCTAACGCTATTATAGTGTTCAAGATTTCAGACAGCTTAGTAAACTCTAGTTTTTCAACGGCAGTAATGATTCCAAAAAGTAAGATAAAAAAGTAAGCGATATTCCCAATGAGTTTTTCAATATTTGCTTTACCAAACATGCTGCTCATGTTAGCGTCTTCCAAAACCTTATTTAAATGAAGGTTTCCTAATAAGTCTTTGATTAAAACACTTAAGAATCTTCCTCCAACAACGAACAATATTAATATTAATGTAGCTACTAATATTTTAGGAATCGCTTCGAAAAAGCTTTGAAGCATAGAAGTAGCAGGTTCTGAAATTGCATCCAGATTAAGAATATTCAATGCGGCGATCAAAAGTGGGATGAAAACAAAGATAAATACGACCTTTTTTAAAACTTGTACGACGTTGATCGTATCTGGTATGTGTAGTTTCGGAACGAATCTTTGTATGGTATCCCCTGAAAGACCAACAAGCTCAGAAATAATAGTGGCTAACATATAGCCAATATAGCCGACTAAACCGGCACCTACTAAATTAGGAATAAAACTTAAGAAACCATTAAGTAGTCCTTTGACCGGTTCTAATACACTGGTCATACCAAGTTTTTCTAAGGCTAGAATGAATACAAATATCATCACTAAGAAGTATACTAGTTTACCGATGAAACCAGATAGTTTTATTTTTGAAGTATTCATTTTTTTATCAACGCCTGATTTTTCTATTAACTTTATACTAAGTTTTTTGAGCATTTTGGCGATGAAGAAGCCTATGATAAGTAATAGTATGACTCCTAATATGTTAGGTAGGTATCCTCCGATACTGTTTGAAAAATTTTGTAATACATTCGATAAATAGTCCATTGTTATAGATTTTTGATTAGTACTACTCATTACGACCCAATTAATTATGAAAGTCACTATTTAGAGAATTGTTTATTGAACCTTTTTAAGAATTGTTCGTCTTTATAGTAGCACCGATTATGACTAAACCAGAGAAAATATTTGATGGCCTATTAGTATTGCAATATCGAAATGGTAATGAAAAGGCCTTATCGTTATTGGTGAATCGATGGCACACTAAATTATGTAAACATGCTTATTGGTATGTCAAGGATTCTGAAGTGGCCAAAGATGTAGCTCAAGAAAGTTGGCGAGTCATATTAGGAAAAATTGATCGTTTAAACGATGTAAATAGTTTTGGGAGTTGGGCACTAATCATTGTGCATAGAAAGGCTCTCGACCATCTGCGACGGGAGCAACGATCTGAAAGAAAATTACGTCAAATCCATCAAGAAATAAAAAGAGATGATACAGCCTCAAAAACTACTATTATTAGTGATAATTCTTATGATTCTATTGTTGCTTTTGCTCCTAATATTGTTTTGAACAGTATCAATGAATTACCAAATAATCAACAAATAGTTTTAAGACTATTTTATGTAGAAGCATATTCAATACTTGAAATATCTAATATTCTTGAGATTTCAAAAGGCACGGTAAAATCAAGATTATATTATGCTAGAGAAAAATTAAAATCAATATTTAAAAATAAAAATAAAAATCATGAAGAATAAAAATGAAGAAATAGATCAAATTATCAAGGATAGTTTGTCTAAAGAAGAAGCACAATTCTATAATGAATTGGAAGAACAGAATTTAATCGGTAAAATTGGAGGTGTGTTTAAGGGAAAGTTGGGTTGGTTGATTGCTATTATGAACATATTAAGCTTAGTGGCTTTTGCCATTTTTGTTTATTGCTCCATACAATTTATAGAATCAGATACAATTAACGAACTTATACGATGGGGGATAGGTGGATTTTATAGTATGCTCTTTATTTGTATGATAAAAATTTATTTTTGGCAAGAAATGCATAAAAATGCCTTGCTTAGAGAGTTGAAGAGACTCGAATTACAAATTGCTCTAAATTCGAGTAAGTACGTAGAAAAATAAAAAAAGCGCTCTAAGAATAGAGCGCTTTTCATTTGTTTTTTAAGAAATTATTTCACTACGAATTTTCCTTTCATAATCGCATAATGCGAAGGAAATGAACATAAGAAATCGTATTCACCCGCTTCTGGCGCATCAAACTCTATTGTTGTTTCATCACCGCCACCAATCATTTTTGTGTAAGCAACAATATCATTTTCGCTTCCTGCAGGAATATAATCGTTGTCTTTGGCTGCATTTGCTTTTTGGGCAAAATCATTCATTTTCACACCTTTTTTCAAAATCACCAAATTATGTCCCATTAAATCTATTGACATTTTGCCAACGTGTTTTAAAGTAATTTTTACTTTCTGTCCACCGTTAACAACTATTCTTTTTACATTGAAACGCATATTGTCAGTTGCTTCTACAACAACATCATTATTAGCCTCTTCTTCTTCGACTGCTGGTTTTTTCACTTCTTCTTTTGGAGCTTCGACTTGCTTAGTTTCTTCTTTTTTTGTCTCACCACAACTTACTAATGTAAACGCGATTACGCTTAAAACCATTACTACTTTTTTCATTGTTTAATCTTTTAAAAATTTTATTAAACAAAGATACGAAATTTATAGCTGATAAATAAATTTTTTAGTGATAAAAAATGCTATAAAAATCATTAAATTTGCTGGACTTAAAAATTAACAATGTTAGAAAGATTACGTATAGTAAAGCAGCGATTTGATGAAGTTTCAGATTTGATAATTCAACCCGATATTATTTCTGATCAGAAGCGATATGTAAAACTAAATAAGGAATATAAAGACTTAAAAGAATTAGTCGATAAAGGTGTAGAATATAAAACCTTTTCTGATAATATTTCTGAGGCAAAAGAGATCATAGCGAATGAATCTGATTCGGAAATGATAGAAATGGCGCAGATGGAATTAGATGAAGCGTCTGGGAAATTAACATTGTTAGAGGAAGAAATAAAATATCTATTAATACCGAAAGATCCTGAAGATGCTAAAAATGTAATGGTCGAAATACGTGCTGGTACTGGTGGTGATGAAGCAAGTATTTTCGCAGGAGATTTATATAGGATGTATACAAAATATTGTTCTGATAAAGGCTGGAAGACTGAACTTGTTGATGTCAGCGATGGAACTTCAGGTGGTTTTAAAGAAGTTATTTTTAGCGTGACAGGTGAAGATGTATATGGCGATATGAAATTTGAAGCTGGAGTGCATCGTGTTCAACGTGTTCCTCAAACAGAAACGCAAGGACGTGTGCATACTTCGGCAGCGACAGTAATGGTGTTACCTGAGGCTGAGGAATTTGACGTTGAACTAGATATGAAAGACGTTAAAATCATTAGAACGACTTCTACAGGTCCAGGAGGGCAAAGTGTGAACACTACCTATTCGGCCATTCAGTTAAAACATATCCCTACCGGAATTGAGGCGAAGTGTCAAGATCAGAAATCACAACATAAAAATCTTGAAAAAGCGATAAAAGTATTGAGGTCTCGTTTGTATGAAGCTGAATTGGCTAAAAAACAAGCTGAGGATTCTGCACGTCGCAAAAGTATGGTGTCTAGCGGTGATAGATCTGCTAAGATTAGAACTTATAACTATCCGCAAGGACGAGTGACCGAACACCGTATAGGATTGACTTTGTATGATTTAAGTAATATCATAAATGGTGATATTCACAAGATTATTGAAGAATTAAAACTTGCCGAAAATGCCGAAAAGTTAAAAGAATCTGGTGAGGTACTTTGATTATTCGTTGACTAACTTATAAGCAACGCACCTGCATAAGGGGTCATTTGAATCAATTTTAGGATGTTCGAAATGAGCACATTCATGCATCCCGATTTTATGCATGACATTACGTGATTTCTTATTTAATATAGGAGCGACAGCGTAGACTTCTGTTAATCTTAATTCGTTAAAAGCATAGTCTAAACAAGCCAAGGCACCCTCGGTAGCATAACCATTTCCCCATGCTTCAGGAAGTAGTCGCCATCCGATATCAATGAAAGGAGAGAATGGTGTGTGATAGGATTGTTTCATTAGACCGATAAAACCGATAAAGGTGTTAGTATCCAATCGATCAACAGCAAAATAACAAAACCCATATGTTGTAAAATGATCCTTCATTCTATCTATGAAATTTTGAGTTTCCGCTAACGTCAAACAGCGAGGAAAGAATTCCATAACCTGTTTATCTGAGCACATTTTATATGACGGCGTAAGATCATTTTCTTTCCAATTCCTTAGCCCTAAACGTTTAGTTCGAATCGTGTATTCTGACATTATTGTTCGTCTAAATAGTGAATCATTTCTACTAGATTTTCCTTGAAACCTACTTTCTGATACGCTTTTATTGCCTGTGGATTGTTAGGGTATACTTGTAATCGAGTCTCACGAATTTGACGTTTCTTGAACCAATTAAATATGGCATCCAATACTAATTTGCTAACACCCTGTCCACGATATTCTGGTTTGACAAACATAAAGCCAACATGCCCAAATTTTCGTTCAGAAAAGTATGGTTTATTTTCTTTTATAAGTCCGTAACCCGATCCCACAATTTCAGCACCTTTAACAGCAACGAACACTTCAGCTAGCTTTGAAGTGATGAATTCACCAATATCATAATAACTAATTTTTCTCTCTTGTTCGAGAGAAATATCCATAGGACGTTCAACCGCTATTAATTGTTGTTCGAATTCCAGTAGAATCGGTAAATCTTCTAAGGTGGCAACTCTCGTAATTATATTCATTGCTATTCAATTAATTTGATAAGTGTTGAAATACTAACGCTTATGAAGTTTTCGTTTAATTTTCTTATCTATGGTATCTGAATCAGCAGTTTTTAACTAATTTTACCATGTAATCGTAAAGATACTATGAATTTCACAAGTCTTAAAAAAAATACAGCTTTAAAGTTCAATCAAAAAGAACTCAAAAAAATAGTAAAGTCTAATCGACAAAAGCCTGAAAAGATTGAAACTATTGGAGTATTAGCGAGTTCTAGATTGTTTGGGAGTTATGATATTTCAAGGAATCTTAGTCAAAAGTTGAATAAACCACATAAAAATTTGGAAATAATCATTTTTGAAAACCTCAAAGATGATTTTGTGACACAACATTACAATACATTTTCAGAAAAAGATTTTGGGATGTTTGCCAAGCCGAAAGCTCAAAATTTAATTGATTTTATCAATACAAAGTATGATTTGTTAATTAATTATTGTCATCCCGAGAGTGTTTTTGGAAATGCAGTGACAATTCGGTCTCAATCGAATTTTAAAGTGAGTTTTGCTAATGAAGAATTTATGGATCTGTACGATTTTACGATTGAGGTTGACGCAAACAAAGTCGATATTTTTAATGATGAGTTGGCAAAATACTTACAGATTTTAGAATTGATTTAATTATATACTTAATGAAAGAATTTATAGGAACAGGTGTAGCATTAGTAACGCCGTTCGATACGCAAAATAATGTTGATTTTGATGCCTTAGAGCGTTTAGTGAATCATCAGATAGAAAATGGCATCGATTACTTGGTTATTCAAGGAACCACGGGCGAACCTGCCACATTAAGTGTCGAAGAAAGAGCAAAAGTAAGAGAGGCTATTATTAAAATAAATAATGGTAGGCTATCGTTGGTTTTGGGTATTGGAGGAAACAATACTCAAGGAATCATAGATGAAATAAAAGCCGTTGATTTATCATCTTTTGATGCCATATTATCTGTGGCGCCTTATTACAACAAACCTACGCAAGAAGGTTTTTATCAGCACTTTAAAGCGATTGCAGAAGTAAGTCCTAAGCCTATTATACTTTACAACGTACCGGGAAGAACGGCTAAAAACATGGACCCGAAAACTGTTTTTAGATTGGCATCTGATTGTAATAATATTATTGGCATAAAGGAAGCAGGTAATGATGTGCATCAGTATTTAGAATTAATTAAAAACAAGCCAGAAGACTTTTTAATAATTTCTGGAGATGATGATTTGGTCATCGGAGTGGTCTTAGCGGGGGGTGCAGGTGTGATTTCGGTATTAGGTCAAGCGTATCCCAAAGAATTTTCGGATATGATCCGGTTAGGGTTAAAGGGTGATGCAAAAGAGGCGTATAAAATTCATTATCAATTAATGGATATGATAGGATTAATTTTCGAAGAAAACAATCCTGCTGGGGTGAAGGCGCTTATGAATACGATGGGTATTTGTCAAAAAAATGTACGCTTACCTTTAGTGGAAGCTTCGGCTGAGTTACAAGAAAAAATCAATACCTTTATCGAGAATTACTAACTAAAAAAAACAGACAATGCTAAGTAAAGAAATTGAAAAAGCACTTAATAGTCAAATTACCATTGAAGCAGAATCTTCTCAAATTTATTTAGCCATGGCATCTTGGGCAGAAACACAAGGATTCGAAGGAGTTGCCGCTTTTATGTATGCACATTCTGATGAAGAACGAATGCACATGTTAAAATTAGTGAAGTTTATTAACGAAAGAGGAGGACATGCGCAAATAGCTACGTTAAAAGCACCACCTATTTCTTTTGGTTCTTTTAAAGAAATGTTCCAGACCTTATTCGATCATGAAGTGATGGTATCTGCAAGTATCAATGACTTGGTACATATTTCTTTGCAGGAAAGAGATTATGCAACTCATAATTTTTTGCAATGGTATGTGGCAGAGCAAATTGAAGAGGAAGCATTGGCACGTACTATTTTAGATAAGATTAATCTTATCGGTGATGATAAAGGAGGGTTGTATCTGTTCGACAATGACGTGAAACTATTAACGGTAACTTCATCTGTTGATCCGAATGCCTAGCTTATTAACATATTTTTAGCACAGAATTCGACGTAGTTGTCGAAATCACGCTTATTTTTGCAATGTTTAAAGCTAAAAAATAGTTTCATAATCCATATTAAATAAGTAATTTTGCAAAATGCTAAAATTTGAAAAAATAGTTGTGCTATTCTTTATGGTTATTACCTTAACTGCTTGTAGTGAGTATCAAAAGGTATTAAATAAAGGAAAAGTTGATGCTAGGTATAAAATGGCAACCGAGTTATTTGAACAGAAAAAATACTCAAAATCTATTGCCCTGTTTGAAAAAGTAATACCCGCTTATGAGAGAAAACCTCAAATGCAGCGTATTATGTATATGGTAGCGGAGTCTTATTATTTTTCAAAAGACTACGATTTAGCAGCCTACTATTTCAACAGATTTATAGCGAATTATCCAAACAGTTCTAAAATTGAAGAAGCTGCATATTTGGTAGCACATAGTTACTATTTGGCTTCGCCTAAGTATAGTCGTGATCAAAAAGATACTGAAAAAGCATTGATTGCTTTTCAAGAATATATTGATAAATATCCAACAAGTGAAAGGTTGACAGATGCAAATAAGTTTTATGATGAATTAACGTTTCGTTTGGAAAAGAAATCATTTGAAATTGCAAGACAATATTACCATGTAGAGGACTATAATGCTGCAGTAGCTGGATTTGAGAATTTTTTACAAGAACATATTGGTTCTAGTTTAAAGGAAGAAGCATTATATTTCAAGTTTAAAGCGGCAAATGACTTGGCGGTAAAAAGTATACTTGAAAAAAAGGAAGGGCGTATTAAAAATGCCATTTCGATTCATGACAAGTTTATGAAGAGCTTTCCTGAATCTAAACGAACTAAAGAAGTTGTTAGTTTGCACGAGAACTTGACAAAAGAATTGAAACAAACAAAAGAATTGATAGAACAATATACAAACAATACAAATAATGGATTATAAAAACACTGATGCGGCGTTGACCACAGTAACTTACGATAAGGTAAGAATTGAAGAGCCAACAGAGAATATTTACCAATCTATTGCAATTATGGCGAAAAGAGCTTCTCAGATTAGCGAGGATTTAAAGCGTGAATTGGTAGATAAATTGGAAGAGTTTGCTACACATAATGATAGCCTAGAGGAAGTTTTCGAAAATAAAGAGCAGATAGAAGTATCTCGTTTTTACGAAAAACTTCCAAAATCTACTGCTATTGCCGTACAGGAATGGTTAGAAGATAAAATATACTACAGAGATCCTAAAGAAGCTGATAGCAACGAATAGATGTCAGTTTTAAGCGGTAAAAATGTATTGGTGGGTGTTACCGCCGGAATTGCTGCTTATAAAACGGCAAATCTCGTACGACTTTTTATAAAAGCAGGAGCGAATGTTCAAGTAATCATGACTCCTGCTTCTAAAGATTTTGTCACCCCCTTAACACTTTCTACACTTTCGAAAAATCCAGTTCATTCAACTTTTTACAACAAAGATGAAGAGAATGAATTGTGGAATAACCATGTTGAATTAGGACTTTGGGCCGATTTATTGGTCGTTGCTCCAGCAACGGCGAATACCTTATCTAAAATGGCTAATGGTACCTGCGATAATTTACTTCTAGCTACATACCTGTCTGCCAAAAGCACCGTCTATTTTGCGCCTGCAATGGATTTAGATATGTACAAACATCCTTCCACAAAGAATACCTTAGAAAAACTCCAAGAATTTGGTAATATTATGATACCTGCTGAAAGCGGAGAGCTAGCAAGTGGATTGGTAGGAGAAGGTAGAATGGCCGAGCCATCAACGATTATTTCATTTATTGAACAAGATATTTTAAGTGGTTTACCCTTAAACGGAAAAAAAGTCCTTATTACAGCTGGTCCAACGTATGAAGCGATAGATCCAGTGCGTTTTATTGGAAATCATTCCTCTGGAAAAATGGGATTTGAATTGGCTAAATGTGCTGCAAATCTAGGAGCCAATGTTTATTTAATTACGGGCCCAACCAATGAAAAAGTTCAACATACCTTGATAAAAGTGATCGATGTGATTTCTGCTCAAGATATGTATAACGCCACGCATACTTATTTCGCTGAGGTTGATATAGCTATTGCTGCTGCTGCGGTGGCAGATTACAAGCCTTTGAAAGCCGAGAATCAAAAAATTAAAAAGAAGAATGATGCAATGTCTTTAGAAATGATTAAGACAAAAGACATTTTAGCATCTATGGGAGCATCAAAGGAACAACAATTTCTCGTTGGCTTTGCCCTTGAAACGACGAATGAAATTGAAAATGCAACTGGAAAGCTAGAAAGAAAAAATTTAGATTTAATTGTCTTAAATTCCTTGCAAGATAAGGGGGCAGGATTTAAGAATACTACCAATAAAGTTACTATTATTGATAAATCTAAAGACCAAATAGCGTTCACCTTGAAGTCGAAAACTGAAGTAGCATCTGATATTTTTAATGAAATTATAAAAAGAACGAATGCGTAAATTGATATTGATATGGTGTTGTTTCATTACGATGCAAGTTGCGTCGCAAGAATTAAATTGTTCAGTAACTGTCAATGCTAGTCAAATTCAAAATTCTAATAGTCAGGTATATAAAACCCTTGAAGGCGCGATTAATGAGTATTTAAATAATACAAAATGGACAAATAAAAATTATAAGCCTCAAGAAAAAATAAAATGTGCTATTATATTTAATATTTTGGAACAACCGTCGTCAAATCAGTTTAGAGGAAATATTCAGGTTCAAGTATCGAGACCCGTTTTTAATTCTACCTATCAAACACCAATTTTTAATTTCCAAGACGATAATTTGTCATTCACGTACACCGAATTTCAACCCTTAAATTTTAATGAAAATAGTTTTGATTCCAATTTATTGTCCATTTTAACATTTTATGCGTACACAATTTTAGGAGTTGATGGTGATACTTTTGGATTAAATGGAGGGCAAGAGTTTCATGTAAAAGCTGAAAAAGTTGTTAATTTAGCTCAGCAAGGAGGATCGAAAGGATGGAATAGAAAAGATGGCAATGGAACACGATATCAAGTCAATGAAAATTTACTATCTCCGGTTTTTAAGGAATATAGAATCGCGATGTATGAATATCATATAAACGGACTAGATAAAATGTCAATCAATAAAAAGGAATCTAAAAAGATTATTTCTGACGCGGTTAAAATGATGCAAAACTTATACAATAGGCGTATTAATGCTTCCTTATTGCGTTTGTTTATGGATACAAAATCTGATGAAATTGTAGATATATTTTCTGGTGGACCAAGAACTAATAATGGGAAACTAAAAGAAATGTTATTAAAAATATATCCATCTTATGGTACAAAATGGGATAAAATTAAAATCTAGAATTATAGAATAATTTTAAACAATTTATTTTAAGTTTGATGAGTGTTATAGGCACTCATTTTTTGTTTAAATCATACATACGGTTTTACTATGCTCCAAAAGCTTACTATAAAGAACTTTGCCTTAATAGATCATCTCGAAATGAATTTTAACGAGGGCTTCAGCATTATTACTGGAGAAACGGGTGCTGGCAAATCCATTCTTCTAGGAGGATTGTCTCTAATTTTAGGAAAAAGGGCTGATTTGTCTTCCTTAAAGAACAAAGAAAAAAAATGTGTTATTGAGGGTGAATTTTTATTAGAGAAGTACAAATTGGCAACTTTTTTCGAAGAAAATGATATGGATTATGAGGAGTTGTCTATAATTAGAAGAGAAATTTTGCCTAGTGGAAAGTCTAGAGCTTTTGTAAATGATACTCCGGTTGTTTTGAGTAAGTTAAATGAATTGAGTGATAAACTAGTGGATTTACATTCTCAACATGAAACTTTACAACTTGCCAATGTGAACTTCCAGTTTAAAATAATTGATGCGCTAGCTAAAAACGAACCTTATCTTGAGTCCTATAAAAAAGAGATGGCTGTTTATAAGGATCGTACGAAAGCTCTTAGTCAATTGATAGAATCCCAAAAAGAAGCAAAGCAACAATATGATTACAACCTCTTTTTGTTTCAAGAATTAGAACAAGCCAATTTTAAAGATGGAGAGCAAGAAGTCTTGGAAGAAACATTAGAAAAGTTAAATAATGTGGAGGCTATTAAGCAGTCATTTGCTGAGGCTATAAATTTGACCAGTAATGAAGAGTTTGGATTAAAAACAAACTTAAATGCCCTCAAAAATACGATCAATAGAATCGCTTCATATAGTAAAGACTATGAAAGTTTAGCACAAAGAATTACAAGTCTTGATATTGAACTCGATGATATATTTAACGAGTTAGAAATTGCCGACGAAACTATTGACATTAGTCCACAAGAAATAGAAACATTTGATGATCGTTTGAAGCTTATACATACTATTCAAAAGAAACATTCAGTTGCGTCAATTTCCGAGTTGCTTGAGATCAAAGATTCTCTCGCAATTAAATTAGAATATGTTGATAATGAAGGCGAGATTATTGAGAAAATGAAAAGTGATATCAAAGAAGTTGAAGGGAAGTTAAATAAGTTAGCTTTACAGATACATAAAGCAAGAATTAAAGTCATACCAGCGCTGAAGGAAAATCTCGAAACAAGTCTATCAAATTTAGCGATGAAAAATACACAGTTTCAATTCAATTTAGTACAAGGAGATGCTTTTTATCACAATGGAAAAGATGAATTAGAATTATTATTCTCAGCAAATAAAGGAGTTGACTTTAAAAGTCTTAAAAAGGTAGCTTCTGGAGGTGAAATGTCAAGAATAATGTTATCCGTAAAGTATTTATTAAGTCAACATACAAATTTGCCGACAATTCTTTTTGATGAAATAGATACTGGTGTTTCTGGAGAAGTTTCTAATAAAATGGCGGCTATTATGAAAGAAATGAGTGGACATATGCAAGTAATATCAATTACCCATTTGCCTCAGATCGCAGCGAAAGGTGATCATCATTTTAAAGTATTCAAAGAAGATGTTAGCGGCAAAACGATGACAGATGTTAAAACATTACAGAATGAAGAAAGAGTTAATGAATTAGCCGAAATGTTGGGAGGCAAAGAATTAGCAAACTCTGCAATAGAACATGCAAAACAATTATTGAGTTAGGCATTTATATTTAAATTATTGACTTAAATTTGTAGAATCAAAAGATAAATTACGAGAACTATGTACAATTTACTTAAAGGAAAACGAGGAATAATATTTGGAGCTTTAGATGCTAATTCAATTGCATGGAAAACTGCTGAAAGAGCGCATGAAGAAGGAGCAAAGTTTGTATTGACAAATGCGCCAATTGCGATGAGAATGGGAGCTATTAAAGAGCTGGCTGAAAAAACAGGATCAGAAATTATTCCTGCAGATGCAACTTCAATAGACGATTTGAATAATTTAGTTGAGAAAGCAACCGAAATTCTAGGAGGTAAATTAGATTTTGTATTACATTCTATTGGAATGTCCGTAAATGTTCGAAAAGGTAAGCATTATACCGAATCAAATTACGATTTTACAACGAAAGGCTGGGATGTATCGGCAGTTTCGTTTCATAAAGTAATGAATGTACTATACAAGCAAGATGCTATGAACGAATGGGGGTCAATTGTAGCTTTAACCTATATGGCCGCTCAACGCGTATTTCCAGATTACAATGATATGGCAGACAATAAAGCCTATTTAGAGTCAATTGCCAGAAGCTTTGGATACTTTTTTGGTGCCGATAAAAAAGTACGTGTGAATACTATTTCGCAGTCTCCTACACCTACGACAGCAGGACAAGGAGTTAAAGGATTTGACGGGTTTTTAGCGTACGCAGATAAAATGTCTCCACTAGGAAATGCAACAGCGCAAGAATGCGCTGATTATACGATTACATTGTTTTCTGATTTGACGAAAAAGGTGACATTGCAAAATTTATTTCATGATGGAGGGTTCTCAAATATGGGAGTAAGTCAATCAGTTATGGACTATTTTGTTGATAATTAGTGGGATAAAATGATGTCAGGACATATTTTTCGAGCTTAATAATTATTTAAATTAGTATAATTTTTTGTGCGAATTAGCGTTCTAGGTATTGTGATTGTCGCTAAGAAGTACCCATTTATAAAAAAATTAACTGATGAAAGAAAAAATTACTTTAACATTTTTACTATTTTTTGCATTGTTTTCTATAACAGCAAATGCAGAAAATAAGGGCGAAAATTTTATTGCCCCACCTGCTAATGATGATTGCGCTAATGCAACTACATTAACAGTGAACTCTGACTTTTTATGTACTGCAACCGCTTCCGGCACAGTGGCCGAGGCGACGGCTTCAAGTACAGTGAATGCTTGTCCAGGTTCTGCAACAAATGCTAATAATGATGTTTGGTTTAAATTTGTAGCAACGAGTAACGAGCACAGAATAGAACTTTTAAATGTTACAGGGTCTCAAACAAACTTGTATCATTCTGTATTTGATGCAGGAGCTACCGGAGATTGTTCTACCTTAACGGCAGGTGACGCTGTTTTTTGTAGTGATCCTAATACTAGTAATCTTACCGCATTAACCATTGGTAATATGTATTATATTCGAGTTTTTGCTAACGATACAGGTACACATGATACAACGTTTGATATATGTGTTGGTACCACACCATTACCTCCGGCAAATGATGATTGCGTTGATGCAGTTATAGCTTCTTCTTTTCCATTTAACTTAGCAGTGGATGCGTCTACTGCAACTAATAATGGTGGTTTTGTAGATGTTGCAGGTTGTGGAGGAGCAATGAATGATGGGGTTTGGTACGAGATGGTAGGAGATGGTAGTAATGTTACAATTACCGTGAATCCATCCGGATGGGACGCTAAGATTGCGGTTTATTCAGGTTCATGCGGTACGTTTACATGCATTGCTGAATCAAATACAGGAACAGTAGGGGATGTAGAAACAGAAACATTCACTTCTACTGCTGGTGTAACTTATTACATAAATATTGGCCATCCTAGTGGAGCTTCTGACTTTGCTGAAGGGCCATTTAATATAGAAATATCATTATCAGGCTTATCTATAGAAGACTTAGTTTCTAAAGGATTTTCATACTTTCCAAATCCAATAAGAGGAGGAGAGTTGAAGATGAACGCTAAGGAAAATATTAAAAGCGTGAATGTGTATAATATGATTGGTCAGGAAGTTAAAAGAATTGTCTTATCGAATGTATTTTCTTATAAATTGGATATGTCTGATTTATCTGATGGTGTATATTTTATAAGAGCTGAAGTTGGTGATAGTACTGGTACCTTTAAAGTGATTAAAAAATAGATAATTTATATTTTCTTAAAAGCCCTCTTATGTAGAGGGCTTTTTTTATTTTTGAAAGTATATATTTAAATCCAAGAACCATTTACTATTCCGTTGTCATACCTGTATTTAATAGACCTGATGAGCTAGAGGAACTTTTAGAAAGTCTAGCTAATCAAACTTTTACGTCTGATTTTGAAGTCATAGTTGTGGAAGACGGTTCTGAAGTGACATCGCAACATATCGTTGATCTTTATTCGAATCGTTTAGATATCCGTTATTTTATGAAAACTAATTCGGGTCCAGGACTTACAAGAAACTATGGCATGGAGCAGGCTAAAGGTGATTATTTTATCATACTTGATTCTGATTGTATTTTGCCTAAAGAATATTTAAATGAAGTTGATATTGCTCTTACCTCAAACTTTACCGATGCTTATGGTGGTGCAGATGCTTCTCATGAGTCATTCACGTCAATTCAGAAAGCAATAAATTTCGCAATGACATCAATCCTCACAACAGGTGGCATTCGTGGCAGTGAAAAGCTGAAAAGTAAATTTCAGCCACGTAGTTTTAATATGGGATTGTCTAAAAAAGCTTATGAAAGTACTAAAGGATTCAGTGCCCAGCGATTTGGCGAGGATATTGAATTAACCTTTAGACTTTGGAGTGCTAATTTTGAAACACAATTTATTGAGAAAGCTTTTGTATTTCATAAAAGAAGAACGAACTGGCGAAGCTTTTTTAGGCAGGTGTTTAATTTTGGCGCAGCTCGACCCGTTTTGAGTCAATTATATCCACATACTTCTAAATTAACATATTGGTTTCCTAGTCTATTTATAGTGGGGCTCCTTGTTGCTGTAATAGCTTTTATACTAGGATTCAAATGGTTAATGGCTGGTTATTTACTCTACTTCATATTAATTATATTCGATAGTTGGCTTAAAAATAAAAATCTTGACGTAGCCTTATTAAGTATTTTTGCCACATTTCTTCAATTTTGTGGCTATGGCCTTGGATTCTTACGCTCTTTTTTGAGAATACATATTTTACAGAAATCTAGCGAGGATTCTTTCCCTAGAATGTTTTCATAAATCGTATAATTATTATAGACATTCACTATTTTTGCACTCTAAAATAGCATAATGGAATACGCGAAAAATATCTTAGCAACAATTGGTAACACACCACTCGTTAAATTAAATACTATTGTGGATAGTATGGATGCCTTAGTATTAGCAAAGGTCGAAACATTCAATCCAGGGAACTCTGTGAAAGATCGAATGGCTTTGAAAATGGTTGAGGATGCAGAAGCAGATGGTCGATTAAAACCCGGTGGCACTATTATCGAGGGGACATCAGGAAATACAGGTATGGGATTGGCATTAGCAGCTATCGTAAAAGGTTACAAGTGTATTTTTGTTATTACTGATAAACAGTCTAAAGAGAAAATGGATATTTTACGTGCTGTAGGAGCTGAAGTAATTGTATGCCCAACAAATGTAGAACCTGAAGATGAAAGATCATATTATTCTGTTTCGAAAAGACTAGGTGAAGAAACGCCAAATTCTTGGTACGTTAATCAATACGATAATCCTTCAAACGCTATTGCTCACTACGAGCAAACAGGGCCTGAGATATGGAAACAAACTGACGGTAAGGTTACACATTTTGTCGTGGGAGTAGGTACTGGAGGTACTATTTCTGGGGTAGGTAAATATTTAAAGGAAAAGAATCCTGCTATTAAAATTTGGGGTGTAGATACTTATGGAAGTGTATTTAAAAAATACCATGAAACAGGTATTTTCGATGAAAATGAAATCTATCCATATATCACTGAAGGTATTGGAGAAGACATTTTACCAGAAAATGTTGATTTTAGTGTTATTGATGGTTTTACGAAAGTTACGGATAAGGATGCGGCAGTTTACACTCGAAAATTGGCGAAGGAGGAAGGAATATTTGTAGGTAATTCGGCAGGATCTGCTATTAAAGGAACTCTTCAATTACAAGAGAAATTTTCGAAAGATGACGTTGTAGTTGTGTTGTTTCATGATCATGGTAGTCGTTATGTGGGTAAAATGTTCAACGATGATTGGATGCGTGATAGAGGTTTCTTAGATGCAGAGATAACCGTTGCCAATGATTTAATTAAAAATCACGTAGATAAACCTTTGGTTACTGTAAAAACCGAAGAACTTGTTTCTCATGCTCTTGACAGAATGAGACAGTATAATATTTCGCAAATTCCTGTAGTTGATAATAGTGGATTTGTAGGTTCGGTAGATGAAAGTGACTTATTTAGAGGATATTTTGAAGATAAAAATATTGCAGACAAACCAATCAAAGAAGTGATGCGCGCCCCTTTTCCGATTGTTTCTAAGGATGCTTCTGTAGAACAGGTTTCTAAACTTATTAATAAAGAAAATGAAGCTGTTTTGGTAGATTTAGAAAATGGAGATTTCCATATAATTACCAAGCATGATGTGATTAATGTAATTAACTAGAGATTATTATTGTAGTGTTTAGTTTATTTAATACTGCTATTCTTTGGCGGGCAGATTATATATTTTTCCTGAATGAGGGAAGATTTGATTTCGTTTTTATGGAAGTTTCAATATTTTAATAAGAATGTTCTAACCACAACTACATTAGATAGTATAAGCATCTTGTCTGTAGGCCAAGAGAATTTTAATGCAGGCCCCGACTTTTTTAATGCGAGAATTACAGTTGATAAACAAGAATGGGCTGGTAATGTAGAGGTTCATGTGAAAGCTTCTGATTGGTATGTTCATGGTCATGAAAAAGACGCTAATTACGAAAATGTCATTTTGCATGTTGTCTGGGAAGACGATGTACCTATATTTAGAAATGATAACACGCATATCGCTACCCTGGAACTAAAAGATAAAGTGAATCCTCATGTGGTTGTAAATTATCAAAAGTTAATCGGTGCTCAAAACAAATGGATTAATTGTGGCAATAGTATTCAGAGAGTTGATAATTTTACTTGGTCTAATTGGTTAGAAAGGTTATATATCGAGCGTCTCGAGGAAAAATCTGTACTAATCTCGGAATTACTCGAACAGTCAAAGAACGATTGGGAAGCCGTTTTGTTTAAATTATTACTAAAGAATTTTGGATTAAAAGTAAATGGCGATGCTTTTTTTACCTTATCCAATAGTATAGAATTCTCCGTAGTTAGAAAAGAACACACCAAATTATCTAATATGGAAGCTCTATTATTTGGAGTAGCGGGATTATTAGAAAATTCGAGCGAACATCCTCATGTGATGTTCTTAAAAAAAGAGTTTAATTTTTTAAAATCGAAATATAGTTTAACAACATTGAAAAATTCATTACAATTTTTTAGACTTAGACCTAATAATTTTCCAACTATTCGCTTGGCCCAATTTGCAAGTTTGTATCACAAAAAGCCTGCATTATTTTTAAAATTAATGCGTATTGATAATTTACCTGATTTGTACGACATATTCTACGTTGAAGTAGATGCATTTTGGGATACACATTATACTTTTAAGACGTCTTCTAAATATAGAAAGAAAAGATTGTCTAAGTCGTTTATAGATCTTTTATTGATCAATACAATTATCCCTTTAAAGTTTATGTATTTGCATCATATCGGAAGACCAAATAATGAATTGATATTAGGTTTTATGAATGAAATTAGTCCCGAAAAGAACACTACAATAACGAAATTTTCTAAATTGGGAATTCTGTGCAATTCAGCCGCAAAATCTCAAGCGTTATTACAATTAAAGACGACCTACTGTAGTAGGCATCATTGTTTACGATGTGCCGTTGGTAAAAAAATTTTAACGAATGCAACTTAGAAGCGAGCTTTTTCATATCTTTAAAATTCTCCTTTTATAGGATGGATGCTACGTTATGAAGAGAATCTTACTAAGTTTATACACATGCTGTATACTCTTTTCTTGCAACAATACGTCAAAAAAAGAGGTAGTGTCAATTAAGCAGGTGAATTTTAAAAAGGAAATGCAAAGCCATTTTAAAAATCATTACGCTTCACTTTATAATTCTACTCAATTAAAAAAACTTCAATTAGATAGTTTACAATGGAGCAATACTTTTTATAGGAATAATGGATATGAGCCTATTTGGATTAATGATTCAATTGATATTTCGAGTAAGGCAAATGCTCTAATTAAAGAGTTTTCGAATGCAAATTTATATGGATTACATGCAAGTCGATATCACTTTTCAATTATTAAAGAGCTTGGTCATAGTTTGCATAAAATAGGTGATAAATCTTCACGTTATGAGCTAGCCTCCAAATTGGAAGTGCTATTAACAAATTCTTATTTTACTTATGGAAAGCATCTAAATTATGGTGTTCTAGATTCTATTGATTCTATCACGGTATTACCCCGAAAGAGATTTAATATAGATATGCCAACATATTTAGCTAAAGCTCAAAAAAGTGATAGTTTATTAGAAAAATTACTTGAGTTACAACCTAATATTCCACAGTATAGAACCTTGCAAAATGGATTAACTAAGTATCTTAAAAATGCTTCATTGAGTACCAATAGTGTTTTAGTTAAAAATTTTCGGGCTGATTCTATCAAGGCTATAAAACAAGCTAAACAAGCGCTTGTACTTCATCAATACTTAGACTCGATTCCAACGGATTCATTATATATTATTGCTCTTAAAAAGTTTCAGCGTGATCACGCTTTAAAACCAGATGGTTTAATTGGTAAGAACACTGCAAAAGCCTTGTCTATGAGTCCTTATGACTATTATTTAAAAATAGTAGCAAACCTAGAAATGTGGCGTTGGAAAGAGCCTTTAGAGGAGAATCGCATTTTTGTGAATGTACCCGCATATGAACTAAAATTATATGAAAATGACTCACTCACATTCGAATCTAAAATAGTAGTTGGTAAGAAGAAAACAGCTACTCCCGAGATTAAAGATTCCTTGCAATACATTATTGCCTATCCTTATTGGAACGTACCTAGAAAAATATCATTAGAAGAAATTATTTTAAAGGCACAAAAAGACTCGACTTATTTTGACAGGAATAATTATGAGTTACTTACCTATAGGAAGGATACAGTGAATATGAATACAATAGATTGGAACAAAATGAATGAGGATACATTTACTTATCTTATTAGGCAGAAAGGAGGCGGTGCTAATTCTCTTGGATATGTTAAATTTATTTTCCCAAATAAATATGCCATTTATTTACACGATACTCCCGCCAAAAGCTTATTTAATCGAGAACTAAGATCCTTTAGTCATGGCTGCGTGAGAGTCGAAAAAGCATTGTCAATGGCAAGTCATATACTTAAATCAGATAGGAATAGGTACACGCCCGATAGTATGTACGCCTACATTAAAAAGAGAAAAGAAAAATCAATAAAACTCAATAGTACTTTGCCAGTGTATATTTATTACTTTACAGTAAAAGGTAGTGATGAAGGAGAATTAGTTTTTTACAACGATTTATATGGAACCGACAGGAAGCTTACACATCTTTTAATTCAACAAAGAAATAAGTTTAATAAAAGATTAAGTAAGAATATTATAGCTAATTAATAGCGAGTGTCGCGTTATCAATTAATTTTGATTTACTCAAATAAGTATCTTTTTTAGAATAAATAAAGAGGCAAGTACCATTTTTTATGGTATTAATAATTTGTTTGTAGTTCTTTTTTGGTAAAGAAGGACAGCCGAGGCTTCTTCCTAATTTTCCATTTTTTCGGATAAAATCTTTGCTAACATAATCTGCTCCGTGAATTACAATGGCTCTAGTTCTTGCGTTGCTATTAGAATATTCTAATCCGTCAAGACGTAATGAGAATCCATGCTTACCACTATATGTTTCAGCCGTTTTATAAAAACCAAGACTGCTTTGATAACTACTTATTTTGTTCGAAAATCGTGTTGCAAATTCATATCCAGAATTTCGACCATGAGCCACTAAGCTCTTATAAACTATTTTTTTCGTTTTAATATCTATAACGAACAACCGGTTTTCGTTCGAAGATTTGCTAAAATCTATAACCGTTAAGAGTTCTTTATTCTTAATTTTATCAGTATCTGTTAACTTTACATATCCTTGTAATGCAGCCTGAAAGGCATCAAATTTTAACTCTTTTTCATTGAGTGCAGTGTAGAAGTCTATCGAATACTTTTTAAAAGAAATATGGGTTTCTTCTTTTGGTAACGGCTTACTTGGAATAGCCTCCCATGCATAAATTGGAAATATCAATAAAATGATAATAGATAATAATAATGATCTTTTTTTCATTCGATGATTAATGTAACGATACCTTAAGTACGAGGGGAGCTTGTTAATAAAACAATTTGATGTATATACACCGACTCTAATAACTAATATGAATTCAATTTATTGTGTTGAAAAAGAAACTTTTAACGATAAAAGTGTTAAAAAATAAAAAGGTCCTTTTAAAAGGACCTTTCACTTTATTATTTTTAAAACAAATTATTTCTTTTTCGAAGTCTCTTTTGCATACTTCTGCTTGTTAATTTCATCTTGTAATTCACGTCTCAATTTTTGTTCACGTTCGATAGAGCGCTGTCTATAACTTTCAAATTCTTCTTCTATTTCAGCTTTGTCTTTTTTTGCATCGACTGTAACAATATTACTTCGTTTGAATTTTCCAATAAACAAGGCTGTTGCAGCAGCTAATACACCAATAATTGACCATAAAATTGTGTTGTATCCTGATTTGCTCATAGGCAAGCCTAAAAATTTTATTTCATCTTTTTCTTTCGTAACTGAAGAAAGATTATCATTGGTTTTTCCTAAGTCAGTTTTTAATGTTTCTATTTCACTTTTTTGACTAGCAATCGTTGCGTTCGCGGCAGCATATTGCTCCTTTACAAGTTTAATAGAGTCACTTACGTTTTCTTTAAATTTAAAGAGGTTATTGACTTTAACTGTCTTATATCGTTGTCCAGTTCGAGGATCCGTCCATTTCGGTGATTTCTTATATAAAAAATCAAATTGACTATCAATGGTTCCAGAATTTAAAGAAGCCTTAACCTCAGTCGGATTATCCTGAGCAGCAACACTGAATGAAAATAATAGTAGGGTAAGAAATGAGATTATTACTTTAATTAATTTCATTTTTTAAAGAGTTTAGTTTAATAAAGGTCAAAAGTAAAAAATTACTTCTAATTATATAACGACTACTACACTTTATTTAATAAAGATTTTTGTACTTCGCAGGATTTACTTCATGCATTAAACCGTAAATGCGCTCAAATATATCTTCAATTGAAGGTTTAGAAAAATAGTCTCCATCAGTGCCGTAAGCAGCCCTATGATCTTTTGCCGCAATTGTAATAGGTTGACTATCCAAAAACTGATATCCTTTTTGTTTATTCAATATTTGGTCAAGTAAATAACCCGAAGCACCACCAGAAACATCTTCATCTATAATAGCAAGTCTGTTCGTTTTTTCAAGGCTTTTTACTGTATCATGATTTAAATCAAAAGGTAACAGACATTGTGCATCAATAATTTCAATATCTATCGACACTTTGGCCAATTCTATTGCAGCTTCTTCTACTAGTTTCAGCGTAGATCCGTATGATACTACTGTAATATCGGTACCTTCTTTTACGGTTTCAACAAGGCCAATAGGAGTTAGGAACTCTCCCATATTAGTTGGTAACTTTTCTTTAAGTCGATATCCGTTTAAATTTTCTACGATTAACGCGGGTTCATCACTTTTGAGCAATGTATTATAAAAACCTGCCGCTTTCGTCATGTTTCTTGGAACAAGGATATACATACCTCTCAGCAAATGAATAATCGCACCCATATGAGATCCAGAATGCCAAATACCTTCTAATCTATGTCCACGTGTTCTAACTATCAAAGGCGCTTTTTGCTTTCCAAAAGTACGATACCTTAAAGTCGCCAAGTCATCACTTAAAATTTGCAATCCGTATAATAAATAATCTAGATATTGGATTTCTGCAATGGGTCGTAACCCGCGCATCGCCATTCCAATACCTTGCCCCATAATTGTGGCCTCTCTAATACCAGTATCGGCTATTCTATATTCGCCATATTTATCCTGTAAGCCTTCGAGTCCTTGATTGACATCACCAATTTTACCAGCGTCTTCTCCAAAAATTAAAACATCATCATTATTCGACAAAATGTTGTCAAAATTCTCTCGAAGAACGATGCGAGCATCTACAAGTTTTTCTTCTTCTGAGTAGGTTGGTAACACTTCCTTAATCGCAGTAGCTTTTGTTAAGTTTTCACTGTAAAGGTGACTACTATAGTTGACATATTCTTCTTGAGTGTAGTCCTTAATCCACTGCTGTAACGAGCTCTTTTTAGGAAATTGCTCATCTTTTATAAAAACCAAAACTTTTCTTGCAGTAGACAAGATATCTTTTTTAAGAGGTTCTTTAATCGCCTCTAAATCTGATTTTAATTTTGCGATAAATACGCCGTTACTGCTTTGTTCGCTAATTTGCTCAATCAAGGAAATTAGTTCTTTGCTTTTATGCTGAATAGGCTCTAAATAAGCACTCCAAGCTTCTCTTTTTGCTAAGCTTACTTCTTTTTTTGCAGCCCTTTCGATTTCTCGGATTTCCTCTTCATTTTCAAAAATACTAAGCATCCATTCTCGCATTTTTACGATACAATCATGGTCTCTTTCCCATTGTAAACGTTCGGGAGTTTTATAGCGTTCATGAGACCCAGAAGTCGAATGACCTTGAGGTTGTGTTAATTCTTTCACATGAATTAAAACTGGAACATGCTCTTTACGTGAAATTGTTGATGCTTGGTTATATACGTCAATCAATTTAGAGTAATCCCACCCTTCAACTACGAAAATTTCATATCCTAGATTATCTTCATCACGCTGAAATCCTTTCAAGATTTCAGAAATATTCTCCTTTGTTGTTTGATGTTTAGCATGAACAGAAATACCATATTCATCATCCCAAACGCTAATCACCATAGGTACTTGAAGAACACCAGCTGCGTTAATCGTTTCAAAAAACAAACCTTCCGAAGTACTAGCATTTCCAATTGTACCCCAAGCAATTTCATTACCATTATTTGATAAATTTGTTTTGACTTTCAATTGTTCTTCACGTCTGAAAATTTTAGATGCCTGGGCTAAACCAAGTAGTCTAGGCATTTGACCTGCCGTTGGAGAAATGTCGGCACTTACATTTTTTTGCGCCATTAAATTTTTGAAACTACCATCTTCGTTCAACGAATGTGTAGAAAAATGACCTCCCATTTGTCTACCAGCCGAATACGGTTCTGCTACAATATCTGTATGTGCATATAATCCGGCAAAAAACTGCTTTGGAGTCAATTCGTCAATGGCCATCATAAAAGTTTGGTCACGATAATATCCAGATCTCCAATCTCCATCTCTAAACGCTTTTGCTAACGCCAATTGGGGTACTTCTTTTCCATCACCAAAAATACCAAACTTCGCTTTACCAGTTAGTACTTCTCGGCGTCCTAATAGACTACATTCTCTACTAATAACAGCAGTTCTATAATCATTTAAAATTTCTCTTTTAAAATCTTCATACGATAGTTTCTGTTGAGAATCGATCAGTTTTTCCGACATATATAGGTGTTGTTTGGGGTTGTGCAAAGGTAGTTTTTTTGAATTAAAATCAGAAATTTTCCCGAAACATTAATAAAAACAGCGTAAAAGTCTCTAAAAGAAGCCTCTTTTTACAAAATTGATAATTGCTCCAGGATCTAATGTTAATACAAAACGGATTTTTTGATCATAGTTATTAAGGGAAGGTTCAAGACCTAAACTAGATTGTAAAGGAAAGTACACTTCAAAAATATTATGTACTAAATTTAGACGAATGCCTGTGTCATATTTAAATTGAACCTCTTGATTTCGACTTTTGTAATATCCGGCGTCTGCATACGCTTCGATCCAACGCCAAATACTTACACTCCCATTTGCACTAATCATCCATTGATTGGCAAATCTATTTTCAAATTGTGATTTAAATCCACCCTCCGAAATGATAATCTGCTGACTTAAAAATCCAGCTTCTTCAGATCTACCTAAATAATTGTAATCGAAAAGATAGTCAGATGGACGATCTAATGAAAAGCTGAAAAAATTGCCCGAATTTTTGGTGTTATTGTATAGAAAAGCACCTGCAAAGAAGCGTAGGTCATATTGACGATTCTTATCAGTAAGTTTACGATATCGAAAATCAAGAGCAGCTTTACCAAAATTCTTTGAAACCTGAAGGTCCGTTGAATATCGAACATCCTTAATAATGTCTGGTTTAGACGATGAAAAACGTACATTAAAAACGTTATAGGCATCGGATTCTAATGTTGGGGTTCCAGGTGCAGTTTCTCTATTAACAAGAACATATCTTGCCGAAAGTGACTTCCCCCCAACATCTCTGAGACTTTTTCTTTTGAATAAGATTGTCGCAAATGGAGTAAATCTAGTATATGATAAGTTGGGGGCATATTGAAAGGTGCTGCCACCAATTCCGAAGCGGTACCTATAAACACTTGTTTTTTCAGGAAGCTGTTCATATAATAAAGAAAATGATCCAGAGAATTTGTTGCTTTTTAATCCGTACGTAGGTGTTATTTTATACAACCATTTCTTTTTAAAAATTGCTTCATTATACAATCTGGGTCCAATTAAAAAGCCATCATAAAAATTATAATCTGTGTAGACATTATAAAATACTTGATTGTAATAAGGATTTTCAAGATCTTTAAAAAAACGGAATTGAATAGGTTTGTTAAAAAGCCCATTTAAATTTTTCCAATTGTCCCGTAAATTCAATTCGGGGTATAAAAATTCATAATTTAAAGAAAGCTTATTATAATCTCCTTTTGGAATTGTTATGCTCGCTGTAGTATCGATGTTGGTTAGCCATTTTTTAAATTTCACCTCTTTCTTGTTTACCCCGTAAAGAGCAATAGGTGCCGTAAAGTTTCTCTTATTTTTTATGAAAACAGTTACAGAATCTTTGGTTTTTTTAACCTTACTTATTGTGTAATCTATTTTCTTTTTTGATTGGATATAGTCCTTGAAAAACCAATTTAGGTCTTTGTTTGTTTTATTTGCAACGATGGATTGAAAGACACGACTATTCGTTTCTTTTAATTTATTTCTTTTATAAAACTCTATTATACTTTTTGGAATGATACTATCTTGTAAGTATTCATCTAAATAGCGAAGTCCTAACCCTGCCTTATATTTATTTACTATTTTTCTATTAAAATTTGATAACGAATCGGCCCTTGTACTCAGTGATTGATCTAAATTTTTACGTGCCGCAAATTGATACACAAAAGGATATTTACCATTAAAATCGAGTTTCGCGATATTAAAACTGCGAACTCCCCAAATTTTTGAGATATTACCCATGGCTTTAATTTCTGGATAAAATTTCTCCACATATTGCATTAATAAATAGGTCTGTAAACCATCGACCAACCAATAATCATGTCTTCTGTTCACAACTAAGGTGTTCTCAATATATTTCTTGGTAAGTACTTTAAACATTTTTATATCCCATTCAAATACTCCCGAAAAAGGGTTGAATATTTTAGGTAGTTGATTTAAACCATAAATGGGATTTTTATTATAGGATATTTTATTTATTAATATTTTTTCGTGTGGATAAGGACCCAAATGTTTATGGATAAATGCCAGTTGTCTATTCACAACATCTGTTTTTACCTGTTTGTTGAGAGTAGTACCATTTAAGTTGGAGATGACTTCTAATGAATCCGTTTTTAAGATATTAAAATCATTAAAGAAGCTAATACTTAATTCAATATCTACTCTATTTTCACCAGTCAATTTATGAACCGTAAAAGGTGCATCTAAGATCTTTTGAGAATTTAAATCACTGTTTAATGAAACACCTTCGGGTAATTTTAACTCAATATCATAATTTGTCGGACTCATATAAAAATCATCCATATTTAAATTATTCATTGTATTCCATTTCGTATCAAAAACGGCTGGCACCAAATGCCAATATCTTAGATTATAGTTGGTGCCATTCTTACCATATTTGGTGAACTTGTCTTGAGGAATTTTAATACTATAAGTTGCACTAATTACGGTAGAGTCTTTCGGTTTTAAAGATTTGTTTAATATAACTCTAAGAATATCGGGATCATCGCTAGATACATCCCATTTTAAAAATTGATAATTTTCTGAAATAGCTCTTATAGCTGATCTACCTCGATTTTTACGACTAGAAAAATAAAGACTCTTATCATAATCTTCAATGAGTCTTCTTGATAAAGGTGAGCGCCTATTTCTAAAGCTATTCGCCCAATTATGAAAGTATATGGTATCTAAGTTCTGTTTACTTTTATTGATAAAAGTAGTATGCTGCAATATTTGAAAAGTTGAAGTTTCAAAATCAAAAGAAGCATTTATTTTTATCGTGTTATTTTGAGCTTTTAACCCAGCGCTACAACATAAAAAGAAAAATAATATGAATTTTAATCTAATCAATATACTCTTGTAAATTTTATAGGCTGGGAATGTTCGAATTGATTACTATGTACATGATAGATTCGAAGACTCCAATTAGTTGCGTCTATATCTAAAACTATTCGCTCATTAAATTTTCGAATAAATGTAAAAAAGAAATTTAGAAATTTGGTTTTAAGCTATACTTAGAATAGAATTTATTAAAATGTTCAACAGCTTCATCTGCTGTATCGACTACTCTAAATAACTTTAGATCACCGGGGCTTACATTCCCATATTTTTTAATAAGTGTCTGCTCAACCCAATCCAATAAACCACTCCAAAATTCTCGACCAACTAGAATAATTGGAAAGCGACCGATTTTTTTGGTTTGAATTAATGTCATAGCTTCAAAAAGTTCATCGAGTGTGCCGAAACCACCTGGCATTACTACAAAACCTTGAGAATACTTTACAAACATTACTTTGCGGACGAAGAAATAGTCAAATTCTAAGTTTTTATCGCGGTCGATCCATGGATTATCATGCTGCTCGAAAGGAAGTTCAATATTCAATCCAACCGATGTTCCTTTACCGCGATTTGCTCCTTTATTTCCGGCTTCCATAATACCTGGTCCACCACCTGTAATTACACCAAAACCGCTTTGAGTTAATTTATAGGCAACTTCTTCTGCTAACTTATAATATTCGTGGTCTGGGCTCGTGCGCGCAGATCCAAAAATGGATACGCAAGGCCCAATTTTACTTAATTTTTCATAGCCATCAACAAATTCAGACATAATCTTGAATATTGCCCAAGAATCATTAGTTTTTATTTCATTCCAAGTTTTTTGTTGAAGTTTTTCTATGATTTTTCTTTCTTCACTTTGATTTGTATCGTTCGTCATTTTTCTATTTTATTTGTATTCAAACAACTAAATTAGTTCTTTTTTTAAGAATTTAGCTGTATAACTATTTTTGTTCTTTATAATATCCTCAGGTAATCCCGAACATAAAACGGTACCACCATTCTTTCCACCTTCTGGACCAATATCAATAATATGATCAGTTAGTTTGATCACGTCGAGGTTATGTTCAATAATCAGTACTGTATTTCCCTTATTTGTAAGTTTATTTAAAACGTCCATTAAAACTCTAATATCTTCAAAATGCAATCCTGTAGTAGGCTCGTCTAGAATATAAAAGGTATTTCCAGTATCTTTTTTTGATAGTTCAGTAGCTAATTTTATACGCTGCGCTTCTCCACCTGAGAGGGTAGTAGATTGTTGACCTAGTGTAATATACCCTAATCCAACATCTTGAATCGTTTTTAGTTTACGATATATTTTGGGTACATTTTCGAAAAAAGGAACGCTCTCGTTAATCGTCATATTCAGAACGTCGGAGATCGACTTTCCCTTATACCTAATTTCGAGTGTTTCCCTATTAAATCGTTTTCCTTGGCAAGTTTCACATTCTACATACACATCTGGTAAAAAGTTCATTTCAATAACTCGCACTCCGCCACCTTCGCAAGTTGGGCACCTTCCTTCTTTTACATTAAATGAAAACCTTCCAGGTTTATAACCTCTAATCATTGCCTCTGGAGTCTTTGTAAACAAAGCTCTAATTTCACTAAATACACCAGTATAAGTTGCAGGGTTTGAACGAGGTGTTCTCCCAATAGGTGATTGATTTATATCAATAATTTTATCAATATGCTCTAGTCCTTTTATAGAAGAATAGGGCATAGGTTTCTTAACAGCTTTATAAATGTGTTGGTTTATTATTGGATAAAGTGTTTCGTTAATTAATGTTGATTTTCCGCTACCAGAAACACCTGTTACGCAAATCATTTTTCCTAACGGAAATGTAACCGAGACATTTTTTAAATTATTTCCAGTTGCACCTTTCAGAAGGATCTGCTTTCCATTACCCTTTCGCCGTTCCTTCGGAACCTCAATTTCTTTTGTTCCATTCAGATAACTGGCAGTAAGGGTATTTGTTGCGAGTAACTCTTTTGCGGTTCCGTTGCTGATAATTTCTCCTCCATGTCTACCAGCTCTCGGACCAATATCAATAATACAATCAGCTTTCTCAATCATATCCTTGTCATGCTCTACAACTAATACAGAGTTACCAATATCTCGTAATTTTTGAAGAGAATCGATTAATTTTTCATTGTCACGTTGATGCAAGCCAATACTTGGTTCATCTAAAATATAAAGAACACCTACTAATTGTGAACCGATTTGAGTTGCCAAACGGATGCGTTGCGCTTCTCCACCAGACAATGTCTTCGAACTTCTATTGAGGGTTAAATAATCTAAACCAACATTCAATAAAAATTGAATTCTCGTTTCGATTTCTTTTAAAATTTCAGTAGCTATTTTTTGCTGTTTTTCAGTCAGTTTTAGTTTTGATTCTTTAAACCATTCTGCTAATTGGATGATATCCATATCTACAAGATCCGCTATATTTTTTCCTTGTATTTTAAAGTAGAGTGCTTCTTTTCGTAGTCGAGAGCCGTTACATTCTGAACAGACTTTCTCATCCATATATTCTTTTGCCCAACGCTTGATTGAAGTAGAATTAGATTCTTTAAATTGATTTGAAATAAAACTTATAATACCTTCAAAATCAATTTCATAATTTCGTGTTACTCCTGCGTTTTTTGAAACTACATTAAACTTTTCATTTCCACCATACAAAATTACATCCAATGCATCTTTGGGGATCTTAGAAATGGGCGTTGCGAGGGTAAACTTGAATCGCTCAGCAATTAATTCTAGTTGCTTAAACATCCAAGAGCTCTTATGTTCTCCTAATGGTGCAATTCCACCATTTAAAATCGTATTTGAAGTATCTGGAATGATTTTGTCTGTATTTACTTCATTAATTCTGCCAAGACCATTACAATGTTGACATGCTCCTTTCGGCGAATTGAAAGAGAACGAATTAGGTTCTGGCATAGGGTATGAAATTCCAGATGTTGGACACATCAAGTTTCTGCTGAAATAACGAGGCTTGTTTTCATCAGGATTTATAACTAATAATACATCTTCGCCATGATACATTGCTGTTTTGATAGTTTCATTCAATCGTTTTTCATAAGTTGAATTCACTTGAAACCTATCAATAACAATTTCAATATCATGCGTTTTGTATCGATCAAGACGCATTCCTTTTTCAATTTCTTTAATTTCTCCATCAACACGTACACGTACAAAACCTTGTTTCGAGATTTGCTCAAATAATTCCCTATAATGCCCTTTTCTAGATTTTATTACCGGCGCTAAAACGATAATTTTTTTCTGATCAAAATCTTTTAAGATTAAATCTTTTATTTGCTCGTCAGAATAACTCACCATTTTCTCATTCGTATTATATGAGTAGGCATCCGCAGCTCTTGCAAAGAGCAAGCGTAAAAAATCATATATTTCGGTAATGGTACCCACGGTAGATCGAGGATTCTTACTTGTTGTTTTTTGCTCAATAGCAATTACTGGTGAGAGGCCATCTATTTTATCGACGTCTGGTCGTTCTAGGCTTCCTAAGAACTGTCGGGCATATGCCGAAAATGTTTCTACATACCGACGTTGACCTTCTGCATATATAGTATCAAATGCTAGTGAAGATTTACCACTGCCACTTAAACCTGTAATCACAACTAGTTGATCGCGCGGGATTTTTACATCAATATCCTTGAGGTTATGCACCCGTGCGCCCTGTACTTCTATATATTCTTGTTGTCTAGCCATTCGTTTGCTTGAAAAAATTGCAAACTACAAAGGTAAATAATTGAAAGAATAAATTATGTATAACCTATTAAGTATTGTATAATAAATAATTAAATTGCGTTGAATTTTTTAGTTGTTACTAATGATAAACGCGTTACGACATTATTTCGAGAAAAGAGGTTTTTATGTTTCCTCTAGGTTAGCTGATAGATTAGGTATGCGAGTTACAAATGTTCGCTTGTTTTTTATTTACGTTACTTTTTTTACGGTGGGATTTTGGTTCGCTATTTATTTAACACTTGCTTTTGTGTTTAAACTAAAGGATATGATTTATACCAAAAGAAATTCGGTTTTTGACTTATAATTATATGAACGTTTTTCAATCAAAATTGTATAGAGCTTTGTTATTGCTAATGTTCGTTTTGGCAATTGGCGTATTCGGCTATATGTATTTTTCGGACGATACATTTATCAATGCCTTATACATGACGGTTATAACGATTACAACTGTTGGTTTTGGTGAAGTACATCCATTAAGTCAAGAGGAACGATTGTTTACTATTTTTCTTATTTTGATGAGTGTAACGACATTGGGGTATGTAGCCTCAATTATAACACAATATATAGCAAGTGGCGAACTGTTAAAAAAACTTAAATTTAAAAAGGTGCAAAAAAAAATTGAAAAATTGAGCCAACATTCAATTGTTTGTGGCTACGGTAGAAATGGCAAACAGGCAGTTGCCAAACTGAAGAAGTTTAATAAAGCCATTGTAATTATAGAAAATAATGAGGATCGAATACTAGAGTTAGAAGAAGGAAATTTAATCTATATAAAAGGTGATGCAACCAGTGATGAGATTTTAATAAAGGCGGGTATTCAAAATGCAGCGAACTTAATAACAGCGTTGCCTTCAGATGCTGATAATTTGTACGTTGTCTTGTCGGCACGACAGTTGAATAAAGAATTAACCATTGTTAGTAGAGCCTCAAACGATTCATCAGACAATAAATTAAGAATTGCAGGTGCCAACAATGTGATTATGCCAGATAAACTAGGAGGTGACCACATGGCTTCTTTATTGGTGACACCTGATATTGTCGAATTTGTAGACATGCTATCTGTAGATTCAGATAATTCGATGAACCTTGAAGAGATTGTAGTAGAGGAGTTACCCAAAGAGTTTTTAGCAAAATCCATTCGTGATTTAGATTTAAGGCATAAAACTGGTTGTACCGTTATAGGGTTCAAAACACCAGATAATCATTATGTTGTTAATCCGGATGCTGATACCAGATTGATACCAAATTCTAAGTTAATTGTGTTGGGTAACGCCGAGCAAATTCGAAAATTGAATAAATTATTTTAATGAGGCAAACAATTATTATTACAGGAGCCAATGGGTTGCTTGGACAAAAATTGGTGAATTTATATAGTACTAATAAAGAGTATGATGTAGTTGTTTTAGCAAAAGGGTTGAATCGAAACTCCAATACAGAAAGATATAGGTATATAGACGTAGATTTGACAGATTTTGATAAGGTATCTAAGATTATGAATGAGGTGAAGCCCGAAGTTGTGATTAATGCTGCTGCGATGACGAATGTAGATGAATGTGAAGATAAAAAAGAAGCTTGTGACGCTATAAATGTAAAATTAGTTCAAGAGTTGGTGAATTTATGTGAGACTCATAATAGTTATTTACTACATATATCAACTGATTTTATTTTTGATGGAAAAAATGGGCCTTATAAAGAAGATGACGAACCGAATCCCTTAAATTATTATGGATTATCAAAGTTAAAATCTGAACAAATTATTGAAAGAAGTACGTTGAAGTACGCTATTATTCGAACCATTTTGGTTTATGGAATGGTAGATAATATGAATAAAAGTAATTTAGTATTATGGTTAAAAGATGCTATCGAGTGTAAGAAAACTGTAACCATTATTGATGATCAATATAGAATGCCCACTTTAGTGGATGATTTAGCAGGTGCATGTGTATCTTCAGTGCGTGAAAGAGTGCATGGTATTTTTAATGTTTCTAGTTGTGAGTTATTAAGTATATATGAAATAGCCTTAGAGGTTGCGCGTGTTTTTAATTTGGATATATCCTATATAAAACGGATTTCTACGAAAGAATTAAATCAAAAAGCAATGCGACCAGCTGTAACGGGTTTTGATCTTGCTAAATCGAATGAAATATTAAAACTTCCGTTGGTATCCTTTACGGAAAGGCTCCAAGTATTTAAAGATCAGTTATTAACAAATTAATTAATGCGAATCAGGTGCTGTGCCTTTAAACTTTCAACAGATGGAAGTGCATAATCGCTGCTATATTTGCGATTGTTTTCATTAGTGCTTTTTTAGTTTTTTAATGACTGATTATAAGATTGTTAAAAACTGCATCAAAAAAACTTAAAAAAAATCTAAAATTTCTTTTGTTGAATGGATAAATGTGTTGTACATTTGCACCCCGTTATTGGGGTATGTAGG
>CANLUS010000009.1 GCA_947494325.1 uncultured Flavobacteriaceae bacterium
ATTTCAATCAACTCAACAAGTGGAAACAACAATATCACCGATTTCGATAATGGAAATAGCAATAGTTACAATCCTCCTGTCGATTTCGATAATGACGATGTGGTAAATATAACTATCACTCCTTACAATGCCACTGGACCTGCAACTGGATGTACAAATGAGAGTTTTACTGTAGAAGAAGAAATCATACCAGAAGATGACACTAAGTACGGATTTTCTCCAAATGGAGATGGTGTTAGAGATACTTGGAAAATTGCCAATATAGAAAATTATCCAAATAATAGGGTAATCATTTATAATCGTTGGGGTAATGTTGTTTTTGAAATCGTTGGGTATAACAATACGTCAAGAGTGTTTGATGGAACTGCAAACAAATTAACAGGTTTAGGTGCAGGTGAACTTCCTTCTGGCACTTACTTTTTCAATATTGAAATTCAAGGTAGTCACAATTTAAAAAAGCTGAAAGGTTTTATAGCACTTAAACGATAAAAGTTCATGAGAAATTACCCCATAATACTAGTGTTACTAATCTTTTTTGGCCTGTACTCAACTGATATAAATTCCCAGCAGACTCCTAGTTTCTCTGAATATAATTTCAATCCGTTTATTATTAATTCCGCTTACGCTGGATTTGAAAATTCTGCAGAAATAACAATGAGTACAAACGGAATCGTAAATCAATTTGATGGAAGCCCACGTAGTTTTGTATTTTCTGCAAATGCTCCATTGAATTCCGATAAAATTGGTCTTGGTGGTGGCGTTTTAAGAGACCAAATAGGCGTTACTTCGATTACGAGTGTATATGGTGCATATTCTTACAAAATACATTTTGACCTTAAAAAAGATAGACCCGCATGGGAAGTATTTACCGAAAATGTTATTTCTTTTGGTATTACAGCTGGTATGCAATTCTACAATGATAATTTATTGGAGTTAGGTATTGATGATGATGAAAATTTCAATCAGAATATACAGGCAGTAATTCCGACAATAGGCGCTGGATTTTTATGGAATAAGGAACAATTTTACATTGGTATTTCCTCACCTAATTTATTAGGAAGCCGTCTCAGCAACAATGAACAGATTCAACTTAAAAATACATATTATGCGTATACTGGATATCGTTTCTTCACAACCCCATTTCAAAAGGTGTTAGTTAAACCCAGTATTTTAATCAAATATGAACAAGGTGCTCCGTTTCAAGCCGATTTAAACACCTCAATAACTTACAATAACAAAATTGAATTTGGAATTGGTTTCAGAACGACCTCAACGGTAAATGCACTTATCGGTCTTTATGCCTTAAAAAACCTTAGATTTATATACAGTTATAATCAAGCAATGGGTAATTCTTTATTGACAAGCACGCATGGTATTGTGCTCAGTTACCGTTTTGGAGATGGATTCAAAAATAATAATTGATACTAATTATTCAAGTTTTCAAATTTTTGTGTTACTTTTTTAGGGTTTTTTCGTCTTAAAAGTATCAAATCAATCATACCATGAAAAATACGCGTTTTCTCAATATTTTTATTGTTGTTTTTCTCTTAACGGCATTGAGTTGCACTTCTAATTCTAACGATCCTGAATTCTTAAGCAAAGTAGAAGGGCGTTATTTGTATACCGCTGATGAAGTGGTGAAAGTACATTCTAAAGACAACAAACTATTAATTAATTGGCGCGGGGCAAATGAAATTGCGCCTTCCAAATTAAATGAGGATACATTTTATGTGAAAGAAATGAACGCAAAAATTCAGTTTCTTACAAACCCGGATGATCAAAATTTATATTTAGTATTCCTTCCGAAAGACGCAAAAGACAGTATCGAATTTATTCATAAAAAGCTTGAGAATTCCCAAAAAACACCGAACGAATACCTAGAAAATCATGAGTTCGAAAAAGCACTAGAAGGTTACTTGGCCATTAAGGCGAAAGACTCTACGAGTCCATTGTTAGATTTTTGGTATTTCGACAGAAGAGGTCGAAAGTACTTAGAAAATGACAGCTTAGATATTGCAATGAAAATTTTTAAAATGAATGCAAAAATTCACCCGAATACTTCTGACGCCTATGTTAGACTTGGAAGAACGTATTTAAATAGTAAGGATACGGTCAATGCGTTGACTAATTACAAAAAGGCGCTAAAATTTAATTCGGGAAGTAGACGTCTCAAAGAGAGAATTGCAAAATTAGAAAACAAAGAAGCCGAAAAGTCCAATTAAGGCATTATATTTGATGCATATTATAGTTGAGGCTTCAATTATTACTATGAATACATCAAATACTAAAAATAAGGTAACGCTACTCTTAATTGTTGTAGGATTTATATGTTCGTTTCATGACACATATGCGCAAAACGATACGATAAAAAAGAAATCAACGACAAAATCCTTGTTAGATTCTAGGAAGAAAGCCGATGGTATAACAATTGCCATTCCTACTAAAATAAATCCTTTATTTGATCTTAACAAAAAGAAAGCTCCAGTTTTAAAGCCTCTGAGTTATTATTTAAATTTAGGAAGTAGTTCATCCTCAAAGCAACCTAGTTTTATGTCTCCTCGTAAAGTAGACTCGGATGTTTATGTACAACGTAATTTTAATGGGAAAGACACAAGTAATCCCAAATTAGAGAGTAATGCTGCTTTAGGCACCATAGAAAGTTCAACAAAATTCGTGAAAATTGAGTTTAGAGACCATGGTTTAGTGGACGGGGATCGTGTGCGAATTTATTTAAATGAAAAAGTTGTTGATGCCAACACTACCTTAAAAGGCTTGTCAGCCTTCATTACGATTCCGCTTCAAAAAGGTTATAATAGAATTGATTTTAAAGCACTTAATCAAGGTTTAGTGGGTCCCAACACTGCTCAATTTTTTGTTTATGACGATAAAGGAGCCTTAGTAAAAGCTAAGTCTTGGAATTTAGCTGCAGGAAAGGTCGCAACCTTAGGTATCATCCGTTATTAAAAAAATTGAATTGAAAGTCCCAACACTAGAACAACTTAAATATCCTATTGGTCAACCTAATGTTCCTGATACTATTTCTGAAGATCAGATCAAAACTTGGATAACCATCTTAGAAGAGTTCCCAGAAAAGCTGAAAGCGCTAGTCTTAGATTTAAATGAAGAGCAGTTAAACACCCCTTATAGAAAAGATGGTTGGACTGTAAGACAAGTAATTCATCATTTAGCAGATAGCCATCATCACAGTTATATTCGTTTTAAATGGACGTTGACAGAGAAAAACCCAGTTATAAAAGCTTATTTTGAACAAGATTGGGCTGAACTACACGACAGTAAAATGGCACCTATAGCACTTTCCTTAAATGCATTGGCATCTACGCATGCAAAATTAGTGTATTTTCTTAGAGGGGTTCCAAAAGAAGATTTAACCCAATATTTTATTCATCCAGAAACAAATGCCAATGTAAGGTTAGATACAAATATTGGTATTTATGCTTGGCACTCTCAACATCATTATGCCCATATTGAGAATCTCATGCTAAGAAAAGGATGGGTTTAGCAAATTACGACACATTCTAATACAACTTATTGAGTCCCTGTTTTTTTTGCTCTAAAAACAATTATTTCGCTTTAGAAAGTTCAACTTCTTTTTCGGAAGAAGTCAGGTTAGAATTACTTTTAATATTGATCTTAATGGCATTAAACGTATCCTCAATAGCTCTTAAATGTGCTTCGAAACCTTTACTATGTAATTTTAATTCTTCCATTTAGATAATTTAAATATACGACCAATCACCACAAAAACGTAATCAATTATACTTTCCATTTAATATTACAACCTATACTTGGTTTTTGAACTTCCCCATTCTCTTTGCCTTGGATAAGACAATCTAATGCATGTCTTAAATCTTTGCCCGTAACTGGAATTCCATTTCCAGGTCGAGAATCATCTAGTTGACCGCGATAAGTCAACCTTAAATTCTTATCAAACATATAAATATCTGGCGTGCAAGCTGCATCATAACTCAATGCAACTTCTTGAGATTCATCATATAAATACGGAAAAGGGTACGCTAATTGTTCTGCTTTCTTTCGCATTAAATAGGGCGCATCATCGGGATAGTTCTTTACATCATTAGATGAAATTGCAATACACTTCACATTCTTACCAGCATAATCATTGGCAATTGCGACCAATTCTTCGTTTACATGGACCACAAACGGACAATGATTACAAATAAAAAAAATCACAGTGGCTTGATCACCCCGCAACTCAAATAATGAAAGTTCATCACCTGAAACAGTATCATATAAAGTAAATCCGGGGGCAATTGTACCCAAAGGAATCATATTCGAAGCTGTTCTTGCCATGTAATATCTTTCTAGTGATACATTAAAGATATAAAAAAATTGTATTTTTAAACGCCAAATTAACTACAATTAACATAAATGAGAACACTACAACAATGGTTTGAAGAATACGCCGTCAGTCACCAAAATGAAACAAACATATCGATCCATTACATTTGCGTACCTGCTATTTTTTTTAGCCTTGTCGGGGTTATAATGTCTATTCCATCTAGTTCTCTTCAACAATTATTAGGTATTGAAAACCCTATGATTGTAAATTGGGCGTCGGTAATGCTTATCCTATATTTACTATTTTATCTACGATTGTCATTTTCGATGTTTATAAAGATGCTTATTTTTTCGGCTTTATGTCTTGTGGGTAATTACTATTTAGGACAGTACTTGCCATTGCTTTATACATCGATTGTCATTTTTGTGTTAGCTTGGATTGGTCAATTTTATGGCCATAAGATTGAAGGGGCAAAACCTTCTTTTTTAAAAGATATCCAGTTTTTACTGATTGGCCCGGCTTGGGTAGTTAAAAAAATGTTTGGTTAATGAGCAAAACTATCTCCTTTGAAGACTTTACAAAAGTCGATATTCGTATTGGTACGATCATCGAAGTGTCTGATTTTCCAAAAGCTCGTAAGCCTGCATATCAACTTAAAATTGATTTCGGGGACTTGGGTATCAAAAATTCTAGTGCCCAAATAACTGATATTTACTCGAAAAGTGAACTGTTAAATCGCCAGGTAACTGCAATTGTAAATTTTAAATCCAAGCAGATTGCAAATTTTATGAGTGAATGCTTGGTGCTAGGGGTCGCGAATTCGGTAGGCAAAATTGTATTGTTGAAAGCGAATGGTGCTATTAAAAATGGAGAACAGATAAGTTAATATGCAACAAGTAGTTACTAAAAATACACTAGTACAGCTTTCCAAAGAATTGAATGGAGAGCTTTTTTTTGATGATTTGCATAAAACTATTTATGCAACAGACGCCTCTGTTTATCGCAAAATACCATTAGCAGTTGCCTTTCCTAAAAATACTGATGACATCAAGAAATTGATTTCTTTTGCCAACCTGAACACTATTACGCTAATTCCAAGAGCAGCTGGCACTTCTTTAGCAGGACAATGTGTAGGTGAAGGAATTGTTGTTGATGTGTCTAAGTATTTTACTAAGATTATTGGCTTCGATGAAAAAAATAAAACTATTACCGTTGAACCTGGTATTATTAGAGATGAATTAAATGTATTTTTAAAACCGTATGGTTTATTTTTCGGGCCAAATACCTCAACGAGTAATCGTTGTATGATCGGTGGCATGGTAGGTAACAACTCATCAGGGACTACTTCGATTAAATACGGTGTTACACGAGATAAAGTACGCTCTTTAAAAACGATTTTATCAGATGGTTCTGATGCTGTTTTCTCGGCGCTTTCCGCGGAAGAGTTCAAGCAAAAACGATTGAGTCAAGGTTTAGAAGGAACTATTTATAAAACTATTTATTCTGAACTTTCAATTCCCGAAGCACAAAAAGAAATACAAGAACAATTTCCGAAGAAAAATATTCATCGTCGAAATACAGGATATGCCTTAGATTTACTCTTAGATAGTGCTGTTTTTTCTGATACTTCAACAAATATAAATGTCGCGCAATTATTATGTGGTAGTGAAGGTACATTGGCATTTACAACCGCCATTACATTGCAGCTAGATGAATTACCCCCGGCTCATAAAATAATCGTTGCTTCGCATTTCAATAGTGTTCAAGAAAGTCTGGAGGCCGTGTTGATTGCAATGCAACATGATTTGTACACCTGTGAACTAATGGATAAAACCATCCTAGATTGCACGAAAAATAATAGAGAACAACAAAAAAATCGATTCTTTGTAAACGGTGATCCAGAAGCTATTTTGTTACTAGAAGTAGCAAGTCATTCCATTGAAGAAACCACAGAAAAAGCGGATCGCCTAATCGAAAATTTACGACAACTCAATGCTGGTTATGCACATCCCAAACTTAATGGCGATGAGATTAACAAAGCATTGGAGTTAAGAAAAGCAGGTTTAGGGTTATTAGGTAATATTGTTGGTGACGCCAAGGCAGTTGCTTGCATAGAAGATACCGCCGTTGATTTACAAGATTTACCTAATTACATTGCAGAATTCACTCAAATGATGGATAATTTTGGGCAAAAGGCAGTGTATTATGCTCACGCTGGTGCAGGTGAGATACACCTCCGCCCTATTTTAGACCTGAAAAAAAGTGGAGATGTAGAACTCTTTCGTAAAATCACGACTGAAACAGCCAAATTAGTTAAGAAGTATAAAGGATCTTTTAGTGGCGAACATGGTGATGGTATTGTTCGTGGCGAGTTTTTACCCTTAATGATTGGAGATCGAAATTATCAATTATTAAAACGAATTAAAAATGCTTTTGATCCGAATACAATCTTTAATAAAGGAAAAATTGTGGATGCCTATCCTATGGATGCATCATTGCGCTATGAAATTAACCGACAAGAGCCAAGTATCGACACCATATTAGATTTTTCTGATTCTTTAGGAATTTTGCGAGCTTCAGAAAAATGTAACGGTTCTGGAGATTGTCGAAAATTGCCTAATGCAGGAGGTTCTATGTGCCCAAGTTATAGGGCTACGCGAGACGAAAAAGACACCACAAGAGCAAGAGCGAATACACTACGTGAATTTTTAACGACTTCCGACAAGGAAAACAAATTCGATCATGCCGAACTTAAAGAAGTTTTTGATCTTTGCTTAAGCTGTAAAGCTTGTGCTGGTGAATGCCCGAGTAATGTCGATGTGGCAAGCTTTAAGGCCGAATTTTTGTATCAATATCAGAAATCAAACCCGCCCTCTTTTCGAACGAAAATGTTCGCAAATAATGTAAAGTATAATAAACTGGGAAGCCTCTTTCCCTCATTAGCCAATGCAGTATTAAGCACTTCGGTATCTAAATCTATTTTCGGTATTGCAAAACAACGAAGTGTTCCTAAATTGGCCAAGAAAACCCTTAGAAAATGGTATGTTCAACATAAATCTCGACTTGAAAAGACGATCACGAACCATGGAGATCTATATTTATTTGTTGATGAGTTTACTAATTTCTATGATGTTCAAATTGGAATTGATACCATAGAATTACTTACAAAACTTGGGTACAACGTTATGATTATTGATCATAAAGAAAGTGGTAGAAGTCATTTATCGAAGGGCTTTTTAGATGAAGCAAAAACAATAGCCAATACGAATATTGAAATTTTCTCATCCTTAGTTTCTGAAGAAATTCCCTTAATCGGGATCGAACCTTCTGCCATTCTATCTTTTAGAGACGAATACATTCGTTTGGCCGATGATCAAGAAACTGCAAAAAAAATAGCGAAGCATACCTTTACCATTGAAGAGTTCATCAAAAAGGAGTCGGTGAAAGGAAAGATTGATCAAACCAATTTTACGAATCGTTCGATGACGGTAAAAATCCATGGCCATTGCCATCAAAAAGCGTTGAGTAGTACCGAACCAACCTTCTATATATTGAATCTCCCTAAAAATTATTCGGTAAGTATTTTAAACACGGGGTGTTGTGGAATGGCAGGTTCTTTCGGATATGAAAAAGAACATTATAAGGTAAGCATGCAAGTCGGTGAAGATACGCTATTCCCAAAGGTGCGCAAATTGGCTTCATCTGTGCAGATAGCTGCCGCAGGAACAAGTTGTCGTCATCAGGTATTTGACGGTACCAACCGAATTGCAGAACACCCGATTTCTCTTCTACGACAAGCACTAAAATAACAATTCCTTGGTGAGTGACCTTTGCCTAAAACAAATAAGCATTGCAATTTTAAGTAGTTCTAACCTATAATTTTTAACCTGATAAAAATAGATTGGTAATTCTCCAGTCTAATCAAGTTACCGCATATTCGGTTTAAATTCGTAATTTTAGTCTCAACTAATTCAAATACTAAACCTTATGAGAATTCAATATGTGTTACTAACGATATGTTTACTTGTCGGCTTATCGACAACTGCCCAAAAAAGAAAAATTTCTAAGAACAAAGCTGCTATTCTTGCTTCAACGAATAAGCATAAGGCTGAATTGATCAAAATCTCTGACAAGATTTGGGCAAGTGCCGAGACGGCTTTCGAAGAATACAATTCCTCTGCAATCCTGGCAAGTTATGCCGAGAAAAACGGATTTACAGTAGAACGTGGAGTTGCTGGTATGCCCACAGCATTTGTTGCCACCTATGGTTCAGGCAAACCGGTCATCAGTGTTTTAGGCGAGTTTGATGCCTTACCTGGTATTTCTCAAAAAGCGCAGCCAACTAAAGAAGCACTTAAAGAGGGAGCTGGAGGTCATGGATGTGGTCATAATTTATTCGGAACAGGAAGTTTAGGTGCTGCAATTGCAGTAAAAGAACTAATAGAGAAAGGTAAATTAAAAGGAACTATCAAGTTTATGGGAACACCTTCAGAGGAAAAATTCTTTGGTAAAATATGGATGGTTCGCGAAGGAATATGGGATGATGTTGATGTGAACATTAGCTGGCATCCGTCGGCTTCAACCAAAGCCGATGTGCAAAGCTCTTTGGCCTTGGTAGATTTTAAAATAGAATTTTTTGGTCAAGCGGCTCATGCATCAGCCGATCCTTGGAATGGAAGAAGTGCTTCTGATGCTTTAGAATTATATACGCAAGGTGTAAATTACTACCGCGAGCATGTAAAACCAACAGTGCGTATGCATTATCATATACAAGATGGCGGGCAAGTTGTAAACGTGGTGCCTGATTACTCCCGTTTGTGGATGCGCGTACGGGATACCAAACGTGAAGGTATGATGCCCGTATATGAGCGTGTTCAAAAAATGGCTGAAGGCGCGGCTATTTTAGCGAATGTAGATTATAAAGTTTCGCTCATTTCTGGGATTTACGAAGTTTTAGTGAATCGCGCGGGTGGGGAGATCATGCAAAAGAATTTAGAGATTCTAGGCTCAATAAACTATACGCCAGAAGAAATAGCTTTTGGAAAGAAAATACAAGAGGTTACTAATAAAAAACAAGTGGGGATGGATACTGCCATCAATCCTCTAGAAGCCACTAAAGAGCATCCAGGCGGTGGTTCTACAGATGTTGGAGATGTAAGTTGGAATGTGGCAAATATAAACCTCACCGTTACGACCGCTCCTAAGGATACACCTTGGCATTCATGGGCCGTAGTTGCCTGTGGGGGCATGAGTATTGGTCATAAAGGAATGCTATATGCTTCAAACGCTATGGCAATGACAATGGTTGATCTGTTCGAAAATCCAAAGCTTGTAGCGAAAGTAAAAGCAGAATATAAAGAACGTAAGGGAGATACTGTATATAAAGCAATTGTTCCAGATGGTCCACCTCCTATCCCAATGAAAAAATAATTTTAATCATATTAATTATCTAATTACGAATCTTGTATAATGATAGACTAATGACCTAATTATGAAACGACTTATGCTTTTAGCAATTTTTCTCTTCATTTCTTGTCAATCATCCAATAATTCGGTTGCCGGATGGCAAAAAGTTTTTCAAAATGAAGCGGATGGAAGTGTAAAGTTTGGAGATAAATCAAGGCTAATAGATGCGGTAAGACTTGGGTATCCTGTTAGAGTTGGTTGGGGAGGTAATCGAGTAGAACACGTTGCAGAAGCCGAATTTCTAACCATTTTTCAAGGTGAAGTTTTTGCCCAAATAAAAACTATTGTGGGCCAGGCACCACGAATTGATGGAGATTCGATAAAAATTAGATTTCGAACAGAAAATCAATGGACCAAAATTGCTGGAACTAACGGGTATTCGACAGCTTTTATGACCGATTATCACAAAGATAGTGTTGTTGGTGGTGGAACAGATAGATATGCCGCCACTACTTGGTATGTACTCTTTCCAAATCATGACCTAGATACAGAAGCCCGACCATTATGGAGAAAGGAAGCTCCGAATTGGAAAAAATGGAATAAGGACAATAGCACTCCATAAATTGAATATCCTAAAAACAACGTTATGAATAAGAACAAAGTATTAACCGTTTCATCTATCGCCATATTTTTATTAGGTATTGTTATGATCTATATTGGCGGTTTTTATGCTCCTAAACCTATGCTTCCTCCTATTATTACTGGTGTTGGATTTTTTATCATTGCCTGGGCTCTTAAAGCACTAAGATCATAGAGACATGTTGTCAAGAAAAAAGGTAATCTTTTATATGATACTCATCTCCTCGATGCATAGTTTTGGGCAAGAAATAGGAAAGAACCAATGGGAAAATCGTGTACTCATTCTACTAACTAAGGATGCAGAGAACACTGAATACGGGAAACAACTCACTGAATTCAATGGTGAGCTTCTTAACTTTAATGAACGGAAATTGGTAGTATATCATGTAACTCCTGCTTCATACAAAGTGGGGTTGAATACAACTACAAAACCTATTTCTTCGATACTATACACGAAATATAAAAAAACAAAAAGTGACTTTGAGGTAATTTTAATTGGTTTGGATGGCGGTATCAAATTGCGTCAAGATTCAATACTCACGAAACAAAAGTTGTATACACTCATTGATAGTATGCCAATGCGGAAAAATGAACTTAAAAATAACGGCTAATCTAAATCATCTTATTTAATACAAATTGACATTTAAAGCCATAGACAGTCTAAAGCATCTGTTACAATATGTAATACCAAACCAATACCAATAACTCTCAATTTTTTAAAAAATAATAAAAGAAGATAAAAGGTCAAGGCAACATAAGTATGTAGTGGATGGAAATTTATACTACATCTGTTCGGATCAAATATAGGGGTAGCTAACAAATGATCTAAATCAATGAGCATTGTGAGCAGAAGGAGCAACCATACTCTTCTCCATTGTGATCGAAAGAACCAAAATGCGATGAGTCCAGGAAAAACAAAATGCAATCCATAATGCAGGCAGTTTCGTAGCAATTCCATTAAAGAAATTTTATTTTTTGATTTTCTAAGTAATTCAGTGCATTTGGACCTTCATTACATAGTAAATCTAAAATACTTAGGTTATCTATAAAACCATGCTTATCATTAAAGACTTGAGTATATGTGCTTAAACTATGATCTCTAGTATTCTTAGCATCACCTAAAAAACGTAAATCTACTGTGTTTACAACCGCTTTATTAAATTCAGTTGTTTTCAAATAAGAAGTTTCTAATTGTAATAAATCTGTTATCAAGTCATGACATTTCAGATTAAAATCTAACAAAAATGTCGGCTTCTCCTCAAAAAGCGGTCGGATTTCATCTTCATAATATTCAAAAAATGGAGAGGATCGGTAGGCAGTCTCGATAGATTTAATATGCTGTTTCTGCCAATCAAAGCTATAGTCTATCAGTACATCCTTTGTTTTCTGTTTGCTATTCGCGTTTTTAACGGGAATATTCAATAGTTGCTTCCCATTTGGACTATATACATAACAACGCGTTCGGTATGTTTGTTTCTGATAAGTATCCTCAACTTCAAATACATAACTTTCAGCCTTTGCGAGCGCTACGTATTGAATAATTGGAGAGAAATATGTTGGATACAATAGCATTGTATGCATGATTATAAGGTTGATATGTTAAATTACCTGAACTTATTAAGTCCACAAAACCATTAACCTTTTTAAAATTCAACCTGTTATTTACCTAATTTAACTACCACCGATTTTGCAGTAATATCATGAATTGCCTTTTTCTTATTGCCTCCGGAAATAGTTAAAAGTGAAACCCATCCAAGAATAGCTTTCAGCAAAAATCTAACTATTGCAACAGGAAACGAAATACGTTTATCTAATTCTTTTTCTTTTCTAACTCCAATTTTAACAAGAGAATGTCCAATTGTTCCACCATTGAAAGAAGTTAACAGAGGATCGTACAGTAAAAAGATGATTACCGAAGCGATAATTTTTACAACATTCGAAACTGAACCATAACTAGCGAAAAGTTGAGATGTAATATACATCACTATTACTAATATGACAGAATCAATAAATACGGCTTTAACTCTATCTTGTATTGAAGCATAAGTTGCATTAGAATCTGAAATTTTAGCACTAAATATTGTTTTATTTTTCTTAAACCATTTATTAAAAAGAATAAATCCTATCAACAAAACCAAGAACGGAACAAACATTGAAGTTGCCTCTCCAGTACCATCGACCATTGTAAACATACGATCCCAACGAATCTTGTCAGCACCTTTCCCATTGGTTTCCCAGCTTAACCAAATAAATACAGGCTTTCCAACAACATGATCAAAAGGTACATATCCCCAATATCTTGCGTCTAAAGAATTTTGTCTATTATCGCCCATCATCCAATAGTAATCTTGTTTAAAAGTATAACTATTTACTTGTTGTCCGTTGATGAAAATTTCATCACCATTAGCGATTAAATCATTACGTTCATATTCTGAGATCAATCGTTTATAAAATGGCAGCGTTTCTTTGTTTAATGCTACTGTTGCTCCTTTTTCAGGAATATAAAGTGGCCCATAGTTATCGTTATTCCAATCTAAATTGGCACTTCTGGGAAAGACATCTCCTGCAACGCCTTTGGGTTGTAATTGCTTCGTAACACTCTTTACGTTCGGATTTTTTCCAATTCTAGCCGCTTCTTCATCTGTCAATGTCAAATAATAATTACCATCTTGCATTTGTCCACCTTCTCTCACTCCATACCTTTTTACTAAGGAGGCATTATTAATAGTTTTACCTTCTGTATTTACGATAAAGTTATATTGTGTTCTCGCTCTATCCGGCAACTCAGAACGCTTCCCATTGATATATACATAACCATCAATTATTTGCAAGGTATCCCCGGCAATAGCAACACAGCGTTTCACCAGATTGGTTTTTTTATCAATTGGCTTATAATAATTTCTATCCGGACGAAATTCATTCATATCCTTCAAGGTATCGGCAGGCTGATTAAATACAACAATGTCATTACGTTTGATTTTTTGGAAACCCGGCATTCGCATATACGGCAACTGAAACTTGTTCCAAAAAGAAGTTTTCTTCTTAGTTACATCGTCATCGAAAACATATGACTTGAATTTTTTACTTAATTTCTTCTTTGTAAACGGTACTGGTATAGCTGGTATCGTATCGTGAACCATGGGAGCCGCAATGGTAGTCATTGGAACTCTTGCTCCGTAATGAAATTTACTCACCAACAAAAAGTCACCTACATAAAGAGATTTCTCTAAGGAAGATGAAGGAATCGTGTAGGGTTGCATAAAATAAGTATGCACCAACGTTGCAGCAATAATGGCAAAAGCAATAGAACTTACCCATTCTCCTAAAGGCGAACGTGCCTCTAACTTTCGACCTTCAACATATACTGCATCTGTAGCATAATTGATGTAAAAAAGATAAAACCCTAAGGTGACAATCACCAAAAAACTATCCAAACGTTTCGTAAAACCAAAGCTACGAATGGTTTCTATCCAGATTACTGGAAACATCAATAAGTTAATAATTGGTAAGAATAATAAGATAGTCCACCACTTTGGCCTATTAATGATTTTCATTAATACAATAGCATTATACACCGGTACAATGGCCTCCCAAGCCTTTCTTCCTGCTTTGACATACAATTTCCAAGTACCCAAAAAGTGAATCACTTGAATAATTAAGAAAAATACTAACCAACCTTTAAATGTCATATCTATATTTTAAATTCTATTTTTTCTTTTATGCGGATACCAACCCTAAACAAATCATTTTAATTGTGATTTTATAATCCTAGGACGTCCTTCATAGTATACACGCCTCTTTTGTGTTGCAACCATTCTGCCGCTATAATAGCGCCAAGAGCAAAACCATCTCTGTTTTTTGCTGTATGCTTAATTTCGATTTCATCGACCACAGAATCATACACAACTGAATGTGTGCCGGGCACCTTATCTAATCGTTTCGCTACAATAGGTATTTCATTGTTGTCTTTTGTTACATCCAAGGTCCATTTATCTTTTGATGTATTGGCCATAATACCTTCTGCCAAACTTATGGCGGTACCGCTGGGAGCATCCAATTTTTGCGTATGATGTATCTCCTCCATCTGTACATCATATTCCTTAAAACGTGACATCATCTTTGCTAGCTGCTCATTTAATTCAAAAAATAAATTAACACCTAAACTATAATTTGAGGCATAAATAAAAGCGCCATTATTTTTGAAGCAATTCATTTTAGCTTCTTCAAATTTATCTAGCCAACCTGTTGTTCCTGATACAATTGGAATGTATAAACTAAAGCACTTATTAATATTATTAAAAGCCTCGCTTGGGATACTAAAATCAATAGCTACTTCTGCATTTTCAATGGTTCCTTCAGTTGTTTCTTTATCAATTTTAGCCACAATCTCATGGCCTCTTTCTATAGCCAATCTTTCAATAGTTTTACCCATTTTTCCATATCCAAATAACGCAATCTTCATTTTCTAAAAATTAAAGTTTAAGGTAAATCCCATCATGGGCCTATTTGTATACGACTCGGTGAACATTGAAGGTCTAAATGATAAATTTTTATCTAAAGCTTTATCTGGCAAATGTGCATCGACATTTGCTTCTAATATATTCAGCGCGTATAGCCCAATTGTAATAAATAAGGATAAATCTCTATTCTTCTTCAATACTTCTTGTGCTCTCACCAAACCATCTTCACTCACTAAAACTGTTCCATCCTCACTGGTGAACTCATCTTGCAGACCTGCTCTACGCAGCTTAAAAGCAGTGCGGTATCTCTTAAATTCTTTGTCATTATCTACATAAAAATAGACGCCTGTACCAACTGCTGCCCAAACAATCGGAGCTTTCCAAAACTTTTTGTTATACAATTGACCTAAGCCAGGCAGAACAGCTGAATAAAAAGCTGCTCGTGATGGTGATAATGGATCAATACCTTTAAAATTTGTTATTTTTCGCTGTGCCCGCACAGTCACATCTTTTTCTACAATCAATGAATCTTTTTGCCCACTAACAACCGTAGTAAGCATCAAAAAAAATAGTACAAGGTACAATTGCTTCGTATGCATTCTTACTGCAATAGCTTAATAATCCTATTAAAATCTTCTTCTGAATGAAAAGGAATCGTAATCTTACCTTTATCTTTACCTGCTAATTTCACGGCTACTTTATGTCCGAAAAAATCACTAATGTCTTGCATTCCGTTTCTTACAAATGAAGGAAATTCTTCACTTTTCTTAACAGCTTCAGTACTATTTAATGGTTTTCCTTCCTTTAAGGATTTTACCAATTCTTCCGTTTGACGTACTGACAACTTATTGCGAATAATCTTTTCATAAATATCTAACTGACTATCCTGGCTATCAATAGTTATCAAGGCTCTACCGTGCCCCATACTCAAAAACCCGTCGCGCATCCCAGTTTGTACTATTGGATCTAACTTTAGCAAGCGCAAATAATTCGTTACCGTCGAACGATTTTTACCGACACGCGTACTTAGTTGTTCTTGAGTAAGTTGTATTTCCTCAATTAAACGTTGATATGACAAAGCTACTTCAATTGGATCTAAATCCTGGCGTTGTATATTCTCTACCAACGCCATTTCAAGCATTTCCTGGTCGTTTGCCAATCTTATATAAGCAGGAATGGTGTCTAAGCCAATTAGTTTGGAAGCTCTAAAACGTCTTTCTCCCGATACCAATTGAAACTTATTATTATTTAATTTACGAACCGTAATAGGCTGAATCACACCAAGTTCTTTTATAGAACTTGCTAGTTCTCGCAATGCCTCTTCATTAAAATAAGTTCTAGGTTGAAACGGATTTACTTCAACCTTATTAATAGCTATCTCAACAATACTACCTACGACTTTATCGGCGTTTTTATCTTGTATAGAGTTGATATCATCAACCGAATCTTTTAATAAAGCAGATAATCCTCTACCTAATGCTTGCTTTTTTACTGCTTTGGCCATGTGTATTCTTTTTTAGAATTTCGTGCGCTAAATTAATATAATTTACTGCTCCTTTACTAGTTGCATCATATGCAATGATACTTTCTCCATAACTTGGTGCTTCACCAAGTCTTATATTTCTTTGAATAATGGTCTTAAAAACCATAGTGTTAAAATGCTTCTTTACTTCGGCCACCACTTGATTTGATAAACGTAACCTAGAATCATACATTGTAAGCAACAGACCTTCAATATCTAAATCTGGATTATGTACTTTTTGAACACTCTTTATTGTATTCAGCAATTTGCCTAAGCCTTCTAAAGCATAATATTCACACTGTATAGGAATAATTACTGCATTTGCAGCCGTTAAGGCATTTAATGTAATCAATCCTAGAGATGGAGCACAATCAATAACAATATAATCGTAGATATGTTGAATGGGCTCTAATGCCTTCCTCAACATATACTCTCTTTCATCTTTATCAACAAGTTCAATCTCAATTGCAACTAAATCAATGTGCGCTGGAATGATATCAACATTTGGAGAATTTGTTTTAACAATGGCTTCTTTAGCCGCCACTGTATGTTCTAATATTTGATAAGTTCCATTCGTAACGCTTTCAACATCTATACCTAGACCAGAAGTTGCATTAGCTTGAGGGTCAGCATCTATCAACAGTACACGCTGCTCTAGAACACCCAGGGCTGCAGCTAAATTTACAGTTGTTGTTGTCTTGCCTACTCCCCCTTTTTGATTAGCTATTGCTATAATTTTCCCCATTAAAAAATGTAATTTTTCAGGATATAAAAATACGATTATTTAGCAGTAATAAAAATGAAGTTTTGAACAAAAGAGAAAGCTGTTAATATCTATGAATTAACAGCTCCCTTAAAACACTAATAGTGTGATTCTTACTTTTTATCTTCTGGATAAAGTACCATTAAGATATGTCCGTTAGAAAGATACTTTTTTGCAACAGCTTGAATATCCTTAGCATTAATTGCGTCGATATCCTTTGTAGCGCGCACTATTTTTAACTTATCAGTTTTATTATAGTCTGCGTTTTTCAATCCGTTGATCCAATATCTATTCTTTTTTAAGTTTTCTTTATAGTCTAAAAGTTGCGCCTCTTTTATTTTAGCGACATCTTTTTCTTCAGGTCCATTATCAATAATCTGCTGTAATTCTTTTAAGGCAGCATCTTTCAATTTTGTCACATTTTCTGGACCACAAGGGAAAGAAATCGAAAAATTATAAGAACCGTAAGGAATTTTACTCATGCGTCCTCTCGCACCAGCACCATATACTCCAGCTTCTTCTTCACGTAATTTTTCAATTAATTTTATTGATAAAATTTCACCTAAACTTCTTAACATATGATTCTCTTTACCGCTATACTCCGCCTCACCTCTAAAGCTAATCACTACATTACTTTTCGGTTCGGTTCCTTTCTTTACTATTTTCTCATGAGATCCAGATTTAGGTCTAAAACTATGTTCCTTATAGATTTCTCTCGTCTCACTACTTGGCAAACTAGCGATATATAATTTGGCATATTCCTTAATTTTAGCCTCGTCCAAATTTCCAACAAAATAAAACTTAAAGTCTCCAGCATTCGCAAAACGCTCTTTATATTTCTCATAAGCTAAGGCATAATCTGCTTTATCTAAAGCCTCTGGCGTTGGAAATCCTAAATAACGCTTGTTGCCTTCATTCATGAATTTACCAGTTTCTATTTGAAAAAAGATATTCGGGTTTGATAATACATTCCCCAAAAATGCTTTCTGCTTCGCAATGAAAGAATTAAAGGCTTTATCATCTTTGTTTAACGATGTAAAGTACAAATGGGTCAATTGAAATAACGTTTCTAAATCTTTTGGTGTCGACGATCCGCTAAGGCCCTCACTGTTTTGACCAATAAACGGACGTACCCTCGCAATTTTACCAGACATCATCTTGCCCATTTCTATCTTGTTCATTCCATTAATACCAGCCTCCGTCAAACCACCATTAGCCACGCCAATTTTAAGTATATCTGCATCAGAGTACAATGAAGTACCACCATAACTATAAGCTTCCATCAATACTTCATCATCTTTAAAATCTGTCTTTTTATAAACAACGGTTGCCCCATTTACTAAAGTCAAAGTCATTGTACCTAGGTCCTTATTTTGAACCTGCTTAACAATGGCTCCTGCTTTCGGCAACTCGCTCATTAAAGACTCAGCAACTTCTGTATCTTCATAAGGTTTAATCTCAGCACTTTCTACAGAAGCTAATAAATCGAGTACTTGCTTTTCTGTTGGTTTTACAACACCCTCCTTTTCTGCACCGGTAAATACTACAACTCTATTATCCTTTCGTAAATAGTCCTTAATTAAAGCATTCATTTCATTTAATTGGATAGAAGGTACCGCACGTTTCGTAAAGTTATATTCCCATTCAATGCCAGGCATTGCCTCTTGTTGGAAAAAGTTTCGAATATATTCTCCCGCGTATCGAGCAGATTGCGTTTTATCCTTATTTTGAAAGGCTTTTTCCATACTCGCTAAAATATCTTTCTTCGCTCTTTTAAATTCACCCTCTTGAAAACCATAACGTTTTACACGCTCATTTTCTTCCAATAACGCTTTTAGTGCTGTTAATTGTCCTGTACCACTTGTCATGGCAAAAGATTGATAAGCACTCTTACCTCTTGCAAAAGTTCCACCATGCGATGAAGAGCCAAAAACGAAAGGAGGATTCTCGCTTTCTACTAATTCGCCTAGACGATTATTAATCATCTGAGAAAATAATCTTTTAACAATTGACTTTCGATACCCTTCTACTGTCGTCGCTGGTTTAGATGATTTTTTATCCTTATACATCAAACGTACTTGATTAAAGGTAGACTCCTTGTCCGTTTCTATTGACACAAAAGTTTCATCATGATTTGGCACATCAAAAACCTTACGTTCTCTTGGGTTTACTGCCGCTGGCACTTTACCAAAATGTGCTTTTATTTTTGCTTCTAGCTTGTCAACGTCAACATCTCCAACAGCAACTACGGCCATTAGATCTGGTCGATACCAATCTTTCTTGAATCGGCGTAAAGCCTCATAACTAAAATTCTCTAGAATTTTCTTTTTCCCAATAGGTAAGCGCTTTGCATATTTTGAGTTGTTCATCATTTTTGGCAAATAATTAGCCATCATTCTTTTATCAGCACCTAATCCTAGACGATACTCTTCTAAAACAACGCCTCTTTCCTTATCAATCTCTTCATCGGTAAGGTTGGTATTAAAGGCCCAGTCTTCTAAAATTTGAAACCCTTTGTCTAGTTTTGCTTCGTCTTCACTAGGAATTGGTAAGATATATACAGTTTCATCAAAACCTGTATAGGCATTTAAATGAGCTCCAAACTTTACACCAATACTCTGAAGATAATCTACAAGTTCGTTTTTCTTAAAGTTTTTAGTACCATTAAAATTCATATGCTCCATAAAATGAGCTAATCCTTGTTGATCATCATCTTCCAATATAGAACCTGCATTTACGGCTAAACGCAGCACAACCTTGTTTTCTGGCTTTCCATTATTTCTGATGTAATATTTTAATCCGTTTTCTAATGTACCTGTCCGGACATTTGGATCTACCGGAATTAAACCATCTTTTATCTCTATGGCTTTTTCTTTAGCGTCTTTAATGACGGTCTCTTGGCTAAAGCCAGCAACAACCAAAAGAAAAGCTGCTGCAACAGTTAAAACTATTTTTTTCATGTGAATAGTGATTAATGAATGAATTGATTGAATTAATTATACTCAAAATCTAGTATAGATTGAGTGTGTTAAAAATATTAAATTTTATCTATTTTCGACTATCAAAAAATAAATTTAATTTTTTAAAATATTCTATTGCCGGACACAAAAGGATTTGTATATTTGCGCACGATTTTAGCGACTACTTTTAGACGTTGTTAAGTCAAAAAGATAGAAATACATTTATTAAAGATATAAGTAATGAGTAAAAGAACGTTTCAGCCATCGAAGAGAAAGAGAAGAAATAAACACGGCTTTATGGAAAGAATGGCAAGTGTTAATGGTAGAAAGGTGTTGGCTAGAAGAAGAGCTAAAGGCAGAAAGAGACTGACTGTTTCATCTGATCCAAGACCGAAGAAATAATGATATTCTCATTAATCATATACAAGGTGTTACTTTTTTAAGTAACACCTTTTTTTATATCTTTTTAATAAGTTTTTTATCTCTTTTAAGAATTATACTTTGAAATTTAAAATATTTGTAACCCATAAAAATAACTAGTAAACCTTTTATTTAAAAATGCCGAAAAATAACAACATCAAATCAATTTTAATTATAGGTTCTGGTCCGATCATTATTGGACAGGCATGTGAATTTGACTATTCTGGCTCTCAGTCATTACGGTCTTTAAGAGAAGAAGGTATTGAAACCATTCTAATCAATTCAAATCCGGCGACAATTATGACCGATCCTACCATGGCTGATCATGTATACTTATTACCATTAACTACCAAATCTATCATCCAAATACTGAAAGAACATCCGCAAATTGACGCAGTATTGCCTACAATGGGTGGCCAAACGGCCTTGAACTTATGTATAGAAGCAGATAATAAGGGGATTTGGAAAGATTTTGAAGTACAGCTGATTGGTGTTGATATTGATGCAATTAACGTTACAGAAGATAGAGAGCAATTTCGAAATTTAATGGGTAAAATTGGAGTAGCCATGGCACCACAAGCTACGGCAACTTCTTTCTTAAAAGGTAAAGAAATAGCTCAGGAATTCGGATTTCCACTTGTGATTCGCTCTTCCTATACTTTAGGTGGTGCAGGGGCCTCCATTGTATATGAACCGGAAGATTTTGATGAGTTATTGCGAAGAGGATTAGAAGCGTCTCCTATTCATGAGGTCATGATAGATAAGGCGATGATGGGCTGGAAAGAATATGAATTAGAACTCTTACGTGATAGAAACGATAATGTTGTCATCATTTGTGCTATTGAAAATATGGATCCGATGGGTATTCACACTGGTGATTCTATTACTGTCGCACCAGCCATGACCCTAAGCGACCAAACATATCAACGAATGCGTGATATGGCCATTCATATGATGCGTTCTATTGGGGATTTCGAAGGTGGTTGTAACGTGCAATTCGCTGTGAGTCCAGATGAGAAAGAAGATATTATTGCAATAGAAATCAATCCGAGAGTATCGCGCTCTTCTGCATTAGCGAGTAAGGCAACAGGATATCCTATTGCTAAAATCGCTACGAAATTGGCCATTGGTTATTCACTAGACGAATTAGATAATCAAATTACCAAAACAACCTCAGCGTTATTCGAACCAACACTCGATTATGTCATCGTAAAGATACCTCGTTGGAACTTCGATAAATTTGAAGGTTCAGATCGTACTTTAGGGCTACAGATGAAAGCTGTTGGAGAAGTAATGGGTATTGGAAGATCTTTTCAAGAAGCTTTACATAAAGCGACACAATCACTTGAAATTAAGCGCAATGGAATTGGTGCAGATGGTAAAGGATACAAAGACTATAATCAAATTATTGATAAGCTAAAAAACGCGAGCTGGGACCGTGTTTTTGTGATTTATGATGCCATTCAAATGGGAATTCCTTTGAGTAGAATTCATGAGATTACCAAGATAGATATGTGGTACTTAAAGCAATATGAAGAGCTGCATGCCATAGAAAATGAAATTTCAAGTTACGATCTCGAAACACTTCCAAAGGAATTATTATTAGAGGCAAAACAAAAAGGGTATGGTGACCGACAGATAGCGCACATGCTGGATTGTTTAGAAAGTGAAGTTTACAACAAGCGTCAAGAACTTGATATCAATAGAGTCTATAAATTAGTAGATACTTGTGCAGCGGAGTTTAGTGCTCAAACACCTTACTACTACTCTACTTTTGAAAGTAATAGTATTCGTAATGGTGTTGCTTTCACGGAAAATGAATCGGTAGTGACGGATAAAAAGAAAATTGTGGTACTTGGTTCTGGACCCAATAGGATCGGTCAAGGAATAGAATTTGATTATTGCTGTGTACATGGCGTATTGGCAGCTAAAGAAGCTGGTTATGAAACTATTATGATCAATTGTAACCCGGAAACGGTATCGACAGATTTTGATACTGCCGATAAATTATATTTTGAACCTGTTTTTTGGGAACATATTTATGACATCATTCAACATGAGAAACCAGAAGGAGTCATAGTTCAGCTTGGAGGGCAAACCGCCTTAAAACTATCTGAGAAACTCTCTAAATATGGGATTAAAATCATTGGAACCTCTTTTGAAGCCTTAGATTTAGCGGAAGATCGAGGAAGATTCTCAACACTTTTAAAAGAATTGGACATTCCATATCCTCAATTTGGAACAGCAACTACTGCCGATGAAGCCCTAGCAATTGCGGACGAATTGGATTTCCCCATTTTGGTGAGGCCTTCATATGTATTGGGAGGACAAGGAATGAAGATTGTCATTAATAAAGAAGAGTTAGAAGAACATGTGGTGGATTTACTTCGTAAAATACCAAATAATGTCCTGTTGTTAGATCATTACCTTGATGGCGCTATTGAGGCCGAAGCCGATTCCATTTGTGATGGTGAAGATGTGCAAATTATCGGTATTATGGAACATATAGAACCTTGCGGAGTACACTCTGGAGATTCGAATGCGACCTTACCTCCATTCAATTTGGGAGAATTCGTGATGCAGCAAATAAAAGATCATACGGTAAAAATTGCCAAGGCCTTAAAAACAGTTGGTTTAATCAATATTCAATTTGCCGTGAAAGATGATGTGGTGTATATCATTGAAGCTAATCCAAGAGCCTCGCGTACCGTACCATTTATTGCCAAGGCTTATAAACAACCCTATGTGAATTATGCGACAAAAGTCATGTTAGGGGAAATGAAAGTGAAAGACATAAAATATGATCCGAAGTTAGACGGTTATGCGATTAAGCAGCCAGTATTCTCTTTTAATAAGTTTCCAAATGTAGATAAGCGTCTAGGTCCGGAAATGAAATCTACGGGTGAAAGTATCTTATTCATAGACAGTTTAAAAGATGATCAGTTTTATGAATTGTACTCACGTCGGAAAATGTATTTGAGTAAATAAGACGTATCAAAATAGCATAGAAAGCAACCATTTAAAGGCAGCTGTATCTTTATGATAGAACTGCCTTAAATTTTTGACATGGATACCAAAACCAATTTAAAACACCAAGTCCTTTGTTTTTTATCTATACTAACCTTCATTTTAGTAAGTTGTGATAATAGTGATGATTATACGATAGAAAATGCAAAAACTCTCGATTTTCAAAGTTTCACCTTACAAGTTCCTCAAGATTGGACAAGCTTTCCCTTGCAAGGAACCGATACTTATTATGGTGGTTTGACTAATCAAATAGATACTTTATACTTCGATTTTGGCTATCTTTCATTTGGATCGCTAGATAATATTGAAAAAACTGACGAAACGTTATCATTCCAACGCCTGCAAATTAATGGCGTAGATGCTAAAATAGTCAAAGAGAAAAGAGCCGAAGAACTTGAAGTTCGGTATTCGGTATTTTTAGATAAAAGAGATAATGACCGGCTAAACTGGATTTTTGGCTATGGTTTGAAAGACGAGCGACTTGTCACTGCCATCTTTTTGAGCCATCAGTTTACTCCTTAAAACCTCCCGCTTGCCAATCTTTAACAAGTTGCACTTCATCATCTGTTAGCTTTGGCAAATTACCCGGAGGCATCGTACCATTTTCTATACGTGAAATGAGGGCACTATTTTCGATTGCACTTTTTACTTCAGTAGCGGTTACCAAAGGAATGGGTGCTCCATTAATAGGCGGATCTTGATGACAAGAGAGACAGTAATCTTGCATGATGATTTTAACGGTTCCGTTAAAGGTTACAGAAGCATCTCCAGGTGTCGGTGTTGGACCGTCATCCTCCGAAGAACAATTTGTTGCCATTAGGGCAACACAAAAAACGAGGAGAGTTGCTGTTTTTTTCATAAAGAGGTATATTTAGATTGCAAAAAATGATACATTATTTAATAATAACTCTGTAAATTCGTATTTAGTATGAAAATATGTTAGTTTCTAGGAACATACACCACTAAATGAATGCCTATACCCTCTAACTTCTATGGAACTTATATTTGTATATAATGCCAAATCAGATCGCTTAAACGCTATCCTAGACTTTGCACATAAAATTGTGAGTCCGTCAACATATGCCTGCGACTTATGCAAGCTCACCCATGGTAATTTTGGAGAACATGAATCTTGGAAAGCTTTTATGAAAACTTCTGATATTCCACTCACTTTTTTTCATATTGATGAATTTGAAACGCACTATTCAGAAGCCTTCACGTATCCAATAGTATTAAAAAAGGAGCACGACAAACTGTCAACATTTTTAGATGCAAAGGCCATTGTCCGTATTAATACTACCGAAGACTTAATAACGACTGTTAAATCTATTTTACAACAGGCTAAATATATTTGACAGTCCTCCATTGATATCGCGTCCAGTCTAATTTCTTTTCACTTCGCTATGATTCCATAAAGTTAACTACCTTTTTTATGTAACCTTGCTTTTTCCCACTGAATTTAATTCAAAAAATGGTATTTTAGTCCAACAAACACCTGCAATCCGCCCATGTCAAATACCATCACCTACCAATATGCCGCCGCGTCGGGTATTACTAAACAGCAACAGATCGATGAGCTCTTACTTGCCAAATACAATGAAGTCACGCGAAAAGAAGCTCCATGCTTTTTTTGGGGCAAATTGACCAACCCATATATCACTGCACGTTGCCTAATTACGCTTTCTAATATTGTACAGTCGAGCTTTAACCTTTCACCTTTTCAACTCGCCTTACTCAAAGATCCTATTGTTACGGCCGGTAACGAAAAAATACGTTTCGAAGGCTTTTCACATTGTGCAGGCGTCTATGCCCGCGTTGATGTATTACCAGGTGGTCATGATGGCGAATTTTTAGAAAATGGTACCACCAACGTCGATTTTAATCAGGCCATGATTGGTGCCTTGGGTAGCATTCGTAAAAAAGAAAATGTGATACTCTCTGTAGGTAAAAAAGAAGTTGCCATTCATAAAGACGGTGAAAAAGTGTTAGAACGTAAAGTGCCGCTCCCAACCAAATGGATCAAAGGCCTCACCACCGTACAACTCTACCTCTCCGATACCGAAGAAGTCTTTCGTATGAATAGAATTCAGGCGCTACAGTTTATGCGAAGCATCCCGAAAGGAAAACCAAAAACCGACTATTACCTCATTATGCGCGGCAATCGCCCCATTTTATCGCCTGTAAAACAACAACATGGCGTCTGTATTGGTGGCGTACATCGCTTACGTTTACTCGATCAGCTAATTCCGCTAGCAGACGAATTACGGGTCTTTGCCCATAAAACGATGCAATCGACTACCTGGCAACTCTATTTTGGTACCATTCGATTTTCGTTTTCACTTTCGCGCGATACCTGGAGAGGCTTTTCGGGTGAAGGTGCTGCCTTAGAAGCATTGATTGAAGATGTACCAGAGGCTTTGATTACCCGCTTTGATAATTTTAGTTTTGCGAATCAGGAGTTCAATCCTACCATCTTGGCAGTAGAACAAGATATCGATTTTAAAAAAATGGAAAATCTCTCTGGGCGACTTTCAGCCATGGGGATGCTGGGTTATGACCTCGACGAGAATCATTTCTTTTACCGGCGCTTACCCTTTAAACTCGAACGCATCATGAGTTTGAATCCGCGTATGAAAGGAGCCGAAAAACTCTTAGAAGATGGCAAGGTGCAAATCATTAGTAAAAATGACAATCGTATCGAAGCCCGTGTTGAAGGCAGTGGTGTACAGCATACCGTACTATTAGAACCCAATCGCACCCGATGCACCTGTACCTGGTTTTCGAAACATCAAGGCGAACGCGGACTCTGCAAACATGTATTGGCGGTTAAAAAATACAGCAGCGAAGTATGAGAGACCTAGCCCAAGAGTTTGAAGCCATCATCAAGAAAAAGAAGGTAGATCCTGCCTTATTGTTTTTTAAAGACTTATCGCATAAAGAGCGAAGAAGTCTTGCCCCAAGTATTCGGAAATTCAATACCTATTATTCTGAATATATCGAGCGACAAGGTTCCTGGAGATCTCGAGGTACTAACGAGCAAAATGCCATTATTCGTATCGCTGGATTTTTCTGCTTTACGAGAGTAGAATATCAGAAATGGGATAGCAATTGGTTGGCGAAAAGTTATATCCTTAGAATTTTTAAGATCTATATTCCCGATTGGTTCGGAGAATTTGTCAATGCCGAAGTTGCCAAAGATGGATTTCCTCCTTTTCAATTAGATTATGAATGGATGATGGACTTAAAATCGCAAGGTGTGATCGAACCTTCGAATACATTAATCGTACGAATACTACCCGAATTTTTATTTGACAGGCATGAAATTAAAGATTCTTACCATTTTAAGTATACCAGAAATGACGGTAAATTACTGAGCTATCCAGAGACCTTAAAAGACCATATTTGGGCTTTTTTCAAAGAAGAATCGAATATTCATTGGACAGATAATTATGCGAATCAAGGCTCTAAAAAAGAACTGTTATCCTGGAAACAGGCCTTTAAAAATCATTCAGACAGTGGTGCCATCGATCGATTTCGATTATTAAAAGCGAGTTTGTCGGCGACCAATATGAATTTTAATAAACCTTTGACAAGTTGGTTCATCGATCTTTTTGATTTTTTAGCACCCACCACTGCAGAGATGCTCAAATTACAAGACGGTATGTTGGGTGTGTTTAATTGTCCGCATTCGAAACCTATCAATGTTATTTTAAAGCACTTCAAAAAATTATGCTTAGAGAAAAGCTTCGCCACCGATGATTTTTTAAGCAATACTCCTATTCTCTTAACCAATGAAACCAAAACAACGGTCGTGAGCACATTGATGATCTTGGCAAAATTAGCCAAGAAACATCCAAAAAAAACTGCAGCTATTTGCAATGCTGCCACGCAAGCCTTGCTCTCTAATGATACGGCCATTCAAACGCGTGCAGCCAAGATTATTGCTGCCTATGGCGACCCTACAGATACCGACTTAGCCAATGAAATTGAAAGCTATACGGATATGTTGTCGAGCGACGCTGGTGACTTACTACACCCTTTTATGAGAGAAACGGCCATCGAAGGTGCCGAAGAAGAACTGGTACATATGCCAGCTACTCCGCAGTTAGCTATCTTGACTCCAGAAAATGCAGTACAACTGCCCAAAGACTTAGACGATTTGATGTTTATGGCAAGTCAGGTTTTTGACCATAATGACGAGTTACACTTCGATATTTTTCCTGCAGCACTCCTACAGTTTAGCGATGCGCTCACAGCCGAAAATGTTGATCGTTTTGAACCAGCTTTACAACGAGCTTATAAACACGTCATGGGCGATTGGCGTTCGGGCATTGGTATTTTAGACCATATGCTCTGTGTATTTTTTATTGATTTTACCGATACGCTAATTAAGCGTTTTCCGAAGGGTGCCGCGCAGTTGAAAAAAATTAGAGATGTTTATCATCAAAAAGAGAAAGATAACATCAAACAGTTTCGAAATCACGCACGTAACTTATATCCTTTTCGCAATTGGTTCGGAACGAGCGATGCAAAAATCTACAAACCATTTTTTCATAAACTCTTATTTGTACTCAAAGAATTGGAAAATGCCAATACCCTACCGCTCTTGTCGACTCCGACACATCATCCGTTTTGGATTGACCCTAAAATCCTCATCGGGCGGATTAAATTATGGCAAGACAGCGACAGCGAAATCGGACATGCAGACTTGCAATTCGCGTTTTCGAGAACCTATTTAAAAGGTGCCGAAAAACACCTATCGACCGTCACAACAGAACTGAAAGGAGAGCCACAGCGTTTAGTAGCTTTTCTTTTTGACAAAGAAGCATCTCCGCAACAACCTTTTCAAACCATTGCGCATTGGTGGACCACCAGTATGACTAAGAATCCTGAACAGGTCTATCCTGAATTCAAAAATTTTGTCTATTCAAATGCGCATCGCGCTATCTACACCGGAAATTATACCTGGCGCATAGGAAGTACCGCTTTTTCGAATTCTCGATATGATTATAAGAAAAACAAAATGATCAATTTTACAGATTATCGTAAAATGCTAAAACTTAATTTGAATCCGAAATATGAAGTTAAAAAATGGTTTAACATCATTTTTAGTATCAAAAAGACACCAAAATTAGGACATCAATCCATGATTTATGGAGACATTCAATTTAGAAATCAGTGGTATGAAACTAATGAGAATGACGTAAAGCGCTTTTATGGGATGGTCCCTAACAACCCCAATAATTTACTAGCCAAAGTAATTGATAAGACCTTGAAATATCCCGAGTTTTCTGGAGAGACCACCAAGCGTATGTTTATCAATACAGTAGATCAATTGCTAACCAATAGCACACCCATGACCGAAATGACGCATTTACTAATGGCTGGAGGTTTGATATGTTCTGATAAAACGGGGCGTTCGCTGTCGGCAGAATTATGGGTACACGGCGTGACAAACGACATGATCCTTATGCCTTTGTTGGGTAGCTTTATCGGAAAGCACTTCGAAGTAGAATTTTCGCCCCTCAAACGCTTTACCGATCTGATCATAGAAAGTATGATACGAGTGTCAACAAAACACGATGCACAACTGTTAATATTGATAAAACATATCTTACTGCATATGAGCGACAAACCCATTCGAGGGCATGGCAAATTACTAGAGATATATCTCGAATTACTAAAGAAAAACAAACAACAAGCCCCAACAACTGTGCACAGTAAATTAACCGCTTGGAACACCTCCAAAAGCCTGGCGAAAATCTTAAAAAATATTCATGCTTTATAAGACATCCAAACATCTATGAGTTTCTTTAATTTTAGTCATATAGTAGGCATCGATATGGGTTCGTATATGCTTCGTATTTTAAAGGATGACCGCGTTGTTTTCAATGAACGGGCATCCATGGCCAGAGATCGTACAACAAATAAAATGGTTCTTTTAGGGAATAGTGTCTATGAACACAATCATGAAAGTATTGTCAAATATGAACCCATCGATTATGTTATTGCAGATTTTGAAGGCGCCGAACAGCTCGTGAATTCAGCGGTAAAAAAAACCATTCCGAATCGCTTTTTCTTGGCAGCTTCATTGATTTCTTATACGACCGTTCCGACAAGCATCACAGAAGTAGAAAAGAGAGCCTATCGTGATTCTTTAGAACATATGAACTCTAAAGCAATCTATTTGATTTACAGTCCGGTGGCTATTGCCATTGGTCAACAATTATTATTTGAAAAGAGAGATATCATCATTGTAGATTTTAGCGCTAGTAAAGTTGAAATTACTGTGTTTCATGATGCTGAAATTATCGCGAAAAATCATGTTCGTTTTGGAGTCATAAAACTGAAAAAGGTGCTCGAAAATCATATCAAACGCAACTATAAGGTAGCCCCTAGTGATGATCATTTGACAAGAATTTTACAGAATTATACTGCAGGCGTGAATGAAAAAACGATCAAAATTCAAAATGTTAGCATCCCCATGTCTGCACTTCAAATAGCGTTAGAACGATACCTCCTAATTGCGGAAGACATGCTCTTAGAATGTCTAGAAAGTATCGATGTTATAATACGTGCTAAAGTATTGAGAAACGGTCTCTTTTTTAGCGGAGGCGGCGCCTATTATAAACAAATATGTAAGCGATTAGCCAACTCTTTAGAAACAGGATATAGCATGAGTAGTAGCCCTGAGCTCGATGTCATCAACGGACTCAAACTCATCATTCGCGATCCTAAAAAATATAGTGCACAGTTGATGCAATGAGTTTGGTTATTGGTTGTTTTCTATTATTATCTTTCATCATTCTGTCCTAGACAAGCAAAAAAGAGAAAGAAAGGAAATAATTTTTTATTACAATTTTTAGCATCAACTAAAAAATAAACAACAAAACAAAAGAAAGAACGACATCGTAAATTAAATACCGACTAAAACATTATTTAGCTTCTAACCAGGCCCTCCTTTTCTTCTCAATTTTCTTCTTTACTTTTTCCAGTAATGAAGTTGAATATGAAGGGTTTGCATCAAAGGTTAATTGTGTTTCTTTTTGTTTGCCAAAACGCCTAAAAACGATGGTGACTGTTTGATTGGGTTTGAATTGCAACAAAAAGTCTGAGGTCTTCGTTTCTGAAGCGATGGCAATGCCATTAACGGAGATCAATTCATCTCCATTCTCTAAGCCTGCTTTGTAGGCTGCACCTCCTTTAAACGGATTTGATACGAGTTTAAAATCAGCATTCAAACGAACACCCAAACTAGCCTCGGCTAACTTCGTTTGCTCAAACGTCACACCCACACTTTCAAATAGGGTTCTATAATCTGGCATTTGGCTATCAAAAATGTACTTTTTAAAGAAATTATTGGCAAATTCTGCACCAGCGTAACTAGCTAATGCATCTTGTAAATCACGAACCGTATAGGGTATTTCTAACTTCCCGTAGGTTTGCCATACTTGTTTCATAAAAGCATCGAGATTTTTGCCGCCCTCTAAATTCCGTAATGACAAATCCAACGCCAAGCCCAACACCGAACCATAGGTATAATAAGAGATAAAGGTATTTTCTCTATTCACAGGATCTACAGAGCGCGCAGCATCTACAAATGGAGCCTGATAGCTCATTTCAATCGGATTGAAATACTCACGTGCTGGAGAATTCCAAACATAATTAAGTCCACCAGATAAGCGTTTGATATAATCTTCTTTTGACAACAATCCAGCTCTGCACAAAATCAAATTTGTATAATAGCTCGTGAATCCTTCTGCAAACCATAACTCCCCAGACATATTGGTTGCCGTATAATCGAAAGGTTCTAATGATTTCGGTCGAATACGTTCTACATTCCACGCATGAAAAAACTCATGAGATACTGTTCCCATATTGCGTTGCATCCCTCCATTTGCTAAGCTGCGCGTACTAGTTAAAATTGTAGAATTGCGATGTTCCATACCGTCACCAGAGGCATTGGGCATATAACAAGCCAAAAATGTGTATTCGCCAAAATCGAAAGTTGGTAACGCTCCATACACCGCTTTTTGTTGGAGGACCACTTTTTTAACTCCTTCAAAATATTCGTCCAATTCCGCATCGGTACCTTGATGATGCAAGACAAATTTAACTATCTGTTCCTTGCTATTATCTACCACCTTAAAACTACGTATGGCATGATTACTAATCTCGGTAGGGGAATCCATAAAATAATGTAAATTAGGAGCAAAATAAGTGTTCTCTGAAATTTTCTTTAATTGTGTTGCAACTTTCCAACCAAGATCTTTGCGCACATCAAACCTAACAGTGATAGGGCGTTTATCATATGCTGGGGCATAGATAAAAGTTGCGGGTATATTCAAATGTGCATGTGATTCATCTACTTGTGAATAAGTACCTCCTCCTCTATTTGCATACAAAATATATGTCACCTTTACCGTTCCATCATGCCCAGAGACATTCCATTGATAAGGGTTGGGTCTAGTTACTATTAATTTTTTGCCCGAACCATCAACAGCATTTAAATCATAGACATTCTTCGCAAATTCGTGTAAAGCATATCGGCCCGGTGAGGTTCTGCTCATCCTCAGTTCCAAAACTTTGTTTTCAAGATGTGTAAACTCGGCTGTTATCTGGGCCTCATGATGTACTGCATTTTCGAAAGATATGGTATACCAATTTTTAGTCTGACCAGTAATACTAACAGTGAGAAATAATAATAGTATCGATAAAATAGGTTTCATATAGATTGATTTTCGATAAATTTTTTAAAAAGCATATCCTCTTACGCTTACTAAGAAACAACAGAAGAAAAACGGACACTAAATCGAATTTAGAACGTCACTTTTAAGAAATTAAATTCCCCTCATCATCCCACTTCGCGATATCGCCACGTTTAGTTTGATCGGTGCATTTAGACAACCACTCAGGGTCATAAGCCATTCCGTGTTTATCTAATACTTCTTGCGGCACTCCGTCCCAAACATTGGGTGTGTTACCAACATAACCTAAGGCTTCCAAACCCATTTTTGAGGTATAATATCCCGTCAAAGTTAAATTTCGCATTCGGGTAAAGAACTTCTCTCCTTGTTTGAATTCGGAAGGTTCGTCTTTCTTAGTTGGATACGCAATTTTATCACATACAGCTAACTGCTCATCATTGGTACAATTTATAAATTCCTTACCATAGGTTTTATTGGTATGATTATCTAACCACATGAGCCCACCTCGCAAAGGTGTTTGATGATTCGGCATATCTTTTACAATGAACTCAATAAAATCCTGTACACCAGCATCTGTAGCAGATCCATGAGTTTCGTTGGCAGGCAATATAATATCGCATAATACCGCTATGGTCGACAATTCATGGTCATTTAAGAATTCTTCCGCATATATTTCTTCATCATGAGCCAATTCTTCCGGGGTTCTTCCGTAAAATCCTGCTGCAGTATTGGCAACAACTTCGGGAGCTGCTCCATCTTTAGGTGCACAGCCATGTAGTGCTAATCCGGTGGCAACCGAACCTAATAATAAGGATTTAATAGTGTCTCTTCTATTCATTTTGAAATGTATTAGCTATTAAATATTTTGTTTTTTTAATTGATCAACGATATAATCACAGGTTCTCCAAGATAATGCTAGGATTGTCCATGTAGGGTTTTTATCTGCTTGTGATACAAAAGGTCCTCCATCTACAATAAATACATTTTCAGCATCGTGTAATTGTTGATGACTATTACACACCGAAGTTTTTGGATTATCTCCCATGCGAGTGGTTCCAACTTCATGAATAATTCGACCAGGAGCCAACAACCCGTATTCTTGTTCTTTACTTGGCGTATCTCCTAATATCTGTGCATCCATTCCATCAAAAATATTCTTAAAGGTTTGTTGCATATGCTTTGTTTGTTCTATCTCGTGATCAGACCACGTATAATTGAAACGCAACACTGGAATACCCCATTCATCTACTACATCTGGATCAATCTCGCAGTAATTATCTTCTCTTGCAATACATTCACCTCTTCCAGAAATACCGACAAAAGCACCATAGAATTTCTTTACTTCGTCTCTCAATTTATTTCCATAGCCTCCAACTTTACCTCCAATAAACTCATTCATAAAGTTCACATTAAATCCAAAGCCATAAGAAGGCATTCCCATTCCGCCCCATACTTCTAAATGATACCCTCTTGGAAAGTTAAGTTTACTATGATCTCCCCACCATGGTGAATAAACATGCATACCTCCAACACCATCTTCATTATATATTTTTCGATTCATGAGTTCGGGTACAAAAGCCATACGGCTGGTACCGGTAGAATCGTGCAAATATTTACCAACAACACCACTGCTGTTTCCTAATCCGTCTGGATGCTCCTTACTTTTAGAATTTAATAATATCCGTGCTGAGCTACATGCAGATGCTGCTAAAACAACGACTTTGGCATTGAGTTGATATTCTTTTCTATCTTTTTTATTAACATACACTACACCAGTCGCCTTACCAGCATCATCAGTTAATACTTCTCTCACCATTGCTTCTGTGAATAATTTAATCTGTCCGCCTGCTTTTTGCGCTGGAAAAATAAGACATGTCCCTGAAGAAAAATCTGCATGAACACTGCATCCTCTGCTACATTGACTACAATAAAAACAGACGCCTCTTTCTTCATTTATCGGTTTTGTTAAAATTGACAATCGTGAAGGAATTACTGGAATGTTCGCCTTCTTTGCTCCTTTTATATAATATAGTTCGTGTAGGCGCGGTTTTGGAGCTGGTAAAAAGAAACCATCGGGTTCATTTTCAAATCCTTCTTTACTTCCAAAAACTCCAATCAGCTTATCTACTTTATCGTAATAAGGCTTTACATCGTCGTACGATATGGGCCAATCTTCTCCCAAACCGTCAGCACTTTTGTGCTTAAAATCCCTTGGGCCGAAACGCAAGGAAATACGCCCCCAGTGATTTGTTCTACCACCTAACATTCGCGAGCGAAACCAATCAAAGCGTGTTCCAACTTTTCTTGTGTACGGTTCACCTTCTATTTCCCAACCTCCATAAGCTGCATCATAATCCCCAAATGCCCTATTGGTACCTGCTCCTCTTCGAGGAGATTCCCATGGCCATTTCAACTGTGTTCGCTGTTTTTCATCGGCCGGATCGAAGAAAGGACCAGCCTCTACTACGGCAACATTCAGACCAGCTTCGGATAGTATTTTTGTTGCCATTCCGCCACCAGCGCCAGAGCCAACGATAATAGCATCGAAAACTTCTGGAGATTCTTTTATTTGCATATCTTAATTAATTGAGTATTTGTTTTCATCCAAATATAGTAAATTATTTTACCAATAATATAGTATCTTGAGCCCTCCAAAAAGAGCTATTTTATGAACTATATTTTATTCGATGGAGCTGTTCGAAACAGCCTGTTGCCATTTACATATACGAGACCCGTAGCCGATATACGAATTGGCATTCTCACTATTCGTGAAAAATGGGAAAAATACTTAGGCTTTACCACCACTACTTTAACGGAAGATTATCTAGAAGAAAAATATCCAATGGTAGAGTTAGAAGAAAATATAATGATTAGTGGTGCTGTATTACCTACTGCAGAACTAGTTAGTCAAATAAAAGACTTGAAAGAAAATCAAGCTATTTCAAAAGATGAAGAAATCATTGCCTTCTATACAACGGACGCTCAAGACGAAGTAAATTTCGACACTTATGACGTCCAACCTTTTGAAAGTGATCTGATACAGCTTAAACATACATGGGATATATTTTCCTTGAATAACGTAGCCATCGAAGCAGATTTTGAATTTTTAACTAGAGGGCGAACATCACAACCCATTCCAAGTACTGTAAACTGCATTAATAGAGAACAGATTTTTTTTGAAGAGGGTGTAGATATTTCGTTTGCTACTTTGAATGCCAGCACAGGCCCCATTTATATTGGTAAAAACGCCATCATAATGGAAGGAACACTAGTTAGGGGGCCGTTTTCTCTAGGAGATGATTCTGTGTTAAAAATGGGCGCAAAAATTTACGGAGCGACTACCGTAGGCCCCATGTGTAAAGTCGGTGGAGAGGTTAATAATTCTGTAATTTTCGGATACTCAAGTAAAGGTCATGAAGGATATCTAGGCAATGCTGTTCTGGGAGAATGGTGTAATTTAGGTGCCGATACGAACAATTCGAATTTAAAAAACAACTATGCCGAAGTGAAATTGTGGAGTTACGAAACCAATCGTTTCGCTAAGACCGGTTTACAATTTTGTGGACTCATGATGGGAGATCATTCTAAATGTGGCATCAATACAATGTTTAATACAGGAACTGTTGTAGGGGTGAATGCAAATATTTTTGGAGGTAATTTTCCAAGAAACTTTATTCCTTCGTTTTCTTGGGGTGGCTCAGCGGGCTTTACCGTTTATAAAATGGATAAAGTAAATGAAGTCGCAAAAGCCGTTTATAAAAGAAAACATTTGGAATATGATGAACGTGAGCAGAATATCTTAATGCATATCTTCGAAATGACGGAAAAATATAGAAATTTCTAACTAAAAAATGGGCCATCGAAGATGACCCATTTTTCAAATTAAAATCACATTAAATGGAAGGAAATGTGATACAATTCAAATAATATATATTGCTTACAGCTACACTTGGTTCTTTTAACTCAAAATCTTTTGGTAAATATGCCATGGTATCAAATTCAAATGCTTCATCTTCTTCTTCAATATTGATGTCAACAATACTATCGTATAATGATCCATCTGCCGAAAACCCAACAGGTAAGTAATCTGAAGTATCAAAGCTAAAAGGTTCATCCTCTTCAATAGTCGCTACTTCGTATAGACTATCAACATTAATCGTTGCATTAAAACCAATTGGTAAATAGGTATTGGTATCGAAATCGAATGTTTCATCTTCTTCAATAGTTGCCAATTCATAATCAGCATTGTATGTGATTGATGCATTAAAACCAACTGGTAAATAGGCAAATGTGTCAAAATCAAAAGATTCATCTTCTTCTTCATTTGCGATATCAAACATCTCAAACAAACCATCAAAGGCGTTAAAGCTTGAAGGCAAATACTTCGAAATATCAAAATCAAATGCTTCATCAGCTTCTTCTATTTCAATTTCTTCTATAGTATTATTAAATAATATGCTAGATACAAAACTAGTTGCTTTGATAAAAGTACTTTTACTAGCTTGGGAGTTGTTAGTTTGGTAATCTGTTGCTTGTGCCGTAGTACTGAATCCGATCAATAAACAAAGGCTGTAAAATAAGTTTTTCATTTTCGGTATGCTTTTTGAATATATTAGTTTATATAAGTTTTTTTAGTCTTTCTTATAGAACGCTTTTGACTAGTAATCGTTACAGAATTTTTAATTAGTTGTGAATACTTTAACAGTTGTTTATGCCTTTCGTTAAAATTGTGTGAACACATATTTTAATTAAACACCCTACGGTGTGCGAAGGGTGTGTTAAATTTTAGATTTCAGAATTTACGACTATCGAATTTGTTGCGTTAAACTCTTTTGGTAAATACATTTTTGTGTCAAAATCAAAAGCTTCATCTTCTTCTTCTACCGCGATTTCAACGATTGAATTTAGAATGTTCGAATTCACATTAAAACCTACCGGTAAATAAGAGGTTGTATTGAATTCAAAAGGAGCATCTTCTTCTTCTAGTACCACTTCATATTCTAATCCATATTTTTCTTCGAAAGATACATAGGCATCAAAACCTATTGGTAAGTATGTTGCTGTATCAAAATCGAAAGCCTCATCTACTTCTTCTGTAACTATGCTATATTCGATTGTTGGAAGCGTTAACTCTTTTGAAGCAACAGTATCATCAATACTAGTTACTGTATGAGCTGGTAATTGGGCTGCTGTGGCTGTCATTAAACTGATGACTAACAAACATGGTAATAATAAATTTTTCATTGTGTTGAGATTTTTTTAGTTGTTTTCTGTTGTTTTAGTTTTTTTAAAGGTACTATGTTAAACAAAGTACTTTACAATAAGACGATGCTTCTTTTTAATTGTTACACTTATTTTAAAATATTTTTTAAAAAAGCTCTGCATCGCTTGTTATTATTGACATACAAATATTTCTAAAATTTAGAATGAAAAAGAAATGAACCTAACCGAACTGTTAATTTTTAGGTATAAACTGTTGTATAATCTCCCTAAAGCAAAAAAACACAAAGAAGATTTGGTCTAATAACAATAACATGTATTCATAAAAAAAGAGCAGTTACAACTGCTCTTTTTTAAAACGTATTAAGATATTTAGGTAAATGAGAACAACTGTTCTACAACAATGGTTTACTGAATTTCAGTAGAAGCTGTTGTGGTTTTAGTTGCCTTAAAACCTTTTGGTAAATACATTTTTGTGTCAAATTCGAAAGCCTCATCCTCTTCTTCGATATTAATCTCTACAATTGAATCGAGCAAGGTCTTGCTTAAACCAAAACCTATTGGTAAATACTTTTTTGTGTCGAAATCAAAAGGAGCATCTTCTTCTTCGATGATTACTTCATATACCAATCCATATTTTTCTTCAAAAGACATGAAAGGATCGAAACCAATTGGTAAATATGCTGCTGTGTCGAAATCGAAAGCTTCATCTTCTTCTTCTTCTGCAACTTCCGTGAATTCGATAGTTGGCATTTTTAATTCTTTCTTTATGATGGTATCGTTGATACTATTTAAAATACTCGCTGGTAATTGGGCTGCTGTAGCGGTCATTAAGCTTATGACTAACATACATGGGAATAGAAATTTTTTCATTGTTGTAAGATTTTTTAGTTGTTTTCTGTTGTTTTATTTTTTTAAAAGGTACTATGCTAAACAAAGTACTTTACAATAAGACGATACTTCTTTTTAATTGTTACACTCTACTTAAATAATTTTCTCAAAATGCGCTGTATCGCTTGTTATTACTGACATACAAATATTTCTAAAATTTAAAGTAAAAAAGAAATGTACCTGACCGAACTGTTAAATTTCAGGTGTAAACTGTCATTTAAAGCTTCTAAAATCGAAAAAAGAATGGTAAATAAAGTACACTTTAACATCATCGCATAAAAAAAAGAGCAGTTTTCACTGCTCTTCTAATAATGGTTGTCGGATTGTAATTTATCGCGAGCTCACATTTCCTGATCCGCTCACTTTTACGTCTTGTTTTTTAGGATTTCCTTTATAGTAAACATCTCCTGATCCAGAAACTTTTGCTGTTAAGTTGTTTTTTACACTTATTCTAATCGTCCCTGATCCCGCAATCTTTACATCTGCATCATTCGACTGTAATTCATAAGCCTTGATATCACCGGAACCCGAAATCGCACATTTGAAAGTATTGGCGTTTCCTGTCAACGAAATATCACCTGAACCTGCTATGGATGATGATACATTGCTAGCATCAACTGCCAACTTAATATCTCCTGAGCCTGCTAAGGCTGTTTTAAAATTGCTCGACTTAATAACATCAGATGAATAAACATCTCCCGATCCAGCTAAAGAAACTGCATCTATATCTTTAAATGGGACTGTTACTAGAACTTTACTTCTATGTGATACATTTGTACCTTTTTTCCACTTAATTTTAAGTTTACCATTATCGACTTCGGTGATTAAGTAATCTAACAGGTTTTCATCTACGGTTACTTTGATACTTCCCTCCTTACCTGCATATAATTGTACATCAAATGACCCACCTACTGATACCTTATCGTATTCACCTACAGATCTTGTTTTGGTAACCATATCTCCGTTACCTCTTACTCTTTTGTACCATTGAGCGTGCAAACTAGAGCTAAACGCTACCAAAATGGCTATTGCTACTATTTTCTTTAAAAAGTTCATAATATTAAGTTTTTAGTTTATTGGTTATTATTCATAGAAGGTTACACTTCCATATTCTGAATCGATTGTTATTTTAGATTTTGTACTTCCATTTTTATAGGTGCCTTCATAATATTTCGAGGATGATTTTACAATTTTCTTAGTAAAATCATAACCACTATCTCCTCTTTTGAAGCCTCCATAGCCTAATTTTAATTCGAAATTAAAAGGAGCATCCGGTGTTCCGATCTTAATGCCACAATACTCTCCATTAATATTAACCGAATCAAAACCTTCTTTTAGATCTTCTATCCTAATCGAACCGTAATCAGAAGTGATCTCAACTTTTTTAGAAATTTTTCCTAATCTAGTTGTTAAATAATCCCCATCTCCAATGACACTCGTTGCACTATTGGCTTTTAAACTACCATAGTCACAATTGTAACTTAGATTTTTTAAGTTTTCGAAAACTGACGTTGAATAATCAGCATTCAATCGAATGTCGCCGGCATCCTCAACTGTAAACTTTGAATAATCAGCATTAATAGAGCCACCATTCATTTTACCAATGGTTGAAGAACTACAATAATCAAGATTAATTTTATTTCTAGTACTATATAAGTCGCCTATTATAATCTTCCCATAATCACAGTTAATAGAAGCCTCTCCTTTTAATTCATTTAAGTAAATATTACCATAATCGTTATTTAACTGAGCATCATTCGTAGACGGTACCTTTATTTTATAATTTATTTGATAATGAACATTACTCTTTTTACCCCACCATGATGACCAGTTAGACGAATTTTTGCCAATAACGGTTTTTGCATACACTTCATTACTGTTTGCGTCAAATTTAACGTCTATCATACTTAAGCGTTTAATAACTTTCTCTTCATTATTACCACTCACTGTGATTTTCACTTCAATCACGACTTGGTTTTTATCCCAAGAAGTTACATCCACGTTACCGTAACGATTATCTATTCTCAATAAAGCGTCACTGTTTACTGAATATTCTTTCTTAATCGATTTCGATTTTTCGTATTTACCTTTCCCTTTGTCGGTCGCAAAGCTCATTGCTGGTACTAGCAGCAAAATGAAAAGCATTTTATGTAAGTAATTATATTTCATAATAATATGGTTAAGTTGTTTCTTTTATGCAGCGTTTAATTCGCTGTTTATAATTTTTATTTCTTCTAATTGTTCTAATAAATGTTCCAATACTTCAATACGTTGCTGAAAATTCGCAATCATCGCATATATGATTCGTTTATCTTCACTGGTATCTTCTAATTCAATTGTCAACTCATCATATTTCGATTCTAGTGTTTTTAATTGAGCGAAGGCATCATCAATAATTTCAGCATTATTCTCATTGCGTTGCAAATTAATTTTCTCTACCTCTTTTTGAATACTAGCCATGAAAAAGGTTTGCGTTTCTTCCATTTCCGGAGAAATATCTGCCAATTCCATCCCGGCCTTCGCTGAATAATTACCAAACCAGAATCCTACCAGTAATAACACAGATGCTGCCACCGTTAGCCATTTCCAAGTATTTGGATTCCATTGAATGACTTTTCTATCTTCTTTTTGCGAAAGCTTTGCCTCAAAACGATCGAAATGGCCGATACTTGGCTCAGCTATATCGAACTGATTTGCTAACTCTTTAATTCTATTTTCTAAATTATCCTTCATAACTCACTACTAATAATTGACGTAATTTATTTTTTGCTCTAGAGATTGTTGTTCTGCTATTTTGATAGGTTATATCCATAATCTCAGCAATCTCTTCATAATCATATCCTTCTATAAGGTTTAAAGTTAAAGCGACTCTATAATTATCTTTTAATTGATTAATACTGTTTGTAATATCGTTTACACTTAACATTGTATATTCTGTTTCAGAGATATCTTGATCGGCCTGCTCGGGCACTACGTCTAATCCTACCTCTTTAACTTTATTGTTTTTTCTATACTGTGTAATACTCTTATTAATTACAATTCTCTTTAACCATGCTCCAAAAGCAACTTCTCCTTTAAAAGTGCCCAATTTGGTGAATGCTGTTAGAAACGACTCTTGCATAACATCCTCAGCCTCAAAGCTGTCTTTTAGAATTCTAAGGGCTGTATTATACATTGCTTTATAATACAATTTATAGATTTCGAATTGGGCACTATGTTCTCCTTTTAGGCAGCGCTCCAGCAATTTGGCTATATGTTGATTATTGTTCGGCAAGGGATCGTTTCTGTTAAAAAGACTAAAGGGTTTTTAAACTGTTACACTTTTTAGAAAATAAATGTACAAATTTGATAGCATCAATTCTTTCTAATAGAAAATAGTCTTGGCATAACAATTGAACTTGTAGTAATGAAAAAATAGTTTTCTATACATAAAATACTTATAAACAGTGTTTTAAATATTTTAAAAAACTATATGATAATAGAGAAATGAACGTTTAATGTCATATTGACTTAATATAACTTATGAGTAACCCAAAATTTTTAAATATTGACAGTTTGTCACTTCACAATATACTGGATGAAGATTCGGAACTAATTCCGTTAATGACCCCTGAGGATGAAGAAGAAATTCGCAAAGAAGAAGTTCCAGAAATACTACCAATACTTCCTTTACGGAATACAGTATTGTTTCCTGGCGTGGTGATACCTATAACTGCAGGTAGAGATGCATCTATTAAGTTAATAAAAGATGCCAATGGTGGTAATAAAACAATTGGTGTTGTCGCTCAAAACAGTGAAACCGTTGAAGATCCTACAATTGATGATATTCATAGAATTGGAACCGTAGCTCGAATACTACGAATTCTAAAAATGCCAGATGGCAATACTATGGTAGTCATTCAAGGAAAAAAACGATTTGAAGTTGGTGAATTTGTACAGACAGAACCCTACATAAAGGCTACTGCCAAAGAAGTTGTTGAAGAACAACCTACTATTGATAATACCGAATTTAATGCGATTATTGATTCTATTAGAGATCTGTCTCTAAAAATAATAAAAGAGAATCCAAATCTTCCAACGGAGGCTTCATTTGCTATTAAGAATATTCAAAGTAACTCGTTCTTAGTAAATTTTGTATCTTCTAACATGCCGTTAGATGTTGCCGAAAAGCAAGAACTTTTGAATATTAACAGCTTAAAAAAGAGAGCTTTAGCGACGCTCAAGAAAATGAACACTGAGTTTCAACGACTAGAGCTACGTAACGATATTCAATCAAAGGTACGTGAAGATATGGATCAGCAGCAGCGTGAATACTACCTCCATCAACAAATGAAAACCATTCAGGAAGAACTTGGAGGCGTTTCATATGATGAAGAGTTAGATGAAATGCGTAAGAAAGCTAAGACAAAAAAATGGGATTCTACAGTAGCAGAGACTTTTGAAAAAGAAATTGGACGATTACAGCGTATGAATCCGCAAGTAGCGGAGTATTCAGTACAACGTAATTATCTAGACTTATTATTAGAATTGCCTTGGAATGAATACTCGAAAGATAAATTCGATCTTAAAAAGGCGCAAAAAATATTAAATAGGGACCATTTTGGATTAGATAAAGTGAAGGAACGTATTATTGAACACCTAGCCGTGCTCAAATTAAAAGGCGATATGAAATCACCTATTATTTGTTTATATGGTCCTCCTGGTGTAGGTAAGACCTCTTTAGGAAAATCGGTTGCTGAATCGTTAGGGCGAAAGTATGTTCGTATGTCTTTAGGTGGTTTAAGAGATGAGGCAGAAATTAGAGGGCATCGTAAAACGTATATTGGAGCAATGCCAGGTAGATTGATTCAAAATCTTAAAAAAGCGGGTACATCGAATCCTGTATTTGTATTAGATGAAATAGATAAATTATCGAGTAGTCATCAGGGCGATCCTTCATCGGCAATGTTAGAAGTTTTAGATCCAGAACAAAACAACGCTTTTTATGATAATTATTTAGAAATTGGTTATGATCTTTCGAAAATATTATTCATTGCAACTGCGAATAGTTTGGCTACCATACCTTGGGCTTTGCGCGATCGTATGGAAATCATTAATGTAAATGGTTATATTATTGAAGAAAAAATCGAGATTGCAAAAAAGCATTTATTACCGAAGCAATTAAAAGAACACGGTTTGACTGCTAAAGATATTCTAATAGGGAAACCACAATTGGAAAAAATTGTAGAAGGTTACACACGTGAATCTGGTGTTAGAGGCCTTGATAAAATGATTGCAAAAGTTGTGCGATTTGCGGCAAAATCTATCGCCATGGAACAAGAATACAACGTTAAAATAACGAGTGAAGATATTGAGTCTATTTTAGGTCCGGCTCGTTTAGAACGTGATAAATATGAGAATAATGAAGTTGCAGGTGTTGTTACTGGATTAGCATGGACAAGCGTGGGAGGAGATATTCTGTTTATCGAATCCATCTTATCGAAAGGTAAAGGTAGTTTGAGTATTACTGGAAATTTAGGGAAGGTAATGAAAGAATCTGCCACCATCGCGATGGAATTTATCAAAGCAAATGCTGAAGAATTTGGCATTAACATGGATGACCTAGAGAAAAACAATGTACATATTCACGTGCCAGAGGGTGCAACACCTAAAGATGGTCCGAGTGCTGGTATCACCATGTTAACATCATTAGTTTCTGTCTTTACCAAACGTAAGGTAAAGTCGAAACTAGCAATGACCGGGGAAATTACCTTGCGTGGTAAGGTACTTCCAGTAGGCGGAATTCAAGAAAAGATATTAGCTGCAAAAAGAGCGAATATAAAAGAGATAATTTTGTGTAAAGACAATGAAAGAGACATTAATGAAATTAAGCCCCAATATTTAAAAGGATTAAAGTTTCATTTTGTTGATACCATGAAAGAAGTTATTGATATCGCATTGTTAAAACAAAAAGTAAAATAAGTTTCAGAATAGTACTAACAAAAAAAGTTCCGAGTTTTCACTCGGAACTTTTTTATCTCTAATATTCTTTTTAATTAGTCTTCAGCTTCGCTTTCTTCTTCTTCACCCTCTTCAGGTGTTTCTTCTTTCTTAAACTTTTTATTCCAAATTTTTATTTTATCATCTTTCGTTACCCCTTCTAATATTTCCACATTTATACCGTCTGAGATACCTAATTTAAGATCCCTTTTTTCGAAGGTATTATCTCCAGTTTGAATTTCAACAAAAGGTTTTTCTGTCTTTTTGTCAAATTGTAATAATGCTTCTTGAATAGATAAAACACTATCCTTTTTCTCAAGTACAATTTCTGCATTAGCACTGTAGCCAGCTCTTAAAAAATAGTCATCATCTAAAGTAACATCTGCTTTTATGGTAAACTGCACGGCGCCACTTTCTTCAGTTCCTTTCGGTGCAATGAAGTTTAATTTAGCTGGAAATTTCTTATCAGACACTGCCCCTAGCGTAATTTCTAAATCAATATCTTTTCGAATTTTACCTACTTCAGCTTCATCTACTTTTCCTTCAAAAATCATTTTTGTCATATCGGCGATAGAAGCAATCGTAGTTCCTGCATTAAAATTGTTACTCTGAATAACTTGATCACCTTCTTTTACTGGGATCTCTAACACCGTACCTGAAATTTGTGCTCTAATATTAGTGTTTGCTCCACCACCACCTACAGAACCTCTGCGGATTATTTGATAATCATTTTGCGCATTTTGTAAATCTTGTTTTGCTTGACTGTACGTCAATTCAATATTTTCAAATTCTGACCTTGAGATTACTCCTTTATCAAATAATGCTTTATTTCTATCATAGGCAATCTTAGCATTATTCAATTGAATCTGGATACTATTCACTCTACCTCTTGCGCTCGTTAATGATTGCTCATTTGGTACCACACGTACCTTCGCGATAAGATCTCCTTTTTTCACTTTAGTTCCTTCTTCCAAATAGATTTTATCAATAATACCTGAAATTTGAGGTTTGATCTCTATTTCCTCGAGTGGTGTTACTTTTCCAGTAGCAACCGTTTTCTTAACAATAGTTGTTCTAAAGGCGGTTTCAGTTTCATAGGTCTCAGGGGATTTACTATTCATTTTACCGAACCATATCAAAACAGCTATAAAAGCTATCGCAATTATACCAAATATGATTTTTTTCTTCATCTTGTTTATTTTTCTGTTAGTTGATTAATTATATAGTTGTTTATTCTTCTCTTAATGCTTCTATAGGACGAATGCTAACTGCTCTTTGTGCCGGAATCATTCCTATAAGTGTGCCAAATGTTACCAGCGCGAACACCGCTCCAATGGCAATTGGGATATTAACTGTTGGGTTTACGAAAGGAAAATTATCATTATCGCCGAAGGCATTATTCAATCCCCATAAGACGAGGCCTCCAAAAATAATTCCTAAGATTCCAGCGATTAATGTTAAGAATACCGATTCTAATACGATTTGCCCTTTGATTTTTCTTGGGGTAGCTCCTAATGCTCTACGAATTCCTATTTCCTTGGTTCTCTCTTTTACGGTAATCAACAAAATACTACCGATGGCAATAACACCAGCAATCAATGTAGAAATTCCAACAAACCATGTTAAGAATTTCAAGCCTGTGACAAAACCTTTAATTCTGGAAATCATTTCTCCAAAATTAGCCGAGCCAAAAGCGCGCTCATCTTCAAACGAAACATTGTGTCTTCTTTGTAAAACCGTTTTTACATCTTTTTCCACTTTCACAATATCGGCATCATCATCAGCAGCAATGACCATCCAGCCAATATTATCGGCCATATTATATATTTTTCTATAGGTAGAAAACGGAATTAAAATTGAATCATCCGCCTCAAACCAATTCGTACTGCTTTGTTTGTAAGTACCAATAATTTGAAAGAAACTACCGTTTATTTCTAAATAATCACCTACTGGTTCTTCACCCTTTTCAAATAATTCATCAACAATTTGTTCACCAATCACGCACACTTTTTTCTCTTCCTGTATATCAGTATTATTGATAAACCTACCATTAAATAATTTCACTTTATTGACATTATCAAGAATTGGATAATCTCCAAAAAGCTTATATGTTTTCGAATTGGTTTTTCTTTTTACTCTTGCCGGAGCGTCACCAAACACACCACTTACATTTCTTGGAGCCACAAAAGCTATTTCTGGTACTTCCCTTTGTATTGCCAATGCGTCTTGTTCTTTTAATTGTAAGCGTCTACCTCTTTGAAAACCTTTATTGGGCATACTTGTTCTTTGTGCCCATAAAAAAATACTATTGGTCGCCATGTTTCTGAAATTCTTTTCAAAACCATTTTCCATACCTCTGGCAGAACCAAGCAAGGTGATAAATAGAAAGATCCCCCATAAAACTCCTATAACCGTAATGGCCGTACGCAATTTACTTTTCTTTATCGAACCGAAAATTTCTTGCCATGAATCGCTATCAAAAATAAATTTCATTTCTCTTGTTTTATAATTAATCTTCACTTAATGCCACCACTGGCTTAATACTCGCTGCTCTTTTAGCGGGTATATATCCGGCCAAGGCTCCAACAAATATTAAAATAATTGTTGCCCAAATTATAGTACTCGTATTTACTTCTGGATTTGTAATAAAATAGTCTTCTAAGCTATTTCCCATTTGGCTCAATGCAAACATTGCTATTAAAATTCCTACATAGCCAGCAATAGCTGTAATAAAAATAGATTCTTGTAAAATTAGCCCAACGATGGATCCAGGTGTTGCTCCTAAAGCCTTACGAATTCCTAATTCTTTCGTACGCTCCTTCACCACAAACACCATAATGTTTCCAATTGAAATGGCTCCCGCGAAAAGCGTACCAATTCCAATCCATAAAACAATCATTTGGAGCACGTTAGCTAATTGCATATTTTGTTCATAATCTTCTGCAACTGAACGAATAAATAAAGCGCTTCTATCATCTCTTGCAATAAAATGCTTTTCCTTTAAAATCTTAGTGATATCTGATACCATTTTCTGAGCTCCAGACATTCCAATATCTTTGTTAAACGTCATTGCAATTTGATCGATATCACTTGTGTTTTTATAGATCAACTGAATGGTCGAAACTGGCGCATAAATATTACGCTCTTCCCGATCACCTCCGGCATCACTAAAAACGCCAACCACCTTATAGACAACATTATCCAGTTCTAAAAATTTACCTAACGCATTCCCATTCTTGAATAGATCTTTCTCTACCAATCTACCTATACAAATGACTCTAGTTTTATTTCTGATATCATTTTCATCGACAAATCGTCCTTTATCAATTATTGTTTTTTCAATAAATTGATGCTGTGGGTGTACAGATCTAACTGTGTATGTTCCAGATTCATCTTGATATCTTGCTTGTACACCTTTATATACTCTTGCAGATAAGTACTCGATTCTAGTACCCAGCTCTTTTTTTAACAATTCTAAATCTTCGTTTTCGAATTGAATTCTTCTACCTTCTTTAAATCCTTTATAGGCCTTAGAAGTATTACCGGCTCTTACAAAAATAGTATTGGTAGCATCGTCAGAAAAGAACTTATCGAACGTATTCTTCAAACCATTTCCCATTCCAAAAAGTACAGTAAAAATAAAAATACCCAAAGCAACAGTAAAAGCACCCAAAAAGGTTCTGAGTTTATTTTTACCTATCGATTGAAAAATTTCTTGCCAGCGACCAATATCAAACATTTCTTATGCGTTTACAGTTTTCTTTACCAATTCATCACTTATAATAACACCATCTTTTAAGCGTACTATTCGATCTGTTTGCTCTGCAATATCTTCTTCGTGCGTGATTACAAATACCGTCATTCCTTCTGCATTAATTTCTTTTAACATTTCCATAACCGAATGTGAAGTTGTTGAATCCAAGGCTCCTGTAGGCTCATCGGCCAATATAACTTTTGGTTTTGTCACCAGCGCCCTAGCAATCGCTACACGTTGTTTTTGTCCACCCGAAAGTTCACTTGGCAAATGATTCGCCCATTCTTTCAATCCTACTTTTTCAAGATATTCAAGTGCTGTCACCTGACGTTCTTTTCTGCTTACACCTTTATAGTACAATGGCATTGCAACATTCTCTAAGGCAGTTTTGTAAGTAATTAAATTAAAAGACTGAAAAACGAAGCCTAAAAATTTATTTCGTAAGACTGCCGCTTTCTTTTCATTTAAGTTTTGAATTAACTCATTGTTTAGATAATATTCCCCTTCATCATGGATATCTAATAAGCCCACAATATTTAAGAGTGTCGATTTACCAGATCCAGATGACCCCATAATGGATACGAATTCACCTTCTTTAATCAATAAATCAAGTCCTTTTAATACATGAAGAGATTCTTTACCCATTGGGTAAGATTTGTGGAGATTTTTTATTTCTATCATTTGGTTAATTATTTAGCTTTAAAATTATGAATTGAGCAGTACAGCCATTCACAATATTATGTTAAAACACGAATCAAAGTCAATTTTGTAACTTTGTAATATGAAAAAAATTCAAGATAATCCTATAATTTTTTTTGATGGTGTCTGCAATCTTTGCAATTCATCAGTACAATTTATCTTGAAAAGAGATAAAAATGAACTCTTTTTATTTTCTTCTTTACAATCTGACGCCTCCAAAGAGATTTTGTTACAGTATAAGTTGGAAAATTTAGACTTAAGAAGTATTATTTTGTTAGAAAATGGAAAGGTGTATCAAAAATCGACTGCTATTTTAAGAATTGCAAAGAGATTATCTGGTCTTTACAAATATACATATGGATTCATTATTATACCTACATTCATAAGAGACTTTCTCTACTCTTTCGTCGCCAAGCGAAGATATAAATGGTTTGGAAAACGCACGTCTTGTGTTATTCCTACTGCGGATTTAAAACTGCGGTTTTTAGAATGACAAAAAGCCTAAAATTAACAATTTAGGCTAGCTATGTCTGATTCATGTTTTTATTTATTCTTAATCAATTACTGCTATTGCGTCTTGATTCATTGCATTTATTAATTTTCTTGTTGCGGAAACCTTAATTTTAGAGGTAATTACAAAATTTCGTGTGAACAATCTGATATCGTACGTACCTGCGGCAATTTTTGTTTTTGCGATTTCACAAACTTTACCACGATTCCAAGCGGTTAAAACAGGTTGATTTGTTTTAGGGTCTATAATTTGATATTTGTAAAAAGAACTCGCCGATGTTAATTTCATTGTATTGGCTCGACTATCATCTACTATCGTCATTGAGATAGTTCCATTTGGGGCTCTCGTTACATACTTCAATAACTTCGGAACTTCTTTTGACTGCGCGGAAACTGTTACCGCTACTAAACTAAATACTAAGGTTAAAATTAATTTTTTCATGACTTAAAATTTTAAATGGTTACTTGTTTGATTTCTTGTTAAAAATCTCCTTCGGAGTAGGAAAAATACTTTTAACATGTACGAAGTTATCCTGATTCCTACCTTCAACTATCGATTTTCGTTAGAATAACAAAGTCTATCGACGAATGGAAGAAATCGAGGTTTGAGCACTTTTTTTATATAGTCTTAATTTTTTGATACCTTCAAAAGTATTGAGCAAAAAAATAGCCTAAACCGGGCGGCTTAGGCTATTCAAAACAAGAAATATCAAACTTGTTATCTTCGTTGTCGAAGTCTAGTGTATTTCGGTAGTTTCATTTTGATATTAATCAAAATACGATACTTCTTCTTTTGATTTTTATTTTTACAAGCCAGCTAGCTGCTCATATTTTTTTATCTCCAAAGGAATTTTCACTCTTGTAGATCCCCATCCTAATACCATAAGCGTTTGTTTTTGTGCTGCTTTTTTAAATACGATCGAAAACGTTTCTAGATTCTCCGCGCGACTTACAGGTACTTTAATTCTGGCAACATCTGCTTTCGGATCATATTGAAAAGCACCCCAAACATCTAAGTTTGAACTTAAAATAATTTCCCATTCTTTCTCTCCCGGAATAGTCACCAATGTATACGTTCCGGCCTTTACGAAAGTACTACCAAACTTTGTGTCTTTATATAGCTTTACCTCTGTAGCTTCATTGGCACCTGTTCTCCATACTTCTCCGAACGGAATCTTACTTCCGAAGACCTGATTAGTTTTCGCTTTTGGTCGACCATAGATTACTTTCACTAATGGTGGAGTGACCATGGTTTCACGCAAATAAGAAATATCGTGTGATACAGCATCCAAATTTTTAAAACTTTGTGCATTCGTATTCAAAGTGTATAATAGAATAGTATAAAGAGTAATAATTATTTTAATGTATGTTGACTTTTTCATGATATGATATTTTAAATTATAGTAAATTAAGAATGATGGTTATTCATTCATTGCGACAGCCTCTTGACCTGCTTGTGTCAGTTGCCTTGCTGCAGATACTTTGATCTTGCTTGTAATCACAAAACTTCTAGTGAATAATCTGATATCATAGGTACCTGCTGCTATTTTCGATTTTGCAATTTCACATGCTTTACCACTATTACTTGCGGTTAAGATTGGTTGATTTGTCTTTGGATCTATAATCTGATACTTATAAAAAGAATTTGCCGATTCTAATTTCATGGTATTATCTCTGCTATCATCTAATATGGTCATTGAAACAGTACCGTCTGGTGCTTGTGTTACATACTTCAATAACTTTGGTGCTGCTTTCGATTGTGCAAACATTGTTACTGCTACTAAACTAAATACTAAGGTTAAAACTACTTTCTTCATGATAAAAATTTTATATGGTTATTAATTTTTATGTGATTCTAAAAAGAATCTACTTTAGGGGAAGAAATGATTAATTTGGAATGATTATTTTGAATTATTCATTCATTGCTACTGCTTCTTGACCTGCTTGTGTCAGTTGTCTTGCTGCCGATACTTTGATCTTGCTTGTAATCACAAAACTTCTTGTAAATAATCTGATATCGTAGGTACCTGCTGCTATTTTTGATTTTGCAATTTCACATGCTTTACCACTATTACTTGCGGTTAAGATTGGTTGATTCGTCTTCGGATCTATGATCTGATACTTATAAAAAGAATTCGCTGATTCTAATTTCATGGTATTGTCCCTGCTATCATCTAATATGGTCATTGAGACAGTACCATCAGGTGCTTGTGTTACATACTTCAATAACTTTGGTGCTGCTTTCGATTGTGCAAACATTGTTACTGCTACTAAACTAAATACTAAGGTTAAAACTACTTTCTTCATGATATAAAATTTTAAATGGTTATTATTTTTATGCGATTCCATTCTTAGAATCTTTTCTCAGGGAAGAAAGGATGTACGTTTCTATTTTTTATTCATTCATTGCTACTGCTTCTTGACCTGCTTGTGTCAGTTGTCTTGCTGCAGACACTTTTATTTTACTTGTGATCACAAAACTTCTTGTAAATAATCTGATATCGTAGGTGCCTGCTGCAACTTTCGACTTTGCGATTTCACATACTTTACCACTATTACTTGCAGTTAAGATTGGCTGATTCGTCTTCGGATCTATGATCTGATACTTGTAAAAAGAATTCGCCGATTCTAATTTCATGGTATTATCTCTGCTATCATCTAATATGGTCATTGAGACAGTACCATCAGGTGCTTGTGTTACATACTTCAATAACTTTGGTGCTGCTTTCGATTGTGCAAACATTGTTACTGCTACTAAACTAAATACTAAGGTTAAAACTACTTTCTTCATGATATAAAATTTTAAATTGTTATTAATTTTTATGTGATTCCTTTATTAGAATCTTTTTTAGGGAAGAAGTGATTTTGAGTTCAAATTTGACAATATTTTTCTTTTAAAACATTGATTATCAATATTTTATGTAAATTTTATCAATTTGAATTAAGATGTACGTTTCCTATGTTATTTTTTGTTTGGAAAATAACATCTTAATGAGTGATCAAAGCGTTTCAAAAAAGCTATAAGAATTCTTGATAAGCTTTACGATAAATTAAAAATGAGTGTAATCATTTATAATACCATAGGCATACAATTTTAGTTAAACAATAATTTTAAAAATAATAATGATGTTGAGGAGGATAATGCAAAACACGAAGGAAATAAGGTGTGCGTTGCATTCAAAGAATAACATCCGAAATACAAGTCTAAAGTATATATAAAGATGATATAAGTCAATAGAGGAAGTGGGTGTTTTTAAAATTCATGGAAAACCGCTAGAAATCGAAGTTTTCGATACAAGCTATTTAAAATGTTGAAAATAAATACATTACGAATAATTAACTATAGAGAAGATTATCAAAACTTCTCTTTTAAGTAAGTTATTTTAGACTATGAAGAATAAAATCAATGGTCTTATTCAAATTATTATTAGTTGAAAAGGCTGTTGTAACATGTTTTGCCTCAACTGCGTATCCCTTTGTGATCATGTCTTTAATAGTCTCTATGTATTCTAATGAGACCTTACCTGTTAATAGTAAAGTCAAATCTTGACCTTGCTTATAATAGTCATATATCTTCTTAAGACCTGTTAAATACAAATAGTCTTTAGTAAAGCCTCCTCCTCTATGCACACGAACTGTAATATAAAAGGCAGTGTCGCGATCAAGGTCATATGTATTATGCAAGAGTCTAAATGTTTTGGAAAAAGAATAGCCCTTTGCCAAACTATCTACAGCCAAAACGCGATAGGCTAACTCTTTTAATCGCTTTACCGTTAAACTACCCGACATATATTCACTAAACACGGCCAGTCCTTCTTGTGATTCTACATTATTTGGAAAGCCATGCGAAAATATTTTTAGCGGATGTAATAATCCATTCATGGTTGTCACCATATGCACACCAATTTCATGATTGGTCAATACTGCCATTTCATTGTCGGAAAATGTATGATTCTCATTGAGTACTAAGGTTTGTTTGTTATTTAAAACCATAGCAATAGCTCCCATTTTTTTCGAAAATTCTATCTGATAGGTGAAATCGTATTGTTTCGAAAAGTCTCTAAATTGAGCTTCAGACTCTTTAGCCGAATATTTCGGCTCAAAAATAGCTGCATCGTCCTCCTCCTCATCAAAATGCAAAATAAACTTTGCATTTTCCACATCTTGCTCTGTAGGTGTACCAAATGAATGCAAACTATTGTAGTAGAATTTTTTTCCTTCTCCAACGGTTTCTATACAACGTACTAAACCTGAATAAAAATAAATAATTTCTTCATAAAGACATTTCAATTCTTCATCGTCAATCAACTCAATCGCTTGTGTAAAAAATTCTCGATGCAATTTAAACTTATCAAAATCTAATGCGGGGTATGAAAATATAGGGTCTGAAAGGTATTTAGAAGCAAAAAATCTAGATTTTTCTTCTTCTATATTTGTAGGATTCACATAACTTAATAACTCAATACGTTTTACTAATTGATCTATATATGTATCTATTTGAAAAAGCGCCTTAGAAGCTACATTACTATCATTCATCCTATCTATACTTGTAGTACGGCAAATTTACACTTTATGCGCATTATAAAAAGCCTCTGCATGATTTTTTAAATCTGTTCGCAAGGTTTTCTCAATACTGGCAACAACTTCTGGATATAAGATTTGATTGAGTTCATCACAGTAGATCTTTTTCACTTCAGTTGCCAAGACTAAAGTATTCTTAAAATATGAGGTAATGTATTTAAGAAAATATCCATTACCTTGAAAAGTATCGTTGATTTTTGAAGTAGGTGCAATTCCGTTTGGTAATTTCATTGCTCCAAGTAGTTCTCTCCAAGATTCAATTTCATTCTTAAAACGTTCAGAATCTATATTCGCTGTTCCCAAATTCCAAGTCGGAACTTCCCGGGTCCATCTTCTCCAATTATAACTATGCATATCGTAGACAATAGAAACACCAAATTTTTCTTCCAACTTCTCAATTAATGCATGTACTACTTTATAAAAATTTGCATGTTTCTGTAGGCTTTTAGTTTTCATTTCATCCGATAAGGGCTCACGCCACAATTGTTTCCCCCAAGCATCTGAATAAATTGCAGTTTCTGGAGCTCTATTTAGATCATATTCAAAACGAGAATCCATACCAGCAATCACAATCGGATGTGATTTCACCATTTCTTTGGTTTTAGGATCCTCTTCGAACCAACGATCATATTCGGAATGCAAACAGTTATCCCATAATTCCCTTCTAAATTGATGCCCATCATGCACGGCTCCACAGGCATAGTGCACATACTCATCAATTTTTATAGTGAACGAATAATCTTCAGATACGGCCTCAAAGATTTCTTCATTTCTTATTTTTTGTATAATATCTTTAATTGATAATCGTAGCATCTTTCTCATCAATTTTCAATTGGAAGCTCATGGTTTCCGCCCCAATCTGTCCATGATCCATCATAAACAGTCAAATTCTTAATCTCACTTATATCTGCCGCTAAGGCTAGGATACAGGCGGTAATTCCAGAGCCACAAGAAAAGATTAGCTGCTCTTTATCTTTCGTAAAATCTTTAAATGTATTCATCAATTCTTCCTTATGGATCATTCTGCCTTCTTTTTGTAATGTAGAAAATGGTATGTTTTTAGAAGAAGGTATATGACCACTTCGTATTTCTTTTCGCGGTTCTAATTCCACTCCATCAAACCTTCCTTTAGAGCGTGCGTCAAAAATGGCCTTGCTTGATTCACCTGTGGCCTGTAATACGGTATCAGAATTACAGAACATCTCGCTCCTATAATTGGCTTTGAAGTTTCCAGTTTCGATTGAACGATATGTTGGCTTTTCAACTGGGTAATGAGCTTCGCTCCAAGCTGGAAATCCTCCATCTAAAACAGCGATGTTTGTATGCCCCATACTTCTAAACATCCACCAAACTCTTGGTGCAGAATATATTCCAAGATCATCATAAACGACGATAGCTGTATCGTTATTAATTCCTAGTGCCTGCGCTTTCTTTTCAAATTCACTTTCAGAGAGCATTGTATTTGGAAGTGTTGAATTCTGATTACTAAACTCATATTTAATATCGACAAACCGAGCATTCTTAATTTGTTTTTTCTCCGATCGTTTTTCGACATTAGACGTGACTTTTAGCATGGTAGCATCTAAAACAACTAAATTAGAAGCATTTAAATTTTCCATGAGCCATTGTGGCGAAACCAACGGTGTATCTAATTGTAATCGCATTGAAAATCACTTTATAAATTAAGCTTCTTCTACTTGACGTCTCAAATCTGCCTTACGCCTAAACGCAGCACTTTTCTCTAATACCTTACTTTCAACAAAATCAACTACTTTTTCCTGTAGCTTAACCTTGTAAACTTTATTGATATATGTAATTCCTCCTGGACTCATCACATTCACTTCGACGAGCTTACCTCCAATAACATCAATACCCACGAAATAAAGTCCATCTCGTACTAATCTTGGTCCGATTTTTTTACAAAGTAATTTTTCTTGAGCCGTCAATTTATGTTTTGCAATGGTTCCACCTGCCGAAACATTAGAACGATGATCTTTATCTCCTGGAATTCGCCTCATAGCTCCTATTGGCAATCCATTTAACAATAAAATGCGAACGTCTCCTTTATCTGCTCCTTCTATATATTCTTGTAAAATTACATAATCAGAAGATCCATCACTTTTATTGATATAAAAATCTAATAATGAATTGATATTACCCATCGCCGCCTTTTCAATTAGAATTACTCCAGATCCCCCGAAACCATTTAATGGTTTTAAAATCATTTTATCAGATGGCGATTCTTCAATCATTCTAATCAGATAATTCTTATTCTTCGATACGTGTGTTACAGGTATTATTTCATTTTCTGGATCTTCAAAAACGGCCGTGTACAATTTATTATTCGCTTCGCGCATTCCTTGTAAAGAATTACAGATGAAGACATCATCTTTTACAGAATCTAAAAAATTTAACATTAAGGGATCTAATGGAGGCTCAGCTCTAAAGAAAAGCGCATCAAAACCGGCCAGAGGAAGCATTTCTTCTCTTGTCGTAGTATTTCTGTAAAAAGATTTAATCGAATTCGAAACTTTATCAGATCGGTTTAATACTGTACAAAAAGCATTGGTCACACTATTTCGGATGGTCAAATTAGCAGGGGTACAAATAGCAACACCATGACCTCTTTTTACACATTCATGTATTAGTGTTAATGAAGTATCGTTTTCGGGAGATTTAATGTCTTCCCATGGATACATTAAAAAACAGATATTCATAAGCATAATTTTAGTTAATTGATAAATATGTTTTTACGTTGGCATTTTCTGGATGCATTGTATTAGGATCGTATACGTCAAAATCGGCACCATAATTTCTATCAAATTTTAAGTTCCAAATTGTTTTCCATGTCTCAACAACACAATCTGGAAGTTTACCGGTAGAAATGAATTCTTTATATTTATTCTCAGCAATTTCCTTACCTGTCAATCCCTTTGGTATGCTAGCTAAGGTGCTTACCTCATAGCCTAAAATGGTTGTGTAAAACCCATTTTCATCTGTCTCGTAATCTGTGTACATATTATACAAATTTTCAGAAACAGTATTCGGTATTCTTGTGGCAATATTTTCGTTATACCATTGATTCCACAACGCATTAATATCCATCTGAGCCTGATTATTGGCATTCGTCGTTCGAACCGAAATTCCTATTATTTTAAAAGAAGGTATTGTTATCATTTTACTTCTTCATAATGATCATCCCATTCTTTAGGTTTTGGTTTTCCTAATTTACCTACAGACTTTGCAACCAACATTGAAACGGTTGCATCACCGGTTACGTTAATTACAGTTCTACACATATCTAGCGGTCTATCGACTGCAAAAATCAACGCTAATCCAATTGCCAATTTATCGGCTGGAAATCCAACTGATTCCAACACGATAACTAACATAACCATTCCAGCTCCTGGCACTGCAGCAGATCCTATTGAGGCCAATAACGCTGTTAAAATGATGGTTAATTGATCTGCGAAGGTTAGATCAAAACCTAAAGCTTGAGCAATGAAAACAGCGGCCACAGCTTGATATAAGCTTGTACCATCCATATTTATTGTCGCTCCAACCGGCAAAACAAAACTAGATACTTCTTTATCTACTCCTATATGCTCCTCTACGCGTTCCATAGTAACTGGTAGTGTCGCAGCGCTGCTGCTTGTGGAAAAAGCCAATAATTGAGCCGGACTAATTTCTTTCAAGAACCAAAACGGATTCTTCTTCGTTATCGTTGCCACTAAAATGCTATAGAACACAACCATTAAAAATAGGCCCAACACTACAACACCAGCATACTTTAGCAAAGCATATAGCAAATCTGGATCTCCTGAAGATACAACAACGTTAGCTAATAATGCAAAAACCGCAAAAGGAGCAGAAAGCATTATTAGGTCCACCATTTTTAACACTACATCATTTAATGAATCAAAAAAATCTTTTAAAGGTTTTGCTTTTTCTTCTCCAATAAGTAACATCGAGATACCTAGAAATATGGCAAAAAATATCACCTGAAGCATTAACTTATTGTTGCTGAGAGCCGCAACAGCATTATCAGGAACCATATCAACTATAAAATCAAGTGGTCCACTTTCTTTTTGTCGCGAAGCCTCTGATATTTTTGATTGAACACCACTATCTCCTGCATAAGTTTCCGTTAATTTCGCGATTGTTTCATCCGAAACGCCATCTCCAGGCTGTATAACATTTACCAAAACGAGTCCAATTGAAATCGCAATAACGGTGGTTAAAACATAGATCCCTATTGTTCTTAGACCAATATTCGCAAATTTAGAGATATCCTTAAGATCAGAAATTCCTTTAATAAGGGATGCCAAAATAAGTGGAATTGCAATTAATTTTAATAATTTGACGAACACAGTTCCTAACCATTTTATCCATTTTCCAACAAATTCAGGACCTCCATCTATTTGAAGCATAATGAACCCAAAAACCAGTCCAAATAACATGCCTATAAGAATTTGCCAATGCAATGCTAATTTTTTCATCTATTCAATTTAAAATGTCTTGAAAGGTAAAAAAATATAGCTAAATAAAAGACAAACTATTTCTGAATTTTAAACAAATAAAAAGGGAACAATTAATATTTTTTCTAATTCGTTGAGATATTGTACCTTGTAACCATTAAAAAACCAAAAAAAACAGACAAAATGGCAAGTATTTTAGATTTATTAAATAGTGATATTGGTAAAACATTAATTAGTGGCGCAAGTCAACAATTAGGCCAAGACAAAGCAAAAACAACCTCAGCAATGAGCGCTGCACTACCGTTAATTTTAGGTGCAATGAAAAATAATGCAAAAACTCCAGAAGGTGCTGCAGGATTGCTAAGTGCTTTAGGTAATGAAAAGCATGGTGGTGGTATTTTAGATAATTTAGGAAGCATCCTTGGTGGGGGTGGTATTGATGATAATGTAATGCAAGATGGTGCTGGAATATTAGGACATGTTTTTGGCGGCAAAGAACAAAATGTTGCAAGTGCCTTAAGTAAATCCAATGGAATAGACATGGGCTCGGCTATGAATATATTAAAGGTTGCGGCTCCTGTAATAATGGGCTTTTTAGGTAAACAATCTCGTCAACAAGGTATATCAGACCAAAATGGTATTGGCAATTTATTGGGTGGAATGCTCGGTAGTGGCGGAGGCCAAAAAGAACAAAGTATGGTTGAACGCTTATTAGATTCTGATGGTGACGGAAGTATTATTGATGACGTTGCTGGTATGTTACTTGGCGGAGGAGGCTCTCAAAAGAAGAGTGGCCTTGGAGGCTTATTAGGTGGTCTTTTCGGAAAAAAATAATCATTTCAAATTTATAAAAACAAAAAGAGTCTTCAACTAAGTTGAAGACTCTTTTCTTTTTGAAACATAAACTATAACTATCGTATTACAACTTTTTTGGTAAATGATTTTCCTTTACCATCATTGACCTTCATTAAATAAATTCCTTGAGGTAATGATTTTAAATTAAATACTATGTCACTTTCAGTATTTGTGCGTTGCATTCTATGTGTAATATTATTTCCTGAAAAATCGAATAAGGAAATATTCATTTTATTACTATCCATTTGATTCATTGATACCTTTATCATATCTGAAGCAGGATTAGGATAAACTGTAAGTGTATTTTTCATTTCTTCATCACTCTGACGAACTACCTTTATCGGGTTAGATAGGTCAAAACATCCTTCAAGGTCATTAGCGTTTTTCCCTTTCTCTGCTCCCACTAAGCCATCTTCATAACGTAAATACCAAATCAAGCATATACCTACTCCTGCTTCGTCAAAGTCTACGCCTTCTACAGCTTCTAATGTTGGTGGCAATCCTAAAATAGTACCGTCTTCATCTGTGATTATCCAAGTGCTATTGCTACCAACACCTGTTCCATCCAAGGTAATACCCGATACATTATCAACTTCTCCATCAACTACGAACTCAAACGGACCTCCAGTAATTTCTCCAGCCTCTGGTTGATTTCTATACACATGGATATTATTTGAAAAGTCATACGTACCAAATAAATCAGTTAAAGCATTGTTACCAACTTCTAATCCTACCAACCCATTATCATAACTCAAATGCCAAATCAAGCATACACCTGGGCCCGCACCATCAAAATCAACTGCTTCCGGTGTTGGAGGTAATCCTAAGATCTTTCCTGTATCATCTGTTATAACCCATTGAGAATTCGCACCACTGTCCCAGGTTAGTTCAACTCCAGACACATTATCTGCTATTCCATCACCAACGCAAAATTCAAATGGTCCTCCAGTAATTTCTCCACCGTTCACATGAATTTTTCTAACCACTGTCAACGGATTCGATAAATCAAAACATCCCTCCAAGTCATTCGCATTCTTACCCATTTCTGCACCTTCTAATCCATCTTCATATCGTAAGTACCATATTAAACAAGTACCTGCTCCTGCTCCATCGAAGTCTACGCCTTCTACTGCTGCCAACGTTGGTGGTAAGCCTAAGATCTTTCCTGTATCATCCGTAATAACCCAAGTACTGTTGCT
>CANLUS010000010.1 GCA_947494325.1 uncultured Flavobacteriaceae bacterium
TCACTTGAATTAATTAACTTAGCTCAACGTCGGAAAATCCTAACTGATTTTCCGTAACTAACCATACACAAACCGTTAGCAACAAGCTCAAATTAAATTATGAAAAAGAAATTATCAATTATTCTACTTATTCTTTGTAACTCATTCAGTCAGGGACAAAATGAAAAAGCACTATTTGTTGTTGATTCTATTCCAATAATTGAAGAACCTAAAAAGGATAACACGTTGTCTCAAGATGAAATAAATAATGTTGTTACAATCACAAAAAGACAAACCTTGGATTCTCTTGGATATATTGAATTGGACAAGGTTATATACGTTTTCACAAAGGCATATACGAGTCGTCCAGATAGTATAAAATCTATTCCATCAACTGGTATAATGGAAAATAAAAATGGCACATGGTACTTGAGAAAAAGTACTGACCCTTACTCGGGAAGGTTTATCGACTACTATATGAACGGGAAAAAACAAGGCCAAGGATATTTATTCAATGGGAAGTTAAAAGGAAATAGAAAAATGTTTTATTCGAATGGAAATGTCTCAGACGACATTGAATATGAGAATGGTATTGCCAATGGACTTGAAAAAAGGTATTATGAAGATGGAACTTTGAAACAGGAAGGCATTATGAAAAATCAAAAAGAGATTGGAACTTGGAAATCCTATCATCCAAACGGACAAATTGAGAAATTGACTACTTTTAATAATAACGGTAAAGTGAATGGAGAATCCATTTCATATTATTCAACTGGTAATATTAAATCTTCTTTTAAATATAAAGACGGAAAATATATAAAGGATAAAAATTTTGACAAATTTTATAAATTATATAATGACGGACAAGAAAATTTTAAACTCGGAAATTTCAAATCGGCAATTAAAAAATACTCAAAATGTATTGAACTAAATCCAACATCAGCTGATGCTTATTTTGCACGCGGAACCGCAAATCTAAATGAGTTTGATTATGAATCGGCCATTTCTGATTTTAATAAAACTTTAGAAATCGAACCCTATTTTACTAACGCATATGCCAATCGAGCATTCGTAATTATAAGGAAGTATGAATTTGCAAATAGTCGGAAAATATCTAAAATGCAAGGTGTCACAATCATGGCATCTAAAAAAGCAGCCACAATACCAGAAAATGATAAAATAAAAATTTGTAAAGACTTAAAAAAGGCCGTTTCACTTGGTGATAAAAATTGGATGGTTCTAGATGCATTGAAAAAGCACTGTCAAAATTAACGCCAGTTGCTAACAACGGCTATAATTCATTGTGGCGGATTTTCCTACGGAAAATCACTACCTTTAAATCATCGCTTGGTTCTCGCGGAATGATCCTCGCGGACAATTCCACAACGAAACCATAGCCCAACCGTTGTGCATAATAATCAAAGTGAGTACAAACCAACAAAAAATAAGTAAATTAATAAGCTATTGGTTAAGACATAAGCCTCAAGATGGAAATATCCAACTTGATAAATTTGGTTGGGCAAAAATAGATGATGTTTTAATTGCGCTAAAGTCAAATAATTTTGATTTCACATTAAATCAATTGATAGACCTCAATGAAAGTTTTGATAAAATTCGCTGGAAAATTGATTTAGATAAACAGATCATCAAAGCTACTCATGGACATTCTCTTTCAATAGAACAGGAACTGAATCCTGAAATACCAAATGAAATACTATTTCACGGAACTGCATCAAAAAATCTTAGCGGAATCATAAAAAACGGACTAGTTTCTGGACAAAGGCAATACGTACACTTATCCGAAAATAAAGAAATGGCAATTGAAGTTGGAAAAAGGCACGGAAAACCATTCTTAATTGAGATAAGCACAAAAGAATTGATTGAAAAGGGGTGGGAATTTTTCAAAACTCAACAAAATGTTTGGTTAACATCGAACATTCCTGCAAAGTATTTAGGACTGAATCCTTGGACATTTGATGTTGATGACGAGCTGAATAAAACTATAAAATCTGAACTAAAAAAAGAGATACATAATTCTCATCAACTTTATGGGAAATTAAAAAAAATAGAATTACTTGGATTGCATAATCCAGATGATGATTGCCTTTTTAAGAATAATGACAATGAAGAAATTTATGTAATACATCCTACTTGGAGCGGAAAGAAAGATAAAGGAATTTGGCCTTCAACAGAAAAATATGAAAATTTAGAAACGTGGATTGAAAAAAGACTAATTCCTGACCATGAAGATTGGTACTTTTAGTACATTACTATGCACAACACCGTGTATAATTAATTACTACGGAATTTCCTCGCAGGAAATTCACTTGAATTAATTAACTTGCCAATACGTCGGAAAATCCTAACGGATTTCCCGTAACTAACCATACACAAACCGTTAGCAACAATTTGAAAATGAACCTACGTAAACTATTCGGAATTAAACCAAAAGAGAAAAAACCTTACGAGTTTGCTGATGTATTGCATATGTGGGAAGATGACTATTTAATGATTGAATTATTACCTAAAGACAATTTGGAATTCATCAAAAAAGAGGCGAATAGAATTGACGAATTTGGAAAAGAACATTTCGACGGTTACGGGTTTACAGACATAACGGAAATTGGAGAAATACCGATTAAGACTATTGACAAACAAATTGACTTTAACTCTGCTTCTCAAATCTTTGAAAACAGCGGAATGGAAAAAATTAAAGAGGTCGTCTATCAAAACGTTGGACACTTGACTGGAGAAAAAGTTCCCTTCGGATTTGGCTCAAATAATTTTGCTGTCCTTTTAGAAAATGACAATGGAAAACTGAAATATATTTGGACAACTGGAAGAATAGAAAACGAAGAACTGGGAAGGAAATTTAAAAATGGACTTTCTAAATTTGTAAAGACTTATAATTTTCTGGCTATCGACTGGTACAAATCTGAATCTTTTGACTTGCATTCTGAAAAAGGAATTGAGAAATTTATAAAAAACAGTTGCTAACAACGTGTATAATTAATTACTGCGAAATTCCTTCGCAGGAATTCACTTGAATTAATTAACTTCGTCGTACGTCGGAAAATCCTAAAGGATTTCCCGTAACTAACCATACACAAACCGTTGTGCTTCATTATGACCAACCATTAACCAATGATAAAATTCTTTCGAAAAATTAGACAAAATTTACTTTCAGAAGGTAAAACTGGAAAGTATTTGAAATACGCCATTGGCGAAATTGTGCTTGTCGTTATAGGTATTCTAATCGCACTTCAAATTAATAATTGGAATGAGAAAAGAAAGGAAAACTCAACAATCGACACTTACCTAAAAGGTATTGTGGTTGATTTGAATAATGATACAAAACGGTTTGACATAATTATTAAAAACTTGAATGAGCAAATAGAAAATAATTCTAAGGTTTTTGAGAATAAAAATTATCAAACTCTTCCAATCGACTCAATTGTTTTAACAATAACAAGTTATTTCAATGATTATAAAATTACTGACCAAACCTACCAAAAATTAAAAAATTCTGGATTAGCAAATCAATTAGGGTCTAAAGAATTGAATGATGCAATTAACAATTATTATTCAGAAGGCCTTTATCGATTCAATTTGTATATAGACTATGATGAAAAACGTTCTTTAAATGATGATGACTTCTGGTTTGTTACCGACGACTATGAAATTAATCCTGATTTTGGTCGAAGTAAAAATCTTGACCTACCTTATGCAGAAAACGAAGAAACAAGGAAAATGGCATTAATAAAAAAGATAGAATCCAATTTAGGTAGAAATAATTTAAGAAATAATATTTCAAGAAAATCATTAGGAATAGAGGTTACTCAAAATTTGAAAAATAGATCTAAATCGTTGATTGAAATGATTAATGAAGAACTGAATGCAAAATAACGAAAGCACAACAACGTGTATAATTAATTGCTTGGGTCTGTATGTACTCGGAAAATCCTTCGGATTTCCCTAACGTTCGGTTTCATTTTACTAAATTAGTTGCTGAACCACGCAACTAACCATACACAAACCGTTGTAACCCATTCGAAAATCTATGAGTAAAATTTTAATGTTGCCTGTTTTAATTATTCTTTCACTCCTCTATGCTGAGAACTCAACCGCCTCAGACACTTCCAATAAAACGGAATATGAGAAAAACTTAAATATAGCAGCGGAATTATACTTAAAGAAAAAGGAAATTCCTAAATCTGTTTTAGTAAGATTGGTCCCTGTCAATCATTCTGAATTTGACATTTATTATGAAACAACTGGACCTGATCACAAACTTGGTAAAACGGACTTTTTCTATGAAACTACTCGACTGATTTTTGAACAGGTAACTTCCAAAAATAATGATGATTTCTACTTACCTAGTTTAAAACTAATAAGTTTCGCTGATGGAGAATACGCAGAGGACTTTATTGATTATCTGGAATTAATTATAAAAATGGACAAAGAGAAGTTTTGCAACTCAATAAATGGAAAAAAATATACAAACCATAATCCGATTAAATATTATTCGGAATTAAACAAATGCGAATAAAAACGGGTTACAACAATGGCTATAATCCATTGTTACTTTACTCTAAATAAAAAACATTACTTTTAAATGCATGATTCCTACAGCGGACAATTCCTGCGGAATTATCCACAACGGAATCATAGCCGAACCGTTAGCTTTAATACAACACAAATGAAGATACCTTCAATACTATTTTTAATTCTTTTATTCGGATCATGTAACGAGCCAAAAGTGACGGAACTTATGGATCGCGTAAATAAACTTGAAACGGAAAACAAGGAATTAAAAGAGGAAATTGAAAATTTTTATGAAGAAGACATAATCGGTACTGTTATGATTCCTTATTTTGACAAAGAAGAATACAGCCCCGACGGAAAAGGAAAAATAACCTTTAAGGCACAAAAATATGGGAATTTTAATCTCCAATATAATGTTCATGATACCTTAGATCATTTGGGAAATGGCAACATTATAATGGAAAAGTTGAAAGATTCGAAATTCGAATATTCATTTGATCTTACCAAAATGGAAGGTAACAAGATAAATCTATGGATGGAATTTAAAACGGGAAAAAATACGATAAATGTTCCTGCGAAAGCCGAAATAAAAATAAAAGATTAAAGTACTAAAGCTAACAACGCCTATAGTTTATTGCGGCGGAATTTCCTAAACGTAAATTCTTATCTTGCAATGATGGCTTAGTTATCTCGGAATGTCCTTACGGACGATTCCGCAACGAAACCATAGCCCAAACGTTGTAAACAATTATGGCAAAGTCGAAATTAGAAATCAATCAAAAGAAATTATCACTCTTATTTGAAGAAATTGACGAGTCATCAATTATTGTAATTAAAGGACATTTGTTAATTGAAGAAAGTTTGAATAAAATAATTGAGACTTTTGTTCATCACTCTGAAATTATTCAAAAAGCAAGGTTTTCTTTCTCTCAAAAGATTGTTATTGCTAAATCCATGTCATTATCGCAGAGTAACAACTCAATTTGGACCATAATAGAGAAATTAAATACTCTAAGGAATGATTTTGCACACAGACTAAGTTCTTCCACTCGACAGGACAAAATTGAAAAATTAATTGAATTATTGAAAACAGAAATTGGAGACAAAGAAGATGGAAATATTGACTTAACTGATCAAAATACAGCTCTTGGTTCTGTGATAGGCTTATGTTTAGGGTTTCTATCTAGTTTTGAAGAGGAAACTGATCGTTTCAGGTTATTGATAAATCATATGGACAAAGTAGTTAATAAGTAATAACAGTTTACAACAACGGCTATAATTCATTGTGGCGGAATTTTCCATTGAAAATTCCTACCTTTCTACCATCGCTTGGTTCTCGCGGAATGGTCCTTGCGGACAATTCCACAACAAACCATAGCCAAACCGTTAGCTGCAAGCTGAAAAATTAGATTCCAAACAAAAAAATGATTAATATATTACAGTACTCTACCCTCGTATTACTCTTCTTTGGATTAATCAATTCTACTCCAATACAAAATTCAAAAAGAAATGAAAAGCCAAAAATAAAAACTATAAAGAAGGTGGAATATTTTGTTGGACCTGATAACAAAATTCTTAAAAGAAAAAAGGCCCTATCTACATTTAAATATGACATTCAAGAATTTAATAAACAAGGCAATATTTCAAGGCAAGGCAGTTATGATAAAAATGGTAATCTAAAAACCCTTTACTCTTATATTTACAATAATTACGGTGATCAAATCGAATTGGTTTCCATGTCAGCTAAAACTGGAATTAAGACTTATGGAAGGTCAGAATATGTTTATAATAAAAAAAACAGAATAAAAGTTAAGCATCATGAGTCTGGCAACCAATACAAACCAAAAAAATCTGTATCCAAAACAGAATTTTTCTATAAAGATGGTAACCTGATTAAAAAGGTTACCGAAGAAATATGGCTTGAAAAAAAATCAATAGCTACAGTGTTATTTGAATACAATGATTTAAACAAAGTCGATTCCTCCATTGAATATATAAATGAAAAACATCTTTTTAAGAAGATAAATTACAAATACGATGAGAAAGGTAATTTAGAAGAGTCTCACGGAACCACCTATCCAAAAGGAGGTAGTCCTGAATATATCAAACAGTATCAAAAATTTGACGGAAAAGAAAACGTGATTGAAAATGTTTATGAAACTGGAAATGATTACTACTCTAAAGAGTTATTTCAATATAATAATGCCGGTCTGAAAACTAAATATCAGAAATATGAAAAAGATGATGAAATCATAATTGATGAATATTATGAATACAAATATGATAAATATGGGAATTGGATTACTTTAATTAAAAAATTTCCATCAACTGAAAATGTGTGGATAACGGAGCGAGAAATAAAATACTATAAATAGAGCCAGCAGCTAACAATGTGTATAATTAATTACTAAGGAATTCCCTCGCAGGAATTCACTCGAAATTAATTACTTTTGAGTACGTCGGAAAATCCTAACGGATTTCCCGTAACTAACCATACACAAACCGTTATGTGCAAGCTGAAGAAACATCGCACAAAAAATGAAATATAGTAAAGACGACATATTACAGATGTTGATTTCTCAATATCATTTCCAAATCGAATTTGACCCAGTAGTCGTTAAAGGAATGGACTTTAATTACGAAAGCCCAATCTTTGATTGGATAGATGCGTGTGATTTGGTGAACCCAAAAAAGTTAGCTAAAATCTATCACAAAGAATTTAAAATTAATAGACCAATAACTGAACTGGAAAACATCTTAATAGATGAAAATAACAGAACTGTATCTGACCTTTGTGAATACATTTCAGAGCACGCTGAAAAACAAAATATTGAGCCAATTAGACTTTTAGGGCAGAATTGTCAAACTGCATCAATATTCAGGACTTTAAAACAAAACCTAGCGGAAAAAGGTGCTGACACTTCCGATTTAAAACCGAGTAGCGAAATCAATCCTTTTTTTCTTAAATATGGTGGAATGTTATTCGATGAAGTAAATAGAATTGCACCAGGAACAATGTCTGAATTTGAATTTAAGGCAAATAAATTATCAAGAATTGGACGGAATATAATGTTTGTCGGATTTATTGCTGGAATTGGAATTTGGAGCATTTGGTCTTTTCATTGGTCTTTGTTTTTGCCAATAGTTTTAGGAATTGGAATTTTTCAAATTGGAGATAAAAGAAAACCTGAAAAAATGAATATCAGCGGATTTAAAAACTTCCGAGAATTGATTTATGGAATGGAAAATAAAATGAATAAAGCCAGCACATAACAACGTGTATAATTAATTGCTACGGAATTTCCTCGCAGGAAATTCACTTGAATTAATTAACTTGCCAATACGTTGGGAAAATCACAGCTGATTTTCCGCAACTAACCATACACAAACCGTTACCCAACATTTGAATGAAACTCAATTACGACATAGAAAAATATGAAGTTTGGACAAAGACAAATGACATAACCTTTGATCGAAAATTAGAATATGAAACTGCATTTGACGGAATTGTGAAAATATATAGTTTAATAACAGATAACTGGAACCTGAACTCTAAACTGAACGGAAAATATTTTGGGAATTTTATACATTTCTCTGAAAATGGAATTTTTTTACGAATGTTTAAAAGCAAAAAATCTTGGCCAAAGACCAGGCTTGTTTATCTGAATTTTGAAACCGAAGAATTGACTATAATAAAGAAAACAAATTCTTCTTGGAATACGTGGTACGGAATTGACTTAGGAAACGGAAAACACTCTATCGAAATAAGGCCGACAGAAAAAGTCGAATATCAAATTGAAAAATAAAAAACGTTGGATAATAATCAAAATAGTATGAAAAAGGAATGGCTCATTAAGGGAGACCATAAAAAAATAAATTGTGGCAATTGTGGTAAGACTCAAACAGCTATTTCGACAATGGATCATCATTCTGGGATATGTCCAGATTGTAATATCAATTGTATTTGGTATTATCTAACTAACGAAAATGTTGCTCAAATAATTCCTGAGTTTGCACCTAACTCGGTTAAACTTTTTATTGAATGGTGCCAATCGGAATTGGATGAATTAGAAATGATAGAATTAATAGTTGAACTTGAAAATATTGGAACAACAAAAGCAACTGTCTGAAATGAAAAACGTTGGGTAACAACGTGTATAATTAATTGCTACGGAATTAATTACTTTTGAGTACGTCGGAAAATCCTAACGGATTTACCGCAACTAACCATACACAAACCGTTGTAGTGCATTAACCAACAAATGAAAATACTGAAATATATTTTTTCGATTTTATTAGTTATTTGGGGACTGCTAATTGGATGGACCAAAATTTTTACTGTTGGAATTCACTTCCCTTTTCTAACATTACTGACCATTATGGCATTAATTTTCGGAATAGGTAAACATAAAAAATCTAACTTGATTTTCTCATTTTCAGCTTGCTTTTGGATATTATTAAGTACTGAAACCATAGGGTTTGTAATTTTCTTCGATTCTGGCAATTACGAAAGAATGCTAGTTGGAATTATTCCTCTCGTTTTAGGAATTGGATTGATTCTAACAAATCAAAACAACCAAAAGTGGGCGAATACTATGACCAAAAAATTGTTGATAATTACTCTGTTAATAGTAATAGAATTAGGATCTTATATATACAAACCGGCGACTAGAGAAATTAATTGTTGGTATTACTTCGAAAACGGAAAATCATATACTGTACTGTTTGCAGTAGCTCCTAATAATACATTTGAAGTTAGACTTTCATCTGACGGACTTAAAGAGGAAGTTAGAGCAGATGCTATACAGTATGAAGGTATAGACGGGTATTATTGTCCTGAAACCAAAGTTAGGGTTGTAACCAGTTTTGGAGAAATAAGTTCAGCAAAATTAATATCGTTTAGGAATAGTGAAATAAATAAAAAAATTAAATTCAGCAATCCAACTAAAATTCCTTTGGATAAGGTTGAAGGAAAACTTGAAATCCTCAAACCATTTATGTTGAAATTATGGAATTAAAAAACGCACTACAACAACGGCTATAATTCATTGTGGCGGAATTTTCCACTGAAAATTCCTATCTTTCAATCATCACTTGGTTCTCGCGGAATGGTCCTAGCGGACAATTCCACAACGAAACCATAGCCAAACCGTTAGCTTTAATACTATTTAGATGAAGATAATATCAATACTTTTTTTAGCTCTTTTAATCGGATCATGCAGCGAGTCAAAAGTAACGGAACTCACGAATCGTGTAAATAAACTTGAATCAGAAAATAAAGAATTAAAAGAGGAAATTGAAAATCTTTATCGGGAATACATTATTGGAACTGTTATGGTTCCTTATTTTGATAAAGAAGAATACAATCGTAACGGAAAAGGAAAAATAACTTTTAAAGCGCAAAAATATGGGAATTTTGATTTTACATATAACGTTCATGACATGTTAGATAATGGAGAAAACGGAGAAATTTTAATCGAAAATTTGAAAGATTCAAAATTCGAATATTCATTTGACCTAAATAAAATGGAGGACAATAAAATTAATCTATGGATGGTGTTTAAAACAGAGAAGAATACGATAAATGTACCCGCAAAAGCTGAAATAAAAATAAAGGATTAACGCACTAAAGCTAACAACGGCTATAATTCATTGCTTACGTCCTACTTGCTTTAAAATATTTCTTACATTTAATAAAAATAACAAGGCTAAGAATTTCGAAGTCTGGTGGTCTTGCTAGCATCCAAAGTGCCTCAGTAAGTTTGCGGTTAGATGTCGGCACGGCAGACCGCGCAAAACCACTCAGTCACAACGAAACCATAGCCCGACCGTTGGCGGTAATTAAAATGACCCATTAACTAAATCAAACGATCACTTCACTCATTAAATCTTTCATAAATGAAATAACTGAACTAAATTGAGATGGAATTAAAATTACTGATTTTGAAGAAAGCAATATTTCTATTTCTAATACTTAAATCCGGAATTGGACTCTCACAAAATAAAGTCCCATTTTTCGAACAACTTGCCTTTGATTTTTATCGGACTGAAATACTGGTTCAAAATCCTGTTAAAAAGAAAATAAAGGTATATTCAAAAATTCGACCTTCAAAACTAACTGAAGATCTTTTTTGGTATCCAAGGTGTCTGAAAAAATTTAAGACAGAAGAATATGATAACTCTAAACATAATGTCTCTAATAAATCGGAATTAAATCTTAATAATATAAATAAGACTAAATTCAAGATAAAAAAATACGGAAAAGGGACTTATCCAAAGTTATATGTTAGCCAATCACTATTATTTAGTCATAATAGAATTTTAGTCCGCATTGAAGAAAGGTATAAATGGGAAGGAAATTATTATTATGTTGAACTTGACTCGGATGGAAAAGTAACAGACTGGTGTAAAGGTGGATATTTAATATAAAAAACTACCGCCAACAACGGCTATAATTCATTGCGGCGGAATTTCCTAAACGGAAATTCTTATCTTGCAATGAAGGCTAGTGTTTCTCGGAATAGTCCTCACGGTCAATTCCGCAACGAAACCATAGCCAAACCGTTGGCTGTAATTATAGAAATGGATAAAAGAACGCAAGAAATAGTAAATAGATTCAAAGATTCATGGGATAAAACGGAAATTTTCTATCGAGATCTTCTTGAGAACTATGATGGTTTTGGATTTGTTAAGCCTATCTTGGAATTTATATCGGAATTGAAAAATTCCGGGGAATCGAAAAATTTTAGAATCGGAACCTCTGTACATACTTTAGTTATTTCTCGATCAGTAGCGCATGGAATTAGAGATGATCAAAAGGAAATAAGAATAGAGAGAGCCAATGATTTAGCTGACGGATTCGAATACGATGTCATAATGCGACAAGGCGGAAAAATCTACAGGGAATACCGCGTAACGGATCTAAATGATAGTCGCGTTATCAAACTTGTTAGCACACTCAAGACAACATTAATTGATTAAAAAACTACAGCCAACAACGGCTATAATTCATTGTGGCGGAATTTTCCACGGAAAATTCCTATCTTTCAATCATCGCTTGGTTCTAGCGGAATGGTCCTCGCGGACAATTCCACAACGAAACCATAGCCAAACCGTTGTGTGTAATTTGAGAAAAACAATAGTGGAGTTTATAAAAGTAAATAATACGAACTACGGTTTTGTTAAAGATTTTAAACTCGATCAACAAATTAGACCGAGTTTCAATAAATTAACCGAAGCAGTCTTTGGCTTCAGTTTAGAAAATTGGTACAAAGATGGTTTCTGGGGTGAATATTATATTCCCTATTCTCTTTTACATCATGAAAAAGTTGTATCAAATGTTTCAATAAACAAGATTGAATTTGATATTGAAGGTGAGAGAAAATTAGGAATTCAAATCGGTACAGTAATGACGGACGAAAAATTCCGGAATAGAGGACTTAACAAGTACTTGATGGAGAGGATTATTCATGAATGGAAAGACCGAACCGATTTTGTTTATCTTTTCGCAAATGATAGTGTGCTTGATTTTTATCCGAAATTTAATTTTAAGATTGTAGATGAATATCAACACTCTAAAACCGTAGATACACACAGTGCTTCATCAGTCTGGAAAAAACTGAACATGAAAGACCCGGCTGAGGTTGCTTTTTTTATTGGAAGAATTAAAGATTCCATTCCAATAGCAAAAATATCCATGCGAAACAATGTATCTATGATTATGTTTTATTGCAATTGGTTTAAGAAAAATAACATTTATTACATTCAAGAACTTGATGTAATTGTCATCGCAGACTTTAATAATGACACTATGTATCTAGATGATATATTTTCATTAAGTCCAATAAATATCGATAACATTATTCATAGCATTTCTGATCAAAGGATTCGAAGCGTAATTTTAGGGTTTACACCCTTGCATGATGAGGGATTTGAAAAACGTTTATTAAAGAGTACAGATACTCTTTTTGTGTTAAAGGACAAGTTTGAATTTTTCACAAGTAAACGCTGGATGTTTCCTGTTTTATCACATGCCTAAAAAATTGACTTTAAAGTAAAGCAACCAAATCACAATTTCCTCGGCATAAATGAAAATAACAGCATTGACATCATTTTGTGTAGATTACTATCCGGAATTAGACCGAATCTATGTTGGTGGGAATTCATTAAACTTTGCTTATCAATGCAAACAGCTAGGATATGAAAACATCTCAGTAATTGGAGCGATTGGAAGAGACAGATTCGGAAAACTATTAGAAAAACAATTAGATAAATTAAAAATAAATCGCTCTAGATTATACCCAATTGACAAACCAACCGCGTCAAATAAAATTTATATTAATGACAAAGGAGATAGATATTTTAAAGAAGACAGTTGGAATGGTGGCGCATTTGATGAATTTAGATTATCTGAAAATGATTGGAATTCATTAACAGACAGCAATATTGTTGCAATGCCAGCTGGTGACCCTAATTTGAAAGAACTTTTAAAGAGACGAAATGAAAATCAAATAATAGTCATTGATTTTTTGGACTATTTGGGAATTGGCTTTATCAAAGAACATATCGATAATATTGACATTATTTTTTTGAGTGGCAAAGAAGAAATGTTAGGTGAACTAGAGAATCTTTCTTCGAAAAATGAAAAGTTAATTGTGGCTACATTAGGTGCAAAAGGCAGTGTAGCATTTTTTAATAATGAAATATATTATCAAAAAGCAATTGAAGTTGAGAAAATTATTGACACAACAGGTTGTGGAGACGCATTTCAAGCGGCATTTAGCATTGAATGGTTGAAAACGAAAGACGTAGAAAAGTCACTAAAAACTGGTTCAATTGCGGCTAGTAAGGTATTAGGCTTTACAGGAGGGGTTAAACAAGATTAAAAAACTACACACAACAACGTGTATAATTAATTGCTACGGAATTCCCTCGCGGAAATTCACTTGAATTAATTAACTTCGTTGTACGTCGGAAAATCTCTAACGGATTTTCCGCAACTAACCATACACAAACCGTTGGGCATAATTAGAGAAAATGTACAATCCTACAAGGAGAAATAGAAATATTGGGACGGAAAAACAAGGGTATGGACAGAATAACGAGTTGTCCATTCCTAAACCTTGCCATACGTCTAAGACATTTTATGAGCGTCTTGACAAATACGAAAAACTCATTAAGGTAATAAATGATCACAAATTCACATTTGTAATTGAAAATACCAGAAAAACGTCAAAACATGCGTGTACAGTCGACGATATTGCAAAAATAATTTCCAATATTCCAAAAACGGACTTTGGAGACTTAGAATTAATCATTCTTAGACAACCTAAGAGAAAAGAAGAGACATTATCTCCTGTTTGGGGAAGATTGGCTTATTCCTTTGAGTTTGAAAACGAATATTCTCCGGCTATCATAATAGAAGCTATTGATTATGAACGAAAGTTTAAATGGGGACGGAAATTATCGCCTGACGATACGCGAGAATTAGAAAGAATAAAAGCTGACGGACATAAAATAAAGGAAAGTAAAAAATATTTTGAGGCTGATTACGAATTGGACAATGTAAGAAATACCCAATTATATAGAACATTGCTCCACGAATTCGGTCATTATGTTCATTATTTAGAATTTGTAGAAAGACCAGGTAATGATGATGAGGAATTCGAATACTGGAATAAAAGAAATGACAAATATTTTAATCTCCCAAAATCGGAAAAGGAAAAATTCGCTCATAATTACGCGCATAAATTGCGGGGGAATTTGACGAAAAATGGAATTATCCCATTTGAAAGAATAGAAAAGTAACTATGCCCAACAACGGCTATAATTCATTGCGGCGGAATTTCCTAAACGGAAATTCTTATCTTGCAATGATGGCTTGGTTCTCGCGGAATGGTCCTCGCGGACAATTCCACAACGAAACCATAGCCCAACCGTTACAGCACATTGCAAAAATGATAAAAATTAAATTTGATGATTCAGATAACTCTGGATTCAGAGAGATTGTAGAATCAATTATTAAAAATCTAATTGTATCATTAAATCCTACCGAAATCTCAGTTGTTAGAATTAAAAATTGGTTCGATCATAAATGGCTGAATTATTCAGGGAAAGAAATTAAAAAGTACGATAAAGGGAAAAGTCCCAGAATTCCATTTGTCCTCGAACCTTTTTGGAATGAACTAATCACAATACCTCCATTTACACCCAATCGAGTTCTTTCCGAAATGCTGTATAAAATGAACGGAACGGAAAATTCAAAATTGGAAGAGTCACTTCATGTAAGTCAAAATAGTACTGACAACCGAAAAAGATTAATCTCGGACCGGTCGGACAACGGATTGTGCATATGGATTTCTTCAAATTCAGCATTCAACGGACAAGGAAGTTTAATGGTCTATCAGATCAAGAATTCTGAAATACAAACTTGGTATGTGAATATTGAAGACAAAAACGGCTGGAAAGTCACTCAATCGAAAGGAATAGACAAAAGTAAGGTCCAGTTAATGTTGTCTAAATAATTAAAACGTGCTGTAACAACGTGTATAATTAATTACGGCGGAATTTCCTCGCAGGAAATTCACTTGAATTAATTAACTTAGCTCAACGTCGGAAAATCCTAACTGATTTTCCGTAACTAACCATACACAAACCGTTGTGCATAATATGAGAAAACAAAACTTACTATTTTTTGGAATGATATTGATTGGACTTAACTGTTACACTCAGAATTTAACGTGCTTAGATTTTAAAACGGGGAAATTTTATATTCCAATGAATGATAAATTAGAAAAGGTTACAATACAATCTAAAGACAGTGTTAGTGAACTGAAATTGAAACAAGATAAAAATATTAACAAGTGGGTTATAATTCGTAAAAAAAATACTCAAACTGAATGGATGAATGGACTGAATAATGGAACACCATTATACGCTAAATTAGAATGGATTGACAACTGTACATATAGATTAACTTATGACGGAAATAAAACTAAACTTAAAAAGCATGAGAAATGGACAAATGAGAACAATGGAATTGTTGTTACAAACGTTCAAATCTTGGGAAAATGTATGGAATATAAAGCAACTATGACTACAAATAACGGAGAAAAAATAAGTCAAAGTGGGACAATTTGTAAAGAATAAATACTATGCACAACAACGTGTATAATTAATTACTACGGAATTCCTTCGCAGGAATTCACTTGAATTAATTAACTTAGCTTAACGTCGGAAAATCCTAACAGATTTCCCGTAACTATCCATACACAAACCGTTGTAAAACATTATGAGAAAAACTTCAATCATTATAACATCTCTTTTGTCAATGCTTTGTATCTCTTGTGATCAGAAACAAGAATCAAAAATTAAGTTTAAAGATTTTGAAATCAGTTTGTCTAAAGATGAAGAACCTCCCTTAATATTTGGTATTTCATCAGAAGGCAAAACTCAATACTTTGTAGAAAATCAAACAAGAAAATGGAACTTATTAACCAAAAACTCTGATATAACAATTAGAGTTTATGATTGGAAACTATTCCCCCATAACAATATTGAATTTGAATATCCCAGAACTTACTCATTCGAGGCGGATTTATCAATTATAAATGATATCTGGACACTATCAGGTAATGATTTTACAATTATGGTAATTCGACCAATTATTGAAACTGAAGTTAAGGAATATGTTGATGATATGATAACTGAATTTGGACCATCAAACTGCACAAAACAAGAGATTTCAAAGAGAATAAATAACTCAAAGTTGAATGGAATTAAACTATCGGTAAATCTTGCTGGAATTGATATTGAATTAGATGTTTTCGAGATAATTGACAAAAATGGAAAAAAAAGTTTCATAGTATTTCAAGACTCATTAACGGACTCAAAAGAGAATAGTAAAGAATCTATAAATACAATGAAAAGAATTGAACAAACTTTTAAAATAAATTAGTAACGTTTTACAACAACGTGTATAATTAATTACGGCAGAATTCCTTCGCAGGAATTCGCTCGAATTAATTAACTTAGCTCAACGTCGGAAAATCCTAACGGATTTCCCGTAACTAACCATACACAAACCGTTAGGCACAATATTGACTTAAATTATGAAATTGCAACGAATCTTAATAATCTTACTAGCAATAATAAGTATCGGTCTTGGAATTTATTCTTACGGATTAAGTGAAACGAATAAAAAATTAACCGAGAGTAAAAATTTTCGATTTGATTGGAGTCCAAGTCAAGAAATATTAATGAGTTATTGGAAAAATAACAATAAACTTTCCGATCAATTTATTGACAGAAACTTTGACCACAATTATGAAAGAATAAATACTTATACCACGTTCGGAAAAATTTTCCAGACATGTTATGATAAAAACGAAGATGGAATTTTCGAAAAAATAAATATTTTTAACTCAATTGATGAAAAAGTAGGAACTTGTATTGATTCTGATGAAGACGGAGCGATTGATCAATTTACCTTAATTCTTGATAACGGAAATGAATTAATATTTTTAGATTCTGATATGGACGGGCGTTATGAAAAAATACATTTTACAAAAGACAATAAAACTTCTGAAATATTGACTGAAAAATTATTTGAATAATACAGTGCCTAACAACGTGTATAATTAATTGCTGCGCAAGTCGGTAAAGAAGAAACTCTAGATAATATTCGTATATTTCCTTAAAGAAAAATAACAACACTAAGCCTCGCTTCTTTTCCAACGCGTTTGCCTGCCTTTCGGCTGATTCGGCAAGCCTAATACTAGAAGCAAGACTTTAAACGCAACTAATCATACACAAACCGTTAGCTGCAAGCTTAAAAAACAACATAATTTCATATGATAAAGACATATTTCGATTGGAACGTATTGTCACAAATAAAAAATGGCGACCATACCGAACTGAAAGAAATAATTCTTGACAATGAAAAATTATTTATCCCATTTTCTACTTCTCATATTGGAGATATATTCTCTAGCTTCAAAGAAACCAGTACACAAAGAGAATATATTGAATCAGATTTAAACTTTATTTCCGAGCTTACCAAAAACAAGTGTTTAATGAACACAGGAAAAGATGTTGTACTTGATTTTTATCCACCGAAAGAACTTTTTGAACAAAGAATTGAAGAAAAAGACCTCTTTAATGATTTAAGTCTTGATGGATTAATGAACATTTTCGAGCAAGACGACCTTACTAAAGGTATTGGAAAATCGCTGATAAATTTACTTAAATCAATACCTCTCGAAGAATCACTTATACAAGCATTTGAAAATCCAGAAAGTGCTGAACAAATGGACAAAATCTTTCCTGGACTTAAAGAAAACCCGACTATGGAAGGTTTTTTTAAAAGTTTCAGCCAAATGAACTTGAATCTTAATGAATCTGACGGATATCAAGAATTAAGAAAAACTGTTCAAGGAGGAATGGGAATTAATAGAGATAAAATTTTTGACTCAAAAGACCCATATAAAATAATAGATGATAAGTATACAAAAGTTGGAACTAACCCAAATCAATTTATAGATAATTCAAAAAATGCACCTGAATGGTTTAACGAAATTACAAACGAATATCTCTTGCTTGATATGCACGGTTATCAAGAGGACAAAGTGAATATAAAAAAAGGGAGAAAAGAAACATTTAAAAATACTACCGAAGATGCATTTCACGCCGCCTTTGCTTCTACTTGTAATTTCTATATCATAAATGATAATAAATCATACAAGAAAACTAAATTGATTTATGAAAAATTAGGCGTTAATACGATAGTTTTTAAACCATCTGAATTTGTAGAATATTATCAAAAATATCTCGATATAAAAGAGGTCATTTTAAATTTTAGAATACCTTTTGAAATAATCAAAACAGCTGAATTTTATGAAGAAGTAATGGAAACAGCTACTTTGAGGACATATTATGTTCCATTCTTTTTCTTCGGTTTTTTTAATAAAATTATGGTAGTAATTCCAAATGATGATAGCGAAACACTTATTCTTTTAAGTCAAAATGGTCCAAGCAACCATAGAGTCTATTCTATGGAAATCCAACATTTATATAAACAATTATGTGAAATACTTGGAGATGATATGGAGGATTTGGGACAGATTAAAGATGAAGAATTTAAAGAAGATGAATGGATAGGAAGGAAATGGAAATTAGATGAAATTACTTTTCGATTGACAAGACCAAACGGCCATTTTCAATTATATTTTGACAAATAAAACTAAAGTTATGGGAATTCCAAATGGGAAATACGATATAGAATTAATTCGCAGAACTAAAGAATTAATTCAATCATATAAGGGTAAATACAATTTGACGCTCTTAATGAATGGAATATTAAGTTTAATTGTTTTACCGCATCAACACAATACGAGAGTAAGAAAACTAAATTTTATGAATAAGGATTTAAATGATATTCCAGAAATTCAATTTGTATTAAACTCACCTAACTTTCATTTTGACAGACGTGGTAAAAACAATGATTTAAAAAATCTATTGACCCGAATGCGAAATGGAATCGCTCATCAAAGAATTGAATCGATTAGTGAAGATAATAAATGGAAAGGTGTAATTATACAGGACAGTCATAATGGAAATATTGGTCTAAATCTTGAACTCAAAACCTCTGAATTAAGAAAATTTGCATTCTATATTGCAGACGAATATTTAAAAGAACTGAATAAAAAGCCAGCAGCTAACAACGTATAAAATTAATTGCTAGTGCAAGCTTACTTTCGAAAATCTCTGCGGATTTTCTATTCGGTTTGTATTTGCTAAATTAGTTGCTTAAACAACGCAACTAATTTTATACAAGACCGTTGTACAACATTTGTATCACCAATACCAATCGAACAGTTTAAAATGCATAAAACAATATTTTTAACTTTACTTCTCACTATAAGCTTTTGTCTGTTTTCCTGCGTAAAAATTCCTTCTCATTCTACAGAAAGAGAAATTGCTCTTAAAATTGCGGGGCAAATAATAAAAAAAGATTCCCTAAAAACGAAAGATTATTCAGGTAAGCAGTTTCTTCATATTGCATCAGAAAAATTAGGTGAATATCATTTCAAAACATACGTTTCACTTAATGGAGTCAAATCAAAATCTGAGGGTATAAAAACGGAGGAAATAATAGTTGAAGGTATTAAAACAATAATATATTATAGTGTTAAAGCGGACAAAGCCAATTTGATAGGTTCTTTTTTGGTGCCAGACTCTGAATCGTGGATGTTTTTGACGGAAACTATAGTTGGTGAGTTTTATATGCATCAGATTGAATCCATCCCTTATAACGATAAAACTCAAAATTTGGAACTCGCTGAACCAGAGTTTTAGTCCATAACACCAAGGGAATGAGCAATACATTGAGAAAATAGGGAATAAATTAAACGTTGCACAACAACGTGTATAATTAATTACTCCGGAATTCCTTCGCAGGAATTCACTCGAATTAATTAACTTAGCTCAACGTCGGAAAATCTCAACTGATTTTCCGTAACTAACTATACACAAACCGTTGTATGTAATTTTGGAGCACAACAAAAATCATCAATAAACAATGAATATATTCTCTTATCACCTTGTCAAAATACCATATAATTTGGCGATAAAAGGATTATTCTCTAACCCAATTAACAAAAAAACAGAAGGCCTAATACATTCTGAATATATGACCGCGATGACGTTAGGCTCTCCAATCATATCGTCTTCCAGATTTCTTATAAAACAAGTTGCAATTTTTGCACAATGGGAAAATGAAAACGCTCTTGAAAACTACTTAAAGGGAGAAAAATTTGGAGAAATTTTGACTAAAGGCTGGCACGTTCGATTAGAATTTATGAGAGAATGGGGGAAAATAAGTGGATACAAAATACCTGAACATAAAGCAAAATTGGAAAACGAAACATCTCCGGTTGTTGCTGTTACAATCGCAAGAATGAAACCTTTTGCTATTCCAAGATTCTTACGGTGGGGAAGACCCGTTGAAAAGTTAGTAAGAGACCATTCTGGGACTCTACTTTCATTAGCTTCAATTAGGTTCCCAAATACAGTATCTACTTTTTCTATATGGAAAACAGAGAAAGAAATGACCAATATGGTTCACGGACATAGTGATATGCCAAAACCGAAAAGACATTCAAATGCTATGAAGGAAAGAGAACGAAAAAACTTCCATTTTGAGTTCACGACTTTACGTTTTAAACCTATTTCTGAATTTGGATTATGGAACGGACAAAAAAGCTTCATCCCAAACCTTAAAAATCACTAACCAAAGAAAATGGGAGTTGCATCTTTAAAACAAAACTTTCAAGATTGGATAACTCAACAATGGGTTATCCTATTCGGAAAAAAAATCCTTCCTAAGGATTACCAATGGCTATTAGGCCCTTTTGGAAAAACTAATGGAATTGGATTAAAGTTTATAGAGCAATTAGCAAAAAAAGAACAATTAATTATAGACAAAAAACAAGTTGATAAAGGTTTATTGAATTCCATTAATCAATTAAACTTAACAGAAAAAGAGCTTAACCGATTATCTAAAAATGTAATTGACTTTTACGAGAATACAAGCAATTATAATTTTGACTTAAAGGTAAAATGGAATCCAACATTTAAGGTATTTGGAATTTTATTAAAAATACTATTTAGCAATCGTATCGAACAGTTAAATATTCCTATAAATAACAGTAAAGAGTCTACCGTTTTAAACAGTGAAATCATTCATTTGATAAACGAAGACACCAAAGAAGTCAAACGAACCATATGGTTAAGGACTTTTAAAAAATCTGAGAAAGTTGTTTATTCAGGAATTTATGAAGCCTGTACAATCCCAAATGGACAAAATTGTATAAAAGCTATTTTCCCTTTACCTAACGGCAGTGCAACGGTTATACTAAACCCAATCGTTGGTGAAAATGGTGAACTCATTTTAAATTCATCAGGTAGAAAAATTGGAGATAGTGGTTTCTATTTTCTATTAAAAGATTCGAAAGGAAACTTGTGGACTAAATTCATTATGTCATTTAAAGATAAACTGGTTGTGAGCGCTGAAAATGAAAGAATAATGGCAATACAAACTTTAACATTATGGAATTTAAGAGTATTACAATTTAAATACGACATAAAAAAAACTACATACAACAACGTGTATAATTAATTGCTTGAAAGTGGGTAAAGTGTGCCACGGAAATCCTGGCAGATTTCCTTACTCCTACGCTTTTTTGTTATCTTAGTCGCTTACGCAACTAATCATACACAAACCGTTGTGCTTCATTATGAGAAACCGCTAACCAATGATAAAATTTTTTAGGAAAATTAGACAAAAACTGATATCTGAAAATAAGTTCAGTAAATATTTGATTTATGCAATCGGAGAAATTATCCTTGTCGTTATTGGAATTTTAATTGCTTTATCCATTAATAATTGGAATGAAAATATAAAGAATAACAAATTGGAAAGTTTGTTTATTACGAGACTTATAGATGATATAAATGAAGAAATATCATTTATCGATAATTATATACACTATAACAAGCAAGTCAAGGATTTTACTAACAAAGTACAGCAACACTTCTTAAACCCTGATTTGGCTCTTAAAATGCCCAATCAAAGTCTTATTGATTTTTACCAAGCAAGTCAGGATATTGATGCGAGACAGCCGGCTTCAACATATAAAGAACTTAATAATTCAGGGCAAATTAATCTCATAAGCAATTACGAACTAAGAACAAGGCTAATAAATTTTTATGAATCAAATTGGTCAAATTCAAACACCGCTAATTATTCAAACAGTTATAGAGAATATTTAAGAAGAAGAATGCCAAATAACATTCAAGAAGAAATTAGAATCAATTGTGGAGACATTGTAATAGAAACAGGGAATAGTTTATCTGTTAAACTTCAAGAAAATTGTCAAATAGATATTGATGAAAAAGAAGCAAAAATTGTCTTAACAAACTTATTGAAGGATTCAGAACTTAAAAATAACCTGAATTATCTTGCAGGTAACATGTATTCAGAACTTACAATGGTAAATTCCATTCAAAGAAGATTAATAGAACTAAAAAAGGAATTAGAACAGCATAAATAAAAATAACGAAAGCACAACAACGGCTATAATTCATTGCGGCGGAATTTCCTAATCGGAAATTCTTATCTTGCAATGATGGCTGGGTTCTCTCGGAATGTCCTAGCGGACGATTCCGCAACGAAACCATAGCCCAACCGTTACCATACATTTTAATGGAAAATAATAGAGAATTAATAGATAAACTTGAATCTAGTACAAAAAAGGAAGATGCTTTCTTTGCATTCTGTTATGAGGAGAATAATCAGGATAATGAGCACATAAAAGCCAATAAGGAAGGACTTAAATCGTTTGCTCTTTTTTTGTTGAGAATTGTCTTTGATCTTGAGCCTAAAAACAGGGGAATAGATAAAAATATTTTTCCAATTGATAATTCGTTAGAACTATCGAGAGAAGGAATTTCGATTAATTATATTAAATTATTCGACGCTAAGAAATCGGACTATAAAGTTGAGCCTGAACCAAAAGAAAATTGGAAGGATAAAATAACGAAATTTGGCTGCATTGTTGTTTTAAGTTTGTTAGTTTTCTGTGGGTTCGTTGGAATCTATACAATTGTAAATTGGATAGTATAAAACGTATGGTAACAATGTGTATAATTAATTACTACAGAATTCCTTCGCAGGAATTCACTCGAATTAATTAACTTCGTCGTACGTCGGAAAATCCTAACGGATTTCCCGTAACTAACCATACACAAACCGTTGTACCCAATTTGAGAAATGGAGAAGTCAGATCAATATATTGCGAAAAGATTGAAGTGGAAAGCTGATAAACATGACCTTCCCTCAGAGTATTCTAGGTATTATGAAATATTAAGTGACGGACAGAAGGAGCAGTTCTCCAAATTCTTGAAAGAACAAAATATTGGAATACCCACTTTGGTCTTTACACATCCCAAAAATGAAAATTGGACAATACTTGGAACTCGAAAAATATTATGGTATGGAAACGGAAAGTCTGAATCTTTATCTTACGCTGATATCAAAGAAATAAAACCACATTCTTTTGATTCTTTAAAAAAAGCTAAGGAGGCAATCGACAATTCAATGCCAAAATCGGAATGGAACGAATTGACCTTAACTGAAAAAAATGATGTTAAACGGAATATTTACGCAAATAAAGGTCAGGACTTTTTTGCAATGTGGAATATTATAAGAATGGCGTGGCAATTGAATGTAAATTAAAAACTGGGTACAACAATGGCTATAATCCATTGCTTCTTCCCTACTCCATAAAAAATCATTACTTTTAAAACGGCTGATTCCTACTTCGGAAAATCCTATGGATTTTACTCCGCAACGGAATCATAGCCGAACCGTTGTGTGTCATTGAAAATTAAACTATGGAACAGAGTCCCGAATGGTATGAAATAGTTGTTGGAATAATATCTATTCCAGCAGGAATATTTGGCTTGGTTTATTCTTTTTTTATAATTAAGAAAGTAAATCTAGAAAGTAAGAAAATTGAATTGGAAATTCTTGAAAAGAATAAAATTATTTCTGATGAAAAGGAACAAATCTCGATTGATAAAAAAACGACATCTGTATTAAAAACAAATCAACTTAACTCTATAATTCTCAAATTCATATTACTTTGCTTGATACTATTATCTTGGGGAGTTTTTACTCAAATATTCACTTTTATTACAGGCGGTATGTATATATTTTCGGACAAAATATTTGGAATAGAAGATAAAAATGAATGGTATTATTTACTCCCTTTTTATATTATCCAACAAATGCCAAAAATAATTAATTACTTAATCATTATAATAGTTGGTGTTCCACTAATTAAAGAAATAAATAATTACCTGAATATAACCTTAAAGGATTTATTAAGAATTAGAAAATAACGCCACACAACAACGGCTATAATTCATTGCTTACACCCTACTTGCTTTAAAATTTTTCTTACATTTAATAAAAATAACAAGGCTAAGAAGTTCGAGGTCTGGTGGTCTTGCTAGCATCCAAAGTGCCTTAGTAAGTTTGCGGTTAGATGTCGGCACAGCAGACAGCACAAAACCACTCAGTCACAACGAAACCATAGCCAAACCGTTGGCATTAATTTGAGGAAATATGGTATAATAATTGAAGCTAGGTGATTGAAGAGAATAAATAACTATGAGAATTAATTATCCTGTAATCTATTTACTAGCAATTCTATTGTCGACTAATATTTATGCTCAAAAAATAGACTCGTTAATAATAAAAAATAACATTCCGAAAATTGAAAATCCAAATTCTAAACACTTAGATTCTTTACATAAAAAGTTCAATAAGGCACTGAACAATTTTCTAGAAAAAGAAAATACAGTTTCTACCAAGGAATATCAATCTCCAAGTTTTTATCACATTCAACATAACGGAATTAAAATCCCTCTGAATGATTATCTGAAGGGACAGCTTAAGGAAACAATAGATAATTTTAAAGCTTATTTTAAAGTTGAAGTGGAATGGAATGGTCGAATCAATTACGTAAAACTTGTTGGTTACACAGGAAAAATTGATAATATAGATTTCGTTAGTATTTGGAAAAAAATTAAGGCGAATCCAGCAACTGAATTCAATATTCCATCAAAATCTATAGTAACAATTCCTATCTATAAAAACTAATGCCAACAACGGCTATAATTCATTGCGGCGGAATTTCCTACTCGGAAATTCTTATCTTGCAATGATGGCTCGGTTCTCCCGGAATGGTCCTAGCGGACAATTCCACAACGAAACCATAGCCCAACCGTTGTGCTTCATTATAACCAACCATTAACCAATGATAAAATTCTTTAGAAAAATTAGACAAAAAATGCTGTCAGAAAAAAAATTCAGTAAGTATCTGATTTATGCGATTGGAGAAATTGTTCTTGTGGTTATTGGAATTTTAATTGCTTTACAAATCAATAATTGGAATGAAAATAGAAAATCTGGGTTTAAAGAATTGACAGCCCTAAAAGAACTAAGAATTGAGCTAATTAACAATAAACAAATGCTAAACAAACGTTCAGAGATTTTCAAAGAGAAAAACAGAGACGGCAAATATTTACAACAACACTTAGAAAAAAAACTGCCCTATAATGATTCTTTGCAAAGATATTTTTTCATTCCAATGTCTAATTATTCTTTTCTATTATCATATTCTACATTTGAAAATCTAAAAAACCAAGGATTTAGTACCATCGGCAACAATGAATTAAGAAATAGAATATTGAAGTTATACGATGGAAATTTCGGCTTATTAAAAGACCAAGAAAATAAATTTGCGAATCTCTATTCAAACAGCATACAACCAATAGGGTTTAAGTATTTTAAGGAAACTGGAAAAGGTTTTGAGCCAAATGAATATCGAGAACTATTGACTTCTAATGAGTATTCAAATGTTCTATCCTATATGGTACGTACAGCTGAGGTATTCGCTTCATTCTGCCAAAATTCGATTGTAGAAATTGACGAAGTATTGATAGATATTAACTCAGAAATAGAAAAAAAATCTGAAAAATAACGAAAGCACAACAACGTGTATAATTAATTGCTTAGGTCTGTGTGTACTCGGAAAATCCTTCGGATTTCCCTAACATTCGGTTTCCTTTTGCTAAATTAGTTGCTGAACCACGCAACTAACCATACACAAACCGTTGTGCATAATGTCTCAAAACCAAAAATCAAATTTATTTTGTTGAAAAAAGAAATTTACTGGTTAATAGGAACTTTAACTGTCGTCCTAATTAGTACCCTCAGTATAGTTGGATTAAAAAGCCTAAGAGAATCAACACTTGATGTTAATATTCACGATACTTATTTCGTAATTACTTTGTTCCCAGTAATTATACTTTATGGTTCATTTGCGTTGTTTGTTGTCTACCTATATCGAGTATTCCGAAACCGATTTAAAAATTTTGTTGCTAATTATATATTTTTAATTGCAGACCTAGCTCTAATAGTGGTCTGCACCAAATTAACAGGAGTATTAAGTGGAATAGCACAAATCGGAGGAACTTCGGGAAATATGAGTTTGAATGAAGAAATTTCAAAAATTGAATTGAATTGGGCTCGAGATCTTTCCAATATCTTAATCTTATTTCAATTTATATTGCTTTGTTTACTAGCTTATACGGGTATTAAAATAGGATTGAATTATAAACATAATAAATAAAACTATGCACAACAACAGCTATAATTCATTGCTTACGTCCTACTTGCTTTAAAATATTTCTTACATTTAATAAACATAACAAGGCTAAGAACTTCGATGTCTGGTGGTCTTGCTAGCATCTAAGGTGCCATAGTAAGTTTGCGGTTAGATGTCGGCACTGCAGACAGCACAAAACCACCTAGCCTCAACGAACCATAGCCTAACCGATGGAACACATTCGCCAAAGGCGAACTTTAATTACTACGTGCTACGCACTCCCGTCCTTAAAGTGAATGTGTTCCATCTAAGGGCTAAACTAAATTACTTACTCCTTGACACTTGTAAAACAATCGCCTTCGACGGACATTGAGCCTAAACGTGAACCATCGTCTGCTAAAAGTAATTTGGATCAACTCCTTGAATTCCCAATACAATAAAATGGCAACAAACGGTAACTATGTTACCTAGTTGACAAATAATATTATGACTTTAAGCGGAAGTCGCCTAATCATAATATTGTTATCCATTTTGTGTATCTTCATTCCCGAAGCTGAACTACGTTTAGCCCTTAGTTACCACACATTGACAAAAAATGACGAAAAAACAACGAAAAATATTTTATCCGACAATTTTCATTTTAGGTTTGTTTTTAATGGCTTGGCAAATCACGATATTTAGGAACACAATAATTGATTTAAAAATCTTAATCGGAATTATTCTTGTTGTGGGAATTATAACTTTTCTTGTTGACTATAAAAATTACGGAAAAACATATAAATACAGCGGAATTGGACTTTATTTATATTCATCAATGCATTATTTGTGTGGATTTGGATTTATGGCTTGCTCAATCTTTATGCTAACGAATTACTATTTTGCCGAAAAAACGCCTGTGAAAGAAACGTTTGAAATTGTTGAACGCTCATCTTTACCTGGAAGAAAATATCACAGAGACGAAAGAAAACCAACTTTCCGAATAAATTATGACGGAAAAATAAAAGAGTTAGTTTTTAATCACGAATATTATGAGAAAATGGACTTTTTTACGAATGTAGAATTAGAAGTTAGAAAAGGTTATTTCGGATTTGATATTTTGGAAAATAAGAAACTGAATTAAAACCTAACTTTTATGCATATTAAACAATTAGAAAGCGTATTCAATCTTGAGTCCAAAGAACGATATGGATATCTGATAAGAAAAGTTGCAGATTTTGAGCAAGTTTTTCTGATTGCGGACAAAAAAGGGAATTACGTTACGTGTGGAACTGATGACGAAATGATTATTCCTATCTGGCCAGAATTGGAATTCGCTCAAGAATTAATCAAAACTGAATGGAGAAATTGTGTCGTTAAAATGGTTGAAATAAAAGAGTTTATGAAATGGATGGATAAATTAGAATCTGAAAATTATCTCGTTGGCGGATTTCCAAATCAAAAACTGAATTCTATTGTTGTTAAACCAATCGAAATTAAGAATCACTTGATATTTGAGTGTCAACAATATGAATAAATAACAATGGAATAATAAATTGAAAGGAAAACGTGTGGTAACACCGTATATAATTTATTGCTTGTTCTAGCCTACTTACGAAAGTACTCGCGGACTTTCTTGGTCGGTAATTATTTGTTAAATTAGGTACTTAAAACACGCAACAAACCATATACAATCACGATGGAACACATTTGTAACGCCGATGCCAACCGAACAATTTAAAATGCAGAAAACGAAATTTTTAATTTTACTCGTTACTATAAGCTTTTGTTCGTTTTCCTGCGTAAAAATTCCTACTCATTCGACTGAGAGAGATATTGCTCTTAAAATTGCGGAACATATAATAAAAAAGGATTCCTTAAAAATAAAAGATTATTCAGGTGAGCAATTTCTTCATATTGCATCAGAAAAATTAGGTAAATATCATTTCAAAACTTACGTTTCACTTAACGGGGTGAAATCAAAATCTGACGATATAAAAACGGAGGAAATAATCGTTGAAGGTGTTAAAATTGTAATATATTATAGTGTTAAAGCTGACAAGGTCAATTTGGTAGGCTCTTTTTTCGTGCCAGACTCTGAATCTTGGATGTTTTTGACGGAAACTATCGTTGGCCAATTTTTTATGTATCGTGTTGAACCTGTCCCTTCTAACGATAAAACTCAAAATATGCAACTTGATGAACCTGAGTTTTAGTCTATAATGCCGAGGGAATGAGCAATACTCTGAAAAAATATGGAATAAATTCAACGTTGTACAACAACGGCTATAATTCATTGTGGCGGAATTTTCCACTGAAAATTCCTATCTTTCAATCATCGCTTGGTATCGGCGGAATGGTCCTCGCGGACAATTCCACAACGAAACCATAGCCCAACCGTTACAAACCATTAAAACATAACGAATGAAAAAAATAATTTTACTATTTACAGTTCTTATTAGCGTTACCATCTTATCTTGTTCATCCGATGATAATAATATTGATATTGATGAAACTATTTTTCATGGTGATGTAATCTTAACAACACAAGAAGAAATAGATGCTTTTGGTGCGAATAACTATGTCACAATAGATGGTAATTTTACAATTGATGAAAATCAATCAATACGTAATATTGTATTTACAGATGAATTATCATCTATAACTACGATTGATGGTGTTTTTACAATTCGGAATATGTTTAATTGGCTGGATGTGCCAGGTTTTGAAAATATAACTTCGGTCGGGGGTATTGTAATTTCTAATAATAGCGGAATTCTTGACATTAATTCTCTTTTAAATATTACAGTAAATAGTGGATCAATTACTATAACAGATAATAGTGATTTAGGTAGTTTTTGCGGTATTCGTCCTCTATTGCAAAGTGGTAATTTTACTGGAAATTACAATGTCTCAGGTAACTTTTACAACCCAACATTACAAGAAATTACAGATGGTAACTGTGAAGATTTTTAAAATAAATTTTAAAAATCGAAATTTAATCGCTAGAAGCAATTGTTACGCAAGCAACGACGCAGCGGAATTCGACAATCTGGACGTATATATTGCATATAAAATTATTAAAAACGGTTTGTAACAACGTGTATAATTAATTGCTGCGGAATTTCCTCGTAGGAAATTCACTCGAATTAATTAACTTGCCAATACGTCGGAAAATCTCTAACGGATTTTCCGCAACTAACCATACACGAACCGATGGAACACATTCGCCAAAGGCGAACTTTAATTACTACGTGCTACGCACTCCCGTCCTTAAAGTGAATGTGTTCCATCTAAGGGCTAAACCAAATTACTTACTCCTTGATACTTGTAGAACAATCGCCTTCGACGGACATTGAGCCTAAACGTGAGCCATCGTCTGCTAAAAGTAATTTGGATCAACTCCTTGAATTCCCAATACAATAAAATGGCAACAAACGGTAACTATGTTACCTAGTTGACAAATAATATTATGATTTTAAGCGGAAGTCGCCTAATCACAATATTGTTATCCATTTTGTGTATCTTCATTCCCGAAGCTGAACTACGTTTAGCCCTTAGTTGTGCTTCATTATCAGAAACCGCTAACCAATGATAAGATTCTTTAGAAAAATTAGACAAAATTTGCTTTCAGAAGGAAAAACTGGAAAGTACTTGAAATATGCAATTGGAGAAATCATACTTGTTATCGTAGGTATACTCCTTGCATTACAGATCAACAATTGGAATGAGAATAGAGTGTCAAAAGCCAGGATTGACAGCCGATTATTGAATCTCACTCAAGATCTGGAAGCTGATATCGCAGAAGTACAAAGCAACATCAAGTTAGCGGAGAATCGAATCGTTATAACAAAGGGCATCCTTCAAGCGATAGGACGCAGGGGTACACTTTCGGAGGTCGATCGAATTTTTCCTGAATTGGCAAATAGGGAGTTTACATTCGACGGAATTGTGAATCCAAACTCCAGTTTATCGAACTTGAGGACGCTTGATGGCAACAGATCCACATATGAAGCGCTAATCAATGCAGGAGAATTCCATTTGATTTCAGATCAAGAATTAGCTAAGAAAATTCAAGTTTATTATGCCAAAGCTGATGAACTTAAAGATGCAGAACGATGGAATAACATGGAGTCTTATCTGATGATCTATCGCTCCAAACTAAGACTAGGACTTGGCAGCTATTCGGCCGATGGAACGATGGAAAAGCTGATCGAACTGGCCTCAACTGACAAGCAATTCGGAGCTGAATTGGAGCATTCAATTCTGCTTGACCACAACCAATATAAGGGCTCGGAGGCCATGATCGAACGAGCAGAAGATCTGTTGCTGACGATTAGGAATTGGACCAAAAGGACTGAATGAAATTCAACAGATGATAAAATTCTTTAGAAAAATTAGGCAAGATTTACTTTCAGAAGGCAAAACTGGAAAGTATCTGAAATATGCGATTGGAGAAATAGTTCTTGTCGTTGTTGGTATTTTAATTGCATTAAGTCTTAATAATTGGAACCAGAATGTAACCTACAAAAATGAATTAAAACAAACTGTTAAAGAAATACGTAGTAACCTCAATAAAGACATTCTTTCTCTTACAGAGCAAATCAAATTCTCAGAAGCATTTATTAATAACCTTGATAATTTACTTACCAATGGCAACATAATGCCTGTTGACTCATTATTGAATAATATTTCACGAGTTCATAGAGTTAGCTCTCTTACCACTATAAATTTTGGATATAACAAATTAAATAAACACCCAAAATCCGAACTGCTACCTGATGGTTTAACTAATAATCTGACTACTTATTATTCTACATTCTCTGTTGAATCAAACAATCTGTTTTATGAAGGGCTTTCATTGTACAGTCTAAATTTACTTCGCGATTATCTTATTAAACACGGATTTCCATTAGAAATGACAGAATTAGAAAGACCTAAAGACATATCACATTTAAACTATATTATCAACGATATTGAATTTATCGGAATTTTAAGAAATACTAAGCATAATTGGTCTGCTCAACGTAGAATAATAATTGAAGCTCTTAAACAGGCTGAAAGTAATCTTGAAATAATTAATAATTACCTTTCAAGTATTAATTGAATTTAGAAATTGAATAGACCAAAAAGGAATATGAACGAAAAATAACGAAAGCACAACAACGGCTATAATTCATTGCGACGGAATTTCCTACTCGGAAATTCTTATCTTGCAATGAAGGCTTGGTATTCTCGGAATGTCCTAGCGGACAATTCCGCAACGAAACCATAGCCAAACCGTTGGCAAAAATTAGAAACCAACCGATATGAATAAAATAATTCTTACATCAATTAGCATAATTTTCGCTTTCAATTCAATTTTAGGACAAACTAACGAAGAAAAATACGCAGAAGACGTAAAATCAGTTGATGCAATAATAAATGCATATTATGATGTTGT
>CANLUS010000011.1 GCA_947494325.1 uncultured Flavobacteriaceae bacterium
TTTTCCGACGTATTGGCAAGTTAATTAATTCAAGTGAATTTCCTGCGAGGAAATTCCGTAGTAATTAATTATACACGCTGTTAGCCATTGTTTTTCAATAGGGGTTCAAGGTGTAATTCTTTGAGAATTCTACTTTGTCCAATCCTCTTTTTATGATTTCAGCATTAAATTTATCTTCTTTGAAAAATGTTTGAAGATTGTTATTGTCATCACTAGTGTTGTATTCTCCTTCGGTGTCCAAAATGTAATATGTTTTGAAATCTGTATTTCCTGCACTGGGTAGGCTCTTTGCCAAAATATACCGATTATCAAATCCAACCGAATAGACATATCCACTGATAATAACTTGTCCAAAGTTCGGGTTTAAAGTGTCCTTTATATAAATATTTCTATTTGCTTCTGTGTCATACCATCCAATATAGTATCCGTTGATTAAAACTTCTTCTTCTGATTCTCCAAGACCACATGAAAAAAGAATAATTAATAATCCAATAGACAAAATAAAATTTGAGTATTTCATAATAATGGCTAACGGTTGGGCTATGGTTTCGTTGTGGAATTGTCCGCTAGGACCATTCCGCGAGAACCAAGCGATGGTAGAAAGGTAGGAATTTTCAGTGGAAAATTCCGCCACAATGAATTATAGCCGTTGTTGTGCATAGTTTTTTAGATTCCACCATTTTTGGTTTCCACATGTATTAATTTTCCGTTTTTGAATTCAAAAAATACAATTGTCCAGTCACTCAGTGCTAAATCCAACTTCCGTTTACTCTTTAATTTAGCAATATAAGGTGTCAAAATAACTTGAAATCGTCCATTTTTCAATGTTATTGGTGTTATCTCAACTAATCTTAGTCGGTTTTTGTTCTTTTTGAAATGCTCTTTTCTATTTGCGAAACCTAATTTTATTATTTCGTACCCACTTATTTTTTTAGGCAACTTTGATAAATAGTTTTCATACTGAATATAAATTTCTTTAGGTTGTTTTATTTGAGAGAATTTATTGTAAAAAGAATCAATTTCAATTATATATTTCTCTACTGATTTTAAGTAAACAGAGTCAGTTTCGGTCAGTTGTAAATATTTAGGGATCAATTCTTTTTTCTGTGAATAAGCAAGAAACGATATCGAAAACCCTAGCATTAAAATTATATACCTGTTCATTAATGAGTTTTAGTTATTCGAAAATAATTCAGTTTTGTTAATCACAAAAATCAGATTGAGTAAAGTATGGGTCTGATTGAGTGACGAGCTCTCTTAAATTATGCACAACGGTTGGGCTATGGTTTCGTTGTGGAATCGTCCGTATGGACTATTCCGAGATAACCAAGCCATCATTGCAAGATAAGAATTTCCGAGTAGGAAATTCCGCCGCAATGAATTATAGCCGTTGTTACACAACGTTTTTATTTATATATCTTGAGAAGTTTTCTCTTTTTATTTTTTAATTCCGTCAGTTTTTCTTTATTCAATCTAAACTCTAACTCTTTAAAGTCAATCCATTTTGAACTAGATAGAGCAAAGTTTAAACTATCTGTTTTATTCAAAATCTTAGAAGTTAAAATCAGAATGTCGTTTTTATTTTTCCATAATCCTTCTGTAAATTCTGAACTATGTCCTATAGTTTTCCAAAATTTAAATGTCCTATCCTGAGTTAAGATTAGTTTTATTCCGTAGTTCTTTTTTCCGATGCCTTTGAATTCACCATAAAAGAATTGAGTTTTTCTATTTGGGGGCTCAATTTTCATTAATTCATACATTCGATCATTGAATATTTTTATAAATCTTTTGTCTTTATATCCGTCCGTACAAGTATGACATAATTTTAAATTTGTAATTTGAATTCCGTTTAATGTTAATTTGTCAATTGACTTTTCTTGACACCCTGAATATCCGCCATCCGAACTTATTAGTATTCGCTTACCATCAAGAAACAATGCGGTTGACATTTGATATATTCTCATTTCAAGCCATTTAATGTCTTTTTCGGTTAGTTTAAATTCAGATCGGAAACCACTATAAGTTTTGAGACGTCCTAACGTATTTAACTTTACTTTTATAAATGGGCTTTCAGGCTTGTAAATTGTATCAGATTTGAAGTTTTTCGGTACATAATTCATTAAATCAGAATATTCTCTTTCGTATTGAGTAGAAGATTCTTGATTTTGAGCAAAGGTTAATGTGCTTAAAATTATACTATATATGAAAACTGCTTTTCTCAAATGTTGTGTAACGGTTTGTGTATGGTTAGTTGCGGAAAATCAGTTAGGATTTTCCGACGTTGAGCTAAGTTAATTAATTCAAGCGAATTCCTGCGAAGGAATTCCGTAGTAATTAATTATACACGTTGTTGTGCATAGTTAATTATCAATCCACTTACCCTTGCCATAATTCGTTGTTATATAATTACCATTATGAGCGTTGTACACGCGTTCTTCATCAGAAAATGTATTATTTGGATGGTAAGTCAGATTCTTAAATTTCCATAATAGAATATTTAACTCTGGGTCAAAGCCCATTTCAATTTCCGTATTATTATTTCTGTTTTTATAAAATGTTCTGTCAATTGAGTTGTAGAAACCTTCATTAATTACCTTCTTTTTAATATCATTTAAAGAAATAATCTTTTCTTGAATCGTATTAGGTTTAACTATTGGAAATTCTAAATCCTTAAGGACATTGCCTGAACTATCAAGCTCAATTTTGGAGGCGTACATGTTAATTCCCGCTTTAAGGTTTCTATAGGCAAAGCATAGTTTATATTCGGAAAAACTACTTTGCCACCTATGATTTACTTTTTTCAACCTATTTAGATTTACGATCTGCCCATTAATAAACTTAAAATCTTCTCTTAATTTAGGACCTAACCTTTTTTTTATATAATCAGAAACTTTTAGAAAAATACTATCCGGAAGATCATCAAGGTTTCTAATTTCTCTAGGATCATGACTAGCCATAAATGGATATGAACATAAGCTGAAATAAAGATCTTTAGATCTTGCAATATAAAATTCATTTTTTTCAACTGACACAGTGAGAGTATCATTGCTGTTTATATCAATTTTTTTCCATACAGGTTTATATTTAATATTATTACTAGAGAGATGATAAGATGCCTCGGGGTTTATTTTTAGTACTTTAATTTTCAAGTAACCGTTACGATCAGCATTCCAAAAAAATACCTGAGAATGGACGTTTTCAAAAACTTCACCAAAAAAATGCGGTGCTGGTTTATTTGTGTCGGCATAAATAAATTTGATTGTTGGTTGTCCGTAAACAGCCATGGATAGTAAAAGTAATACCAATATTAAATTCCTTTTCATAATTATGCACAACGGTTTGGCTATGGTTTCGTTGTGGAATTGTCCGTTAGGACCATTCCGCGAGAACCAAGCGTTGGTTGAAAGATAGGAATTTTCAGTGGAAAATTCCGCCACAATGAATTATAGCCGTTGTTGGCACACGTTATTAAATTTTTTATCATCGTCTATAAAAAGAATTCCAATTTTAGATTTTTTTGAATCTATTAAAGCATTTCTGTTCTTTTTTTCGATTGATGGAATATCACTATTATTTGAAGCAAAATTATTTACAGTAACTTCCACTTTCTGCTTATTTATGTTTTTTGATTTATTGGAAATTTCTTCTTCTTTTTTCTTTTCTTTTGGAAGAGTAAAATATGCAATTATTTCTAAGAATGATATTGCAGATAAAATAATAGGTTCAAATTCCCATTTTGAATAATACCCCCAAATTAATCCACCAAAAAGTCCGACTATTCCAATAAGTAAAGTTATTATGTTATGAATTATGTTTTTCATTTTTCTTAAATTAGCTACAACGGTTTGTGTATGGTTAGTTACGGGAAATCCGTTAGGATTTTCCGACGTTGAGCTAAGTTAATTAATTCAAGTGAATTCCTGCGAAGGAATTCCGCCGTAATTAATTATACACGTTGTTACCTGCTGGCTTTTAACTCAATTCTATTTGTATTGTTTTATTCTCAATGTCAATTTCAATCCATTTGGCTTGATCTTCTAAATCAGGAATGCATTCAGTCAAATCCATTCCTTTTGCGTATTTACTCAAAGCTTTTTGCCCGAAATGAATCAGGGCATTATATTCGGTTTGTCCAGTTTTTCCAATCCACGCTTTAGTTTCTATTTTTCTGTTGTCATTTACGTGTTTTTTAGACAACTGATTTTCATTTGGAAACCACGAAATTCGATCACACCAAAATCCCTTTAATTCAGAATCATTAGATTTTTCCAATTCATGACAAATTCTATATTCTAATTTTGTGCAGAAACTTTCATTAAAAGGTGTTTCTATTTTTTGTTCCAATTTTTTCATTCAGTTATTTCTTTGACTTGTTTTTCTAAGTCCTCAATTCCATTAAACTTTCTAAAATTCAAATTCTTTCCGAGTGATTTTAATTCTGTTGTTAATTCTATAATTAATTCCAATGGTTCAGCTTCAAAACCAAATAGATTTTGGTCAAATTGTGTTCCGATTAATAGCTCGTCATTTGCCATTCCGATACACCAGTTTTCTATAAAATCACTTAATAGGATTTCAGTGACTTTATATTTTTTCCATTCGTCTTTAGCGCAAGATTTAGCTCGAACTTTTTCAGCCCAAAAGCACATCATTCCTATTGGATTTCCGTTGTCATCCTCGTATTGTGTCGAACTTGAAGTAGCAAATCCATTTTTACTTTTTAAACCGTAAACAATTTCCGATTCAGATACAGTCTTTATGAACTTTAGATGTCGATTTTTCAGCGTTATTGAATCGTGTAACATATTTTTTCAGCTTGCAGGTAACGGTTGGGCTATGGTTTCGTTGTGGAATTGTCCGCGAGGACCATTCCGCGAGAACCAAGCCATTATTTAAAGGTAGGAATTTTCCGTAGAAAATTCCACCACAATGAATTATAGCCAGTGTTACAAGCTGGCTTTTCGCCATTTATACAACAAATCTTTTTTTCTATCGTCTAAATCTTGAATCTTAAATTCCGTTACATCTTCAATGCGATAAACAACATTTCCTTCATCCTCTCCCATTTTGCCAACACATCGCAAAACAAAGTCCGATTCAGAAGCTCTTGTTACGTATCCAGAATAGTAACTGTCGTTAATTTCCAAGCTTATAATAGTTTCACTGTTCTTTACCATCTGCTGAATTAGTTCAGATTGCCAGTCTTCAGTAAGGTTTAAATGTAATTTAATTTCAGGTTGTGTATGAATTATGTCAGAATATTTGATTAGGCATTCCATTGCCTTAACATATTCGTCATCGAAGTCAATATTCTGTATTCCATCAGTTTGAAGAATTGTAATTCCGTCTTCCTTTCCATATTTCGTGTAATGTTGGAATAAAACCATATCCTCGTTGAAGTCCACTACATAACCTATTAAAAATCCATTCCCTTCATCATATTGCCAAATTCCAATTAACTCTTTTTCCGTTTTTGATTTATTTAATATCTCAAATATTATACTTTCTTCCATGTTTTTGCTTGCTTGTAACGGTTTGTGTATGGTTAGTTGCGGGAAATCCGTTAGGATTTTCCGACGTATTGGCAAGTTAATTAATTCAAGTGAATTCCTGCGAAGGAATTCCGTAGTAATTAATTATACACGCTGTTAGCTGACGTTTATTTTATTTTTCGGGGAGTCCAATTTCCATTTTTAGATTTATTCCAAATTCGCCAGTGCTTATCAGAAGGTTTAAAAGGTAAATTAGTCTTTATCTTACGAATGTAATTTTCTTCATATTCCCCAACTTGTTCGAAAGGAAAAGCGAGCCATGCTGAAATAGTAGATTTCTTAGATAAGCGTAAATTAAGTCGAGAATTCCATATTTTATTAATTCTATTATCTAGTTGAGGGAACTTATCCTGATTGGGTAATATTTTACCTGTTTTAGGGTCAATTAAATCGAAATTCCATTGAACGCTCAGTACTATTGGTCCGAAATAATTACGAGGTAATTTTTTATTAATTTCCAGTGCTTCAAATCCGTTATTAATGTTCTCGAGATTTAAATTCCATCGCCAAGATTTCAGGAATCCATCATTCCATATTTTTGGAATTCCATTTTTCAGGCTTAATTGCGGTATTAACTTTAAAGTAGAATAATCATTATTTTTCGATTCATAGAGTGTGAGTGTTATTGATTTTGGTTTAGTATCAAAGGCATATTTCTCTAAAAATTGTAAGGTGTTGTTATAATTATCAACTGGAGATTTAGAATTTATCGCGTGAGCTCCGCCAGAGTTAAGTGGTAATCCTTCATATGAAATAAATTTATTCATTCGTTAAATGACAGCTAACTAAGGGCTAAACGTAGTTCAGCTTCGGGAATGAAGATACACAAAATGGATAACAATATTGTGATTAGGCGACTTCCGCTTAAAATCATAATATTATTTGTCAACTAGGTAACATAGTTACCGTTTGTTGCCATTTTATTGTATTGGGAATTCAAGGAGTTGATCCAAATTACTTTTAGCAGACGATGGCTCACGTTTAGGCTCAATGTCCGTCGAAGGCGATTGTTCTACAAGTATCAAGGAGTAAGTAATTTGGTTTAGCCCTTAGATGGAACACATTCACTTTAAGGACAGGAGTGCGTAGCACGTAGTAATTAAAGTTCGCCTTTGGCGAATGTGTTCCATCGGTTGGTGTATGGTTTAGTTGCGAGTCTCGCGCAACTAATTTAACAAAAGGAAACCGAACCTTAGGGAAATCCGAAGGATTTTCCGAGTACATACAGACCCAAGCAATTAATTATACACATTGTTAGCTGTAGTTTTTAAATATTTTTCAACCAGTTTATAAGTCGACTCAATTAGCTCATTTCTTATTTCGGATGAATCAAAATTCAGAAAAACAACTATGGTTAATGGTCTATCTAAATCTTTAACTACCATTGCTCTTGCACCATTCCAAGCACCTCCGTGAAGAGCAATTTTATCGGTTACAAACCATCCCATTCCATAATGTTGCTGTTTACCATTTAGAAAGCTAAATGTATAACCCTCATTTACTGGTATTAAAGGACTATTTGGTTTAAATATTACATTATGTATTTCTTTCGATAAAATCGATTGTTTGTCAATAGCATTGTTATAATGATAATAATCATAGATATTGGTGTACATTCCACCTCCACCCATAATTCCATTCATATAATTTCCATCTACTTTATTCCAATTTTCTAAACTATCTTTTTCATAACAATATGCTCTTTCTTTAATATCTTTTGGATTAGACAAACTAAAGAATTGGGTGTTTTTCATATTGGCTTTTTCAAAGATGTTTTTTTGAACATATGTTGCATAAGGTTCTCCACTTAACATTTCTACTAAATGTGCAAGAACTATATAGCCTGTATTACAATATTCATAGTCAGTTCCTGCTTTGAACATTTTATCAGGGTTTGTTGATAGCCATTCTAAAATATTCTCATTTGTCACGATGGAATTTCTATTCCAATTTTTCTCAAAATGATTGCTATAATCAGGAAGACCAGAGGTGTGAGTTAATAAATGTTTAACTGTTATATCTTTAAAAATTTGATATGGCCAAAATTTGTAAAGTGAATCATTAAATGCTAGTTTATTTTTGTCTATCAAATCTAAAGTAGACAATGCTGTAAATTGTTTACTAATAGAACCTGTTCTAAAGTTAGTGTTATTGGAAATCATTTTATCATTTTCCAAATCTCTTAACCCAAACGCTTTTTTAATTAGAATTTCATTATTGTAAGAAACCAATATAGCTGAACCAGGTTGGTTCTCTCCAATTTTGGAATTGAATAATGAATCGATACTTGATTTTAATTCTTCCAGTTCCGAAGATGCTCTGGTATCAATTTCTTTATTCGGTGATTTACAAGAAAAAAACGCAAGAATTAATATGAATATCAGTTTTTTCATTATGGTTGGTCAAATTACAGCTAACGGTTTGTGTATGGTTAGTTACGGAAAATCAGTTAGGATTTTCCGACGTACTCAAAAGTAATTAATTTGGAGAGAATTCCTGCGAAGGAATTCCGTAGTAATTAATTATACACGTTGTTGTGCTTTCGTTATTTTTTGATGATTTATTCGTTATTTTCTAACAGCATATTTTTAAGATTCGTTAACTCGGGTTTTATTCTTTTAGAATAAATATAGTCTTGATATTCATAGTATTGTAAGTAAGAAGTTAGTGCATTATTAAAATGTCGAAAATAGTCTGAATCAATATCAGAGCTTAATTTTTTGATATGCTTGTTTTGTGTTTTAGTTAAACCGTCTTGAAATGCCATATCGTCTGTATCATCATATTTATCCAAGTGATTTTCGGTTGTTGATACGAATTCTTTTTCATAATACGTATAAAGTTCTATTTGTTTTTTTAAAGTGATGATTGCTAGTTTCTCTTTTTGTTTAAAAAATGAAATATTTCCGCTTGTAATAAGTTCATCTATCGAGTAGAGGTTCGATTGAAAGTTCTGTGTTATAGGGTTTGTGCTTTTCTTTTTTGAAAGTAAGGCATCCAATTCCATAGTATTTGAATTATATAATGAAAAGTATTCGTTTATCTGGCTTGTGTGAGATAAATTCAAACTATCTATACGCTCTATCTCCTTAAAGTCTTTATTTATTTCTGAAAGCAAGCTTACTCTGTAATTTTTTAGTTGTTTTTTGATGCCTTGGTTTTGATTCCAATTATTGATTTGAAGAGCAATTAAAATACCAATCACGACAAGAACTATTTCTCCAATAGCGTATTTAAAATACTCTCCAGTTTTATTTTCCGTTAGTAAGTTTTGTCTAATTTTCCTAAAGAATTTTATCATTTGTTAGCGGTTGGTGTTAATGAAGCACAACTAAGGGCTAAACGTAGTTCAGCTTCGGGAATGAAGATACACAAAATGGATAACAATATTGTGATTAGGCGACTTCCGCTTAAAATCATAATATTATTTGTCAACTAGGTAACATAGTTACCGTTTGTTGCCATTTTATTGTATTGGGAATTCAAGGAGTTGATCCAAATTACTTTTAGCAGACGATGGCTCACGTTTAGGCTCAATGTCCGTCGAAGGCGATTGTTCTACAAGTATCAAGGAGTAAGTAATTTGGTTTAGCCCTTAGATGGAACACATTCACTTTAAGGACAGGAGTGCGTAGCACGTAGTAATTAAAGTTCGCCTTTGGCGAATGTGTTCCATCGGTTTGTGTATGATTAGTTGCGTTTAAAGTCTTGCTTCTATATTTGGCTTGCCGAATCAGCCGAAAGGCAGGCAAATGCGATGGGAAAGAAGCGAGACTTGTAGTAACTAATTTTTCTTTTAGGAAATATACAATTATTATCTAGATCGTCTACTTAACCAGCTTGCGTAGCAATTAATTATACACATTGTTGTACGCTGGCTTTTTTGTCGTTTAAAAATGGTTAAATTCAAAACGTAAAGTTTGCTATTTAAAATTTATTTCAGCTTCAATCGGTTCCATTCCGTCTTCTAAATCCAGAAATTCAAATCCAGTGTCAGTCCGAAACCAACTTCCTCGATATTTAGTTTTTTTAAGTGAATCCGTAACTACTTCGAAAAATTTCATATTCTCATTTCCAGCGACTCGATATCGACCTCTTTCGCTTTTGAATCTGCTTAACTGGTCAAAATAGGGTTCAGTTTCAATTTGTTTTATGATTTTTTCAAGCTCATTTTTATTTAGTTTGATACTTAAATTCAAAGTATAATCACTTTCAAAACCATTATGAGATACGTCTTCATCTTTAATGACTTTATAATTTTCTCCAAGATCAATATTCAATTCATTTTCAAGTAAGATTATTCGCTTTTCTTGATTTGAGCAAGAACCAAATAAACAAACTAGAATTAAGAGTTTAAAAATGCTTTTCATTGATTTTTTCAGCTTGCGTACAACGGTTTGTGTATGGTTAGTTACGGAAAATCAGTTAGGATTTTCCGACGTACGACGAAGTTAATTAATTCAAGTGAATTCCTGCGAAGGAATTCCGCAGTAATTAATTATACACGTTGTTGTAGGGCGTTTTTTATTTTTTCCAAGGAAACATTCCCTTCTCTAAAATTGCAATCAATTTTAGGAATAATACTTTCAATTTCTTTTTTCAATTTCAGGTCACGAATATAAATCGGATTTGACGGAATAGAAATCAAATCATAATGTTCTAATTTATCCTTTTTTTCTCGATGAACGTCCTGAAAATCAAATGCGAAAAGTCCTTTTTTAGAGTATTCCAACCAATCAGAGATATTTCCGTCATTTTTTATAATTGGTTCTGCTTTGCTTTTTTCAGATAATCGATTGATTATTAATTCTAATTCAGAATATAATTCATAGGATTTTCCAACAATTTCAGGAATTGGCGCTTCCATAATGGCACTAAAAATGGCTATCTGTCCCAAATTATCCTGAGCTATCCAATCCAACTCATGAGAGTAAGCTCCGTTTTTAATTATTACATTCCAAGTTTCTTTATCCATTCCTTTAATGACCTACAACGGTTGGGCTATGGTTTCGTTGTGGAATTGTCCGCTAGGACATTCCGAGATAACCAAGCCATCATTGCAAGATAAGAATTTCCGTTTAGGAAATTCCGCCGCAATGAATTATAGCCGTTGTTAGCAATAGTTATTTTTTTATAAGTGGCTTAATCTTTTGTTCAGTAAATATTTTTTCAAAGTCCTTTACGGTCATTTGTTTTATGTCATTAACATCATCTTCGTCTACTCCACCTGAAAATATTAGCGTACTCCCTTCAACAAAATATGTCAGAATGCTATCAAGTTTAATGTTCAAAAGCCCTTTTTCTTTTTCTTGAATAATTAAAGAAAGCTCAATTTCCGCATTTTTCTCTGGAATCTTTAACATGGAAATATACTTGTCATTTTCCAAAGAGAAATATATAAGTCCAGTAGCCCGAGCCTTTACTAAATCAGATTCTACTTCAATTTGATAATTCGATTTTAAATTAAGAGCTCCCTCTTTATTTGGTACAGATGTCGCGACGAAAGCGAAACAGCAAATACCAATTATTAAGGGATTAAGATATTTTTTTGTCTGAATAAATTGATGAGATTTTGAATTCCAATATAAGTATGAAATTGGCAAAATTAGTAACGCAACTAAATCAGTATAATCAACCGTTCGGTGAATGCCTATTCCGATCGAGTTAACAAAATCAAAAATGGGTTGAGAATATTGTGATTTCCATATCACAAACAAAATTCCGCTAAAAATGTAAATAGGTTTTATTTTTTTAGGGAAGAAACAGCTGAAAAAATAGGGAAAGGCAAATAGTCCTGTGAAATCAGAGAGTTTACCTGTCAAAAAATTATGATACTCATATTTAAGGTACAAGTCATTCATCAGAAGAACAGAAACTGATAAAAGAAATAAAATCCGAAATAAGTGTTTTTCTTTAGTCACAATTTCTTTTTCATAATTATTGCTAACGGTTTGGCTATGGTTTCGTTGTGGAATTGTCCGCAAGGACCATTCCGCGAGAACCAAGCGATGATTGAAAGATAGGAATTTTCGATGGAAAATTCCACCACAATGAATTATAGCCGTTGTTGTGCATAGTTATTTTTTCCAGATTCTAAATTCATTTTTCACAAGATTTAGAAGTTCATTAAAATAGATAAGTTCATCTACCTTTGGATAATACTTTAAATAGCTTTCAGGATTTCCGTAAGCAATTTCATTATATGTTTTTTCCGTTTTAATTTGAACTTTATAGCCAATTCCATCCATTATTTGTTTTGATTTCCACATCAGCTGATATTCTCCGTCAACTAACTCAACGTTTCCACGTTCTCTCATTTTATATTTTATCTTGGACATATTTGGCAGGGACTCAACATTGGTTCGTAAAATATTATTCCAAACAAAGTCCATATCATTTTCCGATTTTAGAATCTTTTTTTCAATCCGTAATTTGGCTTGTCCAGCAACTTTTGCATAATGCTGATAGAATTCCGCTGCCCATTTGTCCGATTTATTTTTATACATTCTGAAAAGAGAAGAGTAATTTGTAATTCCACCGCCAGCATAGATTCGGATTTCAGAGTTCAAAGTCAAAGAATCAGACAGTTTTAAATCAGCGTTAATTCCATTTATGTTTTGTGCAGAAACTCCAAAGTAAAACAGAAATAATATTAAAAGTAAGGTGTTTTTCATAATTATGCACAACGGTTTGGCTATGGTTTCGTTGTGGAATTGTCCGCGAGGACTATTCCGCGAGAACCAAGCGATGATTGAAAGATAGGAATTTTCGATGGAAAATTCCGCCACAATGAATTATAGCCGTTGTTACCACACGTTTTTTTTATTCAACTTGATATTTATATGGATTTTCGAATTCAGTTTTCCCATCGTGATATATTAAAAATTCCGCTTTGTTATTATCAAAGTCTAAAGTTTCTATTTTATCAATTCCCGTTACACAAGAGTTGTTTCCCACGTATTTTTGTTTGTCCAAAATTCCGAATGTTGATTCTGTAATTACTAAACTTTCTCCGCAAGCCAAAAATCCCCCAACACGAACCTCCACATTGTAATTTTGGTTTATTTCAAATTTTGCAATTGGTGGTTCAAAAGGAAGTGCGATTAAATAAAAAAAGAAAAGAGTCATTTCCGAAAATAGGCTTAAAATTCCAACCACAAGCATTGGTATTGTCAAGATTCCGCTTAATATTTTTGTTCGAGCATTTCTTGTCAATCCAAAGAGTAAGATTGTAGACAGCACAAAAGTCAGTCCGATTATTGAAGTAGTATATTCTCCTTTAAGTCGGAAGTCAAAGACCAATAGTAAAACACAGATTAAAATTCCGATTAATGAGTATAATGAGACTTTTTTAATAACCTTTTCAACTTTTGGAAATTCCAATTTTGTCAAAATCAGAACTAAACTAATTCCTAAGGCTATTGTAATTAAAACTAAAAATACTGTCATTTCTCAAATGTGTGGTAACTAAGGGCTAAACGTAGTTCAGCTTCGGGAATGAAGATACACAAAATGGATAACAATATTGTGATTAGGCGACTTCCGCTTAAAATCATAATATTATTTGTCAACTAGGTAACATAGTTACCGTTTGTTGCCATTTTATTGTATTGGGAATTCAAGGAGTTGATCCAAATTACTTTTAGCAGACGATGGCTCACGTTTAGGCTCAATGTCCGTCGAAGGCGATTGTTCTACAAGTATCAAGGAGTAAGTAATTTGGTTTAGCCCTTAGATGGAACACATTCACTTTAAGGACGGGAGTGCGTAGCACGTAGTAATTAAAGTTCGCCTTTGGCGAATGTGTTCCATCGGTTGGGCTATGGTTTCGTTGTGACTGGGTGGTTTTGCGCTGTCTGCTGTGCCGACATCTAACCGCAAACCTACTAAGGCACTTTGGATGCTAGCAAGACCACCAGACTTCGAAATTCTTAGCCTTGTTATTTTTATTAAATGTAAGAAATATTTTAAAGCCAATAGGACGTAAGCAATGAATTATAGCCGTCGTTGTAATGCGTTTTTATTCAATTCTCGATTCCAATCCACAGATATCCGTTACATATTTTGCCATCCAACCAGATAAATCATACATTTCATTCATTCCATTTCCCATTGAATTATTCGTTGTAGACATTTCGAATATATAAGTTCCTTTGTGACTTTCCGATTGATTTAGCCAAGACTCAAATCCAAATGCCTCGGACATTGCAGTAGCAGAATGAGGTGGGTCCATATCGGTTTTTATATAGAATTCCGGAATTTGAAATCCTTTACTTAACACCTTTCCAAGTGATAAAAGATTCCCGTCATATTTAATAAATACTTTCCCTTTCGCGCCTAATATTCTCATTTGAAGTTTTCAATGCATTACAACTAAGGGCTAAACGTAGTTCAGCTTCGGGAATGAAGATACACAAAATGGATAACAATATTGTGATTAGGCGACTTCCGCTTAAAATCATAATATTATTTGTCAACTAGGTAACATAGTTACCGTTTGTTGCCATTTTATTGTATTGGGAATTCAAGGAGTTGATCCAAATTACTTTTAGCAGACGATGGCTCACGTTTAGGCTCAATGTCCGTCGAAGGCGATTGTTCTACAAGTATCAAGGAGTAAGTAATTTGGTTTAGCCCTTAGATGGAACACATTCACTTTAAGGACGGGAGTGCGTAGCACGTAGTAATTAAAGTTCGCCTTTGGCGAATGTGTTCCATCGGTTAGGCTATGGTTTCGTTGCGGAATTGTCCGCTAGGACATTCCGAGAGAACCAAGTCATCATTGCAAGATAAGAATTTCCGAGTAGGAAATTCCGCCGCAATGAATTATAGCCGTTGTTAGCCACCGTTATTAATTTTTAATTCCGAGTAAAAGTCGATATAATTCATTTTTCCGTCTTTAAATTCGACAGTTTCATTTTTTAGGATAACAGTTGAATTATCAATCCATTTGGCTGAATATGGTCCCCAACCATCTGGTTCAAAAACTCCTAAATTTGTTAATTTTCCATTTATATTTTGAAAAAGCTGAAACCCGTTACTACTGTAACCCGCTTCAATATCCACATTTACGGATATAACATATTGTCCATTTTCAGAGAAATATGGTCGACCGAATAAATTGTATACTTCTCCAACAGTATCATTTATTAGTTTGTAACCATTCCCTTCACTCCATTGTGTACGAACTGAATAGAAGCCGAATTCTTGGAAATAATGTTCGAATGTATTATCGGCTTCTTCCTTATTAAAATTTACTGATATTAATTTCCATTCTCCATCTTTCATTTTTAAATGAAGTCCGAGAGAATCTTTTTTGGCAAACTGATTATTTGACTTTAGGAGGTAATTCTCAATATCCAAAGCTTTTCGATGGCTGTTATTATGAAATTTGGTTAATGAGTCTAAAATTTCATTTCCAAGAAAATATTCCGATATAAATATTGAATCAGTATTTTTTAATTTTAAAGAATGGGAGTTTTTGAATAGTAAAATGGTATCTAAATCATTAGGTTCAAACCATCTTTCAATTTTTGATTCCTTTATTTCATCTAACTTATTTATTTCATCATTTTGTTGTTTTTCGGAAACAATTTCTATCTTTTTTATAGGTTCAAAATTAGATGAATCAGAGTTTTCTTTGACTTTCTGTTTACAACCAAGAATGATTAAAAATGTAAAAACTGATATTAAGTACTTCATTTCTCTAATGGTGGCTAACGGTTTGTGTATGGTTAGTTGCGGGAAATCCGTTAGTGAATTTCCGACGTATTGGCAAGTTAATTAATTCAAGTGAATTTCCGCGAGGGAATTCCGCAGCAATTAATTATACACAGTGTTGTGCTTTCGTTATTTCTTTTTATCATCAATATTCCCTAGGTATTTTTCGATTTCAAAAGTCAGCTTTTTATTTACCTCTAAAAGTTCATTCACCTTAACAACTATACTAGGATTTGCTATTTCGGTACGCCGTAAAAGTCCTTCAAGAGATTGCTTTCCATTGTCTTTATTTAATATCAATTTCGGGATATCACCATTAAATGTTGATATATCCAAATCCTCAACCATACTGTTATAAAGTGCTCGATTATCATTAAAAAATCCTCCTCGCCATAAATCAAGTTCTATTTCTTCACTGAATGTATTTAGTCGAGCTTCCTCGAATGTCATTAATTGAATTAAATTCATGTATTGTTGCTCCAAGTCATTAATGGAAGCTTCTTTCTCGCTCAAATAATATTTCGTTATTGAACTCTCATTTCGTTCAACGGTAGTAGTAAATCTATGTTCAACAAAAATAAATTTTGTAGTATTTATAATTTCAGATATGTTCGCATTATCAAGTCCTTTATCAAGAATTAGTTTACTTTTTTTTGTTGCATCTAATCTAAATTGTGCTAATTCTTCTAGAAATTTTTTGTCCTCTTTCAGATTAACTAGTTTTTGTTCAAAATAAACGTTTATTTCTTCTTGAAGTTTTTTGGCTTCATTCCAATTATTAATCTGTAGCGCAATCAAAATCCCAATAACAACAAGAATTATTTCTCCGATGGCGTAAATCAGATACTTACTGAATTTGTTTTCAGAGAGTAGTTTTTGTCTAATTTTTCTAAAGAATTTTATCATTGATTATTCGTTGTGCTTTCGTTATTGTTATTTTATGTCTTGATTAATGAGTTCTTTTATGTTATTTATATCAGTTAACATTTTCAGCAAAGAATCTCTAATTAACTTATCTGTAAAATTTTTAAGTATGAATCCAGCCTCAAGTGTTAAAATGATTTCTGGAATATTCTTTGTAACATCAAGCTCGATTGCTTTGGGTTTTTTAAAAAATAACCTACCATATCCCAATTGAGAAGCTTTTTGTTGTGCGTTTAGATAAATTTCATAATTACCTTTAGCAATCCTCTGATTATGTTCTTGTTCGCGTTTAAGCTCAATAAGTGGGTTTCGAATTTTTTCTGGCATTAACTTTATATCACCTGTTGATTCTAATGTTTGAATTGTATTTGTGTTAAAAGCTAAGTATCGAAAATTTAATTCAACCTTAACAAATTCTTCAAAAATTTGAGTTGTCTCTAAATTAGGTGTTTCTATGTATTTAAAATATCTATCCGCAGTAATAATGCAAGAATCTAAAAATATAATTCGACTATTTATGTTTTCTATTTCTTTGTCGAGGTCTACTATTATTTGATTGTAATAATTATTTTTTATGTTTTCGGTTTTACGATTTTCATTAGCATTGTTTATCTGAAGCGCAATCAAAATTCCAATAACAACCAGTATAATTTCTCCGATTGCATAAATTAAATACTTACTGAATTTATTTTCAGTTAGTAATTTTTGTCTAATCTTTCTAAAGAATTTTATCATTGGTTATTTTGGTTTGTCCTTATGAAGCACAACGGTTTGTGTATGGTTAGTTGCGGGAAATCCGTTAGGATTTTCCGACGTACTCAAATGTAATTAATTCAAGAGAATTTCCTGCGAGGAAATTCCGTAGTAATTAATTATACACGTTGTTGTGCTTTCGTTATTTATTTTTTGTTTAGTTCTTCTTCTATGATTTTAATGGTTGTAGTTACAAAGTCTCTAACGTTTAGTTCGTTTATAACAATATAATCGTGATTATGCTTATGTTGCCAAACTTGATTTTCAAATTCCATTAAATCCTTTGAGGATAAATTCGGCTCGAATGGTGACTTTTCTTTATAAGTAACCAAATAATTACTTTTATCAAATTCCAATTTTTTTGTAAGTTCTCCATTTGCTAGAGGAAATCGTTTCATTAAAAAAGGCATTAAGTTCATCGTGTAATTATCTGATCTAAATAGGATATCTTCTTCGCAATCTACTAGGATTTTCAGCCAGTTACCTAATCGTGTCCGAATTTCATCATTTTTCAAAATACTAACTTTTCCAGAGTTTACAATTTCTCCTGATATTCCTATTCTGGCATCGAATGAATTAAATCCACCTATATTTACCAGCAAGCGATCAACAATTTCTGGTACTTTAATTATAGAATCAGCTCTTATAATTTCTGTTAGCTTCACACAAGATTGAGTGACTTTTTTATTAATTTCTATTGACTCGTTTAATTCACCCAAATTATGTTGAAACTCATCTTTTAATGAATTAAGTAATTCTATCTCTTGTTCGTTCTCAATCCGCTGTTGATTCCAGCTATTAATTTGAAGAGCCAAAAGAATTCCAATAACAACAAGTAGAATTTCTCCGATTGCATATTTAAAATACTTTCCAGTTTTTCCTTCTGAAAGTAAGTCTTGTCTGATTTTTCTAAAGAATTTTATCATTGGTTAATGGTTGGTCATAATGAAGCACAACGGTTTGTGTATGGTTAGTTGCGTAAGCGACTAAGATAACAAAAAAGCGTAGGAGTAAGAAAATCCGCTAGGATTTCCGAGACACTCATTAAACATCATTAGCAATTAATTATACACGTTGTTGTAAAACGTTTTTTATAATTGTTTCAAGCTAATAGAGTCTGAGGAGTAAATGTTTATCACCCAATCATTATCTATCACTCGCCATCTACTAAATCCACTTAATATTTTCTTTTCCCTCCAGCTATTGTCAAAATAATAAAGTAAACGAATTTCATTTTCAAAATCATTTTCAGTTTCATAATTTATCAATTTTCCTCTGAATATTATTGTTTTACTCTGTTCGGGAGCTAGGGTATCAATCTTAGATTTTGCGTTGCGTCCGATTAAAGTAATATTTGATAAACCCCCATTAGCCTTGTTAATTACAGTTACCATTATTTGGTTGCTTTCCCTTTTCATATTATTTTGTAAAGTCCAAAGTAATAATGAAGATAGAAGCAATGTAAAAATGCTAGTACTGGATTCCTTTATTCCATTTAAAAATCCGTGATTTTTAAAATTTTGTATTAAAATTATGGTAAACGATATTATTAACAGAGGAATTAAAACATAGAGATAGATGTAGGCAAGGGGGTAAATGACCGCTTTGAAAAACCCAAAGCCAAAGTAGCCAATTCCAAAAATTAGAGCAACCCCAATTATTGCGTAAAAAATTTTGTAGGTAATTCCTGAAAATTTATTCATTAGCAATTTTCTTCAAAATGTTTTACAACGGTTTGGCTATGGTTTCGTTGTGGAATTGTCCGCGAGGACCATTCCGCCGAGACCAAGCGATTATTTAAAGGTAGTGATTTTCCGTAGGAAAATCCACCACAATGAATTATAGCCGTTGTTAGGCAACGTTATTTATTTTGCCATACAACAAACTCGGCATTATCAGTCGAACTCATTGATTTAATTAATTCAGCATTGTCAAAGTTTGGAAATCTCTGAAAATTCTCTAGCATTTCCGATTCTCCAGTTGCCCCACCAGGAACAGATAATAGTCCATCTTTCCCAAATATTCTCCACCACAGATCCGTTCCCCAAGGTCCAGAGTCATTAGTTTCAATAATTATTTGTTGAATTCCGTATATCTCAAAAGATTTTTCAATTCCATCATAATCCACAGTCTTGATTGTTGTTCCAACAATTTGAACAATCCATTTAGATTCTGGGCTTATTTTATTGACTTCTGATTTCTTTTTTTTGAAAAATGAAAATATTCCCATTCTTGTTTTTGTTATGTTGCCTAACGGTTGGGCTATGGTTTCGTTGTGGAATTGTCCGTGAGGATCATTCCGCGAGAACCAAGCGATGATTTAAAGGTAGTGATTTTCCGTAGGAAAATCCGCCACAATGAATTATAGCCGTTGTTGTGCAACGTAATTAATTTTTAATCTCTTTTATCTTCTTGCTCGATGTGATGTTGATTATTATTCATCGTTTTGTTTTCATCGTACATTGCATTCGACATTCCAAGCATAAATGCAGTACTTATTAATATTATTTTTCTTTTTATCCAATAGATTATGCTGTTGGATTTCTCCAACTGAGTTTTATTCTTTTGTTTATACATTTTTGAAATGATAAATGATTAGACATTTGTTTTATCATTTTATGCTGTAAAAGCATAGTTTTCATAGAAGATTTATCCGTTCTATGCTATGTATAAATTGGAATAATAATTACTCGATGTGATAATTTCGCTCAAAAAAACGCACTGAGCTCTTATTGAACATATATTTCGATAAAGTTCAGTCCGTAATTTTAAAATAATTTGAACCTGAGCATTATAAAAATCCTTAATATTAATTAATAGTTCTAGTGGACTAGATAATATTTTTCTCGGGAGTGTTTGTCCAGTGTAAGTATACAATTCCGATTGTCCATAACTAAATCCATTTCTAGTATTAAGGAATGAGACTTGATGATAATTTGTAGAATTTATCTGAGAAGAAATAGAACATTCGTTTACAGTCAATCCGAAAATCAGAAGGAAGGAAATTAGATATTTCGTATGTTTTATCATTATATCTATTTCAAATTATCAATTCTGGGTATATGTTGTACAACGGTTAGGCTATGGTTCGTTGAGGCTAGGTGGTTTTGTGCTGTCTGCTGTGCCGACATCTAACCGCAAACTTATTAGGGCACTTTGGATGCTAGCAAGACCACCAGACTTCGAAATTCTTAGCCTTGTTATTTTTATTAAATGTAAGAAATATTTTAAAACAAGTAGGACGTAAGCAATGAATTATAGCCGTTGTTGTAATGCGTTTTATTTTACTTTTTTAAATTTCCTTCGCCATCCTCCACTAAGATCCGTTTTGTCCGTGCTATAATCTCTGATTTGCAGTTTGTTTTTGTCGAGTAATTCAATAATATAACTCCTATCACCCAATTTCAGAATTGAGTCATTCTTTTCATATTTAAAACTTAATCCGCCAATTGATTCCGAACCGGTAAAATCCGCTTTCAGTTCTATTATTAGTCCGTTACAAGAGTATTCATATTCCTCTCCGCTGAATAAATCTGTACCTTTTGTGGTTCCATCTTCGAGTTCTTTATGATAACATTCCCATTTTCCAATTATGTCATTGGAACTGTTTTGCAAAATCAAGCAAGAAGCTAGAAATGTTAACGAAAATATTATTAATGTTTTCATTTTTTCCAATGCATTACAACGGTTAGGCTATGGTTCGTTGAGGCTAGGTGGTTTTGTGCTGTCTGCCGTGCCGACATCTAACCGCAAACTTACTAAGGCACTTTGGATGCTAGCAAGACCACCAGACTTCGAAATTCTTAGCCTTGTTATTTTCATTAAATGTAAGAAATATTTTGAAGCAATTAGGACGTAAGCAATGAATTATAGCCATTGTTGTACCTCGTTTATTTTATTCATCTAATAGATCCAATTTCCAGCCTGGGTTAGGTCGTTTTTCTTTCCAGTCCCAATATGTACCGAAAAAATCATCATGAAGCATTGAATCCATTTCATTTTCCTCATCAAAGTCAACAAGCATTACTTCTCCCCACTCTCCATATTCTACGGTTGGATCAGAAGTTCCATCTAGTATGTTTAGAAATCCAAAAAAAGCATCAGACGTATTGCTAGCTAAAACTTTTCTTAATGCGCTTTTTAAAATTGGATTTCCACTCAGTTTGGATAATTCCAATTTTTCGGCATCTGTTAGTCCACCGTTTGGAGGATAATCTATCAGATTGTCTGTTTTATTATTATCAATATCATTTACTGTGTGATTTGCGCTTTCTTCAATCAACTGATGAATTGAAACTAAGAGCGACATTTTATTTTCTTCGGATAATTTCATTTTCGAATTTTCAAAATGAGGTACAACGTGTTCGTGTAAGGATAGTTGCGTGTTTCAGCAACTAACTTAATAAAAATGAACCGAACCATTGGAAATTCCGCAGGAATTTCCAAGTAGGTAAGTCACAAGCAATTATTTTTACACGTTGTTGGCAACAGTTTTTTTTATTCGATTAAATAAACTTTCAGTTTTCAGTCGGTCGAAATCATCTTTTAACTTTTTCCATTCTCGATAATCAGAATCCACTTCTTCAGGTCTTTTACCTTTCATTTCAGAGTGATTTGTGACGTGATTTACCAATTCCAAGTGAGAAAGTCTTTTCGTTAATTTACGGTCAATTTTTTCATTCCGATTAAATAGTTCCTGAAGTTTTGTTTTCAATTCATTTGGATATCGAGTAAGTAATTCAGCCGAACCTAACAGATTAACCTCAATATTCGATTCGGTCAATAAAATCCATAATTGGTCAAAATTCGGTTCAGGTAGTTTTATAAATCCGTATTCATTTCCCCAACCAGAATCCCATAGGATTTCATTCATCCATAAATTTCCTTTTTTGTCAACAAAATGTTCCGTTCCGTTAACTTTGCTCAATCCGAAATCTTCTGGCTTACTTTTATTATATCTAAAAGAAGCTAAAAAATGCTTTTCGTTTATGTCAATGTTTTCGGGTTTCATCAAATTGTTGCCAACGGTTTGTGTATGGTTAGTTACGGAAAATCAGTTAGGATTTTCCGACGTTGAGCTAAGTTAATTAATTCAAGTGAATTCCTGCGAAGGAATTCCGTAGTAATTAATTATACACGTTGTTACCCACTGTTTTTCTTTTTTCTCCGTTTCTTTTTCTTTGATTTAATCGAAGTTGAACTTGAGGTTGGGTTAACTTTTTTCTCAAGAATTTTAATAACAATTCCCTTTAGGTCTTCATAATTGAAGTCTTCATTTATAAATGCAAACGTGCTATGAGTTCCATCTTTGTCCATTCCAATTGCATATTTTGGTCCACCCATTTCGACCGAAATAGGGGAGTTCTCAGTTTGAATCCTATCTTCTATTTCCCCCTTTTCGTTTACCACGTAAAACAAATGTTTATAGTAAAGTTTTCCTTTTTCTTGATGGAATTTTTCATAAACTTGGATTAATTTATTATTCCAATCAAATTGGTCAAAGCAAAACATGTTTTTTAGATTATCTTTTAAAATCCCCTTATGATATGCTTCATATAATTTTTCCTTAAGAGGCTTGGCTTTTGAGTAGTCTTTTTTGCCATAATATGCTTGAATCAACTTTGCATATGAATGAAAATCATCAGGTTTAAGTTTAATTAATTCTTTAAGATGTATTTCTGCATTATCATAGTTTCTATTCAGTAATTCATACAATCCGATGTTATACAAAGCCGTTATGTAGGAGTGTCCTGTTTTAGAGATTTTATTTTTTGCAACATAAAACGCTTTCAGGGCATTTTTCGAATCATTTTTTGCAGCATAAACTTGAGGTATCATTGTATAAGGTCTATCAATGACTTCTTTCTGTTCTGTAGCTTTGATATATGCTTTTAGTGATTCATCCAGATTCTTTAAGTTGAAATAAGAATCTCCTAAACCACTATAAAAAACACTACTTTCAGGATATAACTTAATGGCTTTTTTAAAAGGTTCTATCGATTTTTTAAATCTCCCTAAATAGCTTAAAGTTTTTCCTTTAATATAAAAGGCATCGGGATTAATACTATCTTTCAATATTGATAAATCCATTAGTTTGAGACAATTATTATCATCTTCTTTCATGTAGTAGGCCATTCCGACGAAATAGAGATCCTTTGCTGAAAATTCCTTTGTTTTTTGAGAATACTCATTTATGATTTGATCATATTGTTTCTTATCATAAAGGTCTCCGTAATTTACGTTTAAACTATCTTGTGAAAATGAACTAATGTTAATTAGTAAAACGAGAATGAGCAATTTTTTTTTCATTTTTTGCAATTGTGGGTAACGGTTTGGCTATGGTTTCGTTGTGGAATTGTCCGCTAGGACCATTCCGCGATAACCAAGCGTTGGTTGAAAGATA
>CANLUS010000012.1 GCA_947494325.1 uncultured Flavobacteriaceae bacterium
TCGCCTAATCACAATATTGTTATCCATTTTGTGTATCTTCATTCCCGAAGCTGAACTACGTTTAGCCCTTAGTTAGCACCAATTAAAAAATACAGTACAATGAAAAAGCAATCTCTATTATTTTTATTTCTATTATTTACAATATGTTCATTTGGTCAATTAAAACAGAGTCAAGCAATAGACAGCCTCTTTTTAGATTGGAATAAGCCCGAAGTACCTGGTTGCGCAATTGGAATTGTTGAAGATGGGAAACTAATCTACTCTAAAGGATATGGAATTGCTGACTTAGAACACGATATACAAATAACACCAACATCTGTTTTTTATATCGGTTCTGTTTCTAAACAGTTTGTAACATTTAGCATTTTACTTCTTGAGGAGCAAGGGAAGTTAAACCTTGATGATAAAATTCAAAAGTATTTACCTGATTTCCCCGAATATGATTCTACTCTAACTATTAGAAATTTTATTCATCATACTAGCGGTGTTAGAGACTATTTAACCTTGATGTTTTTAAAAGGAAGAAACTATCTCGACAATACTGATGTAGATGAAGTCTACGAACTTATAAAAAAACAGAAAGAGCTAAATTTTACGCCTGGTGAAAAATATTTATACAGCAATTCTTGCTATTTCATGCTTGCGATGATAGTTGAAAAGGCAGCAGGTCAATCTCTTAAAGATTTTGCTCATGAAAGCATTTTTCAACCACTCGGAATGAAGAATACTCTCTTTTACGATGACAATACTGACCTTATTAAAAATCGTGTTTTTAGTTATAATAAAAAACCTGATGAAGATGGATTTAATAATTTGATTATGAGATTTGACCTAGTTGGTTCTGGTGGAGTTTATTCTAGCATAGAAGATTTATATCTATGGGACCAGAATTTTTATAATAATAAATTAGGAAAAGGAGGGCAAAATATTATTGATAAAATGCACGAAGAAGGCCTCTTGAATAATGGAGAAAGTAGTGGTTATGCTTTTGCATTAAATAATGGAACTTACAAAGGATTAAAAACAGTTAGTCATGGAGGTTCACTTGCAGGTTACCGCGCACAATTAATGAGATTTCCAGAAGAGAAATTTTCTGTAATTATATTAGCCAACAGAGGGGATGCAAATCCAACTAGCAAGTCATTCCAAATTGCTGACATACTCCTTGAAGATAAATTTGTAGAAAAACCTAAAAAGAAGGAAATTCAAAAAGTAGATGAAACTAGTTCTGATAGAAAAGAAAAGATTGAGTTTTCAAACTTAAACCTCGAGGATTATACTGGGAGATATTATAGTGAAGAATTAGATGTGAATTATATTTTAACTCTTGAAGAAGAAAAACTAAATATTCAAATTGCAAATTATGCACCTCAAGAATTGACTATTTATGACAATGATAGTTTTAGCGGAGGTCGATTCTCAATTCGATTCAACAGGCTGAATGGAGTAATGACAGGTTTTGAATTTGACGCAGGAAGAGTAACCAATTTAAAATTCGAAAAGAAATAAAACAGGTGCTAACAATGTATATAGCGCATTAAAACGCGCCATATACTGCACGTTGGCGGTAATATGAACAAAACTTATGTGGTTTGAACAATTAACAGGATTCAAAGAAGAATCACCTGAAAATGTGAGAAATAACATTGAGGTTAAAGGAAACGAAATTGTTTCACTCGTAAATTCTCGTAGTTTTATATTCGGAAAATTAGAAATCCCAACTTTAGCTGAACTTAAAAAGCTAAACAAGAACATAAAAGAATATAATGGAAAAATTGAAGTCACTGAAACGGTTGCTGACGTTCAAGAATTGCATTGCCAACCAGAAAATTCAAACGCTCTATTTCAAGCTGCTTCGCAATTTAATTTGCTTGAAATGGTTAGTCCAACTATAACGCCAGAACAAGGAATCGACAGATATGAATTTGATAATACTCAGGGACCAGTTTGTGCCATTTCTTGCGGAGCAGGAACAATATATCGGAATTATTTTGCAGAGGTTAATGGACAAATCGGACAGACTGAAAATAACCAAATTGATTGTTTAGATTTAATAGGTAAAGAATTGAATAATGAAAAATTGAATCTATGGAAGATGCAAAACGGTTATGCTTTAGTAAATCAAAACGGACTTTTAGCAATTAATAAGAAAATTGCTCAACTAACTGAAAAGAAAAGAGAAAATCTGAAAGAAAAACTTAAAACGGGGATTCAATGGAATACAGAAGTTACCAGATCAGCCACGAAGCAAAAAGTTTCTCAAATATATTGTTCGGCCCTTCCAGTTGCATATAGTCACATAGAATCTTTTTATTGGGAGTATTTTGCGAGAGTAATTTTAGAGGCGACTTATGAATCAACCTTATTTGCTGGAGTCTTGAATATGGAAAATAATAAATCAAACAAAGTTTTTCTTACTTTGGTTGGTGGTGGTGCATTTGGAAATGAAGAATATTGGATTCTAGAATCAATGCAAAAAGCAATTAGAAAATTCAAAAACGTTCCGTTGGATATTAGAATAGTCAGTTATGGTCGTTCTAATTCAAATTTGATTAAATGTATTAATGAAATATAAAATACTACCGCCAACAACGTGTATAATTAATTACTCCGGAATTCCTTCGCAGGAATTCTCTCGAAATTAATTACATTTGAGTACGTCGGAAAATCCTAACTGATTTTCCGTAACTAACCATACACAAACCGTTGTAAACAATTTAAAAAGTCATTGAAGAAAATATATAAATATGGAATTCTGATTTTTGGAGTACTAATTCTGATCGGATTTGCTCTTAGGGGAAATATCACGCATGAAAAATTTGATTCTGAAAAATGGAAAAAATGGAAGGAATCAGAAACTGAATGGACAATGCGGTGGGATATGATGAATAGTTTACGGAATAATTATGAATTGAAAGGAATGACAAAAGCGGAAATAATTGAATTGCTCGGAAAACCTGCACGGGAAAATAATTCTGTTTTCAGTTATAGTCTAGGTCCTTCAAAGCGCGGAATTAATTATGGCTATTTAGAATTGTTATTTGACGAAATGGGTAAGGTAATAAACTTTAAAGTTTGGGACGGATAATATGATTTTTAAGAAACAAACAAAGGACAACGAACTTTATGTTTATATGAACGGGAAACTGATTTATAAAAGATGGTTGGATACAGGGCAATCGAAAGTTTTTGATGTAATGGCTTATGATAAATACACTGAATTTTCAATTAAGGAAGATAAAAAGAAATAACTGTTTACAACAACGGCTATAATTCATTACGGCGGAATTTCCTACAGGAAATTCTTATCTTGCAATGAACGCTTGGTTATCTCGGAATGTCCTAGCGGACCATTCCGCAACGAAACCATAGCCAAACCGTTAGGGCAAATAAGAAAATGAAAATATTTAAAATAATAGCGCTTTTATTAATTCTTACTTTTTCTTTTTCTAATTGTCAAAAACAGAAATACGACTTAGATTATGAAAAAAAGGTAATGAATGAGTTGTTAATTGAATTTATAGACTCTTTATACAACGAGCCAAATTACATTCCGCCACCTCCTACTCCTTTTCCAAAGATCTATTTTAAAACTGCCGACCAAAAAATAAAAGACAGCATTTATCAAAAAGATTCTATTGATTACATTCAAATAATAAAAAAGTTTAATGATAGAGTTAATCAGATAAAAAATTATAAAGGAAAAAAGGTAATTGCTATATCTGACACAATTTATGCTCTAAAGGGAAAAGAAGCTGATTTTATTAAACATCAATTCAGTGACACGGAATTTGACATGAATAATGAAATTGGATATAGAATTAATCTATTAAATTATTCAAAAAACGGTAAGTATGACTTAAAATATTCCTCGGAATTTCCACTGGGAAATGAAAAATGGAAAGAAAACCATAAAACTCATCTTACAAGTGTAATTTCATTTTCAAGAATACAATTCGACCGGACAAAAAAGTACGGGGTTTTAACGGGTGGAATTTACTATGGAAAATTGATTGGAAACGGATTTGTCATTTTTTTAGAGAAAAAATCGGATAAATGGACTATCGCGTATTTCTATGATACTTGGGTGTCGTAAATATTACTTGCCCTAACAACGGCTATAATTCATTGCGGCGGAATTTCCTAAACGGAAATTCTTATCTTGCAATGATGGTTAGTGTTTCTCGGAATGTCCTAGTGGACGATTCCGCAACGAAACCATAGCCCAACCGTTGTAGTGCATTTGAAAAAACCTATGAATCAAGAAAAAACAGTTTGTGTCGAATGTGAATCTGACTATTTTAGAAATAGTTCGGAAATGGCTGAATTATGTCCGAATTGTGCTCACGAATTATATGGATATCCAAATTGCGAACACATATTCGATAATAGGAATTGCATAAAATGCGGTTGGAATGGAAAAACATCTGAATATCTAAAAAACCGAACCGAAAAAATAACTCTCGAAACGGAATCATATCTAATTGAGGGAAAAGAAAATGAACGCTTCTTTCCTTTTTTAGAATTGGAATTTAACGAAGACGTGATTTATGAAAATGACATTCCCAAATACTATCTGAGTATTTCAGAAGACCTTAAATCAGCTTACGGAATTGGGAAATGGATAATGACCGAATTGGAGAAAAATAATCACGACTTGCGAAAAACAATTACTTTACTCGGACAGAGTATGAATTTAAACTGGAATATTTTCTCAACTAACGTCGAAAAACAAATTGACAACAGTTGGAAATCGGAAAAAATTGAATTGACTATATTGACTGATAACGTAATAGAAAAAATAAAAACGCACTACAACAATGTATAACCGCAATTACGGCGGATTCGACTACGTCCGAATCCACTGGGAATTGCGAGCGTCAGTGCATAATCGAAAAATAGTAACTTAAAACCCGTAACTGACGGTTATACGAGACCGTTGTAACCAATTCAAAAATGACTTTGTTAAAATTAATCTTCTCATTTCTATTTATTCTGGCAATAACAAATGTTAGAGGTCAGTCGCGAGAAGCAACTTTACGTTTCGAAACTAAATATCTGAAGAATCAGCGAATTGAATTTAATATAAATGGACTGACAATCATTCCCGATGATAAAAGGCATAAAATCGGAATTTACAAAACGAATCTTGACACTCTTATTTACCGGGTAAGTGACAGGCAAATGAGGATAAGTCTTTTGAAATTTAAAGAAAATACTGAATATATAATTAGAATTATTCCTTGTAGTTTCTATGATATAAGACCAGTAGACAAACCTAGAAAAGGCGTTGTGAGATACAATATAACATCCTCAAAATTGGATTCTGTTGAGGCCAATTTAGACTTATATTCGCAAAAAATTAAAACCGGAAAAAGGAGTGAATATTATTCTTTTCGACCTTCAGCAAATTGCTATTTTGGCAAGAAGAAAATAGGAATTACAGACTCGAAATCAGATAAGGAAATCAGTTCTGTCTATTTTAATTTCTTACATGGGGAAAAACTAACTTTCAGCTATGATATTAATACGAAGGAACAAAAACTAATGTTAAATGGTTATTTAAAAGAAGAGGAAAGTTATTCTGGAATGGATATAATGAAATATTAACTGGTTACAACAACGGCTATAATTCATTGTGGCGGAATTTTCCACGGAAAATCCCTACCTTTAAATTATCGCTTGGTTCTCGCGGAATGGTCCTAACGGACAATTCCACAACGAAACCATAGCCCAACCGTTGGCAACAACCAAAAAAGCAACCTTAACCAAAGAAAAATTTGGTTTTAGATTATGATATCTAAAGATAAAATAAAGGAATACAGAAAATTAAAAGGATTTACTCAGGAAAAACTTTCATTAGAATCTGGACTTTCATTGCGAACTATTCAAAGAATTGAAAAAGGTACAACCGAAGGAAGTCCACACACTTTACAATCGCTTTCGAAAGCTTTGGGGGTTTTAAATCAAGATTTGTTACTTAAAAAGGAAAAGTCTACTAAACTGTCGAATGAAGAAATTATAAAACTAAAAACAATTAATTTAAGTGCACTTTCTCTTGTTCTAATTCCATTAGGAAATCTTATTTTTCCATTAATTTTCTATTGGAAATACCGTTCTACAAAATCGATTAATGTAATGGGCAAGAAGATTATCAGCATCCAAATTATATGGACTTTTTTCTGTCTGTTTATACTCTTAATTTCGCCTTTTCTTAGACACCCTTTAAATAGTGCATTCGGAAATGAAATTTTCACAGCCGCTAAAATGCCTTTACTGATGTATGTTGTTTTAGTAGTATTTAATGTAATCATCACTGTAAAAACTGCAATTACTGTAAACAAAGAGAAAAAGGTTCCTGTCTTTATCCCAAACATCCTATGACAAGGAGTAAGTCTTAAAAATGTCACAATAATGACATAACGTTTTTAGCCTCGTTCAAATCTTTACAACTTAATTTTATCTCAAATTTATACGTAGAATTATGAGATACCTAAAATATGGCGCAATCACTATTATAATGATTGTTCTCTGGACGGGATTTGTCACTCTTGGAAGAACTTATGGGTTTTTACTACAGTCGATAGAAAGTTCAGAAAATTCAAGAGCATTTATTGAAGCTGTTGAAAAGAAAGTTAAAAAAGAAAATGTTGGTAATATTGCAATAGCACTTGTTAAGAAAGGTAGGATAGAAGAAGAGTTTTATTATTCGAAAGGAGATCCGGTTGATAAAAAGACTTTATTCCAAATGGCTTCCGTGAGTAAATGGATAACTGCTTGGGGAATTTTTAAACTCGTTGAACAGAACAATCTATCTATTGATGAGCCTGTGAGTAGCTATCTAAAGCGATGGAAACTACCTGAGAGTGACTTTGACAATGAAAAAGTTACTATAAAAAACTTATTGAGTCATACTGCAGGACTTACTGACGGTCTTGGATACGATGGTTTTGAACCCAATCAATCTATTCAGTCTATCGAACAATCACTAAAAAAGGCGGCAGATGCAGAACCATATGCGAGCGGAGTCACTGAAGTAGGAATTAAACCTAATACTCAGTTTAGATATTCTGGAGGAGGATACACGATTCTGCAATTAATCATCGAAGAAGTCAGTGGGGTTTCATTTCAAAAATATATGACAAAGCACATTTTTGAACCTTTAAAGATGCAAAATTCAACATTTGAACTAACTAGTGAATCAAATTTAGCACAGTCTTTTAAATTGGATGGCACTTTAGATAAAAACTATAGATATACCGCGCTCGCAGCAGCTTCATTGTACACTTGTGTAGAAGACCTTACCTTATTCTTAGAAGCCAGCGGCTCTAGTAATCCTGTATTAAGTATCACGACCCAAGATGTGATGAATCAAGAAATAATCCCAATGAATGACCATCTCACGCATGGGTTGGGCCCATTTATTTACGGTAACAATCAACAAGGAGACTATATAATTGGACATGATGGAAACAACAGGTCTGCCATTAATACATCTGTTAGGGTAAATAATCACACAAATGAAGGAATTATCATTTTAGAATCAGGAAACCCTAATTTAGCAACAAGATTGGGAGATGACTGGGTTTTTTGGAAGACAGGAATACTCAATTTTACTATTCTGAATTCGAATAGAAAAAATATATGGAGTTGGTTAATCATTGGAAATGTTCTTATTGTAGCCATTTCAATATTTTTATTCTCGAAAAGAAAATAATAAAGGGCAGTTGCCAACAACGTGTATAATTAATTACTACGGAATTCCTTCGCAGGAATTCACTCTAATTAATTAACTTAGCTCAACGTTGGAAAATCCTAACTGATTTTCCGTAACTAACCATACACAAATCGTTAGGTGTAATTTAAGAATGACTAAGGAAGAAATAAAAAAGGAATTTAAAGAAAAGTTCTCAGACTTGAGAAAAATCTTAAACTCTTGGGATCTAATTCCGGGCTCGCCAAAGGATGAATTTGACGGATTGAATCATCAAATTTTGGGTCATTTATACAAAGGAGCAGGTTTTGAGAAAGTGACACGTGTTTTAGCCAGTGAGTTAACTGTGACTTACGGACTTTGGACTGATGAAGATGATGCGAAAAAAATAACGACGGATATAATGGAATGGTGGAATTCAACCGAAAGACTAACTAAATAATGGGCTTACAAATTTGTCCAAAATGTAAAAATGATTCATTCACATGGCGAATAGATGATGAAATATCGGACCTCACTATTTGGGGATGTTGCGAATGCATATATCAAGCTTTCGAAAATGAATCTGATCAACGGAATTGCACAAAATGCCGAAATAGAACGGAATTAAAATTAAAAGATGATGAAATGGAATATTGGTGGTGTCCGATTTGTAATAAAACTGAAATTATAAAAAACTACACCTAACAACGGCTATAATTCATTGCTTACACCCTACTTGCTTAAAAATATTTCTTAAATTTAAAAAAATAACAAGGCTAAGAATTTCGAGGTCTAGTGGTCTTGCTAGCATCCAAAGTGCCTTAGTAAGTTTGCGGTTAGATGTCGGCACGGCAGACCGCGCAAAACCACCTAGTCACAACGAAACCATAGCCTAACCGATGGAACACATTCGCCAAAGGCGAACTTTAATTACTACGTGCTACGCACTCCCGTCCTTAAAGTGAATGTGTTCCATCTAAGGGCTAAACCAAATTACTTACTCCTTGATACTTGTAGAACAATCGCCTTCGACGGACATTGAGCCTAAACGTGAGCCATCGTCTGCTAAAAGTAATTTGGATCAACTCCTTGAATTCCCAATACAATAAAATGGCAACAAACGGTAACTATGTTACCTAGTTGACAAATAATATTATGATTTTAAGCGGAAGTCGCCTAATCACAATATTGTTATCCATTTTGTGTATCTTCATTCCCGAAGCTGAACTACGTTTAGCCCTTAGTTAGGCACAAATTGAAAAATGAAAAAGATTAAAATTGTTGTAGTAATTTTTCTGGTTTCCTTATCTACCAATGCGCAAGAAGGTATAAAATACAATGGCACTGTCAAATCTGTTTTTAATCAATCTGAAATTGAAGATTTAGAACGGATAATGGACTTCTTCAAAAAAAATATCTGCTTTTCGAAAGATTCGTTAAAAAAAAATGAGGTTAATTGCTATAAAAAATTCATTGATAGAGCCTTTTATTTGGCAAAAAAGGGAGAAAACATAACCATAACGCCATTATTTAATCAAAAAGAATTTTACAACAAGCTAAAGAAAGAAACATTTAATGAGGTTTGGCATTATGGATATTCTAAAAAACCAAACTCACTAGATACGTTAAGAGTGCTAGATTTCAATACTAAAGGGAAATACGCTAAGTATTTAAAGGAATTAGGTAAAAATAGTAAAGTAATAGACCATTATTATAATTCTTTTATTATGTCCGGTGCATATTCCCCAAGTTTGTTCACCTTTTTATTAGAACGGAAATATTATAAAATTGAAGACATAAGATTGAGACTAGTAATAGCAATAAGTTACTTAACCATTAATGACTATGCTCAACGTAATGAGGAATATTAAAAATCTGTGCCTAACAACGGCTATAATTCATTGCGGCGGAATTTCCTACTTGGAAATTCTTATCTTGCAATGATGGCTAGATTCTCTCGGAATGTCCTTGCGGACGATTCCACAACGAAGCCATAGCCAAAACGTTGTACAACATTTCAAAACATGAATAATAAATTAATAAGAACGCTAATAATTATAAACGGAATTTTAATTCCAATTTTTATTTTGACAATTCTTGGCATATTGTTAACGGAATTTATCACCACACGTCCGGGCTGGAATACTAAAGTTAGTAACGACTATGAACCTGAGTATGTTATTCGACACTCAAGCCCAATAGAAATAACAAACTCGGACAATCTGTATGTTGCGAAATATAAGGTGATAGAATTAGATGAATTATTGGGCGGAGAAACAGAAGTTAAAATTGGAGAAGTCCCAGAAAACACAACAAACATTGTTTTTCTGAACAAAGATTTCGAAAAAATTGGAAATTTATTGGAAACTGATGCATCTGTAAAGCATATAAATATTCCAAACTTTTTTTCTAATGATGACGAGCAAATAAGTCTGACAAAGAATATTGTTTACTTGATCGCATTAGAGGATTCAAATAACGATGATGAGATTAATGAATATGACAATCATTATTTATTTATTTCGGACTTGAGTGGTCGGAATTTGAATAAAATAATCGACAATAAAATAAAGGAATATAAATTCATTAATAATTTCAAGGAAATCCAAATTACGTATCATATAAATGAAAAAGATTTAGCCATTGGAGTCTATGATATTGAAAAGAATGTTTTTAATGAAAAATCTATATTGAATTTTTAAAACTAGAACGTTGTACAACAACGGCTATAATTCATTGTGGCGGAATTTTCCACTGAAAATTCCTATCTTTCAATCATCGCTTGGTTCTAGCGGAATGGTCCTTGCGGACAATTCCACAACGAAACCATAGCCCAACCGTTAGCTGTTATTAGAAAATGGATATAGGAAAAATACAATGGAATATAGAAATCGCGGAAGAACATCGCGATAAAATGATGAACGGACCTCTAAAGGAAATTTTAAATAAATACTGCGAATCTTTAGATCAGATTGTGACAACTCTAGCCATTCCCACTTCATTTATGGCTCACGGATTAAGAAAATCTAAAGCATTTCATTTTTCAGTCCAAGACGCAATGACGGTTGTATTGGATAAGAATGGCTCTAAAGAAAAAGATCCTAAAAAAACAGCAAAGGAATTAGTACAATATTTTGAAGAGCTTATTGTAAATAAGGAAAAAACCATAATTGATGAAGCCTCAACTGAAATTGAATTATTAATAAATAAAGTGCCGATGTTAAAAGAGTTATACATTAATTTCGGGTTAAATGCTTTAGTTAATAGTTGGACTTACTCGAATTGTCTTATGATAAACTAATGAATGAATCTGATAAAATGATGTCCGATTTACCTAAATTAATCATGGGAGGTAATGAAACAAAGATTAGTCAACATCAAAAAGATCTTGAAAAAAGCGCCAAGGTTACGGAAAATATTAAGGACGACATTATCAAGTTAATGAGAAAGGAACTAAATGAAATATAAACACTGTGGGCAACAACGGCTATAATTCATTGTGGCGGATTTTCCTACGGAAAATCACTACCTTTAAATTATCGCTTGGTTCTCGCGGAATGGTCCTCGCGGACAATTCCACAACGAAACCATAGCCAAACCGTTGGCAGTAATACTAAAAACCGTTATGAATCCAATTTTAGTAATATCAATAATTGCTTTGTCTTTTTGGTCGCTCTTTATAACTTTTAAAGCGATTTATCTCATTTTGACGAAAGAATTTAAAGGAAACAAAACAACTTGGATTCTTATCACAATGGTCGGAATTATTGGACCTATATTATGGATAATTAAAGGGAAAAAGCTCATATGTTAACGGAATTAATCATCGATAAATATTCTGTAAAAACGACTGGAGTCGATGGCGGACATATCTATGTTTCAACAGAAATTGAATACAAAGGAAAATTAAGAAAGTTGACTGTTCTATTTATCGAAAACCCAGATGAAATGGAATTAAAAAAAGGGTCAGAACTAAAAATCAAAGGTGAACTTAAGGATGAGGGAGAGAAATATGATTTGATTATGAATAATGCGACTCTGGAAAAATAAAAAACTACTGCCAACAACGTGTATAATTAATTACTGCGGAATTTCCTCGCAGGAAATTCACTCGAATTAATTAACTTAGCTCAACGTCGGAAAATCCTAACTGATTTTCCGTAACTAACCATACACAAACCGTTGTAGCCAATTAAGAGAATGAAGAAATTTCGACTGATTTTAGTAACTGAAAACCAAAATTCTCTTGAAAAAGGGAAAAAATTTGCGGAATCAGTTTGTGAAATTCTGAATTGTGAAAACGGATTTAACATCTCTAAATATGAGAAACTGAAAAACTCATACCGAATAGAAATAATTGGAAAAATAACTGACCATATCAATTCGATTTCAGAGTCTATCGAATTGACTGACCGAATTTGTTCGCCATGGATTGCAAACTATGACCGATCTGAAAACGATGTGGAATTAATATTTAATAAGTCGGAATTTTCTAATTATCGGAATAATAATTTCAATGTTTTAAACTGGGCGCAATTCGGAATTGAAAATAATTAAAACTGGCTACAACAACGTGTATAATTAATTGCTACGGAATTTCCTCGCGGGAAATTCACTTGAATTAATTACTTTTGAGTACGTCGGAAAATCTCAACTGATTTTCCGCAACTAACCATACACAAACCGTTGGCAACAATATAGACTAACCAATCAAAACTCAATAATATGGAACGTAAAGATTTC
>CANLUS010000013.1 GCA_947494325.1 uncultured Flavobacteriaceae bacterium
TATGATTATACGACGACCAATTTAGGTAATTTCAATAGTGGCACACATGAGGCCTTTTTACTATGGGATATAGATTTCTCAAAGAAGAACTTAAAATCACCTAGATTTTTCTAAAAAAAGATAGCATACAGCTAAATAAAACATACAAAATGAAACAGTTAGTAACAGTAATTTTTGCACTAGTATCGTTGGTGACATTTGCTCAAACATCTCCTGGAGAGTATGAAGTAAAGTTGTTGAAGGTTAATACCAAATATTCTGATTTTGGAACTACTTTTTTTGGAAAAGATAAAGTTGTATTTGCTTCTCCGAAAGACAATGCTGTAATTACAAGAACAACCTGGGAAGGTAACAAGCAAGCTTTTTTAGACCTATATATTGGAACTATAGATAAGAATAATGAAATTGTAGGGAAAAAGAGAATTTTAGGTGATATCAATACGAAATTTCATGAAAGTAATGTGTGTTTTACAAAAGATTTAAAAACGGTTTACTATAGTGCTAACAATACAATTAACAATAAAGTACAAAAAGATTCAACCGGAACGGTAAATATTCAATTGTATAAGGCCGACGTTGCCAAAAATGGTTCTTGGAATAATATCGTGAAATTACCGTTTAATAATGATCAATTTTCAACAGGTCATCCTACATTGAATTTAGATGATTCAAAATTGTATTTTATCTCAGATCGTCCAGAGTCAATTGGAAAAACCGATATTTATGTTGTAGATATAAACGATGACGGAACCTATTCTGAACCAAAGAATTTAGGGCCAAGAATTAATACTGAAGAACGAGAAATGTTTCCCTTTATAAGTGATGAAAACATTTTATATTTTTCGTCAAATGGACTCCCTGGCTATGGAGAATTAGATGTCTTTGCAAGTAAAATTTATGACACTACAGTTGCAGTTCCTATCAATTTAGAAGACCCTGTTAACAGTAAAAAAGATGACTTTGCCTATATCATTGATGACACTAAATTAAAAGGATTCTTTTCATCAAATAGAAAAGGAGGTAAAGGAGATGATGATATATATACATTTACTGCTGACCCTGGAATTCAATTCGAATGTAACCAAGTCGTAAATGGAGTAACGAGAGACAAAGATACTGAGGAACTATTGCCTGGCACAACGGTAGTTGTATATGATAGTGAAGGGAATGAACTTTTTACAAAAGTATCTAGTGAAAAAGATGCTTCGTTTAGTTTTGAATTGCCATGTGATACGGAGTTTAAATTAGATGGGTCAACTACAGGATATTTACGCGAAGAATTAGAATCAAAAACAGCAAATGATATTGATGTAGATCCGCTAGAGCTATTCTTAGATTTAGCTCCGGAATTAATCGTGGTTAACGAAAAAATAATGATCAATATCAATACTATTTATTTTGATTTTGATAAGTGGAATATTCGTCCAGATGCTGCGAAAGAATTAGATAAAGTAATTGCAGTAATGAAAGAGCATCCGTCAATGGTGATTGAAGGAGGTTCTCATACTGATTCGAGGGCTAGAGAGGCGTATAATCAAATTCTATCTGAAAAAAGAGCGAAGGCAACTGTTGATTATATCATTGCTGGAGGTATTGATGCAAGTCGATTAACTTCTAAAGGATATGGTGAAATGCAGTTGGTTAATAATTGTTCGAGTTTTGTGAAATGTAAACGTGAAGAACATCAATTAAATAGACGTACTGAGTTTGTAATTGTAAATGATAATGATCGATTCGCTTCTAACGCGGCTACTATCGAAAATGTGAAAGTTGATAGAAATATCAATATGACTTATGTGGATCTTAATTCAGTTGCCTCTTCTGAAAATAACACCATTGATGAAACGTCCGAAGCAAATGTAACCGTCGATAATAATTCTCAAGTCTCTGAAGAAAGTAATATTGTCAATGATAATAACATAACTGTCCCCCAAGAAAACGGTTTGGAAACGAGGACCAATTTTATTAAAATACCGCCAATATACTATGAGTTTGATAAGTGGAGTGTGTCTCAAAAAGAATTGACTCAACTTGATAAAGTTGTGCGAACAATGAGAGATAATGCAGGGCTTGTCATAGAAGTAGGAGCGCACACCGATTCGAAGAACCGAGAAGCATATAACCAGATTTTTTCTGACAAAAGAGCAAAGTCTGTTGTAGATTATTTAGTGTCGAAAGGAATCAATGCAAATCGAATTTTGGCAAGGGGCTATGGTGAAATGCGTTTGGTTAATGGTTGTACAAGTTTTGTAAAATGTTCTGAAAGCGAACAACAAGCAAATCGAAGAATAGAATTTATGATAGTGTCTGGAAATAATTTCCCTTCAGAAGATTTTAGGGATAAAGGAGACACTAAATATATTTACACGAACCCAATCTATTTTGATTATGATAAATCTGATATTCGAAAAGATGCTCAGTATGAATTGAAAAGAGTGGCCAATATCTTAAAGAAAAATCCAGAAATGCGGGTTGAAGCTGGTTCTCACTCTGATTCAAATAACCTTGAATCATATAACCAAAAACTTTCTGAAGATAGAGCTAAAGCAGTTAAAAAGTACTTAATTTCGAGAGGGGTAAATGCCAACAGAATTGTTAGTAAGGGATATGGAGAAATGGAGTTGGTAAATAATTGTTCAAGTTTTGTCAAGTGTACGCCCGAGCAACATCAGGAAAATAGAAGGACAGAATTTAAGATTTTAAAACTATAAAAATCGAATGTATAAGATTGGATAAAATAATGCTGCTGAAAAAAAGCGCTTTAACATTTTTTTATATATTTGTAAGATTACGTTATATTGTTAAAACATATACAAAAAAGGGATAAATGAATAGTTTTATGTTCTAAAAACTATTAGCCAAAAATATATTAAGTAAACACATTATGATAAAAGATTACTTAACTTCAATCAACAGAAAAAAAAGTTATTCTTTAAAGGAAAAAATTGTATTTATATTTTTCTTAAGTACACTTCTTTTTGTACCACAATCTATAACAAGTCAATCAATTTCAGCATCTGATGGAGGTGTTAATTGTCATACTTGTGCACCTCCTGGGTGGTTTAGTATTGCTGGATCACCAGATATTTCTGATCAAAACACTGCAGCTGCACCTGGTATTACCGGTGGAGGAGCAGCATGGACTGCAGCGCCATTGCCATTGCCTCCTAATGGGCACACTGATTGGATTTCAGTTAGAGATCTAGCAGTATTAGGAAGATCTTTAGAGGGTGCGGGAACAAATATGACTGGCTTAGTTGTTGGTGAAACATATGAAGTTGTTATTTATTCCTTAACAGCAGTGACAGGATTATTACCAAATTACTCGCCTTCCTATGATGATTCTTACGAGTATCGAATAGGGTTTGCAGGACCTTTTAATACAATTGGATCTATCACACAAGATGTATGGGGTACCAATAAAATTAGATTTGTAGCTACTGCGACTACAGAAGAATTAGGGTTGAGAGCGAGCTATAATTCTGCTGTAAATGCAGAGTCAGTGAGTTTGTCAGTTAGCTTAAACGCAATTCGCTTGTTGTTTGATACGGATGATGATGGTGTGCTAGATGATGATGATTTAGACTCAGATAATGATGGTATATTAGATTTAGATGAGTATTTAGGCGGATTGGATCCTTATGCGGATGCCGACAATGATGGTGTGCCTGCCTACTTGGATGACGATGATACAGTGACTACTATTGGAAATGTTGATGGATTAGTACAGCCGGCATTCGATACAGATGGTGATGGTATTGCTAATCATTTGGATTTGGACGCTGATGGAGACGGTATTCCTGATAACATAGAAGCTCAAACAACGTCTGGTTATTTAGCCCCAGATGGAATTTATGATCCAATAACTGGCGTTGATACTGCATATACTGGAGGGTTATCGACAGTGAATACTGATGGTCCGGGCGATTTAGTGCCTGACTTTTTAGATTTAAATAGTGATAATGAAGGTGGAGATGATACCACGGAAGCAGGTTTGACTTTATCGGGTGCAGTTGGAGTTAATGGATTAGATAATAACTTTGACAATGGAGATGACTATGTTGATGTAAATGGTAGTTTTGATAATACTCAAACAGATAATTTTCCAGATTCGGATGGAGATGTTACTTTTGGTGGTGATGTAGATTTTAGAGATGCTTTGGTTGCTCTTGATAGTGATGGTGATGACATTCCAGATATTGGAGATATTGATGATGATAATGATGGTATTTTAGATACTGAGGAATCTGGTGGTCAAGACCCAAGTGTTGATGGAGATGGAGATGGTGTTCCTTTTTACCTAGACGATGATGATGGAGATGCGGGTATTGGAGATGTGAATGGAGTAATTGAAGCTGGGTTTGATTTAGACAGCGATGGTATTGCAAATCATTTAGACCTTGATGCCGATGGTGATGGAATATTTGATTTACATGAGGCTGGTTACGCGCTGAACGGAGGTACTATTGATGATGCAGATAATAATGGTGTTTTAGATGGTGTTCCTGCAGATTTCGGCACCAATGGAATTTTAGATGCTTTGGAAACTGGAGGTGTAGATGGTGGAGCGATTATTTATGCCCTCCAAAATACTGATAGTGCTTCTGGAGATACTGCCCCAGATTTCTTAGATGTAGATGATGATGGCGATGGAGTAAATACAGAATTTGAAGAAGTAAATCCTGATGGAGATTTTAACCCAAACACAGGAGCGACGCAAGATACAGATACAGATGCTACATTTGATTATCTAGATGTAGATGATGACGGGGATGGCGTAAATACAGAATTTGAAGGTGTCGACCCAGATGGTGACGGTGATCCGTCAACGGGAGCAACACAAGATACAGATACAGATGCTACATTTGATTATCTAGATGTAGATGATGACGGAGATGGGGTAAATACAGAATTTGAAGGAGTGAATCCAGATGGTGATGGTGATCCGTCAACAGGAGCAACGCAAGATACAGATACAGATGCTACGTTTGATTATCTAGATGTAGATGACGACGGAGATGGGGTAAATACAGAATTTGAAGGTGCCGATCCAGATAGTGATGGTGATCCTTCAACGGGAGCGACACAAGATACAGATACAGATGCTACGTTTGATTATCTAGATGTAGATGACGACGGAGATGGGGTAAATACAGAATTTGAAGGAGTGAATCCAGATGGTGATGGTAATCCATCAACAGGAGCAACACAAGATACAGATACAGATGCTACGTTTGATTATCTAGATGTAGATGATGATGGTGACGGGGTAGATACAGAATTCGAAAATCCAGATCCTAATAATGACGGAGATCCTGCAGATGCACAGAATACAGATTCTGCAAGTGGAGATACAGTACCAGATTACCTGGATATAGATGATGATGGTGATGGTATAAATACCGAAGACGAAAATCCAGATCCTAATAATGATGGAGATCCTGCCGATGCACAAAATTCTGATGCTCCAGCAGATGCAATTCCAGATTATTTAGATACCGATGATGACAATGATGGAATTTTGACCGCAGATGAAGATTTTGATGGCGACGGAAATCCGTTAAACGATGACAATGATGGTGATGGTGTACCGAACTATTTAGACTTAGATAGTGATAATGATGGCATTCCAGATTCAGTAGAAGGGAATGGAGATTCTGATGGTGATGGTATTCCAGATTATTTAGATTTAGATAGTGATAATGATGGTATATCTGATATTATTGAAGCTGGAGGAACTGATGTAGATGGTGATGGACAAATAGATTATCCAACACCTGGCGATCCAACCAGTATGAACGATAGTGATGGCGACGGGCTAGCTGATGAACTTGATCCAGATAATGGCAATACTCCATTGTCGAGTCCAGATACAGATGGTGATGGTGTCCCGAATAACTTAGATGTAGATAGTGATAATGATGGTATTACGGATGCTAGGGAAAACGGAGGCCCAGATGCAGATGGCGATGGAGAGATTGATACATTTTTGGATGGTAATGATAATGGTTTATCAGATGCTTTAGAAGGTGTTGTGGTTGTTTTTATTAATACTGATGCAGATACAGGCGATACATTACCTAATTATTTAGACTTAGATTCGGATGGTGACGGTATTTCTGATGTCATTGAGGCAGGAGGTATAGATGCTGATGGAGATGGACATGTTGATTATGCTACTTCAGGCGATCCTACAACCATGACAGATATTGATGGAAATGGTTTAGCCGATGCTATTGACCCTGGTCAAGCCGGAACGGCATTATTGGTTGTAAATACTGACGGTACTGGTGGTGAAGATTATATTGATATAGACGCAGATGGCGACGGGATAGTAGACAATATTGAAGGACAAACAACTGCTGGCTTTGTGTTGCCAGCGAATACTGATATAGATACTGACGGTTTAGATGACGCTTATGATGGAGACAATGGTAATACAATAGCTGTAGTTGATCCTTTAGGAGCTCTTGGCGCTATTGTTCCAACAAATACTGATGGAATTGATTCACCAGATTATCAGGATACCGATTCAGATAATGATGGTGACTTAGATAGTTTAGAAGGTTGGGATACCGATAATGATGGAACACCTGAGATAACACCTGCAGGAGGAGATGCTGATAATGATGGTTTAGATAACGCTTATGATATTGATGATAGTGCTTTAGATCCTACAAATGGAGGGACTGTTCCTGCTGATTTCCCTAATAATGATGTAACGGTTTTAGATACAGATAGAGATTGGCGAGAAGCATTGGATATTGATTCAGATAACGACGGTGTCGACGATCCCGCAGATTTAGATGATGATAATGATGGTATTCCAGATACCGATGAATCAGGAGGAAATGCTCCAAACGGTGATGAAGATGGCGATGGTATTCCGAATTACTTAGATACAACAGATGATGGCAATGCCGGGGACGGTAGCCCAACAGATTATACAGATGCTGACGGTAATGGTATTCCAGATGTTTATGATGGCGATGGCGACGGTGTGCCAAATCATTTAGACTTAGACAGTGATAACGATGGTATTTATGATATTGTTGAGTCTGGTCAGTTAAATGGGACAACAATTGTAGATGCTAATAATGATGGTGTTTTAGATGCTGCTACTCCAGCAAGTGTAGGTGCGAATGGATTGCTTAACCTTATAGAGACAGATGATACTGCAGCTGCTACTGTTACAATAGCAACAGCAGATTCAGATACAGATGGCATTCCAGATTCGAATGAAATCAATGCCGATAACGATGGTTGTAATGATGTCTTGGAAGCTGGTTTTACTGATACAGATAGTAATGGTTTATTAGGTACTGGAGATATTGGAACAGGATTAACCGTAGATGCTAATGGGGTAGTGACTAGTGGAACGGATGGATATACAACTCCGACCGATGGTGACACTAACGGTGTGTTCGATTTCCAAGAAGTAGGGCAAGCTGTGGCGCTAACAACCCAACCAGTAAGTCAAACAATAATTATCAATGCCAATGCTAATTTTGATGTTACTGGAACGGCAGCAGTTTTCCAATGGCAAGAAAGTACAGATAATGGTGCAACTTGGAACAATATAACCGATGGTGGTACAAATCCAACTTATGCTGGTGCAACTTCAGCATCACTATCTTTAACGACAGTTCCAGCGACTTTTGATGGAAATCAATATAGAGTAATACTTTCTTCACCTGCTTTCGCTTGTGATGGTAATATTACATCCGATGAAGTTACATTAAGTCTGTTCTCCGATAATGACGGTGACGGAACTCCTGATGTTTCAGATTTAGACGATGATAATGATGGTATTCCAGATACTGATGAATCAGGAGGAAATGATCCGAATGGAGATGCAGATGGTGATGGAATTCCGAATTACTTAGATACTACCGATGATGGTGGTGCTGGAGACGGAAGCACTACTGATTATACTGACGCTGATAGTAATGGCATTCCAGATGTTTATGATGGAGATGGAGATGGTGTTCCTAATCATTTAGATTTAGACAGTGATAACGATGGTATTTATGACATTGTTGAGTCTGGTCAGTTAAATGGTACAACAGTAATTGACGCTAACAACGATGGTATATTAGATGGAGTCGCTACTGATTTTGGAGCAAATGGATTGTTTGATGTTATTGAAACGGATGATACGCTTACAGCGACCGTTACTGTGGCAACAGCTGATTCTGATTCAGATGGTATTCCAGATTCTAACGAATTAAATGCCGATAATGATGGGTGTACTGATGTTTTAGAGGCTGGATTTACAGATTCAGATAGTAGTGGTAGATTAGGTGCAGATGCTGGATTAACAGTTGATGCAAATGGGGTAGTGAATACGCCAGGATTAACAGATGGTTACACGACACCTTTAGATGGTGATTCGAACGGAGTGTTCGATTTCCAAGAAGCTGGAGCTGCGGTTACCTTGACCGACCAACCAATGGATCAGACAATAACTATCAATACAGATGCTAATTTTGATGTTACGGGAGTTGCTCCTACATTTCAATGGCAAGAGAGCACAGATAATGGAGTTACTTGGAATAATATTACGAATGGAGGAACTGCACCAACATATGCAGGGGCAACAACAGATGCCTTAACATTAACGTTTGTTCCAGCTTCATTTAGCGGAAATCAATATCGAGTAATTTTATCCTCACCTGCGTTTGCCTGTGATGGAAATATAACATCAAATCCTGCAATCCTTACGGTACAAGCCGATTTTGATGGAGATGGTGTCGGAGACCCAGTAGATTTAGATGACGACAATGATGGTATTCCAGATTTAGTTGAATTAAATGGGTTAGATCCGCTTGCCGATGTAGATGGTGATGGTGTACCAGCATATTTAGATGATAATGATAATAATATTTCTGTTGGAGATGCTGACGGTTTAGTTGAGGCTGCCTTTGATCTTGACGGAGATGGAGACCCTAACCATTTAGACTTAGATGCAGATGGTGACGGTATATATGATGTAAATGAAAGTGGTCTGGCTGATCTTGATGCCGATAATGATGGAGATATTGATGGAGTTCCGGCTGATTTCGGAGCCAATGGATTGTTCGACGCAATTGAAGATAACGATACAGCAGGTGCAGTAATTAATTACACGCCTTTAGATACAGATAATGATGGAGTTATTAATGTATTAGACACTGATGATGATGGTGATGGAGTAGCGACGGCTTCTGAAAACCCTGATCCTAACGGAGATGGAGATCCGTCAGATGCCCAAGATACAGATGGTGATGGTGCTGCTGATTATTTAGATATAGATGATGATAATGATGGTATTTTAACTGCAACGGAAGGAACTACAAATAGTGATGCTGATGCGTTCCCTAATTATTTAGATCAAGATTCTGATGGTGATGGTATTGCTGATAATGTTGAAGGTCAATCAACCGCAGGTTATATTGCTCCAGACGGAGTAGATACAGACGGTGATGGTCTTGATGATGCGTACGACAATTTTGACGATCTTACAGTCAATGATCCAGACAATAATGGTGGAACTACGAATGGTATTCAACCAGTAGATTCTGATGCAGGTATTGTTGGTGCCGATGGTGCTCCAGATTATATTGATAATGATAGCGATGGCGACAATGTACCAGATAGTATTGAAGGACATGACCTTGATAATGATGGTATACCAGACAATTTTCCAACAACAGATTCAGATAATGATGGATTAAATGACGCCTTCGATGGAGATACTACAGGTTTCGGAGATCCAAATGGAGCGATTGTTACGACCGATCCAGCAATAGATCTTCCTGATACGGATAGTACTGAAGATGTAAACTACAGAGATATCGATGATGACGGTGATGGTATTCATACAAGATTTGAAGATCTTGATGGCGATGGCGATTTCTCTAACGATGATACGGATGGTGACGGGATACCAAATTACTTAGATGCCGACGATGACGGAGATGGCATTGCTACGGCTGATGAAAACCCAGATCCAAATGGAGACGGTAACCCAGTAGATGCTCAAGATAATGATAGTGATGGTACTCCTGATTATTTAGATGATGATGATGATAATGATGGTATCGCTACTTTGGATGAAGATGTAGATGGTGATGGTGATCCTTCAAATGATGATTCAGACGGTGATGGTAGGCCAAACTACTTAGATATCGATGATGATAACGATGGTATCATGACACTTGTTGAAGGTGATGCCGATGAAGATAGTGATGGTTTCCCTAATTATTTAGATCAAGATGCAGATGCTGACGGTATTCCAGATAATGTAGAAGGTCAAACTACCGCCGGTTATGTTAATCCTTTAGGTACAGATAGTGATAATGACGGTTTAGATGATGCTTACGATACGGATATTGATGGTACTAACGGACTTGATAATTTTGGTGTTGGAAATGGAATTCAACCTGTAAATACTGATGGTGCAGATAATGATGATTATCTAGATGTAGATTCAGATAATGATAATGTGCCAGATTCAGTTGAAGGACACGATTATAGCGATCCATTAAATGTTATTGGTTCTCCTGATGGCGAGCCAGATGTATTACCTTCTAACCAAGATATTGATAACGATGGTTTAGATGATGCATATGATGGAGATACCTCTGGTTTTGGTGATCCTAACGGATTAAATGTCGGTACAGATCCTGCGTTGGATTTACCAAACAGAGATCAAGCATTATTTGATTTCTTTGGAGGGTCGAATGATAATTTCTCTCCAATCACACCGGATGCTGAGGTAGATTATAGAGATACAGATGATGACGGTGATGGTAGATTAACGTCTTCTCTTGATGAAGATAGAGATGGTGATGGTAATCCTAGAAATGATAATTGTAATGGACCACCAGACAATAATACACCGAACTATTTAGATCCTATTTCTTGTGATAGAATCCCTGGAGGTTTCTCACCAAATGACGATAATAATAATGATACGTTTATAATACCTGCGCTTGATCAATCACCAAATTTCACAATGGAAGTATACGATCGATGGGGTAATGCAGTTTATAAATATGATAATAATGGTAGAACAGGTGCTGCAATTCAGTGGTGGGATGGTTTCTCTACGGGATCAAGAACTATTGGAAAAGGTAATAAAGTTCCAGTGGGTACCTATTTTTATATAATCAATTTCAATAATACGGCAAGAACACCTGCTAAGTCTGGTTGGGTATATGTTAATTATTAATCAATAGATAAGAAGAAAATTCGTTTTAACAATATAAAGTACAATTATGAGAATTACATCATTAGTTTTACTGTTGCTATTAAGCTTTATTTCCATAACGGGATATAGTCAACAAGATCCGCAGTATACGCAATATATGTACAATATGAATGTTGTGAATCCGGCATATGCAGGATC
>CANLUS010000014.1 GCA_947494325.1 uncultured Flavobacteriaceae bacterium
ATGACTAATGAATAAAAAAACTTTTGCTAACACCGTGTATAATTAATTGCTACGGAATTCCTTCGCAGGAATTCACTTGAATTAATTAACTTCGTCGTACGTCGGAAAATCCTAACGGATTTACCGCAACTAACCATACACAAACCGTTAGCGGCAATGATGAAGAAACACTTGTACATATTATTAATTTTCGGATTTTCGATTTCAGTCTCTGCCCAAAACAAGCAACTGAATTTTGAAAAACAGCTTGTGGAATATTTTCAAAAACAAAGTTGGGATGAAAAAACAATCACTCGTGATAGTCTCTACACTAGTCCATTTAAAGAAAAATTCAATGTTTCTGCCAGTAATTATTTTATAGAATTCGATACAACTCATATTGTCATTAAAAATCCGTATTTCGCAGAGAAATATGAAGAAGCTGAAGAAAATAAGGATTACGTTAAAAATTTCCCCAAATCATTTTCAGTTATCTATGAAAACTCACTTGTTTCCCTATTCGAGAATGGCAAGTTTGCTTGTTTTAAACTTGACAGTTTTGAAAGAGACACAAAACTTGAGAATAAACTAAATACTAAAAAGTTCAAATATCATTGGATAATCAACAAACAATTAGGAGCATTATCTGGTAATTCAATTTATAAATGGAATGGAAATAAATGGATAAAACATAAAGACTATTTTCCTTTAAAAAATCAACCTAAACTATTTGAAGATGATGAGTTCATAGTTTACGGAGATTGTCACGGAGAATGGGGTGGAACAGTCTATTTCTACGAAAAACAATCTTCAAAAACATTTTTTACCGAATCCACTTGTGCCAATTCCGTTATTAAGGACAAAAATGGATATAATGTGTTGGCTCATTTGGGACATGGTAGTGGTTCGGCTGAAATAAAAACTATAGCTAACCCAAGAAAATTGACCTTAGCAAAACCAAGTGAAATCAAAAGAACAGTAAATGGAGAGGCTTTAGGTTATACTGACAAATCGAATGCTTACAAGAAAAAGATTGATTTTTACGGAGTTCAAATATTCTCATCTTTCAAATACCAAGACAAAGAGTTGTTTATGGTTCATCTTTCTGACTTAACTTTTCTAGCAGAAATTAAAGACAACGAAATAGAGATTATAAATCCTTTATTTTTTAATGATTTATACACACACGACCCAATTACCAAAAAATATGGAAATTATATTTTGATGAATTTAGACCATTATGGAACAGGACTTTATAGAGAGGTTACCATTTTGTTAATAGACGGAAATAAAATAATAAAAGTGGACTGGAATGAAAATCACAGCCGCTAACAACGTGTATAAAACATAGCTAATTAAGTGTAAAACCGAAAGGTTTGTATATATTTAGAAAGTCCGCCAAATTTTTAATTTGGCTTTAAAAAATGATAAATTAAAAACAAAATATAAAAATTCGGCTCTGTGTTAATCCGAAAAGCTAGTGTTTTTTTATACGCTACGTTTCATACACAAACCGTTGCCATTAATACGAGATGAACATAAATTATCAACTTACAAATTCGGATTTTTTAGCTTACCAACTTTATACTTCTTCGAAATCCGAACTGCATAAAAAAAGACGATTTCGTTCTCGAATAATCATACCAATAATTTATATTCTATTTGGACTTTATTTAGCGAATAAAAATGAAGACAACGGAATTGGAATCCTATTCGCCGGAATCGGAATTTTATGGTTTGCTTTTTATCCAATGTATGCTAAATGGAGATATAAAAGGCATTTTACAAAACACGTTGAGGAAAACTATAAAAATCGGATTAACAAACCTGTGAAAATTGACTTTGATGAAAATTCTGTAAACGCCAAGGATTTCACATCTGAAAGTAGAATAAACGGAACTGAACTAAAGGAATTGATTGAAATAAAAGACCATTTCTTTATAAAACTGGCAACTGATTTGTCGCTAATCGTACCAAAGCATTCAATTCTAGATCAAATGGAATTCAAAAAACGAGTGATCGGATTAGGTGCGGAATATATCGACGAAAGGAATTGGGAATGGAAATAAAAAGTACTAATGGCAACAACGGCTATAATTCATTGCGGCGGAATTTCCTAATCGGAAATTCTTATCTTGCAATGATGGCTTGGTTCTCTCGGAATGTCCTAGCGGACGATTCCGCAACGAAACCATAGCCAAACCGTTGTGCGTCATTAGAGCGATATGAAAAAAAGCTTATTATTAATTCTATTAATCCTTATATCTGTAATGGGAATACTTAAATTATTCGGATTTAAAAATCGATTTGTCAAAGAGAAACAGATTAATATTCAGAAAAAAGAACAAAGAGATTTTAATGAACAAACGCTTTATCAATTATCATTAAGTGGAGTAAACGATTCGAGTAATTTAAAATTGGAATATCATTTTTACACTAATAAGTTAGAAAAGGCTAATGAGCTAAACAAAAGTTTAAATAGCTTGAAATTTGATACTTCAGAACCAGAAAAAAGTGATTCATATTGGATAGTTTCAGGATGGACTCAACCAATGAATATGGATATTGAAACTGTGACTAATTGGTGTTTTAAAATGATTGATTTAGGATTTAAATTTGATTGCTCTTTTGACGGTTGGGGAACATATCCAAATCAAGATCCTGAAATTGAATTAAAACCAGATTTATCTGTTGACGAGTATAACGATTTAGCTCTTGAACTTTTAAGAAACAATGAACTAATAAAATCAGAAGCTTACTTTTCAAAAGTAATTGAATTAGAACCAAATAAAGAAGCAGCATATTACAATAGAGGAATTGTAAGAAGTAGCAGAGGTAACAAATTGGGAGCTATAGACGATTATAGTAAAGCTATTGAATTAAAACCCGATTATGATGAGGCATATTGCAACAGAGGTGCAGATAAAGACGAAATGGGGAATTATGAAGAAGCTATAGAAGATTATGACAAAGCTATAGAATTGAATTCAGATAATGCATTGACTTTCTTGAACAGAGGGAACACATTTTATAGAATGGGGAAAATGAACAAAGCCTGTAGTGATTGGAAAATAGGAACTGAATTAGGAGATGAGACCTGTAAGGAAAGAATAGAAAATTATTGTAAATAAATAACGAACGCACAACAATGGCTATAAGTAATTGCTTGTTATCGCCTACTTCTGAAAATCCTCACGGATTTTCAGTTTGGTGTGTACTTGCTAGGTTAAGTGCTAACCCACGCAACTACTCATAGCCGAGACCGTTGGCAACAATTTAATAAATGACGAAATATATCACATTATTCGCTCTTTTTTTGACATTAACTTCTTGCGCGCAAATCGCGACTAAAATGAAAACACCCGAAAATGTGAACAGAAAATTTGAGGAGTTCATTGCAAAGAAAAAGTTTTTTGAACAACCGTATCCGAATTTTTATCCCGGTATTTCTGACGAAAAATTACGACCAATGCTTACGAAAAAAATCAATGAAGTTGCAATGGATTTCAAACAAATTTCCGAATCCGATATCCCAACTGAAGAAGAATACCAAGAATTGATAAGAACCGGACTTTTAAAATTTCCAGAAATAGAATTAGGGTATGATTCTGAGGATAGAGTGAGAATCCTACTTTATTTTGAGGAAATAATGGACATCGTTGGACTCAAAAGTTCAAATGGACAGTTGAATAAATTTATGTATGGTTTTGATCCTACAGAAAAGCCAAAAGAAAAAAAGTGGACTGATTTTCACGGAAATGTCTTTATCGAAAAAGGAAATGAAATCTCAATAATTCCTGCCAAATACAATAAAACTGGAAAAACACATAGAATATTTATTTTCAACGAAACTTCTTCTGAAATTGGAGTTATATCAAACCTGAAAATAAAACCAAACGAATTCAAAGTTTTTAACTTACAAGACATAGATACACTTAAATTAGATAATGGGGTGAAATTTATGTTTGGAGAAACTTATGGACTTGAAGTTGAAGATAAAAAATCTCAAGTTAGCGGACTTGGAGGAGAATTTTTAAAAAAGTATGGAGTTCCTGACGAAGCTCAATGGGCTTTTGTCATTGTTCCGGTTGGAGAAGGAGACAAATAAAAACTGTTGCCAACAACGTATATAATTAATTACTGCGGAATTCCTTCGCAGGAATTCACACGAATTAATTAACTTAGCTCAACGTCGGAAAATCCTAACGGATTTCCCGTAACTAACCATACACAAACCGTTGTACACAAGCCGAACAAAAGAGAAACTATGAACAAATTAAAATTAAATCATCTTAAAATATTAATCCTATTATTTCTCTTTTCCTGTTCAGATAATTCCAAAAAGGATTCAGAAATAGTTGAACCCAATTTTTATTCACAAGGGCTTAATAATAGAACTGCTGCAGAATGGGAACCAGCTTTAGGCACATTAGTTGTTTGGCCATTGAGTATTCCTCATAAATTGGTAATCGAACTAGCGAATGACAATCATCTATTTACGATGGTGGAAAATGAGGACTCTCGAAAAGAAGCGGAAAAATGGTTTAAAGAATGGCGCATAAATCCAGAAAATGTAACTTTTATTTATGCAAAACAAGGAGTTGACGCTTGGTGGACAAGAGATTGGGGACCAAGTGCAGTTTTCACTAACAAAAAAGAGTACAAATTAGCAGATGGGAAATACATTTATTCAACACCTGTAACTGGTTTAGCTTGTAACGATTCATTGCAATTCCTCTATAAAGATGAAAACAATAAAGTAAAACTAACGCAAATTGATGATGATGCAACAATTCCCCTTTCAGAACAATTAGGTTTTGAAATTTTGGATTTGCCTATTAACAATACAGGAGGAAGTGTATTGACCGATGGATTGGGAACAGCTTTCTCTACTTGCATTATCCTCAATGAAAATAAATATCACGGAATTGACAGTGAAAATTTTCTTAAACTAAATGATTCTTTACTAGGCTTTCAAAAATATAATATCATTTCTAACTTTGAAACTAACGGAATTCAGCATATAGATTGCTTACTAAAACTTATAGACGAAGAAACTATTTTAGTCGCAGAACCACCTAATGACCACGAACTATACGATATCTACAATGAAATTGTCACCAAAGAGCTTTCGATTTTAAAAACACCTTATGATAATCCTTATAAAATATTAAAAATAAAGACTGAACGATATAAAGAGGAGCGTTTGGCTGCTTATACTAATTCTCTTATTTTAAACAAAACGGTTTATGTTCCGCTTTTTGATATACCACAAGATTCAATTGCATTAAAAACTTGGAGTGATGTAATGCCAGGATATAAAATCAAAGGGTTCAAATACGCCTTGGATGACGAACCTTTCGTAACAGATGAATTAAGAAAACATTACGGGACTTATGGTTGGAACGCTGGAGATGCCTTGCATTGTAGAACAAGAGCTATTTGGAATCCAGAAATGCTTTTCATAAGTGTAAATAAAATTTCGCCTGAAGTCAATTCAAATGAAAAGAAAAACGTATTCGCTACAATAATCGACTATAGTAAAAAGGGATTAGTTGAGAATAAAAGTGAGCTATTCTGGAGAATATCAGGAGATACTGAATGGAAAACTACTGCGCTTTCACCAACTGATACTGAAAACCTTTTCTCTGCAGAAATTCCGAATTATAGTTCTGGTAAAACTATAGAATATTATATTTCGGCTGTTTCAAATTCGGGAGAAAAAGAAACACGACCAATAACAGCACCAATTGCAACATATGACTTTTCAATTAAGTAAAAGGCCAGTGTACAACAACGTGTATAATTCATTGCTAGTACTCGCCTACTTACGAAAATCCTCGCGGATTTTCTATTCGGTTTGTATTTGCTAAATTAGTTGCTGAAACACGCAACGAAATCATACACAAACACGTTAGGGTTAATTAGAAAACTTGAAAAAAGAGGAAAAAATAGCAGAGAATTTTTTACTTAAACAAGGATACGTTGATATTGTTTTCGAACCTTTAGGATTAAGTATGCCGCCGGACTTTTCTATAGAGGGGGAAATTGGTATAGAAGTCAGGCGTTTGAATAAACACATGGGTCATGTTTCAAAACCAATTGAAAAATTAGAATTTAATCTTGTTCCTAAATTTAGAAAACTTTTATTGGAATTAGAAAATCCTGAATTAGCATATTCCGTAGGCGTTACACTCCGATACAAAAGACCTTTAACGGTTTCAAAAAATTTGCTGGACGAGCTGAAAAAATCTATTAGGAATTCTACACAGCTGGAATTATTCAAGAGTGATATAGTCTTTAGTGATAAACTCACCTACGTTTTGTGGAAGGGAAACGGAAAATCCAATCAAACATATGAACTACGCACTTTGATGGATTTTGACAAAGGAGGAGATGTTACACGCGCAAGATATGAAGCCTTAAAAATTGCCATAGAAGAAAAGAATAGAAAGCTGAAGCATTTAAAAAGTTCATATGAAAAATTTTGGCTAATTCTGATTGATAATATATTTTCAATAGTTGATGAAACAACTAAAATTGACTTAGCCAGCTTACCAGAAATTAAATCTATGTTTAGTCGAATAATATTAATCTCAAAAACCTCTCCCTATGACTGGGTGGATATTTACCCTTGGAATAATTAAAAACTAACCCTAACAACGGCTATAATTCATTGCGGCGGAATTTCCTAAACGGAAATTCTTATCTTGCAATGAACGCTTGGTTCTCTCGGAATGTCCTAGCGGACGATTCCGCAACGAAACCATAGCCCAACCGTTAGGCACAAGCTGAATTCACTCATATGAACAATAATATTTCTAAAATAAAGAATGACGTTCAAGACAGGAATTCTGTTGCTTGGAAAAGATTATGTGAATATATAGATGAAGTTGCTGAAAATGGAACTGATGAATTTATACCAAGAGAAGGTATTGGAGATGAATTATTCTCTAAGATTTATACTTTACCTGAATCCATTGCTAAACTTAAAAAAGTAAAGAAAGTTGGGCTGTATGGGAGCAATTTGAAAAGAATTCCGCCAGAAATCGGAGAAATGGAATCTCTTGAATATTTTGACCCTTATACTTCTTACGATTTAAAGTGGTTCCCGTATGAGATTACCAAATGTAAAAAACTAAAAGACAGTAGAATTAGTACAAGAGCTCTTTTTGGAAATTATAAAAACAGAAAAGCATTTCCATTGCTTGACCACAATCCAGTCACTTATTTTGAAAATAAATTAAAATGTAGTGTTTGTGAAAAGAAAATTATACAAGAGGAGACAAACCAAATGTGGATTACTCTGCACGTTGGAACAGATACAATACCAATGCTTGCAAACCTCTGTTCCAAAGAATGTGAATTGAGATTACCTGAGCCTGCTAAAGGTTATGTCGACAAACCGCACAAAGGTGGTTCAGAATTAAAACAACCGACACGAGCCGAATGGGAAAAAGCTCATACTATAAAAATTTCTAAAGTTGATTTAAAGAAAATGAAAGAAGAAAGCGAAACGAAAAAACCAAAGCTTTTGAAACTAATTAGAAAAATTTGGGAACGATAAAAAGAAAAGCCAGTGCCTAACAACGGCTATAATTCATTGCGGCGGAATTTCCTAAACGGAAATTCTTATCTTGCAATGATGGCTTGGTTCTCTCGGAATGGTCCTAGCGGACAATTCCACAACGAAACCATAGCCAAACCGTTACCCAACATTTGACATAACATTGAACATTTTACTTCGAAATATAAATTGGACTAAAAACAGCGGAATTCTGATAATCGGAATTTGTTTGAGTGCTATGCTTTTGAAATATTTGGTTCAACCTTATCGTGGAACTTGGATTTATCAATATGGAAGTATGACTTCGTTGCTTGTCTTTTACGGGGGAATTTTTTGGTCTTTGATAAATACCATCCTTTTGATTAAAAAACATAAATCTGACTTTAAAAACAATCTGGTTTGGATTTTTTTAAGTTCAATTCCATTTCTGTACATCGGGATTATGATGACAATTGCGATGACAAGAACAATTCAATAAATGAAAAAACTTTCCTTCAAACATATTTCAATACTTCTTTATGGGGTTTCGCTTGCTTTACCAATATTTTTCGGAGCTGGAGTTATAGGAATTTTTGGATTAGTTCTTGGATTAATTGGAATGTTTGAATTTGATATTTTCATCTTTCTTCCTTGGCTTGCAAACATCTTATATTTTTTCAACTTAATCTTTGAGAAAAAAATCAATAAATTTAAAATACCAATATCCGTTTTGACAATAATTTCTGGACTCTTTACATTCGGAGTCTCAAGAATACCATTAGACGAAGGAGGATCTTATGCTAATGTAAAACCCGGAATTGGATTTGGAATATGGATCTTAAGTTTTATAATATTATTAGTCGGACAATTAAAAAATAAAAACGTTGGGTAACAACGTGTATAATTAATTACGGCGGAATTCCTTCGCAGGAATTCACTTGAATTAATTAACTTGCCAATACGTCGGAAAACCCTAACGGATTTCCCGTAACTAACCATACACAAACCGTTACCCAACATTTGAAAACAGTCACTAAAAATAACCTCGAAAAGAATTTAAAAGAAACTACTTCTACTCTATTAGAAATGGCCAGAAACTCTTGTTGGAATAAAATTTCGGACAATACCAGTTACATTATGTCGGAAATAAAAAATGATTTACTAAATAGAAGTAAACGAAAAAAATTAAATGATAAAAAGAAACCTAAATCACTCGAAAAAATAACGGCTGAATTACGGGAGGTTTATGAAAACCTGTACGATATAAACCTCTACATATATAAAAGCGAAAAGGAAAGCACAATAATTGAAATTCAGTACTATCCGAAATCATCTCTCGAATCGGAATTTTATGAAACCATAAAAAACAACGATCCAATGTTGCATATGAAAATCGGAATTCCGCCTTACGTGAATAATAAAACCGAAAAGTATGACGTGAATTGGGAATTAGGAGGAATGAGATATGAATGGAATCTATTTTCGAGTAGATTGAGATTCAAATGGAAATATAAAAATCGAATAAAAAACGTTGGGTAACAACGTGTATAATTAATTACGGCGGAATTCCTTCGCAGGAATTCACTTGAATTAATTAACTTAGCTCAACGTCGGAAAATCCTAACTGATTTTCCGTAACTAACCATACACAAACCGTTGTAACACATTTGACCAAACCGAGAAACATTGAGTAGATTAAGAAAACTAATAAACAAAATCACGGAATTCGGAATCAATCCAAAAGTGGAATTGACTGACAAAACCGATGTTCTAAAAAAACTGTTAGTCGGAATTTACTCGGAATTTCTAAATGTGGAATTTGAGTTTGACGAAAAGGATTATGATGATGAACCTGATTTTGATTACAACGAAATCAAGCAAAACGTCAAATCTAATTTCCCTGATTTTGATTGGTATAGTATGGTTTTGGATTCAAACAAAATGGAACCTAATATTGAAATCGGAATTGGAGACGAATTAGATGATTTGGCTGATATTATAAAGGATTTGTTAGAAGTAAAATGGCGAATGGAAAATACGAGCGAAAAAGATGCTCTTTGGACTTTTGAGTTTTCTATGCGAACACATTCTGAACAGCATTTAGTGGATTTATTAAAGCGATTGAAAGAACGTAACGAATAAAATATGAAAGAATTTATAATCATATCAGTTTTAATAATACTTTTTGGAGGATTTCTGTATTGGGCTTATCTTCCAGATTATCGCAGAAATCCAAAAGAATTTTGGAGAATTCTAATCGGAATGCCAATTGGAATGTTACTTGGCGGAATTGGATTTACAGATTTGAACGATAAAATAAAAAAATGGGCATTGAAAAAAAATAAAAAGACAAATACCGAAAAATAAAAACGTGTTACAACAACGTGTATAATTAATGGCTTGGGTCTGTTTGTACTCGGAAAATCCTACGGATTTCCCTAACGTTCGGTTTCCTTTTGCTAAATTAGTTGCTTAACAATCGCAACTAACCATACACCAAACGTTAGCTGCAATAATTTGAAATGACGATTCTAAAAGCAATTTTAACAACAATAGTATTCTTAACTCTTCAATTCGTCATTTTTTTCTCTTTGAATAAAATTTCTGAATGGCTCTCAATTGATATCGATTTTTATTGGATTAATATAATCATAACTGAGGTTGTTTCTTTCATTTTGGCCTATTTTATAATTTTTACGTTTATTTTCAAATCTAATCCGTTTAATTTTTCCGTTTCAGAGAAATTTAGGCAGGTAAGTCAAAAAACTCTTTTTTTGATGGCTTCCATTGCCATCGGACTTTCGTTTTTTGAAAAACCTTTTTTTGATTTGTTCAATTCTTTTTTTTACCCAGAAATATCTATTCCTAGTAAAGAATTAATTGATTACGAACCGAATTGGGAAATCTTGATTCATAATTCAATTTTGGCACTTATAATCGCACCAATTTTTGAAGAGTTACTTTTTCGTAAATACATTTTTAAAGGTTTATTATCAAAGTATTCAATTGGAACTTCAATGATTGTTTCAAGTGTTCTCTTTTCAATAATTCACCTACCTAAGTATAATAACTTAATCCCTACTTTTATTTTTGGATTGATCTGCTGTTATATTTATATGAAAACAAAAAATCTCTGGTACTGTATTTTTTTACATCTTTTTGGAAATATTTTGTGGTTAACTGGTATGACCATTACAAAACCTATCTATATTTGGATTAGTGAAATAAGGTATGGTTGGATTTATTGGTTGCTTTGTATCTTTGGAGCTTTCATAGTATTTTTAAGTCTTAAAAAAATTAAAACAGCTAACAACGTGTATAATTAATTGCTGCGTTGTTTAAAGAGTGTCTCGGAAATCCTAGCGGATTTCCTTACTCCTGCCCTTTTTTGTTATCTTAGTCGCTAAAGCAACTAATCATACACAAACCGATGGAACACATTCGCCAAAGGCGAACTTTAATTAATACGTGCTACGCACTCCTGTCCTTAAAGTGAATGTGTTCCATCTAAGGGCTAAACCAAATTACTTACTCCTTGATAC
>CANLUS010000015.1 GCA_947494325.1 uncultured Flavobacteriaceae bacterium
TCTTTTAATTTTTTGAATATATTAAACATTTCTAGATTTTTGGGCTTGCTTACAACGGTTGGGCTATGGTTTCGTTGCGGAATCGTCCGCTAGGACATTCCGAGAATACCAAACCATCATTGCAAGATAAGAATTTCCGGCAGGAAATTCCGCCGCAATGAATTATAGCCGTTGTTATCTCTTGTTATTTATTTCTTCGATTGCGTTTATATTGCCTTAATTCCTTTTTGGTTAATATTTTCATAATCGTATAAGCCTGTCCGGAATACATATAGCTTGGAAAAGGAATCTCAGCAGTAAATTTTTCTCCATATTTGGACAATTCTCCAATTTCTCGAATCCGAGTATTAAATTCTATTATTTGTTCAGCCTCTTTAAGTCCTTTTTGGACTTTAGGTGTCCAATAATTCTTGAAAGAATACTTGTTTCCATCTTTTATCTCATAAATGTGAGTAATCCCATCAAATCCTTGTTGCCAACCTTTAATAAATCTATCACTTGGAATTTTATCATATCCACTAGTTTTTATAAATTTATAAAGTGATGTTGCAATCTTATTTGGCAGGTCGTATTTTTTTACAAAAGTATCAGCTTTATTATTATCATTCCAAACTTCAAAAACGAAATAGATAATTTTTGCACTAACATAATTTTCATTTTTTGTTATTTCTAGAACATGTCCTGGATTCCATTTTCGGAAAACAAATTCCAAGTTTTGATCCAAATTAGGCAGGTTAAAATCCTTAATTTTTTCCGTTTGAAATTTTTTCCAGAATAAGGTGTCACTATCCTTTGTCAGGCTTAATTCAATTTTCTCATTTTGACTATATGTTACTAACGAAATGAAGAATGAGATTAACAGTAAATTTGATTTCATTTTTGGTTATTTTCGGTTAAATCTACTATTAGCTAATCAATCATAAAAGTCAAAATGAGTAAACTGCCTTTATAAGTTAGTTAATGGACTATATTAAATAAGAGATAACGTTTGGTGTATGATTAGTTGCGTGGTTCAGCAACTAATTTAGTAAACAAATACTTGCCAGAGGAAATTCCGAAGGAATTTCCAAGTAGGCGATAATCAAGCAATTGATTATACACGGTGTTGTACTTTCGTTATTTATTCGTGTTCTACAATATAGTGATCTAATATATTTTTTAATTCTTTTGCATATTTAATGCAAAACTCAGATCCAGTAAGTACACTTTTTTGAGAAGTTAACTTCTGTAAATATTCTGCTCATAATTCTTTATATTTGAATTAATAACTTTCAAATAATTTTTGTATCAATAAAAAACAAACCAATGAGAAACATCTTCTTTACATTTCTGCTTTGCTTATTCTCGTCAACCTTTCTCTTCGCTCAAGATAAGAAAGTCGAACCTTGGTCGGACAAAAATTTTGAGGGTCTAGAATTCCGAAGCATAGGGCCAGCTTTTATGTCAGGTCGAATTGCAGATATTGCCATTCATCCCGAAGATGATAATACTTGGTACATTGCAGTTGCTTCCGGAGGGGTTTGGAAAACTGAAAATGCTGGAGTCACTTGGAAGCCGATATTTGATAAAGAAGGTTCTTTTGCCACGGGTTGTGTGACTGTTGATCCTAATAACCCACACGTGGTTTGGGTAGGTACAGGTGAGAATGTCGGTGGCCGTCATTTGGCGTTTGGAGATGGAGTATATAGAAGTGATGATGGTGGGACGACTTGGAAAAATATGGGTCTGAAAAATTCTAACCATATTTCTAAAATTGTGATTCACCCCGAAAACTCCAATGTGATTTGGGTCGCCTCACAAGGTCCGCTTTGGACAAAAGGAGGTGAACGAGGATTGTACAAATCTATCGATGGCGGAAAAAATTGGAAACAGACTTTAGGCAATTCGGAATGGACAGGTGTAACAGACATCGCTATTGACCCTCGCAATCCAGACCAAATGTATGCTGCTACCTGGGATAGACATCGAACCGTAGCTGCCTACATGGGCGGAGGCCCAGGAACAGGATTGTATCGAAGTTCGGATGGGGGAGAGACATGGGAAAAACTCAAAACGGGTTTGCCTGAATCTAATATGGGTAAAATAGGGTTAGCAATTTCTCCTCAGAAACCAGACGTATTATACGCTGCCATTGAATTAGACAGGCGAAAGGGCGGCGTCTATCGCTCGACAGACCGTGGATCGACTTGGAAAAAAATGTCTAATACTGTTTCAGGTGCAACGGGACCACATTATTATCAAGAATTGTATGCTTCCCCTCATGAATTTGATAGATTGTATTTGTTGGATGTGAGGGTGCAGATTTCAGAAGATGGTGGAAAAACGTTTCGACGTATGACTGAAAAACATAAACACTCTGATAATCACGCTTTGGCTTTCAGAAAAGATGACCCTGATTATTTGTTAATGGGAACAGATGGAGGTGTTTATGAAACTTTTGACTTGGCTGAAAATTGGCGATTTATGGGAAATCTTCCCTTGACTCAATTTTATAAAGTTGCGGTGGATGATGCAGAGCCCTTCTACAATATCTTTGGAGGTACGCAAGACAATTCCACCGAAGGCGGCCCTTCTCGAACCGATAATATACATGGTATTCAAAATTCAGATTGGAAAGTGGTCTTAGATTGGGACGGACATCAACCAGCTACTGAACCTGGTAATCCGAATATCATGTACGGACAACGTCAGGAAGGAACTTTATCGAGAATTGATATGATCACTGGCGAGGTGATGGATGTTCAACCACAACCAGCAGCAGACGAGGATTACGAGCGTTATAATTGGGACGCACCTATTTTGGTAAGTCCGCATTCACCCAAACGAATTTTTCATGCTTCGCAAAGACTTTGGGTTTCTGATAATCGAGGAGATGACTGGCGAACCCTTTCAGGCGATTTAACACGTGACCAAAATCGTTTAGAATTACCTATTATGGGAAAACAACAAAGTTGGGATAATGCGTGGGACTTGAATGCTATGTCCAATTATAACACGATTACTTCTATAGCTCAATCACCGCTGAATGAAAATTTGATATATATCGGTACCGATGATGGTTTGATACAAGTGACGGAAGATTATGGGGAAACTTGGAGAAAAATAGAAGTGAGCACAATAAAAGGGATGCCAAAAACTCCTTATATAAATGATATTAAAGCCGATTTGTACGATCCGAACACGGTGTACCTGGCAATGGATAATCACAAGTATGGTGACTACCAACCTTACATTTTAAGAAGTACAGATCGAGGAAAAACATGGAAACCTATTCAAAATAATTTACCCGAACGAACCTTGGTTTGGCGACTGGTGCAAGACCATGTGAAGAAAGATTTATGGTTCGCTGGAACGGAATTTGGAATTTATTTTACTGCGAATGCGGGTCAAAAATGGATAAAACTCCAAGGTAATGTTCCTACCATATCGTTTCGGGACTTGGCGATTCAGCGACGGGAAAATGATTTGGTTGCGGCCTCTTTTGGACGAAGTTTTTATGTTTTTGATGATATCAGCGTACTGCGAGAAGTAAATGACGAAGTTTTGAAAAATGAAGCTACTTTGTTTTCTACGCGAAAAGCGTGGTGGTATATTCCGCGTGGACATCTCGGTTTTGAAGGAAAAAAAGGTGATCAAGGCGCAGACCATTTTGTGGCAGACAACCCTCCTTTTGGAGCAGTGTTTACGTACTATTTGAAAGATGATTTAAAGACAAAAAAAGATACTCGAACCACACAAGAAAAGAAAAATAAAGACAATATTGCTTTCCCAGGTTGGCAAGCCTTAGAAGGAGAACGAATGGAAAGTGAACCCAAAATTTGGCTGGAAGTCAAGGATTCTAATGGTACTATTGTTCGACGTGTAAATGGTTCATCAAAGAAGGGCTTTCATCGTGTAGCTTGGGACTTAAAGTATCCTTCACCAAACGCTATTTCCATGATAGAGCCTCCAACACCCATGTGGGACGATAGGCCAAAAGCGTTGATGGTAGCGCCTGGAAAATATTCTGCTGAGCTTTTTCAGCAAGTGGATGGAGCTGTGAAAGCGTTATCTCAGCCGATTGAATTTGATGTCGTGCCTTTACGCGAAGGTGCGTTGGATGGAGCTACACCAGCAGAAGTTGCAGGATTTTGGCGACAATATGAAAATGCAGTGCGTTTACATTCTGCGATTCAAATGAGTTTAGCAAATACTTTGACACGTGCAGAACGCATGAAAAAAGTATTGGATCATTCGCCTACGGCTGCGGGCAGTTTGGATAATCGCTTGTCAGAAGTACGGATAGGATTACTGAAAATCGATCAACGACTCAATGGTGAAAAATCGAAATTAGAACCTGGAGAAAAAACGAAGCCAACCGTTGGCGGAAGATTATTTTCTTTACAAATTGGGATTGACCATTCGACTTATGGCCCTACAACGAATCATAAAAATGCTTTGCAGCTGATAAAAGAGCAGTTGAATTCAACGCAGTCACAGTTGGAAATGAGTCAAGGGAAATTGTCGCAGTTGGCAAAGGATTTGGTGAAAGCGGGTGCACCGTGGATGGAAGGAGAAGCACTGCCAAAGAATTGATGATTTAGGCGTTTTTAGAAATCTGAACTGATTAAATGGAGTCGATTAACTTCAGATTATTTGAAATAAGACGATAAAACAGAACCGCTTTCAGTTGTATGCTTATTGCTGTTCATAAGAATGATTAATCTTTTTCTATTGGCTTCAAAGTCTAATTTTAAAATCTTTAAGAAGGTAGTTTCTTTAATGGTGTTTTCCTTTCCTCGTTCCAAGTATTAATACTTAAGGCAATAAGGATCAGATAACTACATGTACAATCTTTCCAATAGCGTATTTAAAGTACTTTCCAGTTTTATTTTTCTCCATAATGTCGTAGCGCATTTTTTTAAAGAATTTTATCATTGGTTAGCGGTATGTGGTAATGAAGCACAACGGTTGGGCTATGGTTTCGTTGTGGAATTGTCCGCTAGGACCATTCCGCCGTAACCAGGCGATGGTAGAAAGGTAGGAATTTTCAGTGGAAAATTCCGCCACAATGAATTATATCCGTTGTTAGGCACAGTTTTATTTAAGCGGTTTTTTTTATCAATTCCGCCAATTCCCCAACATAGTCATACAATTCAGTCGGTGTTTTATCAGTTTTCGATGATGCTAGGATAAAGATAGCAGAAGAGCTCAATTCTAAAGTTTTGTCCCAATTAAGTTCATAATGTTCTCCCTTTTTCGTACTCTCAATTAACTTCACATTTATCTTAATTTTTTCGGATAGTTTACCTAAAACTAATGCCGCCGCCCCTTGCATTTTTTTTGTTTCTACTTTGCTTGCTTCATCACCAAATCTAAAAACGGTCATACCTCCCCGATAAACATCTGTTATTCCAATTGTGCTATTATTGAAGTCACTAACGTTCTCGATTAGAAGTCCAAGATTCAAGCCTTTGTTTCTACTATGTTTTTCACAAATAATATAACTGCAAATCCGTATGTAATTCTCTACATTATATGGATTTTCAATACTTCCAGAAGTTAAAGGTTCGTGTGTGATTGAATGGGCATTTAGATTTTGTTTTATGCATTCAACAATTCTAAGTCCTATCTCTAGGATTAACATATATGGAATAGCTTGCGCCCTTTTATTTAAAAAATGAAATTTCTTTGAATTTTTGCTAATTATTAAATTATCCAACTTACCTAAATGCCCAAAATATCTGGATAGAATATCATATAGAATTTTGAAATCTTTGTCCCTAGATTCCGCATAATCCATGATTGTTTGGGTTGCCCTAGTTCTTTCCTTAAGACTTTCACTTTCAAAGGCTGTAATAATTGAATGGGTGTCAATATCTGAATCCAAAACTGTCCATATCAAAGCTAAACGTTCCATAATTGGACGCAATGAGTAAATTGAAAAGAAGGAGTGACCATTACCGGATATAACAATCGATGAGTTCCATATTGCTAATCCGTTGTTTAAGTAAATTTTAAGCTCGTCGTCTAAAACAGCTAATTTGCCATGCTTGTTAATCCATCGAATTTGAGCAGTTAACAAATTGGGAATTAGGCCGTACCACTCTTTATTCCTTATGCATTTTTTGAAAACGGGTAGCTCTTTAATATCCAAATTCTAGCGGTATTGATTTAATTGTGCCTAACGGTTGGGCTATGGTTTCGTTGCGGAATCGTCCGCTAGGACATTCCGAGAGAACCAAGCCATCATTGCAAGATAAGAATTTCCGAGTAGGAAATTCCGTCGCAATGAATTATAGCCCTTGTTGTAAGGCGTTTTTTAATTGGTTTTTTACTAATTCAAATTCATTCTTATGTGAAAATATAAACCTTTCGGAATATGCGATTTGAAGCGAATTTAAATTTTCTATATTTTCAGGACTACAAGTCAAATTCGGAATGTAGTTTTTATGATAACCACTATTTTTAAATAATTTTTCACAAAATAAAGAAATAGTGAGTGATGGTGAAATCGGTAAATAAATTTCAATTCCAAAACTTTCTAATCCTAAAGTTCCTCTAACTTCACTCGTATCTGTCGTATTTTGTAGAGTAACTGGATTGTCAGAAATAAGGAATGAGTCATTACTTTCACTTAACATCCATACTTTATTCATTAAAATTTCAGAGAATTTTTTGGATTGTTCGAACATTGAAAACCAGATTTTTTTATAGTCAATGTTAGGAACCTCAATATTTGCTTTTTCTTTTAATTGTTTAGATAAGATTTCCATTGAAGTTTCTGTCCGAAGAAGTTGACCTTTTGTTCTTAAATCTTGGAGTGTAATAAAAAAGGATAATGTTTTTCTTTCCAGTTCCGATAAATCTATTATATTTTTTGTTTCTATTATTTTCTGAATAATTGGAGTAGCTGCATCTTCGACTTTTTGTAATGCATATTCATAACTTTCAATTTCATTATTTTCATTTTGGTCGTAAAAATATTCTTCACTTGCTACTTTTTTTATTGGTCGTTCTTTTATTTGGTTCTTAATGCTATACTTTTCATTTTTGTCATATGCCCAAATGAATTTTCTTCCTCTACTTGAGAAATTTTTCAATAGAAATTGAGGAACGTAATGTTGGTTTTTTACGTGATTATTCATTGGTCGTGGTAAATGACTTACAACTAAGGGCTAAACGTAGTTCAGCTTCGGGAATGAAGATACACAAAATGGATAACAATATTGTGATTAGGCGACTTCCGCTTAAAATCATAATATTATTTGTCAACTAGGTAACATAGTTACCGTTTGTTGCCATTTTATTGTATTGGGAATTCAAGGAGTTGATCCAAATTACTTTTAGCAGACGATGGCTCACGTTTAGGCTCAATGTCCGTCGAAGGCGATTGTTCTACAAGTATCAAGGAGTAAGTAATTTGGTTTAGCCCTTAGATGGAACACATTCACTTTAAGGACGGGAGTGCGTAGCACGTAGTAATTAAAGTTCGCCTTTGGCGAATGTGTTCCATCGGTTTGTGTATGATTAGTTGCGGAAAATCAGTTACGATTTTCCGCGGTATTGGCAAGTTAATTAATTCAAGCTAATTTCCGGCGAGGGAATTCCGCAGCAATTAATTATACACGTTGTTGTAACACGTTTTTTTAAGTACGACTCACATAGGCCTGAATAAGTAGAGCAATTAAGGTCAGTCCAATTATCCATAAAACATTGGGTTTCCCTTTTGTCAAGTTCCATATTCCAAGACCAAGTAAGATTCCAAAAACTAATCCGTGTGCCAAATTTACATTTGCATATAATTCCGCAGTTTCATAAAAAAATGGCGTTGGGCCTTCACCTCCAAATGGATAGTTTTCCGTTTCTTTTTTTATTCCAACATTATAAAATTCCGATAAACCAATAGAAGAAAAAAGTCCATTCAATAAAATGGTTAAACTACTCAGAACTTTACTTACTTTTTTATTCAAGCTTAAGAAATATTAAAACAAATATTTAATTAGAATAATTATTCCCCAAATAAAGAAGATCAGAATTATAGCCCATGAATTTATAAATGCTCTCCAAGCGGCGGTAGTTCCGTTGAGTGCTTTTTCTGCTGCTCCTTTTTTATTTAATTGAAAATACATTAAAATTCCGCCTAAAATTAAAAATCCACTAGCCGAAATTAAAGGATATTCCTGCACTACATATTCCAATCCCTTTATAAAGTCATTATAGAGGTCCTTTATTAGATTCATTTAATGTGTTACAACGGTTGGGCTATGGTTTCGTTGTGGAATTGTCCGCGAGGACCATTCCGCGAGAACCGAGCGATGATTTAAAGGTAGGAATTTTCCGTGGAAAATTCCGCCACAATGAATTATAGCCGTTGTTGGCAACTGTATTTTATTTATACAAATTTCAAATTATATTTTCCGCAAATTGCCGTTACTTTTTCCATGTCAGGCGGCCCTACAGGTAATTCCGATAATTCCTTAAACATTCCCTCTAAACCAGCTGGAAAAATGCTTAACATGGCTCGGGC
>CANLUS010000016.1 GCA_947494325.1 uncultured Flavobacteriaceae bacterium
TCCAATAATGGTCCAGCTCAGGCAACCAATGTAAGTTTAGATGATGTATTACCAGCAGGCGTTACAGCTACAGGAACAAATACACCAAGTCAAGGAAGTTATGATGGAACTACATGGACAATAGGTACGATAGATAATGGAAACAATGCAACCTTAACTATTGAAGCTACAGTGGATGCGGGAACAAGTGATGATACCATTACCAATACAGTAACAAATGTTACAGCTGATCAAATAGATAGTAATATCACAGCTGATGACTTAAGTGAGGATATTGTTGTAGAGAACAACTCAGACTTGGTAATTAGCAAGACTGTTGATCAAACAACACCGGCAGAGGGTGATACAATTTTGTATACGATTACCGTTACGAATAATGGGCCGGCTCAGGCCACTAATGTAAGTGTAGATGATGTATTACCAGCTGGAGTTACAGCAACAGGAACAAATACACCAAGTCAAGGAAGTTATGATGGTACTACCTGGACTATTGGAACAATTAATAATACGGCTAATGCAACATTAACAATTGAAGCAACAGTAGATGTTGGAACAGGAGGTACTGTAATTACGAATACGGTTACGAATATTAGCCTAGATCAGGTAGATAGTAATATCACTGCAGATGATCTTAGTGAAGATATAACAGTTGAGAATAATTCTGATTTAGTAATTTCTAAAACGGTAAATGACTCAACACCAGCGGAAGGAGATACTATTTTGTATACGATTACAGTTACGAATAATGGTCCTGCTCTTGCTACTAATGTAAGCGTAGATGATGTATTACCAGCAGGTGTAACAGCCACAGGAACGAATACACCAAGTCAAGGAAGTTACGACGGTACTACCTGGACAATAGGTACTATAAACAATGGTAATAACGCTACTTTAACAATTGAAGCAACTGTCGATGTTGGTACGAGCGACGATACAATTACTAATACAGTTACGAATATTACTCTCGATCAAGTGGATAGTAATATAACGGCAGATGATTTAAGTGAAGATATAATTGTAGAGAACGAATCAGACTTAGTAATTTCAAAAACTGTCGATAATTCAACGCCATTCGTTGGAGAAACGATAGTATATACAATTACTTTATTAAACAATGGTCCGGCTCAGGTTACTAACTTAAGTGTTGATGATGTGTTACCGACTGGTGTAACGGCAACTGGTACAAATACTACCACTCAGGGAAGTTATGATGGAACTACATGGACCGTTGGAACAATTGATAGTGGTAACGGTGCTACTCTAACAATAGAGGCTACTGTAGATCTAAATGTTGGAGGTACAATGATTACAAATACAGTGACAAATATTGTACTCGATCAGATTGATAGCGATGTGACTCCAGACGATCTAGATGAAACGATTGATGCGATAGCTGTTTCAGATATTGAAATTACCAAAGCAATTACAAGCACAAGTGCAAGTGGTAATAACGCAACACCTTTCGTAGGAGAGAATATAACCTTCCAGTTAACAGTGACCAACGTAGGTCCAAGTACAGCAACGAACGTTGTCTTGAATGATCAATTACCAAGTGGTTATACCTACGTTTCTGATACAAGCGGTGGTTCATATAATCCTGCTACTGGTGATTGGACCTTACCTACAATTGCCGTTGGAGTAACAGAAACAATAGAAATTACAGCATTGGTATTGGCTGCCGGAAACTATGATAATTATGCTGAAATTACGGCTAGTGATAATGAAGATTTCGATTCTAATCCAGATCCAACGCCAGATACAGATACTCCAGTGGAAGATGATGAGGCATTTGTTGAAGTAAATCCGGTTCCAGTTTCAGATATCGAAATAACCAAATCAATTACTAGTACAAGCGCTAGTGGAAATAATGCAACACCTTTTGTGGGTGAAAATATAACCTTCCAATTGACGGTTACCAATGTTGGCCCAAGTATTGCAACAAATGTTGTTTTAAATGATCAATTACCAAGCGGTTATACCTATGGTTCTGATACGAGTGGTGGTGCATATAATCCTGCAACGGGCGATTGGACCTTACCTACGATAGGAATTGGGGCTACTGAAACAATTGAAATTACGGCATTGGTATTGGCCACTGGTGATTATGATAATTATGCAGAAATTACGGCAAGTGATAATCAAGATTTAGATTCCAATCCTGATCCTACTCCAGATAGAGATGCGCCAGTAGAAGATGATGAAGCATTTGTAATGGTAGAGCCAATAGCGGTATCGGATATAGAAATTACAAAATCAATTTCGAGTACAAGTGCTAGTGGAGATAATTCAACTCCATATGTCGGAGAGAATATTACCTTCGAATTAACGGTGACTAATGTAGGTCCAAGTATAGCAACAAACGTTGTATTAAACGATCAGTTACCTAGTGGATATACCTATATTTCTGATACGAGCGGTGGCGCTTATAATCCTGCAACTGGAGATTGGACCTTACCAACAATAGCGATTGGTGCTACAGAAACAATCGAAGTTACTGCATTAGTATTGGCGACTGGTGATTATGATAATTATGCAGAAATCACTGCAAGTGATAATGTAGATTTAGATTCCAATCCAGATCCTACTCCAGATACAGATGCTCCTGTTGAAGATGATGAAGCATTCGTAGCAGTAGATCCGATTCCGGTTTCAGATGTGGAATTAACTAAGACGGTTGATAATTTAACTCCTTTTGTCGGTACAAACGTAGTATTCACATTGGTAGTTACGAATAATGGTCCAAGCGAAGCGACTGGAGTTGAAGTGACTGATTTGTTACCAGCTGGGTATACCTATGTTAGTGATGATAGTGGTGGCGCTTATGTTGCGGGTACAGGAATTTGGACAGTACCTAATATACCAATTGGAACTACTCAGACAATAAACATTACAGCCTTTGTATTGGCTAATGGTGTTGCTGCAGATTATGATAATTTTGCAGAAGTAACAGCATCAGATAATATTGATTTTGATAGTGATCCTGCTGTAAGTTTTGGTACTGATGATATTGGTGATGGATTGGCTGATGATGACGAAGATTTCGTAGAAGTAAGACCAATTCCAGTTTCTGACTTAAGCATTGAAAAAACAATTAATATAGCAGACCCTATTACAGGCGTTTCAAATCCAACAACTGGTGATATTATAACTTTTATAGTAACAGTTACTAATGACGGACCAAGTGACGTAACTGGAGTAGCCGTAGAAGATGTCATCCCAGACGGATTTGGTAATATTACGAACATCAGTAATGGAGGTGTATTAACTGGTAACACAATTACCTGGACAGGTCTAAGTATAGCCAATGCAAATAATATCCCATTAACCTTTGATGCCGAAGTATTAACAACAGGTACAAATACAACAACGAGCTATTACAACCAGGCAGAAATCACGGCTTCTGATAACATTGACTTTGACAGTGATTTCAATGAGAGTTTTGGTGTAGATGATGGCGGTGATGGTATTGCTGATGATGACGAAAGTATAGCTGACAATATTATTGTTAACTTCTTACCAACCGCATTCGATGATGATGTGTTTGTGGTAGAAAATTCAAGTGATAATCCAATCGCAGTATTAGATGATAATGGCAACGGAGCTGATGATTTCGGTAGAGATGGACCAAGTAGTAATACGATTGTAATTACAACGCCACCAGCAAATGGTACGGCAGTTGTCAATGATAACGGTACACCAACAGACCCAACGGATGATTTTGTTGAATACACACCAAATCCTGATTTTGTAGGCTTCGATACGTTGATCTATAGAATTGAAGATGGTCAAGGTTTAATAGGTACAACTGTTGGAGATTATTCATTTGCTACATTGACGATAGAAGTATTAGTTGATACAGATGGTGATGGTATACCAGATAGATTTGACATAGACGATGATAATGATGGCATTACAGATATTATAGAATCAAATGGCGTGAATCCTGATGGAGATGATGATTCTGATGGAATACCTAATTTTGAAGATCCAGATTTCTGTTCAGTGGCATTAAACGCTTCTGGTACATGTCCAGACTTTGATTTCGATGGAGACGGTATTCCGAATCATTTAGATATCGATGCTGATGGAGACGGTATACCTGATAATGTAGAAGCACAACCTACAGAAGGTTATGTTGCTCCGTCAAGTGTGGATGCCAATAATAATGGATTAGATGATATTTATGAAACTGCTCAAGGCGGAACGGATATCTCTCCAGAAAATTCGGACGGTGCTGATAATCCAGATTATCTAGATTTAGATAGTGATAATGATAATGTACCAGATAGTATAGAAGCACATGATGCTAATAGCAATGGTATGATTGATGTTGGTGAAGCGACTAGTTTAGGTTTAGATACAGACTTAGATGGATTAGATGATGGATATGAAGGAGCTGATGTCGATGACGATTTCGATGTAAATGATGATATCGATAATCCAACATTGGATTTAACCGATACAGATGGTGATGCGACAGATGCTGACACTAATTCTGGAGATGTAGACTATAGAGATACAGATGATGATGGTGACGGAATCAATACGGTAGATGAAGATGTTGATGGTAGTGGAGATCCGTTCGATGACGATAGCGATGGTGATGGACAACCTGATTATTTAGATATTGATGATGATGGTGATGGTATTTTAACAAGTCTTGAAACGGATGATGATTTGGATAATGATGGTAATCCAAACTACTTGGATATTGACGCCGACGGTGATGGTCTGCCTGATAATGTAGAAGCTCAACCAACAGATGGATATATAGAACCTTCAGGTATTGATGCTGATAATGATGGTTTAGATGATGCTTATGATACTGTAGTAACTGGTAATCCAGGTTCTAATGGTCTAAATCCTGTGAATACAGACGGGCAAGACGATCCAGATTATTTAGATGAGGATAGTGATAATGATGGTGTCTTGGACGCTATAGAAGGGCATGATGCTGACTTTAATGGTATTCCGGATGTCGAATCGATCGGTGTAGATACAGATGGTGATGGACTTGATGATGGCTTTGAAGGAGCTGACTTAAATGACCCATTCGACGTGAATGACGAAATCAACGATCCACGATCAGATCTGCCAGATTTTGATGCAACAGGAGATCTTACGGTTGATGATGATGTGAATTATAGAGATACCGATGATGATAATGACGGAACACCAACATTTGAAGAAGATTCGAATTTAAATGGTGATTGGTCTGACGATGATTGTGATTTCGATTCATTCCCAGATTATCTCGATGTGACACCATGTGATAGAATCCCTTCAGGGTTCTCTCCGAATGATGATGGTAACAATGATGAATTTATTATCCCGTTAGTATCTAAATTCCCGAACTTTAGATTAGAAGTTTATGATCGTTGGGGAACAAGAGTGTTTGATTATAGCAACAACAATAGACCGGTACCACAATGGTGGGATGGGTTCTCAAGAGGTAGATTGACAATTAAGAAAGATGTCAAAGTACCAGTAGGTACATATTATTATATTCTTTATTTAAATAAAGATAATGAGAAACCAAGAACGGGTTGGATCTATGTAAATTATTAACATGTAAAATGAGGAGCATTTAATGCTCCTCATACTATTATATTATGAGCAAAAAATATATACTAAGTATCCTAGCTTTTAGTTGTTTGATGTTGACTGGATATAGTCAACAAGATCCGCAGTATACGCAATATATGTACAATATGAATGTTGTGAATCCGGCATATGCAGGATC
>CANLUS010000017.1:2500-5520 GCA_947494325.1 uncultured Flavobacteriaceae bacterium
ACTAGTTCACTATCGGTCTCTCAGGAGTATTTAGCCTTACCGGATGGTCCCGGTGGATTCATACAGGGTTTCACGTGCCCCGCACTACTCAGGATACTACTAGGGGTAACTCTCTTTACTTATACCGGGCTATCACCGTCTGTGGCCCTGCTTTCCAACAGGTTCTAATTCATTAAGCACTCCATATCGTAGTCCTACAACCCCAATATTGCCGTAACAACATTGGTTTGGGCTAATCCGCGTTCGCTCGCCACTACTAACGGAATCACTATTGTTTTCTCTTCCTCCGGTTACTTAGATGTTTCAGTTCACCGGGTTCACTCCTCTTACGAGGTAACATGTCTTCAACATGCTGGGTTGCCCCATTCGGATATCTGCGGATCAACTCATATGTGCTAATCCCCGCAGCTTTTCGCAGCTTATCACGTCCTTCTTCGTCTCTGAGAGCCTAGGCATCCGCCATACGCCCTTATTTAGCTTATTGTACTTTTTGCTCTAGCATTACTGCTAGAACGAGCTCTTTTAATTATTATAAAAATTTCTATCTATTAGCTTAATAAAGTATAAACTTTATTATTTGATTATTTACGATATCATTATTTCAATATGTCAATGAACTTTGTCAATCATGCGATTTCTCGGAGTAGCTTACGCTGATCTTTAAAATCCCATGTTGAGAATACTTTAATAGCATTCATCTGTGGAGAATATCGGAGTCGAACCGATGACCTCCTGCGTGCAAGGCAGGCGCTCTAGCCAGCTGAGCTAATCCCCCATAATCTAAACTATGTGATCTTAGTGTGAGTTATTAAGTTTAACAACCCCCTATCTCATCTTCTAGAATTTCCTTTAAAAACTAAAGTAGTCTCGGGCAGACTCGAACTGCCGACCTCTACATTATCAGTGTAGCGCTCTAACCAGCTGAGCTACGAGACTGTATTTAGTAGCTAGGCTACTAAAATAATCTAGCTCTTTTGTTTTTAAAATAAAAAGATTAACAGCAAACAAAGTAAAAAACTTCTTTTGAGTAACTCACCACCATTCTTCATACCTATTAATAGGTAATCTCTAGAAAGGAGGTGTTCCAGCCGCACCTTCCGGTACGGCTACCTTGTTACGACTTAGCCCCAGTTACCAGTTTTACCCTAGGCAGCTCCTTGCGGTCACCGACTTCAGGTACTCCCAGCTTCCATGGCTTGACGGGCGGTGTGTACAAGGCCCGGGAACGTATTCACCGCATCATGGCTGATATGCGATTACTAGCGATTCCAGCTTCACGGAGTCGAGTTGCAGACTCCGATCCGAACTGAGATATACTTTAAAGATTCGCATCCTATCACTAGGTAGCTGCCCTCTGTATATACCATTGTAGCACGTGTGTAGCCCAGGACGTAAGGGCCGTGATGATTTGACGTCATCCCCACCTTCCTCACAGTTTGCACTGGCAGTCCCGTTAGAGTCCCCATCATAACATGCTGGCAACTAACGGTAGGGGTTGCGCTCGTTATAGGACTTAACCTGACACCTCACGGCACGAGCTGACGACAACCATGCAGCACCTTGTAAGTAGTCCGAAGAAATAGCTATCTCTAACTAATGCAACTTACATTTAAGCCCTGGTAAGGTTCCTCGCGTATCATCGAATTAAACCACATGCTCCACCGCTTGTGCGGGCCCCCGTCAATTCCTTTGAGTTTCATTCTTGCGAACGTACTCCCCAGGTGGGATACTTATCACTTTCGCTTAGTCACTCAGATAAATCCAAACAACTAGTATCCATCGTTTACGGCGTGGACTACCAGGGTATCTAATCCTGTTCGCTCCCCACGCTTTCGTCCATCAGCGTCAGTATATACTTAGTGAGCTGCCTTCGCAATCGGTATTCTATGTAATATCTAAGCATTTCACCGCTACACTACATATTCTACTCACTTCAATATAACTCAAGACAACCAGTATCAAAGGCAGTTCCACAGTTGAGCTGTGGGATTTCACCTCTGACTTAATTGCCCGCCTACGGACCCTTTAAACCCAATGATTCCGGATAACGCTTGCACCCTCCGTATTACCGCGGCTGCTGGCACGGAGTTAGCCGGTGCTTATTCGTAGAGTACCGTCAGCCTCCCACACGTGGGAGGGTTTCTTCCTCTATAAAAGAAGTTTACAACCCATAGGGCCGTCTTCCTTCACGCGGCATGGCTGGGTCAGAGTTGCCTCCATTGCCCAATATTCCTCACTGCTGCCTCCCGTAGGAGTCTGGTCCGTGTCTCAGTACCAGTGTGGGGGATCTCCCTCTCAGGACCCCTATCTATCGTTGCCATGGTAAGCCGTTACCTTACCATCTAGCTAATAGAACGCATACTCATCTTATACCGATAAATCTTTAACATTAAAATCAGGCGATTCTAATGTACTATGGGGTATTAATCTTCATTTCTAAAGGCTATCCCCCTGTATAAGGCAAATTGTATACGCGTTACGCACCCGTGCGCCGGTCGTCAGCGAAGTGCAAGCACCTCCTGTTACCCCTCGACTTGCATGTGTTAAGCCTGCCGCTAGCGTTCATCCTGAGCCAGGATCAAACTCTCCATCGTATAAATTTTAAATATCTTTCACGATGATGAGCTTCTCAAAAAAATTTAAACATTATATCCGAAAATATAACATGTTTCTTACTCTATTTTACGCTGTCAATCTTTTCAATTTTTCAATGAACTGTCTCAGTCAAACCGAAACAACATTTTTGATGCTAAACACCAAAACTTGTAAGTACGCTAGAATCGAACTAGCTAATCTTTTTAATTATTCCAAAATACCTTAATGAACATCACTAAATTTCTTAGCGGCTGCAAATCTAATAACTATTTCTTAACTAACAAGAAAAAAATAATCTTTTTTTATCTTTACTCACAACCCCCAAAAATATCCAATGAACTAATCTCTCCTACATACCCCAATAACGGGGTGCAAATGTACAACACATTTATCCATTCAACAAAAGAAATTTTAGATTTTTTTTA
>CANLUS010000018.1 GCA_947494325.1 uncultured Flavobacteriaceae bacterium
ACAGTATCGTCAACAGCAGGAAACTTAACAATGGTTGTTGCAGGTAATGTAGGAACGATCAGTGGACTAGGACAAGGAACATATAATGATATTACCGTAACTCAAACAGGCTGTACAAGTGTAGCAGATATCGATGTTACGCTTAGTGATCCAGCAACAGTAACAATCGCAGTAGATAGCTTTAATAACCCAACGACTTGTTCAGGAACAGATGGTAGTATTGTATTATCAGGTTTGGCTGTAAGTACAAGTTATGATGTTAGTTATATACTAGATGGAGGTGCACCAGTAGTAAGTACGATTAGTAGTGATGGATCAGGTTCATTAACGATCGGAGGATTAGGAGAAGGAATATATACATCGATTACTGTAACGAATGCAGGTTGTACTAGTAATGGAGTAAGTCAGACTTTAAGTGATCCAGCAATCCCAACATTAGGATTAACCAGTAGTAGTGATCCAACCACATGTTCAGGCACAGACGGAAGTATTGTCTTATCGACAACAAACTTAGCAGATGGTAGTTATACAGTATCGTCAACAGCAGGAAACTTAACAATGGTTGTTGCAGGTAATGTAGGAACGATCAGTGGACTAGGACAAGGAACATATAATGATATTACCGTAACTCAAACAGGCTGTACAAGTGTAGCAGATATCGATGTTACGCTTAGTGATCCAGCAATCCCAACATTAGGATTAACCAGTAGTAGTGATCCAACCACATGTTCAGGCACCGATGGTAGTATTGTCTTAGCGACAACAAACTTAGCAGATGGTAGTTATACTGTATCGTCAACAGCAGGAAACTTAACAATGGTTGTTGTAGGTAATGTAGGAACGATTAGTGGACTAGGACAAGGAACATATAATGATATTACCGTAACTCAAACAGGCTGTACAAGTGTAGCAGATATCGATGTTACGCTTAGTGATCCAGGTATCCCATCAGCTCCAACTGCTGTAAGCCCATCAGCTTACTGTGAAAGTGATACTATTTTAGATATAACCGCAACAGGTGGTGTAGGAGCAACATTTACTTGGTATAGTGATGTTGGATTAACCACAGTTGTCGATAACGATGCCACATATACACCAATTGGTACAGTTGGTAATGAAACCGTATATGTTACTCAAACCATTGCAGGTTGTACAAGTGTTGCTACACAGATAGATATTATCGTAAATGCAAATCCAATAGCTGAAGCTGGTGCTACATCAGAAATAACATGTTTGATAACAACAGTTACTTTAGACGGAACGGCAAGTACAGGAGTAAATGCAATAGCATATGCTTGGACAACAGCAGACGGTATAATTGATAGTGGAGCAACTACAGCAACACCAATTGTGAGTTCAGCAGGTACCTACACATTAACAGTTACAGATACTGTTACAAATTGTACACATTCAGATGTTGTTTTAGTAACTGAAGAATTAGTGCCAAGTGCAGGATCAGATGGTAATTTAACAATATGTGAGGGTGACACGGTTAGTGATGCCCAATTATTTACATCTTTAGGAGGATCTCCGACCGCTGGCGGTACGTGGAGTCCTGCATTAGCGGGAGCCGGAATTTACACTTATGAAGTTAGCTGTTCGGGATCAACATTTACCGCAACTGTAACCGTAATTGAACAATTGCAACCAAATGCAGGTATCGATGGAACATTAACAATTTGTGCGGGAGATGCATTGACGGATGCACAATTATTTGGTGCCCTAGGAGGTACACCAGATGCAGGTGGTGTTTGGAGTCCTGCTTTGGCAGGCGGTGGCACCTATACTTATACAGTTACCGCGATAGGTCCATGTACAGTTGATGATACATCAGAGGTTGTTGTCACCGAAGTGGCTGCCCCAGATGCCGGTCTTGATGGTGCATTAACGATTTGCACAGGAGATATTTTAACAGAAGCACAGTTATTTGCAGAATTAGGAGGAACTCCAACTTCAGGAGGTACATGGAGTCCAGTATTAGCTGGTGCTGGAACATATACATATGAAATAAGCTGCGGTGGAACAACTGTTACTTCTGAGGTCGTTGTTACAGAACAGCCTCAAGCCAATGCAGGAATCGATGATTCTTTGGCTATTTGTGAAGGAGATACATTAACCGATGCCCAATTGTTCGCGGCCTTGGGAGGTACGCCTGATGCGGGTGGAACTTGGAGCCCGGCACTCGCAGGTGCTGGTACATACACGTACACTGTATTAGCCACTAGTCCATGTACAACAAACGCGACCGCAACGATAACAGTTATAGAACAACCACAACCGAATGCCGGAATTGATGGAGCAATCACGATATGTGCAGGTGAAATAGTAACGGATACCCAATTATTTGCCGCTCTCGGAGGTTCGCCAGATGCCGGAGGAAATTGGTCTCCAGCTTTAGCAGGTGCTGGAACATATACATATACTGTAAATACAACTGCACCTTGTACTGTAGATGCCACGGCAGTAGTAGTTGTAACCGAAGTTGCAGTGCCAGATGCTGGAACTGATGGTACATTAACCATTTGTGCAGGAGATACACTAACAGAAGGGCAGTTATTTGCACAATTAGGAGGTACTCCTACTTCAGGAGGAACTTGGAGTCCAGTATTGGCCGGAGCGGGTACTTATACATATGAAGTAACATGTGGTGCCACAACTGTAACATCTGAAGTAGTAGTAACAGCACAAACTCAGGCAAATGCAGGAACGGATAATACGTTGACAATTTGCGAGGGAGAAACAGTTACAGATGCACAATTGTTTGCGGCCTTAGGCGGAGCGCCAGATGTCGGTGGAACTTGGAGTCCAGCATTAGCAGGTGCAGGGGTGTATACATACACGATTTTAGCAACAAGTCCATGTACGACCGATGCTATGGCAACGATTACAGTTACAGAACAATTGCAACCTGATGCTGGAACTGACGGGGCCTTAACAATTTGTACTGGTGATACCTTGACGGAAGCTCAATTATTTGCTCAATTAGGAGGGACTCCGACAGCCGGAGGAACATGGAGTCCGGTATTAGCAGGAGCAGGAACCTATACATATGAAGTGAGTTGTAGTGGAACAACAGTGACTTCGGAAGTTGTCGTAACAGAAGAACCTACACCTTCAGCTCCAATAAGTTCTGGGGATTTAGATTATTGTACCGGAGATACTATTCCTACAATTACGGTTACTGTTGGTTCAGGAGAAACAGTCGATTGGTATGACGCTGCTACAGGAGGAAATTTGTTAGTATCGAGTACTATAAATTATGCGCCAACAACTCCAGGAAATTATTTCGCTGAAGCTCGAAATACAAGCACAAATTGTATAAGTAATACTAGAACGCAAATAATTGTAAATGAAAATCCGTTACCGGTAATTACAAACGTAACATTTACGGATCCTACCACGGCAAGTTGTCCAACTCTAAATGATGGAACTATTACCATTACTGCTACAGGAAGTGATTTAGAATATAGTATAGATGGAGGTACAAACTATCAAGCTTCCAATATATTCAATGGTTTAGTGGCGGGAAGCTATATTGTAAGAGTCCGTAATGCTATAACCACTTGTGATGTAGTTAATGGCTCAGTAATAAATTTAGTTGCCCCGGGTTGTACACCTAGTTTAATAGTTACGAAAACGCAATCAGGTGGGCCTAATCCTATAACCGCTATAGGACAAACATTAAATTATACAATTACATTAGAGAATAACGGTGATGTTGATTTAACAAATATTACCATAACCGATCTGCTTCCTAATGGTGCTAATGGAACCCTTACGGGTCCTACAGGAGACTTAGGCCTTGTAAATGTGATTGATCAAGGAGAAACTTGGACGTATACTATAGACTATTCTGTATCTGCGACTGATTTTGCAGCAGGATTGGATCTAGTTAATACAGCTTCTGTTACTACAGATCAGATAACAACTGCCGAAACGGATACAGCCATAACTCCAGTTGAAACCGATTCAGATTTGGCAATTACGAAAACAGTTGATGATGCTACTCCGGAGGAGGGTGATACAATTTTGTATACGATTACCGTTACGAATAATGGGCCGGCTCAGGCGACTAATGTTAGTATAGATGATGTATTACCAGCAGGAGTTACAGCTACAGGAACGAATACCCCAAGTCAAGGAAGCTATGACGGTACTACATGGACTATTGGAACGATCAATGATACATCCAGTGTAACATTAACAATTGAAGCCACAGTAGATGTAGGTACTGCAGGAACAACGATTACTAATACAGTAACGAATGTTACCT
>CANLUS010000019.1 GCA_947494325.1 uncultured Flavobacteriaceae bacterium
TCTTTTAATTTTTTGAATATATTAAACATTTCTAGATTTTTGGGCTTGCTTACAACGGTTGGGCTATGGTTTCGTTGTGGAATCGTCCGCTAGGACTATTCCGATATCACCAAGCCTTCATTGCAATATAGGAATTTCCGGAGGAAAATTCCTCCGCAATGAATTATAGCCGTTGTTAGGGTACGTTTTTTTCTATTTTTTCAACCACTAACTCTTCAAAAATTCTTTTGATATATTCCCTTTCGTTATCTAATTCTTTAGAACTCATATTCTCCCTTAATACCATATTTTTCATTCCCCAACAGCCAAGTGAAACTTCAACTGTTTTATTCTTTTCGTTAAAATCTCCTATTATTAGAACTAAGTTTGATATTGAATCATTAAGGTTGTCAATTTCCGAATGTTCATTATCATATCTAGTATTATTGTATTTCGTGAAGTTTACGCTTAATCCCGATTGTTTTAAGTCATTTATTAAACTATCTCTAGAATAATGGGCTATGTTATACTTACCATCATATTCATTAAAACATTCTTGTTTTGGTCTACTTGTTGCTAGAAAGGCGAACACTGAAAGGAGTAAGGGAATTATGGGAGATAATTTTACCGTTAAAGCCCTTCCTTTTAGGTTTTCGAATCGAAATGCTACGGGAAGTATTGTAAGAGCTATAAGATCTGAATAATCAACAACCCTTGATATGGTCATTAGATTTAGACTATTCCAATCGTCGATCAATGATTGGCTATAATGAGATTTCCAAAAGATGAAGGTAATTCCCGTCATCCAGAATATTTTTGTTTTCATTTTTGGCATTAATGCAGACCAGAAGAGTGGAAAGATAAATAATCCCGCAAAATCCGAGAGCTTTCCAGTTATCCAATTACCATAGAGTTCTTTTAGAATAAAATCATTAAGCAAAAGAATAAAAAGCCCAAAAATGAACCAACGAGATGAGAGAATTTTGAAGTTTTTATTCATTATTTAATGTACCCTAACGGTTGGTGTATGGTTAGTTGCGGAAAATCCGTTAGGATTTTCCGACGTATTGGCAAGTTAATTAATTCGAGTGAATTCCTGCGAAGGAATTCCGTAGTAATTAATTATACACGTTGTTGTAGCCAGTTATTTAATTTCTGTTCATTACAAACTTCGCTATACGATTGTCTAATTCAATTTTTCTTACTCCTGTAACAATCGATTCCTTTCTGTTACCAGCAGAAGCTTTCAATATTTTTTCGAAGTTTAGTAAAGCATCATTAAAATGAATATCGAAATTGTTTTCTAACTCGTCAAGTAACTTATCGGAATTTTTCACTATACCTTTTTTGCCATATTCTTTTTTAAGAATTGAACTTAGAATAAAACATCCAAAATGTAATTTACCATATGAAAGCATTGTAAGTTGATATTTGTCCGTTATTTCTTCATCACGTCTTACTTGTCTAATTTTTTGAGTTAAAGCAAGATCAACTTTAATAGGGATTAAATAGAATAAAAAATTCATAGTTTCCACTTCTGGTGACGGAAATACGCTATCGTATGTTGCAATGAACATTGATTTTGGTCTAGTTTTAACTTGGGAAGGTTTTAATAATATTTGAGAAGTAAATAATTGAAATAACTTTTGAATATTTACAATGTTTTTTTTGCCTTTATTTTTGTAGAAGTTAATTCTTCTCTCATACCAAATGTTATTATTAACTAGATATTCTTCTATTAACATTTGAATATCATCATTTGCTTTTAAAGAAAATGCTTTAATTGGAGTTTGAGAATTTGTTGTCTCAGTAATTTTGTATACTAGATCATCACTTTTAGTTTCAATAATTTTTACAAGAATTGTTGTTTGATCATTGAACTGCAAATTTTCTTTTGATGTTAATTCCTCAGTTTCTTTTTTTGTTAATTCCTCTCCTCCGGCTTTCTTTAGATTTAATTCATCAACTCGTTCTTTGTTTTTTACCGCTTGGTAAATAGCATTTGATGTTTGACATCCATTAACAATTTGTAAGTTATAGAGTTTGTATTTATCATTTGGAAGTTCATCTACTTTATTACAGGTCATTGTTAGACCATTATTAAAACTCCAAAAGAATTTTGCTTCTTCATCACTAGAACTAGTCTCTGTAATTTTGCTATTTAAGCCACTTCTTTTATAATAATCTCTAATATTAGCTTCGAATATTGATGATTGGTGTTTTCTAACCAATTCAGCAATCTCTTTTCCTTTTAAGATCGAAATATAACCATTCAATTTGTCAGATTTAGATGATCCAGTAATATACTTGAATGTTTTTTCATATTCTATAATGTCAATGATTTGTTCATCACTTGAAGATTTTATTAATTTTTGACAATCAAGAATATTTATCTCGTTGTTAGTAAACCCATTATTTTGTAATAAAATTTGAATATTTGAGAGTTCTTCAACTAACAGAGGATCTGAAGTTATGTTTTTTTCAATACCGCCAAATGCTATATGACAAACCACTTTTATATTATCAGGTGTGAAATCTTGATAAAGAGATGATTTTATTTCATTTAAGGCAAGCATTCTATTATAGAAATAAAGATTATCACTATCAGCGATGTCTTCATTTATAAGTACTTTATCAATTCCGTTTTTAAATTTTAGCAGATCACCTTGAGATACTCCTGTACCTTTTTTAAACTGAAACAAATGGATAATAAATTTTGTATCTTCATTATATGATTCTAATTGCTCTAAATTTTCAATAAAATCTTTTGATCCTGTAATATAAATTGCATCAATCCCAAAATCATAGGTTTCCCCTTTATAAGAACTATCTACAATTCCTAAATCAATCTCCTCCATTGTTTTATTTTGAAAAGATTGAGAAAGTGCATAGAGCATAAATTCAGACCCTTTTAAAATGTCTCCTTTTTTATCTGAAAGATAGTCTGAGAAATTCTCAGATTCAATTTTAATTTTGTCTTCTAAGACTTTAAATATACTCATAGGTTTTTTTTAATTGGCTACAACGGTTGGGCTATGGTTTCGTTGTGGAATTGTCCGCTAGGACCATTCCGCGAGAACCAAGCGATGGTAGAAAGGTAGGAATTTTCCGTGGAAAATTCCACCACAATGAATTATAGCCGTTGTTAGCGCAAGTAATTTATTTTTCGTACTTCCATCGTTTTTCCTTTTGATTAAAGCTGATTAAAAAATCCTTTATGTAAGGGACGGCTTCTTTTGTTTGCTTATGTCTTTTAATCTCCCATTTTTTTATTTGCTTAACTAACCTTAAAGCTTCTTTCTCAAATTCTGTTTGTGGCTTCATGTTTTTAGCTTTTGGTTTCTTTCTTAAACCATAGACAGAATCATAATTTGAACTTGAGTATTTAGAATTCATTACTGCTTTTAATTTTCCTTTTTTACTTATTAATAACTCAAATCTAATATATGGTTTAGTATATTTTTTTACCTTACCATTGATCAAAATATTATCAACATTAGTAATAGGGTTTGTATAGTTAAAATCTCTTTCGTGTTCATAAACAAAATCATGAATATTAAACAAATTTCCATTATCCAACGCTTTTTGCTCTCTCGAATTAACACGCCCTAAAGGTTGTGAATTTGAGCACATTCCACTAAATCTTAGTTTTCCCTTATATATATAAGCATAAACTAGCCATTGATCATAGATATTAGCATTCCAATCACAAGATGTCCAGCGTCCAGTAAATCTTTTTTCTGAAGTTAAAGTAAACTCAATTTTTTTCGGAGAATCTCCTTCTTTATAATGCTTAAAAACTTGAAATGTGATTTTGTAGGTCAGACTGTCTTTTGCATATTCCTTTGAAATTATTGCACCTGAGAATACATATTTGGAAGCATAGAATTCAAGAGTCGCGTTATTATCGTCGCAATCACATGAAAAGGATTTTAACGAGATTAAAAGTAGAATAGTTATGAGAATATTTTTCTTTTTCATATTTGCGCTAACGGTTAGGCTATGGTTCGTTGAGGCTAGGTGGTTTTGTGCTGTCTGCCGTGCCGACATCTAACCGCAAACTTACT
>CANLUS010000020.1 GCA_947494325.1 uncultured Flavobacteriaceae bacterium
CTACGGAATTCCTTCGCAGGAATTCGCTTGAATTAATTAACTTAGCTCAACGTCGGAAAATCCTAACTGATTTTCCGTAACTAACCATACACAAACCGTTGTACCACATTAAAGCCATTCAATCATAATGAAAAGTATTTTTGACGCATTAAAGGAAAACCTTGAAGTAACAATGTTTTTCTTGGCTACTACATTTACAGCCGCTGGGTTTATAATCAAAACAATAATTGATACTTTTTTAGAAAATAAGCGTTATCGGAAAGAAATAAAAAAAGCCTATTGGACCGAAAAGTTGGAGGCAGCAAAAAAGACATCTGAATTTTACTATGAGCAATTGGAACTACTCGGGCTAATGATTCACCAGATCGATATTCAAATCAAAAGAGGGATTGTTGGACCACTTTCCGAGTCGACTCAATCGATAATAGAAAAACTTGCTGAAAGAACCTTAAATCCTAAAACTCTTGAGCACCATCATATTCACATGTTCTATGAAATTGACACAACATTTTTTGACAAACTTAATACAGAATCGTATTCGATTTTTCAAGAAATGGAAGGGCTCGATTTTAAGGACTCTGATTCCGAAGAAGTTTTTAATAAAAAACTGAAAAAATATAAAGAACTTTTATTGAAGATGAAAACAAAACATGAGGAGAAAAAATCTAAGTATAAAGAGCATTTAGAAGAAATTAGAAACGACTTAAATAAATTTGCGAAATAACGTGGTACAACAACGGCTATAATTCATTGCGGCGGAATTTCCTAAACGGAAATTCTTATCTTGCAATGGTGGCTAGTGTTTCTCGGAATGTCCTAGCGGACAATTCCACAACGAAACCATAGCCCAACCGTTGTGCTTCATTATCAGAAACCGCTAACCAATGATAAAATTCTTCAGAAAAATTCGCTATAGCCTTATGAGTGAAAACAAAACCGGAAAGTACTTGAAATACGCAATAGGTGAAATTTTACTCGTTGTGATAGGAATTTTAATTGCGCTTCAGATTAATAATTGGAATGAAAACACAAAAAAAGAAGCGCTTAAAGACGAATACAAAATAGCCTTGACTAATGATTACACAAAAGACACCATACAAATTAACGATAGACTTTTAAGAAATAATCTCAGAATTGAAAGGATTAACTCACTTGGCGACAGTCTTACAAATGGTCATTTTAATAATCTTGAAAGTTATCTTAGACTCTTAAATAACGAACTTATTGGAATGAGAGTTACCAATGTTTACAATACCAACAGTTTTAATTTACTCATATCTAGTGGGAAAATTGATTTGTTCGATAAAGATTTAAGAAAAGAACTTATGGAACTAAATCGACTTCAAACTTTTGAGCAAACTGTACAAGATGGTAATAAAGCTTACCTTTTTAACTTTATGCTAAACCTTGGAAGTAAATATCCACAATTTGGAAGTCCTTTGAGTAAAAATAAAACACACCAACTCCTATGGAAAGATGTAAAAGTAAATGATTTACCAAGAGATTTATCGAATTATTTGGGACAAGAACGTTACACCATTTCAAGGTACCTAGAATTAACAAACGATGTATTGCAACAAACCGAATTGGTTTTGAATCTTTTAGCTTCTAACAAGAAATAACGAAAGCACAACAACGTGTATAATTAATTGCTTTGGTCGTTGCCTACTTGGAAAATTCCTTCGGAATTTTCTCGCGTTCGTTTTTGTTTACTAAATTAGTTGCTGAAACACGCAACTAACCATACACAAACACGTTGTGCGTAAGTTGAAAAATGAACTCTAAAAAAGTAACTAAATACGGAATTGGACTTTTAGTCCTTCAAATTATTCTATTTGGATTTTGGACTTATCAAATGGAGCCTGACCCAAGTGTATCAATTGGAATTGTTATCATTGTCCCTATTCTATTTGTATTGAATATAATAATTGGAATTCTTCTAAACTTTTTTAAAAGTAAATTATCGAATCTTTTCCTTATAAATTCCTTTGTTTGTCCTTTAATATTTTTCGGAATCTGGAATCTGTGGTTTCTGAATTATGACGACCGAATTTCGGAACGGTTTGACTTTGTTATTGGGAAAAAAAACTATGAAATTAGTCTGTCGAAAAAGACCGATTACTTCTCTATTTCGGATATGACTAATCAACCAAATGGCTCGACAACTGGACTTTATTTCGGAAAATATGAAAGAAAAACTGATAGTATTAAATTAACTGATGGAGATACTAAAATGTATATCGTTGAAAAGAAATTAATCGGATTTCCAGAAAAACCGAATAAAATAGAATTAACAGAATCAGAATAAAAACCTACGCACAACAACGGCTATAATTCATTGCGGCGGAATTTTCCACTGAAAATTCCTACCTTTCTACCATCGCTTGGTTCTCGCGGAATGGTCCTAGCGGACAATTCCACAACGAAACCATAGCCAAACCGTTACCAAACATATCGCACTTTCGAAAAAACAAATAAAGAAACATGACAGATAATAAAAAGAAAAAAGGAGATTTAGGGTTAATGATTGTTGCGGGAGGAATTATACTTGTGGGACTTGTTGGACTCTTTTTCAACGGAACTGTTGGTGGAATTACACTCGCCGTCGGACTTGGAATTTTGCTAATGGGAATTTTATCAGATAAACCTCAAAAGAAAGCTTGAGAATAATTTGAATGGAAAAATATTACGTTTGGTAACAACGGCTATAATTCATTGCTTACGTCCTACTTGTTTTAAAATATTTCTTACATTTAATAAAAATAACAAGGCTAAGAATTTCGAAGTCTGGTGGTCTTGCTAGCTTCCAAAGTGCCTTAGTAAGTTTGCGGTTAGATGTCGGCACTGCAGACAGCACAAAACCACCTAGCCTCAACGAACCATAGCCTAACCGTTATGTGCAAGCTGAAAAAAAATTCTGAACTATGATGAAACATTGGTTTATAACCGTAATACTTCTTTTTAATTTCACGATTGTAATTGGACAAACGGAAATTAAGGTTCCTGAATTTAACGATGATTACAGTAAAACAGTGCAAATGCTTGAGAATGGAAAAACTGATATTGATTATAAATCATTTAGAGAAAGTTTTATAGAAAGTAATCAATTCAAAATTGCATCTGAAAAAAGTTCTGAATTTAGAGATTTGAAAAAACAAATGTATCGTCAAATGTCTGAATCGAAATTCGACAGTATTATTTCTACCACGAAAAAAATGCTGAGTATTGACTACACAAATATGACTGCACAAAAAATATTGAGACAGACTTATAAAATAGTTGGAGACTCAATTAATGCGGAAAAATATAAAACAATCCAATTCGGACTTTTAAGGTCAATAGTAAATAATGGAGACGGAAAATCTTGCGAAAATGGTTGGCCTGTTATCCAGATATCTGAAGAGTATTTCATTTTAAATATGCTCGGTGTTGAATTAAAAACTCAAAGAATAGACGGAGGAATTTGTGACCGAATGGAAGTTGAGGATGAAAACGGAGAAACGAAAGTCTACTATTTTGAAATTAGTAATGTCTTTAAAGGAAAGGAAAAACTAAAAGAAAAATAAAGCCAGCACATAACAACGCCTATAATTCATTGCGGCGGAATTTCCTAAACGGAAATTCTTATCTTGCAATGATGGCTAGTGTTTCTCGGAATGTCCTAGCGGACGATTCCGCAACGAAACCATAGCCAAACCGTTAGGTTTAATAATAACTACTATGAAAAAAATATTTATATTCTTTTTGCTCAATT
>CANLUS010000021.1 GCA_947494325.1 uncultured Flavobacteriaceae bacterium
CTTAGATCAGGTTGATAGTGATGTAACTGCTGATGATTTAAGTGAGTCAATTACTGTTGATAATGATACAGACTTAGTTGTAAGTAAGACGGTAGATGATTCAACACCGGCAGAGGGCGATACGATTTTGTATACAATTACCGTAGCGAATAATGGGCCAGCGCAAGCGACCAATGTAAGTGTAGATGATGTATTACCAGCAGGTGTAACAGCCACAGGAACGAATACCCCAAGTCAAGGAAGTTATGATGGTACTACTTGGACAGTAGGTACAATAAATAATAGTGCGAGTGCAACCTTAACTATTGAAGCTACCGTTGATGCAGGAACAGCAGCAACAACGATTACCAATACAGTAACGAATGTTACCTTAGATCAAACGGATAGTAATGTTACGGCTGATGATTTGAGTGAGGATATCGTAGTTGATAACGATACAGATTTAGTTGTAAGTAAGACTGTAGATGATTCAACACCGGCAGAGGGAGATACGATCTTGTATACAATTACAGTAACGAATAGTGGTCCAGCAAGAGCAACGAATGTAAGTGTAGATGATGTATTACCAGCAGGAGTTACAGCCACAGGAACGAATACACCAAGTCAAGGAAGTTACGATGGTACTACTTGGACAATAGGTACGATAGACGATGGTAACAATGCGACCTTAACGATTGAGGCCACTGTAGATGTAGGCACCAGTGATGATACAATTACCAATACGGTAACGAATGTTACCTTAGATCAGAATGATAGTGATATCACAGCTGATGACTTGAGTGAGGATATTGTAGTAGAGAACGATTCAGACTTGGCAATTAGCAAGACTGTAGATGATTCAACACCAGCTGAGGGCGATACTATTTTATATACGATTACAGTAGCGAATAATGGTCCAGCTCAGGCAACCAATGTAAGTGTAGATGATGTATTACCAGCAGGCGTTACAGCTACAGGAACGAATACACCAAGTCAAGGAAGTTATGATGGTACAACATGGACGATAGGAACAATCAATGATACCGCCAATGCGACATTAACTATTGAAGCGACTGTTGATGCAGGAACAGCAGCAACAACAATTACCAATACAGTAACAAATGTTACAGCTGATCAAACGGATAGTGATGTGACTGCAGACGACCTTAGTGAAGATATTGTTGTAGAGAATGATTCAGATTTAGTTGTAAGTAAGACGGTAGATGATGCTGCTCCGGCAGAGGGTGATACAATATTGTATACGATTACCGTTACGAATAATGGGCCAGCTCAGGCGACTAATGTGAGTATAGATGATGTATTACCAGCAGGAGTTACAGCTACAGGAACGAATACCCCAAGTCAAGGAAGTTATGATGGCACTACATGGACTATTGGAACGATCAATGATACGGCTAATGCAACATTAACAATTGAAGCCACAGTAGATGTAGGTACTGCAGGAACAACGATTACTAATACAGTAACGAATGTTACCTTAGATCAGGTTGATAGTGATGTAACTGCTGATGATTTAAGTGAGTCAATTACTGTTGATAATGATACAGACTTAGTTGTAAGTAAGACGGTAGATGATTCAACACCGGCAGAGGGCGATACGATTTTGTATACAATTACCGTAGCGAATAATGGGCCAGCGCAAGCGACCAATGTAAGTGTAGATGATGTATTACCAGCAGGTGTAACAGCCACAGGAACGAATACCCCAAGTCAAGGAAGTTATGATGGTACTACTTGGACAGTAGGTACAATAAATAATAGTGCGAGTGCAACCTTAACTATTGAAGCTACCGTTGATGCAGGAACAGCAGCAACAACGATTACCAATACAGTAACGAATGTTACCTTAGATCAAACGGATAGTAATGTTACGGCTGATGATTTGAGTGAGGATATCGTAGTTGATAACGATACAGATTTAGTTGTAAGTAAGACTGTAGATGATTCAACACCGGCAGAGGGAGATACGATCTTGTATACAATTACAGTAACGAATAGTGGTCCAGCAAGAGCAACGAATGTAAGTGTAGATGATGTATTACCAGCAGGAGTTACAGCCACAGGAACGAATACACCAAGTCAAGGAAGTTACGATGGTACTACTTGGACAATAGGTACGATAGACGATGGTAACAATGCGACCTTAACGATTGAGGCCACTGTAGATGTAGGCACCAGTGATGATACAATTACCAATACGGTAACGAATGTTACCTTAGATCAGAATGATAGTGATATCACAGCTGATGACTTGAGTGAGGATATTGTAGTAGAGAATAACTCAGATTTGGCAATTACCAAGACTGTAGATGATTCAACACCGGCAGAGGGCGATACTATTTTGTATACAATAACAGTATCCAATAATGGTCCAGCTCAGGCAACCAATGTAAGTTTAGATGATGTATTACCAGCAGGCGTTACAGCTACAGGAAC
>CANLUS010000022.1 GCA_947494325.1 uncultured Flavobacteriaceae bacterium
GCTATGGTTTCGTTGCGGAATCGTCCGCTAGGACATTCCGAGAGAACCAAGCCATCATTGCAAGATAAGAATTTCCGTTTAGGAAATTCTGCCGCAATAAATTATAGCCGTTGTTGGCAAATCGTTTTTTAATTTTGATATGAAGTTAATCGGCCGTTTTCAAAATATAGATAAATGTCGTCGTACACCCATTGTTCGTGTACTCCCCAAGAACCAACAGTTCTGTTTATATCTTTGGGACTACCCAATGAGATTGTCGCCATTTCTCGATTCATTCCAGTCCAATAATATCCTTCTTTTAGTTTATTGTATGTCTTCTGTCCGTATTTTTTAATATACTTTTTCTCTAATTTAGCATATTCGCCTTTTATCAACTTAATTTTGTTCTCGTATTCTAATCTTTCTAGTTCCTTTTGTTCTTGCTTTTTTACTTTTATAAATTTCTGTATTTTTTCGTTCTTTTCAATCCATAATTCACTCATATATCCACAAATCGAATCTGTGCAAACACCAAAATATCCATCAAAATAATCCAATAAAACTACTTGTTTTTTTTCTTTCAATTTGGTAATTATTTCGCCCATAAGGTTTGATGATTTTTTTATGTATGCGCCTTCCCTCGCAATAGAAACTAAAGATGAATCTGAAACCATTTTTTTTATTTCTTTAGATTTAAGGACTGCTATTTGAATATCAACTTTTTTTAAAGAATCATTTAGTTTATTTACTTCAGAAGTTAAATCTTGCTTTAGCTTTTCCAAATCTGATATTCCCTTTTCTTGAGAAAAGACGTTTAAAGAAACTATAAATAGGATCAAAGTAATAATTTTCATATGTATTCGACTTATCAAAATGTTTGCCAACGGTTAGGCTATGGTTTCGTTGTGACTAGGTGGTTTTGCGCTGTCTGCTGTGCCGACATCTAACCGCAAACTTACTAAGGCACTTTGGATGCTAGCAAGACCACCAGACTTCGAAATTCTTAGCCT
>CANLUS010000023.1 GCA_947494325.1 uncultured Flavobacteriaceae bacterium
CTACCATCTGCTAAGTTTGTTGTCGCTAAGACAATACTACCATCGGTGCCTGAACATGTGGTTGGATCACTACTACTAGTTAATCCTAATGTTGGTAAAGAATTTACCGTTACTGTAAATATTGCACTTGTTGAGCTACAAGAATTTCCATCTGTAACCACATAAGTTATATTTGTTGTGCCTGTCGATACTGGGGTCACAACTCCAGTACTTGAATCTATTGTTGCCACAGCCGTATTTGAAGAAGACCATACAATAGTTCCACTTGCTGCAGTTGTTAAATCTGTAATTGTATCACCAATACAAACTGCAGACGTACCCGTAATAGGCGGTGCATTTGGTAATGAATTTTCTATTAAAGCAATCCCTGTACGTGTTGCACTTGTGCATCCACTTGCGATAACTCGTGCCTCTGCATAATACGTTCCAGCTGATCCTGGTGTAAAACTTGTATTATTGCTTAATAATAAAGTACCTCCTGAAGCTGCATCGTACCAATCTATTGTTTCTCCAGCTAGTACACTTGCAGTTAATGTCGGTATCGCATCACCGGTACAAAACTCTTCATCTCCACCACTTGTTGGAGCATTCACTACTGGACAACTACAATTTGGAGCGGTAACTAGTTGAGTATTTACACAACCATTAGCATTAGTAACTGTTAACGTTATATTAGTTCCTGCACTTATATTAGTAATACTCCATATATTACCGGAAGTATTTGTTACGGTACCTGCAGTACTTACAACTGTGCCACCATCTACTGTGACTTCTAAGGAATAAGTTAATAGATCTAACGAACATGTCGGAGCAGATGTTACAGATATTGTTGGTAATGGATTTATAGTTACACTTGCTGTGTCACTATTTGGACAACTACCAGCTGTCGTATACGTAACGGTATAGGTTCCCGGAGTCGATGCACTAACATC
>CANLUS010000024.1 GCA_947494325.1 uncultured Flavobacteriaceae bacterium
GGATATAGTCAACAAGATCCGCAGTATACGCAATATATGTACAATATGAATGTTGTGAATCCGGCATATGCAGGATCACGCGGTACCTTGAGTATAGGGATTTTGGGTCGTGCCCAGTGGGTTGGAATTGATGGGGCGCCAAATACAGCTACCATGTCGATTCATGCGCCTGTAGGTCGTAATTTAGGGGCAGGTTTTTCGGTAATAGCGGATGAGATAGGTCCAGTTAAGGAGCAGAATATCTATGCAGATATTTCGTATACTATTTCAACATCGGAAGAAGGTAGATTGGCTTTTGGGTTAAAGGGAGGTGTAACGTTGTTTAATGCTAATTTAGTAGATATTGAGTTGCCACAGAATGATTTGGATGATTTGTTTGGTGAGAATCTGAGTAGAACATTTCCTAATATAGGAGCTGGAGCATATTATTACAATGAGCGTTTTTATGCAGGTTTGTCTGTTCCGAATATTTTACAGACGGTACATTTTGAGAAAGGTGGTAATTTTATCACACGTGCTGCAGAGGAAACCCACTTCTTTTTTACGAGTGGCTATGTTTTTGATTTATCAGATAATTTAAAGTTCAAGCCATCGACTATGGTTAAGGCTGTTTCGGGAGCACCGTTATCGGTAGATGTTTCGGCTAATTTTTTGATGAATGATAGGTTAGAGTTAGGGTTGAATTATCGATTAGATGATTCTATAGGAGCCTTGATCAATTTTGGGGTGACACCAAGTTTACGAATCGGCTATGCCTATGATTATACGACGACCAATTTAGGTAATTTCAATAGTGGCACACATGAGGCCTTTTTACTATGGGATATAGATTT
>CANLUS010000025.1 GCA_947494325.1 uncultured Flavobacteriaceae bacterium
AACGGTTTGGCTATGGTTTCGTTGTGGAATTGTCCGCTAGGACCATTCCGCGATAACCAAGCGTTGGTTGAAAGATAGGAATTTTCGGAGAAAAATTCCGCCGCAATGAATTATAGCCGTTGTTGTAAGCTGGCTTTTTCTTTTTTAAGTGTAATATTCTCCATTCCAAGGTTCTTGAAACGAGATTGTATTACTTGGATATAAGTCAATACTTTCAGATTCTTCATTAGGAATTAATCCGCACTTTATTCCGTCAATATTAATCTCAAAAGTTTCAACTTTGATATTACAAAAAGTAACTTTTCCTAAGTCAGCAACCATTTCCCCTAGTTTTTTACTAGTATTCGCTCTCTCTTCGTCTAAATCAGTTAACCAGTGTTTAGATTCTATAAATCGACCTTTTTTGTCAAATAAATACAATATTGCTAGGTCAATTCGATTTTTGCTTTGTAATTCAGGTTTAAATTCCCAATGAGGTTTTTTATTAGCAAATGTTTCAGATCCAAAGAATAATTTTCCATCATTCGTTTTTCCTAAATAATGAGTGTGGTAATCTTCCATTCTCATTATGGAAATCCTTTTAGGAATTTTCGATCCAGTTTCTTTTAATTTTTTGAATATATTAAACATTTCTAGATTTTTGGGCTTGCTTACAACGGTTGGGCTATGGTTTCGTTG
>CANLUS010000026.1 GCA_947494325.1 uncultured Flavobacteriaceae bacterium
CCTTCTACTGCTGCCAACGTTGGTGGTAAGCCTAAGATCTTTCCTGTATCATCCGTAATAACCCAAGTACTGTTGCTACCAACACCAGTACCATCTAAAGTAATACCTGATACATTATCAACCTGACCATCTACAAAGAACTCAAATGGACCACCACTGATCTCTCCCGCCTCTGGTTGACTACGTACAACTGTTAATGGATTTGATAAATCAAAATAGCCTTTTAAATCATTCGCATTTAAGCCCATCTCTGCACCTTCTAATCCATCTTCGTATCGTAAGTACCATATCAAACAAGTACCAGCCCCTGCACCATCGAAGTCTACACCTTCTACTGCTGCTAATGTTGGTGGTAAGCCTAAGATCTTTCCTGTATCATCTGTAATAACCCAAGTACTGTTGCTTCCAACACCAGTACCATCTAAGGTAATACCTGATACATTATCTGCATATCCATCTACACAAAAGTTAAATGGTCCTCCTGCAATCTTTCCTGCATTTGGCTTTGGCTTTCTAACTACCGTCAACGGATTCGATAAATCAAAACATCCTTCCAAGTCATTGGCGTTTTTACCCATCTCTGCACCTTCTAATCCATCTTCATATCGTAAGTACCATATTAAACAAGTACCTGCTCCTGCTCCATCGAAGTCTAC
>CANLUS010000027.1 GCA_947494325.1 uncultured Flavobacteriaceae bacterium
GGCCCTACAGGTAATTCCGATAATTCCTTAAACATTCCCTCTAAACCAGCTGGAAAAATGCTTAACATGGCTCGGGCTTTTTCTTCTCCGACAACTTTCCATGAATGAGGAACACCTTTTGGACAAAAAATAATGTCACCAGCATTCAATGTAGTCATTTTATCTCCAACACTCATTTCAACTTGTCCTTCTAAAACTTGAAACACCTCATCTTCGTTTTCATGAACATGTGGTGGAATTCCGATTCCAGGTTCATTGTTTTGCTCAATTAAGGTGTACTGTCCGTTGGTGTCTTCACCTGTCAATTTAATGTTTTGATTGTCTCCCAAAACATTCAATTCGTTTCCCTCGTTCTCTTTAACAATTTTGGGTTTTTGTAATTCTGTAACTTCTGATTTTGAAGGTTCGTTGATAATCTCCTTCTTTGATTCGGATTTACATGCATTAATCATAGGAATAATTGACAATGCTCCAATTCCGATTGCAGACTTTTTTAAGAAATCTTTACGTTCCATATTATTGAGTTTTGATTGGTTAGTCTATATTGTTGCCAACGGTTTGTGTATGGTTAGTT
>CANLUS010000028.1 GCA_947494325.1 uncultured Flavobacteriaceae bacterium
CAACGAAACCATAGCCAAACCGTTAGGTTTAATAATAACTACTATGAAAAAAATATTTATATTCTTTTTGCTCAATTCTGTATTTTTCTCCAATGCTCAAGAAGTAGGTTCTTTTAAAGATCAACGTGATGGTAATGTTTATAGTTTCGTTGTTTATACAATGAATCTTTCTGACGGTTCTCAATCGACCATGACCTGGATGTCTGAAAATTTAAAATACGATATTGAAAAATCCCGTTGTTTTGATAATTCTGAGACTAATTGTGACCTATATGGGCGTCAATATATGTATTTGGAAGCTATTAAAGCTTGCCCTCAAGGATGGCATTTACCAAGTGATGAAGAATGGTATTCATTAGCTAATCTTTATAGTGGAATAGCTTCTGCTGGACAACATTTAAAAAGCAAAAGTCAATTATGGAATACAGGTATTGGAACAAATAAAAGTCTGTTTAATGCCATTCCTAATCAACCACTGAAAAAACATAAAATTAAGGGTATGCCTCAACGACAACCAGAAGCTATTTTTTGGTCATCCAC
>CANLUS010000029.1 GCA_947494325.1 uncultured Flavobacteriaceae bacterium
GATAATGTATCAGGTATTACCTTAGATGGTACTGGTGTTGGAAGCAACAGTACTTGGGTTATTACAGATGATACAGGTAAGATCTTAGGATTACCACCAACGTTGGAAGCAGTAGAAGGTGTAGACTTCGATGGAGCAGGCGCAGGAACTTGTTTGATATGGTATTTACGATATGAAGATGGATTAGAAGGTGCAGAGATGGGCTTAAATGCGAATGATTTAAAAGGTTATTTTGATTTATCAAATCCATTAACAGTTGTACGCAGTCAACCAGAGGCGGGAGAGATCAGTGGTGGTCCATTTGAGTTCTTTGTAGATGGTCAGGTTGATAATGTATCGGGTATTACCTTAGATGGTACAGGAGTTGGAAGCAATAGTACTTGGGTTATTACAGATGATACAGGAAAGATCTTAGGCTTACCACCAACATTAGCAGCAGTAGAAGGCGTAGACTTCGATGGAGCAGGAGCAGGTACTTGTTTAATATGGTACTT
>CANLUS010000030.1 GCA_947494325.1 uncultured Flavobacteriaceae bacterium
CGATACAAGATCCCAAGAGATATTAGTATCAACGGCAACATCAGTTGCACCGTTTGCCGGACTATCTAAATTGGTGCAGTTAGGTACTGTTGGAGCGGCAGCAACTATAGTAAAACTCTCATTTGTACATCCAGTTGCAGGTCCGGTGGCATTATATGGAGTGATGGTTATATTTACCACATCGCCATTATCGAAATCGACCGGAGGATTGTAACTATTGCTATTTCCATTATCGAAATCGGTGATATTGTTGTTTCCACTTGTTGAGTTGATTGAAATTCTATATCCTGTAGCATTCGATACAAGATCCCAAGAGATATTAGTATCAACGGCAACATCAGTTGCACCGTTTGCCGGACTATCTAAATTGGTGCAGTTAGGTACTGTTGGAGCGGCAGCAACTATAGTAAAACTCTCATTTGCACATCCAGTTGCAGGTCCAGTGGCATTGTATGGAGTGATGGTTA
>CANLUS010000031.1 GCA_947494325.1 uncultured Flavobacteriaceae bacterium
GCTTTAGATGATGCAAGTTTCAGTTATAGTGCGGCTTCGTATTGTGTTGATGATAGTGACCCAACACCAACGATTACAGGATTAGGTGGTGGTACCTTTAGTGCCCCAGCGGGTCTTAGTATTACAGCCGGTACAGGAGTGATTGATGTTAGTGCATCGACTCCGGGAACCTATACCGTTACGTATACGACAGCAGGTAGTTGTCCAAATAGTGACACAGCAAGTGTAACGATTACTGCTTTAGATGATGCAAGTTTCAGTTATAGTGCGGCTTCGTATTGTGTAGATGATAGTGACCCAACACCAACGATTACAGGATTAGGTGGTGGTACCTTTAGTGCCCCAGCGGGTCTTAGTATTACAGCCGGTACAGGAGTGATTGATGTTAGTGCATCGACTCCGGGAACCTATACCGTTACGTATACGACAGCAGGTAGTTGTCCAAATAGTGACACAGC
>CANLUS010000032.1 GCA_947494325.1 uncultured Flavobacteriaceae bacterium
GGACAAACTAACGAAGAAAAATACGCAGAAGACGTAAAATCAGTTGATGCAATAATAAATGCATATTATGATGTTGTTTCAGGTTCGAGTAGTGAACCTTGGGAATTTGAAAGAGATAAATATATTCATTCAAAAAATGCTGTTATAACAAGACTGGACGAAAATGGAAAAGCGGAATCACATACTCTTGAAGCGGAATATATACCAATCGGATTATCACCTAAAGAGGATTTTTACGAAAAGGAACTTAAAAGAAAAGTCAGTAAATATGGAAATATTGCACAAGTCTGGAGTGCATTTGAAATACGAACTGACCCAAAAACTGAATCTAATATTAGAGGACTGAATAGTATTCAACTTCATTACGAAAATGGAAGATGGTGGATAGATAGTTGGACTTGCGAAATGGAATCTAAAAAAAGTTCT
>CANLUS010000033.1 GCA_947494325.1 uncultured Flavobacteriaceae bacterium
GTTGTGTGTAATTGAAGACTGAATGAATAATTGCCCTATTTGTTTTTCGGAATTGATTCAAAGAGATGTAACTCCTTGTATGGACTGTGGTGGGGATAAATCTGAATTAAATCATTACAAAGACCACAAATTCATGGAATACGAGATGTATTTTGGCCAAAGGCTCGTGCTTTGCAATTTTTGTGATGTGGACTTTGGATCATATGATTCTGAGTATTTCGGATTTGAAAAAGGAAAAAGACTTGGACTTAAGGATTTCAATATTGTAAAGGAGTATTCAGATATAAAACTAATGAAAGACAAGTTTTGTACGAGTTGTAATCATCGACTCTCCTTTTTAAAATTTGTTGATATTTGCAGATCCGAAAATAAATAAACTACACACAACAACGTGTATAATTAATTACTACGGAATT
>CANLUS010000034.1 GCA_947494325.1 uncultured Flavobacteriaceae bacterium
TTTTGGATCTGATGGCGCTGGCAATCCAGTTTGCTTTGATTCGTCTGAGAATGATAAAATTGTACTTCTTGACCATGAACAAGGTTTTGAAATAATTCAAACTATGAATAAAAACATATTTGAATTGGCCAGTTCACTTCTACTCTATCGGGAATTTATCAATAATGTTAATTCGGAATTAGGCGAAGATGCATATTTCGACGGAAAATTCACCGAAAAGAGCTTAAAAGAGTTGGAAAAAAAGTTTGAAAAATTAAACCCTCATTATTACGTGGAATCGAGTTTTTGGGATTCTGAAATTGAAAATTTAAGAGCGGAAATAGAGTAAAAAACTGCCTGTAACAACGTGTATAATTAATTACTACGGAATTCCTTCGCAGGAATTCACTTGAATTAATTAACTTAGCTCAACGTC
>CANLUS010000035.1 GCA_947494325.1 uncultured Flavobacteriaceae bacterium
ATTCGTAACGGTAATCGTATACAAAATTGTATCACCCTCCTCCGGAGTAGCATCATCAACTGTTTTCGTAATTGCCAGGTCCGTTCCATCATCAACTGTGATTGATTCACTTAAGTCATCGGCAGTCACATCACTATCTGTTTGATCAGCTGTAACATTTGTTACTGTATTGGTAATCGTTGTTGCTGCTGTTCCTGCATCTACAGTGGCCTCAATAGTTAAGGTTGCATTGTTTCCATTATCTATTGTTCCAATTGTCCATGTAGTACCATCATAACTTCCTTGACTTGGTGTATTCGTTCCTGTAGCTGTAACGCCTGCTGGTAATACATCATCTAAACTTACATTGGTTGCCTGAGCTGGACCATTATTGGA
>CANLUS010000036.1 GCA_947494325.1 uncultured Flavobacteriaceae bacterium
ACAACATCATAATATGCATTTATTATTGCATCAACTGATTTTACGTCTTCTGCGTATTTTTCTTCGTTAGTTTGTCCGAAAATTGAATTGAAAGCGAAAATTATGCTAATTGATGTAAGAATTATTTTATTCATATCGGTTGTTTCTAATTTTTGCTAACGGTTTGGCTATGGTTTCGTTGTGGAATTGTCCGCTTGGACCATTCCGCCGATACCAAGCGATGATTTAAAGGTAGGAATTTTCCGTGGAAAATTCCGCCACAATGAATTATAGCCGTTGTTGGCAACTGTATT
>CANLUS010000037.1 GCA_947494325.1 uncultured Flavobacteriaceae bacterium
AGGTAACATTCGTTACTGTATTAGTAATCGTTGTTCCTGCAGTACCTACATCTACTGTGGCTTCAATTGTTAATGTTGCATTAGCCGTATCATTGATCGTTCCAATAGTCCATGTAGTACCGTCATAACTTCCTTGACTTGGGGTATTCGTTCCTGTAGCTGTAACTCCTGCTGGTAATACATCATCTACACTAACATTAGTCGCCTGAGCTGGCCCATTATTCGTAACGGTAATCGTATACAAAATTGTATCACCCTCCTCCGGAGTAGCATCATCAACTGTTTTCGT
>CANLUS010000038.1 GCA_947494325.1 uncultured Flavobacteriaceae bacterium
AGCGGCAGCAACTATAGTAAAACTCTCATTTGCACATCCAGTTGCAGGTCCAGTGGCATTGTATGGAGTGATGGTTACATTTACCACATCGTCATTATCGAAATCAACAGGAGGATTGTAACTATTGCTATTTCCATTGTCGAAATCGGTGATGTTGTTGTTGCCACTTGTTGAGTTGATTGAAATTCTATATCCTGTAGCATCCGATACAAGATCCCAAGAGATATTAGTATCAACGGCAACATTAGTTACACCGTTTGCCGGGCTATCTAAATTGGTGC
>CANLUS010000039.1 GCA_947494325.1 uncultured Flavobacteriaceae bacterium
AAAGTCTGACTTACTCCATTACTAGTACAACCTGCATTCGTTACAGTAATCGATGTATATATTCCTTCTCCTAATCCACCGATCGTTAATGAACCTGATCCATCACTACTAATCGTACTTACTACTGGTGCACCTCCATCTAATATATAACTAACATCATAACTTGTACTTAAAGCCAACCCTGATAATACAATACTACCATCTGTTCCTGAACAAGTCGTTGGGTTATTAAAGCTATCTACTGCGATTGTTACTGT
>CANLUS010000040.1 GCA_947494325.1 uncultured Flavobacteriaceae bacterium
GTCATTGTAATAATCAAATATGTTATATAATTTACCGTCATAACTATCTAAACCAAACCCTAAAAAAGGAGCCGCACTTTCGGGAAATCCGTTTTTTAAAAATTCTATGGTTTCATTATTCAAATTAGATTTTTCAATTTGTTCAAAAGGAAACTCCGTCCAGCTATCCAATTCACTTTTCAACCATATTTTTTTGAAATCTTCTTTATTCATTTAGTTTGGTATTGCCTGTAACGGTT
>CANLUS010000041.1 GCA_947494325.1 uncultured Flavobacteriaceae bacterium
GAAATCTTTACGTTCCATATTATTGAGTTTTGATTGGTTAGTCTATATTGTTGCCAACGGTTTGTGTATGGTTAGTTACGGAAAATCAGTTAGGATTTTCCGACGTAGAGCTAAGTTAATTAATTCGAGTGAATTTCCCGCGAGGAAATTCCGTAGTAATTAATTATACACGTTGTTGTGTGTAGTTTATTTATTTTCGGATCTGCAAATATCAACAAATTTT
>CANLUS010000042.1 GCA_947494325.1 uncultured Flavobacteriaceae bacterium
CGTTGGGAAGCATCAAAAAAAACATATAACTGTGTTCGTTGTGTAAAAAATTAATCGTTATAACATAAACCTAACAAAGGCTATAATTCATTGCTTACGTCCTAATTGCTTTAAAATATTTCTTACATTTAATAAAAATAATAAGGCTAAGAATTTCGAAGTCTGGTGGTCTTGCTAGCATCCAAAGTGCCTTAGTAAGTTTGCGGTTAGATGTCGGCA
>CANLUS010000043.1 GCA_947494325.1 uncultured Flavobacteriaceae bacterium
GGACAGGAGTGCGTAGCACGTAGTAATTAAAGTTCGCCTTTGGCGAATGTGTTCCATCGGTTTGTGTATGGTTAGTTGCGGGAAATCCGTTAGGATTTTCCGACGTACGACGAAGTTAATTAATTCGAGTGAATTCCTGCGAAGGAATTCCGTAGCAATTAATTATACACGGTGTTAGCAAAAGTTTTTTTATTCATTAGTCAT